>NZ_JBEDTC010000002.1:0-119759 GCF_040118815.1 Alcanivorax sp.
GTCGGCGCTTGGAGCCGCCATGAGAAAGCTGGTGCACATCGCTTACGGCGTACTGGCGCACCAGAAAGAATATGAACCACAACCCATGTGAGAGGGTTGTAGTTCATTAGGAGAGACGGTATCTACATGCGCTTGCGCCTGTGCCTCTGTTGCGCAGCTGACGGCACGCCTACACTGCCTGTATGCGTTTATTAATCCTGATTACCCTCATTATTTTTCCTCTTCTGGCCTCGGCAGATTGCCAGCGGTTGGCGCCTGCCCGTGGCGTGCCGGCTGCGTCTGATCAAACGTGGGCGCTGGCAACCCTGAACCTGTGGCGTTTGCGCGATGATCGCAAGAACAGCGAGCTGGATTCCCCGGTATCGTCCGCCGTTCTGGAAGCGCGGGTGAATGCGGTTGCAGAGTTTGTTGTTGCTAAGCTGAATGCGCCGCATGTACTGGCGTTGCAGGAAGTGGAAAACCGGGCGGTGCTGGACCGTCTGGCGGACCAGATGGCGAAACGGGGTTACCGGTATCGTTCCGTGTTGCGCGAAGGCAATGATCCTTCCGGTATGGATGTGGCGGTGCTGTATCGCTCACCGGTAAAAATCGGTGCGGTGCGTACGTTGTTTTCGGATCAACAGTTTCATGGCCATGCGTTGTATTCACGTCCGCCATTGGTAGTTGCACTTGAGGCGCCGCTTGCGGCGAATTTGGTGGTGGTGCATTTGCGTAGTGCGCGGGATTTAAAGAAAACCTGGGTCCATGAAAAAAGGCAAACCCAGGCGGCCTTGCTGGCCAATTGGGTAACGGCGCAGACTCCGCCGTTGATTGTCGCGGGGGATTTCAATACGACCTGGGACGCGGGTCGCTTCTCCGACAGTTATGAACGGTTCGAACAATCGGGGTTGTTGAATCTCTGGCAGTCTTTACCGGAAAAGGAACGCTACAGTTTTCGCCACCGCTGTCGTCCGCAAGCGCTAGACCATATCTGGGTGACGCCCGGATTAAAAACGTTTGTTAGCAAGATCGCGGTAAGTCGTGGCAATGCGGGCCGCTACGACAGCCTGTATGGCAGCAAGGGGGTGGCGCCGGTGTCCGACCATGATGCACTGGTGGTGTACTTTGAACGCTAGGAGCCGGATTAGAAGCGAGAAGATAGAAGATACGGGGAATTTGCCTGCTTTCAGTCACGCTGACCCGCTTTGCTTTTAAGCGTCAGGCATCGGGCGTTGAGCGTCAAACGTACATTAAAAAAACGCCGCAGGGTTGCTTGCGTGCTTGCGAGGACCAGGGAGAGCCCTGCGGCGTAAAACAGTGGGCGACCGGAGTCGCCCGATGGAGCGTGTTTGATCTTATGCTTTACAGGGCGAACTCGTAAGAAACGCTCATTACTACGTCGTCATCCCAAGTGTCTGTGCCGGCCACGTCTTCCTGGTCGACAATTTTGGAGGCAGTGAAGGTGAACTGATCGGTAACGGCGTAGCTAAGATCCACGTGGGTGTAGTCGGCCAGGGTGCCGTCGGTTACCGGGTCGCCGTCAAAGTCGTAGTAACCCGCGCTGATGCCATATTTATCGTAGCCGTAGCCCAGTGCGAAGTAGTTGTCTTTGTTGTCGGTGGCGTTGTCGCCGTGGGCCACTTCGCCAACGCCGATGAAGGCATCAGCGCTGAAGCCGGCAAAGCCTGCACCAACGTGAACTTCTTCGAAATCCGCACCGGAGGCCGGAGCTGAAACGGTGCCACCGCTGGTGTAGTTGTAGTCGATGTAGCTGATGTCATAGCTAAAGCCGCCTACTTCGCCACCATAACCGGCGTACAGGTCATACTCGGTGTCATCGGTTTCAGAGGACGCCCAGGCACCTGCGTACAGGCCGGAAGCGTGGGAGTAATCCACACTGCCGTATACCGCTGCGCCGTCAGTCAACTGCTGACCACGCCACAAGTACTGGCTGGATGCACCCAGGGTGCCGCTGACTTCAGCTGCAGCAATGGCAGGGGCCAGGCTGGCAGCAATAACGGATGCCGCCAGAACGGTTTTCTTCAGACCAAATACGTTTTTCATGTGCAACCCTCTTAACAAGTCTAATTCGTTCAGTGTGCGCAGGTGACGCACCGCCAAATCGGCTCATCAAGGGTATTGCAGAGACTGTGCCAATTATTTTTATCTTTTTTATAACAAGGGGTTAACTGTTTTCGGGAAGGTTCGCTGAAGGTTCATGAAGGGGAAATAAAGAAAGCGGTGCACTGTAATGGTGCCTGGCACCGCTTTGGTGCGACGCTTATGGGCATTTCCAGTCCGTCAGCACGGCATCGGCGGAACCGCCTGAGGATTCTTTCAGTGAAAGCCCGCACTGGTCGTTTTCATAGACAAAGTGGGCGCTGTACTCACTGCCAGCAGAAGGCGTGAATAACAGGGCAACCTGGCAGCGATCGCGGCTGTGGTTATTGCCCGGACGATTGAAGGCCACGCCGATGCGGGTGGAGCTTCCTGCCGGCACTGAGGTGGTGACTTGCGGGCTCTTTTTGAGGGTTTCCCGTAAATCGCCGAGCGCGTCGCTGCCACTGCTGGTCAGGGCATACTCAGTGGCTTTAAAGCCTTTTCCGGGTACACACACCATCGGCTGAGCGGAGATGCTGTTACCGGTGAAAGTGACGGTGGCGGTATCGTCGCCGCTGGGGGGTTGATAGTTCAGGTGTTGGCAGCCGGCCAGTAAGAATGCACAGGCAGTGACAAGGTGTTTCATAGAAAACTCCTGTTGGGTTGTACTTAGTATAAGGCAATGCAGAGCAGGCAAAGCGTGATTCGGCGGTGCCTCGAATGAGAATGATCCAATCTTGGGCATCGCGCATGCACGGGTCAATGCAAGGCTGAGGCCAATTGTTGCTTTCGATAATCCGGGCCCATGGCGGTATTGCTAGCCTGAAGTGGTGGCTTATGCCTGCCGTGTGCGGGGGTCAGGTGGCGCCAAACCAGTGTTCGATGGCTTGCTGGGTCAGGCGCGACTTCTCTTTCGGGGTAGGCAACCAGTTGCCGGCATTACTGGCCATGGCAGTGAGAAACTCGAAGAAGGGCAAGTGCTGGCGCAGCACCCGGTGGTGACGATGTCTGATCATGGGGTTGAAGTAACCGAAGAAATCCAGCATTTGGCGTGGATTTTTGCGCACCCAGAGCCAGGAGCCCATTTCCAGAGTGAAGGGCAGGAAGGTGTGATTCGGCTGTTGTTCCTGGGCGTCGTCGTACAGATAGTCCCAGAGATCCCCGTGGGTGGTGTAGTTAATCGATTGGGGTTCAATCAGGTAGGGATGGTGATTCGGGTAGGTCTGCTCGAAGACCTGTTTGAGCCGGTATACCTCCGCAATATGCGGGATCGGCCGGTGACTTCGCGCGTAGCAACACCAGACTCTGTCGCGGCGGCCGAAGCCGCTGTGGCAATCCAGGCTCATGGAAAACGGTGAGGAAAACAGTTTCTCGCGCACGGTGCGGATCACCGCTTGGGCTTCGGGTTCCATGGGGGCGCCATTTTTTCCCCGGTACCAGGGCAGGTGCCGGCTGATGCGGTGGCCGCCCACCAGAAAGGGTACCTTGCCCATGGCGTCCACCGGTGCATTGCGCATCAGATCCACCCCGTTGGGGTTGCTGCGAGTGCGCTGCCAGATGCCACCGGGATTGATCATGGGCATGAACACCAGGCGTACCTTTTCCAGGCGCCGGTGAAGCTGGTCGTCCCATTGCAGTCGATGGATCAGGCTATGTAACCAGGACATCAGCACCTGACTGCCGATGCGCTCCACACCATGCACGCCACCGAAAAATCCCACCACTGGTGCATTCGGTGAGCGGCTGCCCAGCTCGATCACATGAATCGGCAGGGACACTTGCCCCATGGGGACCTGGTGCACCGTGGTCACGCGCAAATGACGCTCGCCGTGACGGATCAATGCATCCAGTTCCAGCAGTTCCGGCAGATGGCGTTGCAGCAGGTAGAGCTTTTCTTCCATAGGTCAGTTTCATCCACAGTGACGCTTACCTTAACGCCCATGGATAACAGAAATATGACGATACCAGGGAGAAAAGCCCGGGCCTGACGGTGCCCCATTGGTGTCTTTTACCGCGTGGAGGGTACACGCGTGCGGGAAAGCGTCGACATAAGCAGGAGTGATGTGGCTGTTGATTTTGGGCGACAGGCATCCGGCGTACGGCACTCGCTGTCCTTTCACCAAAGTGTGATCGTGTTGTCAGCAGACTGTCATGCCCGGTTTCTAGCGTGAAGGACAGGATGTTTCATCACTTGGCGGGCGAAATGCTTCGTCCGGATGTCATCACAACGGAAGGGCGACTGTGGCCAAGCCAGACATTCAGCCTCACGATTCTGTTGATACGTTGCGTACCGGTGATCTGCTGCTTTTTTCGGGCCGTGGTTTTACCAGCGATGTAATTCGGGTCTTTACTCGCAGCCCCTGGAGCCACATCGGCATGGTGCTCCACCTGCCCGGCCAGCCGGAACCGCTGGTGCTGGAATCCACCACGCTGAGTGAATCCCCGGATATTACTCTCGGCCACCCGGTTGCGGGTGTGGCGTTAGTCCCGTTGTATAGCAAAATTCGCGACTACCCGGGGGCGGTGGCGGTGCGTCGCCGGCACGGCCCGAATCTATCGGAACGGCAGCAACGGATGGTGGCACGGATGGCGCGCCGGTTGCTGCATCGTCCCTATAAAAATTATGTGCTTTGTAATGCGCTGGATGTGCTGACCGGGTTCACCCGGCGTCCAGACCAGCGGGGTTGGTTCTGTTCCGAGCTGGTGGCAGAGCTGTACCGGCGTCTTGGATGGTTACCCCTGGACACTCGCTCAAGCACCTTGGTGCCCGGCCATTTTGGATCGCGGCATATGCGCCTGCAACACGGCAAGCTGGGCCCTGTGGAGTGGCTCAAATCTGAATTACCACACCCAGTGCTCTGTGAGGCTGATGATGCCCTTACAGCCAGCGGCGCACCTTCTGCCTGTATGCCTGCCATTGCTCACCAAACTGCTGGGCATGAAACGTTTCTTCCGCCGCGATCACATGTTGCTGGATAACCCAGATGACGGGCACCCACATTACCAGCATCCCGGTGCTGTGCTGAGCCAGCGCCATGGCCAGGTGCAGACAGGCAAAGCCCAGGTAGATCGGGTTGCGGCTGAGTGCAAATACACCACCGGTGAGCAGGGCGTTGGCCGCCCGGTGGGGCATCATTGTGGTGCTGGCCCGGCGCAGCTGAATCACTGCGCTGGCGGTAAGCCCGATACCGATAATTGCCAGCACCAGAGTGACCCAGTGTTGACCGGGGAACTGCACTGCCGGCAGGGTCAGCGCCCGGTCCAGTCCGTACCCCATCAGCAGGCCGCCCAGGAAAAGGGCTGGCGGCGGCATTATGACCTGGGGATGTTCAAGCGACATGAAAATTCCTTTGGCGGTGTTTGTGTGGCGGCATTGGATTCAGGCTGTGATTGTATCTGTCTTGGGCCGTTTTTATCACGGGAAATAGCGGGCCAGCTTTCGGCTTGGTCAACCATTCACAGAGCAGCGTTGCACGCAGTGAACGCAAGGAGAGGCAAAAAGATTGCGCAATGGACTATTGATCGTTTGTGAAAAGCTGGGTTATGGTAATTCCAATCCCGCCTTTGTGGGAGTGATCGCGATCAAAAGCTGAAACAGCTTAATGCAACTGAACCGCCAAAGGGCTTAAACCGTGGCGGCAGGGGCAGGCGTCACTCTTGCACTCTTAGATCTGACGCCAAGCCACATGCCGCCAAAACGATGCAACCGTACCGTCTAACCTGTACAGGGGATACGCATGGAAGAGCGCGCGGCCAGACTCCACACCCTTTCCGTTAACCACACAGACGATAGCCAGAACGACAGTTCGACTTTCGAAGAAGAGCAGAAAAAAACCTACGTTATCGATACCAATGTGCTGATTCATGACCCCAATTCGTTACTGAATTTCGAGGAACATCGGGTTGTGATTCCCATGACGGTGCTGGAAGAACTGGACAAGCTCAAGAGTGGCAAGTCGCACACGGCGGCGGACTGCCGTGCCGCCATTCGGCAGATCGACAAGGTGTTGGGCAGTGCAACCCCGCAGCAAGTGGAAGAAGGCATTCCGATTCCCCGTGGCGGCGATAATGCGCCCCAGGGCACACTGACAGTGCTGATGGCGGAGCAAAACAAGGCCACGGCGCCGCTTCCCAATGATCTCAATGACAACCGCATCATCAATGATGTGGTCGCCATGAAGCATCAGTTCCCGGACCGCCGCTATATTCTGGTGACCAAGGATATCAACATGCGCCTCAAGGCGCGGGCGTGCGGTATCGAGTCGGAGGATTATCACAACGACCAACTCGTGTCAGACATTAAGCAGCTAACACGGGGCTACTTTGAAGTGCCGGGTTCGTTCTGGGATCAGGTGACTCAGGTAGAAACCGAGCAGGTGGGGGTGGATACGCTGCACCATCTTTCCCACGGGTTGCTGGTCAGCGAAATTCTGGGTGAAGAGGTGTACCCCAACCAGTACATCATCGATGAGCAGGGATTTGTTGGCCGGGTGATGACGGTGGAAAACGGCGTGGTAACGCTTCGACATTACAAGGCGGACAGCCTGATGGAGCAGGAAGCCTGGGGCCTGAAACCGATGAACATTCAGCAGGCTATTGCCTTGCAGATGTTGTTGGACCCGGATGTACACATTGTCACGCTGACCGGTGCGGCCGGGTCAGGGAAAACCATTCTGGCCCTGGCCGCTGCTATTGAAATGACGGTGGAACAGAAGAGCTTCAACAAGATTATTGCCACCCGCTCCACGCCACCGCTGGCGGAAGATCATGGCTTTCTGCCCGGCACGGAAGAAGAAAAGATGGACCCGTGGCTGGGGGCCATCAACGACAACATCGAAGCGCTGCACCTTAACGATGAAAACCCGTCCGGTAGCATTCAGTATGTGAAGGAACGCGCCAATATCCAGTTCAAGGCCATGAACTACATCCGCGGGCGCAGTTTCCAGAAATCCCTGATCCTGATCGATGAAAGCCAGAACCTGACTCCCCATCAGATGAAGGCGATCATTACCCGGGCAGGGGAAGGCTCCAAGGTGGTGTGCCTGGGTAATTTGGCACAGATCGATACGCCTTATTTGTCACCCACCAGTTCCGGGCTGACTTACATGACCGAGCGCTTTAAACGGTTCGAGCATGGTGGTTCGGTGCAGCTCAATGGTGTGCCCAGATCCAAGCTGGCGGAATACGCGGAGTCGTTTCTTTAAGGCAAAGTGGTTAATGGCAGGAGCGCCGCCTGAGGGGCGAACCGGGTGTCCCGGGCCAGGCTCCCTGCATTCCTTGCAGGGAGCCTCCGTACGCCAGCGCGGGGTTCGTGGTTCAGGCTTCGCGCCTACAGCGGCTTTGTATCAAGCGTCGCTACTTTCCAGTATCTTTTTGCACGCCTCGGACTGATAGAAATCGTCCAGCACCCACTCGATAAAGGGTTCCAGTACGCCTTGTTCAACCAGAACACTGGCGCCCCTAGCCAGTGCCGGCGTGGCGATCTCGCGGATTCGTTCTTCACTGATCTGCATGCCCTCGAGGACACTTTTCAGTGGTTTGTCCATCAGCGATGTTACGGCTGCCTGGATGCCCACGCTGACCAGCCGGCGGGTGTACGCCAGACGGGCACTTTCATCGGTAATCGCGCAACTTTGCGCCACCACTTCCGTCACGGCGCCGTCGGGCACCATCTTCATGTAATTTGCTGGTTTAAGCGGAGCGACGCGGAGATAGCCATCGCGGGCCAGTTGCTGAATTCGCTCGTTGGTTAATTGCTTGTTCAGCCATTGCTCACCGGTTTTCAGGGTGACGCGAATATTCTTTTGCAGGTAGGTGCGAATGGATTCCTCCATGCCGCCCATGGCTTTGCCGACCACACTCTTGCGGCCCATCTTCATCATGCTGCTAACACCGGGCAGCTTCGCCAGCGCATTTTCTTCCAACAGGAAATTCTTGATGCCGGTATAGAGCATTTCACTGACCATTTCGCTGACCAGTGGATGGTTCATGGCTGAGTGAATGGCTTTTTCCCGCAGGCTTTGCAGTTTCAGTACCTGTTCGAGAATGGTCTCGAAGTGTTCTTCGCGAAGTAGCTCACCGATGGTGGCATCATCCTGCTCTGCAGCTTCCCACACGGCAAGGCTCACGTCGTTGATGACGTCCTGCAATCCGCGGGCACTGAGCGCTTCCAGCAGCCACTGATCAACGACCTCTACAAGACTGTCTTGATCCACCAGGTTGCCGAGCGGAATGTCAGTAAGCAGGTTGCTCGCTTGAGCCATAAGGTCCTGCCAGTGTTCCGGGTTCTGAAGCTGTTGGCTCAGATGTGCCTTGTGAGCATCGCGCAGGGCGCTGACCAGTGTGTTGGCGGGCATGGTGATACAACCTCATTGTTATTCGGTTCTGGATATTGGGGATTCCGGGCATAGCGATGGAACGCAGCCCCCGCTTCGCGGTAGAGCACACGGCTCCGAAAGCTATCTTGCGGCATTCGCACCACGCTGTATGTAACCGGGAAGACTGCTGCCGGGGGCGCTAGTGCAAACGTTACAGACGCAGTGTGGTGGTGTGTATGCCGGGCACGGTTTGCTACCAGAAAGGATCGGCATCGGCAGGCGGTATGTTTTGTACCGTTGGTCAATATTTATGCGGTTTTTGTCGGTATGCGCAGGGTTGCATCGGTAGGGGCGCCTATTCTGAATCGAGCGGGGCGCCAATATGTCTGGACATCCAGTCTGGCAGTCAGTGAGGGGGGCTCCCTAGGTATTGCGACAGCATTTGACGGACGCCTGATTCTTTATTGATGCAGCGCAATGCCTGGTACCCGAGTGTGGCGTTCAATGGTGCCGTGTTGACCCATCAGGGGATTCACACCGGGTTTTGAATTAATAGAGGGGGGAAGGGTATGAAACTGCGCGGACAGGGAAAAAGTGTGTTGATGTTGTCCACCGTCTTGTTGGCCGGGCCTGTCATGGCTCATCAATCCGGTGATTTCATCGTACGTATGGGGGGCATCAAGGTTGCTCCTGATGTGAGCAGTGATGCTTTCGATCCGGCATTGCCAGTGGTTGGCGGGCTAGAGGTCGATGTGGACGATGATACCCAGGTGGGGCTGACGTTCGCTTATATGGTGACAGACAGCATTGGTGTTGAATTGGTCGGGGCAACGCCGTTCACCCATGACATCATTCTGGATACCGGGGGAAGCGGGGTAGTGATTGGCGAAACCAGCCATCTGCCACCGACGTTGCTGGCACAGTTTTATGCTCCTCAGCTGGGCCCTGTACGCGGGTATCTTGGAGCCGGGGTGAACTACACGCTGTTCTTCGATGACAGCATTGATGATGCAGTAGTGAGCCCTTTGTTGGGCGGCGCTGATGTGGATGTGAAGCTGAGCAATTCCGTGGGCTTTGCCTGGGAAGTGGGTGCGGATCTCCTCATCAATGAAAACTGGCTGCTCAATGCCAGCGTCTGGAATATCGATATTGATACCGAAGCGCGGCTGTATGTGAACGACGCTCGGGTGGATAAAATCGATGTGGAAATTGACCCTTGGGTCTACATGGTGGGCGTGGGCTATCGCTTTTAGGGGGCGCTTCACGTAACACGCTGGACGCGGTAGAGAGTAAGTCCCCAGTGAGCTTGGGCGCATGGGCGGAGAGGGTATTGAGTGATCTCCGCCCTGTGCTTTCCTGTTTGGCGTGTTGCTTCCAGCGGGTTTAATTGAGGGTTATCGCGGAATGGAGTGGTGAGCCGGTGTCGGACCTGTCTCATTATCCCGCTCTGGCGACCGCTGAACGTCGGAGGCCCGACGACTGACGCTTTCATTCAACACCTGGAAAACCGTGGCCTTGATGCGCTCTTCGCAAAACGCGATGACCAGATTGTTCCCTGAATATTCCTCAAAAGACGTATCGTAGTAGCGACAGCCTTCTGGGTTATGTGTTTTTGCGTCAGGCATCCGGCACCGAGCGTATGGCAAAGCACGGGGCATTTGCGATAAGCCAATCAAACGGCGAGAAGCGTGTTATTCACTCTACTCCGCGATGAACCCTAATTAAGCCATTTCTTCCAAGCATTCCGGAAACTGCTGGCGAAACACGTCGTAGCCGCCGTCCAGGCTGACGGCATTGCTGAAACCCTGCTCGCTCAGCCAGTCCGCCGCGTTCTGGCTGCTGTTGCCGTGGTAGCAGTACACCACCAGGGCATGATCCGGGGCGGTGTTGGCCAGGAAGGGTTCCACGTTGGCCTGACTCAAGTGCACGGCGCCGCGCAGGTGCCCGGCTGCAAAACTGGCCGGGTCGCGGATGTCGATGAACAAGGCGTCGCCCTGTTCAAACAGGGCCTTGCCGTCAGTGGGGCTGATTCGTGTTGCCATTGGTCAGTCCTTTTCCGCTTATTGCTAGGTGTCTTTGCTGTCGGTTTTTGCGGGGGCGGCAGCGTCTTTCTCGGCCAGCAGGTCGGCAGGCGGGTATTCGCATTCCAGCTTCATGCCGATGGCATTTTCCAGTTCCGGCAGCAGGAAGGCATCGTCTTCACAGGCAAAGCTGATCGACATGCCGCTGGCGCCAGCACGGCCGGTACGGCCAATGCGGTGTACGTAATCTTCGGGATCTTCCGGCAGGTTGTAGTTCACCACATGGGAGACGCCGTCGATGTGGATGCCCCGGCCGGCCACGTCGGTGGCGATCAGCACCTGCAATTCGCCGGCGCGGAAGCGTTCCAGAGTCTTGCTACGCTGGGTCTGCGGCACGTCGCCGGAAATCAGGGAAACTTTCAGCCCCTTCTTGTGCAACCGATCGCTGACTCGGCGGGTAATATCCCGGCGGTTGGCAAACACGATGACCTTGTCCATGTTCATGCCAGTGATCAGGTTATAGAGCAGCTTGAACTTGTCGTCGGTATTGGTGATGTAGACCTTCTGTTCCACGGTATCGGTGGTGACTTGGGTGGGTTCGATCTCCACCACTTCCGCGTCCTGGGTCCAGCGACGTGACAGGTTCATCACGTCGTCGTTGAAGGTGGCGGAGAACAGCTGGGTCTGGCGGTGCTGGCTTTTCGGGGTCATGCCGACAATGCGTTTCACATCGGGAATGAAGCCCATGTCCAGCATGCGATCGGCTTCGTCCAGCACCAGGAATTCCACCCGGTCGAGCCACAGGTCGCGGCGCTTGGCGAAGTCCAGTAGCCGCCCGGGGGTGGCCACCAGAATATCAATCAGCTTGTTTTGCAGGCGTTCCTGCTGACGATTGAAGTTCATGCCGCCGACCACACTCATTACCTGCAGGTCGGTGTGCTTGGCCAGTATATTGGCGTCTTTTTCGATCTGCATGGCCAGTTCCCGGGTGGGGGCCACAATCAGGGCTCGGGGCTCACCGGCAAAACGCTGCACGTCGATGGGGTGCTTGAGCAGGTCGTTGATCACGGTGATCAGGAAGGCGGCGGTTTTCCCGGTGCCGGTCTGGGCCCGGCCGATGGCGTCGGCGCCAGCAAGGGTGTGGGTCAGCACTTCGGCCTGAATGGGGGTGCAGTACTGGAAACCGGAATCAGCGATACCGTGCATCAGGTCCAGGTGCAGGTCGAAATCGTGAAAGCGGCTCTCGCCTTCCTTTTCCGGGACCTGAAATTGCTCCAGGCTCCAGGAGCTTGCCTTGTCTTTTTGCATGTATTCGCTCAGTCTGAATGCGAGAGATTTGTGAGTGCAGTCGCCTTGTGTTCCTGTCTGGCAGGGCCTTGGAGGCGTCTCCAAACATCACAGTGTAGAAAAAATAGCCAGCGCTGTCAGAGGATGTTTGTTATGGGCTTGCTTCGCGGCGTTATTGTAGTGTTTTGGGTGGGGGTACTGTTAGCCATTTTCATGGATTTACCCGCTCCCTTTGACCGCTTGCTCATTATTGCCGGCTCGGTGGTGGCGATACTGCATGCGCTGGAATGCCTGGGCTTTGCCCTGTGGCTGCGGGGCAAGGGCCTGTTTCACTGGCGTGATGCCTTGATGACCCTGATATTCGGGGTGATTTACCTGAAGCCGAGAATGCGCGGTATTCGCCGCGCCTGAGCCTGATCTCAACTCTTTTACCCAAACACCAGCACCCGGTTATTGGCCGGCATGGCATGGTCTGTCAGGCATTGCCGGCCGTGGCGGGCAAATTCCTGCTCCACCCACTCCTTGTCGCGGATTCCCCGCTGCGCATCAGTGGCTTTCAGCCATCCTTCAAACTGTCTATTGGAATCACTGGTGAACTGCCCATCGTAGTTGAAGGGGCCGTAGACCATGAATACCCCTTTCGGGCTGAGACGCTGGCAACCTTCGGCGATACAGTGGGCCACCAGCGATTGCGCCATGATGTGGAAGGTATTGGCGGTGAACAGATAATCAAACGGGCCGGAGGGCCATTGGTCCGTCACGTCCAGTGCCAAGGGGGCCTTTGCCGGGTTGGGGCTCTGACTTAACCAGTGGCGAATGGCGGGCAAATTTTCCGCCACGTCAGAAGGTTGCCATTGCAGGTGGGGCAACTGTGCAGAGAGCCAGGCGGCATGTTGTCCGGTGCCTGCGCCAATTTCCAGCAAGGTGCCGGGGGCCTGACAGTGTTGTTGCAGAACCTGGAGGATGGGGCCTTTATTGTTTTCGGCCGCCTGGGAAAAAGGAACCTCTGGGGATGTCATGGCTACTCCTGTGAGTGAGAAGCCATGGCACCATCAAAGGCTTTTTCTGGCAAGGGAAAAGCGATATTCCCCAGTCGTTACTTCTTGTTCATGTACTTCTGACCCATGGCGACCAGCTTTTGGTAGCTGGTTGGCAGCAGGCGCTGCATGGTATCGACAGCGACAGCATCTGAGCCAATCAGAACACGACGCTTGTTGGCGCGGACACCCTTAAGGATGGTGCTGGCGGCTTCTTCCGGCGTAGTGCGGAACATTTTCTCGAAGTCTTGGATGGATTGCTCTTGATTGCCACCAGTAATGCGTTCAACGCTTGCGTCAAAACGCGCGGCCTTGGCAATGTTGGTCTTGATGCCGCCCGGGTGAATGGAGGTACAGGATACCGGGCTGCCTTCCATTTCCAGCTCGATGCGTAGGGCTTCCGTGAAGCCACGCACCGCGAATTTAGCGGCGTTGTAGGCCGACTGTGTGGGGATGCCAACCAGGCCAAAGATAGAAGAGACGTTGACGATATGACCTTCACCGGCTTGCTTCAGGTAGGGCAGGAAAGCCTTGGTGCCGTAGACCACGCCCCAGAAGTTGATGTTCATCAACCACTCGAAGTCGTCATAGTTCATGTCTTCCACGGTAGCGCCCAGTGCCACACCGGCGTTGTTGAAGATCATGTTGGCGTGGCCGAAATGGTTGACCACATCGTCGGCGAAATCATAGAACGCCTGGCGGTCGGCCACGTCGAGAATCTTGGTCATCAGACGATCTTCGCCGAGATTCAGGCTGTTGGCGGTTTCTTTCAGGCCGGCTTCATTAATGTCGGATAGTGCCAGCTTCGCGCCGGATGCCGCCAGTTCCTGGGCCAGAGCACGGCCGATGCCGGAGCCGGCACCGGTGATGACCGCCACTTTATCTTTGAAATTCTTCATGATTACTCCTGTGTCCACTCATTCCGTTGCAAGCCGTTCAAAGTTCAAAAGCGCGATCCAATTTGGTTGCTCAGGATTGCTTGTCGTCGCGGGCCCGGCGCTTCGGGGTATTACCGATAGTTTCCTCGCGCTTTTCAACTTTGAACTTTCAGCTTCATCAAAGCGACCGAGTGTAGACACTTTGTTACCGCAGAATGGGCCAATTTTGTCAGACAAGGTGCTGGGGCCGTGGCGTTGGCGACACGGCATTGTGGCGCTGGGGTGAAATCGCCTGGAGAGAGGGCTGCAAAATCGCTGCCCTCAGGCGGTGTGGTGATCGCCGTTTATGAGCTGGGGGCTGGCGGTGGTGCGGCCTGTGGGTTGGCATCTGCTGGCCGGCCGGGGCCATGCAAATCAATATAGTCGTAATAATGGCTCTGGTATTCCGGCTTGTTGACGATGCGGCGCAGACGCTCAAGCGTGAAGTAAGGGGCATCGCGAAGCAGGATATTGGCAATCCAGGCGGGGATGTAACCGCCCGGATCCAGAATCAGTTCATAGGTCATTTCCACTTCGCGGTTACCCAGCCGGGTAAAACCCAGCAGCCCGGTCATTTCCGGGAAGCGGATGTAGTTATTGTTGGGGGGTAAGGAATCGGGCTGGTTAATCAACGTAATCATTACCGATTCAGGATCGGTGCCCAGGGTCTGCGTGACTTTGGCGCGCAGCACCGCTTCCCGGTCTGCCAGTGGCCAAGGTAGTTGTGTAGTAAACCGCAGCTGCCGATCCAGGGGGCTGGTACGGCCAAACTCTTCAGCGCTGTCGACAAAGTGTAGCCACTTGGGAAATGAAGGATAGTCGTTTAGCAGGGCCACCAGGGAGTATTCGTCGTTCAAGGTAAAGCGGGTGATACCGCGAAAGGTTTTTAAGCGGGATTCATCCCGGTGTTTCATGTACACCTGAATGTCATTGCGGTCGCTGACCAGTGTCCAGCCCGGGGCCGCATTGCTGGATGCTGGTGCCGACCATGCGGGAGAAAGGGTAGAGAGCAATGCAGAAAGTGCAAGCAGCAGCCAACTGAGGCCAAAAGGTCGAAGCCTGTCCATAGGGGGCGAGAAGTCCTTGTTCGCTATTCTTGGAATTGATTTGGGCATATAACGCGACGTCATTATGACATTATCATTATAGGGCTGAACACATTTTGACCGCTTTGCCCTGTGGTTTCTCCGCGCTAACTGACAGTCGGTGCGGCAAATATGTATTAACGGCAGGCAATTTTGTGAACGGCTGCTAGACTGTCGCCCGGCGCGTTTTGCGCCAATAGATCACCCAATAACAAGCATTTGCATATTTCAGTTGTGACGATTCCCTATGCTTAAGCGAGCTTTTCATCTTTTGGTCGGTGCCGCTCTGGTGGCGGGCTACTTTGCGGCAACACCGGCACGCCTCTGGCAGCCGACCCCACAGTTGTTGGCGGCTGATCCTGCCCCGGTTCCGGCGGATAGCCAATGGCAAACCCGCTTTGCGTCCGATGCGGATACTAATATGGTGCATGCGGCCTCCATGCTAGAGCTGCCCGATGGCCGCTTGCGCGCCTTCTGGTTTGCCGGCACCCGTGAAGGGGCGGGTGATGTGTCCATTAATTCTGCGATTTTTGATCCTGAGTCGGGTACCTGGTCTGACGAAAAGGTGTCCGTTACCCGCGAACAAATCTCTCGCGGTTGGGGGCGGCACATTCGCAAACTGGGTAACGCGGTACCGGTGCTGGACGACAATGGCCACATGCGGTTGTTTGTCGTAGCCGTCAGTTTCGGGGGTTGGGCGGCCAGCCGCATAGTGGTGATGGAGTCGTCGGATCAAGGGGCCAGTTGGCATTTCGATACTGCTCTGGCGGCTACCCCGTTTCTCAATATCAGTACACTGGTTAAAACTCCGCCGATCCATTACAGCGATGGTTCCATCGGTTTGCCGGTGTACCACGAAATGATCGGCAAGTTTGGTGAAATTCTGCGCCTGGACCGCAATAATCGCATCCTCGGTAAGGCCCGCATCGGGCATGGACGCAAGGCTATCCAGCCGCTGGTGTTGGTGGATGACAGTAATCACGCGGTCTCTTTCCTGCGCAATGAGAACGAGCCGAATAACGGGTATTTGTATCAGTCCTCCAGTAGTGATGGTGGTTGGCGTTGGTCGCCGCTGGAATACGCGCCGGTAGATAATCCCAGCTCAGCCGTGGGCGGCGTTGCCATGGGGCCGGGGCATTGGCTGGTGGCCACTAATTGTAACCGTGAAGAGCGCGATGACCTGTGTATTCGTGAAACCCGTGATGCAGGGCAGCACTGGGAAGATCGCTGGTTTTTCCATAATCGGGAGCAGTGGCGCGGTAGCGAGCTGAAACCGGATGCGTTTGCTGATCTGATTGACGATGAGTTTGTCGGCGGTGCTATTCCCGAAGATCGGCGCCTGTTTCTTGAGCGAGTGAAGGCCAACAAGTGCCAAAGTCACCGGGGCTGTGAATTTCAGTACGACTACCCGTATATGGTGCGCACCCGTAATGGCGATCTGCATCTACTTTACACCTGGAACAAGACGGCGATCCGCCATGCCTGGCTGAAAGCTGATTCCTCTGAGGGCACAGTGTCCCCACAAGAACCCGCACAAGGAGCTCGGTAATGTCACTTGATTTGGTGATTTGCGCGCTGGTGCTGGTGGCGGTTCAGTTGCGTATCAGTGCCAACTTGCTGTTCTTGCGGGGGCGTATTTTTCTGGCCGCGCTGGTCTTCGTTTGGTCCTTGCTGCCTTACCCCTGGGGGCCTGGGACTTGGGTGTTGAGTTATCTGGCGGGCTTTAGTGTCTCCTCTGGCCTGTTGGCGGTGCTGGCGATTCAGCACCGTGTCGTCGGGCATTACTGGCTACCCGTGCGGGAGTTGCGCACCGCCTGCCTGATGCTGGTATTGATGGCGCTGTGGTTCTACCCGATGAGCATGGGCTCCAGCTATGCTGACCCTTATGCGTTGGGCTTTGGCAGTTTTGAATTCAGTACGGCTCTGTTGCTGATCGGTCTGTTGGCGTGGATTACGCGGGCCTATGCATCCTGCCTGATTCTGGTGGCGGCTCAGTGCGCCTTTGGCGCCGGTTTGCTGACCAGTGACAACCTGTGGGATTACCTGATCGATCCCTGGCTGGTGTGCTGGGCGGCAGGTTGGTTATTGCGAGATCGATTGCTGCGGGCACGGGCCATGCCCGCGTCGCAGCCATCGGTTCAGCCTTCGGAGGAAGACAAGGGCGCAGACGGTGCTACTGAGGCGGCGGGCCAGAACAACGCCACCAGATAACCGACCAGGAACATCAACACGTTGCCGATCAGGCCGGTGTAGTACAGGTCAAAGGGGGCGCTTAGCGCCTCTGGCAGCAGCTGGTTGTTGGTCAGGATCGTCCAGCTGGTGAATACCAATGTGCAGCCGATGCCACACCAGGCGGCCCGTGCATTCCCCTTCTTGCTGAAGAACCCCAGTAGATACAACCCCAGCATGCCGCCACCCAGCAGGGACACCAGAATGGTGGAGGTGTCCTGCAGCGTTTTTGTGTCAGCCTGGTTCAGCCACAGCGCACCGATAATCATGAAGCCAGTGACGGCGATGGCGATGGCCCAGGCCACTTTCAGATAGTGGCGATCATCGCGACCGGGGCGCAGGTGGCGGCGATACAGGTCCACCACGCTGACAGTGGTAATCGAATTGATGCTGGAATCCAGTGAGCTCATGGCGGCGGCGAGGGCCGCCGCAATGACCAGCCCGGCCACACCCGCGGGCAGGTAAGCGGTGATGAAATGCGGCATCAGAGTTTCCGCCCGCGCATCACTGGCCAGAATGGCGCCGGCATGTGGGTCCGGGTACACCTGAAAGAACACCCACAGAGCGGTGCCCAGTAACATATAGAACGCCCAGATCGGCAGGGCCGTGAACAGGTAGACCCAGAGTCCTCGCCGCGCTTCCAGTGTGGATTGGGAGGCGCAGTAACGCTGCACGGTGTTCTGGTTGCTGGAGTATTCGGTGAGCCAGTTGGTCAGCCCGATCAGCAGCATCATGGTGGCGGTTTTCTCGCTCAGGGAGAACGACCAGGAGGTGTCCCCCGGGGCGCCGTTTTCCCACGGTGCCAGCGCAAACTTGCCGGCGCTGCCGGCTTGCTCAAACACCTGATTCAGGCCGCCGGGTAGTGCATCCAGTATCACCCACAGGCAGATAATGCCGCCGAGCAGCAAAATCACGGTTTGCAGCACATCGGTCCAGATCACCGCATCGATGCCGCCGATCACGGTGTACAGCCCCACAAAGAGGCCGCCGAGCACAATGGCGGTGGTTGGTGACAGATCGGTGACCTGTTGAATCAACAGCGACAACAGCCACAGAATCATGGCCAGGCGCACCAGCTGTGCCACCAGAAAGGCCACGGCGCCATACACTCGAATGGAGGGGCCGTAGCGTTGTTCGAGAAATTCGTAGGCGCTGGTCATGTTGCCACGCCGGAAAAAAGGGAGAAAAACAAAGGCGGCGACCAGCATGGCCGGTAGCAACGCCAGGTTAGGCAGGTAGCGCAACCAGTCGGTTTTGAACGCATCGGCCGGGTAGGCAAGGAAGGTAATAGAGCTAATGGACGTACCCACCAGCGAGAGGCCAATCACCCAGCCGCGAAAGCGTCGTCCGCCGACAAAATATTCTTCGGTGCTGGTATTGCGGCGAGAAAAATAGATGCCGATACCCAGTACCACACACAGGTAGCCCGCCAGGACAACCCAGTCAGCCGTGGCCAGTGTCATTATTGTTATTCCGCTTCAGGCAACAGGCGGCGCGCAACAGGCCGCCGCGTGCAGCCTGTTGCGCGCCGCGTGATGCGGCTTATGTTGCGTTACTGCTCGATATAAACGTTATCGGCTTGTTCGCCACGATCAGACATGCGGGTATCGAAACGTACCTTGGTGCCGGTGCGCAGGCTGCGACGGCCGCCGTTCTGTACTGCTTTGAAATGCACAAACAGTTCTTCACCGCTGTCGGTAAGAATGAAGCCGAAGCCTTTGTTCGGGTTGAACCACTTCACTTCACCGCGCTGCTGGCCATTGCTGCCGGGCAAGGAGGGCATAGACAGGTTGGCTGGCACCAACTTGCTGAAGGGAATCAGCGGCAGCAGGTAGGCGAGGACCGGAATCCACAGCCATGCCTGGTGGGTGAAGACGGTATTACCATGGCTGGCTACCAGGCCGGCGAGGTAGAAAAACACGGCCACGTGCAGCGGCAGCCGCTGGCGACCGCCAAGCAGGCAGACCAGGTTGACGGCCGCGGCCAGCAACAGGCCCAGGCCGGTTTGTTGACTGTGGATGTTAGAAACCTGAATCATGGCCAGGTTTTCGTGGATAGTCACCAGGGCCATTTCCGGCGCAAACAGAAGCCAGGCGCCAGGGATGGCCAGCAACAGGGTGACGATGACGTAAAAAATAGTCAGCGATTTAGAGACATTCATGGAATTGACGTTACCTTGTTTATGCAATGAGTGATAAAAGTAAGGATAAAAACAGCCAGATGACGAGGCGGTATTGTGCGGCTAATGTGCCCGGGTAAAACCCCCGTTACCGTGGCCCTTTTTGTTGGCAGGGCTTGCCGGTAATGACTGTCAGGCACCGCACAATCCGGGCATTGTACCCAAGCTGGCGGTGAAACTCATGTTGGAGTCATTTTGACGTCGTATCCATTCCTGAATTCGGCTTTTTTCCAGGCGTTGCAGCAGTGCGGCGCCACCACGCCAGAGACTGGCTGGTCGCCCTGCCATGTTGAGCGCGACGGGGCCTGGCTGCCTTTGTACGGTCGAGACCATTCCCGTGGCGAGTACGTGTTTGATTTCAGCTGGGCAGACGCATATCAGCGCCATGGGCTGGCTTATTACCCCAAGTTGGTGACCTCGGTGCCGTTCACGCCGGTGGTGGGCCCGCGGTGGTTGGGCGACTGGCGCCCGGAGACGCTTTGGCAGGCGGTGAGCGAGCAATTGGCGGTGCAGCAGGCTAGTGGCTGGCATTTGTTGTTTCCGGACCAGGCAAGCCGTGAGGCTCTGGTGGATTTGCCGCTGGTGTCTCGCCAGGCCTGTCACTTTCGTTGGTTTAATCGCGGCTATGCCGATTTCGGTGCTTTTCTGGCTGAGTTCCAGTCGCGCAAGCGCAAGAACCTGCGCAAGGAGCGTCGGCGAATCCACGAGCAGGGCATCCAGATCGAGCGCCGCCGTGGCGCCCAGATCCAGGCAGATGACTGGTCCTTGTTCTATCGTTGCTACGCCAGCACGTATCTCAAGCGTGGTCAGATGCCGTACCTGAACGAGGCGTTTTTTGCCACGGTGGCCGAACAGCAGGGGGAGCAGCTGATGATGGTGTTGGCCCGGGACGGCAATAGCCAGGCACCTATCGCAGCGGCCCTGTATTTCTTCGACGACACCCAGCTCTATGGCCGCTACTGGGGCTGCCTGCAGGAGCGCGATTGCCTGCATTTCGAAATGTGCTATTACCAGGGTATCGAGTTTGCCATTGAGCAGCAGTTACAGGAGTTTGACCCCGGTGTGCAGGGCGAGCATAAGATTCTGCGTGGCTTCGAACCGGTGATTACTTGGTCGTTGCACCATTTGTGTGAGCCCGCTTTTCAGCGGGCAATTGGGGATTTCTGTGAGGAAGAAGCGCTGCATGTGCAGCGTTACCAGGACGAGGCGCGCAGTCTGTTGCCCTTCCGGCGAGGTGGGGAATAACGAGTCCCTAATGGCCCTTAACATGTCGGCCAGGATCGTCAGGCCGCTACTTGCTGCTCTCGCTGGTACAGCAGGGCCATGGTGACTTTGTCACACAAATCAGCCTGGGGGTGGTCTGGGGATTTCGGCCCCAGGGTATCAGTCACATCTTCCAGGTCGCAGCTCAGTGGGTCATTCAGATCGGCAAAGAACTCCCAGGCACGGCCGTGTCGGTCAACGAGAGTGCCGGTGTAGATGCCGTCATCGAACCTGCATACACACGAAAAAACGGTTTCATCCAGCGCAAAGCCTTGCGCCTTAACCCAGGCCGAGAGTGCCGGGTCCAGGCTACCGCTACGAACCTGTTCGGTGGCGTGGGCCACGGATTCCCATGTATTGCGGGTGCTTGCTTTACTGAATTCCATCGTTTGTCCTCGTCCCATGAGGTTGATCGTCCGTGAAAATGTGATGCGAATCACAGTTCTGCCGATCAACGGCAGTGTTTCGGAGATGTTCGTATTCTGCCCGTACTTTCGTGCCAATGCATAGGGAAGTTGCTCTGATAATTGTCAGCTAAAGCTGACAATTTGAAGAAGATTCAGTGTTTTGCATAATAGGGTGGCCCGCCTGCCAATGTGGAGGCGCCTTGTCGGGAAACCATTTGAGTGGTTGTGGTGGCATGGGGGCGCCCGCCGTATGCCGCTGAGCGTTCAGTCGGCAAACAGGGGAGGGAGCGGGCATTCGAGCAGGGCGGCGATGGTCCGCAGCAATTCTGCTTCCTGTACTTGCACTTTGCCGTCGGCCAACACCAGGTCGGCAGCGGCATCAATCACCGGCCCCTTGAGCAGGGGAGACAGGTCGGCCAGCCGATCCACAGCGTTACCCAGCTTGTGGCTGGCGCAGTGGGTGAGTGGCAACAAGGTGCGGCCGGCGGGCAGTAGCCCATGGGTGCTGCGCTGGAACAGGGTGCGGGCCTCTTCGTCTTCGGCGCCACTGGACCAGGTCAATACGGAAAACAGCAGTTGCAGCTCGGCCGCCAGGGCGCCATAGCGGCGGAAACGGGTGCGGCGGTTCCTGCCAGACTGGTCGCCCAGTTGTTGGTGGGCCAGCCCCACCAACGCCCATTCGAAAAACGTGTAACGGTTATCGACCTGAATCAGTGCCGTCAGGTGCGAGAGAATGCGCGCCCGTGTATCGGCAGGTAAGGGCTTGAGCACCGGCAAGGCCAAGTCAATGAGCGGTAGGCGCAGGCGCGAGCCCAGTGCGCCGATGGTTTGGCTCAATGTCATCAGGGTTTGCCGCTCGTCGCTGACGTTCAGTGCCTTGAGCAGCGATTCGGGGTCGCTGGTGGAGGTGCTGAGGATCAAGGCGTATAGCACGCTTTCTGCTGATTGGGGCGAGCGTATCTGGTGTCGCAAATCATCCGGAATGGCTTGCAGCAGGCTGCGGGCATAGCCCATATCCGGTTCGCTGACGGTGCCCACCCGCTGTGACGCAGTGGGGGGCGGGGCGGTGGTGGTGCCCGCAGGCTCTGTGCTACCGCCGGCGAAAGCTGAGGCGCCTTGGGGTACGGCAGTCCCTGGGGCGGTTTGGTTCTCTGTGCCAATAGCCGAACTCCCCGAGTCCCGTGCGCGGCTGCGGGCACGGGCCACCCAGTCGCTGCCCAGAGCGGTCAGGCGCTCATCCAGTGGCGGGTGGGTCCCCAGCAGGTTACGCAGGCGAAAGTGCAGGGTTTCCCCGAAACACATGTGGCTCATGTCTTCCGCGTGGGGCGTGGCCAGGTGGGAGCCGTTACCGTTACGAATTTTGATCAACGCGCCGCCGAGCCCGGCCGGGTTGCGAGTGAACTGCACCGCGGAGGCATCCGCCAGTAGTTCCCGTTGCCGGGAAATGGCAGCTTTGATGAGGCGACCGAAGAACAGGCCCACATAACCGATCACCATCAGGGCCAGCCCGACAAACACCAACCCGCCCCCGCCCTTGCTGTTGGATGAAGAACGACTGAACGACGAGCGGCGTTGCCCACGAATCAGGTATTCGCCCACCTTGCCCAGCGCGAGAATGCCCGCCAAGACGGCTAGCAAACGTAGATTAAGGCGCATGTCGGCGTTGAATATATGACTGAATTCATGGGCGATAACGCCCTGCAATTCATCCCGATTCAGCTCGTTGAGGGTGCCTTGGGTCACCACCAGTACGGTTTCCGAGGGCCGGAAGCCCGCAACAAAAGCGTTTATGGCGGTTTCCTTGTCCAGGACATAGAGCTGGGGGGCAGGAATGCCCGAGGCGATGCTCATTTCCTCGACCACGTTGATCAGCTTTTTTTCACCGGTGACGGTGCTGTCCATGGGGATATGGCGCGCGCCGAGCATCTCGGCTAGCCCCTGGCCGCCATTGCGCAGTTGCCACAGCTTGAGCAGGCAACCGAACACCATGACGACGAGTGTGAGGCCGGTAATCCAGTGGATGAAGGGATGGGTAAACCATTGGCTGGCCGAGACTGACTGAAAATCGCCCCAGAAGAGCGTCAGCAATACCGCCAGATTCACGCACACCACGATAGCGATGACCGCGAGAATGAAATACAGGACCAAAAGCCCGGTTTTACGCCGGGCCCGTTCCTGATGTTGAAAGAAATCCATGGGAAGGCCGCGTTAGAAGGTGACGTTCACAGCCTTGCGTGCCTGCTCGCTCTCGATCTGGAGCAGCTTGGCTTCGCTGAACTGGCCAAACAGGCCACCGATAAAGTTCTGCGGGAATTGTTCGCGGTACGTGTTGTAGTTCATGGCCGCGTCGTTGAATGCTTGGCGGGCAAACCCGATGCGGTTTTCGGTGCTGCTCAGCTCTTCCATCAGCTGGGCCATGGTGTCGTTGGCCTTCAGGTCCGGGTAGTTTTCGCTGAGCGCAAAAAAGTTGGCCAGTGAGCCGGATAGCAGGGATTCCGCCTTGCCAAGCTGGGTGACAGCGTTAGCGTCGTCCGGGTGTGCGGCAGCGGCTTGCTTGGCACTGATGGCCTGATTTCGGGCCTCAATCACCTGGGTGAGCGTTTCTTTCTCATGGCTCATGTAGCCCTTGGCGGTTTCCACCAGATTGGGAATCAGGTCGTGACGGCGCTGTAGCTGCACATCAATCTGGGCAAAGCCGTTCTTGAAGCGATTCTTCAGGGCGATAAGCCGGTTGTAGACGGCAATGATGTAAATGATGACGGCAATGATGATGCCGAAAAAAATCAGAGTGCCCATGCAGGTGATCCTTCCCCAAGCGGTGTTGTTGTTGGCCTATAAGCTACTGCAAAAGTCGTAGAGTGGGAAGAAGGGAGCGAATGAAACCGCTGTGGCAGTGTCTTTTAAGGCACAAGCGAGTGGCGAGTAACGAGTTTCGAAAAGCAGATTCTGTTGTGTTGTTTCTTGCCTTTCGTGACTCGAAACTCGTATCTCGCAACGGGGTTCTCACGCGCCGAGCCAAGTGGCGACGTTGGTCGGGCTCACCGGCAGGTAGTGATCCACAAGCAGGGCGGTAAACAGGGCGAACAGGTAGGTGATCGAGTAACCGAAGGTTTTCATCGGCAGTTTCGGGTCTTCGGAAAAACGCAGGCGTACCGCGTGATACAGAAACACCAGGCCGAGGATCAGGGCGCTGAGCAAATAGATCAGATCGCTCATGCCGGTGAGGTACGGTAGCAGGGTGCAGATAAACAGCAGAATGGTGTAGTACAGCACCGATTCACGGGTGAACGGGATGCCGTGGGTCACCGGTAGCATGGGGATATCCGCCTTGGCGTATTCGTCGCGACGGTGAATGGCCAGCGCCCAAAAATGTGGCGGCGTCCAGACGAAGATGATCAGCACCAGCAGCCAGGCGTACGGGTGGGCTTCACCGGTAACGGCGGTCCAGCCGAGCAGCGGTGGAATGGCGCCGGCGATGCCGCCAATCACGATGTTTTGCGGGGTCGCCCGTTTCAGGTAGAGAGTGTAAATAAAGGCGTAGCCAACAAAGCCGAACAGGGTCAGCCAGGCGGTAATCGGGTTCACCAGGAAATACAGCATGACCATGGAGGCTGCTGCCAGTAGCACCGCAAAGGTGATGGCCGCTTTTGGGGTCAGCTTGCCGGCCACCAGGGGGCGCTTTTCCGTGCGCTTCATGATGGCATCGATTTTCTGATCCATGATCTGGTTAATGGCGGCGGACGCCATCATGGCCAGAGATAGACCCAGGAACGCGGGGATGAAGGTTCCCAACGGCACCATGCCTGCCGGCTCGGTGGCCAGGAACATGCCTGCCACCGCGGTGACCATGAGCAACATGACTACGCCGGGTTTGGTGAGGGCGAGATAGTCGCGCCAGTGGGCTGACTCACTCATGACGAGACTCCTTCCTGTTTGGGGGGCTGGCGTTTGCCACACTTCACATTAATGGCGCGAATGAACAACACCAGACTGGCCAACAGTATCACTGCGACGAAGTTGTGGGCCACGGCCACATCCAGCGGCACCGCAAACATCACATTACTGAGGCCCAGGCCGATTTGCAGGCTGAGAATGCCAAGAATCACCAGCGCAAAATTACGGAAAAACACGCTGCGGGCACGCAGCAGAATCTTGCCCACCAGCAGCAGCGCCAGCAGGGTCACCATCAGGGCGCCGAAGCGGTGCATCACGTGAATGGTGGTGCGTGCTTCGTTATCAAGGACGCCGTACTCGTAGTCCGGCTTGTCGTGCTCGTGCCCCCAGAAAATAAACGCTTCCTTGAAGTTTAGCCTATCCTGCCAGCCTTCTTCGCACACCGGCAAATCGGTGCAGGCCACGGCTGCGTAGTTGCTGGCGGTCCAGCCGCCCAGGGCAATTTGCAAGATAACGGCGGCCAAGGTCATGGATGCCAACGGCTTGAGTGTCAGTACATCACAATCATTGAGGAAGCTGGGCCAGCGGAATACTCGGGCGGTGAGAAGCACCAATAAGGTGAAGGTAGTAAACCCGCCAAGTAAGTGCAGCATCACGATGGTGGGCTGCAGCCCCATGGTCACCGTCCACATGCCGAGAATGCCTTGGAAGATCACCAGCGCAACAAGGAAGAGCGGTAGCTTCAGCGGCTGTTTTTCCCGTTTGCGGTTAACAAACGACAAGGCGGCAATGATGATGATCACCAGCCCCAGGGTCGAGGCGAAATAGCGGTGCACCATTTCCGGCACGGTTTTATGTGCTTCGCGCAGGGCGCCGGGGGTGGTTTCGTTGGTGGTGGCCACATGTTCAATGGCCTTGCGCACGTCCAGATGGCCGTAGCAGCCAGGCCAGTCCGGGCAGCCCAGGCCCGCATCGGACAGACGGGTCCAGGCGCCAAGAATGATTACGCCGGCGGCCATCAGCACAGCCAGAATACAGAAGCGGCGCAACCAGCGCTGCGATGCGGTGGGGGTTTGCATAATCAAGAGTCTGCCTTAACCGATCAGTGACCCTTTGAGGGTCCGTTTGAGATCGACGCGGATGTTCTCCGCCTCTTCGAGGGTGGCATCCATGTTTTCGTGCGTGGGATAACGCATGAAGATCTGGCCGTCCGGGCTGACCAGAAAAATATCGCCAATGGGCTGGCTGGCGTCGGGGGTATACACCGGCGCCAGTGCCTGAGTGACATCGGTAGAAGCCGCATGGATGGACACCATGCCGTCCACCTTGTCGGTGAGAAAGGTCTGTAATTCGGTGTTTGCCGGGGTGGTATGCAGAATCATCCGACGTACCCGCTTCGTGTCTTCGCCCAAGGTCAGCCGTACCTGTTGTACCTGATAATAAAGGCCATTTTTGCAACGGGTATCGCAGCCTTCGCCAGCCACATAGAGCAGGGTCCACTGGTTACCCATGTGATTGCCGTCGTAGGGTTGCTGGTCGCTGTCAGTGGCGTTCAGGCTCGCCATGTCGATGTGCGGAATCAGCAGTTGGCCCTTGTTGACCTTGGGCAGCTCCTGGACATCAACCAAGTAGCGTCCGGCCAGAAAAAACAGAACAAAGGGCGCAATGATGGCTAACAAAGTGACCCTGCTCTTGGTCCGTGGAGTCATTACTGTTCCTCTCGCGTCTTACGTGCTTTGCGCCGGTTTCGGAGTGCGGCGGCAACATATATCAGCAGGGCGGCCAGTGCCAGTGCGAACCACTGCAATGCGTAGGCTTTGTGCCGTTCCGGGCCCATCACGGTCACGTCCTGCCAGTGCCGGGGTAGCGGTGCGTTGCTACCCAGCGCCAGTTCAGGGGTGACCCGGATTTCGAAGGGCGCCAATTCTACCCCAAGTTGTTCACCAATAGCGTCAAAATCCACTTTCTGAACCCGTAATGGCCACTGATTGTCGGGCAATGGCATGTCCTTGAGCACAAAAGCATCACGGGAAGGGCGGTATGCCACTCCAGTGACGGTCAAGTTTCCTGTAATGGGGGCGATGGCTGGCAGTTTGGCGCGATCGTTGCCCCGGGGCAGCCAGCCCCGGTTGACCAGAACCCATTGCCCTTTGTGGGTTTCAAATGGAGTCAACAGGTGGTAGCCGGCTACGCGGTTCAGCGTGCGGTTATCCAACAGCAAGTTGTGGGCGTTATCAAAATGGCCGGAAATCGATGCGCGCCGGTGCATGGGGTCCGCGTCGGCCTGCAAGGTGGGCAAGTCTGCCGGCGGCAGGGTGGCCCGCTCGCTCTGTTCTGTGAGCCACTGGCGCTTTTCGTCGGCCCGGTCCAGTTGCCACAAGGCCAACCGCAGACAGATTCCGGCCACAATCAAGGTGGCGATCAGTGCGATCCAGGGTGCCCGGCGGTGAGTGTGAGGCATGGTTGTCTGCCCTCGTGACAGCAGTGGCGTGGTGAAAACGGCGGCTTGCCCGGTCCGTGGGCGACAGCGCAGGTCAGATAGTGCGTGCACTGGAAGAGTCGGCCATTACAATAGCCGCATAAATGGCGGTCCCGCAGCGATTCTCGGCTTGTCCACACAGCAATGGCGGCACATTGTACATAGCTGGCCGGGCTTTTCACCCAGGGAATTCTGGCGGTGCTTCGCTGGCACGGAGCGGGACGCCATAGCAATGCATTGAAGGAGGTAAAGAGTATGTGGTGGGTAAAGCTGATTGTGGTGCTTCTTCTGCTGGCGGCAATGATTTCTCTGGGGCGTGCGCTCATGTCGCTGGTAAAAGGGCAGGGCAAAGAAGGCAAGACTATGCGCGCGCTGGCTTGGCGTGTGGGTTTTTCCGTTGCGGTGTTTCTGTTCATTCTGCTCAGTATGATGATGGGTTGGATTCAGCCTCACGATGTGAACCCGACCTTGCGCTATGGCGAGCCGATTCAATCCGGCGAGGTGGCCCCTTCCCGAACTCCGGCGCAGTAACGCTTTGGCGCAGGTAGCGCGCTGCTTGTAAAAGGCCGGTAAAAACCCCGCTGATCAGTGAACGAAGGCGGAAAAGACGTCTCTGATACGGTAACTCGCCTTGAGCGAGATGCGCGGAGAAGGGCCAGCAAGGATGGCCAGGGAGCACGGACGCGCTTCCCCGCTTCTTTTATTGAGCTGTCTGATAACTGGCCGACCCTCTCAGGGAGTCAGCAGACGGGCCCGCTGCAGCAGGAGACGAAGATGGAGTTGATGACACGGTTTGCGCTGATTCTGTTTGTTCGCATGGTTGCGCGGGCTGAACAGGCCATGTTGCTGGCCCAAAGCGCCCGCACTGAGCTTTCGGCGGTGCGCTCTATGGCGCGAAATCACGTCTCTCGGGATACCTCCCGCTAGCAGAAGATTTTTTTGGTCTGGTGGGAACCTTTGAATCAGCCTGCGGACTAATTCAGTAGGCAAAATACGTTTTCTCCTCTTAGTAATATCAGGCAACCCTCGGGGCGCTCGGTCTAACCGGCGCCCTTCTTTTTTGCCGATTTGCGGCCGCAACACGCCGTGTCACCTTATGGGCTGCTGGTCAGCCTGATTTGACTCTGTTCGGGCTATTTGGGTGGTGCTGGCGGAATGGGGAAGGGGGAAACATTGTTGGTGCGTGGTTGGCTGTGTGATTCAGTGATCTTGCCGACGCCTTCTTTTTCTACCTCATCAATACGAATCACCGCATGCATGGGGATATAAGACCGTAATACTCCTGAGAACTCCGTCTTCAGCTTTTCTTCTGCCGGGTCCACCAGCACGCCGTTGCGTTCATCAAACAGGAATTCTTCCACCTCGATAAACCCGTGCAGGTCGCTTTGGTATATCTCCGAGGCATAGACTTCGTAGGTTTGCCCTTGGTTCTGGAATATGACGCGGTAAATGGGACGGCGTTTCGGCATGGGGGAGAGGGGCGCTGGGTAGTGGAACAGGGGCTGAGTGTAGCATAGTGTGTGGCAATCGTATCTGCCTGAAAGGCTTGATAAACCCTACGTTTCGGCTGGACTTTAGCCAAGCGAATGACTAGAGTTGGCGCCCATAAATGCAGTGGGACAATTTGCCACACCTCCGGCAATTCAATGAAATCAGCATAGCGGTAAATAGCTACTTGATTTTATTGGGTTTTGCCTCCCATGTGACACGTTAAGCGGCCGCCCCCTTGGCCGTGGATGTGACTGGGGAAGGTCTGGTGACCGTTTCGCTGCATCAATCCTGAAACTCGCTTTCCAGGCGCCGGTAACGGCAAAGAACAAGCGTGCCTGTAACGGGGTAGCGCTGGGGAAAACAGGGAGCAAACGCATGCAGTCAACTCTGTTCCACCGCGCGGCGGCGGGTCTGACGTCACTGATGATCAGTGGTATGACCTTCGCTAGCGACTGGACTGAACGTTCCGATCTCGACCTGCGACCGGGGGTAACCCAAGTCAGCCAGGATGTTCAAGATCTTCACACCACCGTTCTCTGGATCGTGACCGTTATCGGTCTGCTGGTCTGTGGCCTGATTCTGTTCTCGATGATCCGCCACCGCCGTTCCAAGAACCCGAATCCTTCCACCTTCCACGAAAACGTGTTTTTCGAGGTGCTGTGGACAGTGATCCCCTTCGTTATCCTGATCGCCATGGCCGTTCCGGCCACCCGCGTACTGGTTCAGCTGGACGATACTGCTGAGTCAGAATTGACGGTGAAGGTGACTGGTTATCGCTGGAAGTGGAGTTACGAGTACCTGACGTACGAAGATGACAACGATATTGGTGTCTCTTTCTTCTCCAACCTGGCCACTCCCCCGGAGCAGTACAACAACCCGGTACTTGCCGGTGGCTTGTTCCCTTACGGCACGGCGAAAGATCTGGTCGGTAAGGACGCTCCCGAAAAAGGGCACAACTACATGCTGGAAGTGGATAAGAAATTGCGTATCCCGTCCGGCCAGAAAGTGCGCTTCCTGGTGACCTCCGACGACGTGATCCACTCTTTCTGGGTGCCTGATCTTGGTGGCAAAAAAGACGCTATTCCCGGTTTCGTTAACGAAACCTGGGCGTTGGTGCCAGAAGGCAAAGAAGGGACTTACTACGGCCAGTGTGCGGAACTGTGTGGCAAGAACCACGCCTTCATGCCGATTGCCGTAGAAGTGGTGACCCAGGACGAGTTCAAGACCTGGATTGCTGAAGAGAAAGAAAAAGCGGCCTCTGGCCCGGATCTGACGCCGTTTGCCGGCATCGATCAGGCGCTGGAAGAAGGCAAGCAAGTTTACGACAGCGCCTGTGCCCTGTGTCACGGTGCCAATGGTGAAGGCGGTATCGGCCTGGCGTTTGCCGGTACGGAGTTTGCCACCAATAAAGAGCACCTGAACGAACACATCGATGTGTTGGTGAATGGCCGTGCCGCCATGCCCAACTTCAAGGCTCAGCTGACACCTCGCCAGATTGCGGCGGTGATCACCTACGAGCGTAATGCTTTCGGCAACGATACCGGCGATCTGATCCAGCCCGCCGACGTTAACGACCACGAATAAGGGAGGGGATAGCAATGTCTACTGCAGCTGCAACCCATGATGATCATCACGATCATCACCACGCCCCGACCGGCCTGAAACGTTGGCTGTTCAGCACCAACCACAAAGATATCGGTACCTTGTATCTGTGGTTCAGCTTCGCCATGTTCCTGTCCGGCGGTTTCCTTGCCATGGTAATTCGTGCCGAGCTGCTCGAGCCTGGCATGCAATTCGTGGATCCGGAATTCTTCAACCAGATGACCACCGTGCACGGCTTGGTCATGGTATTCGGCGCGGTGATGCCCGCCACGGTTGGCCTGGCCAACTGGATGATTCCCTTGATGATCGGGGCGCCGGATATGGCGCTGCCGCGGATGAACAACTGGTCCTTCTGGATCCTGCCTTTTGCGTTTACCATCCTGATCGGTTCAGTGGTGTTGAGTGCCTTTGGTGCCGGTAACCCCAGCGCACCGAACTTTGGCTGGACCTTCTATGCGCCGCTGTCCACCAAGTACGGGCCGGCGTCCACGGATCTGTTCATCCTTTCGGTTCACATGATGGGTATTTCTTCCATCATGGGTGCGATCAATGTGGTAGTAACCGTCTTCAACATGCGTGCCCCAGGCATGACTCTGATGAAGATGCCTCTGTTCGTATGGACCTGGCTGATCACGGCCTTCCTGCTGATCGCGGTAATCCCGGTTCTGGCCGGTGCGGTCACCATGATGCTGACGGATCGCCACTTCGGCACCAGCTTCTTCGATGCCGCCGGTGGCGGTGACCCGGTATTGTTCCAGCATATTTTCTGGTTCTTCGGGCATCCTGAAGTGTACATCATGATCCTGCCGAGCTTCGGTATCGTGTCAGCGATCATCCCGGCCTTTGCCCGCAAGCCGCTGTTCGGTTACGCCTCCATGGTGTACGCGACTGCGTCCATTGCGCTGCTGTCCTTCGTGGTATGGGCTCACCACATGTTTACTGTGGGCATGCCGCTGGCCGGCACCTTGTTCTTCATGTACATGACCATGTTGATCTCCGTGCCCACCGGCGTGAAGGTGTTCAACTGGGTGGCCACCATGTGGCGCGGGTCCATGACCTTCGAACTGCCGATGAAGTGGGCCATCGCCTTTGTGGTGCTGTTTACCTGTGGCGGTCTGTCCGGCCTGATGCTGGCGATTACCCCGGTGGACTTCCAGTACCATGACACCTACTTCGTGGTGGCGCATTTCCACTACGTGCTGGTGACCGGTGCCATCTTCTCCATCTTCGCTGCCGCTTACTACTGGCTGCCGAAGTGGTCCGGGATCATGCCCAACAAGACCCTGGGTGAGCTGCATTTCTGGAACTCGCTGATTTCTTCCAACTTGCTGTTCTTCCCCATGCACTTCGTGGGCCTGGCCGGCATGCCGCGTCGTTACGCTGACTACGCACTGCAGTTTGCGGACTACAATTTCTGGATTTCCATTGGCGGCTTCTGGTTTGGTCTGTCACAGCTGCTGTTCCTGGCGATCACTGTGCTGTGCGCCATGAAGAAAGGCGAAAAAGCTCCGGCTAAACCGTGGGAAGGTGCTGAAGGTTTGGAATGGGAAGTGCCGTCACCGGCGCCGTTCCACACCTATGACACCCCGCCGGTAGTCAAGTAACAGAGAGTGAAGTAACAGAGACTGACGGAGGCACCATGAGCGACGAACAGCTCAGTGTTGAACAGCGCAACAAGCGCACGCTGAAAAAGCTGTTGATCTGGGCGGTGGCCATGTTTGGCTTCGCCTTCCTCATGGTGCCCTTTTATAACGTTATCTGTGATGTCACCGGACTGAATGGAAAAACATCCAGTACGGCGGCCACCCAAGTGCCTGAAAACGTGGTGGCAGACCGTACCGTGACGGTGGAATTTATCACCCAGAAAGGCGATGGGATCAGTGGGGAGTTTTCCTCTGAAACCAGGCGGGTAAAAGTGCATCCGGGGGAAATTACTTTGGTGCATTTTTTCGCAAGCAACCCGACGTCATCGGACATGATTACCCAGAGCATCCCGTCGGTCACACCGGGGGAAGCGGCGCGATACCTGCACAAGACACAGTGTTTCTGTTTTGATCAGCAAACATTGCTGGCGGGTGAGCGTAAAGACATGCCGATGATTTTCTATCTGGACCCGGAAATTCCCAGTCACATTAACCAATTCACTCTGTCGTATACGATCTTCGATGTGACAGAGCGGGTCGCCGGTAAAAACAACAGCGTGGCTGCTAACTAGAACAGCCGGTTGTAGAGGAGATTTTTTAATGGCTACTGAAAAGTATTACGTTCCCGAGAGCAGCCCCTGGCCGCTGACCGCGTCCATTGGCTTGTTCATGACCGCCATCGGTGGTGCGCATTTCATCCAGCAGAGCACCATGGCAGACATGGAGCCCAGCTTCATCGGCAAGCCGCTGTTCTTCCTGGGACTGACGTGGTTGCTGGTGGTGATCGCCCTGTGGTGGCGTGACACGATCAAGGAATCTGTCGGCGGCCTGCACAGCAACCAGCTGGGCGGCTCTTACCGTCAGGGTATGTTGTGGTTCATCTTTTCCGAGGTGATGTTCTTCGCGGCCTTCTTTGGCGCCATGTTCTACACCCGCTGGTTGATCCTGCCGTGGTTGTCCGGGGAAGGCAGCAACGCCATGACCCACGAGCTGCTGTGGCCGAACTTCCAGGCCATGTGGCCGCTGACGTTGACTCCGGCTGGTGATACTACTCAAGCCATGGGCGCATGGGGCTTGCCGGCCATCAACACCGCTATTCTGTTGGTGTCTTCTATTACTTTGACTATCGCTCACCACGCTCTGCTGGAAGGTAAGCGTGGCATGTTGATTGTTTTCCAGGCAGCCACAGTCGTGTTGGGTGTAATCTTCCTGGGTTTGCAGGCATTGGAATATGTTCATGCCTATGACATGGGGCTGACATTGGATGCCGGTATCTACGGTAGCCTGTTCTTCCTGCTCACCGGGTTCCATGGTGCGCACGTGACTATCGGTACCATCTTCCTGTTTGTGACCTTGGTGCGTGTGATCAAAGGGCACTTTGATGAAGAGAACAACTTCGCCTGGGAAGCGGGTGCCTGGTACTGGCACTTCGTGGACGTGGTATGGCTGTTCCTGTTTATCACCGTCTATTGGTTGTAATCCGGTTCAGCAAAAAAGGCGCCCATAGGGCGCCTTTTTTTTGTCTGATAGTTAACGACTGACGCTAATAATGGTGTGTGTTGCGTCGAGAATGCGGATGATCTGATGAGCGATAACCAGTTCGGTAACACCGTTTACCGGGCGCCGGATCTGGGCATGTTTCGGTAAGTAATACCGGTTCAGGCGTAAATCATGTGGCAGATTTTGTCCTGCATAAGCGAAGCGATACCAGCTGGCATCGTAGTGGCGTCGGGGGGTAACGTAGTGGCGATTCCATGATGGTTTTTTGCCAACATGCACCACGTGTGCCTGCGGATGAAAATAGGGCTTTTCAGGGTGATGCTTGTGAGCATTGTTCCACGCCGGTGGCGAGGCAATGGCCTGGTTGCCCAGACTGCTGACGAGGATGGTGGCGGTAGCGATAATTCCTTTACGCATGAAAACCTCCTAAGCCAAATGACGCTTCATGTGGCTGAGTGACTGAGGCCTTCAGGGTAATAAGAGAATGTGCAAGCAACGCGCATGCATTGTGAAACATCAGCAAGGATTGTCGCAGTGAAGCCTGGATGGAAATACCGGTCTTGCTGGCAAGAATGGCTGGTGAAAAGCGATGGGAGAGAAGGAAGACGGTCTGGTTAGGCCTAGCCGTAACCAGACGCTTCTGTGTGCTGTCAGGCGTCAGGCGTCAGACACTGGGTCAACCACTGGCCAACCTCGCGGATTTGCTCCAGGCAGACCATGTGTTCCATGGGGTAGCTGCGGTATTGCGGGGAATAGCCCAGTTCGGTAAGGGTGGCTACGGCGCGTTGGCCCAGTTGTTCGGGGACCATGGGGTCCATGCTGCCGTGGCAGATCATCACGGGAAGCTTGGCATTGGCTTCGCTGGGTGTGACAGGCATGGCCATGTAGGTGGAGAGCGCGAGCAGGCCAGCCAGGGGTTTGGGCTGACGCAGGGCCGCTTGGTACGCGACCGCGCCACCTTGGGAAAAACCGGCAATGATGATGCGTTCGCTGGGAATGCCGCGGGCGATTTCCCGCTCAATCAGTGCATCCACCGCATCGGCAGAAGCCAGCACGCCGGCTTCGTCGACTTTACGATCAATATCCATGGCGAGAATATCGTACCAGGCGGGCATCACCATGCCGCCGTTGACCGTCACAGGAATCTGCGGCGCATGGGGAAAGATAAACCGCACGGAGAGATCGGCAGGCAACTGAAGCTCCGGCACGATGGGTTCGAAATCGTTTCCGCTGGCGCCTAAACCGTGTAGCCAGATGACACTGGCGGTGGCGCTTGTGGTCGGTTCGATTTCAACACAAGGCAATACTTCGCTCATAACTAGTCTCCTCCCGAAACAATAATTCGTACGGCTTCCAGCTGACAGCGGGCTTCGCTGAGGCATTTTTCCAAAGCGTGTGTTTGTGCTTCCAGGGCCTGCACTTCTTCGTGACGAACCGCCGGGTTTTTGGCCTGCAGGGCTTTCAGTCGCGCCAGTTCATGGGCTTGTTCGGCGCGCATTTTTTCCTGAGCAGCGGCAATGATGCTTTCTGCTTCCTGGCTGGCGCTGGTTTCGTCGGCCTTCAGCAATTTCTCCAGCAGAGACTTTTGGCTGCCAACGATCTTGCGGCTGAGCGGCTTGTCCATCTTGTGACATTGCTGGCTCAGACCGTCGTGGCTGATGGCTTGGCTAATATTCTTGCCGTTGGCATCCAGCAGGTGACGGATCACCGTGGTGGGCAAGAAGCGATCCGCTTGAAGATGTTTCGGCGCTACCGCATCCACCGTGTAAATGGCTTCGATTAGCAGCGTGCCGGCTTTGATTTTCGGGTTCTTGAGCATGCTCACGGCGGCTTTACCGCGATGCTCGGTAAGCATCATCTCCAGGCTGCCGGTGACCATGGGATGCTCCCAGGTCAGGAATTGCATGTCGTCACGGGCCAGCGCGGTGGCCCGGTTATCCGTCATGGTCACGCCTTCTTCCGGCAAGGCAGGGAACGCATCGCGCATGTGAGGACCGGGTTTGAGGATGATGGCGGTATCGGAATGATCTTCCTGCTCTACACCGTAGCGATCAAAGATGCGCTGCATGAAAGGCAGAGGGCTGTCGTCATCCGCGGCGATCAGGTCGGTGATTAACGTTTCAGCGCGCTCACTGTCGAAAGAGCTCAGCTCCAGCAGGCGATCGCGGCCTGTCTCCAGCAGCGTATGCAGCTCGTTGGTAATGGTGCGGGTGTCGTCGACCAGTGCTTCGATGGCGGTGTATTCCGGGTCGCCAGTAAGCAGTGGCTCCAGCGCGTCGCGGCTGCGCAGGTAGATATCGTGGCCAGCCGGGTTGGTGTGCTCGAAGGCATTCATGCCGTCGTGATACCAGCGGAACAGCACTTCCTGAGCGTGCTGCTCGAAGTAGGGGACGTGAATCTGGATATCGTCGGTCTGGCCGATACGGTCCAGGCGGCCAATACGCTGCTCCAGCAGGTCCGGGTTTAGCGGCAGGTCCAATAGCACCAAATGATGGGCAAATTGGAAGTTGCGGCCTTCAGAGCCGATTTCGGAACAAATCAGTGCCTGGGCGCCATCAAAGTCGTCCGCAAAAAAGGCGGCGGCCCGGTCCCGCTCTATCAGGTCCATGTCTTCATGGAACATCGCCACGTTCATGCCCAGCTTGTAGTTGCAGTGAGCATGCAGGTCGGTGGCGGTGTGTTTGCTGGCACAAATCACCAGCACTTTGTCGTGGCGGTGTTGCTTGAAGAAGTTCTCCAGCCAGTTCACGCGTGGGTCCAGGCCACACCAGCGGTCATCGTGGAACAGGGTTTCCGGGTGCAGGTGGCCGTCTACTTCTTCGTCACTGTCGTACTTGTATTCGTCCGGCAGGGTCAGGGGAATACCGTGTACGTGGCGGGCCGGAAAACCGGCAATGTTGTGGCGGGTGTTACGGAACATGACGCGGCCAGGGCCGGAGCGGTCCAGCAGCTCTGTTTGAATGGCGTCGCGATCCGCTTCGTCAATATTCATATCCGGCAGCAGGGCAACGGCTTCTTCTTTCAGTGCCGTATCCCAGCGGGGTTCGTCATGCAAACGGCCGGCCAGCGCCGCCACATCCTGATAGTGAGCTTGCTCGTCCTTGAACGCTTCCAGGCTGGGATAACGTTCCGGGTCGAGCAGACGCAGGCGAGCGTAATGGCTTTCCAGGCCCAATTGCTCGGGTGTTGCGGTGAGCAGCAATAGCCCTCGCGCCTGTTGGGCAATGGTTTCCACGCGCTGGTAATCGTCGCTGGCCTGCTGGGCAGACCATTCCAGGTGATGGGCTTCATCAACCACCAGTAGATCCCAGTCGGCGGCGGCGAGCTGGTCGATATCGCACTCGCTGAGAAAATCGGTGCTGCAGAGAATCAATTGCTCGCTGAGGAACGGGTTATCGTCACCGCTGGCGGCGCTGACGGCACCGGTGTCTTCTTCTGAATCCTCGTCCGGTGTGCTTTCGTCTTCAATAATCTGCGCCAGCATGTCTTTGATGCTGGTTTCCGGCTGCAAGGCGTTAAGGCGCTCGGCATCAAAAATGGAGAAATGCAGATTGAAGCGGCGCACCATTTCCACAAACCACTGGTGGACCAGGGGGGAGGGTACGACCACCAGCACGCGCTTGGCCCGGCCGGTAAGCAGTTGCTGATGCAGGATCAGGCCGGCTTCGATGGTTTTCCCCAGGCCCACTTCGTCGGCAAGCAACACCCGTGGGGCAAAGCGGTTGGCTACCTGGTCGGCGATATACAGCTGGTGACCAATTAGGTCGATGCGTGGGCCGCGCAACCCCTTGATGGTGGATTGCTGCTGACGACAGTGGGCATTGAGTGCATCGATACGCAGCTCAAACCAGCGATTGGATGACAGCTGGTTGGACAGCAGGCGGTCCAGTGCTGCTGTCAGGCGCAGGGTGTGGCCCAGGTTGGTTTCTGGCACCGGCTGAATATCGTCCGGATTGCCGTCCTTTGGGTGCGCCATGTAGACCTTGAGGCCGTTGAGCTCGTTAACCTCGGTGACCACCAGCTCCATCTCATCAGCGGTGCGGATGGTGTCACCGCTGTCGAAGGTGACTCGGGACAGCGGGGCATTGTTCTTTGCGTAGGTGCGCTCTTCCTCTACCGCCGGGTATTCCACGGTGACCAGTCGGTAATCCAATTCCTTGATGATGCCGAGGCCCAGCTCGGTTTCGGATTCGCTCAGCCAGCGTTGGCCGGGGATAAAGTCAGTCATTGTTGCTGCCGGTGATTGCTTGGGGGGCGAATTATACGGGTTTGTACGGCCCCCTTCGATGGGTGAAACCTATTGAATCTGATTTCGGAACCAGCGGCGGGTGGCCTCATCGGCGGGGAAGTAGTGTTCGATGCGCAGTTCTTCCATGACTACGTCGAGGGCGGTGCCGAAGCTGGCCAGGGTGGAGAAGCTTCGCAGGCGCTGGCCGGCCAGTTCAATTTCTAGCGTCATCATGGGCTCGTTGCGGTCCGTGCTGGGCTGCTGGTGCAGCAGCTCGTCCAGATTGGCGAGCGCTGCCAGCCGGTCAAGCAGCGCGGCCAGCGCCGGGTCCGGGCGAGCCTGTTGATCACGGTGCAGGCGGCGCAACAGAAAGCCAGCTACCTCATCCCAGTTACACAGGAATGGCCGGTAGCCTTGGGGATGGAAGACCAGTTCGATCACATTTGCGGTTTGCGCAAAGGGGCCGCGTTCCTGAATCATCAAGCCGACTAGCCGCTGTTGGGCCTCGTTGGCCATTAACACGTTCCAGTGGGCATCAAGAACAACCGCAGGGAACGGATTATGGTTGCTGAGCATGACTGTGAGCGCTTCGCGCACCGGGGCCATGTTGTCACTGCTGAGATCGGCCTCGGTGAAGGCCGGTGCATAACCGGCGGCCAGCAGCAGCCGATTGGTATCCCGGCAGTTCAATTCCATTTCCAGTGCCAGGCGCTTCAGCATGGTCGGGCTGGGTTGGCTACGACCGGTTTCGATAAAACTCAGGTGCCGGCTGGACACATCGGCCCGTAACGCCAGTTCCAGCTGGCTGAGGCGGCGGGCTTTGCGCAGTTCTGCGAGGATCTGGCCGGTCTGCATTGGGGTTCTCTTCTTCCAGTGGCGGGTCAGCATGGCCATGGCAGCCGGGCTTCTCCATTACCTCTGAGGTAATTGTTTCACTTCCTTGTTCGGCAGAGGCTGAATCTAACACTAACCGGCCCGCTGCGGTAATCCGCAAGTCGGCTCCAAACCTGGAGGTGCACCATGCCCTGGACATCACTCAAACATGCGTTGCTATTCAACGCAGCCTGCTCAACCTTGTTGGGGGCCACGCTATTGCTGGCCCCGGATGGGCTGGCGTCACTGATGGGCGAATTCAGCCCGTTGATACTGATGGCTCTCGGCGCTGCCTTGCTGATCTTCGCGGCCGATGTGGCTTTTGTGGCGACGCGACCATTCATTTCGCCGGGACTGGCCAAAATGATTACCGTGGCTGATCTGGCTTGGGTGGTGGCGACGCCCATGGTCATGATGCTGGCTGCATCCTGGTTATCATTCTGGGGGCATCTGGTGTTGCTGGATGTGGCATTGCTGGTGGGTATCTGTGCCCTTTTCCAATGGCGGGGGCTGCGGGCGCAACCGCTTAAGGAACAACAGCGTACTGTCCGTGGCGCTGCACAGTCGCAACCGGGAGGCCGATCATGATCGAGATTACCGCTCTGGGCTTCCTGCTGATGGGTCTGGTTGCCCTGGTGTCACCACGGCGGGTAACCCGCTGTGTTGCCTTTACCGAACAGCCGGTGGCGGCTGCCCGTAACGAGGTGCGTGCTGTCTATGGCGGCTTTGGGGTGGCTATGGGCGGGTTGTTGATTGCCTGCCGCGATTATCCGCAATGGCGTGACGGAGTGTTGCTCGCCCTAGCGCTGGCATTGCTGGGCATGGCGGCCGGCAGGTTGGTGTCCTGGGGTGTGGATCGCCGGCTGGATGGCTTTCCGGCCTTGTTTCTGATGGCAGAGGTGGGGCTGGGAATAGGGCTGCTGTTCTCCTTGTAAGCGATGTCACTGTAACGAACCAAGTAACATTTGCGGTATGCTCGGGTAACGATTTTCCGCCACGGTGATAAGGTATGGGCGATATCCTGCCGTTCAAAAAACCGCAAAAGAAAACGCCGCGTAAAGGCATGTGCCAGCATGACTTCCACAAGTGGGTGGTCTGCAAGGAAAAGCAATTCGATGTGAAGCAGGGAAAGCTGGTGACTGTCTATCGCTGTGACCGCTGCGGAAAAGAAAAAGTGAAAGCGCACTAACCGGGTAACCCTGATGCTTGAAATGCGATCCAGTTGTGAAAGTTGCCAGTGCTCATTGGCTGCTGGGGCGGAAGCCTATATCTGCTCCTATGAATGCACCTTTTGTGTGGATTGTTGCACCATTCATGCAAGCCGCTGCCCCAACTGCCAGGGCGAGCTGGTGAAGCGCCCTCGCCGTCAGGAGGCCAGCAATGAAAGCTCCTGAGTCAGTTTCTTTGCCAGGCGGTGCGGGCTATACCTTGCCGGTAAATTGGTACCCGGCAGATAGTGCCAGTGGCGCTGTGGTGTTGATGGCGGCTTTAGGCATGGGCGCTCGCTTTTATCTGCCACTGGCAAAGGCGTTACAGGCGGCCGGGTTGAATGTGGCCTTATTGGAGCAGCGTGGCCATGGCGAGAGCCCCTGGCGCCCGTCACGCAGCTGCGACTGGGGCTTTCGTGAGCCACTGGTCAATGAAATTCCGGTAGCTCTGGATTGGGTGAAAAGCCGCTCCGCTAGATTGCCGGTTTATCTAATGGGCCACTCCTTGGGCGGGCATTATTCCGCCATGGCGTCTGGCGTCTATGGTGGGCAAATAGACGGCATTATTCTGGCTGCCTGCGGTAGCCCTTGGCTGGGCGGATTTACCGGAGCGACCCGCAGTAAGCTGAAATTTCTCTGCGCCATGATTCCGCCTGCATCGTCGATACTGGGTTACTACCCGGGGGACAAGCTAGGGTTCGGCGGCCGTGAAGCCAGAACCTTGATGCAGGACTGGCTAGCTCTGGCGAAAACCAACCGTTATCAGGCCAATGGCTTTAGCGATGACCTGGATTGTGGCATCGCGCAATATAGTGGGCCAGTGTTGAGCCTGCGTATGGCGGATGATGCTTTTGCGCCGCCAGCGTCTGTGGAGGCGGTAGTAGAAAAATTTATCACAGCCACGGTAAGCAACGTGGTGCTGGATGAGCAGATGCTGGGTGACCGCGCTGACCATTTTCGCTGGGCGCGTTCCCCGACGGCCACGGTGCAGCAGATTGTTCACTGGCATGTAAAACAACAAAGCGGGAAGGAGTGAGGGCGCTATCAGGTCTGATTTACATCATGAGCCTTCTCTGTTTATTCGCGATTAAACCAATAAAAGGATGCCTCCATGGCCATCGTGTTGCACCAGTTTCCGATTTCCCATTATTGCGAAAAAATCCGTTGGGCACTGGATTACAAGGGGTTGGACTATCGGCTGAAGAACCACCTTCCGGGCCTGCACTTCAAGAAAATGAAAGCCGTGGTGCCGTTTAGCAGTGTGCCGGTTCTGGAGCACGATGGACATTACGTGCAAGGCTCTGCGGCGATTATCAGCTACCTGGATACAAAGTTTCCGGCGCGCCCATTAACGCCGCAGGCTTCGGAAGCCCGGGAGGAGGCATTACGTTGGGAAACATTCTGCGATGACAACATTGGCCCCCATGTGCGCCGTTTTTGTTACCACACCTTGCTGGACCATCCGGATCTGGTGATTCCCTTTTTCGCCCAGGGTGGCCCTTTCTGGGGAAAGGCATTTCTACGCATGATTTTCCCGAAACTGCAGGGGGTAATGCGCAAAGCCATGCAAATTCGCGAACCCCAGGTTAGCGAAAGTCGCGTGACGCTGGAGCAAGCTATTCAGACACTGTCACAGGCGTATGGTGAACGACCCTACCTGGCTGGTGAGCAATTTTCCCGGGCGGATCTGGCGGCGGCCAGCTTGCTGGCCCCACTATTCATGCCGCCGCAGTACGGCCTGAAGTGGCCCTCGACCATGCCAGAGCCCTTGCAGAGCTGGGTAGACAGCCAGGCTGAGTCTTTAGCGCCTTTCCAGCGTTTCTATCAGGAGCACCGGCGCTAACATTCTGTCTACACTCCTATTCGTGGAGGCTGCACAGGGAATCCCACCTAAAAAGGGGGCGCCGGACCTCCCTGTGATTTTCTGATTATCAATCCAGCACCATGATGGTTTGGCCTGCGTTGATCTGCTGGCCTTCCTGTCGGGTAAGGGCGATGACCTTGCCGGTGGCGGGGGCTGAAATTTCGATTTCCATTTTCATGGATTCCAGCACGGCTACCACGTCCCCCTGTTTCACCTCGTCGCCTTCTTGCACGTTCAATTTCCAGATGCTACCCGCTACTGGCGACTCCACCGGGGTGCCTTCCACATCGTCAGCGCCGTTGTCGGCGTCCAGGTCCTGTTCTGACTGGAAATTGATCTGGCCGCTTTCTACCCAGCGTTGTAGTTCTTCGTCGAAGGCCTGGTTGCGGGCGTCGGTGAAGGTGGTGATGTCCTGTTGGTTGTCATCAAGAAATTGCTGGTATTCATTCAGGCTGAAGGTGGTTTCTTCCACTTGAATGGGATACTGCCCTTTGGGGAAATCCCGACGGATCTGGTTGAGTTCTTCGTGGCTCACTTCGTAGAAGCGAATTTGATCAAAGAAACGCAGCAGCCAGGGTTGGTCAAAGGCTTCAGTCTTTCGGTAGCGATTCCACATCTGCAGTGTGCGACCGACAAATTGATAGCCGCCGGGGCCTTCCATGCCGTACACGCACAGGTAGGCGCCCCCGATACCCACGGAATTCTCTGCGGTCCAGGTGCGGGCCGGGTTGTACTTGGTGGTCACCAGACGGTGACGGGGGTCGTAGGGGGTGGCCACCGGGGCACCCAGATAGACATCGCCCAAGCCCATTACCACATAGCTGGCGCTGAACAGGGTCTCTTTCACTTCGTCCACGCTACCCAGCCCATTAATACGGCGGATAAACTCCAGATTAGAGGGGCACCAGGGGGCATCTTTACGCACGGACTGCATGTACTTTTCGATGGCCTGATGGCAAGCCTCGTCGTCCCAGCTGAGTGGAATATTCACAATGCGGGAGGGGACTTCCAGGTCGTCCTGTTGTTGCAGTTCATGTTCTGCGCTGGCCAGTACATCCAGCAGTTGTTGGCGGGGCAAACGCTGAGGGTCGAAATGAACCTGCAGAGAACGAATCCCGGGGGTCAGTTCAATGACGCCCTCAAGCTGTTGTTGTTCCAGCCAAAGCATTAAGGCATGGGCGCGAAAGCGCAGGCGAAGGTCGAGCACCAGTGGGCCATACTCCACCAGCAGATAGCGATCGCCGGCGGCGCGATACACCACCTCCACGCCCGCTTCCGCTTCGCCAAGGCGGTTTAGCACCGGCGTGGTGATGTCGGCGCTTTCTGCCACTGCCTGTGGTGGCGTGAGAGCGACGACACAGTCGTTCTGGTCAGCTGCCAAGGCGTCGGCACTTGCAAGGCTTATCGCTTCAAAGCGCAGGGTGTCGCCGGCCTTTAATTGGCCCAGTTTCCAGCGGTCCGCCAGGACCACGGTGGCAGGGCAGACAAAGCCGCCCAGGGATGGGCCGTCCGGGCCGAGGATCACCGGCATGTCACCGGTGAAATCCACTGTCCCTACCGCGTAGGCATTGTCGTGAATGTTGGACGGGTGCATGCCGGCTTCGCCGCCGTCGCTGCGGGCCCAAGTCGGCTTTGGCCCGACTAGCCTGATACCGGTACGGCTGGAGTTGTAATGCACTTGCCAGTCGGTGGCAAAGAACATGGCCATGTCGTCGTCAGTGAAAAAGTCAGGCGCGCCATGGGGGCCGTAAATCACCCGTAAGGTCCAGTGGTTGCCCAGTGCGGGTTTCAGGCTGTCCGGCACAATAGCAGTGGCCGGTGCGGGTGCGGCTTGTTGGAAATGCAGTACATCTCCAGTGCGTAGCGCGCGACCCCCGTGGCCACCAAACTGACCCAGAGTGAAGGTGCTGCGTGAGCCGAGATAGGGGGTGCATTGCAGGCCACCGGCCACGGCCAGATAGGCGCGGGCACCGTCGCCGCTGACTTTACCTAATTGGAGCGTCTGCCCCGGTGCTATCTCAATGGCGCAATAGCTGGCAACCGGCTGGTCATCCAGTGTGGCCTGCATGTCCGCGCCGGTAAGCGCGATGCGCGTGGCCTGATTGAATTTCAGCGTGGGGCCGTTAAGGGTAAATTCCAGACCGGCGGCATTTTCATCGTTGCCCAGCAGACGGTTGCCCAGACGAAAACTCAGGTTATCGAAGGGGCCGGAAGGTGGGACCCCCACAGGCCAGTAACCACTGCGGCCGGGATAATCCTGCACGGTGGTAAGGGTGCCCCCGGCCAACACGTCCATGGTGAACGGCTGATAGCGGAAATCGTTCAAGTAGCGGGTGGTCATTTCACCCTGATCGAAAACCGGGTCGGCGAGAATGGCGCAAATATAATCCCGGTTAGTTTCTATGCCTTCTATGCTGGTTTCAGCCAGCGTGGCGTTCAATGCAGTCAAAGCATCATCGCGGCAGGTTTCGTGAACGATGACTTTGGCCAACATGGGGTCGAACAGGGGAGAAACAGTGAGGCCAGCTTCTATCCAGTGATCGATGCGGCGGGATTGTCCATTCGCATCGGGAAACGCTACCGCAGTCAGTAGCCCGGCGCTGGGCTGGAAATCCTTGTTCGGGTCTTCCGCGTAAATCCGTGCCTGAATGGCGTGGCCGCGGGCAGTCAGTTCGGTGCCGAGTTGTTCCAGAGCGGGCAGATCGCCGGCGGCCAGTTTTACCATCCATTCGACCAAGTCCACACCGTACACTTGTTCAGTGACACCATGCTCGACCTGCAGGCGGGTATTCACTTCCAGAAAGTAGAAGGCGTTGCTGTCCTGATCGAGAATGAACTCCACGGTGCCGGCATTGCGATACTGCACCGCTTCCATCAAGTTTTTTGCGGTGGCATGTAGATCCGCACGGACAGTGTCTGGCAGGTTCGGAGCTGGGGTTTCTTCCAGCACTTTCTGGTGGCGTCGCTGGGCGGAGCAATCACGTTCGCCGAGGGTGATGGCGTTACCTTGACCATCACCAAACACCTGCACTTCGATATGTCGTGCACGGGGGATATATTTTTCGATGAACACGCCATCGTTGGAAAAATTATTGGCGCTAAGCCGGCGAACGGTATCCCATGCCTTGTCCAGACTGTCCGCGTTTTCGCAAACCTGCATGCCAATGCCGCCACCACCGGCGGTACTCTTCAACATGATCGGGTAGCCAATGCTATCGGCGGCTTTTAACGCGGCGTTTTTGTCGGTGAGCAGAGGGGTGCCAGAAAGCAATGGCACCCCGGTGTCTTCTGCCAGGGCGCGGGCGGTGTGTTTTAGCCCGAAGGTGTTCATCTGATCCGGTGTGGGCCCGATAAAAGCAATCCCGCGGGCTTCGCAGCCTTTGACAAAATCAGGGTTCTCACTAAGAAAACCGTAGCCAGGATGTACCGCATCGACGCCGTGTTCTTCCATCAGTGCGAACAGGGCATCCTGATTCAGATAGGTCTCCCGAGCACCGCCTTCGCCCAGGCAGTAACACTCATCGGCCTGGCTAACGTGAAGGGAGTCCCGGTCGGCTTCCGCAAAGACCGCCACAGCAGTGACGCCCATTTTATTCAGAGTACGGGTAACTCGGGTGGCGATGGCGCCGCGGTTAGCAATCAGCACTTTGTTGAACATGACAGTGTCTCTTGACGGTAGCGGGCCGTCCCGCAGTAAATCCTTGCGCTGTCCGGGTCGTCCCGGCAGACGCGATCAATCGTTCCAGATCAGTACTTCGATCGGAGTCGGGTTGTATCCGTTGCAGGGGTTGTTCAATTGCGGGCAGTTTGAGATCAAAATGATCACGTCCATGCAGGCGGTCAGTTCCACATATTTGCCGGGGGCGGAAATGCCGTCTTCAAAGGTCAGGCCGCCTTCTGCGGTGACTGGCACGTTCATGAAAAAATTGATGTTATGGGTGATGTCTCGTTTGCCCAGAGCAAATTCCGGATGCTGGTTCACGGCGAGCATCCAGCTGTCACGGCAGGCATGCATGCAGCGTTTTTCCAGGTCGTAGCGCACGGTGTTGCTTTCTGTGGCGCAGGCGCCGCCCAGAGTATCGTGGCGGCCGCAAGTGTCAGCGACGATGTCCAGTAATGGATTAACCCGATTGGACATCAGCGTGGTGCCAGCGGTGAGGTAGACATTGCCCTGTTCGCGAATAGTATCCATGGCGCTGTAACGCTCGGCAGGATCCTCGGCACTGTAGAACAAGGTATCGGCGGCCTGGTTACCTTCCAGGTCGAGCAGTCGCACGGTTTGGCCTTGTTGCACGGTATGAATGAAGTAATCACCGGCGGCGACAATTTCACGAAAAGTGGCATTTTCCGGTTGTCTTGGGCTTTCTTTAATCATGGTGTTCTCTCTTGTTTCGTGGTGCCTGAATCGCGTAGCGAGACTTAGATACCCAAGTGATAGAGACGGTTGTTTTCGAAAGCGCGAACGTTCTCCGCACGGAAATGTTTGCAGTAATCGTCATCGGCAACCGGGGCGGCTTTTAGCATCTCGATCTGTATCGGCTTCATGGGGTAATCCTCCGCTGGATTCAGCGGATGGGGGCAGCTGTTCAAGATGACCAGCGTGTCCATTTCAAAACGCAGGGTGAGGCTGGCCCCGGGCTTGGCCGCTGAAAGATCAAATATCAGGTTGCCGTCATTGTCGGCGGCGACTTTAGAGAAAAGGTTGAGGTTGGCGGCCATGTCTCTTTCGGTAAGGCCGTATTTGGCGAGCTCAGTCAGGAAGCTGTGTTCACCACTGAGGGTCCAGTGATTATGATGATCCTGGTAAGAACGGGCCGCGTATTTTTGTTTGAGTGCTTTTTCACTAAGTGTGCCGCACACGGATTCATGCCACCCAAAATCGTCTTCTACTATGGAGGCGAACACGCGGCCCATGTCTGAGTACAGGCAGTTCCCTCGGGTTAGCTTGAAGGTGTGTTGACCTTTTAACGTGTCCGGTGCGTTGTAACGCTCGAGCAGGTCTTCCGGGTTAAACATGAGCAAGCCCAGATTGGCGCCGCCTTCCAGGTCGGTGAAGCGTAATTGCATGCCCCGGCGTACTCGCAGCGACCAGTGGGCGCTGCCGGGCAGGGTGGTTTGATAGAGGGGCTCGTGATGGAATGAATTTTTCATGCTGATCACCTTAGACACGGTCGATGGCGCGGCTGGTGCTATCCACGCTTGCATTGATGGAGGTGAGGGTGCCGGTCTGGCAGTCGCCAACTGGCAGGTCGTAGGTCACACGGGCGCCGTAGGCTCCGGGGGCTTGTGGGTCCAGGCGGGGTTTATCAAAAACCCACAGTCGGGTGCCCAGATAGAAGCCTTCGTTGATGTCATGGGTGATCATGAACACGGTGAGCTTTTGCTCTTTCCACAATGACAACACCAGCTTGTGCATATCGGAGCGGATGCCTGGATCCAACGCACCAAAGGGTTCATCCAGCAGCAAAATGCGAGGTTTTTTGATCAACGCTTGGGCAAGAGCCAGACGTTGCTGCATGCCACCGGATAGCTCATGGGGGTATTTGTCCGCTGCCTGATCCAGGCCTACGGATTCGAGCATCGCCAATGCTTCTTTACGAATCTTGCGGCGCTGTTTCCCGAAACTGATACCCAGCCAGCGGCTGCTTTGTAGCTCGCCCCCAAGCATGACATTTTCCAGCGCCGTCATATGGCTAAGGACAGAGTATTTCTGGAAGACCACGCCGCGGCTGTCATCCGGTTCGGCTGTGAGGGGTTGGCCATCCAGCAGTAGCTCACCGCGGGTAGACTCTTCCGTCCCTAGCAGCATTTTCAGGAAGGTGGTTTTGCCACAGCCGGAGGCGCCAACAATGGTGACAAACTCGCCTTCCTCAACGCTGGCGTTGAGTCTTTCCAGTACCACTTGCTCGCCGTACTCTTTCCACAGATTTTGCATCTCGATAATTGCCATCAGGATTCTCCTCCATGGAACCAGGGGTAGCGCCATTGCGTGTATCGGTTGAGGGTGAAATCAATGGCAAAGGCCAGCAGCGTAATCCACAGGACATAGGGAAGAATGACGTCCATGGCCAGATAACGGCGCACCAGGAATATCCGGTAGCCGAGCCCTTCGGTGGCCGCAATCGCTTCCGCCGCGATAAGGAAAAGCCAGGCGGGACCCAGCGAGAGTCGTACGACGCTAATTAGACGGGGCATTAACTGTGGCCACACCAGCCGGGTAATGATCTGCCAGGTGTTGGCGCCCAGGGTTTGCATCTTAATAATCTGTTCAGCGGGAATTTCCCGTGCTCGTTGCTGAAGATCCCGGATCATGAATGGAGTGATGCCGATAATGATCAGCATGACCTTGGCCAACTCACCCAGCCCGAAAACAATGAACAACACGGGAAGGATAGCCATCGGAGGAACAAGAGAAAGCCCTGTAACCAAGGGTGAGAACGTGGCACGAATCAACGGAATGGTGCCGTTGCCAATGCCTACCATAACGGCAACCAAGGCACTGATTCCCACACCTATTGCGAGCCGTTGAAGGCTGGCAAGGGTGTCGTTAAGCATCAGATACTCACCGGTGCGCTTACTGGGCTCAAACGCCATACGATCAATTGCCTGCACAAACGTATCCAGTGCTGGTAGCAGTTTATCGTTGGGGTTCTCAGCCAAGCGGGCATCGGAAGCCAGCATATAAATGATGATTAACAGCACAAAAGGCAGCATGCCTAATGCCCAGCTGACAGCTTTGGACGGTCGGCGGTTGATGAACTTCTTCATGGTTTTTCCTTGGTGCGAAGGCTATTAATTCGCTCGCGACAGAGGCTGGCACGTTGGGTGCCAGCGTGCCGTATCAGTGCGTTTTACAACTTTCCTTCAGCGGCCATGGCCATATAATCTGGAATGAAACGCAGTTTGATGTTGCCTTCGTTACCATAAACTCCAGACGGGGTTTCGATGCCAATGAAGCCAGCATCCGGTGCGCCTTCGCCCAGCAGCCCATACTGGAAAGAGAATTCCGCTACCTTCTTCATCGTGTCATTCACAGCAGAGCTGTTAACGAATTCCACAGCGTCTTTGGGTTGGTAGAACATATGCGTTGACGCGAGCTGGGCATTGAAGCCAGCGAGGTCTGTGCCAGAGGCTTCAGCCAGATATTCACGGGCCTGAATGCCGGTTTCGTCTTCGGCAGAGAGGTGATCCATGATTTCATACCAGGCGCCGGTTAATGCCTTACCGAAATTGGGGTTTGCCTCCAGGGTTTCGGTGTTGACGATCATCAAGTCGATGACCTCACCAGGGATCTGTGAAGAGTCAAAGATCTTGTGGCTATCCGGCATGGCACTGATTTCGCTAAGCAAAGGGTTCCAGGTGGCGACTGCGGTGACATCATCGGACGCGTAGGCCGATACCAGATCCGCGTCTGAAGTATTCACCACGGTCAGATCCTTTTCGCTCATGCCCACCGTTTCCAGTGCGCGGGCGAGCAAGTAATGAGAAACCGATAGCTCAACAAGGTTAACGTTTTGTCCTTTCAAGTCGGCCAGATTGTCTGAGCCTTTAAGAACAATGCCGTCATTGCCGTTGGAGAAATCACCAACGATCAAGGCGGTGGAATCGACCCCGCCTGCTGCCGGAATGGTCAGGGCGTCCATGTTGGTCATGGTGCAACCGTCGTACTGGCCGGCAGTGTACTGATTGATGGATTCCACATAGTCATTGATCTGGACCACATCAATGCTGATGTCATATTTGTTGGCCCATTTCTCGACGATGGCTTTTTGTTCGCCGTAATCCCATGGAATCCAGCCCACATAGATGGACCAGCAGATGCTGAACTCGTCTTTTTCCTGGGCAACAGCAGGAGAGAAAGCGGTGATAAGGGACAGTGCGGCAGCGGCCGCTATCTTGCGTACGGAACGGGTCATGTTAGACCTCCTTGGCTACGGGCGATGAGGAATCCAATGACAATGTCGCCATCGTGACCTCCCGGGCTTTTGTCCCGCCGTGTAACCCCCTACCGCTAGACGTTGTTCCGGGCCTATCGGCGCCAAGGAGGTCGATTGCTCTCGGACCAGACATCGGCTGCTGATGCGGCCGACCGGAACCCTAGCGATCTATTGGTGCAGATTGTGTTGAGTGTTTGATGGCAACCAAGCCATTCGATTCCTCTACCTATTGCAAAGCAAGGTGAGTGCCAAGGTGGGCCTTAGCTGAATAAAAAGGTGCTTGCCCGCGCGAGTCATGCGCTGGCGGAGAAAGAAGGGGGCTGGAAAGGGGTTGGTGCGTAGCAGGGAGGCGAACATGCCGGCGGGTGAGTTTGTGCCGGCATGGTGCGTGGTGCGCAGTGATGCGCAATTCTGGTGCGATGGCGAAGCGGATGATTACTCTTCGTGTTCCAGAAAGTCGACCAGCGCTTGCCAGCTGACCTGGTCCGCATGGGCACTGTAGGCCAGGGGCATGTCGAAGCGTTTGCCGGCGGCGTCGGAACGAGGGTTAGTAAAGCCGTGTTTCACGCCGGGGAAACTGAGTAACTGGAAATCGACGCCGGTGGCGGTCATTTCGCTGACGAATCCACTGACTTGTTCGGCGGGCACCATGGGGTCTGCCTGGCCGGTGGCGACCAGCACGCGGGCCTTGATCTCACCCGATTTGGCCGGGGTTTCCGTGCCCAGGCTACCGTGGAAGCTGGCCACGCCGGCGAGATCGGTACCGCGGCGAGCCTGTTCCAGTACCACTGCACCGCCAAAGCAGTAGCCAATGGCAAACAGTCGATCCGGTTCGACCTGCTGCTGTTTGAGCATCATGGTGCGGGCGGCCTGGAAACGGGCGTTCATGGTTTCCGGGTCTGCCAAGGCGGTTTCCATGAAGCTTTTTGCGTCTTTGGGGTGGGTGGCGACTTCGCCAGTGCCGTACATGTCCACGGCCAGCGCGGTGTAGCCCGCTTTAGCCAGCATGTGGGCGCGGTTACGTGCATAGTCGTTCAGGCCCCACCATTCGTGCACCACAATCACCCCGGCCCCCGGGTTTTTCTGGTCATCGTTGAGGTACATGATGCCTTTGCCCAGGCCGTCAGGCAGGGTGACTTCGGTTTCAATAATATCGGCGTGGCCGGCCTGGCCAGCGACAATCAGGGATACCAGCAGGAAAAACCGTTTCATAGACCTGTCCTTGGATGTGCCATTTGGCGGGTTATTTGTTCTGCCAGACCCAACGTAGCGGTTCGCCGAAGTCGTCATAAACCAGTTTGCGTTGCGGTCTGGCATTCAAGCGCTGGCGGCGCGGCTTGTGCTTTCGTGAATCAATAGTGGCCACCACCTGGCTCAGGTCAGTGCGTTGATCCTGACGTGGGCCATTGAACAGAACCGTTTGGTGGCCCTTGCCGGATACCGCATCGGCGCCACTCACCCCGTTTGGCACTTCACTAATGGACCCGCCTTCGGAGAGAAAGCGTTCCATGTCGCGTTCCAAGCGATGCCGTTGTTGTTCCTTACTGTTACGAACTTTCACGGGACTCATCGGGGCTGATGGGTTGATCAATCACAATAGCAGGCTCATATGAACGCTGCCACCACTGCAATTGTTAGTCTGTCTGACTTTGTGTGCCGGGCAGGGCCTGCTGGATTGCTGCTTCCAGCTTGCCGCCCAAAGGCTTTTCCGCCGAGGGGAAGTGGATAATATTGTCGCCGCTGGCGGGCACCAGGTACTTGTTGAAGTTCCAAGCGGGCTCGCCGGCCGCCTGGTTCAGCGCCTTGAACACCGGATTGGCGGCATCGCCCTTGACCGTGCTGGTGGCTGCCATGGGGAAGCTGACACCGTAATTCACATAGCAGACACTGGCGGTGTCTGCCTCGTCGTCCAGTTCCTGGCGGAAGTCGTCGGAGGGGAAGCCGATGATCACCAGGCCCTGTTCGCGGTAGGCTTGGTAGAGTGCTTCGAGACCCTTGAATTGCGGGGTGTAACCGCACTGGCTGGCGGTGTTGACCACCAGTGTCAGCTTTCCAGCAGTGAGGGCGCATAAATCCAGCTCGTGGCTGGTGTGCAGTTTGCGCACGGAGGCATCCAGAGCGGGGGCGCAGGCAGCGTCTGCGCTCGCCAGCGGGCTTAACAGTATGGCAAGGGTGGTCAGGGCATAGCGCAGAGTGCCGGGCATGTGGGGTGTCCTTTGTTTGCGTTAGCGGGGTCGGCCAGCGTCGACCTTGATAGTATCTTGCCAAGCGGGCGAAGAAAGCGCGAAAAGGCTTTCCTCGCCTAATTGTTGACTGCGTCAGGCATCCGGCGTCGAGCGTTCGGCAACATCCGCGGCACCCGCGATAAGCCAATTAAGCCGCCGAAAACGTGATGTCTCCCCTAATCCGCGAAGAACCTTATTTTTCTGCCAGTGCCGGTGCGTCAAAGGTTACCTTGCTCAGACCGTGGCGCATAAAGGTGCGAATGTTGGCGTGGTCGTTGCCGTCCGGGTTGCCCAGCACATGTTCGCGGTAAAAATGGCCGAAGCAGGCCAGGGTCTGTTTATCGGAAAGTTGTTGGTGTTTGGCGAAGGCAAAAATCTTGCACGAACCTTCATTGGTGCCGGCATCGTTACGCACACTGTCGTCGCCCTCACCATTGATAAAGGTGGTCGGGGTGTACTGGTAGTGTTCGGCAATAACGGTTTGTACCGCGTCGAAGGTAACGGTGTCCGGGGCGTTGTTGAGGGAATCCAGCAGGGTGTTTAGCGAGGGGCTCATGGGCAGTCCTGTGCGGTGTAAAACGCAGCAGGATAGCGCCAACCCTGCACAGAGTCACGGTTGGCGCGGGTCGATCCGGTTACTGGGCCGCGGAGTCTTTTGGCAGAACCATGCCAGTGCTTTGCAGCGGGCTACAGTTCTTGATGATGACTTTCCCTTCCAACATGTTGCCACGGGAATATTCCCGGAAAATGCACTCGTTGGTTTCCGGGTTGTAGTTTTCGATCCACAGGTTGTCGTCTTTCCAGGTGGCACTGATGTGATACTGCTCTTCGGGCACAGAGATATTCATGGTGCCGCCAAAGCGCTTCACGAAGACCTGCTGTAGCCAGAAGTAATAGGCGACAGTGGCAGTAAGCCAGATGATCACGGCGACAATCAGTGCGGGCTTCCATTTGCCCAGCCGTACGCCGAGGCCAAACAGGGTGCCGATGACCAGAGCAGCCACCAGGAACCAGTAGAGATAGGTAACCATGTTTGCATCCTTCTCGTTTGTGGTTTGTTGTAATGGCGCGCGGGAATTGCAGAACAATACAGCGATTCCTTAACGCGTAGCGTCTCTGGCATCATACCAGCCATCGCAGGGGTGGGTGTAAAACCATGCAACAGTGGTGGGTGTATATGGTGGAGTGTGCGGACCGGTCGCTGTATACCGGGATCAGCACCGAACCGGCGCGCCGGTTTCATGAACATAACACTAGCCCGAAAGGGGCGCGCTATACCCGGGCCCGTCGCCCGGTGCGCCCGGTGTTGCTGCTGCCGGGGGGCGACAGGGCCTCCGCCAGTCAGCTGGAAGCACGGATAAAACGGTTGAGCCGCCGCGACAAACAACGGTTGCTGACGGCCCTGCAAACGGAAAAACGGCAGCAGCCGCTGTCTGTCTGGATCGAGACGCTCAGTGAGCCGTGATGATTCTGACAACACAAACACCATCAAGGAGACCGAATCGATGACAAAGACACTGACCGCGCGGCCAATGGCGCGCATGGCTACTCTCTGGCGCAGCGCCATGCTGGTATTGCTGGCAGGCTGGTTGAGCGGCTGTGGCATCAACAATATTCCGACGTTCGACGAGCAGGTCAAAGCGGCCTGGTCCCAGGTGGAAAACCAGTACCAGCGCCGTGCCGACCTGATTCCCAACCTGGTTAACACGGTCAAAGGCTACGCCAGCCACGAGAAAGAAGTGCTGGTAGAGGTGACCCAGGCGCGGGCCAGGGTGGGCTCTATTCAGGTGGATGGCAACATGCTCAACAATCCGGAAAAACTGCAGCAGTTCGAGCAAGCCCAGCGTCAGCTTGGCTCTGCCCTGCAGCGGCTGATGGTGGTGGCGGAACGCTACCCGGACTTGAAAGCCAACCAGAACTTCCTGGCCCTGCAATCGCAGCTGGAAGGCACGGAGAACCGTATCAGTGTGGCGCGCCGGGATTACATCGCGGCGGTACAGCAATACAACACGGAAATTCGCACCTTCCCCGGTCGCCTGTGGCACAGCTTCCTGTACAGCGACATGGAGCAGCGTGACACCTATGAAGCCACCGCCGAAGACGCGGATCAGGCTCCTTCCGTGAACTTTAACTAGGGCGGGCTTTAATGCGCTATTTCGCACTGATTGTTCTGCTGCTCAGCACCTCGCTATGGGCCGCGCCGGAGTTCCCGGCGCTGTCCGGCCGGGTGGTCGATGAAGCGGGGTTGCTGACCCCCGCCCAGACCCAGAGCCTTACCCAGGCGCTGGCCACCGCAGAACAGAACACGTCCAATCAGCTGGTAGTGGTCACTGTGCCCGATTTACAGGGTTACGACATTGCCGATTATGGCTATCAACTGGGCCGTGAATGGGGCATTGGTAGCAAAGAAAACGACAACGGCGTGCTACTGATTGTGGCGCCTAATGACCGCAAAGTTCGCATTGAAGTGGGCTATGGCCTGGAAGGCGCCCTCACGGATGCGCTCTCCAGTGTGATCGTCCAGCAGGAAATTCTGCCGGCTTTCCGTCAAGGGCAGTTCTATGGCGGGATCCAGGCAGGCGTGACCAGCATTCAAGCGGCCATTAAGGGGGAGTACGAGGGTGAAAAGCAGCCACAGCAGAAGGTGTCCAGCGGCAAGGCGCTGCTGATTCTCTGCGTGATGATTGTGCTCACCTTCCTGCTCTCCTTTGGCGGCGGTAGCGGTGGCCGTGGCGGCCGTCGTGGGGGGCTGATGTTCCTGCCCATGGGAATGGGCGCCGGTGGCTTTGGCGGTGGCGGTTTTGGTGGCGGCGGCTTCGGCGGCGGCGGTGGTGGTTTTGGAGGCGGTGGCGCCTCGGGAGGTTGGTAATGTTGTTGGATAACACTGCACAGGATGCACTGGCCCGCGCCATCAGCGAACAGGAAGCCCGCACCGATGCGGAAATGGTGACCGTGCTGGCCAGGCAGGCCGACGATTACCGCTACGTGACGGTTATGTGGGCGGCGCTGTTATCGTTGCTGGTGCCGGCGGTACTGTTGTTCCTGCCCGTGTGGCTGACCCCGTTTGAAGCCTTGCTGCTTCAGTGGGGCGTGCTACTGGGGCTGACGTTGCTGTTCCGGTTCAAGCCGATCCAGTTGCGGCTGGTGCCCCGGCGCTTGCAGCAAGCTCGTGCCGCTGGTCTGGCGCGCCAGGCGTTTCTGCAACAGGGGCTGCACCGAACCAAGGGCGCCACCGGCGTACTGATCTTTGTCAGCGAAGCCGAGCACTACGTGGAAATTCTGGCCGACCAAGGGATCGCGCAGCATGTGCCGGACAGCGAATGGCAAAGCATGGTCGATGCCTTTATCGCCCACCTGAAACGGGGTGACGTGGCCAAGGGTTTCCAGGAATGCGTGGCCGCCTGCGGCGACAAACTGGCTGCCCATGTGCCTGCCACCGAGCAGAAAAACGAATTACCCAACCATCTGGTTATTCTCTGATTCCGGGTAATGTTCAAGAGGGGGCCGTTTGGCCCCTTTTTTATAGTGCTCTGCGGTTGTCACAGGCTTTCCATGAAACCACGGCAGGAGTGCCTCAAGAGGTACTCCTACAGCGGCGTTGTAGCCGGTGTTTGGGGGCAATCAGAAGGGGAGTCGTCGGTTAGAACGCAAAGCGCCATTGCGGCCTGTCGATTTTTCCGGTAACAAAGAACAGGCAACAACCGTTGGTAGTAACGTCAATAGCAACATTAATAACAACAAACACCCGGTTCAGGGTGTATGCCGCTGTAGTCTGTTAGATAACGGACGGGCGTTGGGGAGACAGCAATGAAACTGTTCCGTGAAAAAGCCGATAGCCGTCATCATGCTTTCCCCCCCGGTATTGATTACCGAGTCTCATGATATTGAGCGTTTGAAATCCATCGCCCGTAATACGGCTGTTTTCGATCTTGGTGTGAAGGAACTGCAATGGGACACGCACCTGCATGGTGAGCCGGGTTGCATGCGCCTGAAACTCAGCGGGGATTATTATTTCGTGATTCGCCCCTGAAATCAGGGCTGGATGCGAGAACGGAAGTAAAATGGAAGGCGGTGCCGTTTTACTGCGCGCTCGCGCAACAAAACGGCACCGTAGGGTGGGTTGGCAGGCTTACTAGTCGCGCAGTTCGCGGCGCAGAATCTTGCCTACGGTGGACTTGGGCAATTCCGCATGCACGGTCACGTGCTTGGGTACCTTGTAGCCGGTCAGTTCCTTGCGGCAGAAGGCGATAATATCTTCCACCGGAACGTCTTCTGACAAGGCCACATGGGCACATACGGCTTCGCCGGTTTTGTCGTCGGGTTTGCCCACCACGGCGGCTTCAATGACGTTCGGGTGGCCGCTCAGCACGTCTTCAATTTCATTGGGGTACACATTGAAGCCGGAGACAATAATCATGTCTTTCAGGCGATCGACGATCTTGATGTTGCCGTTTTCCTGTACCACGCCTACGTCACCGGTCCGGAAGAAACCCTCTTTCATGGCCTTGGCGGTTTCCTCCGGGCGATTCCAGTAGCCCTGCATCACCTGCGGGCCGCGGATCACCAGTTCACCGACTTCGCCAATGGCCATTTTGTTGCCGTCTTCGTCCCAGGCTTCCACTTCGGTTCCCCGCAAGGGGGCGCCTACCGTACCCAGCTCTTCGGCGCCGAATTGGTTGAGGGTGGCCACCGGTGAGGTCTCACTCAGCCCCCAGCCTTCAGTGACCGGGCAGCCAGTCACGGATTGCCACAGCTTGGCGGCGGAACGGGTTAGTGCGCTACCGCCGGAGAACGTGAGCTTGAGGCTGGAGAAGTCCAGGCTCTTGAAGTCCGGGTGGTGGCACAGGCCCACAAAGAGGGTGTTGATGCCCGCCAGGCCGGTGAACTTGAATGGCTGGATACTCTTTACGAAGCCATCCAGGTCCCGCGGGTTGGGGATCAGCACATTCATGGCGCCCAGGTTGAACAGGGCTAGCATGTTCACGGTAAACGCATAGATGTGATACAGCGGCAGCGGGCAGACAAAAATCTCCTGGCCGGCTTCGCAACGTTCGCCCAGGCGGTCTTCCATCTGCGCCTCATTGGCCAGGATGTTCGCGTGGGTGAGGCTGGCGCCCTTGGCTACACCGGTGGTACCGCCGGTGTACTGCAGCACGGCGATGTCTTCACGTTGCGCCTTGACCGGCTGCAGGTCGGGCAGGTCGGCGCCTTGTGCCATGGCGCTGACAAAATCGTGGTAGCCGTGTGAGGTTTCTTTGGGCGGGGCAATCAGGTCTGCCGGACCGGTTACCAGCACGTGCGCAATCTGGGTGTCTGCCTTGATGGATTCCAGCCGCTCCAGAGCGTCGGCAAACACCACTAGCGCCTTAGCGCCGGAATCACTGAATTGATGCTGCATTTCCCGCGGGGTGTACAGCGGGTTGGTGTTCACCACCACCAAGCCAGCGCGGAAAGCAGCGTAAGCGGCAATCGGGTACTGGTTCAGGTTGGGCAGTTGAATGGCAACGCGATCACCCTGTTGCAGCCCGCAGGCATGCTGGAACCACTTGGCCAGATGGCGGGACTTTTCTTCCAGGTCCGCAAAGGTCAGTGTTTGGCCCAGGCAGTGGTAGGCAGGCATGTCTGCATACCGCTGGCAGTTATGCTCGATAAACTCGGCGGTATTAATGAACTGCTCGTTCAGTGAAGGGGTGCTCATGGATTGCTTCTCCCGGTAGTGTTGTGCGCGCAAGGAATGCTGGCATTCATGCTTGATGATCATTGTTTTTGTGCGAAAAGGCTGAGCTAAGGTCGGTACGTTAATGTTGCCAAGGGGGCTGCGAGCCAAGCCATGGCAAAATTCTCGCATTGTCGGCCAATACCTTACAGGGGGGATTGGGGATCGCCATGGGGGTCCACGTCATTATGTTGTCTCTTCGCGTCGGGGGCGGCATCTAAAGCAGCCTAAGTGAGGCGTTGCCGACTAGGCGAACATCATCAAAGGGTGATACAAAAGGGCAACGATACGGTGATTCAGGCTGGTGCCTGACGCCGCGCAATCAAGCTAGTATCAACGGATAATTCAATAATGATCGCAGGGAGCGACTCATGGCTTTACTCAAAAATCTTCTCGTTCTGTCTTGCAGCGTGCTGCTGGTATCAACCGCCACCGCCGCAGACCTTAACGTCCACGGCGCCCTGAAAGGGGGTTGGACCGATCTGGATTACGACGACGGTGATTTTCCTGCCGGCACAGATGTCGACTCTACAGACCACACCTTCTCTATCCTCGCGGGGCTCACGTTCCCGGTAGCGCGTGATCGCATTCATTTGGGCGGTGAAATTGCCCATACCTATCTTGGGGAATACAACGTAGCGCTCGCCGGTTCAGAGACAGAGGTGATGCTCACCGGAAGCGAGGTGGTTTTTGCGGGCTTTTTCGACGTAGCGACCGGCACCCAGTTATTTGTGCGCGCCGGCGGTTGGGCCTGGGAGTCTGACGTTGATCACGGTGACGATGATTCCGGTTTTGATCCGGTCTGGGGCGTGGGCTTTACCTATGGGTTAGATAATCTGTCGTTCCGGGGTGAAGCCAATCGCTACGATGCGGAAGATGAAAAAGTGGATGCCTACACGGTCGGTTTGCAGTATCAGTTTATGTAGATGCAGCGCGGGTTTTATTGCCACAAACAAAAAGGGCCTGACGTTGCCGTCAGGCCCTTTTTGTTTGTCTGGTAGCAAGGGGCGGACTTGAACCGCCGACCCCAGCATTATGAGTGCTGTGCTCTAACCAGCTGAGCTACCTTGCCATTTGAGGTCGCGAATTTTCCGTGAGGCGGGGTCAGGTGTCAAGCACTGCCGGTGTGGCTGGGCAATGTTTGATCAGTTGTTGCTTGCGGGACGGGAAATCTGCCATAGTTGGCATGTAAATGAAAATCACTATCATTTGATGGCTGGCTTCGTTAGTCTTGCAGAGCAAGAATACTTGACCAAATTGCTCGGGATTACTACTCTCACTCTTTAAATACACGCAAGAAAGGTGTGGATATGCGTTTGACGACCAAAGGCCGCTATGCGGTAACCGCCATGCTGGATCTGGCGCTGCATGCAGCGACCGGGCCGGTGTCGCTGGCGGATATTTCCGAGCGTCAGGGCATTTCCATTTCTTACCTGGAACAGTTGTTCGCCAAGCTTCGCCGTAACGGGCTGGTGAGCAGCGTGCGTGGCCCCGGTGGCGGTTATCAGCTAAGCCGGGAGAGTGAGCAGATTGACGTGGCGGCGGTGATTGCGGCGGTGGACGAGTCGGTGGATGCCACCCGTTGTGGCGGCCATGGTGATTGCCAGGAAGGCGATACCTGCCTGACCCATCACCTGTGGTGCGATTTGTCCGACCAGATTCAGGATTTCCTCAGCGGCATTACGCTGGGTGAGCTGGTGGCCCGTCAAGAAGTGCGGCATGTGGCCCAGCGCCAGGACCGTCAGCAGCAACGTTTGCCCGTCAGCAGCCTTTGATTGTGTGCCGGCTCAGCCGGCCTCAGTAACCCGATACCAGCCATACGATACCCATCATGAGCAATGCCGTTTACTTGGACTATGCGGCGACCACTCCGGTAGACCCGGCGGTGGTGGACGTTATGGTCCGTCATCTTGGCCCTGAGGGCACTTTTGCCAACCCTGCGTCGCGTAGCCACCTGTACGGCTGGCTGGCGGAAGAGGCGGTGGAGTCCGCCCGTCGTCAGGTGGCCGATCTGTTGAATGCGGACCCCCGCGAAGTGGTGTGGACCAGCGGCGCCACCGAGGCCAATAACCTGGCCCTGAAAGGGGTGCTGGATGCCCGTGGCGGTGGCCATGTGATTACCAGTGCCACCGAGCACAAGGCGGTGCTGGATGCCTGTGGCTGGCTAGAAAGCCAAGGCCATGCGGTGACCTACCTGAAGCCTGAAGCAAACGGCCAGGTGAGCGTGGAGAGTGTGGCCGCCGCGCTGCGTGACGACACCGTGCTGGTGAGCGTAATGCATGCCAACAACGAAACCGGGGTGATCAACGACATTGCCGCCATCGGTGCCTTGTGCCGGGAGCGTGGCGTGCTGTTCCACACCGATGCGGCCCAGTCCGTGGGTAAGCTGCCTCTCGATGTGAAAGTGCTGCCGGTGGATCTGGTGTCAGTGTGTGCTCACAAGGTCTACGGGCCAAAGGGCATCGGGGCCTTGTATGTGCGCCGCTCGCCGAACGTGAAGGTGGCCGCGCAGATTCACGGTGGCGGCCATGAGCGTGGCATGCGCTCGGGCACCCTGGCCACGCACCAGATTGTGGGTATGGGCGAAGCCTTTTCGTTGGCCGGGTCATTGAAGGATGAGGAAGGGCCACGCATCGGCGCGTTGCGGGACCGACTGTGGCAGGGCATTGAGTCGCTGGGCGGCGTGAGTGTGAACGGCGGTGAGGCGCCGCGTCTGCCGGGTCACCTGAATGTGGCCTTTGAGGGCGTGGATGGCGAGATGCTGCTCACGGCCATGAATCAGGTGGCGGTCTCGTCAGGCTCGGCCTGTACGTCGGCGTCGCTGGAGCCTTCCTACGTGCTCAAGGCCATGGGGGTGACCGATGCTTTGGCCCATGGATCGATTCGTTTTTCGGTAGGGCGTTTTACCACGGCAGACGATATTGAACAGGCCATCGCGTCGGTGACCGATGCGGTATCGCGACTGCGCACCGTGCCTGCCTGACGCCAGGGGGAGGGACCGTCCAGGGAAGAATGTGACGGTTTCTGGCACTGTGTGATTGCCACTGCTTGAGTGCCTCCTGCTCAGTGGTGTTTCCGGGCCGCTCAGAGGCCCGTTTTCCGGTATGGCTTTTGCTTTGCTTTCAGTGAGGATTTACCGCACTGATCGCGAGGACGTGCCATGCACGGTGTCATCGTTTCCAATTTCAAAACTTACCTGGATGATTTTCTCGGTGCGGATGCCTGGGGCGATGTGATTGCCGGTGCCGGGCTCGACGGAAAAACCTACCTGCCGGTTGCCCTGTACCCGGATGCGGAAATGGAGGCGCTGCTGGAGGCGGCGGTAAACGCTACCGGCTTGCGGCGGGAGGACCTGCTTGCGGATTTTGGCGAGTGGGTGATTGGCCCGTTGGTGCGCATGTATCAGGCCATGATTCCGGCGCACTGGGATACCCAGGCGTTGTTACTGAATATGCAGACCATTCATGAGCGGGTGCTGAAACTCAAGGACCCGACCGCCGGTGCCCCGAATATTCAGGTGCGCCAGTGTGGTGAGGGTACGCTGGAAATTCACTACGCGTCCCACCGCAATATGGCGCCGATGATTTTGGGCGCGGTGAAAGGGCTGGCGGAGCATTTTCAGGAAACGGCGCAGTTGTTGGCGGCAGAAGAGGGTGGGCAGGATGGTGAATGTCGCTTTCTGTTTCAGGTGCAGTCGCAGTGTCTGGCAAGTCAGGACGTGGGCTAGGCTTTTGTAGGAGCGGTGGTTCCACCGCAATTCAGGGGGGGGCATGCACTCGCCAACGCCCTTGCGTGGTGGAACCACCACTCCTACAAAATCACACATCTCCCTCCTAGGAGCACCGCTCCTGCGGAGAGGGGCGGGGTTTAGGCAGCCAGTTGGGTGGCCTGATGTTTGATCTTGGCGACCATGGCGCGCAGGCCGTTGCCACGGGTGGGGCTGAGATGGCCGAGCAGGTCGATGCGGTCGAAGAAGGCATCCATGTCATAGTCTCGTGCGGCCTGGGGCGACTGCCGGTTCAAGGCAGATAGAACGATGGCCGCCAGCCCTTTGACGATCAGGGCATCGGAATCCACCGCCAGATAGAGGGTGTCGTTGTCGCTGTCGAAATCGGTTTCCAGCCACACCTGGCTCTGGCAGCCGCGCACAAAACGGTCTTCGGTCTTCAGCTCATCGGGCAGGCCTGGTAGTTGCTTACCCAGATCGATGATATAGCGATAACGCTCTTCCCAGTCATCCAGAAATTCCAGATCCTCGGCGATGTCCTCGGCGGTAATATCGCTGCCGAGCTTGATGCTGTGAATATCAAATGACACGTCGTTGAGCTCCGTTATTTCTGCCTGCAGGGTTGCCGGGTTTTGCGTGCTGCATGTTGCGTGAAGCGTGCAGCGTCTCTTATCAGAACATCCCCAGTTCAAGCTGGGCTTCGTCGCTGATCATTTCGCGGTCCCAAGGTGGGTCGAATACCAGGGCAACTTCCACCTTGTCTACGTTGGGCACTTTGCCCAAGCGGTCTTCCACGTCGCCGACCAGTACTGGGCCCATGCCGCAGGTGGGGGCGGTGAGCGTCATGCGTACCTGCACCACGTTTTGTCCGTCTCGCTGGATCACGTCGCAGCCGTACACCAACCCTAGCGCGATGATGCTCACCGGAATTTCCGGATCAAAAATAGTGTCTAAGACGGTATCCAAGTCTTCATCACGGACGCTGCCATCGCTGTTGGCCGGGGCGAAGTTCAGCTCCAGCGGCTCTTGGCCGATGGCATCGGCATCGGTGCCGTCGATACGCGCCATGTTGCCGTTGACGGTGACGGTGTAGGTGCCGCCGAGCGCCTGGCGCAGGTTAACGAAGCTGTTCTTGGGAATGGTGATGCGGGTGCCGTCCGGCACCTTGCGGGCCGGAACGTCGCGCTGAACCACTACCGTGCGTTGGTCTGCCATTGTTGTCCTGAGCTGGTGGTTAGACTTCGCCTACCGTAAAGCTTTCACCGCAGCCGCATTCGCCGGTGGCGTTGGGATTGCGGAACTTGAACAGGCTGTTGACGCCTTCGGTGACGTAGTCGATCACCAAGCCGTTGAGCATGGGCAGCCATTTTTCCGGTACGTAGAGGTTTACGCCGTCGATCTCGAACAGCTTGTCTCCATCCTTCGGTTCTTCCACGAAGTCCAGCGTGTACATGAAACCAGAGCAGCCGGATTCGTCCAGATCCAGACGAATGCCGCTGGCGCTGGCCCGCTGGATTTCACGCAGGGCCTGTTGATTGGCTGCTTCGGTCAGGTTAAGGGCGACCTGGCCGGGTTGGAATGTCTGAACGGTCATGTGATACCTACCTTGCATGAAACGCCAGACGCTGAACGCCCGACGCTTGACGCGAAAAAACCGGATCAGGTGTGCCTGGTGTCACAGGAAGGTTTTGACCTTCTCCAGACCTTCGAACAGGCGATCCACCTCTTCCAGCGTATTATAAATCGAGAATGAGGCCCTGACAGTACCCGGAATGCCCAAGCTATCCATCAGCGGCATGGTGCAGTGATGGCCGGTGCGCACGGCGATGCCCTGTTTATCCAGCAACATACCCACATCGGCCGGGTGGCCGCCGTCCAGTAGAAAGGACAGCACACTCACTTTACTGGTGGCGGTACCGATGATTTTCAAGCCGTCGCAGGCCTGGGCGCGCTCGGTGGCGCGGGCTAGCAGGGCGTTTTCGTGGGCCGCAAAGGCTGGCCGGTCCTGCTGGTTCAGCCATTCAATGGCGGCGGCCAGGCCGATGACGCCGGCAATGTTGGGCGTGCCGGCTTCGAATTTGTAAGGCAGCTGGTTCCAGGTGCTCTTTTCAAAGCTCACCGTTTCGATCATTTCGCCGCCGGTCTGGTAGGGCGGCATGGCTTCCAGCAGTTCACGACGCCCATAGAGCACGCCGATGCCGGTGGGGCCGAACAGCTTGTGGCCGGAAAACGCGTAGAAGTCCACGTTCAGGGCCTGCACGTCCACCGGGAAGTGGCCCACGGCCTGGGCGCCGTCGATTAGCGTAATGGCGCCGGCGGCTTTCGCCTGGGCGACCATGTCTTTCACCGGGTTCAGCGTGCCTAGCGCATTGCTGGCATGGCCAATGGCGAAGATTTTGGTGCGCTCACTGAGCAATTGCGCAAACGCATCCAAGTCCAGACTGCAGTCTTCGCGCAGCGGGATAACCTTTAGCGTGGCGCCGGTAGCGGCACATGCCTGCTGCCAGGGCACGATGTTGGCGTGGTGTTCGCTGGTGCCGATCAGCACTTCGTCGCCGGGCTGTAGGCGATCGCGGCCAATGCACTGGGCCACCATGTTGATGGATTCGGTGGTGCCCTTGGTCCACAAAATTTCTTCGCGGCTGGCGTTAAGGAAGGCCGCCACGGTTTCGCGGGCGCCTTCAAATTGGCCGGTGGCTTCGTCGCTCAGGTAATGAGCGCCGCGGTGCACGTTTGAATTCACCGTGCGGTAGTAGTTATCCAGCGCTGCCAGCACCGCCACCGGTTTTTGGGTGGTGGCGCCGTTATCCAGGTACACCAGCGGTTTGCCGTTGACCTGTTGATCCAGAATCGGAAATTGTGCGCGCAGGGCCTGAATATCCATCACGCGGCGGACTCTCCCGCTGGCGTGGTGTGACCCAGCTCGGCTTCCAGCCAGGGCGTGGCCCACTGCGCCACTTTTTCGTGGGGCAGGGTCATCAGCAGCTCGTTCACAAAGCCCAAGCTCAGCATGCGCTTGGCTTCGGCCGCCGGAATGCCGCGCGATTGCAGGTAGAATTGCTGCATGGCATCAAGCTGGCCGACGGTGGTGCCGTGGGCACACTTTACGTCGTCGTTGTAGATTTCCAGCTCAGGCTTGGTGTTGATTTCAGCGCCGGGGTTGAGCAGCAGGTTCTTGTTGGACAGCTCGGCATTGGTGCCGCTGGCACCGGGATGAATGTGGATACGGCCATTGAATACCGCCTTGCCACTTTCGCCGGCCAAGCCTTTGAAGTTCTGGTCCGATTCACAATTGGGCACCGAGTGCTCTACGCACAGCTGATTGTCCACGTGGGTCTTGTGGCGCACCACGAAGATGCCTTTCATGTTCAGTTCGGCACCACTTTTGCTGACCAGGGCACGTACGTCGTTGCGGCGCAGGCGGTTGCCGGTCATCAGCTGGTAGCTGTCGACCTTGCTGACGCCTTGCTGGTCGATGACCAGGGTGCCGATATGCAAGCTGTTGGCTTGCTCGCCCTGCAGCCGGTAGTGGGTCAGCTGGGCGTTGTCGGCGGTAATCAGCGCGGTGACCGCGTTGGTCAGTGCTTGGCCTTCGGCGTGGTAATGCTCAATTACGGCGGCTTCGGCACCCTGATTCAATACCACTACCAAGCGCGGGTTGCAGTGCGCTGGGGTATCGCTGGCAGACTGGATCTGCACGTGGATGGGCTGCTCAATGCGGGTGTTGGCGGCCACGGTGAGTACCACCGGCTGGCTGGCAACGGCGCTGTTGTAGAAGGCAAACGGGGTCTGCAGGCCGTTGATGGCGGGGGCCTCGTGGGACAAGCTCACGCCATCGGGCAGATTATGGCTGACCAACTGGCCGTTGTTGATGGTTACCACGTAGTCAGACAGCGCCGGCAGCGGTTGACTGATCTGGCCGTCGGCGATGGCATTAAGGTGGCCGTCGGCCAGCGCCTGCAGCGAGGTGTATTTCCACTGCTCGGTCTTGCGCTCCGGAAAGTTCGCAGCTTCCAGCGCGGCCAAGGCATCGCCTTTGCTGCCGCTGTTGTTTGCGTTGGTCAGCGCCTGGCTTTTCAGTTCCTGCGCCAGGGCAGAAGCGGAGAGACTCATGCGGACTCCTCTTCTCCGGTCAACCAGCCGTAACCTTTCTCTTCCAGCTCGTGGGCCAGTTCCTTACCGCCGGATTTGATGATCTGGCCGTTGGACAGAACGTGCACGAAGTCCGGCACGATGTAGTCCAGCAGGCGCTGGTAGTGGGTCACCAGCACAATGCCGCGCTCCGGGCTGCGCAGGGAATTGACGCCCTTGGCCACGGTCTGCAGGGCGTCGATGTCGAGGCCGGAGTCGGTTTCGTCGAGCATTGCCAGCTTCGGTTCCATCAGTAGCATCTGCATGATTTCGTTGCGCTTTTTCTCGCCGCCGGAGAAGCCTTCATTGACGCCGCGCTTGAGGAAGCTGGCATCCAGGTTGACCTGTTTGCAAGCGGCGCGGGCCTGGCGGAGCAAGGTGACTGAGTCCCACTCTTCCTTGCCCTGGGCGCCGCGCACAGATTCCAGTGCGGCTTTGAGAAATTCCATGTTGGAGACGCCGGGGATTTCCACCGGGTACTGGAATGCGAGAAACAGGCCAGCCTGGGCGCGCTCTTCCGGTTCCAAGTCAGCCAGGCTCTTGCCTTCAAAGAGGGCTTCGCCGCCGGTGATTGCGTAATTGTCACGACCCGCCAGCACGTTGGCCAGGGTGGATTTGCCGGAGCCATTGGGGCCCATGATGGCGTGTACCTCGCCCGGGTTAACGGTCAGGTTCAGGCCTTTGAGAATCGGCTTGTCCGCCACGGTGGCGTGAAGATCACGAATTTCCAGCATATGTCGATGCGCCTTTCGGTTGGGCCGGGAATCCAGCCCGAGTTAATTCAGGGTGTTGTTCGGTGGAGCGGGGGCTTAGCCCACCGCCCCTTCCAGGCTGACTTCCAGCAACTTGCCCGCTTCCACAGCAAATTCCATGGGCAGTTCCTTGAACACCTCTTTACAGAAGCCGTTCACAATCATGGAGACGGCCTTTTCCGGGTCGATGCCGCGCTGACGGCAGAGGAACATCTGATCGTCGCTCACCTTGGAGGTGGTGGCCTCGTGCTCAATAGTGGCGGACGGGTTCTTCGACTCGATATACGGGAAGGTGTGTGCGCCGCAGGTATCGCCCAGCAGCAGGGAGTCGCACTGGGTGAAGTTGCGGGCGTTTTCTGCCCGTGGGCTGATCCGCACCAGGCCGCGGTAGGTGTTGCTGCTGCGCCCGGCGGAAATGCCCTTGGAAATAATGGTGCTCTTGGTGTTCTTGCCCAGGTGGATCATCTTGGTGCCGGTGTCCGCCTGCTGCATGTGGCGGGTCAGCGCCACGGAGTAGAACTCGCCAATGCTGTTGTCGCCGCGCAGGATCACTGACGGGTACTTCCAGGTGATGGCCGAGCCGGTCTCTACCTGGGTCCAACTGATCTTGCTGTTGTCGTGGGCCACGCCGCGCTTGGTCACGAAGTTGTAGATGCCGCCTTTGCCGTTTTCGTCGCCGGGGTACCAGTTCTGTACGGTGGAGTACTTGATCTCGGCGCCGGGCATGGCCACCAGCTCAACCACCGCCGCGTGCAGCTGGTTTTCGTCACGCTGGGGGGCGGTGCAGCCTTCCAGGTAGCTCACGTAACTGCCTTCATCGGCGATGATCAGGGTGCGCTCAAACTGGCCGGTGTTGGCTTCGTTGATGCGGAAGTAGGTAGACAACTCCATGGGGCAGCGTACGCCTTTGGGGATGTACACAAAGGAGCCATCAGAAAACACGGCGCTGTTCAGGGCGGCGTAGAAGTTATCGCCCTTGGGGACCACGGAGCCCATGTATTTCTTGATCAGTTCCGGGTGGTTCTGGATCGCCTCAGAGATAGAGCAGAAGATTACCCCCGCTTCCCACAGCTTCTCCTTGAAGGTGGTAAACACGGAGGTGGAGTCAAACACCACATCCACGGCCACCCCTGCGAGCATTTCCTGTTCGTGCAGGGGGATGCCCAGTTTTTCATAGGTGGCGAGCAGCTCCGGGTCTACCTCGTCCAGGCTTTTCGGGGCATCGTCCAGGCTCTTGGGCTTGGAATAGAAGGACACCTCGTTGACGTCGATGGGCGCGTGATGCAGGTGGGCCCAGTCCGGAGGGGTCATCTCTAGCCACTTGTGATAGCTGTCCAGGCGCCACTCCAGCATCCATTCCGGTTCGCCTTTTTTGGCAGACAGAAAACGGATGACATCCTCGCTCAGCCCGGGGGGCAGGGTCTCGGCGTCCACCGTGGTGGTGAAACCGGCCTCGTAATTGGAGCGAATCAGTTTGTCCAGTTCGGCTTGGCTCATAGATCAGGGCCTGCGGTTCAGGTGGTGTTAGAAATACCAGAGTAATTTAGTCGGGTATTATACGCCATTACAGGGCGCTGTCGAATAGGGGGCGAGGAAGAAAATGGGCGCCCCCGGTAACAGCAGGACATGGGCGCTTCCGACGGGGCGGCAACGGTATCATAATTCGCCCCGCTTGCGTATAATCCGCCGGTTCCAAGGGGTGGTGAAACTGGCAGCTTTGACTGGCCAGCGATCACCCCTGTCATTGCCCCGGACAGCCCTTGCTGTTCCCGAGGACCATTTAACGCAATTCTGGAGTGAACTGACTGATGGCTGTTGAGCGCACACTCTCTATCATCAAGCCTGATGCCGTGGCCAAGAACGTGATCGGCGAAATCGTTACCCGTTTCGAGAAGGCTGGCTTGAGCGTGGTTGCCATGAAAATGGTACACCTGAGCGACGAAAAAGCAGGCGGTTTCTACGCTGAGCACAAAGAGCGTCCTTTCTTCAAGGATCTGGTTGGCTTCATGACCAGCGGTCCCGTGGTTGTACAGGTGCTGGAAGGTGAAGATGCGGTTGCCAAAAACCGTGACCTGATGGGTGCTACCAACCCGAAAGATGCCGAAGCCGGCACTATCCGTGCAGATTTTGCGGAAACTATCGACGCAAACGCGGTCCATGGTTCTGACTCCACCGAGTCTGCCGCCCGCGAACTGGCCTACTTCTTCGCCGACGAAGAGGTTTGCCCGCGCGCCAGCTAATCTCAGCCAGCGTGCAATACCAGCCACGACTCGGGTCGTGGCTGGCGTTTAAAGGAAACCCGGTTTCCTATTGGAGAATGCTATGACCGCCCAACAGAAGGTGAATCTGCTCGGCCTTTCTCGTCCGCAAATGGAAGAGTTCTTCCTGACCATGGGGGAGAAGAAGTTTCGTGCCCAGCAGGTGCTTAAATGGATCCATCACCACCAGGCGGATTCGTTCGAGCAAATGACCGATGTGGGTAAGGCATTGCGCCAGAAATTGTCCGAGGTGGCGGAAATCCGCGGCCCGGAGGTGACCCACGAGAGCATTAGCCGTGACGGTACCCGTAAATGGGTGTTCGAAATGGATAACGGCGGTGCCGTGGAAACCGTATTTATTCCCGATGGTCGTCGCGGCACCCTGTGTGTGTCATCCCAGGTGGGCTGTGCAGTGGATTGCAGCTTCTGTTCCACCGGCAAGCAGGGCTTTCAGCGCGACATGACTAGCGCCGAGATCATCGGTCAGGTGTGGCAGGCCAGCCGCGCCTTTGGCCCGCGTCGTAACCTGGGCCAGCACCCGATTACCAATGTGGTGATGATGGGCATGGGCGAGCCCCTGCTTAATTATGACAAGGTGCTGACGGCCATGCGGATCATGAAAGATGATCTGGGCTACGGCATTGGTAAAAAACGCATCACCGTTTCCACCTCCGGGGTGATTCCGAAAATGAATCAGCTCAGTGAGGATCTGGATGTGTCCTTGGCAGTGAGCCTGCATGCGCCCAATGATGAGCTGCGTAACCAGCTGGTGCCGCTCAATCGCAAGTATCCGCTCAAAGATCTGATGGCGGCGTGCAAGAATTACAGCAAGAACATCACTCATCGCCATAACACCATTACCATGGAATATGTGATGTTGCGGGATGTGAACGACAAGCCGGAACATGCCCGCCAATTGGTTAAACTGCTCAACGGCATTCCTGTGAAGGTGAACTTGATACCGTTTAACCCGTTTCCGCATGCCGGTTATGAGCGGTCGCGCAAGAACGATATTTTGGAGTTCCACAAGTACCTGAATGACAATGGAGTGATGACCACGGTCAGGACAACGCGCGGCGATGATATCGATGCCGCTTGTGGTCAGTTAGTGGGGCAGGTGAAGGACCGTACCCGGCGCAGCGAGCGCTGGAAGGAATCCATTTTTCACCGCGCCGAACAAACCGATAACAACACAGCGCAGACCTAATGAAACGTTTTTTCCAGGTTATTTTTATCCTGTGCTTTGCAGGATTTTTTACCGCCGGGTGTGTGACGGTGGACGATGGGCCCAAGGTAAAAGTAAATGATGCGGTAAACAGCCGTGTGGCTGCTGGGTTGCAATATTTGCAGCAAGGGAGTCCGTCAGAAGCTCGCCGCCATTTCTCTCGCGCGCTGAGTCTGGATGATGACAGTGCCGTTGCGCACAACGCCATGGCGTTGCTTTACAAGTACGAGCAGGACCCTGAAAGGGAAGAATACCATTACCGCAAAGCGCTGGATGCGGATCGTCATTATTCCCCAGCCCTGAATAACTATGGCACCTTGTTGTATGGCCGTGGTGAGTACCAGCAGGCGTTGAAGCATTTCAAGAAAGCCGCCAACGATCCGTCCTATGAAGGCCGCGGCAGTGCCTGGGAAAACATGGGGCGCTGCTATCAGAAGCTGGGCAACGATGACGATGCACGCAATGCTTATGTGAAAGCGCTGCGTCTGAATCCGCGCTCTGTTCAGCCCAACCTGGAGCTGGCGCAGTTGTATTTCGATGAAAATCGGGGCCGTCTGGCCTGGGATTATTACCAGCAATATGTACAGCGTACCGGTCGCCAGAGTGCCCGCGCTCTGTGGCTGGGGATTCAACTGTCCAATACGTTGGGTTACCGCAACCAGCAATCCAGCTATGAGCTGGCGCTGGATAATTTGTACCGCCGCTCTGGCGAGTATCGTCAGTGGCAGGAATGGAAAGCTGAGCAAGAGAAAGGAGCGCAGCAATGAGCGATGACATGGTGGTCTTACCCGGCGAACGTTGTCGCAAAGCCCGTGAAGCCCAAGGGATGACCCAGGCACAGGCGGCCCAGCGTTTGCACTTGTCGCTGACCTATCTGCAAAGCCTGGATGCGGACGATTATGAGCGCTTGCCGGAAGCGACCTTTGTGAAGGGTTATTTGCGCAATTACGCGCGCCTTCTCGGGTTGCCGGCGGATGAAATCGCCAATACTTTCCAGCAGATGGTTAACGACGATGTGCTGGACAAGCCGCTGCAATTGCCGTCCATTACGCCGCCGCCTTCGGCCTGGCGCAAGCCGGTGCTGATTGCACTGGCGCTGGCAGTGCTGGTGGCGCTGTTGTGGGCGCTCTGGCCTGCCAGCGGAGAGCTGCCTGCTCTGCCGGAAAAAACGCCGGCGACAGAGCAAGACGCTGAGCCGGAAAACATGAATGAAAATGCCGGCGCCCAGTCTGCTGAAGGTGCCGTTGACGGGCTCGATGGCTTGGGCCCCGAAGGGGCCCCGGCAGGCGCCGACCTTGACGATGAAGGCATCACTGGCGACGGTATGCAGGAAGGAGCGTCTGATATCGATCCAGCCAGCGATAGTCAGACCCAGCAGAGTGATGATGGCTCGTCCATGCTCGCGGCCAATGGCTTGGATCGCCTGCTGCTCAGTTTTACCAGCAATTGCTGGATTAAGGTCACTGATGCCACCGGGCGCACCCTGCGCCAGGGCGAGCAATCCGGTGGCGCCTCTCTAATGCTGGATGGCGAAGCGCCCTTCAGCCTGACTCTCGGTAACGCCGGTGCGGTGGACGAGCTGCGGGTAAACGGCAGCGCTGTCACCTTGCCGACGGATTCCCCCGGTAAAGTTGTGCGAATCTCCGCTCCCTGATTCGCGAGGGTAGAAAACACCATGGAACCGGAAGTTAAAATTCAGCGTCGTAAAACCCGCCAAATCATGGTGGGCAATGTCCCTGTCGGTGGCGATGCCCCGATCTCCGTACAAAGCATGACCAATACCGAAACCTGTGATGTGGATGCCACCGTTGGCCAGATCCGCCGTTTGCAGGATGCCGGTGTGGATATCGTGCGGGTGTCGGTGCCGTCCATGGATGCCGCGGAAGCCTTTGGCAAAATCCGCAAGCAGGTGGATGTGCCGTTGGTAGCGGATATCCATTACGACTACAAAATTGCTTTGGCGGTGGCCGAGCAGGGCGTCGATTGTCTGCGTATCAACCCCGGCAATATTGGCCGCGAAGACCGTATCAAGGCGGTGATTCAGTGCGCCAAGGACAAGGGCTTGCCTATTCGTATCGGTGTTAACGCCGGTTCGCTGGAAAAAGAGCTGCAACGCAAATACGGGGAACCCACCTCCGATGCGCTGGTGGAATCGGCTCTGCGCCATGCGGATATCCTCGACCGTTACGACTTCCAGAACTTCAAGGTTAGCGTCAAGGCCTCCAATGTGTTCATGACGCTGCAAGCCTACCGCAAGCTATCCTCCCAGTTGGAGCAGCCGTTGCATCTGGGTGTTACCGAAGCGGGCACGTTCCGCTCCGGTACGGTGAAATCTGCGGTGGCACTGGGTTCGTTGCTGATGGAAGGCATTGGCGACACGATTCGTGTGTCCCTGGCTGCAGACCCGGTGGAAGAAGTGCGAGTAGGCTTTGATATTCTGAAAAGCCTGAACCTGCGCAAGAAAGGCGTGAACATCATTGCCTGCCCCAGCTGCTCACGTCAGAACTTCGATGTGATCAAGACGGTGAATGAGCTGGAGGCGCGCCTGGAAGACATCAATGAATCCGTGGATTTGGCGGTGATTGGTTGTCTGGTGAATGGCCCGGGCGAGGCCCGTGAAGTGGATGTGGGCCTTACCGGTGGCACACCGAATAATCTTGCGTATCGGGACGGCGAAAAGAGTCATCACATTACCGCTGACGATCTGGTCGATGAGCTGGAGCGAATGGTGCGTGCCAAGGTCCAGAAACAGCGCGAAGATGAAGAAAGGGGCATTATTGCCCGTAGTGAATAGAAGGCTTGGCCGGGCGTGGGTTAACGCCCGGCGTTAGGCGTCCAGCGTTCTGCGTTTTTAAGGAATGTTCGTGAGCAAGAAAATCACCTCCATCCGCGGGATGAACGACATCCTGCCGGAACAGACCGGCCTGTGGCAGTGGCTGGAAGCAAAAGTGGGATCGGTGCTGGCCAGCTACGGCTATCAGGAAATCCGCATGCCCATTGTGGAACAGACTGACCTTTTTAAGCGCAGCATCGGCGAAGTCACCGATATCGTCGAAAAGGAAATGTACACCTTTGACGATCGCAACGGTGACAGCCTGACTCTGCGCCCGGAAGGTACGGCGAGCTGTGTGCGTGCCTGTGAGCAGCACGGCTTGCTGTACAACCAGACCCAACGGTTGTGGTACACCGGACCCATGTTCCGCTACGAGCGCCCTCAGGCCGGCCGGTATCGCCAGTTTCATCAGATTGGGGTGGAAACCTTTGGCATGACGGGGCCGGATATCGATGCCGAAGTGATTCTGCTCACCGCGCGTCTGTGGAAAGCCCTCGGTCTGACCGACAAGGTGACCTTGGAGCTAAATTCCCTGGGTGATAGTGCTGACCGGGCCCGTTACCGCGATGCGCTGGTGGCTTACCTGAAAACCCATTTCGATGCGCTTGACGGGGACTCACAGAAACGTCTGGAGCGCAGCCCGCTGCGCGTATTGGACAGCAAGGACCCGGGCACCCGCGGGGTGCTCAAGGATGCGCCGCAGCTGGCGGATTACCTGAATGATGACGCCGTGGCTCATTTTGAAGGCCTGAAAGCCTTGCTTGATGCCAGTGGCATTGCTTATAAAGTGAACCCCTATCTGGTGCGCGGGCTGGATTACTACGGCAAGACGGTCTTCGAATGGGTGACCGATGCACTGGGTGCTCAGGGCACGGTGTGTGCCGGTGGCCGTTATGATGGTCTGGTAGAGCAGCTGGGCGGCAAACCGACCCCGGCGGTGGGCTTCGCCATGGGCGTTGAACGGCTAATTTTGCTTATCGAGCAGGAAAAACCGGAACTGTCTGCGCCGGTGGACGTCTATGTGATGGCCATGGGCGATGTGCTCGCATCGACCATGGTGTTGTCCGAACAGCTTCGCGATGCCTTGCCCAACCGTGCAATTCAGTTGCACTGCGGTGGTGGTAGCTTCAAAAGCCAGATGAAAAAAGCCGATCGCAGCGGTGCTGCGGTGGCCTTGATCATCGGCGAAGATGAACTGGCCAATAACAGTGTTATGGTCAAACCCTTGCGCGGCCAGGCCGAGCAGCAGCAAGTATCCCGGGATCAGGTTGCCAGTGAGCTGGTAACGCTCCTGGCGGACAATTAATAAGAAAGGAGAGCAGGGTGGCGGATTACATGCGCGACGAGGAAGAACAGGCAGAGCTGCTGAAGGAATGGTGGCAGAAGAACGGTACTGCCGCGATTATTACTGTGGTGCTGGCGGTGGCGGCCTTGATCGGCTGGCGCGAATGGCAAGGCCATCAGGGCGAGCAATCCTCTGAGGCGTCCAAGCAGTATCAGGTGATGGTAGAAGCGCTGACCGCACAGCAAGTGGATGAAGCGGCAGTGAACAAGCAAGCTGAAGCCCTGAAAGACGATTTCCCCGGCAGTGCCTATGCAGGCTATGCCAGCCTGGCCCAGGCCCGTTTGGCGGTGCAGGCGGGCGAGTACGATAAAGCCGCTTCCCTGCTGCAGGGCGTGGCTGACGACGGCGCCACCGATGCACTGACCTACACCGCACGCCTGCGTCTGGTACGTGTGTTGTTGCAGCAGGAGGCCTACGACAAGGCTGCTGCCGAACTTGATCACACTTTCCCGGCCGCCTTTAATGGCATGGCACTGGAACTGCGTGGCGATCTGGCGAAAGCCCGTGACGACCAGCAAGCCGCTACAGATGCCTATACCCAGGCGCTGGAAGCCCTGCAGGACAACGGTGAAAAAGACCGTGTGCAGATGAAACTGGATGACCTGAAGAGTTAAATGAAATATTTCCTTCTCCCCGTTGTACTGGCCGGCATGCTGTTAGCCGGTTGTAGCTCCAACCCGAATGCTATTGAGCCTAATGACCTGCCGGATTTTGATGCCAGCTACAAGGTGAAGCGGCTCTGGAAAGAAGGTGTGGGCGACGGGGTGGAAGAAAGCCAGCTTACCCTGCGTCCGGCCGTCACCCAGCAACAGGTGTTTGCCGGTGATGTGTTTGGTGAGGTGTATGCCGTCAGCCGTGACAAGGGCAAGCGCCAATGGCGGGTAAAAACTGAAGACCGCATTGGCGGCGGGTTTTATGCCGGCTACGGCATGCTTCTCTACGGTACCCGTGAAGGGATGGCCGTGGCACTGTCCATGGAGAGTGGAGAAGAGCTGTGGCGCACCCAGCTTTCCGGTGAATCTCTGGCGATTCCCAACAGTAACGGCACCATCGCCGTGTTCCAGACCCAGGATGGCCATGTGACGGCGCTGGATGCCAATACGGGTGATCAGGTGTGGGATTATGAAACCCCGGTGCCCACCCTGACCTTGCGTGGTTTGGCTCAGCCTGCCATTGCTGATGGCCGCGTCTACGCCGGTTTCGCCAATGCCAAACTGGCAGCCCTGGATGCCGATACCGGTGTGCCGGCCTGGGAGCAGCGTATTGCTGAGCCCACCGGGCGCTCCGAGCTGGATCGCCTGACCGATGTGGATGGCAACATGATTGTGGAAGGTGGCGGCGTCTTTGCCGTGGCGTTTCAGGGCAAGCTGGCCGTGGCGGACCAGATCAATGGTCGCCAGTACTGGGGCAAGGAAATGTCCAGTGCCCAGGTGATCAGCGCCAGTGGTGGACGTGTGTTTGTGGCCGATGACCGCGGTGTGGTGCGCTCTGTAGACCAGCGTACCGGCAGTGTGCTCTGGCAGCAGGACAAGCTATATGGTCGTCGCCTGACCGGCACCGCAGTGCAGGGTGACCTGATGGTAGTGGGCGACTTTGAGGGTTACTTGCATTGGATGGATGCGGATGACGGCACCTTGGTGGCGCGCAAGCGGCATGACTGGGATGGCTTCGCGGGCACCCCGGTCAGCTATGAAGATACCCTTTATGTATTGAGTTACGACGGTAAGCTGGCGGCTTACACGGTGCGGCCAAAATAGCCGGTCTGCTTTCTCGATACCTGAAAAATCTGCGCTCCGCGCAGATTTTTTCGTTTGAATCCCCCTTTGGCGTTACCATAGCGCCGTTGAAACCTCGTTGAGATGACTATGAAGCCGGTAATCGCCCTGGTGGGGCGGCCCAATGTGGGCAAATCCACACTCTTCAACCGACTGACCCGTACCCGGGATGCCCTGGTGGCCGACTTTCCGGGGCTTACCCGTGACCGTAAATACGGGGATGGCCAGCTGGGCGGCTATTTGTACACGGTGGTGGATACCGGCGGTATTGGCGAGAACGATGACGGCATTGATGCGCCGATGACCAGCCAGTCCCTGCAGGCTCTGGGCGAAGCCGATGTGGTGCTGTTCATGGTGGATGGTCGCGCCGGCCTGACCGCCGCCGATGAGCAGATCGCCAGCGACCTGCGCAAGCTTCCCAAACCCACCTACTTGATCGTCAATAAGACTGACGGTATCGATGAAGACTCGGCAATGTCTGAGTTTTTTGCGCTGGGGCTCACCGAGGTGCTGCCAATCGCAGCGGCCCATGGGCGCGGCGTCACCAGCATGATTGAGCACATTTTGGCCGCGTTCCCGGATCTGGAGCTGTTGCCGGAAGGCGAGCACCGGACCTCCAAGAAACCCGGTGAAGACAGTATCCGCGTGGCGGTACTGGGGCGCCCGAATGTGGGCAAGTCCACCCTGATTAACCGCATGCTCGGTGAAGAGCGGGTGGTGGTGTTCGACCAGGCCGGCACGACGCGCGATTCTATCGATGTACCTTTCGAGCGGATGGGGCGGGCCTATACCTTGGTCGATACGGCGGGGGTGCGCCGGCGCGGCAAGGTCTTTGAGACGGTCGAGAAGTTCTCTGTCATCAAGGCGCTGCAGGCCATGGAAGCGGCCCAGGTGGTGGTGGTGGTCATCGATGCCCGCGAAGGCATTACCGATCAGGACCTGCACTTGCTGGGCTACGCACTGGATAGTGGCCGGGCCCTGATGATTGCTGTGAACAAGTGGGATGGCCTGGAGGCGGACCATAAAGAACGCGTGCGGGTGAACCTGGGTCGGAGACTCGAATTCGCCCCCTGGGTGAAGATCAAGTTTATTTCTGCGCTGCATGGCACCGGGGTGGGGGATCTCTGGGGCATGGTGGAGCAGGCGTGGGACAGTGCCTTTATCAAGATCGGCACCAACGAGCTGACCCGCATGATGGAAGAAATCACCAACGGTCATCCGCCGCCCCGCAATGGGCGGTTCCGTGCGAAATTGCGTTATGCTCACTTGGGCGGTAACAACCCGCCGACGCTGGTGCTGCATGGCAACCGCACGGAAGCCCTGCCGGCCAGCTACAAGAAGTTTCTGGAGAATCGGTTCCGTGAGCTGCTGAAACTGGAAGGCACGCCGATTCGCCTGGAATTCAAGTCCGGTACGAATCCGTATGAAGGGCGCAAGAATGTGCTCACCGATCGACAAGTGCACAAGCGCAAACGGATGATCAAGCGAATGAAAAAATAATTTGCGCCGGGCCAGGAAGGGAGCCGGAGCAGGCAACACGGAGGGTGCGTTATCAAACGCTGGGGGTATTGGGGGATAACCGGTTGGTTAGGCGTGTTTTGCGTTTCCGCGCAGGCCATCGAGCCGATGATGGAACCGGCCCAGCAGCCTGCCATGGTGCTTACCCCTGCTCGTGTCAGTCAGCCTCAATCTGAGGCGCCTGCCAGTGTCACGGTCATTGACCGCACGCTGATCGAAGCCAGCGGGGCCCGCGAGCTTTACGAAGTGCTGAAGCTGGTTCCGGGCATGGCGGCGGTGAAGGTGGACGGCAATGTCCCTTCGGTGGCCTATCACCCCACCCAGGCTCGCGATCAGCGGCGCATGTTGGTGCTGCTCGATGGTCGTAGCCAGTATCAACCGGGCCTGTCCCGGGTGAGCTGGAACGACATGCCGGTGGATATCCGGGATGTGGAGCGCATCGAAGTTACCCGTGGCCCGGCGGCGGCGGCCTACGGGGCCAACGCCTTTACCGCCGTGATCAATATCATTACCCGTGATCCGCGGGATATCAGCAAGAGCGGTGTAACCGTGCAGGGCGGCAATAACGGTATCCGCGATGCGCATTTGGTTGGTGTTCACCAACTGGAAAACGGGGCGGTAAGAGCCTCTGTGTCGCGCCGGGCGGATAACGGCTATGACGAGCCCTTCGAAGGTGAAACCCTGCCGGATACCAAGCGCATCGACACGCTTAATACCGAGTGGGTTTGGGAAGCGGATGCCCGCAATACGCTCACGGTGCAGGCCGGTGGTAGCCGCAGCCGACTGGGGCGCCAGCAGGAACCTGGCGTTGCCGATCTTGGCGACTACCAGGGCGAGCCGATGCAAAAAGGCGAGCGGGCATTTGTGTCGTTGCAGTGGCAGCACAATTTCAGCCGGACTCATCAGCTACAGGTTCATACCTACGGCCAATACAATCAGGAAGTCACTGACTTTGATGTTTGTTATCGGGACCCCGTGACCGGCCAGCCCGGGCCGGGGGGCGGTTTGTTCTTCAGTCAGGAATTGCGTGACCTGTATCTGCTCAATAGCAGTGACATAGACAGCACCTTTGCGGCCTTTCCAGCGGATGCCGATGCCACTAACCGTTATCTGATGCTGCAAAGCGCTGGCGCGCCTTTTTGTGCCGGCAGCGAGCTGGATGTGCAGGAAATCCGCTACGACCTGGAAGTTCAGGACACCCTGCAACTGACTCGCTGGGCGCGGTTAGTCAGTGGCGCCGAAATCCGCCATGACCGGGTGCAGTCCGACAGTTATCTGGGCGGCACGGAAGACAATGTCAGCTACCGGTTTTTTGGCAATCTGGCGCTGGATGTTCTTGAACCCGTTACGGTAAATCTGGGCGGCTATTGGGAGCGGGACCAGATCAGTGGTAATCATTTCAGCCCCCGAGCTGGCGTGAACTGGCGGGTGCTGCCGGGCCATCATCTTCGCTATGTGTATTCCGAAGCGCTGCGAACGCCGGATATCTATGAGGAGCGCGCCAATATCAACATTCAGGCGCAAACCTTGTCACCACCGTTCGCTAGTAATACCCAGGCGTTGCTGGGCTGGGCTCCGGCGTATTTTTTTGTGACCCAGCAAAGCCCCGGTACCTTCGAGCCGGAGCGTATCCGCTCCTGGGAGGCTGGCTACTACGGGCAGTTTTCTGCGGTAGAACTGGATGTGCGCTATTTTCAGGAAACCCTGACGAACCTGTTGAGCACGGCCCTGAATCCGTTTGAATTTGAGCCTAGCAATGAGGGGTGGGTGAACCATCAGGGCACAGAAACCCAGCTCTCCTGGCGGCCGAATGAGTCGCATTTGTTGCGTGTGACCGGCGCGCACATTCACACCAGGACGAATGTAAAAACCGAGCGCCGTTTTGCCGCCCGGGATTCCGGTAGCGCCCTGTGGTCCTGGCAGTTCAGCCGCCATTGGGCATTTTCATCCGCGTATTATCTGTCCAATGATTATAACGACAACGTTTTTGAGCGTGCGGACGTGCAGTTTCGTTTTCGACACCGTGCCGGCCCCACGGAGCTGGAGTGGCGGGCGGTTGTTCAGCATGGCCTGAATAACGACCCGATGGTTTTTGCAGAGAATCATTACCAGCAAGACCGTATGTGGCTGGGTGTGACGGTGAGGATGTAGCCGGATGCGGAGCAGGCATGGACGCGTACTGGTATTTCTTTTGCTGTTGGCAACGGCCGGTGGTGCGTTGTCTGCGCCGGTGCAAAGGATCCACGTGCTGGCCGAGCCGAGCCCTTTCAAAGATGTGTTTGTGCTTTCGTTGGCGCAGGACTTGCCGGCGAGTCTGCGTGTGGTTGATGAGTCCGACGCGGCGGATGTGCTGGTCGCCCTCGGCGATGCCGCTTTTACCCGCGCCATGGCCCATGGCAAACCGTTGTTGGGAGTCCATGTTAGTCGCGCCTTAAGCGAAAAGGCCGTGCGCGGGGGCTGCCAATGTGCGGCTATCTGGGCGGGCGTCAGCCTGGTGAATCAGGTGCAGCTGGTGCATGCCATGATGCCTCTGGCTCGCCGGGTTGGAGTGGTGCTGGGCACGGACAGCGTTTGGTCTGCAGAGGAGGTGCGGGGTTTTCAAGGGCCGATCAAACTGGAATTGCTGCCGGTCAAGAATGCCCGAGACCTGGGCGACACCCTGCGCGAGAATCTCAATCATCTTGATGCCATTGTGCTTCCCGTGGACGACGCCCTGCTGGGGCCAGATGCTGCCAAACTGGTGTTGCTGACCAGTTATCGCCAGCGCCGCCCAGTGTTTGGCCCGGACCTGACGTTTGTGAATGCGGGCAGCGTGGCATCATATTATGCCAGCGGTAGCGACCTGGTCAGCGAGGCCGTTCACCGGCTGCGCGATTTTGCGGACATTGGCCAGTGGGGAGCCTCCGCCTTTGTGCCTCGCCCGTCCGTGGTGGTGAACGAGCACGTTGCCAGCAGTTTCGATATGCATTACCGCGAGAGTGGGGCACTTCAGGATGCTCTGCAAAGTGCGAGGGAGGTGCCATGACGGATGCTGAGGTACCGCGCAAAGGCCCGGGAATCCGCAAGCAATTGCAAATTCTGGGTCTGGTTCCTGCCCTGTTCATGCTGGGTCTTTTGTTGGTGGCGCTGACCTGGCAACGCTTTGAGGACGCCGATAGAGACCTGCATGAGCTGGGTAGCTTTCTGGCCCAGCAAATTGCCTCGGCGTCGGAATACGGCGTATTGGCGGGCAATTACACGGACTTGCGCCGCCAGGCGCAGCTGGCCATGCAGCGGGCGGATCTGCAATACGTGGTGTTCCGCGATGGTGATGGCCAGGTGTTGCTGTACGAGGGGCGCAATGGTCAGGAAAAAAGCGATGAAATCATCGAGTTTCATTCCGGTATTTATCGTCAGTCTGTGGCGCCGGAAGGGATGCTGGACGGCACCGTGGAGCGCGATGACAGACCTGATCGCATTGGTGAGGTGGTGCTTGGCATGTCCAGTGCCCGGTTGTTGGCGCGGCAAAAGGAGATTTTGCTGGCCAGTATCATTCCCGCCTTCTTCGCTATGATCCTGGGGCTCTGGATCGCCCATTATCTGGCGCGCCAGATTGCCGCGCCACTGGGCTATTTGTCTGGCCTGTTGCGGACCCTGCGCCAGGGGGAATACTCCGTGCGGGGCAACAGCCGTTTACAGGGGGAATTGGGCGAACTGCAAGATAATGTCAACGAGCTTGCGGGGGCTCTGGAAGGGGCCCGGCACAAGCAGCAGGCCGCCATGACAGAATTGCAGCAGGCCCATCGCAGCGCCGAAACCGCCAGCCAGGCCAAAAGCGATTTTCTGGCTATGATGAGCCACGAGCTGCGTACCCCAATGAATGGCGTGTTGGGGATGCTGCAATTACTGGAAGAAACGGCCCAGAACGATGAGCAGCACGAATACACCGAAGCGGCGCTGGAATCCACCGGCCACTTGCTGGATGTGATTAACGATATTCTCGATTTTTCGCGCATCGAAGCCGGGCGCATGGATCTGGATCCGTCTTTCTTCGAGTTGCGGCCTTTGTTGCAGAACTGCATTGCGACGTTTCGCTATGTGGCGGAGAGCAAAGGGCTGTATTTGCGCCTTGAAGGTGACGATGCGCTGGCAGGGAAGGTGGCTCGGAGTGATCCGACGCGGTTGCGTCAGGTGCTCAGTAATCTGATTTCCAATGCGGTGAAATTTACGCAAGAAGGCGGCGTTACCGTCACCGTATCGGTGCTGCCGGTCCGTGGCGATTGGCTGGACCTGAGTATTGCCGTGGCTGACACCGGCATTGGCATTCCAGAAGAAAAACGCTCAAGCCTGTTCAAGGCATTCTCCCAGATTGATTCTTCCACCTCTCGCCGTTTCGGTGGCACCGGGCTGGGGTTGGCGATTGCACGCAAGCTCAGCGAAATGCTCGGTGGCACCCTTATGGTGGGCAGCAAGGAAGATAAGGGCAGTGTCTTTACGCTGTCGTTGCGCCTGTTGTTCCGGGAGCAGTCGGTGGCCAGTGTGCGGGCGGGGGCGGACAGCCCGGTTGAGCTGGCACAACCTACTTTGCATGGTCTGGTGTTGCTGGTGGAAGACAATGTGGTCAATGCCATGGTGGCGCAGCGTATTCTTGAACAGATGGGCGCCACCGTGGTGATGGCCAGCAATGGCGAGGAGGCATTAGGGAAAGCGCGCCAGCGTGACTTCGATTGTATCCTCATGGATGTGCAGATGCCGGTGATGGATGGCCTGGAGGCCACCCGGCGGCTGCGGCAGTGGGAGCGCGAGCAGGGCAGGGCGCCTATGCCGGTGGTGGCGTTGACGGCCAATGCCATGCATGAAGAGCGCGAACGCTGCCTGGCGGTGGGTATGAATTCTCATCTGGCTAAGCCGTTCCGTCGCCAGCAGCTGGCGCGGGCGCTTAGTCCGTATCTGACCCCTGGACGTGTTCCACCCGGGCAGTAACTTCGCCGTCGGCCAGCCGTGTGGTCAGGGTGTCGCCGGCCTGCAATTGGTTCACTGAACGCACCGCTTCGTCCCCCTTGAAGGTAATGCTGTAACCGCGCGCCAGAGTTTCCAACGGGCTGGCCGTTTGCAGGCGCTTACTTAACCCGCCCAGCTGCAATTGCTGTTGTTGAATCTGTCGTTGTATCGGTTGCGGCAGCCGTTTGTTCAGGGCAGCCAGTCGTTGCTGGCGGTCCAGCAAAAGCCGCTCTGGCGACAATCGGGCCAACCGTTGCTGGCTGGGTTGCAGCCGGCCCTGGAGCAGTGTGAGGCGATGCTGCATTTGCCGCTGCAGGCGATTGTGTAATTCATCCAGCCGTTGGCTGCTTTGCTCAAGGTGCTGGCGGGGGGAGCGAAGCCGTTGGCTCAGATGGCGCAGGCGTTCCTGCGGAGTACGAAGTTGTTGCGCCATGACCCAGCGCAGTCGCCGATGCAACCCGGCAAGTCGCTGGCTGACCACTGACAGGTCCGGGCTCACCAGCTCTGCAGCGGCGGACGGGGTCGGCGCGCGCATATCCGCGGCAAAGTCGGTCAAGCCGGTGTCGACCTCATGGCCCACGGCGGAAATAATGGGAATGGGACAATCGGCAACCGCCCGGGCTAGGCCTTCATCGTTGAAGGCCCACAGGTCTTCCAGCGAGCCACCGCCGCGACCGATAATCAAGACGTCACATTCGTTGCGGGTTACCGCCAGCCCCAGTGCCTGTCGCAGCTGGGCCGGCGCATCTGCGCCCTGTACCGCTGCCGGGTAAATCACCACGGGGATGGACGGGCAGCGCCGCTGCAGAACCTGAAGAATATCGCGGATGGCGGCGCCGCTGGGGGAGGTGATCACCCCGATCTGGCCAGGCCAGGCCGGCAGGGCCTGTTTGCGGTCCTGGGCGAACAGCCCTTCGCTCTGTAACTGAGCTTTGAGCGCCTCGAATTGAGCCTTGAGAGCGCCCTGGCCGGCTGGCTCCATGTGTTCGACCACAATCTGGAAGTTGCCGCGGGGCACATACAGGGTGATTTTGGCTCGCACCAACACCTGCTGGCCATTTTGGGGGGCAAAATCCAGCAGCCTGTTGCGATTTCGAAACATAGCCCCATTAATCTGGGCTCGCGTGTCTTTCAGGCTGAAGTACCAGTGACCGGAAGCCGGGCGGGAAAAGTTGGAGAGTTCGCCCTGGAGCCAGATCAGAGGGAAAGAGCTTTCCAGCAGGCCCTGGGCATCCAGGTTCAACTGGCTGATAGACAGTGGTTCGGCGCGGGATGAAATGGTCATCGCGGGAGGGTAGCCCGTTTTTTTGTACCCTGCCAGCGGTGATTGTGTGGTTAGCCGGTAATGTCGTATAATCGCCCGCTTAATTTAACGGGGTGCCTGTCCCATTCTAGGTGCTGCCGCTCCGCCCGGTGGCATCCGCCAGGCTCCCCCCTCACTTCCTACGGTGCAATATGCTCAGAATTGCCCAAGAAGCATTAACGTTTGATGACGTTTTGCTTGTGCCTGCCCATTCCAATGTGCTGCCCAAGGACGTGTCCCTGAAATCCAGATTGACTCGGGACATCGCGCTGAATATTCCACTGGTATCCGCAGCCATGGATACGGTTACCGAGCACCGCCTAGCCATTACCATGGCGCAGGAAGGGGGCGTCGGTATCCTCCATAAAAGCATGGATATCGAGGACCAGGCACGTAACGTGCGGATGGTGAAAAAATACGAATCCGGTGTCGTCAAAGACCCGATTACCGTCAGCCCGGATACCACGGTGGCCGAGCTGATGCGCATCACTGAAGCCAACAACATTTCCGGTGTTCCGGTGGTGAAAGGCGATGAGGTAGTGGGCATTGTCACCAGCCGTGATACCCGCTTCATCACCAACTACGACCAGTGCGTGCAGGACATCATGACCGGTAAGGACCGGCTGGTGACTGTGCAGGAAGGTGCTGGCGCTGATGAAGTTCAGGCCCTGTTGCACAAGCATCGCATCGAGAAAGTCGTGGTAGTAAACGACAGCGGTGAACTGCGCGGCATGATCACGGTGAAAGATATCGAGAAAGCCGCCAAGTACCCCAATGCCTGTAAAGATTCCCAGGGGCGTCTGCGCGTTGGCGCAGCAGTGGGTACCGGCGCCGGTACCGACGAGCGTGTGGCGGCACTGGTGGAAGCCGGTGTTGACGTGATCGTGGTCGATACGGCCCACGGCCATTCCCAGGGTGTTATCGACCGGGTGGCTTGGGTGAAGAAACATTTCCCCGAGGTCCAGGTGATAGGCGGCAACATCGCTACCGCTGCCGCAGCAAAAGATTTGGTCGCGGCCGGCGCGGACGCGGTGAAAGTGGGTATTGGCCCCGGTTCCATCTGTACCACCCGAATCGTGGCCGGTATTGGTGTGCCGCAGATTACGGCTATTTCTGACGTGGCAGCTGCGCTGGAAGGCACAGGCGTACCGTTGATTGCCGATGGTGGCATCCGCTTCTCCGGTGACATCTCCAAGGCCGTGGCCGCCGGTGCAAGCGCCATCATGATCGGTTCCCTGTTGGCTGGCACCGAAGAGGCGCCGGGTGACGTGGAGCTGTTCCAGGGTAGCTACTACAAGGCGTATCGGGGCATGGGTTCCATGGGCGCCATGTCCGGCTCAACCGGCTCTTCCGACCGCTACTTCCAGGATGCCGCTGCCGGTATCGAGAAGCTGGTACCGGAAGGCATCGAAGGTCGAGTTCCTTACAAAGGCCCAATGAGTGCCATCGTGCACCAGCTGATGGGCGGCCTGCGCGCCTCCATGGGCTACACCGGCTGTGCCACCATCGAAGAGATGCGCACCAAGCCGGAGTTCGTCAAAGTCACCAACGCGGGCATGAAAGAATCTCATGTGCACGATGTGACGATTACCAAGGAAGCGCCGAACTACCCAGTGGGGTGATTCGGGCTTTGGTGTCACTGGCTAAGAGCCTGATGCTTGGAGCCAAACGCCAGATGCTGAAATCGGTCGAGCCGTGCTCGACCGATTTTTGTTTTTAAGCGTCAGGCGCCAGGCATTTGGCGTCGGGCCCGTTCTAATCAAGATCCGGCTGCAATCGCCGGCAATCACCGGGATAGACCCCCATGAAAGACATTCATGCCCAGCGCATCCTGATTCTGGACTTCGGTTCCCAATACACCCAGCTGATCGCCCGCCGTGTGCGGGAAATCGGTGTGTACTGTGAAATCCGTGCCTTCGACATGACCGCTGAAGAACTCAGCGAGTTTGCGCCAAAAGGCATCATTCTGTCCGGTGGGCCGGAATCAGTGACAGCAGCGGAAACGCCGCGCGCGCCTCAGGCCGTGTTTGACGCGGGCATTCCGGTGCTGGGGATCTGTTACGGCATGCAGACCATGGCTGAACAGCTAGGCGGTAAGGTCATCGCCGGTGAGAAGCATGAATTTGGCTATGCCCGTGTTGAGAAAGCGGAATTCAATGCGCTACTGAATGGCATCGTCGACCATGAAGAGCAGGGGAAGGAATTCCTTGATGTGTGGATGAGTCACGGTGACCGTGTCGGCGAAATGCCGGCAGGCTTTGTGGCCACGGCCACCACCGATAGCTGCCCCATCGCGGGCATGGCCAACGATGAAAAGCGTTTCTACGGTATCCAGTTCCACCCGGAAGTGACCCATACGCTACAGGGCGGCCGTTTGCTGGAACGTTTTGTTCGTGAGCTGTGCGACTGTGAAGCCCTGTGGACGCCGAGCAATATTATCAGCGATGCCATCGACACCATTCGTGATCAGGTCGGCAGCGATGACGTAATCCTCGGCCTGTCCGGTGGTGTGGACTCATCGGTGGTGGCAGCCTTGCTGCACAAGGCCATTGGCGATCAGCTGACCTGCGTTTTTGTGGATAATGGCCTGTTGCGACACCAGGAAGGCGACCAGGTAATGGAAATGTTCGCCGACAGCATGGGCGTGAAAGTGATCCGGGTGGACGCGGAAGACAACTTCCTGGGCAAACTGGCTGGTGAAGCGGACCCGGAGAGAAAGCGCAAGATTATCGGCAACACCTTTATTGATATCTTCGATGAAGAGGCGGGCAAGCTGGAGAATGCCAACTGGCTGGCCCAGGGGACCATCTACCCGGACGTGATCGAATCCGCTGCCAGCAAGACCGGTGGCGCCCACTTGATCAAGAGCCACCACAATGTGGGTGGCCTGCCGGAAGACATGAAGCTGAAACTGGTTGAGCCACTGCGTGAACTGTTCAAGGACGAAGTGCGCAAGATCGGCCTGGAGCTGGGGCTGCCCTACGACATGGTCTACCGCCACCCCTTCCCGGGGCCGGGGCTGGGCGTGCGAATTCTTGGCGAAGTGAAAAAAGAATACGCCGATACCCTGCGTCTTGCAGACCATATCTTTATCGAAGAACTGCGGGCCGCGGGCCTGTACCACAAGACCAGCCAGGCCTTTGCCGTGTTCCTGCCGGTCAAGTCAGTGGGTGTGGTGGGCGATGCCCGCCGCTACGAGTATGTGGTCGCCTTGCGCGCCGTGGAGACCATCGACTTCATGACCGCTCGCTGGGCGCATTTGCCTTACGAGTTCCTGGAGTTGGTTTCCAGCCGGATCATCAATGAGATTCCTGGCATTAGCCGGGTGACCTACGACATTTCGTCCAAGCCCCCCGCGACGATTGAGTGGGAATAAGCCGAACTGGCAGCGATAAGCTCTAGCAGACACAGAAACAAAAACCCGGCATTTAAGCCGGGTTTTTTGTTATTGGGGCGCGTGTTTTTTTAGTCTGGCGACTGCTTGGCCTGGCTGTCTGGGGGAGTCGGTTCACGTAAAAACGAGTAAAACTGGCTATTGGTTTAATGCGTTGTTGTCGTTTGGATAGTAATACTTAGATCCACATTCAGGGTCGTTTTTCGAGAAAAACACGATCAGGAATGAGTAGTGTTTGAGTGTATCCGGGTCTTGGTATTTCAAGTCTCACGCTCTGTGGTCGATTGAAATGCGCGCCGAAATACGATTACTTGGCGATAGACGCTCAGTGTTCATTGGGTGTCTACGAGCGGTAAAGGAGTAACACATGAGCGATAAACCAGCGAAACCCACTACAACCGATAGTGGCATCCCAGTAGCCAGTGACGAACACTCCCTAACCATAGGGCCGGACGGGCCGATAGTCCTTCACGATCATTATTTGATTGAGCAAATGGCCAACTTCAATCGCGAGCGCATCCCTGAGCGCCAGCCCCATGCCAAAGGCGGCGGCGCGTTCGGCCATTTCGAGGTGACCAAGGATGTAAGCGCGTACACCAAAGCCGCGGTATTCCAGCCCGGCACCAAGACTGACGTCCTGATCCGGTTTTCTACGGTGGCAGGCGAGCGCGGCAGTCCGGATACCTGGCGTGACCCGCGTGGCTTTTCGATGAAGTTCTACACCAGTGAAGGCAACTACGACATGGTGGGGAATAACACCCCGGTTTTCTTCGTGAGGGACCCCATGAAATTCCAGCACTTTATCCGCTCGCAGAAACGTCGTGCGGACAACGGCTTGCGTGATCACGATATGCAATGGGATTTCTGGACGCTGTCGCCGGAGTCTGCGCATCAGGTGACCTGGTTGATGGGCGATCGCGGTATCCCCAAGACTTGGCGCCACATGAACGGCTATTCCAGCCATACCTATATGTGGATCAATACCGAGGGAGAAAAGTTCTGGGTTAAATACCACTTCAAGACCGATCAGGGTATTGAATGCATGACCCAGGAAGAAGCCGATGATATGACTGGCAAGGATGCTGATTGCCACCGTCGCGATCTGTTCGACTCCATCAAGAACGGCGATTATCCGAGCTGGACCCTGCAGATGCAGATCATGCCGTTTGAGGACGCCAAGACCTATCGGATCAATCCTTTCGACTTGACCAAGGTTTGGCCGCACAGTGACTATCCCTTGATTGAGGTCGGCAAGCTGACGTTGAACCGTAATCCGACTGATTTTCACACCGAGATAGAGCAGGCGGCATTTGAGCCAAACAATCTCGTGCCCGGTATCGGACTGTCTCCCGACAAAATGCTGTTGGCTCGTGGGTTTTCATATGCTGACGCTCACCGGCACCGTCTTGGTGTTAACTACAAGTTGATCCCGGTTAACAAGCCAAAGTCCCCGGTGAACAGTTACACCAAGGATGGCGCTGGTCGAACCGAAAATATTTCCGATCCGGTGTATGCACCAAATTCCTACGGTGGCCCCAAAGCCGACCCGGAACGCGGCGAGGATGGTACCCAGTGGTACTCCGACGGCGAAATGGTGCGTCAAGCGTACACGCTGCGCAAAGACGACGATGACTTCGGTCAAGCGGGCACCATGGTGCGTGAGGTGCTCAATGACGAAGAGCGTGATCGGCTTGTTCACAATATTGTTGATCATCTGTCCGCGGGTGTATCCGAGAAAGTTCTGGAGCGCGCGATTGAGTATTGGCGTAATGTCGATCAAACGTTGGGTGATCGCATTGCCAAAGGCCTTAAAAGCTAACGGCTGCGTGAATGGCAGATGCAGCATGTGTAGATTTCCGCGGAGACGTTCTTCACGTTCTCGGTAGCGGGCCTCTCATGAGCCTGAGACAGCCGTAAGCGGCTGTCTCAGCTGCCGTTGGTTTTTCAGTCTGCAGTCCCGTTATCAAAAGGCGGATGGGCTGCCTCCCCCCTTTTTTGTCTTCTTGTTGCTGGTTGATCGCTAAAACGTATGGCGATTGCGGTTGGTGCTGATCGCAAAAGCGAATAACACAGGCACTAATAGGGCCAGTCCCAGAATTAGATTGATGGCACCTTGTGGGTTTTCAGTATGCGTCCAGTAGGCGGCAATTGCCCAAGGCGCAGCGGCACGTGCCAACGACATGGGGACCAGCATGACGCCGTTTATTTTTCCGTAATGGTGGCGGGACAATAGTTCTGGAACTGCCATGCCACGGACAATGGTGAAGATGCCATTGGCACCCCCGTAAAGCAGACACAGCGCAATGAGCGTCAGAGTGCTGGGCGGGGCTTTCAGCAGCACAATGGCAACTGGGAAAGTGATGCCGGTGAGTAGGCCCAGTTGTCCTATCGTGACCTTTTTGAAAAGCAGCATCAGTACCCTTGCGCCTACCTGAGCAGGCCCAATGAGTGCTATGGCCAGAACCACGGATTGGGTGTCATCAGAGAGTGTGATGAGCAGTGGGTAGATGTGATAGGTAAAGCCTGAAAACAGGGCCATGTAAGCACAGAACGAGGCGGTTAAAAGATAAAATCTCGGCTGATGCAGGATGGGCAAAAGAGAGGGTTCATTTGCGGTGGGTGTTTTGGGTTCTGTGATACGGCTGGCTGATGTGACTGGCGGAATCGCCCAGAGGTAAAGTGGTGCAGCGATGGCAATGTTGATAGCCGCGAGCGCCATTATGGTGCTGCGCCACTCAAATGTATCCAGCATGGACTGAATCAAGGGCACGAACAGGGTGCTGGAAAAGCCCGCCCAAAGGGTTATCGCGGTAATCGCCGGGCGGGCTTGCGGTGTGTCCAGTTGCCGAACCACAACGGCAAACGCAGGTTCATACAGCAAGGCAGCCTGAAGCCCGCCCAGGACCATAATGGCGGTATAAAATGCCGGCGCTGTTGCAGCATGAGACCAAAAGAGTGTGGTCAGTGATGCGGCGATGGTTGCCCCCACCATAATCTTTCGACCATGACCCAGGTCAATCAGTGTGCCCACCGGATAAGCCATGGCTGCCGCTAGCAGCAAACCGATAGTGGCCGCTGCGTAAAGGGAGCTGCGGTCCAATCCGATGTCGTTGACTATCGCCTCTGCGATCAGGGGGAAGCTGTAATACAGCACTCCCCAAGACACCATTTGGCCAAGCCCCAGGGCTGCAACAAAGCCATATTTAACCGGTTGCGGGTTCATCCCTGGCACGTGGGGGCCGGGCAGGGTTGAACGGGTGCCGGCTCTTCATCACTGTCCAGCGCGGAGATCACTGACAGAACCTGCCTGTAACCGGTGCGTAGCAAGAACGTTGGGGCGCGACCGTAACTTTTGATACCAACGATATAAAGGTTCCATTCTGGGTGGGAGAGTTCGGCTGCGCCATGTTCCGGGACAGAACCACAGCTGTGCAGGTTCGGGTCGACCAAGGGGGCGAGCCGCGAAGGACTTTGAGTCGCCGGGTCGATGGTAGTGCGAAGCTCGGCAAGTAGGCTGAGATCGGGCCGAAAACCGGTTGCTGCAATGATGCGATCTACGGGGGGAAGCGAGTGCCGGCCGCTGTGTACGATGAGTTTGTTGTTGTCTTGCTTGATTGCATCAATTTCAACTTTTGAATGGATTTCAATTTTTTGCTGATCGAGAAGTTCTTGTATCCGAACCTCGAGAAGTCTGCGTTCCTGAAGTTCGTCGTTTTCTGGAGAGCGGATGATGTTAGCCACTGACTGGCTGCGAACACCCCAAAGAATCCGCATATCGGTTGTCTGTTCGGCAAGTTGGGCCAGATCCTGTAATGCATTAAAAGCCGAATGACCTGCGCCAACCACCAGTACGGTCTTGTTGGTGTAATGATCACGCGCGGAGCCGAGAATATCGGGAACACCATAAGTGATGGCATTAGACGCAGCGTTTTCACCTAGCGCAGGAATGCCGTGTGCTCCAAGCCAGTTAGGCGTTTGGTAAGTACCAGAGGCATCAATCACTGCTTGGGCAATCACGTCGCGTTCTCCGTCAGGCGTTACCACCCGAAGCACAAACGGCGTTGTGTCTCGCCCTTTTGTTTTCAGCACATCATGGTTGCGCCGGCTGATGTGGCTGACCTGGCTATTCAGATGCAGATGGGGGGCGATCAGGGCGTGCGTTGCCAGAGGGGTAATATAGTGTTTAAGCAGCTCCTGGCCCGTCGGGAATTGATCTTGATCCGGTTCGTGCCAGCCATCTTGTTTAAGCAACGCTGCGGCAGCGGGGTCGATGTTGTATGACCAAGGTGAAAACATGCGGACATGCCCCCAACTGGACAGATTCGCTCCAGCCTGTTCGCCAGCTTCAAAGAGGATGGGGGTATGCCCGCGTTTTAATAGATGAACGGCGGCACTCAGGCCGATGGGGCCGGCACCGATGACGGCGACAGGCAGATTCAGGGGGGCGCTTTTCATATGTTTATCCTTTGCTAATCCTCGTTGTTACTAACAACTAAATAGTTAAATGAAACGGCTATGAACCCAGACGAGCACGAGCTGCGACGGTCAGTTGCCGGATCAGAGTCAGGGCGCCATCGACCGCTTCGGGGGGAAGGTGTTGGATCATTGATGCTTCTTCAGTGACCAGATCTTGGCGAATCGTTTGGTACAGCGCCTCTCCTGCTGGGGTCAGTGAAAGCTGAATGGCTCGCTGGTCAGACGGGTCAGGGGCCTTCAGTACATATTTCTTGCGTAGCAGGGAGTCCACGACACGGCTGGTGGTACTTTTGTCCAGATACATTTCAGAGGCTAATGCCTGCAGTCTCAACGGGCCGCGTTTCACCAGGGTTTCAAGGGCATAGCACTGGGCTACCGACACGTCGTGACAGCATATGCAGTCACGATCCCGGAATTGGTGAACTCGGATAAGCTGGTTGACAGCCTCGTATAGCTCTTCGGCACGCTCTAAGTTGGAGGGCATAGTTTTGAGTCTGAGCAAGTTATGTTGTTAGTTGCAACAGTATTGCAAGAGATGACGTCTTGCAACGCGGGTTTGCGGTGCCCGGATTCTATAGGCCGCGGCCAGTAGGGGCTGGCGCATGAGAGTGCTGTGCGCGAACTGCTTGAAAACTGTCCAGATATGCTTAAAATACGCCCCCTTGCTGGTTTTTGGCCTGAATGATGCGGGTCAAAGATGGATTAACTGTCCATTGCTAGCCAGAAATCATTCCGTTTCAGTCAGTTGCGTACGTCGGCCAAGATAAGGGTCGGGGTTGTTGTACCCGTTGTGGTGACATACAATGCGCGCCTATTTACTGAGGCGGTGAGGCTACTCGTCTCGTTTTCGATCACAGATTGGAGGTTCACGACATTAAGCGTGGAGGCAAAGGCCGCGAGCAGCGCGCCAATACAAATCAGCAAATTCAGGCAACCGAAGTTCGGTTGATTGACGTGGATGGTGAGCAGGTCGGTATCGTCAGCCTGCAAGATGCCTTGGAAAAATCCACTTCACAGCAGCTGGATTTGGTAGAAATCTCCCCTGGTGCAGAACCGCCGGTTTGCCGAATCATGGATTACGGCAAGCATCTGTTTGAAGCAAAACAGAAGGCCAAAGAGGGGCGTAAGAAACAGCGCCAGACTCAGGTCAAGGAAATCAAATTCCGTCCTGGCACCGATATCGGCGATTACGAAGTAAAACTGCGTAATCTGATCCGCTTTCTCGAGGCCGGTGACAAAACGAAAATCACTATCCGCTTTCGCGGTCGTGAGATGGCTCACCAGGAATTGGGCCGTGAATTGCTTGCACGCGTCGAGAAGGATCTCGAAGAGTACGCTCACGTGGAGCAACGCCCGAACATGGAAGGGCGCCAGATGATCATGGTGCTCGGCCCGGGCAAAAAGAAGAAGCAGTCCTGATCGACTGTTTAATTTATTCATCAACTTGAGAAGGTACCATGCCTAAAATCAAGACAAATCGTGGGGCTGCCAAGCGTTTCAAAAAAACCGCCTCCGGTTTCAAGCGCAAGCAGGCATTCAAAAACCATATTCTTACCAAGAAGTCTTCCAAGACTATTCGTAAGCTGCGTCCAAAAACCGAGGTGCATGATTCTGATGTTGCCCTGGTTAAACGCATGATGCCCTACGCATAACTGATACGGTTTTTGGAGATCTGAAAAATGGCACGAGTAAAGCGTGGTGTGCAGGCACGTCGCCGGCACAAGAAAATTCTCAAGCAGGCTAAAGGCTACTACGGTGCCCGCAGTCGTGTATTCCGTGTAGCGGTACAGGCCGTTACCAAAGCTGGTCAGTACGCCTATCGCGACCGTAAGGTTCGTAAGCGTCAGTTCCGTCGTCTGTGGATCGTTCGTATCAACGCTGCTGCGCGTTTGAACGGCTTGTCCTACAGCCGTCTGATCAATGGGCTGAAGAAAGCGTCCATCGACATCGACCGTAAAGTACTGGCGGACATCGCTGTCCGTGATCAGGCAACCTTTAGCGCTTTGGCCGAAAAAGCCAAAGCGAGTCTCACCGCCTGATCGACTGTTACGCGGCTGCGTAGTAGTGCATTCAACGGGGGAAGAGTTCGCGCTCTTCCCCCGTTTTTGTTTAAAAAGAATAGTTCAAAGTTGAAAGTTCAAAGTTAAAACGCGACCCAAGGTGTAGCCAAGCAAATGGGGCTGCCCCGCGAAGAAGGTTTCGGCGGTGTGGCACTGGTTTTGGCCCGCGCTTTTGAACTTTGAACTTTCAACTTGCTCCTGATTTTAAAGACTGCGGAGTCTTCAATGGAAAATCTCAATGCCCTGGTCGACGCTGCGCTGGCAGAGGTGGAGCAGGCGGGCGACATTCGGGCTCTGGACGATGTGCGGGTCAAGTACCTGGGCAAAAAGGGTGAAATCAGTGCCTTGATGAAGGGTCTGGGTAAGCTGAGCGCGGAAGAGCGCCCGCAGGCCGGTGCCGTCATCAATGAAGGCAAGCAGAAGGTTCAGGACGCTATTGCCGGGCGCAAAAGTGCCATGGAAGAAGCAGCGCTAAACCAGCAGCTGGCCAGCGAAACCGTGGACGTAACCTTACCTGGCCGTGGTGAGCTGCCTGGTGGTCTACATCCGGTTAACCGGATGCGTCGCCGCATTGAGGATTTCTTCCTGCGTCTGGGGTTTGATATTTCCGAAGGCCCGGAAGTGGAAGATGATTTTCACAATTTTGAAGCCTTGAACATTCCCGGCCATCACCCGGCACGGGCCATGCACGATACCTTTTACTTCGGTGATGGGCGCTTGCTGCGTACCCATACATCACCGGTGCAGGTACGGGTGATGGAGCAGGGTAAACCCCCGTTCCGGATTATTGCCCCGGGCCGCGTGTATCGCTGTGATTCGGATCTGACTCACACCCCCATGTTCCATCAAGTAGAAGGATTGCTGGTGGACAAGGGCATTACCTTTGCGGATTTGCGTGGCACCGTGGCAGAGTTTTTGCGCTTCACTTTCGAGGTGGAAGATCTGCCCGTGCGTTTTCGGCCTAGCTATTTCCCGTTTACTGAGCCCAGTGCGGAAGTGGATGTGGGCTGTGTGAGCTGTGGCGGCGATGGCTGCCGAGTGTGTTCCCACACTGGTTGGATCGAGATCATGGGCTGCGGCATGGTGCACCCCAAGGTGCTGGAAGCCGGCGGCGTCGATGCGGAAGAGTACAGCGGTTTTGCTTTCGGTATGGGTATCGAGCGTATCGCCATGCTCCGTTATGGGGTGAACGATTTGCGGTTGTTCTTCGAAAACGACACCCGTTTTTTGTCCCAGTTCAGCTAACGCCTCCCGCGAACAAGTTAAAGGAATCACGACATGCGTTTTAACGAAGCCTGGTTGCGGGAGTGGGTTAACCCCGCCATTGATACCGACACGTTGGTGCAGCAATTGACCATGGCCGGCCTGGAAGTGGACGCCGTGGAACCAGCCGCGCCGGCCTTTACCGGTGTTGTGGTTGGGCAGGTGGAGAGCTGCGAGCCGCACCCGGATGCCGACAAACTCAGCGTCTGTCAGGTAACCAATGGCGCCGACACGGTGCAGGTAGTGTGTGGCGCACCCAATGTACGTGTGGGCCTGAAAATGCCTTTCGCCCAAGTGGGTGCGGTGCTGCCCGGCGACTTCAAAATCAAGAAAGCCAAGCTGCGTGGCCAGGAATCCAACGGCATGCTTTGCGGTGCCTCGGAGTTGGGCCTGGAAGATCTCATCGATGGCCTGATGGAGCTGCCTGAAGACGCGCTTGTAGGCACGGACTTTCGCGAGTATCTAAGCCTCGACGACACGATTATTGACGTCGATCTGACCCCCAACCGGGCCGATTGCTTAAGCCTGCGCGGCATCGCCCGGGAAGTGGGTGTAATGAATCAGACCGCACTCAGCGAAACGGCTATCAACAAGGTGGCGCCGGCGATTGACGAGGCTTTGACCGTCACACTGGCCGACAGCACCGGTTGCCCCCGTTATCTGGGTCGAGTCATCAAGGGCGTGGATGTGAATGCTGCCACCCCCCTGTGGATGATTGAGCGCTTGCGCCGTGCGGGCCTGCGTACCATCGACCCCATCGTTGATGTGACCAACTATGTGTTGGTGGAGCTGGGGCAGCCTTTGCACGCGTTTGATCTGGCCAAGCTTAACGGCGGTATCACCGTGCGTAAGGCCAAAGCAGAGGAAGCAATCACAACCCTGGACGACCAGGAACTGACTCTGCGTGACGACACCCTGGTGATCGCCGACGATAGCGCTGCGCTGGCTCTGGCTGGCGTCATGGGTGGCAAGCCGTCATCCGTGACCACTAAAACCCAGGACATTTTTCTGGAGTGCGCCTTCTTCGCCCCCTTGGCGATTGCCGGCAAGGCCCGCTCCTATGGGTTGCACACGGACTCGTCCCACCGCTTTGAGCGAGGCGTGGACCCGCAACTGCAGGGCGATGCCATCGAATACGCCACCGCTCTGATCCAGCAAATTGCAGGCGGCCAGGCGGGACCCGTCAGCGAAGCGGTGGATGAAGCGCAGCTGCCCAAACAGGCCGAGCTGACATTGCGGGCTGAACGAATCGAAGGCTTGTTGGGCATGGGCTTGCCGGCCGAGCAAGTTGAAGACATTCTCAGCCGCCTGGGCATGGACGTTTCCCTGAATAGCGATGGGCAAGCGTGGGCCGTATTGGCTCCCAGCTGGCGCTTCGACATGGATATCGAGCAGGATCTGATCGAAGAGCTGGCCCGCATTTATGGCTACGAAAAGCTGCCCAGCCGTGTGCCGGCGGGTTCTCCCTCTGGCGAGACTGTGCCGGAACATATCGTGGCCGTGCGTCGTCTGGCCGATACCTTGATGGATCGCGGTTACCAGGAAGCCATCACCTATACGTTTGTGGAGCCCGGCCTGCTGGCGAAAGTCGAGCCTCGCATGGAGCCGCTGCCGCTACTGAATCCAATCTCCGCAGACCTGGGCGTCATGCGCACCACACTGCTGGCCGGGTTGTTCAGCACTGCTCGCCATAACCTGAACCGCCAGGCTGACCGCCTGCGTTTGTTCGAAACGGGCCTGCGTTTTGTGCCCACCGATGCGCCTGACGTGGAAGGTGGTCTGGAGCAGACGCCAATGATCGCCGGCCTGCTGTATGGCAGTGCCCAGCCGCAGAACTGGGAGGGCAAGCGCCCGGCGGACTTCTTCGATCTGAAGGGGGACGTGGAAGCGTTGCTGGCGTTGTCCGATACGGAGGCGTTCAGCTTCGAGCCCGCCGAGCACCCGGCCCTGCATCCGGGCCAGACTGCAGCGTTGAAGCGTGACGGTGAGGTAGTGGGTTATCTGGGGCGCATCCACCCGCGTCTTGCTGCCGATCTGGATCTGCCTGGTCAGCTCTACGCCTTTGAACTGGCGCAGGCTCCGTTACAGCAAGGCAGCTTGCCCAGCTTCCAGGCGGTGTCCGACCAGCCCCGCATGCGCCGAGACCTGGCCTTTGTGGTGGAAGACAGTGTCCCCGCAGGGGATCTGATTACCGCGGTTCGCTCAGCCTGTGATGAGCGTCTTACCGGGGTCAAGATTTTCGATATATATCAAGGCGATAGCATTGGTGAAAATCGTAAAAGCCTCGCTTTGGGCTTGACCTTCCAGGACCGTTCACGCACTCTTAAGGATCAAGAGGTGAATGACTTGGTGGATGCCGTAGTATCCCAGTTAAAACAACAGTTTAACGCCGCCTTAAGGGAATAAATTAAGGAAAGGTAGGGAGCTATTAATGGGAGCGCTGACCAAAGCGGATATGGCCGAGCGTTTGTTCGAAGAGTTAGGCCTGAACAAACGTGAAGCAAAAGAAATGGTGGAAATGTTCTTTGAAGAGATCCGCCATTCACTGGAAAACAATATCCCGGTGAAACTCTCCGGCTTCGGCAATTTCGATCTCAGGGACAAGAGCGAACGACCAGGACGCAACCCGAAAACCGGTGAGGAAATCCCCATCACCGCCCGACGGGTTGTTACCTTTCGTCCAGGACAAAAATTAAAACAACGGGTTGAGGCCTATGCTGGAACCAAGTCATAACGACGAATTGCCGGCGATTCCAGGGAAGCGCTATTTCACCATTGGTGAAGTCAGCGACCTGTGTGACGTAAAGCCGCACGTTCTGCGCTACTGGGAACAGGAATTTCCCCAGCTCAAGCCCGTGAAGCGCCGTGGTAACCGTCGTTACTATCAGCGCCAGGACGTGCTGATGATCCGCCAGATCCGCAGCCTGCTGTACGATCAGGGCTTCACCATCGGCGGTGCCCGTCAGCAGCTTTCCGGCGGCGCCAACGCGGAACAGGCCACCCAGTATCATCAGCTCATCAAGCAGATGATCGTGGAGATGGAAGAAGTCCTCGACGTTCTCAAGGCATCCTGATCCAGCACTAACCCGTTACACGCTATTTTCGATAGCAAAAAAGCCCCGGCAGCCACGCTCCCGGGGCTTTTTTATGCCCACTCCGACGCTATCCCCGCTTTCGCCCCCGTGTTTCCCTCTCCGTAGTAGCGGTCGTTCGAGCGCGAATAGGGAGCTTGGGTATGCTTTTGCGGTGGAACGACTATTTTCACAGGAAGCTAGCTAGGTATGCCGGGTTAAGGCGCGGAGATGGCGCAGCTGTCGGCACGGCATCAGTCCCGCGTTGTTGCTTACATCGGGAAGCTTGCATCCCATCGTTTAAACCCTGAACAAGCAGTACGTTACTGGTTCCATCCCCCAATCAAATCCGCTATTATGCTCGCCGCTTTGGTAGCTCTGCCTGCCAAGCACATCTCGGGGCGTAGCGCAGCCTGGTAGCGCACTTGCATGGGGTGCAAGGGGTCGGAGGTTCGAATCCTCCCGTCCCGACCAAATTAAGGTCGGAAAAACAAAGAGATAGGCCAGTCATGGATGACTGGCCTTTTTGGTTTTTAGGCGTCGCTTATGCTTTTCTGTGTTTCGTCACCGTTCCGTCACCGTTTCTCAATAGCTAATCCCTGTGGCTGGCCTGTCTCCTTTACTTTACGCGCCACTGACCTTTAGTTTTCCCTGATTGGTCAGGCGGTCCGTTTACAAAGGCCTGGCGCGTATTGGATGCCCGGCAAGATGGCTGAAGCTGTGCCGGATCACTCTAGAAAAGGGGTTGAGGGTACTCCATAGCTATGAGGCTGGGTGACGCTTGTAGTTGCAGCGTTGGGTGGATCACTTGGAGGTGGTGTCAGGGCGCTGAGTAGTTAGAAGTGCGAGACGCGTCAATTCGAGCATCCTCAAGGTGTCTTGCTGCCAGCTTTTTGGCTTGAGAGTCCAGGTCGTCCCTTTTGTTCGCATCGAGTTGTATGGGGTCCTGCAATCCCTGCCTTTCTAATTCCTGCCTTACAAGGTCTTTCTCTACTAGCTTTCTTATAAGTTCTTCATATTGCTTGAGAATGCCCGCATGCCTCGTATTTTCTTTCCGCAGGCGACCTAGCTCTTTGGTTTTTCTGTCCTCTACCAGTGAATTGCGCGTTTTTCTGGCGCCTTCGAGTCTTTGTTGATGCTCATTTCTCAGTTTCTCGATATGTGTTCTATCCTGGCAAATCAGAGCTGTCAGGTGGGCGCTTTGTGACACCTTTAGATATTTGGACGTACGTTTCAAAAACAGAGCTTCTTCTACGGGTAGCACAAAACTGAAAGTCCGCTTGTTTTTGTTCTTCCGGTAGCTGTAAGCATTCCATGCTCGTTTGATGCGTGCAAAAGCATCTGCCCCCAATCCGTTATTCCAAATTCTTTCCAGTGTCATCAAGGTCGGCTCGTTCTCTTCGTGGGGAGCTTTTACTGAAAGGGCTGATGGGGGGTTGTTTCGCAAATAGTGCCTGGCCCAATCTGACTTGTCCTTGTCGGAGCCAAGCCACTCTTTCGGTGGGATTGGTTTCTTCACTTTCAATGCTCCTAATGCTTGAGATTTTCATGACAAGTAAATCATACCGTATGAATTGACGTAAATATGATCATAATTGATAATGGGCAAAAATAGATATCATTTGTGCAAATATGTACCTTGGCAATGCTCTAGTATCCAGCTTTAACTGCTTGTCGTCTGAAGAGCTGCAGGCCGCTGAGCGATATTTTTTGACTGCCTTTATCTATCAATTTGGTATAGGCGAATGGGCTCAAACGTCTCTGGACCGTTTGGCGGGGAAGTTGGGAGTTAGTGAGAGATTAGCCCGTCATTCGATAGGGGTACTGGTTGACCAAGGTCTTCTTGATGCCCGGCGCGTTGAAGGTAGGACCGGAAGGCCGTCTTACGATTATCGACTTTCAAAGCTCGTTGCCGATCGGTTGAATCTCCAGGTTGGGCCAGTGAGTGTGGGACATGAGGGGCTGGTAAAGTCACTGCTCAGTATTCCCTCACCTGGAGGGTTGGAGGTCACGAGAAAGAAAGGTCGTACTTTTGGCCCTCCCAACCCTGATGCCCTGAGTGTCGGTAGCAAGCTGGTTCTTATAGTGTTGCTGACTGAGGCGGATTCCTGCGGTGTAGTCAGAAATTGTTCGACTTTTGGCTTGGCCAAGCAGGTGGGGATGTCAGTTCAAAGAGTACGCCGGCATTTGAGGAAGCTTTGGCGCTTAGGGTACATGCGAGATGTGGTTGCTGGGATTGTGAGTGATATAGGAATCGGCAAGTGCCCGAGCATCTATTTTCTCAACCTGGCTCACCCTATTTTTGAGGCTAGCTGGTGTGGTCGGGCGTTTGTCCTTCATATACAAAAAAAAGATCAGTACCACCCGGGCCGAGAGATTCCTCAGTTGATAAGGATTCTCAGTAATGGTTGTGAGGATGATTCCTACGTTGCCATTGAATATGACCGTAGAAACTATTTGTTGCCGGTGAAGTGTGAAGATGACGTTGCTAAAAGACTCAAAGATGCTGTGCTCGATGGGCTTGAAGAATATCTGCAGGCTGTTTTAGACGATTATGTAGGTCAAATATTGACCGATAGATACTTATTCATTGGCAGTCAATTTCTACCAGAACCAAGCATCAATCTGCGCTTAGAAATGGAGGCATTGCTATGTGTAAAGGAGAGAAAGGGTAGCGATGAGGCGGCCTCTAGAGCGGCGATGTTCCTATCTGGCTGGATATGGAGGGCTGCGTGCATGAAATCTGAAGTGCTAAGCAAAAAACTAGGGGTGATGCGTTTGCTTATGCCACCAGATGGTAGGATATCGATATTGCGATCAACAGAGAATGGTAAGTTGTTGATTTTAAAGGCTGTGGTTGCGCCGCCGCCAGGCAGAAATGTTACTCCGGGGATTTACCAAGGGGCTTCAATCGATTATGTAAAATCAACTAAGGAAATCAACCGTGTAGACTTGTCTACAAAAGAGCAGTATGAAATTGGCCTGCTTGTTAAGCCAAGTGTAAAGACCAAAAAGGAGGTTGTAGACACGGAAGTTGGTATTGAGGATGAGGGGTAGTTACATACCGTGGATAGCACTGATTTAAGCTGTGAATTGATGTCAGCCTTCAAGCTCAATAGTGTTATTGGTTTGTGGGCCTTCTGGGTACGATAACCCCGTTCCAGAACTCGTAATCGATTGTTTTAACTGGATAGCGCTATTTGGGCTCCCGTCTGTGGGGTAAAGGCCCTGTTGTGGGCTTTCAGTACTTGATAACCCGCTCTGAGTGTCGGTAATAGATATATATAGTCATAAAGTCACTTAGCCAGCCCACTTGTGAAGGCTGGTAAGTGCAGTTGGTTGAGTAACAGGCAGGCTGGACCAAACCAGCCTGCTCATGAGTAAATTTCAACCAGTGCGCTGGTACCTATGAAGAAACCATAGGTGCCAGACAATGAGAAAACGACATTCAAGCAACACCAACCTCAAACTCCACTATGAATCAGTCTGGGAGGGCTTGCCGGTACTGGCAAGGCCTGACCGTCCACTCGCGGTGAATTACCTCAAATCTATCCGGTCTACTTTGGACCGGGCCTTAAATGAGCATCCACGAACCTGTGTCATCCATTTCGTTGCTAGGCTGCCGTACGGTTGGTCAGGTCCCAAAGGGGGGCAGGCAAGCGGCTTCATCAACTCTCTTCGTTCGCAGATCAGGTGCGACTCGAAGCGTAAGCGCGGCCAGGGAAAACGGGTTCATGACTGCCATGTTCGTATGATCTGGTGTCGCGAGTTCGGTGGGGAAGGGCAGCCCCATTATCATATTGCCATTATGGTCAATAGGGATGCTTACTCCGCGTTGGGGCGTATCTTAGGTCAGCAAGAGCCGGACTTCCCCTGGTGGTTGGCGGAAGAACAAGCAGTTAGCAACATGGCAGAGCGTATTCAGCGAGCTTGGGGTCGCACTCTTGGTCTGACTGGGAGTCAAGGAATCGGTTTAGTCCATTTCCCTGATAGCCCGGTCCAGCTGATTTCAAAAGGATCGTCTATGTATACCGCGCAATATCATGAGGTGTTCAGGCGCATGAGCTACTTGGCAAAGGTGGATACCAAGCTTTATGACGATGGGTTTAGGAACTTTGGCTGTAGCCAGAGAGGAGGTGAGTAAGTTTTTACGTTGCTGCGCTATCGCATGAACGAATGACGAGGAGAATTTCATGCGATTCATGAGGCTAACAGAAGTGATACGAGATACCGGTCTTGGCCGTTCTTCGATCTACAAGCGTATTGCTGAGGGTGTATTCCCCAAGCCAGTACCGCTTGGTGGAAGAACGGTTGGCTGGGTATCTGATGAAATCGAGGCCTGGATTCTGGAGAGGATTGAGGAGAGGGATTGCCAGGAAGTGCCTCATTGACCGGCTATTGGGCTTTCGTGGTTCATGGATGGCTGCGAGGTTTTGTATCAGATGAAAGCAGGAGGGGGCTCCAATTTGTAATGGTAGACCCCGGTACCAATAGGACCGGGGAGGTTTAATGCCAATTGATCGAGACCTTGGAGCGTAGTAGGCGAGGAAAACGGGGACTATCCGAGAGGATGTTCTGCTCGGGTATCCACACACGACGTGACGGTGCTGTTACCAATAAGGCGCTAATCTTTCTTATACAGCACTGTCACTTTGCCGGCAGGTTTGTTCTTGCCTATCTCATAATCAGGGTTGAAAGTGGCGAGATTATGAGCGGCGATGCCAATCACTGAGGCAAAGCCAGTAACCTGGGTAAAGCCAGTCGGGATAGCGAAGCTGGCTAAGGAGGCCGCTCTGTATTCCGTGTACACGCGGCAACGTAGTCCTTTCTTTTCAATAGCGCCCTCGACTTTGTTTACCACGGAGCTGATGTTCTTGACTGCGACAATTTGAAAGGAAGCTTTCTTGGAAATGAGTTCAGAGAGCTTTTCAGTAGTGATGTCTTCGGAGGTGTATTTTTCGATGTCAATATCTTTGCTCATTGAGTTGTCCTTTTTGGAAGAGGTGATAAAACGGGCAGATTCGCCGCCCGTTCAAGTCAGCGACTGGGTTTTATTGAAGTATGATCAAAGCTCCGCTATTTGCTGTAGCGCATCTTCATAAGCAAATAGTGTGTCGAAGTTTTCGTTGTAAATTAGGTAGAGGGCGGACTGTATGTTCTCGTGTGGCGTTTCTTCGATGGTATCTTTGAATATGTTGGTATGATGCATGCTTCCGGAAAGCACCATGAAGCTGCCGTCCTCCATTACCACCCAGTCAATGGTTTCAAAGGCCCTCGCTCCTTTGTATTTCTCAAGAGTCTCCTGGGCCAGAGAGAGGGTCTCCTGGTTTTCTTTTTCAATCATCGAGATCTGGTTTTTTATGCTCCGGACCCCTCTTTCGTGATTTTCTATATCGGTTATTGATTGCTGTTTCACACGAGGCCAAACCGTGTAGCTGGAGCCGTTTTCTATTTTCCTTTCAGTCCAAGAATTCCCGTTATCGATATGATTTTGGGCTTTCTTTAATAGTTGTTTTTCTCTCGCTATTTCTGATTCGAGTTCGTTTAACCTTTCCTGCAATGTGATCAGCCTGCTGTCGTTTTTTGCAGCATCGATCATTTCATTTGCTGTATCCCTGTAATTCTTTTCTATGTCCTTGAAATCACAGGTGTAACGAACGACATCTCGGCCCCGTTCGTCCTCAATGACAGACCAGTCTGTGCTCTCACAAAGCTTACGGTTATCCAGCGCCTGGCCAACCGTATATTCAGGGAGTAATTCAAGACGCCCCTCCCGGATGACGTCTATTTCAGAAGAGCACCCGGATAGGGCTGCCAGGGAAATGCATGCTAGGGCTGCTTTGAGGTTTTTCATGATGGTTCTCTTTTAAAATCTTTCCATGAGGTGATTGGCTTAAGCACCAACCACAATTAAGAGGAAACAGACGATCCAGACGATGAAGTACGCCAGGTTCTGCTTCAGGGCTTGGGATCGTTGGTAGAGATAAACGGGCACCAGCCACACCCATCCACCAAATGTGCTGGTGTCAGTGCCGGCTTTCTTGAGTCTCTTTTCATCCAGGAAAGACAGGGCGATATTGAGTATGAGAGTGATGTAAATGAAATGGCCACTGGCAACGGCTTGCTCGGCACGGTACTCGCTGCTGTGAACCATGTAGGCCACAAAGTACTCCAGGGTGAGACCGATCAGTGGGGCAAACGCCAGAATCCATACAACGGTGTTGTTGACTTTGGCGCCGGTTAGCGGCGGTGGGGTCGTATCATCAAGGTGCTCTCGAAGCTGGGTATCTTCGATGTTGGTCCAGTCCGCGAACCCCTTCTTCCAGACGGATGATCCGTGGCGCAGTGTGCCGTTGCTGATCAGGGTGATGAGATCGGTTTCAGAAACGCCCCCCTTCCTTTCTCCGTTGAGTTCGTAGAACCAGATCTCGTTCCCCGTGGTGCTATTTTCCATTGTTCATTCCTTGTAGTGGCTGTCCTTCCATGGTTTTTAGCCAAGCACAGGTCGAGTGCTGAGCCTGGGAAGAGTGGTTTCCCCCAGGCGCTGTGTCCGCTGGTTTGGAAGGTGTGTCTCAGTTTGAGTGTTATGTAATTCAAGACTCGCAAAGTATTGCAATGCTGCACCTTTAGGGTCAAGTATTCCGGTACGACAGAGGTATGGCACTGCCGTAGCGTTGCTCTATCAGATTGATGGAGTGGGCGTGATGAGCTTTCCCGAGCGCCTGAAGGCGGCACGGTTGGCGTTGGGTCTGACCCAGGAGCAGTTGGGCGACGAGCTTCATGTGACCAAATCCACGATATCCGCCTGGGAAAATGGCCGTGATTCGCCCGGATTCCGGCTGCTGCCGAAGTTGAAGGCGGTCCTCGGTGTATCGCTGGATCATCTGATCTGCGGTGATCAGGTTGAGGGTGCCTCAGAGCTGAAGTCCAAGTATGACGCCCAGGTACGTAATGACGCCGAAGCTCAACTGCTCAAGGGCTACCGGCGCCTGTCCGTTAAACGTCGCCAAGGCCTGCTGGCTATGATTGATTAGCCTGCCTTCTTCCCGGCCAATTTCTGGCTGAGTCCCTGTGCCGACTGCGGTTGAGCATTGCCCGATGGTGTAGCACCCTCCGGCACGAACTCCTCCACGACCTGTAACCCTTCCTCCTCCGAGTATTCGAACTGAGCGTTGAGTAGTCCGGCATGGGCCACCTTGTCCAGCTCTGCTTGGTGGATGCCTTGGTTTTCCCTGGCCTTGGCCGTTTCTCTAGCGTAGCTGACGGCGTCCTCCATGGATTGCTCAGCGCGCAGTGTCAGATCCACGTAGTAGATCGGCGCCCGGTGACTCTGGGTGGTACTCTTCCCGCGTAGTTTCAATTCCAGGGGAAGGGTGGCCAGGTTGCCACCAGAGATGGCATGGAAGTAGCGCAGCCTAGCCGCCAGGGTGCGGATGCTGTTGTAGCCGGTGGTCCGGAACACGAAGCAGCCCAGTTCATCCTCTTCCCCTATCCGTACGTACAGACGCCCGTAGGGTTTGCACAGATCGTGGGCACCGAATTCGCACAGCTCCGGTGACGGGCAAGACAGTTGCTCCAGGCCCTGGTCGGTGCGGCGCCGACAGGTCTCCCCGTCGCCACTGCACAGGGGCCGGCCACTCTTGCGCTCGAAGAAGGTGTACTCCGCTCGCAGGTTCAGGTCCGGATCATTGAAGGGTAGGGTGACGGGAATGCTGCGTAGCTTCTTGCCTTGTACTTCCTGACGCAGGGCCTCATCCAGCGGATGCGGTAGCCAGCCCTCCCGGGTCTGGATCTGGGTGGTGATGGTGAATTGGTCGTCTTTCTCCGGCAGACGCTTGCCGTTCTTTTCTACCATGCGGCCAATACTGATACGGCCAATCACGGGGGGCGTAATGGCGAGTCCTTTGATCATGGGAATCTCCTGTTATAAAGAAACCGCACAGCCGCCGGGCAGGGCCCGGCGTTTATGCGGTTAGGCGTGGCGTGTTGAGTGAGGTGATGCGAGAACGATCAGGTGGTGGCCTTGACCAGGAACCGGCGACTGCCAGCGCGATGCTTGGGGAATTGCTGCAGTAGCGCGGGCTGAGTCTTGAGCAGGGCGTCAGTATCGAGAACCGTGCTGTCCTTGCTGCGCTTCCAGCTCACCTGGCCATCCATGAAGTAAGCCCGAGCGGCGTCACCCATGCGTTGCTGGATGCGTTGCTTGAGCCGGGCTTCCCGTTCGGCCAGACGGGCCAAGCGTTCCCGGATATCCAGCATCTCACTGAAATCGCCGTTGAGTGCGGTGTCTTCAATGAGATCCAGGGCTTCACCGTCGTCACGGGGATAGAGTGCCCGCAGCGCTTGGTCGGCAGAGTCGGAGCCATCGGCGTCGGGCGGGGTGTCGGTTTCCACCAAGTGCCAGAAAGCCCGCTCCAGTTCGATCAGTTGGTTAATGACCGTCTCATCCCGCTCGATGCGATGCACCTGCAACTCCTGCCCACAGATCAGCACCGCCACGTCCGCTGCCTGCTTGCCGGTGACGGCCAGTTGATGCTGCACCTGGCACTGGATGTACTCCGGTACGCCATCGGCCCAGAGCCGGGCACCATTGAGACCGGTGGTTTTGCATTCCAGGATCTGCACCTCTTGATTGCCCACAACGGAATAATCCAGATTGGCCAGCATCCAGGACTTGTCGGTATCCGGGTGCTGGAGCACGGCATTTACCCGCCGAACCTTGTTGCCGGTGGCTTTGGCATAGGCTTCCGCCACCTTGGGTTCCAGCAGGTTGCCCCAATACAGCGGGGTATGGATGTCGTCAGGGTCGGGGGCCGGCAACAGCCCATCTCGCCCGGTCTTGATCATCCACAGCTCCAGGGGCGACTGATACGGGTTGAGCCCCACCGCCGCCGCAGCATCGCTGGCGCCGATACCTTGCTTACGGACCTTGAGCCACTGTTCCCGGTTCATGCCCTTGGTGGACACCAGGCGCAGGGCCGGACGGGATGAGGGTTTGATAGCGCGGGGAGTACTCATGAGTGACCTCCTTCCAGTTGGGTCAGCCGCTCGGTAAAGCGATCATGGAGATTGATCAGCCGATGGGTCTGGGGCGTCTGATCCGAGGGGATCTCATGACTGCCGCCTTGGCTGAAGAAGGTGACCACCAGATCGGTGATCATCTGTTGGATGTCGTCATGGGGTGGCAGATTGCCGTCATTCTCGAGCAGATAGGTGCCCAGCTGTTCGCCCAGAATGGACACCACCTCGTACTCGAACACCCCAGGAAACCCTTGCGGGCCGTACCAGTAGGGTTGCACCTGTTTCCAGATATCGGGGATGAAGTCACACAGGGTGCTGATCAGCTCGATGCAGCCGTTACCCCAGACTTCCAGAAGCCGGGTGCCGCGCTCTCTGTTCAGCACCACCCCTTCATGAAGAAAGGCACCCCAAATGGCGGCCAGATGGGGAGAGAGGGGGGGCGCAGAGAGTCTTGATTCATGGGTTACAGGACTATCGTGATTACGTTCTGTCATGGTCAGGCTCCAAACAATAAAAAGCCCGACCGGCACAGAGCGGGTCGGGCTTTAGTCGAGGGAAAAGAGTGAGTAGGGAATCAGTCAGGCCACCAGTTCCAGAGTCTGGTTCAGGGCCCGCTGCTTGATCTGGGCGCCCTTGCCGAACCAGGCGGAATCCAGACGGTTGTCGGTGCTGCGGGCGCGGCGTTCGTGGTCCACGAACTCGGTTACGGCATTCAGCAGGCCGTAGGCCGTGTTCTTGGCAGACGGCAGCTCCGCACCGCGACCGGCGCCCTCATACAGCGCCATGGCCTTCTTCATGGCCTGCTCGTTGGGCTTCACCAGCATGTCACCAGAGGAGTAGTTCACATCGGTGAAGACCGAGCGCATGACTTTCTCGGCGGTCTTGCGGGTGATGCGCCGCTCGCTGAGAGTTTTCAACCGGTACATGAAGTCATCCCAGGCGGAGACGGAGATCCCCAGCTGTTTCTTGACGGCCTGGGCATCAAAGGTGGTGTTGTGGCGGACCTTCACCGCCTGGCCGGCACCATTCAGGGCTACCGCCAGGGTGTTGTTGCACACCACCCGGATGCTGGTGAACTGGGCAGTGGTAGCCAGGGTGCCGTCACAGGCAGTAGCCAGCAGCACATAGCCGTTGGTCTGGTCATTGCCTGCCAAGGAGCCCGTTTGCCCGGTGCGGGCTAGCGCCCACAGCTTGCGGCCACCTTTAAGGACGCCAGCCGTTTCCAGTTCAAAGCCAGAGCGCTCGGTGAGATCCCGGTAAAACTCCAGGATCTGCCGTGGCTGAACCACCTTGAAGCGGTTACTCACTACCGACAGAGGCGTCTGATTGTCTGAGCGGAACAGGACCTTCTGATCCGGGAAGGATGAGATCTGTCCGAGGGCGCCAGCCTCGCTGCTGATGAAGCGGACAGGGGTTTCGCGGATCTCCCAGTCCATGCCGGCTTCCTGCATCCAGACATTGAGGGGTTGTTGGGCGGCGAGCTGGTTGCCCAGCCCGTGCCAGGGAGTGCGGCCTGCATAGGCCATGCTTTTGACAAGATGTGCCATGGTAAATCTCCAAGAAATAGCAGTGCGCCCGAAGCGGGCGGGTTAACGAATGAGAAGAGGTGTGGAGAGTCAGGGGTAGAGCAAAAGCAGAAGAGGAAAACTCAGAGCCAGCCACGCTGGGCTAGGCTGACCCACTCGGAGCGGGACACTACGAAGTGATCCAAGACCCGCACATCGATCAGGGCCAGAGCGTCCTTGAGTCGGGTGGTGATGGTGCGATCAGCTTGGGAGGGCTCACAGCACCCGGAGGGATGGTTGTGGGCGAAGATCACGGCAGCGGCATTGCAGGCCAGGGCCTGCTGTACCACCACACGGGGATACACCGCCGCGCCATCAATGGTGCCGTTGAACAAGGGCTCGAAACTGAGCACCTTGTGCTTGTTGTTGAGAAAGATGGCCGCGAAGACCTCGTTCTTTTCCTGGGCGAGGGCCAGCTGCAGGAACTGGGCGACATCGGTGGGAGAGGTGAGTGCCTCCCGACCGGTCAACTCATCCAGCAGGATGGTGGCGGCTGTGCTGACAATCTCCTCGGGCTTCACGCAGCCCTGAACGTGGTACAGGCCCTGCTCGTTCTTTACGAAAGTGGGAATATCCATAGAAACTCCAAAACGGCATAAAAAAGCCCGCACAAGGCGGGCTCTGGCATGCAGTGAAAGGGGGTAAGTGCGAAATACGGGTTAATCGGTGTCGATTCGAAAGGCGTGGCCGCAATCCAGGCATTGCAGGTTGTCGAGAAAGGTTTGGTCGAGCTTGTCACCGAGAGCGGCACCGGCCTCACCGCCGGCAACACTTCCAATTAGACCGCCAATCACGGCACCGGCGATGCCGCCGAGCAGTGATCCTCCCGGGCCTGCGACATAGCCCAGTGTCATGCCCACACGGGCACCACTGGTGGCTGCAGCCACGCCGCTAGCGGCACCGGCAGCTGTGCCGACGGAGCCGCAAACCCTGCGTCCGTTGTGGAGTGCTGATACCCGGATAGATTGGCAGCTGGGACATTGAATGATCATGAAACCTCCATGAGATGGGACCAGGAAGGTGATTCCTTCCTGGCTTCATGGAGGTGATATGTGTTTGAGAATATTTTGAATGGCGACATAAAAAGAGGCTGTTTAAGCTTGTAGGGTGTTTGCTATTTACTCTTTTTCTTTTTGTGGCAGTATTTGGCGTTGATTGCTGAGGAAGGTCTTAATGTGTTGGCTGGTGAGGGCGGCATGACTAAACGAAGGTTTGAGTTGAAAAAAGGGGCAAAGCTAACGCTTTTTCTCGTGTCCTATATCCCCTTGTTTTTAATAATGTGTTTTTCCCAAGTTTATACATATCGAGAGTATCTGAATTGGGGAGGGCTTAACTTGGAGGCGCTGGTAACCTATTTGCAGTTTTTTGGCGTGGCCTCAGTGCTGATGGCTTTGTCTTTTTTGGGTGTTTTGGGTGTTGCATTTCTTATTCCTAATATGCGTCGCAGGGCAGAATCTAATGGGGTTTTGGTAAAAGTTGTCGATATAGAAAATAAAAACAATGAGTCTATCTCGTATCTGTTTACTTATATTATTCCTTTTGTTTTTCAGGACCTTTCGAGTGTTGTGAGTGTGTTTTCGATTGGTGTTCTCCTTGTTGTGACGTATCTGATATATTCCAATTCATCTATGGTTCTTATTAATCCTGTGTTGAGTGTTTGGTATTCACTTTACCTTGTTGAGTATGAAGATTTTTTTAATAAACAGAAAAGGCGGGGAATGGTGCTGTCAAGGAATCAGTTTTTAGAAGAGGGTGATATGATAAAAGTGAAGTCGATGGGGTATAAGCTTTATTATTCGGTTGCTGGAGGTGGAGATGATTGAAAATGAGAAGTTAAATAGGATGAAGGACGTTTTAGGTAGTGACAAATTCTCGATTAATGTTTTTTTTATAACAAGAGAGATTCGGGAGGGAGTCAAGAAGTCAGCAAAGACAGTGGATAAATATGATTTTAGAGCTTGGTTGCTAGATGTTTCTCCGGATGTAAAGAAATTCTTTACTGATAATGTTGCGGATACTTTAGATAAAGTGGTCTCTTCTGATACACATGAGTTGGAGCCGTATGATGTTATTGCCGATGATTTGCCGGATAAGCTGTATACATATGCACTGAATAATGCTCTGTCGTTCTCTGACGTGGTTAGCGATCAGATATTGCCAGGAAAGGTTGATTCTATTAGTTCTCTGTCAGAAGTTAAGTCCAATCTTTGGGCATACTGTTTGAAGATTGCTGGCGAGGAAGCAGGCTTTCTTGTGTTCAGGAAGCTTTCTAAAGGGATGGTGGTGACCGACCAAAGTCAGGGGGTGAAGGATAAGTTGTCCTCATTTTTCGATTCTGAAACAGCGGAGCTTAAAGCGTCTAAAAATGAAAGCATTACTTTCGATGACAAGGTGGATTGCTTGTTTTTGGAGGACGAATTTTTTGTTTTTAGGAAAAAAGGGTTCGAGAGTATAGTTGGCTTGGAGGAGGAGTTTAAGACGGCGGCGGGTGATGTTGTCGATATTCTTCAGGCTACTGATCTGGTTGAGGGGGTTGAGTTTATTGAGTCTATGCTGAAAGAAAGTAGATCTCTTTTGAAAACATTGTCGAATATTGCAAAGAAGGGCCACCATCACAAACTCAATCACGATGAGATTGATAAAATGAAGGATGTTCTTCATAAATTTGAGGGGAAGGAGCTGAAATTGACCGATGAAGGGAAGCTCTTGTTGGAAGACAAAAATGATGTTGGTTACTTTGTTAAACTGTTGAACGATTATTATAAACAGGGAATGGTTTCCGGTGATTATTATGGAACTAATAGTGGTCGCCTTTTGAATATGGAAAAAGGTTAGCCCAAAAACGCTGGCCAGCGTGATTGGTTTCTGTGTTGTGTTGTGGTGTGGTTTCGGGGTTTTACTCTAACGGCTTTGAGCTTTATAAGCCAAGCAGGCCTGAGATGTAAACTTAAGAAATTTTATTCTTTTTGGTTGGCCGTTATTATAATGGCTGTCAGGTGGCCGAAGTGGGTATTTGTTTTCTGCATTAATATTCGCGTGTTGTAATCGTGGTTGCTACTGGTTTGTGTTTGGGGATGCCCCGCCTTTTAACCTATTAATGGCAAGAAGGGCTGCTTGGCAGTCATCCAAAAGGTTCTGCACCCGTACGGTTATCATTAAAGTAATAATGCCATTTTTCGTTTTCCCTAATTTTTTTATTGAGAGGTTGTCACCGGGGTAAATAAGAAACGCGATTTTGGATTCAAAGCATTGGCTGTGAATTAAAAGCTGATATACATCGCTATTAGAAGGCGTAGGTTTAAGGTTTTTATATTTGGCATCTCCTACAGCGATTACGCTACTGTTGCTGTCTATTATCACGTAGTCAGGGTTGAGCCGGTATAGGCTGGCTTGGTCATTTTTTAATAAGAACTCTTCTTTATCGCTTCCCTTGATTGCTTTCAGGTTTCCTTCGATGAAAAGGCAGTTTCTTGTGGCCTCTTCAAAAAGGGTTTCCAAATTATAAAACCAAGCTCCCTGTGCTATTGTGTTGTTTGTTGGCGTTTTAGATGTCGATAGTCCGGAAAGCAAAAGCTTTGAAAGCTCTAGGATTCTATGCTTTGTTTTGCTTTTTCTTTTAAGGAGAAGTCGAGAGGCAGTGTCTATATAAAAAGAAATTTTTCGATTTAATAAGGTCTCGTTATGGTTGTCGGAAAATGACATTATTTGCCGTCTGATAAGAAAAATAATTTCAGAGGGAAGGTTTAATGATTGGCATAGCTTTTTTGCTTCCAGTAATGTTCTGTAAATTAAATAATTAAATTCTGTTGAATAAGATATTTCCTGTTGTTCAAAGGCGAGAATGTGGCCCATGCCCCTGGCTCGTAATTGGATTGTTTTTGTTGTATTGATTTTTCCTCCGGCTAAAGATCCTGTTCGACTTGATTTTGAATAAAAAAACTCTCTCCCTTGTGATATGTATACTTTTACAAGTTGCAAGAATTCTCGAATATATGATTCAGTATTGATTTCTGATACTTCTGCCGAAGATGAAAAATGAGTTTTTTTGTTATTTTCTGGAATTTTTGAAGACAGGGCATCTAAAGCACCAGGTACCTTTTCTTCGACCTTAATGCAGTATTGTCCCAGAACCGCATGTCCGACGTGACAGCTTGAAGATAGTAATCCTTTGCCGTCGCTTATACTCCTCGCTTGAATAATTCCTTCAGATACCAAGTTGTAAAATGCTTCCTCCTCCCTTACTTCCTTCCAAATTTCACTCGATAGCTCGGTATGATTTCGTTCTTTGACAGTTATGTATTTTAGTTGTCGCTCGTTGTCTTGTACTGGATGTCTCTCCATGGGTAGTTGTTCTCAATGGTTGTGGTAAAGGGGTGGGGTTCAATTAGTGGGCGCTTTAGTAGATGCTCAATTCGCTCGGTCCATAGTTCATGCAGATCAGGTGACTCGCTAGTAATGCTGGAAAATATGCCATGACCAAATGGCATTAAATGTTCAAAGTCATCAGGGTGATCACGCCTGCAAACACTAAATATACCTTCCAATTGCCCAATTACATTTTCTTGAATCCCGTTATTTGCTAGCATTTCTTTTAGCTGAGCAGTGTCAGGAGGGAAACGAATAATACGCAAGCGCCTTAAAAGTGCTGAATCCAGCTCAATGGCAGAACGGTCAGTAGGGTTGTAAGTGGCTATTATAGTTAGGTTATCGGCGACCTTTACGGGTTTTCTGGAGTAGACAGTCAAAAATGATCTGTTTCGGTGTTCTACATAAGTCATTAGTTCACCAAGAACAGATGCAATATTCGCTCTTGTAAGCTCTTCAATTAGTAAAACATAATTATTTTCTGGGTCATCAAGAGCTTGTTGGTTCCATTCTAAAAAGATTCCTGGCTTTGTCTCTACTCCTCCTCCTGCATCCAGCCTTAGTCCTTCTATAAACTCTTCGTAAGAAAATGATTGGTGAAACTGGATCTCTCTAACAAAGAGGGGCTCATTTGTAAGGCGCTGAGCAGCTATCGATGCGATGAATGACTTTCCTGTTCCGGGTACGCCAGCTAAAGCAATGATAGATGTCGATCCATACTTTTGACAGGCGTTAACGACTTCTGTAATTCTGGACTCAGTTGCATTTCCATAATCTTTAGTCATCTTAGATCTTCCGGCAGGCTGGCGTTTGAAGAAATATACTCAACATATTCTTTTGTGGAAGTGAAATTCCTATGTTTATGCCTGATTTTGGAAGCCTCGGACAGAAGTTCATACATATTTTCATTGATTTGGTAGTATCCAGAGACAGTGCTTTCTCTTTTATCTTTAATTAGTGCCCACCCAAAAGATGCTAATGATATCCATGGAATTATTCGATCATTTTTGCGACTTCCAGTAATCGCCTCGTCTCCTAATAGACTGAGGTCGCGACTCGTTCTATAATTTTTGATTTTATCAATTTCTTCGTAAAGCTCTTCTTCATTTCGAGTTTTGAAAATAGATCGATTAAGTTCTTCGGAATCTATTATTCCGTCTAGAGAAAGCATTGCTTTCCATATGAACTGAAATGGGAATACGACAACGTCTTCAGAATATCTCGAACCGGCGCCTGTAGGGTTGTTGAGTTGGCAGGATGCAAGTGCATATGCGGCATGGCGCATTAAGATAGGCGCGTTGGCATTGTTCATTAGCGAAAGCCACCGGAGGAGCGTTTCCCCAAAATGTGTGACGCAGATTTTCGAGTCGGCGTCTTCGTATATCAATCCGATGGTTTGGAAAACCTGCTTCGCATCCCTGTATCGCTTGGGATCCGGGCCAGTTGAATCTCTATTTTTTGCTCTTGCTGAATCGTACGGAAGCTTCTCAAGAACCAAGTCGCGATGCAAACCTTCGGATGTCAGGAAGGCTGTTAGCGTGGGTGGGGAAGAGTTGTTAATTCTAAACGTTTGATGTAGCGATCCCCTCCAGTTGAATTCAACCAAAACTTATTCCCTCTAATTATTTGCGGCTAATTTTTTAGACATGATAAAATTTTTCGCTGCAAAGGAGAGAGCTAGAGCCACTTTAAACGGTACCGCGTTTCCGATTTGTGCTGCCACTTGCTCTTGGTTGCCAATGAATGTGAAGTCGTCAGGGAAGGTCTGCAATCGCGCACCTTCGCGCAATGTTATATTTCGCGCTTCCGAATAATGCCCGAATTTACCCCGTGTGAAAGAGTCAAATCTGGCTGTGATTGTAGGTGCGGGTTCGTTTGGGTGGAGCCTGCCATATACATATCTGTGACCAATTTTAGCAGCCCCAGATTTGTGGCAATTTACTTTTAGCTCGTCCGGTAGATCCATCATCCCCCCACCTGGTGGTATGGCTTCCATCCTTTTCAGGTTAAGGGGGGAGAGTTTCGTTCTCCTATGGAGCCGGTCTCCGGAGCTATCAATTTTAACTGGTGGTGATGGAAGGTCACCTAAGGCTTCTGAAACAGAAATATAATTATTCTCACCAGGATGAGTGGGGGGAGGGAGCTCAAACGGGTTTTCATTGCTGATCCAGCCAGCTAAAACGACTCTTCTTCTAATCTGAGGGGCTCCGTAATCAGCTGCGTTAATGGTTTTATAATGTAAATTGTAGCCTTCGCTGGATAAATCGCTCAGCAGAAGATTAAATAACTCTTTCCCTCTCTTTCCAAGAAGTCCTGGTACATTTTCCATTAAAAAAAGCTGCGGCTTGATTCCTCTAACCAGCTTGCCAAATTTTAGGATAAGGTTGTTTCTCTCATCCGAGTCATCACCTATACGCTGAATAGAAAACCCTTGGCATGGAGGGCCTCCTACTAAGATATCAATCTCTCCTGGTGTTTTATGAACCGAGTCTAAGACATCTTTGGACGAAACTTTGGATAGGTCCATATTAAAAGCTGGGTGTGAAAAGTTTTCTTTGTATGTTTCTAGTGCTTTGCCCCAGCAATCAAAAGCGGCAAGAACCTCAATTCCAGCTTTTTCAAGGCCTAAAGAGAACCCTCCGGCGCCACAAAAAAGGTCGATGGCGGTAATTCTGGGTTGTGATGAGGTAGCAAGAGGTTTCATTTCAATTTTTCGTTGCGCGAGAGCGCGCTTTGATTGATGGAATAGCTCTAGAAAAAGAGGCGCCCACAGCGCCAAGGATGCCTCGATCAAAATTTTCTTCAGCGATTGGAGGCGAGAGTAACTCGCTGACAATATGTGATGCAATGGCGGCTGAAAAAATGGGGGGCACGGCATTGCCTATTTGCCTAAAGCTGCTATCAAGTGAGCCTGAAAACTGGTACTGCTTAGGAAAGCCTTGTAATAATGAGGCTTCTCTTATTGTTAGAGCTCTGTCCTGTTCTGGATGAGTAAATCTGCCGCTCGCTGGGTTTCTTGCAAAGGCAGTAATCGTTATCGATGGTTTGTCCCAGGGTAAGCGCCCATAAACGTCCTCATACGCGGCTTTGCCGGTTGTTGATTTTATGTTTCGTAGGCTGGCAGGCCCGACATTATCCGGCCTGTTACCTCCATCGTGAGGAACAGCTCTAATTGTTGCCAAGGTAGACTCTTTATGCTTCGCAGAATAATGGAAGGGGTCGGAGCTGCACTTTTCCCCGGCTTCCACTGGTGGTAGATCTGAAATTGAGCTTCTTACTGTTGCAAACTCTTGAGGTGCAAGGAAACCTTTTGGAGCGTGGAACGGTTTTTTCATAGCAAGTATTAGTGCGCGAAACCTTTCTTGGGGAACACCAAATTCCGCCATGTTATGAGCGCCTACATGGACGTAATATCCAGATTCTTCTAGAATTTTTCGGGCCTTTTGGACATGCGGCCAATATCTTTCAGTAAGAATTTCAGGAACATTCTCAATTACGATGACCTCGGGCTGTGTTTTGACAGCTATCTTGGCGAAATCCATAAAAAGGGTGTTTCTGAGATCTTTCTCGCCATCGCTATTTCTGTGAGAAGAGAAACCTTGGCAGGGTGCGCAGCCGATCAATATTCTAATTTTGTCGTTTGAAAATTCATGATGGTTGAAAATAGATTCTAGTTTTTTAGATGAGCGAGATAATTTCGCAACATCGGCATCGACCACCTTTAGCTGGTGGTTTTCCTCATATGTTTCATTGGCTTTGGTGTCGATATCTACAGCGCCTTTCAAATCAATGATTGGTGCTATCGAATTTAATAATTTAAAACCGGCAGACATTCCGCCGCAGCCGCTAAACATATCAAAAACCGAAATTGGGCCAGGCTTATTTTGTAGGGCTCTTGGCCAGGCCTCATGAATGTTTAGGCATATGTTTTTTTTATGGATGTCAAATGCGTCGCGAAGGCATTGGGTATTATGGTCCGTTTTAGCCTGTTTGGATAATTCTGTGGCCAGTTTCTTCAGTGTGGTATGGCGCTGGTCTTTAGCTTTAGGCCTCATGAGCTCACTACTCTAATAGAGATCTGGGGTCTCCAAGTGTTGGAGAATGAAAAAAATTGCTTATGATTAAGTATCAGATGCGTCTTGATGAAAAGGGCTCAAAATCAGAAAGGAGAAGAATAAAAGTGCGCTACCTTTCTTGATGTCGAACTCCTCAAGCATTCTTTCATTACGGACTCTCGAATTATCCATTTTGCCATGGTGGATGTGCGAATGAGTTTTGAGTGTACATACGGCCAAGTTAAGTAAGTAATCTAGCATTAATTCCCTGGTTCATCAGTAGCTTGATAAATTAGGCGCGTGTCCGCTTAGCTACCAGTTAGCGCGCCTGTTTTCCCTTAGAAATAGTTGTTGTATCTGTAATGGACCTCATGCCTTCCATGGACTTCCCCCTCCTCAGGCCAGCAGTGGAGCGTGAAGGATAGGTGCTTTAGTAAGGGGCTCCTTTCGGTCAAGTTTCATGTCCATGTAGTCGTAAGCAGGGCTCAGGAGCCCGGTCCATACGCGGGAGAGATGGTAGGGGGCAGCAAAGTGCTCCCGGATCTCACATGAAGCCAGAGGAGTAATAGGCATAGCAATCTATAACTGGTCAAATGCACAGTGTTGAATTATGTGTGTCAATTTCGCGCTTATCAAGAGCGTCGGCTCTGCCAAATCGATAGAAAGGCTTTGTTTTGGCGGTAACCTTTTGATTTTTAGTGGCTTTTCCCTGGTTCGGAAATTGAAAGAGCGACATGGAGTAGTTATGGCTGGCAAGATTCCTCATAACCTGGCTTGGTTATAATGAATGGCTGCGCTTGAAGGCAATGGACAAGAATTCGGAGCCCTCTTGCAGAGGGCTCTCCTTATGCCGCGTAGTCTCTTGCTGCGTTATAGAGGCACACAGCGGCGGTACCAGTGGCCACTACGCCTAGAAGCTTGACCCATGGATCTTGTTTTCTGGTTAGGAGTACTCCTGCTCCGATTCCAATAACACATGCTTGAAGTTGAGGGCTGATTTTGTGGCCGTGCAAGATGTAATTGGCAATGTGTTCGCAGTTGTTGGTTAGGAGCTGGTAGGGCGCGTTCTGTCCTACCAGCTCAAGAGCTCTCTCCATCAGCCCCTCTAGCTCTACATTCTCCCTTCGGATGATGCGATATGACTGGCCCATCGAAAACTGCTCCATAGAGGTGATGCGGACAGCTCTGCTTGGCTGAATGTGGGCAATGCCGTTCTGTAGCTGAACGCCAAGGTGAAGAACCGGCCCTTTCTGCCGTAGCAAAAGGTCGCCAAAGATTGGTATTTGAGTCATAATTGTTCCTGAAAAAGTGGTTGTTTTTTGATTTTTATATACGTTAAACCCAAATGATTTCGGGTGCAACTTTTTGATTGAGGCCGTGATGTCTTCCGAGCAAACGACATTTTCAGCCGTCCTGGGCGTTGTATTGGCTAACCTCAGGAAGGTGAAGGGGATTGAGCAAGGGGAGATGGCTAAAAAGATGGGCGTCTCTCAGGCGAGTTATAGCCGTCTTGAAAGTGGCAAGTCGTCCTTTTCTGTGGATCAGCTCTATCTTGCTGCGCAAGCTTTGGAGATTGATGGGCCGGAGCTGACTCACAGGCTCAATAACGCGGTGCAGCAACTCAATGTGAATGGCGTACCTGTTATTGCGCCTCTCAGGGCCAACGCAACCAAGGCGGGTGAAAGTGGTGTGGATCCTGGGTCGATGCTGATGGGAGCTGGGCTTGCTGCGCTTCTGATCGGGATGTTGACCAAATAGGGGGAGGTATCTTGGACGGGCTCGGACGCTTTTGGATGCCTCAGGACTGAATCGCCACCAGTTTGCTAGACACCTTTCAGCCATCCAAAATGGCAACCAGAGAGGTATCTATGAGCAGCAAGCGCTATCCCGAAGAATTCAAGATTGAGGCGGTTCGTCAGGTGACCGATCGTGGTCACAGTGTGGCCCAAGTGGCTGATCGACTCGGCGTCACCACCCACAGTCTGTACGCCTGGATCAGGAAGTTCGGCCCGGATTCCGAGCAGCATCAGGCCAATGCAGATGACCAATCCGAGATCCGCCGACTCCAGAAAGAGCTCAAGCGCGTTACCGAAGAGCGAGACATCCTAAAAAAAGCCGCGGCGTACTTCGCCAGTCAGTCCGATTGAGGTACGCCTTCATTCAGGAGCACAGCGAGCGGTGGCCAATTCGCTCACTGTGTTCTCTGTTGGACGTTCACCCCAGTGGCTTTTACGCCTGGCAGAGACAGCCTCGTTCAGCTCGTGCAATCGAGGACGAGCGCCTGTCCGGTCTGATCAAGCAGTTCTGGCTGGAATCCGGAGCCGTGTATGGCTACCGGAAAATCCATACTGATCTACGCGAGTATGGCGAGCAATGCGGGCCCAATCGAGTCCACCGGCTGATGCGCCACGCGGGAATACGAGCGCAGGTGAGTTATCGTAAGCCACGCCATAGGGCTGGGGAGCTACACAAGGTGACACCGAATATCCTGCAGCGGCAGTTCAATCCGCAAGCGCCGAACGAGAGCTGGGTAACGGATATTACCTATATCCGCACACATGAAGGCTGGTTGTATCTGGCGGTTGTTCTGGATCTGTTCTCAAGACGGGTGATCGGTTGGTCAATGCAATCCAGGATAACCAAGGAGCTAGCGCTGGATGCACTTTTGATGGCTGTCTGGCGTCGCAAGCCTGAGGGCAAAGTGATTGTGCACTCCGACCAAGGCAGCCAATACACCAGCCACGACTGGGACTCGTTTCTGAAGGCGCACGACCTGGAGGGCAGCATGAGTCGGCGCGGTAACTGCCACGACAATGCTGTTGCTGAGAGCTTCTTCCAGCTGTTGAAGAGGGAGAGGATAAAGCGAAAGATCTACAGCAGCCGGGACGCTGCCCGAGCAGATATTTTTGATTATATCGAGATGTTCTATAACAACCGGCGACGCCATAGTTCTAATGAGCAGTTGTCACCGGTAGAGTATGAAAAGCGTCACCAAGAACGGCTGAGAAGTGTCTAGAGAACTGGTGGCGATTCAGAATTTGACTTGAAGCATAGAGAATGGAGGGTGAAGGTGTCAGTTGTCTGACCGGTCGCCGAATCGATCAGAACCAGGGATTACAACAACTGCAGTAAGGCCTCCTACCTTACTGGACGTGTAATGA
>NZ_JBEDTC010000001.1:0-589819 GCF_040118815.1 Alcanivorax sp.
TGGGCGCAGTGAGCGCCTCCCGACCGGTCAGCTCATCCAGCAGGATGGTGGCAGCGGTACTGACAATCTCCTCGGGTTTAACACAGCCCTGCACGTGGTACAGGCCCTGCTCGTTCTTTACGAAAGTGGGAATATCCATTCAGGCCTCCAAAGCGGCATAAAGAAGCCCGCACAGGGCGGGCTTCAAGAATGAGTAGATAAGGGATAAGAGAAGGGGTTACTCGGCATCCAGGCGGAAGCTGTGTCCGCAATCCAGGCATTCCAGGTTGTCGAGATAGGTGTCGTCGAGCTTGGCGCCCAGGGCAGCACCGGCCTCACCGCCAGCCACGCCACCCGCCAGACCACCAAGCACCGCACCGGCGATGCCGCCGATAGCAGAGCCCGCAGGGCCAAACGCCAGGCCAACGGTCGCCCCAACTCGGGCTCCACTGGTGGCCATGGCGACGCCACTGGCAGCGCCTGCAACCGTGCCAACCGAGCCACCGACCTTGCGGCCATTCTGCAAGGCGGCGACCCGGATAGAGCGGCAGAACGGACATTGAATGATCATGAAACCTCCATGAGAAGGGGCCAGGAAGGCCATTCCTTCCTGGCTTCATGGGGGTGATATGTGTTTGAAATTATTTTGAATATCTGAGTCGCCACCAGTTTGCTAGACACCTCTCAGCCATACAAAATGGCAATCAGAGAGGCATCTATGAGCAGCAAGCGCTACCCCGAAGAATTCAAGATTGAGGAGGTTCGTCAGGTGACGGATCGTGGTCACAGTGTCGCCCAAGTGGCTGACCGACTAAGTGTCACCACCCATAGCCTGTACGCCTGGATCAGGAAGTTTGGCCCGGACCCTGAGCAGCATTAGGCCAATGCAGATGGCCAAGCCGAGATCCGCCGACTCCAGAAAGAGCTCAAGCGCGTTACCGAAGAGCGAGACATCCTAAAAAAGCCGCGGCGTACTTCGCCAGTCAGTCCGATTGAGGTACGCCTTCATTCAGGAGCACAGCGAGCGGTGGCCAATCCGCTCACTGTGTTCCCTGTTGGACGTTCACCCCAGTGGCTTTTATGCCTGGCAGAAACAGCCTCGTTCAGCTCGTGCAATTGAGGACGAGCGCCTGTCCGGGCTAATCAAGCAGTTCTGGCTGGAATCCGGAGCGGTGTATGGCTACCGGAAGATCCATACTGATCTACGCGAGTATGGCGAGCGATGTGGCCCCAATCGAGTCCACCGCCTGATGCGCCACGCGGGAATACGAGCGCAGGCTGGTTATCGTAAGCCACGCCATAGGGCTAGGGAGCTACACAAGGTGACACCGAATATTCTGCAGCGGCAGTTCAATCCGCAAGCGCAAAACGAGAGTTGGGTAACGGACATTACCTATGTCCGCACATATGAAGGCTGGCTGTATCTGGCGGTTGTTTTGGATCTGTTCTCAAGACGGGTAATCGGCTGGTCAATGCAATCCAGGATAACCAAGGAGCTGGCACTGGATGCGCTGCTGATGGCGGTCTGGCGTCGCAAGCCTGAGGGCAAGGTGATTGTGCACTCCGACCAGGGCAGCCAATACACCAGCCACGACTAGGACTCGTTTCTGAAGGCGCATGACCTGGAGGGCAGTATGAGTCGGCGCGGTAACTGCCACGACAATGCTGTTGCTGAGAGCTTCTTCCAGCTGTTGAAGCGGGAGAGGATAAAGCGAAAGATTTACAGTGGCCGTGACGCCGCCAGGGCAGATGTTTTTGATTATATCGAGATGTTCTATAACAACCGGCGACGCCATGGTTCTAATGAAAAGCTGTCACCGGCAGAGTATGAAAAGCGTCACCAAGAACGGCTGATAAGTGTCTAGTGAAGTGGTGGCGATTCAGTTCTTACGCAAGAGGTTATAGTGTTTGTGAGCCCGTTGGGCTGGGTAGTGGCCAGTGATACTGAAAATGCATCAATGAAATCTGCTTTAAATCGCTTGTGAGGTCAATTAGGTTGAAGGTGAGGCGGGCTGTGTGCGACAAATATTGTCGCTCGTGCGGGTTGCTATGATGCGATAGGGGTAATCGCCACAAGGAATATCTAAGGGGGAAGGGCTATGGAGACTATTACTCTTGAGAACTCAAAATATGAGTTCGTGAAAGTGGGACAGTTTGTGAAAAGCAAAGCTCCTCTCAAGGTGAGGTTCGAGGGGAAGGACGATGAGGTGACCATAGAGCTGCAGCTGTATCACGAAGATATTAAGAAGGTCGGAGAGTGCGTATATCTGGTGACGGTTGATGGCGTTCCCATGTATGTCGGTGAGTACTCCCGCACCCTCGAGTCTCGGTGGCTAAGGAGCGGCAACTATATTTGGCACAACAAAGACCTGCTGATTATTGAAGAGGTTAATTCAGGGAAGAGGGTGGATTTCTATTTGGCAAAAAATGTCTATGTGATGATCAATGGGAGGGAGATCAATATATCGAAGTCCATTGAGCATGACATTCTTCAGGTTGAGCATCTTCCCTGGAATAAAAGGAATAAGGCTGTTGATGTTGCAGGAGTGATGCGCATTTCAGATCTGGAAGATCTTTTGGGGGGGTAATGATGAGGTCTAAGTTTAGGTATGCAAGATTATAAGTGCCATCGGTGCAATGAAGATCTGCCCGAGGATGCGTTCCGCAAGAACGCCAAAGGCGTCTGCACATGGTGCGAGTGGAGTGATCCGGAGAAACGGGCGAAAGCAAGATACAGAGATAAAGTGGTTGCAGACCGAAAAAGAAAAGGGAGTGATAAGCGGGTCAATATATCTGAGGAAAAGTTTATAAGCTGGTATATCGGTCAGGATGATACTTGTCATTACTGTGGTGTAACACTTGAAGAGATCAAAAGGCTACGATTAAAGCGTGGTATGTTTGGTTATTTTGTTTCCTGGGATATTGACAGAAAGGATTCATCAAAACCCTATAAAGAAGGAAATATGGTCCTTTCATGCTTTATGTGCAATATGGCTAAAGTCAGCTATTTCACAGAAGGTGAGGGGCGACTTTTGGGTCAAGCTGTCAGAAAGATTATTGAGGCCAGGCTTGCGGAGGTGGCTAATTGAAGAAGCGAGATATGCTGCAAGATTGCGAAGCCGCACGACTTTACTCCCATGAATTTCGCCATGCTCAGCAATATGAGAGCTTCGGCTCGAGAGAGGCTTTTATGGAAGAGTATCTCCATCGGGTGCTGACGTTTGGCTTTAACAGGGCGCCGCTGGAGCTGGATGCAAGGGAGTTTGAAGTTGAGCACATGTGACAAGGATGGCGACTGGTTCTGGAAATCTGAGCTTTGTGAGCGTTTGCGCGCAGTGCAGTGTCAGGAGCCGGCAAACTTACTCTCTCTCCTCTTCTCTGCTCACGACGAGGTGAGACTGCATACCCCAATGATTGGCTGGCTACTGGACCCGTCAGGTGATCATGGTCTGGGTATGGAGCCCTTGACGCGCTTCCTGACGAAATTGGGTGTTCCTGTGCCTGATCATTTCGCTTCCTTGTCCGTGAATGTGTGGCGGGAGCGGTATTTTCCGGGATATGGCCGGGTGGATCTGATCATTGAGTATCAAGGGCGCGCTATTGTTATTGAAAACAAGTTGTACGCGGCTGACCAGGAAGCCCAACTTTCGCGTTATCAGCAGGTTCTGGATGAGCTGATCTGCCCAGAATCAGGCAGCTTGTATTATCTCACCATTGATGGGTCTGAACCTTCAGATGTGTCCTGCGCGGCTCCAGAGGGCCTGCAGGGTGATCACCGGGCGCCTGACTACCATTGCATCAGTTATCGCTCAGACATACTGGGCTGGTTGGTCGAGCTGATCTCAGAGGTTTCGGAGGACAACTCTAGGGTCCGAGACAGCCTGGAACAATATCTTGAAATCGTAATGGAGGTGACCGGGATGCACTCTCGGAGGGATGCCATGGAAGAGCTCAATCAAAGTGGGCTTATGGGGCACATAAAGCAAAATCCGGAGGACGCTGCAGTTCTGGCGAGGCTGACCCGTTCTGTCCGTTTTCTGCATGCTCGATTGCTAGAGGATCTTGTAAACGCTGTTCAAGAGAGGTTGAAGTCTGAGTTGTCTCTTGAGTCGGTGGAGAATGTCGCCAGAAAGGACAGGCTGGGCTGGGGTGTCTATGAGGCATGGGCTAGCGGCAAAACTGCCAAAGGGACCATTTTGTTTAGGGTTCAGAGCATCTCCGATCCAGCCTTGCAGAATGTGCATCTGGTGATTGGCCTGGATGCTGCGGACATGTTTTGGGTTGGGTTGGGCCACTTTGTTGACGGTGAGCACCAGGGCAATGTTGTTTCTGGTGAGCGCTTTGGGGGGATTCCTGGCCATAACAGTAATCAGTGGTGGTTGAGCTGGGTGACGATCAGCGAATTGGATCCTGCAGCTTTTGACGGTGCAGATGGTGTTGGGCGGTTGGCTGTGGATCAGAACTTGGCCGAGTTGGTAGAGCGCGTTCTGGGGATCTGCCGGCAGTATCTCGCTATTCTGGCTAAAGAGGCCTGAGGTTTCTGTCGTGCGGAGCGGGTGGAGGGCGGCGACTGAGGTTTTTTGACCTCTCCATGACTTGCCTCTGGCGGCTGCGTTATACTGCCGCCCGCGAAGGGTTCGGGTCCCATTTTCAGGTCATTTTTAATGGGGCCAACAGTGTGGCCAACACCCTATTTGGTTTTTTTATTTTTAATGGTATCAAATGGTTAGGGTTCTATTTGAGTCCGGCCTCTGTACCAAACAATAAAAAAGCCCGCTTAGTGCGGGCTTTTTTATGTCAGGCGTCCAATGGCGCCTTACGCAACACCGCGTTCGTTTCGGAGTTCCCATGACCGACTATGCTCCTCCTGCCGGCTTGCTCAAACGCCTGATGGCCCTAGTCTATGATGGGTTTCTGGTGCTCGCCCTGTGGTTTGTGACCACGGGTATCTTCGTGCTGGTCTACCCTAAAACCGGGTTGCCGATGGAAGATATTAATGGCGTCACCCGCGCTGCCCCGGATTACCTGAAGGGGATTCTGCTGCCGCTGCTGCTGGTGGAAACCTGGTTGTTCTACGCCTGGTTCTGGATGCGTGGCGGGCAGACTTTGGGGATGCGGGCGTGGCGCCTGCAGGTGCGGGATTATCGCGGCGGGCCGGTGAAGCTTTGGCAGACCCTGGCCCGTTTTGTTGGTGCCTGTGTGTCCTGGGGGCTGTTCGGGGCCGGTTATCTGGTGGTGCTGATGGCTCCATACCAGACCCTGCATGACCGGTTGTCAGCGACAGCGACAGTGGTGTTGCCGAAGAAGGCTAAAACCTAGCCTGCGTCTTTTAATGCCTACTCTATACAGGGGCATTGTGGCTGAGGCCGCGCCGGGTGTTTTTTCCCGGCTGCATTGCGGGTATCCTTGGCGCCCCTTGAACTTCCGTGCCGGTACAGTACGTGAACGTTAACGATTTCGATTTTGAGCTTCCCGATGGGCTGATCGCCCGGCATCCGCCTGTTCAGCGCCGTGATGCACGCCTGTTGGCTTTGACCCGCGATGCACTCCAGCACCAGCAATTCCCTGACCTGCTTTCCCATGTGCGCCCCGGCGATCTGCTTATCTTCAATGATACCCGGGTGATTCCAGCGCGGCTGTTTGGCCAGAAGGAAAGCGGCGGAAAGGTCGAGGTATTGATAGAGCGCGTGGTCGATGACCACGAAGCCTTTGCCCACGTGCGCGCCTCCAAGTCGCCGAAACCGGGAAGTTGGCTGGAGTTTGATGAGGGGATTCGAGCCCAGGTGACGGGGCGTCGTGACGCCCTGTTCATCTTGCAGTTCTCGCTGCCGGACCAAGGCTGCGACACCCTGCTGACGGCACTGGAGAAAATCGGCCATGTGCCGTTGCCGCCGTATATCGATCGCCCGGATGAAGACGGCGACATGGAGCGCTACCAGACGGTCTATGCCCGCGAACCTGGCGCTGTGGCGGCCCCAACCGCTGGCCTGCATTTTGACGATGAGATGCTGGCGGCCCTGGAGCAGCACGGGGTTGATATCGGCTTTGTCACCCTCCATGTAGGAGCGGGGACGTTTCAGCCGGTGCGTGTGGACAAGGTGGAAGACCATCACATGCACAGCGAGCGTTACCAGGTACCCGAATCTTTGGTTGAGCAGGTGGCCCAGGCCCATGCGCGCGGTGGTCGGGTGGTGGCGATTGGCACCACTGCGCTGCGGGCACTGGAAGCGGCCAGCCAGTCCGGTGGTTTACAGGCCGGGCAGGGCGAGACGGAGATCTTTATCTATCCGGGGTATCGGTTCCGGCTGGTGGATGCCTTGCTAACCAACTTCCACCTGCCCAAATCAACGCTGCTGATGCTGATCAGTGCTTTCGCGGGCCGTGACCGGGTGATGAGCGCCTATCAGGCGGCGATTGAGGCCCAGTATCGTTTTTTCAGCTACGGCGATGCCATGTTTATTGAAGGAACGCAGCATGCATCACGCGACACGCAACACGCGGGTGGAACTGACGAATGATCCTGTGTTTCCCGTTTTTTGGCATGCTGCGTGAAGCATGCCGCGTGCAAGCGAGCTCTTACCCATGTCCCGAATGACCTTCCAGCTCAATGCCACTGATGGTGCCGCCCGCCGGGGTGAGATCACGTTCCCCCGTGGCACCATTCAGACACCGGCCTTTATGCCGGTGGGCACCTACGGCACGGTAAAAAGCATGCTGCCGAAGGACCTGGCCGATACCGGCGCCGAGATCTGTCTGGGTAACACCTTCCACCTGATGCTGCGGCCGGGCACCGAGGTCATCGAAGCCCACGGGTCTTTGCATGGTTTTATGCAGTGGGACAAGCCGATTCTCACCGATTCGGGCGGTTTTCAGGTGTTCAGCCTGGGTGAGATGCGCAAGATTTCCGAGCAGGGGGTGGTATTCAAGAACCCCATCAACGGCGACAAGGTGGAGCTAAGCCCGGAAAAAGCCATGCAGGTGCAGCGCTCGCTGGGTAGCGATATCTGCATGATCTTTGACGAATGCACACCGTTTCCGGCCACCGAGAAACAAGCCCGCGATTCAATGGAGCTGTCCCTGCGCTGGGCGAAACGCTCAAAAGACGCCCACGAAGGCAATGATGCCGCCTGTTTCGGTATCGTTCAGGGGGGCATGTACGACGACCTGCGCCGCGAATCCCTGGCCGGGCTGGTGGATATCGGCTTTGACGGCTATGCCGTGGGTGGTCTCAGCGTGGGCGAGCCACAGGAAGAAATGTTGCGAACCCTGGGCAACCTGACGCCGCATATGCCTGAAGAGCGTCCCCGCTACCTGATGGGGGTGGGTAAGCCAGATGACATCGTTGAAGCGGTGCGCCGTGGGGTGGATATGTTCGATTGCGTCATGCCCACCCGCAATGCCCGCAATGGCCACCTGTTCATCGCTGAAGGGGTGGTGAAAATCCGAAATGCCCGACACCGTCATGATCTGGCGCCTTTGGAGGCCGATTGTGACTGTTATACCTGCCAGCATTTCTCCCGCAGCTATCTGCATCACCTGGATCGCTGCAATGAAATGCTGGGTTCCCAGCTCAATACCATCCATAACCTGCGTTACTATCAGCGGCTGATGGCTGGATTGCGGGGGGCCATTGAAGGGGGTACATTGTCCGCCTTTGTGGACGACTTCTATGCGGCGCGCGGCCAGACTACGCCAGCGCTGTAGCTATTTATCGATTGGAGTATTCAATGAACATCGTAATGCGTTCCCTGCTGGCACTGTTAGCCACTGCCATGGTTTCTCCGGCGTTTGCAGCCCCGGCTGCCCCTGCCGGTCCGGGCGGTGTGGAACTGATCATGCTGGTCGTGATGATGGTGGTTTTCTATTTCTTCCTGATTCGCCCGCAGCAGAAGCGTGCCAAGGAACACAAAAACCTGGTGCAGAGCCTGAGCAAGGGTGATGAAGTGGTCACCAGTGGCGGCATCTTGGGTAAAGTGGCGAAAGTCACCGATGATTTTGTGGTGGTGGAAATCAGCAACAACCTGGAAATCAAGCTGCAGAAAAGCAGCGTCCAGGCCACTCTGCCCAAAGGCACTATCAAGTCGATCTAGAAGAATAGCAGCCCCGTCTTGAGCGGGGCTTTTGCTGTTGCGGTAACGCCAGCAAAACCCAATGTATCGAGCGGTTGATTAATCGTGCATGCCGGCCGCCTTTTTTCGGCGCTCGACGCACTGTCGCACTATTAAAAAACCGGCACTACCGGAAAGAACTATGACCCGCTATCCACGCTGGAAATTTTTCCTGCTTTTGGCTGCCCTCGTTGTTTGCGGCCTTTATGCGCTCCCTAATTTGTACCCGGATGCCCCCGCTATCCAGATCAGCCATTCCGAGGCGGGTGGTGAAGTGTCCGATGTGGCCAGGCAGCGTGTGCTCGGTGCACTGGATGATGCCGGCCTGAGCCACGGTGAAGGTGAAGTCGTGGGGAGCTCATTGCTGGTGCGCATGGGTGACACCGAAGAGCAGCTGCGTGCCAAAGATATTGCGACAGCGACGCTGGGCGATAACTACGTGGTGGCTTTGAACTTGGCGGCGACTACGCCCCAGTGGTTACGAGACATCGGCGCAAGCCCCATGAACCTGGGGCTGGATCTGCGTGGCGGGGTGCACTTCCTGCTGCAGGTGGACATGGATTCTGTGGTGAAAAGCCGCATGGAAGCTTGGGAAGGCACCGCCAAACTGACGCTGCGCGATGCGGGCGTGCGTTACCGCTCGGTGTCTGTGGACGACACCACTCTGACGGCGACCTTTGCCGATCAGGTGGCGGCCGATGCGGCCCGTGCACCGTTGCGTCAGGCGTTGGAAAACCTCGCCATGCAGCCGGCCGGTGATAGCCCGAAAATTGTCATGACCCTGAATGAAACGGCCCTGAAGGAAATGCAGGACTACGCCGTGGATCAGAACCGTACCGCGCTGAACAAGCGGGTGAACGAGCTGGGTGTTGCTGAAGCCGTGGTGCAGCGCCAAGGGGCCGATCGTATCGTGGTGCAGTTACCCGGCATTCAGGATGCAGCTACCGCTCGCCGGATTCTGGGCCGCACCGCGACCCTGGAATTCCGTCTGGTAGATAACAGTGTCTCTTCCGCCCGCCTGCGTTCTGGTATGGCACCTCCGGGTCTGGAATTCTTCCCGTTCAAGGGGCAAGAGGGTCGCATCGTCGCGTTGAATAAATCCAGCATCGCCACCGGCGATCAGGTTATCGACGCCAAGATGGGTTTTGATCAGCAGAACGGTCAGCCGGAAGTGAATGTGACGCTGGATTCTGATGGCGCTCGTCGCATGCAGCGTGTTACCGGCAAGAACGTGGGTAACCCCATGGGCGTGCTGTTTATCGAAACCAAGACCGACGTGAAAAAGGTGATCGACGAGGACGGCAACAGCGTTGATCAGATGACCAGCAGCACGGACAAGTATGTGATCAACGTGGCGACCATCCAGAGCACTCTGGGTAGCCGTTTCCGTATTACCGGGCTGGATAATCCTGCCGAAGCTTCCGAGTTGGCTTTGCTGCTGCGGGCGGGTTCTCTGGCAGCGCCGGTGAGCATCGTGGAAGAGCGCACCGTGGGTCCGAGCCTGGGGGCGGAAAACATCGAAGCCGGGCTCAAGTCCATGGCGCTGGGTCTGTCGCTGGTTCTGATCTTCATGATGATCTGGTACAAGCTGTTTGGCCTGATTGCCAATGTGGCATTGTTGGGTAACCTGGTGATTATTGTCGGCGTGATGTCGTTGATTCCTGGCGCCACTATGACCTTGCCAGGTATCGCGGGGATCGTGCTGACCGTGGGGATGGCGGTGGATGCCAACGTGCTGATCTTCGAGCGTATTCGCGAAGATTTGCGCAGGGGGCTCAGTCCGCGCCAGGCCATTGAAGAAGGCTACGCTCGCGCATTCACCACCATTCTTGATGCCAACATTACCACCCTGATTGTGGCGGTGATTCTGTTCGCGGCGGGAACCGGTTCGGTGCAGGGCTTCGCGGTTACGCTGTTCATCGGCATCCTCACCTCCATGTTTACGGCCATTATCGGTACCCGTGCCATGGCAGAAATGATTTACGGTCGAGGCGCCCGCGCCCCGAGCAAACTGAGCATCTGAGGCGGTTATGAGCAAAGCACCCATGAACATCAATTTTATGGCCGTCCGCAAACCGCTGGGTATCCTGTCGCTGGCGTTGGTCATTATTTCCGTCGTGTTGTTGCTGACCCGGGGGCTTAACCTGGGGCTGGATTTCACCGGTGGTACTACTGTTGTGGTGAAGAGCCCGACGGACGTTGAGCTTTCCCAGGCCCGTGAGGATCTCACTGAAGCGGGTTTCGGCGATGCTGTAGTGCAGCACTATGGTTCCCCTAAAGAAGTGAATATCCGTGTGGCGCCCAAGGACGACGCAGATGCGGACAAGGTCGGCCAGAACGTCTTCAATGTGCTGAAAGAGCACAATGCCGATCTGGAACTGCTGAAGGTGGAGTTTGTCGGCCCTCAAGTAGGTGATGAGCTTCGTGATGAATCTGGCACCGCCATGCTGCTGGCCCTTGGCCTGATGATGCTGTACGTGTGGTTTCGTTTCTCTAACAAGTTCGGTGTGGCTACCGTGCTCGCGCTGTTTCACGATGTGATCATTGTGTTGGGGCTGTTTGCGCTGATTCAGTGGCCTTTCGACCTGACCGTGCTGGCGGCGGTGCTGGCGCTGATCGGTTACTCGCTTAACGACTCTATCGTAGTAGCTGACCGTATCCGGGAAGATTTCCGCAGTACCCGCCAGACAGATCCGGTCGCTATTATTAATGGCGCGATAAACCAGACCTTTACCCGAACCATTAACACCTCTGTGACTACCTTGCTGGTGTTAGTGGCGTTGTACTTCTTTGGTGGTGAGGTCATGCGTTCCTTCTCTGAGGCTTTACTGGTCGGGGTTGCAGTGGGTACCTACTCATCCATTTATGTGGTCAGCAATATCCTCTTCATGATGAACGTCAGCAAGGATGACTTCATGGTTCCGGAACCGGAAGAAGTGGATGAAATGCCATAATTGCTACTGGGTTATGGATGATCGATAGTCAAAGGCCGTGATTCGTCACGGCCTTTTTGTTTTTCAGGCTGGCGGTGCCGGCACCGCAATATTGGAGACAATCATGAAAAAAATACTGACCGTGCTGTTGCTGTCTTTCCTGTCGGTAACCGCACAGGCATCGGAACAGACGGGCAAGACTGCTGCCGCCAAAGAGGTGCTGGAAGCCAGTAATGCCAAAGCCATTTTCAGTGAAGCCCGGCGGCAGATTGAAGGCATGACCGACCAGGCTCTGACGCAGACCATTCCGGCTGACAATAAAGCCATGATGGAGCGTTATACCTCACGGGTGCAGACCATTCTGGAAGAGGGTCTGGACTGGGGAGCCATGGAAGAGCAGATGCTGGCGATTTATCAGCGTACCTTTTCCCTGCAGGAGCTGCGGGACATGGCCGAGTTTTATCAGTCGGAAAGTGGCCGGGCGATCATGAAAAAAATGCCCCAGGTAATGGCTGAATCGGTACAGATCTCCCAGCGCCAGATGCAGCATGTGATGCCGTCCCTGCAACAGATGTTTTCCGATATGGAAGCGGAGCTGGCCCAGAAAGACGCACAAAAAGGTGCGCAGAAGCCGTAATCGAAAAAGTCGGTATGGGCGAACCCGGTGCAACCGTAATCCGGCTATGACACAGAGTGGTTGCGGGCCGGCTTGGTGCTGTTGACGCCCAGGTCGGCCCGTTTTTTCTGCGGCTTTCCTTAACTGAAGTTCTGTTTCTCCATCCAGGGAATAATCCGTTTGAAGGCTTCTTCGATCTGATCCAGCGAGGTGGAGTAGCTGATACGCAGGGCATTGCGCCCGGCATCACCAAAGGTATCACCGGAAATCGTGCAGACCCCGGTCTCGCGCAACAGTTTCAGCGCCACGTTCGCGCCATCAACGCCTTCCGGTAGCGAAGGAAAAAGATAGAAAGCGCCATCCGGTTTATAGCCGGTGAGATGAGGCGTCTGTTCCACCAATTCCACCAGCCGGTCCCGGCGGTTTTGATATTCCTCCACCATGTTGTCGATAAACTGATTGCTGCCACGAAGCGCGGCGACGCCGGCCCATTGGCAGGGCGTGTTGGCCACTGTGGTGGTGAACATATGGTAGCGACGCAGCTTCTTGATGGCGCCTTGGCTGCCAATCAACCAGCCAACACGCATGCCAGCCATGGAAAAGGTTTTCGAGAAACTGCTGATGGCCATGACGTGGTCCAGGTCCGGGCAACTTGATAACACGCTGGGGTAATCCTTGCCGTCATAAATCAGGTGGTCGTAAACCTCATCACTGATCACATGGATGCCACGGTAGGCTGCTTCTTCGACGATGGCTTCGATGGTTTCCCGAGGGTAGATGGTGCCCGTTGGGTTGCTGGGGGAGTTAAGAATCACCGCGAAGGTGTTCGGCCCCATGGCATCAATAACCTCCTGGGGATCCAGTTGGTGGTTGTTCTCGGCACGGGTAGCAATGCTGCGCACGATGCCTCCGTTCATGCGAATCAGAGGCCCGTACAACATGAATGACGGGTCCGGTACGATGAATTCCCTGCCCGGTGCCGAGGTGGCGGTTAACGCCAGATATAAGGCTTCTGTAGCGCCTGTGGTGACCAGGAAGTTTTCCGGTACCAGGGTGCGTTGGTAGCGCTTGCTGTAGTACTCCGCCAGCGATTCCAGCAGCTCCGGCAGGCCTGCGTCCATGGTGTAACCGGTCTGGCCGGCATAGAGTGCGTCCACGCCGGCTTGAATCACATGCTCCGGTGGTTTGAAGTCGGGTTGGCCGATGGACAGATGAATGACATCGTCCAGGTCGGCCGCCAGATTCACCATGCGGCGAATGCCCGGTACCGGAATGGTCAACAGGGCCGGGTTCCAGATCGGGTCTTCGCTTTCGTAGAAATCCGTGTCCAGATTGCTGTTTCCCATCATCTGCTCCTTATCAAACGCCGGACGCCAAGCGCTGGGCGCCTGACGCTAAAAGATAGCCCTATGCGGACCGCCGAGCTCCTAGTTCTGCACTAGTTCTGCAGCATCGGTGGTAACTGGGTAAACGGCTGGGCCTGTTCAAAGGCGTGGCCGGCGGCGAGCACCCGGGCATCGTCGAAACGGGCACCAACAATCTGCAGTGCCATTGGCAGGCCGTTGCTGCTCAACCCAAGCGGAATCGACAACGCCGGCTGGCCGGTCAAGTTGAATGGGTAGGTAAACGGCGTCCAGGTGGGCCAGCGGGTGCTGGGCCAGTCCACCGGTACTTCCCGGTTGGTGTCGAAGGCCTCGATGGGCAAGCAGGGGGTGATCAGCAAGTCGTATTTGGTGTGGAATACCGCCATACGTTCACTCACCGCCATACGCTCGTTCATGGCGCCCAGGTAATCCAGCATGCTGAGTTTTTCCGCCTTGTTGGCCACTTCCACCAGTGCCGGGTCCATCAGGCTGCGCTGACGTTCGCCAAGATCGCGCATGGCGTTGGCAGCGCCGCTGTAGAACAGGTGGCTGAAGGCGGCCAAGGGGTTACTGAAACCCGGGTCCACTTCACTGACAGTGGCGCCCAGTGACTCGAAAACCCGGGCGGCTTCACGGGTGGCTTTCTCTATTTCCGGGTTCACGTCGGCATAACCAAGAGTGGTACTCAGGGCGATACGCAGGCCTTTGATGGGCTGTTGCAGCGCTGCCACATAATCAATGCCACGGCGCGGGGCGGCGAGGCTGTCGCGGGCGTCTGCCTCGCTCATCACGGTCATCATTAAGGCGGCGTCGGCCACGGTACGCGTCATCGGGCCGGCGTGGGCCAGGGTGCCAAAGGGGCTGGCTGGCCAGTGAGGGACTTCGCTAAAGGTGGGCTTGTGACCGACGATGCCGCAGAACCCGGCGGGGATGCGGATAGAACCGCCCGCGTCGGTGCCCAGTGCCATGGGCGCCATACCCGCGGATACGGCGGCCGCGCTGCCACCACTGCTGCCCCCGGCGGTTTTGCTCGGGTCCCAGGGGTTGTTGGTGGGGCCACACAGGGGGCTATCGGTGATCCCTTTCCAGCCAAACTCCGGGGTGGTGGTTTTGCCCAGCGGCACATAACCGTGGCGTTCCAGCGCAGCGACGGCCGGGGAGCGTTTCCCCAGGGTGCTAGCGGGATCGATGGTTTTCGACCCTTTCAGAGTGGGCCACATGGGGGTAAGGAAGACGTCTTTGACCGCAACCGGCACACCGTCAAGCAGCCCGTTAGCGTTGCCGTTCTGGTATCGCTGTTCCGCTTCACGGGCCCATTGCAGGGTGGTGTCACGGTCGATTAAACACCAGGCGTTGAGGGCCTCATCATGACGCTCAACATGATCCAGCAGGGTGTTGCACACCTCCACAGGTGACAGGGCGCCGGTCTGGTAAGCGGCTTTCAGCGCCTGAGCGCTCATGGTCAGTAATTCCTTACTCATCGATGATCCTCCTGGGGTTAGCCCGTCGTGGCGGGCTCACCGGTTGGTTACATAGCCGTGTTCCTTGCTGACCGGGTTGTCCAATGGCTGACCCCGGCGCCAGCGGTGGAAGTTATCGACAAATTGCTGGCCTAGCGCCTGGCGCCAGCCAATGAAATCCCCGGCCATATGGGCCGAGATCATCACCTTGGGGTGATTCCACAATGGGTGGTCGGCGGGCAGCGGTTCTTCTTCGAACACATCCAGTGCTGCGCCGGCCAGCCGCCCGCGTTGCAGGGCTTGCAGTAGCGCGTCGGTGCGCACAATGGGGCCGCGACCTACGTTGACGAGAGCCGCGCCGGGTTTCATTTGCCGGAAGGTGGCGGCGTCGAAGAGGCCGTCAGTATCCGGGGTTAGCGGCGCGGTGATGATCACGTAATCCGCATCGCCGAGCAGGGCGGGCAAATCCTGTTGCCGGTGGACCCGGTTAAAGGCGCTGTCCTGGCGGGCATGGCGGGCGGTGCCGACCACGTTCATTCCCATGGCGCCGAGCACCGTGGCCACGTCCCGGCCAATGGAGCCGGCGCCCACGATCAGCGCATTGGCGCCACGCAGCATGCGGGTTTCCCGGTGCTGCCAGCGGTGTTGTTCTTTCAGTGCCAGGTTGCCGAGCGTGTCCTTGGCAAACATCAGCAGGGCGCCGAGTACATATTCGGCAATGCCACGATCGAAAATGCCGCGGGCGTTGGTGACCACGATGTCACTGTGCTTGATAGGATCGATCATCAGTGCATCCACGCCGGCGCTGGTGGCATGGACCCAGCGTACCGGGCAGTTGTCCGGCCACACTTCTTCCAGCAGGTCGGTACGGAAGTCAGTGACCACCAATACCTCGGTCTCCGGCAAACTGGCTTTGAGCTGTTCCGGTGTCCGTGCCTCGCGGACGTCAGCCACACCGGCCAGTGCGTGAAGCCCGGGCAGGCTGGGTTCGTCTTCGGCCAGTAGGACGGTGATGGTGGTGTCGGTCATCAAATCTCCTTTTGCGCTACAAGCCGCAAGCTTCAAACTGCAACACGGGAAAGGGCTGACGTTTCCCTGGTTCCGTGCCTGCGCCTTTGCCTGGGGCGCGGTGCCTATGTTTCTTGGATGGCATAGTGCTCAACCGCGTTGTAGCTTGCGGCTTGAAGCTTGTAGCTGTTTTTACGTCTCTTTCAGTGCGGCATCAAACAGCTCAACCGCTTTGTCGATTTCCGCTTCGGTGACGGTGAGCGGTGGCAACCAGCGTACCACTTGCCCTTGGGTGCCGCAGCGCAGCATCAACATGCCGTTGTTCTCGCAATGCTTTAGTAGCTTGCCGGCGCGGTCGCCATCCGGGGTGTGCGGGGCGCTGACAATTTCCAGACCCAGCATGAGCCCCATGCCGCGAATTTCATCGATACAGTCATGCTGTTTTTGCAGGCCCTGCAAGTGGGTGAGCAACTGTTGGCCGAGCTTGTCGGCGCGGGGCACCAGCTGTTCTTCCTCAATGACGTCCAGGGTGGCCAGGGCGGCGGCGCAGGCCACCGCATTGGCGCCGTAGGTGCCGCCTTGGGAGCCGGGATAACCGTGGGTCATCAGGTCGCGGCTGGCGGCGATGGCAGAGAGTGGGTAACCGCTGGCCAGCCCCTTGGCAGTGACAATAATGTCGGGCTTTACATCGAAATGTTCGTGGCTCCAAAACTTGCCGGTGCGGCCAAAACCCGCCTGGATTTCATCAGCAATCAGTAAGATGCCATGTTTGTCACAGCGTTCGCGCAGACCCTTCATGAAGGCGGCAGAGGCGGGGTAATAGCCGTATTCGCCCTGCACTGGTTCGATGATCATGGCGGCGGTGTCGGCCGGGTTGCACTCGGTGGTGAAGATATGATCGAGCTCGTTGAGGCAGTCGGTGACGCACTGATCCATGTCCTGCTTATAGCGATAGGCGTGGGGGAACGGTGCAATGCTGACCCCGGCCATAAGTGGCTGCCAGCCCGTACGGACCTTGCTGGTTGAGGTGGTCAGCGAGGCGGCGGCCAAGGTGCGGCCGTGAAAACCGCCACGAAAGGCGATGAGGTTGGTGCGGCCGGTGGCCTGTCGCGCCAGGCGAATAGCCGCTTCCACAGACTCGCTGCCGGAGTTGGAAAAGGCCACCGCATCGAGGCCTTTGGGCAGGTGTTCGTAAAGCCGGTCGGTGAGGGCCAGCATGTTGGGGTGTGTGACGGTGGCGTATTGGGCATGGACCAACTTGGCGACTTGGGCCTGGGTCGCTGCGACCACTTTAGGGTGGCAGTGGCCGGTGGAGGTCACGCCGATGCCAGAAGTGAAATCCAGCCAGCGATTGCCTTTTTCATCGTAGAGCCAGCTACCTTCGCCGCGCTCTGCGCAAATCCCGCTGGACTGAACCAGTAAGGGGGACAAATGACTCATGGTGCCTCCTTTCTCATTGCTCATTGCCGTCGTTGTCTGGTGCCAGCGGGAGTAAAAACGCCACGCTGGCGTATTGACGTTACTGGCGTGTATTACGGAGCCAGCAATGCATAAAGCCGTTGTCCTGTTTCCCGGGTGCGGTTGGCCTGAGCTCCGCTGAGCAGGTGCTCGCTTTCCCTGGCCAGATCCGCTTTTACTGTGTCATGCAGATGTTGTGCCGCATTGCCCAAGGCCGGATGGTGAGGGGCGAGCCATTCCAGGGTCATGGCCAGGCTGAGCAGGGTGGCACGGGGGTCCGCCAGGTTCTGTCCGGCGATGTCCGGGGCGCTGCCGTGGACCGGTTCAAATAATGCCGGGATGCTGCTGTCTGCCGGATTCAGGTTGGCGGATGGGGCGAGCCCAGGGCCGCCGCAAAGCACGGCGGCCAGATCGGTGAGAATGTCGCCGTGCAGGTTGCTGGCCACCACCACATCGAAACGCCAAGGGCATTGCACGAACTTCATGCAGGCCGCATCTACCAGTTCGTGATGGGTGTCCACGTCTGGATAGTCTTGAGCCAGGCGCAAGAAAGTTTCGGTGTACAGATCGCCCCAGAAGGGTTGGGCGTTGCGTTTGGTGATCAGGCACACCTGGGCTTTTTTTTCATCCTTGAACTGGCGCGGCAAGTTACGCTGGATGGCCCGCTGACGTGCCCGCTCAAAGGCATGGCGAATCAGCCGTTCAGTAGCGGAGGCGGTGAACACTTCCACCTGCGTGGCCACTTCGTGGGGCGTGCCGGCCCGCAGGCGGCCGCCCTGATTGCTGTATTCGCCTTCGCTGTTTTCGCGAATCACCAGCATATCCACATCGTTGGCGCGTGGATCGCTGAGGTACTGGGGCGCGCCGGGTTGCCAGCGGGCGGGCCGCTCACAGGCCCACAGATCCAGCTGTTTGCGCAGGGCCAGCAGCGGCGAGAGAGAAATGCTGTCGGGCAGCACAAAACGATCCGGGTCATCCAGTGGCCCCGGATCGCCTAGAGCGCCCAGCAAAATGGCATCAAAGGCACGCAATTGCTCGACGCCATCATCCGGCATCATCTGCCCGTGTTGCTGATGCCAGGCGTGGGATGGCCAGGGAAAAGAGGTGTAGGACAGCGGCAACTGAAAGCGGTCAATCAGCAGCGCCAACACTTGCTCGGCCACGGCCATGACTTCCGGGCCAATGCCGTCACCGGGGAGCAGGGCGATGTTTAGCCGTTTCGTCATCCTTAACTCCTTTAACGCAACACGCTTCACGCTGCACGCAACAACGCGCCTTGCATGTGGTATTGGCTTCACGTCTTGTCACCGCGGGATCACGTTGATGCGCGAAGCTCGAGGGTATGCGTTATTACTGGCATTGCCTCGTGTTGTTGCGTGAAGCGTGTTGCATGAGGTGTCTTAACTTCCCATGCACAGGTATTTCGTTTCCAGATACTCTTCCATGCCTTGATGGGAGCCTTCGCGGCCCAGGCCGGATTCCTTGACCCCGCCAAACGGTGCGGTGGCATTGGAAATCAGGCCTTCGTTGACGCCGACCATGCCGCTTTCCAGCGCATTGGCCACGCGCCAGCAGCGGTGAATGTTGTCACTGTAGAAGTACGCGGCCAGCCCATACGGCGTGTCATTAGCAATGCGCAGAGCGTCTTCTTCGGTTTTGAAAGGAATGATGGCTGCCAGCGGCCCGAAGGTTTCGTCCTGGCAGAGCTGGGCATCGGTGGATACGTCGGTGATCAGCGTGGGCTGCACATAGCTGCCGCCACGTTGGTGGCGCTGGCCACCGGTGATAACCCGGGCGCCCTTGCCCAGTGCATCTTCCAGATGTTCCATAACCTTGTCGGAGGCGCCCCGGTTAATCAGTGCTGCTTGGGAGACACCGTCATCAAAGCCGTCGCCTACTTTCATGGCTTCGATGGCGGCTTTGAATTTTTCCACGAAGGCATCGTGGATGCTTTCTTGCACCAGGAACCGGTTTACACAGACGCAGGTCTGTCCGGTGTTACGAAACTTGCTGGCCATGGCGCCTTCCACGGCCTTGTCCAGATTGGCGTCGTCGAATACCAGGAAGGGCGCGTTGCCGCCCAGTTCCAACGACACCTTTTGGATATGCTTGGCGCACTGGGCCATGAGCTGGCTACCCACTTCGGTAGAGCCGGTGAAGCTCAGTTTGCGGACTTTGGGAGAGTCGGTGATTGCAGTAGAAATAGCGCCGGCGCTGCCGGTGATGACATTGAACACGCCTGACGGAATGCCGGCGCGCTCGGCCAGTTCGGCCAGCGCCAGCGCGGAGTACGGGGTGGCGCTGGCGGGTTTGACCACCATGGTGCAGCCTGCGGCCAGTGCGGCGCCGGCTTTACGGGTAATCATGGAAGAGGGGAAATTCCATGGGGTGATTGCGGCGGTTACCCCGATGGGCTGTTTGATGACCACGATCTGTTGGCCGGGTTTGGAAGCGGGAATGGTATCGCCATAGGCTCGACGAGCTTCTTCCGCGAACCACTTCAGGAAAGAGGCGGAATAGGCGATTTCCCCTTTGGCTTCGGGCAGTGGCTTGCCTTGTTCCAGTGTCATCAGGCGACCCAGGTCTTCCTGGTGTTCCATCATCAGGTCGTGCCAGGCCATGAGCAGGTTGGCCCGTTCGGCGGCGGTTTTGTCTCGCCAGCCTGGAAAGGCCTGGTGGGCGGCGTCGATGGCACGGCCGGTTTCGGCTTCGCCCATGCGCGGCGCGGTGCCGATGTCTTCGCCGTTGGCCGGATTATCGACCGTAAAAGTCGCGCCGTCGTCAGCGTCACACCATTTGCCATTGATATAGCACTGTTGGCGGAACAATGCGCTGTCCGTGAGAGAAACCGTAGCCATGAAGCATCTCCTTGCTGAACCGTGATACCTGACACGCTAGCAAAGCGTGCTGAGATGTCCATGCTATAGGCAGCACTTTCGTATTGAAGCCTAAGGAGTTTTTACAAAGCGGGGTGAGGGTGAGGCGGGAAAATCCTCCCCCCGCAGAGGGGGGAAAGGGTGAAAAGCAAGGCGATGCGGGAGTTTACCGCTTCAGGCTATCGTTCAAATGCGGTTTAATTTTTTGCAGCAAACCTTTAAAGACTTTTGGGCTGCCGGCGACGATTCCGCCGCTTTCCAAGTATTTATGCCCGCCACTCAGGTCGCCCACCAGGCCTCCGGCTTCGGTAATCAGCAGTACGCCGGCGGCCATGTCCCACTCGGCCAGGCCGAACTCAAAGAACCCGTCCAGTCGTCCGGCGGCCAGCCAGGCCAAATCCAGGGCGGCAGAGCCGGGGCGGCGCAGGCCGGCGGTGGAGGCGGCGATATCGGCAAACATGCCCAGGTAGGCGTCCATGTGCGGGGCCTGGTCCTTGCGGAACGGGAAGCCGGTGCCGATCAGGCAGCCTTCCAGGCTAGCCCGGTTGGTGCAGCGAATGCGGCGACCATTGAGGGCAGCGCCACGGCCACGGCTGGCGGTGAATTCTTCGTCGCGATTGGGATCGTAAATCACCGCATGCTCCATTTTGCCTCTGAACTTGAGCGCAATAGAAACACAGAATTGGGGGAAGCCATGGATGAAGTTGGTGGTGCCGTCCAGTGGGTCGATGATCCACTGGAAGTCTTTGCCGTCGCCACTGCCTTCCATGAACCCGGATTCTTCAGCCAGAATACTGTGGTCCGGGTAGGCCTTGCGGATTACATCGATGATGCGTGCTTCCGCAGCGCGATCCACTTCGGTGACGAAGTCGTTCATGCCCTTTTTAGTAACAGACACGGGATCACTGCTTTCGGCAGCTCTGCGAATCAGATTCCCCGCCTGACGGGCGGCTCGCAGGGCGATATTCACTTGCGGCGCATGCATGGCATCTATCCTCAATATGACGTGTGGCGTAACGGTGTTAAAGAGCGCGGGGCAGGGAAACTCGAGGTTCCCGTTCCGGGGCGCGGATTGTAGCAGAGCCCGCGCGATCAGGGCAGCCGCCGTGTTAAGATTAGCGCCTTTTTTAACGAGAGACCTCCCATGTTGGAAAATGTGCGCATTGTGATGGTGGAAACCTCCCATCCCGGCAATATCGGCGCCGCCGCCCGGGCCATGAAAACCATGGGTCTGTCGGACCTGCGTCTGGTGCAGCCACAGTCCTATCCCAGCGTGGAAGCCACGGCCCGCGCTTCCGGGGCCGGTGATGTGCTGGAAGCGGCACAGGTATGCAACAGCGTGGATGAGGCTCTGGAGGGGGCTACTCTGGTGATTGGCACCAGTGCCCGCCAGCGTCGTATCCCGTGGCCCTGCCTGACGCCGCGTCAGTTGGCGGCACAGCTTTCTCATGATCTGGCCAATGCGCCGCAGGACACCCGTATCGCGGTGTTGTTCGGCCGTGAGGACCGGGGCCTGACCAACGATGAACTGCGCCGCTGCAATCTCCATGTGAGTGTGCCGACCAATCCCGAATACGGGGTCTTGAATGTGGCGTCAGCGGTCCAATTAATCAGTTATGAGTTGCGCCTGGCCTTGCTGGGGGATGACTTTGACTTGCAGGAATCCCGTTCCCGCCGTGAGGTTATGCCGCTACCGGAAATGTTCTGGGATGAACCGCCGGCTACCAATGAAGCGGTATCGGGCTTCCTGGATCACCTGGAGAAGGTGATGGGGCAGAGTGGTTTTTTGAATCCGGAGCAACCCGGGCAGGTGATGACGCGGATGCGCCGTTTGTTTATGCGGGCCCGACCGGACAAAATGGAAATGAGTATTTTGCGGGGCGTACTGGTGGCGCTGGAGAAAAAAATGCCGCGAGATGATGGCTGATTCGCCGTAACAAACGGTCTCCGGCGGCATCCTAACGGGCCGTGGGCTCATCACGGCTGTGAAATGAGGTAGTTATGTTTGATCAAGTGCGCGAGGACATCCGTTCGGTCTTTCATCGGGACCCGGCAGCACGCAATACGCTGGAAGTGTTGCTCAACTATCCCGGTTTACACGCGGTACTTTTTCACCGGTTGGCGCATGGGTTATGGACGCGTAACTTCAAGCAACTGGCGCGGCTATTGTCTACATTTTCGCGCTGGCTCACGGGTATCGAAATTCACCCCGGTGCCAAGATTGGCCGTCGATTCTTTATCGATCACGGCATGGGGGTGGTCATTGGTGAAACCGCAGAAATCGGTGATGACGTGACGTTGTATCACGCGGTTACCTTGGGCGGCACCAGCTGGAATAAGGGTAAGCGACACCCGACCCTGGAAGACGGGGTGGTGGTGGGTGCGGGCGCGAAAGTGTTGGGGCCGTTTACCGTGCGCAAGAATGCCAAGATCGGTTCCAATTCAGTCGTGACCAAGGAAGTGCCAGAAGGGGCTACGGTGATTGGTATTCCCGGCAGAGTCGTTAACCAGCCTATTACAGAGAAAGAAAAGACTCGCCTGGAAATGGCCGAGAAGATCGGTTTCCAGGCCTATGGCGTCAGCAACGATATGCCTGATCCGGTTGCTGAAGCGATTCACTTGCTGCTCGATCATATGCACGCTGTGGACAACAAGCTGGATCGCGTCTGCACCAACCTGAAAAAGCAGGGCATTCAGGGGTGCGATGAGAAACTACCGGAATTGAAGGATGAAGATTTCGAGCCGGTGAATGCGGGCGGTACGGACTGAAAAGCGATAAAAGTTGAAAGTTTAAAGTTTAAACGCGAGAAGGTTTTAGCATGAGTGGAAAAAAAGAGGCCGCGCCCATTATTTGGGTGCGGCCTCTTTTTTTTTCATGCTACATGAAGCGTGTGGCGTGCAGCGTCTTTTAAACGTTGAACCGGAAATGCACCACGTCGCCATCTTTGACGATGTATTCCTTGCCTTCCAGGCGCCACTTACCGGCTTCCTTGGCGCCCTGTTCACCATTGTTGTCGATGTAGTCATCGTAGGCGGTGACTTCGGCGCGAATGAAGCCTTTTTCGAAATCCGTATGGATGACGCCGGCGGCCTGGGGGGCGGTGGCGCCTACCCGGACGGTCCATGCACGCACTTCTTTTACCCCGGCGGTGAAGTAGGTCTGTAGGCCGAGCAGATCAAAACCGGCGCGAATCACTCGGTTGAGGCCCGGCTCTTCCATGCCGAGGTCCGCGAGGAAGTCGGCTTTTTCTTCGTCGTCCAGCTCGGCAATTTCGGATTCGATCTTGGCGCAGATGGGCACCACTGACGAATTTTCTTTTTCCGCCAGCTCGCGCACGGCGTCCAGCAGGGCGTTGTCTTCAAAGCCGCCCTCGTCCACGTTGGCAATGTACATGGTGGGCTTCAGGGTCAGCAGGTTCAGGCTTTTGATCGCCTTGCGCTCATCGTCATTCAGGTCCACGGAGCGGGCCGGGTCGCCTTCGTTCAGGGCGGGCAGTACCTTGTCCAGTACCGGCAGCAGGCCCTTGGCGTCCTTGTCTTGACCTTTGGCGGCCTTGGTGGCGCGCAGGTGGGCTTTTTCCACCGTGTCCAAGTCGGCCAGGGCCAGCTCGGTGTTGATCACTTCGATATCGTCCAATGGTGAAACTTTACCGGACACATGGATTACGTTTTCATCGTCGAAACAGCGAACCACGTGGGCGATGGCATCGGTTTCGCGGATGTTGGCCAGAAACTTGTTGCCCAGGCCTTCACCCTTGGACGCCCCGGCGACCAGCCCGGCAATGTCCACGAATTCCATGGTGGCGGGCATGATCCGTTCGGGGCTGACAATGGCAGAAAGCTTGTCCAAACGGGGGTCCGGTACCGGCACCACACCGGTGTTGGGTTCAATGGTGCAGAACGGGAAGTTCTCGGCATCAATACCCGCTTTGGTCAGCGCGTTGAACAGGGTGGATTTGCCCACGTTAGGCAGACCGACGATACCGCATTTGAAACCCATGACAGACCTCCTTATTTCGAGGGCGCAATGCTACATGAGCGGCAAGCTGCAAGCTACAAGGCTCAACGCGTTGCAGAGCGGAAACAGCTACGAGCTATGAGCTACGAGAAAAAGCAAAGACGGTATCGTTGGGCTGGGTCTAATCTTGAAAGCTAGAAGCTGCCTTTACGCTTTAAACCCGTTGAGGTGGTTCATGGCGCCATTCAGGTCGCCGCGGAGCATGTCGGCGGTGTAGTGGGCGGCTTCATCGATGGCGCGATCGATCAGGTCCCGATCGGATTTGGAGGGTTTGTTCAGCACATGGGGGGTGACCCGATCGGCAGAGCCGGGGTGGCCGATGCCCAGGCGCAGCCGGTAAAAGTCGCGGCTGTTGCCATGTTTGCTGATGATGTCGCGCAGACCATTGTGACCACCGTGGCCGCCGCCTTGCTTGAAGCGGGCACAGCCGGGGGGCAGGTCGAGCTCGTCGTGAGCAACCAGTATCTGCGTAACGGGGATCTTGAAGAAGTTTGCCAGTGCGGCGGTTGCCTGACCACTGCGGTTCATGAAGGTGGTCGGAACCAGCAGGCGGACCGTTTCGCCTTCAAAGGAGAAGGTGGCCGTGAGGCCGAAATATTTCTTGTCTTCGGTAAGGAAAACGCCCTGGCGGCGGGCCAGGGCGTCGATATACCAGACGCCGGCATTGTGGCGGGTGTCTTCGTATTCGCGGCCCGGGTTGCCCAGGCCTACGATCAGTCGAACAGGTTCCGCCACGGTGCGTCTTATTCCTCGCCTGAGGCTTCTTCGCCAGCCGCTTCGTCGGCTTCGTCATCAGCGGATGCACGTACTTTCGGCTGGTGAACGGCGGCCACCGGCTGGTCGTGGTCTTCGCCCAGAGCGAGCTGGGTCAGTTCCACGCCTTTCGGCAGTTTCAGGTCGGACAGGTGAATAACGGTGTCCAGTTCAGCGTTAGCCATGTCCACTTCGATGAACTCAGGCAGGTGCTGGGGCAGACAGCTCACTTCCACTTCCGCGTAGTTGTGCTGAATCTCGCCGCCTTGCTTCTTCACACCAATGGAGCTTTCTTCGTTGATGAAGTGCAGGGGCACGTTCATGGTGATCTTGTGGGTCTTGTCGACGCGCAGCAGATCCACGTGCAGCGGGTGGCCCTTGGCTGGATGGCGCTGCATGTCACGCAGTACGGCTTGGACATTGGCTCCGTCCAGCTTCAGCGTGAGGATGTGGCTGTAGAAGGCTTCGTTTTCCAGCGCTTTCTTCAGCTCGCGCAGTTCAACGCTGATCATCTGCGGCTCGGCTTCGCCACCGTAGAGGATGCCGGGAACTCGTTCTTGCAGACGACGCAGGCGGCGGCTCGCACCTTTCCCTGTATCGCTGCGGCTTTCAGCATTCAGCTGGAATTCATTGGACATGGTCTGTCTCCAGTATGCTCTCGGGCTTCCCGCGACCAGGTCGGCCAGAGAGGTTGATAATATCCACGGAGGATTCCGCGGGGGCGCGATTATGGCCCTTCGGGAGGCATCACGCAACACGCGCCACGCAACAACGCGACAAGTGGGGCAGGTTTTAAACGCAAGAGGCCGCGCCCAAGTCTGGTGCGCGGCCTCTTGCGAAGCAGATCAAAATTAACCTGCTCCGTGTTGTTGCATGAAGCGTGTTACCTGCTGCAGCTCTTAAACCAGCTCCAACCGATCAAACATGGCGCTCAGGGATTCTTCGTTGTTCACCCGGCGCACGGTTTCGGCCAGCATCGGTGCGAGGCTGAGGACGCGGATGTTGGCGCAGGCGCGGCCGGCGTCGGACAGGGGAATGGTGTCGGTGACAACCAGTTCGTCCAGGGCGCTGCTGGCAATATTGTCAATGGCCGGGCCAGACAGGATCGGGTGGGTGATGTAGGCAATCACCTTGGCGGCGCCGTGATCCTTCAGGGCCTGGGCGGCTTTGCACAGGGTGCCGGCGGTGTCGACCATGTCGTCCACCAGTACGCAGGTGCGGCCTTCGACTTCACCGATGATATGCATCACCTGGGACACATTGGCCTTGGGGCGGCGCTTGTCGATGATGGCCAGGTCGGCGTCATTGAGCTGCTTGGCCAAGGCGCGGGCACGGACTACACCGCCCACGTCCGGGGAGACTACCATCAGGTCGTCATGGTTCTGGCGTTCGATGTCCGCCACGATCAGCGGGGTGGCGTAGACGTTGTCTACCGGAATATCGAAGAAGCCCTGAATCTGGTCGGCGTGCAGGTCTACGGTGACCACGCGATCAATGCCGACGGCGGTAATCATGTCGGCGACGACTTTGGCGGTAATCGGCACACGGGCGGAGCGCACGCGGCGATCCTGACGGGCATAACCAAAGTAGGGGACAACGGCAGTGATGCGGCCTGCAGAGGAGCGACGCAGTGCGTCGGCCATGACCAGCAATTCCATCAGGTTGTTGTTGGTCGGGTTGCAGGTGGATTGCACGATAAAGACGTCTTTGCCGCGCACGTTTTCTTGAATCTCAACGGCAACTTCGCCATCACTGAAAGTGCCTACATCCGCATTGCCGATGGGCAGATTCAGGTTGTTGACCATGGCTTTGGCCAGTTCGGGATTTGCGTTACCGGTGAAAACGACGAGCTTGGACACTGGCGCCCCCTGGGGTCTTGCGTCGTGAATGTGGGAACCGCTAAGGGGAGGGTTAGAGGTTCTTCAGAAGAAAATGGCTGGGGTACCAGGACTCGAACCTGGGAATAGCGGGATCAAAACCCGGTGCCTTACCAACTTGGCTATACCCCAACACTCGTTCTCAGGCCCGCTTAAGCGGGTTTGCCTGAATTCTTTGTCTCTCGAAACTTCGCCAGTGTCTCTCCCAGTCTCTGGTGGAGGGGAGAGATATTACAGCTTCGAGCGACGAAACCTGTCCAGTGTTGTGGCAACTGTTGCAGCAATTGCTGCCCCTGTTGCAGTCCGGTCAGGCGGGAAAAACAGCAAGCGCCTGTGCCGGTCATACGGGCGTTACCCGTATGTTGCTTGAGCCAGTCCAGCGTTTTTCCGATTTCCGGAAAGTGCCGGGTTGCCACCGCTTCACAATCATTGTGAAAGTCGCGGGTCAGCACCGCCTCAAGCGAGGCCGGTAATTTACTGATGGGTGTATCTCTTGTCAATTGCCGGTCGCCGAAAATTCGAGCAGTTGATACATGAATTCCGGGGTGAACGACAAAAAAAGCATCATTTGGCAGTGTGACGGGGGAAATTTGTTCGCCGACGCCTTCTGCCCAGGCGCTGTGGCCGAGTACAAAGACCGGGACGTCTGCGCCCAGTGCCAGGCCAATATTTGCCAGTTCATTCAGGTTCAGGCCCAGTTCCCAGAGCCGGTTCAGGCCCAGCAGGGCGGTGGCCGCATCGGAAGATCCGCCGCCCACGCCGCCGCCCAGGGGCAGGCGCTTGGTCAGGGTGATTGCCGCGCCTTTATCGCTACCCGTGTGGGACTGGAGTGCCCGGGCAGCTTGAAGGACCAGGTTGCTGTTGTCTGTGGGCAAGGTGTCCTGGTTGCCTTCTTGCTGGCATTGCAGTGACAGGGTGTCTGCCGGAGAGAAGGTCAGGGTGTCGCCATGGTCGAGTAGGGCGAACACGGTTTGCAGCTGGTGGTAGCCATCATCGCGGCGGCCGGTGATATGCAGAAACAAGTTGAGCTTGGCCGGGGCTGGCAGAGTCAGTGTCACGGGGTGCCGCTGCCTGGTTGCCAGTCCTTGATCAGCAAGGTGAAGCGGTTGCTGTTCTGCTGGGCTTTGATCCGGTAGGGCAGGGTGACGCCGGCGATGGGTTCGTAGCGGTCAAAAGTGAGCGACCAGCCCAGTTGTTCCAGTGAGATCAGGCGTTGTTGATCATCGTATTCGGCGTCACCCGGAGCGCCGGGCCAAGGCAGGCCGCGGGCCCAGTACTGCAGGGCGGACACGGGAAGCCAGAAGCCCGTGAGGTGCCAGGCCAGCTCGCCGGGACTGCGGGCCTGGTAGCTTTCCTTGGCAGTGATAAGTTCGGCGCGGCCGCTGTCCCAGTGCAGGTCGGCGCTGCCAAAACCCAGTGGCCCGGAAAAGTGGATGTCGCCCCGCTGGGGCTGCTGGCGCCAGTCAAAGGTGGCGCTGCCGCCGTCGTTGGCGGTGCGGTAGCCCAGCTTGCCGCTCATCTGCCATTGCTGAATCTGTCCGGGGTTTTCGAACTGGGCAGTGGTGGTGGGGCGTAGCTGGCAGGCACTCAAGGCCAGGGCGATCAGCGTCAGGCCAATAATGCGGATGAGGCTCAGGGTCACAGGCGGGCTCCGAGTTTTTCCATGACTTTACGGATGTGGGGGGCGTCCGGATCGGTTTCCAGGGTGTCGCGCCAGACCTGGCGAGCCTGGTTCTGGGCGCCCAGCACCCACAGGACTTCACCATAGTGAGCGGCCACTTCCGGGTCGGGGAATTTTTCATAGGCCCGGCGCAGATAGTCCCGGGCGGCTTCCGTCTCACCGCGCTGGTAGAGCACCCAGCCCATGGAGTCGAGAATGGCGGGGTCGTCGGGGCGCAATTCCAGGGCCTGGGATACATATTGATAGGCTTCGTCCAGCCGATCGGTCCGGTTGCCCAGGGTGTAGCCCAGGGCATTGAGGGCGCTGGCATCATCAGGGTTCAGTGTGATGATGCGCTTGAGATCTTTCTCCAGGCGCGCCATGTCACCCACCTTTTCAGCGGTCATGGCGCGGCTGTAGAGCAGTTCGGTATTGTCGGGCTGGTCGCGCAGGGCTTCGCTGATCAGGGCGATGGCGCCCTGTGGGTCACCGTTGTTGCTGCGCATTTCTGCTTCGGTGATGGTCAGGCTGTTCTGCAGCTCCGGTTGTTGCTGGGCCAGGCTATGCATCAGGGCATGGGCCTGGCTGGTGTTGCCTTTCTGGTACAGCAAGCGTGCGGCTTGCACCCGCGCACGGATGGCTTGGGGCCCGCCCACTTTCAGGTAGTGATCGATGGCATTATCCATCTCCAGCGTCTGCTCGGCGGCTTGGGCCAGATACAGGTGGATATCGTCGGGACGATAGTTCTGGCCGAGCAAGATGTTGAGCTGGGTCTGGGCGGCTTCGCTGGCGCCGGCTTCCAGGGCGAGCAGGGCCAGCGAGAAACGCAGATCCAGATCCTCCGGGTTTTGCTCTGCCATGATGGTGAGTTGTTCGCCTGCCTCGTCCAACTGGCCGGTGGCCAGCAGCATGCGAACATAGGCGATGCGGGGGCGGCGCGCTTGAGGGTATTTACGGACCAGTTTTTTCAGGTGACGCAGGGCTTTTTTCGGCTCGCCAGTTTCGTAGAGCAGCTGCGCCTTGAGGAGCAGGGCATCTTCATGGCGTGGCATTAACTTGAGGGCGCGCTCAGTGGCCTCCAGAGCGGGTTCGGGCTGCTTTTCGTGTTCCAGCCACAGGGCGCGGGCGTACCAGAGGGGCGCCTGATCCGGGTAGCTATCGGTGAGCTGGGCTAGCGCTTCCACCAATTGCAGGTTGCCCTGTGCATCCAGACCGCGCGCCTGATTGACCAAGCGTCCCAGAGCTTCCTCTCCGTGTTCGCTCAATAACTGGTCCAGATGCCGGGTGGCGGCGGCTGTGTTGCCCAGACGAATCTCCGAGAGGATCGCCACTTGCAGGGCTTCTTCGCTGTCCGGTGTGGTCTCCAGCCAGAGTTCGCTCATGGCCAGGGCCTGCTGGGGGTCTTCCAGATAGTGGGCCAACTGGGCGGCCTGGCTGATGATAGCCGGGTCGCGAGTGCTTTCTGCCGCCTGGCTGTAGTAGCCGAGGGTCACCCCCAGAGATTGACGCTGGGCTGCCACTTCAGCCACCAGCAGGTCAGACAGTGTCTCGCTGTCATAATTGGGCGTGCTGGCCACCGTCGCCGTTGGCTCCGGGGTGGGCTCAGGGGCGGGGGGCTGGTTGGCGCAGCCGTGGAGCAGGAGTGCGCCGCAGAGCGGCAGAATCGCGTAACGGATCATTAAGGTCGGTATGCCTGTTTTCTGTTTCGGCTATCATGGCACAGCGATTGGCCATTGCCCAAACCGTGAAGTGGTGTGCGCTACCTTACCGGTTTGCTCTCCGGGCCGACATTGTTTTGGCAGGCGCTTTCCCGCAAAATGCCACACCCTTGCGCCCCGGCTTTTTCCGGGGCTTACGGGCTGGCCACGATCGCCCGCTGTCACTGTCGCGCACAGGAATGTATGAATCTAGTCGCTGTTGGCGTCAATCACACCACCGCGGATGTGGAGCTACGCGAACGTCTGGCGTTTTCAACGCAGCAGGCGGAAGCGGCGCTGGCCAGCTTGCGTGAGATGCCCGGCGTGCGGGAAGCGGCGCTGCTGTCGACCTGTAATCGCACCGAACTGTATTGCCTCACCGACGACAACTCCCCCGATTTTGCCCAATGGCTGGCATCCAGCCGGCACTTGTCTGCTGAGCGCCTGTCCACGGTGCTGTATCAGCACACTGGAGAGAAAGCGCTGGAGCACATGATGCGGGTGGCCGGTGGCCTGGATTCGTTGGTGCTGGGCGAGCCCCAGATCTTGGGCCAGATGCGTGAAGCTTATGCCCGTGCCCACGAGGCGGGCCTGCTCAATGGCGAATTGTCGCGCTTGTTTCAGGAAGTCTTTTCGGTGGCTAAGCGTATCCGTACGGAAACCGGTATCGGTGCCAACCCGGTATCGGTGGCGTATGCAGCGGTGTCATTCGCGCGCCATATTTTTGCGGACCTGAAAAAAAGCCGGGCCTTGTTGATCGGTGCCGGTGAAATGATCGAGCTGGTGGCGCGTCACCTAGGCGAGCAGCAGGTGCAGGAAATTACCATCGCCAACCGCACCCAGGGGCGGGCTGGCGAGTTGGCGGCGGCCGTGGGTGGCCGGGGCATCAGCCTGGAAGAATTGCCGGTGGCGCTGGAAAGTGCCGATATCCTGATTTCCTGCACGGCTGCACCGTTGCCGATTCTGGGCAAGGGCATGGTCGAACGGGCGCTGAAAAAACGTCGCCACCGGCCCATGTTCATGGTGGATATCGCTGTGCCGCGGGATATCGAACCGGAAGTGGGTGAGCTGGACGACGTCTACCTGTATACGGTCGATCACTTGCAGGAAGCCATTCAGGAAAACGTCCGTGCCCGGCAGCAGGCGGCCCAGGAGGCCTCGGAGCTGATTCGTGATGCCATTGTGCGTCACCGCCGTCAACGCCGTGAGCAGGATGCCGTTAAGGTATTGCGCGATTACCGCGAGCAGCGCACCGGCATGGCGGAAACCGAATTGGAAAAAGCCCTGCAGCAGTTGCGCAATGGCGGTGATGCGGAGCAGGTGCTACGCAAGTTCCAACATTCGCTGGTGAACAAGTGGCTGCATACCCCCAGCGTGACCCTGCGAAAAATGGCCGCCGATGGCCGTGCCGAAGCCCTGTTGCTGGCCCGCGAACTGCTGCTCGAGGACCCGGACGCCCCGTCCGAGAGCGAATAGCCAACCTGAATTGAAAACACTCTGAATAAAGCCCTGTGCTTTAGAGGACTCTATGAAAGCGTCATTGCAAGGCAAGCTGGACAAGCTCGCAGACCGGTTTGAAGAGCTGGCGGGGCTGCTGTCTGATCCGGATGTGATCGGCAATCAGAACCAGTTTCGTGATTTGTCCCGGGAATATGCGGAAATTGATCCGGTGGTGCAATGCTACCAAGAGTATCTGCAGGCGGCGGACAATCTGGACGCGGCGAAAGCCATGCAGGACGACAGTGATCCGGATATGCGTGAAATGGGTGCCGAAGAAGCCCGCGATGCCCAGGCGCGCATGGAAGAGTTGGCAGCCGAACTGCAAACGTTGATGCTGCCGAAAGATCCTCGCGATGGCGCCAATGTGTTTCTTGAAGTGCGCGCCGGCACCGGCGGCGACGAGGCGGCCATTTTTGCCGGCGATCTGTTTCGCATGTATTCCAAGTATGCGGATCAGCGCGGCTGGAAAGTGGAAATGGTCAGTGCCAGCGAAGGCGAGCACGGCGGTTACAAGGAAGTGATTGCACGGGTGATCGGTGATGGTGTGTATTCGCGGATGAAATTTGAGTCCGGTGCTCACCGGGTGCAGCGAGTGCCGGCCACGGAATCCCAGGGGCGCATCCATACCTCTGCTTGTACGGTGGCGATCATGGCGGAAGCCGAGCAGCTGGGCGATATCACCATTCGCAACGAAGATCTGCGCATCGATACCTACCGGTCCTCCGGTGCCGGTGGTCAGCACGTTAACACCACCGATTCCGCGGTGCGCATTACCCACCTGCCCACCGGTGTGGTGGTGGAATGTCAGGACGAGCGCAGCCAGCATAAGAACAAGGCCCGCGCCATGAGCCTGCTCAGCGCTAAACTCTATGATGCCCAACAGAATGCGGCCCACGCGGAGCAGGCCGCCGAGCGCAAATCCCTGGTGGGCTCCGGTGACCGTTCTGAGCGTATCCGCACCTACAACTATCCGCAGGGCCGAGTCTCTGACCATCGCATCAACCTGACGTTGTATCGTCTGGGTGAAATGATGGAAGGGGATATGGATGAACTGCTGGGTGCCTTGCTGGCGGAGTACCAGGCCGATCAGCTGGCCGCGTTGGGCGAGAGCTGATCATCATGCGCATTGATGCGGTCCTGCGCGATGCCCGGGGCCGATTGAGCGACTCCCCGAGTGCCGCACTGGATGCGGATCTCCTGTTGTGTCATGTCCTGGGCAAACCTCGTAGTTATCTCTTTACCTGGCCAGAACGCCAACTGAACACTGCGCAACAGGCGGACTTTGCGTCCTTGCTTGGCCGTCGTGTGGCGGGCGAGCCGGTGGCGCATTTGATCGGCGAGCGGGAATTTTTCGGTCACGTGTTTCGGGTGACCGCCGATACCCTGATTCCCCGCCCGGATACGGAAACGCTGGTGGAAAAAGCGTTGTCACTGGATTTGCCCGCCGAGGCTCGGGTGGTGGATCTGGGGACGGGGACCGGGGCCATCGGCCTTTCCCTGTCGCTGGCGCGGCCCGAGTGGCATGTCACCCTGGTGGATCTGAGTGAAGCCGCCTTGCAGGTGGCCAAAGAGAACGCTCATCGGCTGGGTGCCGTGGTGACCTGTCTGCAAGGCAGTTGGTTGTCGCCCTGCTCGGGGCCGTTTGATCTGATTATCAGCAATCCGCCCTACATCGAGGAAAGCGACCACCATCTGGATGAAGGGGATGTACGGTTCGAGCCTCGCTCGGCGCTGGTCGCCCCCAGCAAGGGGTTGGCGGACTTGGCTGAAATAACTCGACAGGCGGCTGGCAAACTGGTTGCTGGCGGTTGGCTGTTGCTGGAGCATGGGTTTGAGCAGGGTGAGGCCGTGCGTGCCTTGTTGACGCAGGCCGGCTTCGTGCAAGTGGGTACCACGCAGGATTTGGGTGGCAACGATCGGATCACCTTTGGGCGGTGCTCGATGTAGGCGCGGGCCTACTCGCGATCAGTCAGGCTTCTGTCGTCACTTTCGTAGACAGGCTTTGCGTGCAGCGTGAAGCGTGTTGCATGCAGCGAGTTTTTCCATGTTTAACGACGAACAACTCAATCGCTATAGCCGCCAACTGATGGTGGATGAACTGGATCTGGACGGCCAGGAAACCCTGGCTGCCGCCCGGGTGCTGATTGTCGGCTGTGGTGGGTTGGCCAGCCCGGCGGCGTTGTATCTGGCCGGCGCCGGTGTCGGGCAGCTGGTGCTGGCGGATGACGACCGGGTGGAATTGAGCAACCTGCATCGGCAAGTGGCGTTTCGCGGTGATCAGGTGAATCAGCCTAAAGCGGAAGCGCTACGCGATCAGTTGCAGTTATTGAACGCGGATGTAGATGTGCGCTCGGCAGTGGTGCGCGTGGACGATGCCTGGCTGGATGAGGCGGTGTCTGCGGCCACCCTGGTGCTGGACTGCACGGATAATTTTGTCACTCGCCAGGCGATCAATCGGGCCTGCGTGAACCATGCCAAGCCGCTGGTCAGCGGTGCGGCCATTCGCATGGATGGCCAGTTGGCGGTGTTCGATCTGCGCGTGGCGGACAGCCCGTGTTATGCCTGCGTGTACGGGGACGGTACCAGCGGGGATCTGGCCTGCAGTGAGGCGGGAATTCTTGGGCCGGTGGTGGGCATGATGGGTACGCTGCAAGCGCTGGCGGCCATACGCACCCTGTCCGGTGCTTCGGTGGCATCGGTGCTGCACGTGTTCGACGGCCGAACACTGGGGTGGCGCCAGGTGGCTATCCCCCGCGATCCCCAATGCCCGGTTTGCGCCTCGCGTTAGTTGCCGGGCTGATTGTCCGTGGCGGGCGGTGTGTCTTGCATGCCTTCCGCCATGACGCCAATCAGAACCAGAACGATAACCACAATCAGAAACGCCCATCCGATGAGATGTTTCATGGTGAGCCGCCCTCCCTGGGGGTTGCTGAGGTTGCGCTTTCGGGTCTGGAGGCGAACGTCGCCGGATCAGGCCGACAATTCCACCACCTGACCATTCAATGATTTTACCTGTCGGGCCATATCGGTCAGCAAGCTGTGAATCATGCCCGGGTTGGTCCGGATCAGGTTCTTGAACTGGTGCTTGGGAACCTTGACCACCGAGCAGCGTGATTTTGCCCGCACCGTGGCACTGCGTGGTGAGTGCGTCAGCAGAGCAATGGCGCCGAGGACTTCCCCTTCGCTGACATGACCGACGACCACATTGTCCACCAGCACTTCCGCATCCCCTTCGAACAGGCTGAACACATAATCGGCCGGTTCGCCCTGATGAATGATGGCATCGCCGGGTTCAAAATAGGCGAAGCCGGGTGTGGTGTGATGCTCTTCAGGCACGTGAGCGGCCAGCAGCCGTGTCAGCATGCCTTGCTGAGTGGTAAGAATCCGCGTCCACAGTCGTGCCATTTGTTCGTCGGCGAGAATGGCATCGACCAGCGCGACGGTGGGGTAAGCGGCCAGCAATACCGAGCTTTCCGCGTAATAGGTAATTTCATCATTGCCGGCGTCGGGAAGAATCAGGTCGCCCTCATCCCAAGTAAAAAGTTTGCGATCCTGGCAACGCATACCCAGCATACCGCCTTTCACCACGTAGGTAGTGTCGCGGCACATGCCGTACTTCAAGGCATCGTCCGTGGGCGCCAGTGGCAGGGTTTGTGACTGCAGCGGCAGCTGACCGATCAGTTCGTTAACGAGACGTTTGTACAAGCGGGCCAGGGCGGAAAAGCCGCCGCTGGCTTCGGCTACAGAAATCATGCGCTGCCTCAATAATGGTCGGTTTCTACAATGAGTATGCAGCAAGAGAGGGAGGGGAAACAGGACGAGGTTGGCAGTTCAATGGGGGTGAATAAGTCACCAAGCCGGCAATGTATTGCCGGCTTTACCGTGCGGCCGCGATATCAGTAATCCCGCTCACGGGGGCCGAACTGCGGTGTTTCTTTTTTCATGTTTGCCTGCATGGCGCGGCGCTGATTTTTGCTGCGCAGCATTTTGAATTGCAGTTTGCTTTCCACGTCGAACGCCTGGGCTTCTGGTGCATTCCAGCTTTGCTGGAACAGGGCCTTACTGGCGCTGATGGCATCCGGTGAACGGGTCTTGATAGCCTGAGCCAGTTTTTCCGCTTCTTCCATCGGGTTGGTTGCCACGCGGGTCACCAGGTTCATGGCTTTCGCTTCGTCGCCAGTAAACAGGCGGCCGGTCATGGTCAGTTCCTTGGCCACATCCATGGGTACCAGTTCGCGCAGGGTGACGGTGCCGGTCATGTCCGGGATCATTCCCCACTGGATTTCCATGATGGACATTTCACAGTCTGGTGTGGTGATGCGGAAATCCGCGGCCAGCGCAATCTGCATGCCGCCCCCGTAGCAGTAGCCGTGCAGCACGGCGATTACGGGCACGGGCAGTTCGCGCCAGCACCAGCAAACTTCCTGAAACAGATTGGTTTTCTTAATGCCATATTTGGTGAAGCTGCGTAGCAGTTTCACCGGTTGCTTCATGACGGTGCCGAAATCCAGCCCGGCGCAGAATGCCTTGCCATCTCCTTGAAGAATGACAGCGCGTAAGTCACGGTCTTTGCGAATCAGGCGGGCGGTTTCCACCAGCCCTTCCATCATTGGAAAATCCAGGCCGTTATATTTGTCCGCTCGGCTCAGGGTGACGTAGGCAATGCCGTCTCTCTTTTCCAGAGTGACGCGATTTTGGATGGTTTGGATTGTCATGGGTGTCCCTTCGAAAAACGTCCCTTAGGTCGCTGGCACGCAACACGCTTCACGCAGGCAGGCAGTAAAACGTGTTGCGTGAGGCGTTTAAGCGTTACAGCAGTTTCTTTTGCAGTAACTGATTCAATTGTTGTGGGTTTGCCTTGCCTTGGGTGGCCTTCATGGCCTGACCCACAAAGAAACCGATTTTTTTCTTTTTCTTGGTGTCATCCGAGTTGCGGTAATCCTCAACCTGGGCGGCGTTATTAGCGATGATGTCATCGACGATTTTTTCCAGTTCGCCGGTGTCGCTCATCTGCTTGAGGCCCTTGGCTTCAATCACATCGTCCGGGTCGCCTTCGCCATTCCAGCATGCTTCGAAAACTTGCTTGGCGATCTTGGAGCTGATGGTGCCGTCTTTCAGACGGGCGATCAGTTGGCCAAGTTGTGCGGCGCTGACCGGGCTGTTGGCAATGTCTTTTTCGTCCGCGTTAAGTTTTGCGGCCAGTTCGCCCATCACCCAGTTGGCAGCCAGTTTGGCATCGCCACCGGCGTTGGCGGCTGCTTCAAAGAAGGTGGCGGTGGCGATGGAGGCTGACAATAAATCCGCATCGTAATCGGACAATTGATAGTCATTGATGAAGCGCGTCTTGCGAGAATCCGGTAGTTCCGGCATGGCGGCTTTCAACGCTTCGATATCGGCATCGGTAATGGCGACTGGCAACAGATCCGGGCAGGGGAAGTAGCGATAGTCGTTGGCGTCTTCCTTGCTGCGCATGGAGCGGGCGGTGTGCGTGTCGCCGTTGTACAGGCGGGTTTCCTGTACGATCTCGCCGCCGTCTTCCAGTACATCAATCTGCCGTTCTACTTCCAGCGCGATGGCTTTTTCCATGAAGCGGAAGGAGTTTAGGTTTTTGGTTTCGGTGCGGGTGCCGAGTTCTTCGCCGGGTTTGCGAATCGAGATGTTGACGTCGAAACGCATGTTGCCCTGGGACATGTCGCCGGAGCAGATGCCGATGGAGGTGACGATGGCGTGCAGCTTGCGGGCAAACGCCACGGCTTCTTCGGCATTGCTCATGTCCGGCTCGCTGACAATTTCGATCAGCGGGGTGCCGGCACGGTTCAGGTCGATACCGGTCATGCCATGGCCTTTTTCATCAAAGAACGCTTCATGTAAAGACTTTCCCGCATCTTCTTCTAGATGGGCATGATGAATGCGTACGGATTTTTTATCGCCGTTTTCTAATACAATTTCAACGATGCCTGCGCCTACCACGGGCTCTGCCAGTTGTGTGGTCTGATAGCCTTTTGGCAGGTCTGGATAAAAATAGTTTTTCCGTTCAAACACACTGTGGCGACAGATGTCGGCATTGATGGCCAAGCCGAACAGGGCGGCTTTGCGTACCGCTTCCCGGTTGACCACAGGCAGGGTGCCGGGCAGGCCCAGGTCGACCAGGGAAGCCTGGGTGTTGGGCTCTGCGCCGGTAGACAGTTTGCTACCGGAAAATAATTTGCTGGCGGTGTTGAGCTGGACGTGCACTTCCAGACCGATGACAACTTCCCAACTCATTGTGCACCTCCGAACGCTGGCGCTTTTTTATGCCAGTCAGTGGCTTGCTGGTATTTGTGCGCCACGTTAAGAATTTTCCCTTCACGGAAATAGTTGCCGATGATCTGGGTGCCGGTGGGCAGGCCGTTGATAAAACCGGTGGGCATGGACAGGGCCGGCAGGCCAGCCAGGTTAACGCCAATGGTAAACACATCAGCCATGTACATGCTGACTGGGTCGTCTTTTTTTGCGCCGAGTTTAAAGGCGGTTTCCGGTGCCGTGGGGCCCATCAGTACGTCCACTTTTTCAAAGGCGCGGGCGAAATCATCGCGGATCAGACGACGAACTTGTTGGGCGCGGCGGTAGTAAGCGTCGTAGTAACCGGCAGACAGCGCGTAGGCGCCCACCAGAATGCGGCGTTTAACTTCGTCGCCAAAGCCTTCCGAGCGCGAGCGCTTGTACAGGTCTTCCAGGTCTTGTGGATCGTCACAGCGATGGCCGAAGCGCACGCCGTCGAAACGGCTTAAGTTGGAGCTGGCTTCCGCCGGGGCGATCACATAGTAGGCCGGCACTGACAGCTTGATGCTGGGCAGGGACACCGATACCACCTTGGCACCGAGCTTTTCCAGTTCGCGAATGGCGTCACGGCTGTTATCGGCGATGGCGCCGTCCAGGGTGTCCGGAAAAAATTCTTCCGGGATGCCGATGGTCAGGCCGCTGATGTCTTCATTCAGGGCACCAAGATAATCGCCCACTTTTTCGTTGAGGCTGGTGGAGTCACGGTGATCGTGGCCGGCCATGGCCTGCAGCATCAGGGCACAGTCTTCGGCACTCTGGGCCATGGGGCCGGCCTGATCCAGGCTGGAGGCGAAAGCGATCATGCCCCAGCGGGACACTCGCCCGTAGGTGGGCTTGAGGCCGGTAATGTTGTTCAGGGCAGCGGGCTGGCGGATAGAGCCGCCAGTGTCGGTACCGGTGGCGCCGGGGGCCAGGCGCGCGCCCAGACAAGCGGCCGCACCGCCGGAGGAGCCGCCGGGAACCCGTTCCAGGTCCCAGGGGTTCTTCACCGGGCCGTAATGGCTGGTTTCATTGGAGGAGCCCATGGCGAACTCGTCCATGTTGGTCTTGCCCAGCATCACCGCGCCTTCGGCGGCCATTTTTTCCACCACGGTGGCGGTGTAGGGGGCAATAAAGTTGTCCAGCATCTTCGAGCCGCAGCTGGTGCGCACGCCCTCGGTGCAGAAAATGTCTTTGTGGGCGATGGGCAGGCCGGTGAGCAGGCCTGTCTTGCCAGCGGCAATGGCGGCATCGGCGGCATCGGCCTGGGCCAGCGCCTGGGCATCGGTGACGGTGACAAAGCTGTTGAGGTCGCCGTCGTATTGCTGAATGCGGGCCAGGAAATGCTCGGTTAACTCCCGGGAGGAGAAGTCCCGGTTGGCCAGGCCAGCCTTGAGTTCGGTCAGGGTCTTGGTATGCATGGTCAGTCAGTCGCCTTTATGCGGTCGTCGTTATTCGATGACCCGGGGAACCAGGAAGCAGCCACCTTCGGCTGCCGGGGCTATTTCCAGTGCCTTATCGCGAATATTGGGCTCGGTGACCACGTCGTCGCGCAGTGGCTGGGTCACGTCCAGCGGGTGGGCCAAGGGGGCCACGCCGTCCACGTCGGCCTGTTGTAGCTGATCCACCATCGCGAGGATGTCATTCAGGCGGTTGGACAGGGCGTCGCTGTCCTGGGGGTCCACTTGCAGGCGCGCCAGATGGGCTACCTGGGCAACCACCTTGGAATCAATGGCCATGGTTCTCTCCGTGGTTCTTTCCGTAGGCACCCTGCGCCGAAGGCTGGCGGAGGGGAGGTAAGGAGCTTGAAAGGCGCAAAAAGTACCATAGACCGCCGGTCCGGGGCCACTGTCCACAGAGCATGCCAGCTTGCCCAATGCCCCTGCCGTTGCTAGAGTTGCGCCATCTTATGAGATGCCCGGCTTTTTCCCGCCAGGCATCGTTTTTTCGCGAAAAGTTCAGGAAACTGGCTAGGATGTCCATGATCAAGCGTATTCGGGGGATGTTCTCCACCGATTTGTCCATCGATTTGGGGACCGCAAACACCCTTATTTATGTACGTGGCCGCGGCATCGTACTGGATGAACCCTCTGTGGTTGCCATCCGTCACCATGGCGCCCAGAAGAGTGTGGCGGCCGTTGGGGCGGATGCCAAGCGTATGCTGGGCCGTACCCCCGGCAACATTACCGCTATCCGGCCCATGAAAGACGGCGTGATCGCCGATTTCGATGTGACCGAGAAGATGCTGCAGTACTTCATCAAGAAAGTGCACGATACCGGGTTTTTCCCGCCTGCCCCCCGTGTGCTGGTGTGTGTGCCATGCAAGTCCACCCAGGTGGAGCGCCGCGCCATCCAGGATTCGGCCTATGGTGCCGGTGCCCGTGATGTGTATCTGATTGAAGAGCCCATGGCGGCTGCCATCGGTGCCGGCTTGCCGGTGGAAGAAGCCCGCGGCTCTATGGTCGTGGATATTGGTGGTGGCACCACGGAAATCGCCCTGATTTCCCTCAATGGTGTGGTTTATTCTGAATCCGTGCGTATTGGTGGCGACCGCTTCGACGAAGCGATTGTGGCGTTCGTGCGCAAGGAATATGGCTCGCTGATCGGTGAATCCACTGCGGAACGCATCAAGCACGAAATCGGCACTGCTTACCCGGGCGCTGAAATCCGTGAAATTGATGTGCGTGGTCGGAATCTTGCCGAAGGGGTGCCGCGTAGCTTTACCCTGAATTCCGAAGAAATTCTGGAGGCGCTGAAAGAGCCGCTGGCCGCCATCGTCAATGCGGTGAAAAATGCGTTGGAAGCGTCGCCGCCGGAACTGGCTTCGGACATTGCCGAGCGTGGCCTGGTGATCACCGGCGGTGGTGCCTTGCTGCGTGATATCGACCGTCTGCTCTCGGAAGAAACCGGCCTGCCGGTGATCGTTGCTGATGATCCGCTAACCTGTGTAGCACGGGGCGGTGGCAAGGCGCTGGAGCTGGTGGATAGCCAAGGCTTTGACATGCTGGCCATGGGTTAATTCCCATGGTGGCCCCGGCCAAACCCTCCTATCGACTCATTATTGCGCTGGTTCTTGCCGTCGTCATGATGGTACTGGACCAGCGTACCCCCTGGGCTGCCCCGGTGCGCCATGTACTGGGGTATTTCACTGCGCCTATTCATTATCTGGCCCACCTGCCGGTGGACAGTGGTGAGTGGCTGTCCGAACAGACTCAAAGTCGTGGCACCTTGCTTGACGAAAATCGTCGCTTGCAGCGTCAGGCGTTGATTCTGGAGCAGAAGGTGCAGCGCTTGGCGGTGTTGGAAGCGGAAAACGTGCGCTTGCGTGAGCTGCTTAACTCCTCAGCGGATCTGGAGGCCAATGTGCTGGTGGCGGAAATCATCGGTGTGGATCCGGATCCTAATCGCCAGGAAATCGTTATCAATAAAGGGGCCGGGGACAACGTTTCCCGAGGTCAGGCGGTGCTCGATTCCCAGGGCCTGATTGGCCAGGTGGTGGACGCTGGCCCGCTCAGCTCCCGGGTGCTTCTGATTACCGATGCCAGCCACGCCATGAGCGTGCAGGTGAATCGTAATGGCGTCCGTGCCGTGTTGGCCGGGGTGGGGCAATCCAGCGGCTTGAAACTGTTATACGTGCCTGACACGGCGGATATCCAGGAAGGCGATTTGCTGGTCAGCACGGGGTTGGGGCAGCTGTACCCTCGCGGCTATCCGGTGGCGAGCGTCACTTCGGTGAACCACCAGGCGGGCACACCGTTCGCGCACATTGCTGCTCGTCCCACTGCCCAGCTTGATCGTGCCAGCCACGTGTTGCTGGTGCAGCCCACGCAAGATCCGGTGCGTAAACCGACTTCCGCGGAGGCCGACAATGATCAGTGATCGTCCCGCCGGCACTGGCGTTATCATCGTCACCTTGTTGCTGGCGGCACTGCTGGAAGTCATCCCGCTGCCGGCCAGTATCGACTGGGTGCGCCCGGAATGGATGCTGTTAGTGCTGGTGTACTGGGTGCTCTCGCTGCCGCATCGCATTGGCGTGCTGTGGGGCTTTTTTGTGGGCCTCTACCACGACGTGCTGGTGGGTACCACGCTGGGGCAATGGGGGCTGGCCACGGCGCTGGGCGCCTTTGTGATGCTGGCGGCCTACAAGCGGATGCGAGTGTTTACCGTATTGCAGCAGTGTGCGGTGGTCTTCCTGCTGGTGGGCACAGTGAGTCTGCTGGCCTTCCTGGTGCAGGAATCCGTGGGCCGTACCCTGTACCCGCCCTACACCATTCTCTATTCTTCTGTGACCAGTGCGTTACTCTGGCGTCCGGTATGTGCGGCGCTACGCTGGGTTCAGTTACGATTCCTAGTACGCTGAGTACGCAAGGCGTTTTCAGAGGCGCCTTAATTTGTTGCGCGAAAACACTGTCCGCTTGTGTCTGGCGCGGTTCGCCTAGTTTTCACTATTAATTATTCATTGATTCTATGCATTTGTATCTTGCTTCAGGCTCGCCGCGAAGAGCAGAACTGTTACGGCAGATCGCTGTTCCTTTTTCTGTGCTGCCGGCGCCGAATATTGATGAAACGCCATTGTCCGGTGAGTTGCCTGTGGATTATGTGTGCCGCATGGCTGAGGAGAAGGCGCGGGCTGGCAGGCAGCTGGACGGCGCTGTGCTCGGGGCCGACACGGCGGTGGTTCTGGGCAATGACATACTGGGCAAGCCGGCGGATGATCACGAGGCACTGGCGATGCTGAAAGCTCTTAATGGCGAAGAGCATCAGGTGATGTCTGCGCTGGCATTGTTGTGCCGGGAAGAGATGGCGGTGCGCTATTCCATTACCCGGGTGCAATTTCGTCACCTCGATGAAACCCAGCTGCAGGCCTATGTGAGGACCGGTGAAGGTGCCGACAAAGCCGGTGGCTACGGTATCCAGGGGCTGGGCGGTGCACTGGTGGCGTCGCTGACGGGCAGTTACAGTGGGGTAGTTGGCCTGCCGCTGGAACAGACTGTGGCATTACTTGAATGGGCTGACATTCCTTACTGGCAAGTCGACTGATTTATGGCATCGACCCACTCCGTACGCTGGCGCCGACTCTTTCCTTCCCTGTGGTGGACGGCCGCGATTGTATTACTGTTGATGGCTGCTTATGTGGTGGTCGGGCGCCAGCTTATGCTGTTGGTGCCGGATTACCGTGAGCGCCTTGAAGTTCTCTTCGAAGAGCGCATCCAGACCCCGCTGACCATTGCCGAGCTGAACGGCACCATGTCCGGCCTGGTACCACAATTTGTGGCTCGCCAGATTCGCCTGCCCGCCCCGGAAGGGGAGGCGCCACTGGTGCTGGATGAAGTGGTACTCAGCATCGATGTGTTTCGTTCCTTGTGGCACCGGGATCTAGTGCTTGAGGAGCTCAGTGTTCGCGGTGTGGATTTGAGCTTGGTGCGCGACGAAGACGGCAAGATTCGCCTGCGCGGGCTGGATATATTGGGTCAGGACGATTCGGACTCCCGGCCGCCACTGGAGCGTATCCTCACGTTGTTTTATCGCCAACAACTGTTGTCGATCAGCGATGCCCGCTTGTCCCTGGAATGGCCGGGTATGCCACCGCTGGCGGCATCGCAACTGGATGCCACCATGACCAACACGGGCGGGGAGCATCAGCTGGCCGTGCGCGTGGAAGCTCGGGACCGCCCCCTCTCCCTGTTGGCAAAAATTCACCTGCACGATGATGCCTACGCGCTGGATGAAGTGGATGCGGATATCTATACCCGCTTCGAGGGTAAGCGCCTGAACGAATGGTTGCCCGACATCGAGAAAATGCCTCTGGACCTGGGCTCGCTGGATGCGTCGGTGGCGTTGTGGGGGACCCTGGAAGGCGGTGAGCCGATCTCCGGCCAGCTGCAGGTCGATGTGCCCACCTTGACGCTTTCCCAAGCCAACACAGTCTGGCCATTAACCGGCTTGTCCCTGCGTGCATCGCTGCTGCGCGAGGATGATGAGGCCACCCTGTCGCTGTCAAATTTGTCCGGCAAATCACCGTCTGGCCCGCTCACGCTGGGTGACATGGCGCTGCACTGGGAAACCCAGGGTGAGCGACGACAGTGGCAGTTGCGCGCCAATGAGCTGCCGGTGCATGCCATCAGCCAGCAATTGCAGAGCTGGCCGTTCAGCTTGCCGGAGCCGGCCGACAAGGTGCGCGAGCAATTGTCCGTACTGTCCCCGCGCGGCGTACTGGAAGGGCTGTATTTGAGCGGTCATGCGCGGGATCTGGAGCAGTTTCAAGTGCGCTTTGCTGGCCTGGCGAGTCAGGCGGATGACAAGATCCCGGGCGTCAAAGGCTTGAATGGCTGGGTGGCAGGCTCGCCGGAAAAAGGGTTGGCGCATCTGTACAGCGATAACCTGTTATTGCAGTTGCCGCGTCTGTACGACCATGAGCTGGGCGGCCAGCTGGCGGGAGTGTTTGGTTGGCAGCGCCATGGCGACGCGCTCACGGTGCGCTCCAGCCGCCTGCGGGTGGTGAATCCGGATGCCCACGGCGAAGCCATGATCGCGGTGACCGTGCGCCCGGAGGCAATTCCCGAGCTGCGCCTGGCGGCGGAGATTTACGATGGCAACGGTGCCCGCGCCAACCATTACATTCCCTTGAAGCGATTGCCGGATGGCCTGTCCAGCTGGCTTGGACAAGCCATTGGCGATGGCCATCTGCACCGGGGGCAATTGCTCTATCAAGGGCCATTGAAAATCGACAAAAGCCGCCAGCAGGATCGGACCTTTCAGATGCGTTATCAGGGTGAGGATGTGCGCCTGTCGTTTCTGCCGGACTGGCCGCAGGCTTCGGGTGTTCGCGCGGATGTGTGGATTAATGGCCGTGAAGTACAAGGTGTGGCCAGCCGCGGGAATCTGCTTAATAGCCAGGTCGCGGATGTTCATGTGGACGTGCCGGCATTTGACGACGAGTCCGGCCCTGTCCTGATTGTCACTGGCAAGGTTCATGGCCCACTGTCAGATCTGGATACGGTGTTTCAGGACACCCCATTGGCAGAGCAATTGCCCGATGAAGTGAAAGACTGGCGCTACCAGTCCGGCACCATGGGCGGGCAGCTGACGCTGAACATCCCGCTCAAGAAAGGTGAGGGGACTCCCATGGTGATTGTTGATGCCGCGGTGGCCGACGGTCAGGTGGAAAATAGCGAACGTAACCTGTTGCTAACGGAGGTGCAGGCGCCGGTGTACTTCCATCTGCGCAATGGGCTGCAGATGTCACAGCTCAGTGCCTCCACGTTGGGCGGCAAGGTGACCGGTAAATGGGCCACCGAAGCGGGCAAGAGCACTTTGGCACTGAATGGCACGGTGCCCGTGAAGTCGGTGCGCCAGTGGCTGGGCTTCGAGTGGCTGGCGCCGGCCAGCGGGTCGTTGCCGATGGATCTGACCATCCAGGTGCCTTGGCAAGGCACCCCCTTTGGCCTGCACGCGACCTCTTCGCTCAAGGGGGTCACGGTGGAGGCGCCTGCGCCTTTGGGAAAAAGTGCCTCCCAGTCCCGCACTCTGACGCTGGATCTTACCGATAATGGTCAGCAACTGGCCTTGCAGTATGGCGATACTGTGCGTGGTGCCTTTGCGTTGGGTGAAACGGTGCGGGGCGACCTGCGGCTGGGGGGCGGAACGCTACGCCTGCCTGCCTCCGGGGTTGACGTGCATGGGCGGCTGGCCCGTGCCAGTGTGGAGCCGTGGATTGATTTTGTCAGCAACCAGCTGGTGCCGGCCATGGAGGCGAATACGTCAGGTGGCGGCGATCAGGGTGATCAGAAAGGTGGGTTGAACAAGGTCAATGTACAGGTGGCCACGTTGGATTTGTTTGGCGTGGATGTGCCCAAGGCAAGCTTGTCGGTGTTGCCCAGCGGCAACGGCTGGGACCTGGCCCTCAGCAGCCCGTCCGTGGCCGGCTCCATGACCATTCCTGGCGGATTTTCAGCCCGGGGGGAGGCGCCACTGGATTTATCCGTCTCGCGGATGAATCTGACCTTGCCGGATAGCGCTGGTTCGCAATCCGGTGCGCCTCTGTCACCGATGACGCTGCCGCCCGTGAATGCCCGGCTGGCCAATTTGCGAATCAATGGCGAGGATTTCGGTGAGTGGCAGGCGGATCTGCGTCCGTCAGCGCAAGGGGTGCGCATCAACAATCTGCAAGGCCGCTGGCGGGCCAGCCGGATACAGGGCACGGTGGACTGGACCGAGGAGGGCGGCAACCAGTACACCCGCTTCAACGGTTCGCTGGCGTCCGATAACCTAGGGCGCTCCCTGAATGCCTGGGGGCTGCCGGAAATGATTGAATCCGATGACGCCAATGCGAAAGTGTCGCTGGGTTGGCCACACTGGCCACTGGCACCGGACTACCTGTCTCTGGATGGTCAGGCGCAGGTGGATATCGGCGAATGCCGGATCCCCGATACCGACACCAAGACCTCGTTCTTGCGGCTTTTGGGGGTGCTCAATTTGGGCACCATTCAGCGCCGCTTGCGGCTGGATTTCTCCGATCTATACAAGAAAGGGCTGAGTTGCGACAGCATCAGCGGGGACTTCGCCATCGACGGCCCTCAGGTGTCTACCAGCAACCTGGCCATCGACTCGCCCTCGGCCGCCATTCGCGTGAAAGGGGCCATCGACCTTGAAAAAGAAACCCTGAACCATCAGATGGAAGTCACGTTACCCCTGTCCAGTAATCTGTATGCCGGGTGTCTGGCTGGGCCTGCCGCCTGCGCCGGTATCTTTGTGGTGGAACGCATCTGGGGAGATAAACTGGACAAGACCGCGACCATGGAATACCGCGTGGGCGGTAGCTGGTCGAACCCGAAAGTGTCTGAAACAGAAGGGATTTTCGAATGACGGTGCCTAACGCCGCGGCACAAGTTGCCGCAATACAGATGACCAGCGGTAAAGCGCCGCAGGCCAACCTGGAGCAGGCCGCCGAACTGTTGCAGGCGGCCCGCGACAAGGGCGCTAGCCTTGCGGTATTGCCGGAGAATTTTGCTGGCTACGGAGGCGATTACCGAGAGCTGGCGGCAGAGTATGCAACGTTGGAGCAATGGCTCTGTGAACAGGCCTCGCGGCTGGGGATGGCCATTATTGGCGGCAGCGTGCCTTCGCTGAGTCGCCCGGACGGTGAGCCAGTACCGGCGCCACGGGTACGCACGCGCTCTTTGGCGGTGACCGCCGACGGCAACGTTGCTGGCTGTTACGACAAGCTTCACTTGTTTGATGCCCAGGTGCAGGACGCTCAGGGCCAGTACCGGGAGTCCGATCTGTTTGAACCCGGTGAAACCATCGTCACCGTGCCTCTGGCTGGTGTGCAGGTGGGTATGGCAATTTGCTATGACCTGCGCTTTCCGGCCCTGGCTCAACGATTGGTGAGCGCCGGGGCCGAACTGTTGGTGTACCCCTCGGCGTTCACCGCCGTGACTGGCGCGGCCCATTGGGAGCTGTTGCTGCGCGCCACCGCAGTGCAGACCGGTTGCTATGTGCTGGGCGCCAACCAATGCGGGCAACATGGCCCGCGCCGTGCCAGTTACGGCCATTCCATGTTGGTGTCTCCCTGGGGCGAGGTGGTGGCAAGCTTGCAGAATGCGCCCGGGGCGCTTGTGGCGCCGCTGGACCTTGCTACCATGAACGAGCTTCGCCAGCGCATGCCGGTGCAGCAGCATCAACGATTACGTATTGAAGGTCCCTATGACGCAAACTGATGACGCTCTTTCTATTGCCGAATCCGTGCTGTTGGCACCGGCCAACCTGCACACCCCGCAACTGGCGTCACTGCTGAATGGCAAGCTGACCGGGCAGGCTGATTACGCCGATATTTATTTCCAACACAGCCGTCATGAGGCTTGGGTACTGGAAGATGGCATTGTTCGCGATGCCAGTTTCAATACCGAACGCGGTGCCGGTGTACGTATCGTGCAGGGCGACAAGACCGGCTTTGCTTACAGTGACGACATCACCCTGGCGGCACTGCAGCAGGCCAGCGGTGCGGCGCGGGCGATTACCCGGCAGGGGCAGGACCGGCAGATTCAATTGGCCAGCCACGCCGCGCCGGCCCGTTACACCACTAGCGACCCTTTGCTGGGCTGGCCTGCCCAGCAAAAAGTGGCGCTGTTGCAGCGCATCGATGCCATGGCTCGCTCCCTGGACCCGGCCATTGTCGAAGTCACCGCCAGCCTGAGCGCAGAGCAGGATGTGGTAATGGTGGTGGCCAGTGACGGCACCCTGGCGGCGGATGTGCGCCCGTTGATTCGCTGTAATGTGAGCGTGATTGCCGAACGTGCAGGCCGCCGTGAGCGCGGTAGTGCCGGCGGCGGCGGGCGGGTGGCCTATGACTGGTTGTTGCAGGAAGAGCGTATCGAAACCTGGACCCGCGAGGCGGTACGCGGCGCGCTGCTGAATCTGGACGCCGAAGCGGCGCCGGCCGGGACCATGCCGGTGGTGCTCGGGCCAGGTTGGCCGGGGGTACTGTTGCACGAAGCGGTGGGTCATGGCCTGGAAGGGGATTTCAACCGTAAAGGCACCTCCATGTTCGCCAAGAAGATGGGGGAAATGGTGGCGTCACCGCTGTGTTCCGTAGTGGATGACGGCACCCTGATGGATCGTCGCGGTTCATTGAGTGTGGACGACGAAGGCACTCCCTCTGCCAGCAATACCCTGATCGAGAACGGCAAGCTGGTGGGCTACATGCAAGACAAGACCAATGCCCGCCTGATGGGGGTTGCCCCCACCGGCAATGGTCGTCGGGAATCCTATGCGCACTTGCCCATGCCGCGTATGACCAACACCTACATGCTGCCGGGCGAAAGTGACCCGCAGGATATTATTGCCAGCCTGGATCGTGGCATCTATGCGGTGAACTTTGCAGGCGGCCAAGTCGACATCACGTCTGGCCGTTTTGTGTTTTCGACCAGCGAAGCGTACCTGGTGGAGAAGGGCAAGATTGTCTGTCCGGTAAAAGGCGCCACCCTGATTGGCAGCGGTGCGGAAGTGATGCGTGGCATTTCCATGGTGGGTAATGACTTGGCGCTGGATTCGGGTATCGGCGTGTGTGGCAAGGATGGCCAATCCCTGCCGGTGGGCGTGGGGCAGCCGACCCTGCGCGTGGATGCGCTTACCGTGGGAGGCACCGCCTGATGTCCCAGGTTCTGGATATTCTCTCGCGTATGCGGCTGTTTGCCGGCCTCAGTGATGAGGAGCTGTCGGTGCTGGAAAAACTGGTGTTCGTGAACCGTGTGCCGGTGGGCGACGTGGTCTGCCGGGAAGGTGATCGTAGCGATTTTGTCTGCTTTGTGGTGCGCGGTTGCCTGGATATCGTCAAGGATAATGAAGGCGGTGGCGAGGTTGTGATTGCGCATCTGCGTCCGGGGGATTCCATGGGCGAAATGGCGCTGGTGGATCACGAACCCCGCTCGGCCACAGTGCGCGCGGCGGAAGATGCCACCCTGATTGTGCTCACCCGCAAGGGTATTGAGCAGTTACGAAAACGCAGCCCCCATGCGGTGAGTCTGGTGATGGAAAATATCGCCCGTCTGCTGTGCACTCACCTGCGCCGTACCTCGTCCCAGCTGGCGCAGTTCAAACTGCCTGTGGGCTAAGGAAAGCCAGCCGCCTATGAGAACTCTGTGTCTGTTCGTCTTGCTGGTGTTGCTGTCTGGTTGTGAGCCGGTGCAATTGCCGGCGGATGTGCGTTTGCCCGATGGCGCCGTGTATGACGGTGACATTGAAAACAATCTATTCCACGGTGAGGGCAGTCTGACCTGGCCTGATGGCCGGCATTACGAAGGGGCGTTCGAGGAAGGGCTAATGACCGGAGAAGGTCGCCTGGAAGGCCGTGAGGGCTGTGTTCAGGAGGGGCATTTTGTTAACGGTGTACTCAATGGTGAAGGCAGCTATACCTGCCCGGATGCGTCTTATCAGGGGCAGTTCAGCAACGGTGAGTTAACCAAGGGCTCCGTGGCGTATCTGGATGATAATTCCTATCAGGGAGAGTTCCGCGATTTTCAGCCGCACGGGAAGGGACTCTGGGTCACCGCGTCAGCCGAACAGTTTGAAGGTACCTTTGCCGAGGGATATATGGTCAAGGGGACCTACAGCAACGAGGAAGGGTATCACTATCAGGGCGAGTTCGATTTCTTCACCTTTGCAGGCAAAGGTGAACTGACCCGTCCGGACGGCGTGGTGGTCCGTGCCACGTTTGAAAATGGCCACGCGGAAGGCCCGGGGACGCGCACGCGGCCCCGTGATGAGGGCGAGCCCGTGGTGGAAAAGGGCTTTTTTGTACGGGGCGATTATTACCCCAGTGAAAAAGCCTGGCGACAGCGCAAGCAACAGCAGGCGGCGGCCATGGAGGCGCGGCTGTATACCGAATCCAGTCGGTTGCAGTCGGTATTGTCCTCGTTGGCTCCCCAGCGACCCGGTGTGCGGGATGTTTATTTGTTGGTGGTGGGCGGCGACGGCACCGAAGCGGTATTTGCCCGTGAGGTGGACTGGGTGGCTGAACGGTTGAGCTCGGTGTTTGATTTGAAGCGCCGTCATGTACGTCTGATCAATGGTGGCAGCGATGAGTTGCCGCTGGCCACGCGCACCAGTGTGCAGGAGAGCCTCAAGGCGATGGATGCCTTGCTGGACCCAGAGGAAGATTTATTGCTGGTGCACTTTGTCAGCCACGGTTCGACCAACGGTGATCTGCTGCTGGATGACAAAAGCCTGAAGCTCAATAATCTCGCCGTGGCGGATGGCAAGCAATGGCTGAACGGGTTGTCTGCCCGGCATCAATGGGTGATCGTGTCAGCCTGTTATTCCGGTAAGTGGGTGGAAGGCCTGGCGACGCCGGAGCGGGTGATATTTTCCTCTGCGGCGGCAGATCGCACCTCATTCGGTTGTAGTGATGATTCTGAGCGGACCTGGTTTAGCAGGGCGCTGTATGGCGAAGCGATGGCTGCTGGAGTCAGTGATCCGCAAGCCTGGTTTGAAACCGCGAACGAGAAAGTGTCGCTGATGGAGAAAGAGCAGGGCATCGAAGGCGATGCCCATTCGCAGCCACAGAAATCTGTGGGTGGGAGTTTTTTACGCTGGTGGCAAGCGGATAAAGACGCCCTGGTGGTCCCTGCACGGCCTTGATCTTGCGTTGGGCGGCGTGCCGATGTCAGTACAGTGGTGCGGTTTTGTCCAGCTGGTTCAGGTAATTGATTAGCTTGCGGCGCTCGCGTTTGAATTTCTCCTTTTCCGATGGCGGCGCGGCGGCGGGATCTTTCACCCGGGCTTTCAGCGCGTTGCGTGTCAGGTTACGCAGCTGCTGGCGGTCACCATGGGGAAAGAATTCCAGAATTTGCTGTACAGTGCTTTCCGCGTCTTTGGGCTGTTCGCAGATAACAATTTGTTCAACCCAGTTGCTGAGCCGCTGCTGGCGAAAAGGGTCATTGAGCCGCTCCAGCGCTTGAAGAATCTGCTCGCTGTTGGTTTCGCGAATGAGCCGGCCGATGTATTGGGCGTGACGGCGGCGAGCTTCGTGGCTGGTGATGCGGGTGGCTTCAACCAGCGCGTATTGCAGATCGTCACGCAGGGGCAGGCGCTCGCGCTCCACCTGCTTCATGTCCATCAGTAACAGACCCAGCTCTTGCAAGGCGTTGTCCTCGCGCTTTTGCTGGCCCTTGCTGGTGATCTGGTCGTCGCTATACTCGGTCATAACTGTTTAATACCCATCAATGGAACCGCTATTTTATGTCTGATTCCTCCCCAACGACAGCCGAACTCGACAATACTCAGCTACAACAGGCAAAAGATACTGCAGCCTGGCTGATAGAAGAGGCCAAACGCCAGGGCGCCGATGCGGCGGAAGTGGGGGTCAGCCTGTCCCAGGGCTATTCGGTCAACGTGCGTCAGGGCGAAGTGGAAACGGTGGAGTTCCACCGTGATCGGGGTGTCTCGGTGACCGTGTACAAGGGCCAGCGCAAAGGCCACGCCAGCAGTTCCGACGATAACCGCGACAGTTTGCGGGCGACCCTGGCGGCTGCCACGGCGATCGCCGGTTACACCGAGGAAGACCGTTATGCGGGGTTGGCGCCAGCAGCAGACCTGGCAAAGGAAGTGACAGACCTGGATCTGTATCACCCCTGGGCCATGGACACCCAGGCCGCCATTGAGCAAGCGCTGCGTTGTGAAACGGTGGCCCGTGACGATGCTCGCATCGTCAATTCCGAAGGTGCCTCCGTCAATAGTGGCGCCAGCTTGCGGGTCTATGCCACCTCGGAAGGTTTTTTGCACGGTTACCGCGGCACCCACCACAGCCGCGTCTGCAGTGTCGTGGCAGAAGACGAAGCTGGCATGCAACGCGATTACTGGTATGACGGAGGGCGTGTGGGCGATCGCCTGGCGTCTGCCGAAGCGGTGGGGGAGCAGGCCCGTGAGCGCGCCCTGGCCCGGTTGGGGGCGCAAGTGCCGGAAACCGGCGAGCTGCCGGTGATCTTCGCCCCGGAAGTGGCGTCGGGCCTGTTGGGGCATCTGGTCTCTGCGATTAGCGGCGGGGCGCTTTATCGTCGCAGTTCTTTTTTGCAGGACTGTCTGGGTAAGGCCGTGCTGCCGGCCGGATTTCAGCTCACGGAAAACCCGCACATGGCGGCAGGCAATGCGTCGGCGCCTTTCGATGGTGACGGTTTGCCCACTCGGGCTCAGGCGTTTGTAGAAGACGGTGTTCTCAAGCAGTATGCGCTGGGCCTGTACGCCAGCCGGCGTTTGGACATGGCGCCCACTGGCAATGGTGGTGGGGTGCGCAATGTGCGAATCACCGATACCGGCGATTCCTTGGCTGCGCTCATGGCCAAGGTGCCGAAGGGTATTCTGATCACCGAAGTCATGGGTCAGGGCATCAACTTGGTCACCGGGGATTACTCCCGTGGGGCAAGCGGCTTCTGGTTTGAGAACGGTGTCATACAAGGTGCACTGCAAGAGTTTACTATTGCCGGTCATCTGGGGGAGATGCTGCTGGGTATTCAGGGTAGCGGCACGGATGTGGACTATCGCGGCAATATTGCCTGTGGGTCCTTATTGTTGTCGCCCATCAAGATTGCCGGCCGGTAATTTTTTCCGGTGTAATTCGATTAATTTTTGACTTGGGAAAGGGAAGGAACCAACGAATGAGTGATATGAATCCGTATCAACAGCCGCAATCGGATGTGGCTAACGCGGCGCCAGCCGGTGCCAATGAATTCACCATCATCGCACCACGCAAAATCAGTGTGGGTGATGCCATGGGCTGGATTGGTAAAGGTCATGGCATGCTCAGTGGGCATTGGGGTGTGGTACTGGGCGCCTTGGTTGTGACCGTGCTGATCACCTCCGCCTTGCAGATTATTCCGTTTTTGGGTGCGATTGCCCAGCTGCTGCTGACGCCGCTGTTGTATGCCGGCATTGTGAAAATCTTTCATCGCATCGACACGGAAAACCGTTCTGATTTCTCGGATTTGTTTGCCGGGTTTTCCGATCGAACCAATCCGCTGATCATGACGGCCGTAGCGCAATTTGTCGTGTTGCTGGTGGCCGGTGCCGTATTGGGTGGTTTGTTTTTCCTGCTCGGCCGTGACGGCAGTACCGCCGCCATGGTGGTGTTGGGGCTGCTGGCCACGCTGGCCATGTTTGCCTTCATGTTTCTGTTTTACTTCGCCGTGCCGCTGATCTTCCTGGGGCAGAAAGGGGTAGTGGACGCCATGAAGCTAAGCCTGGATGCGTGCCTGAAAAACATCATCCCTTTCATCGTTTATACCCTGGTGATCTCCTTGATCCTGGTGGTGGCGGCGATTCCGATTCTGCTGGGGTGGTTGTTCGTGATGCCGATTCTGGCCGGTGCGTATTACGTATCGTTTAAGCAGCTGTTTGTGGAATAAGCATCGCAGGCAGTGGTTTGATTATAAAAAAGGCGCCGTTTTTACGGCGCCTTTTTTATGGGTTTGCCGAAACGGATCGGCGTCAGGTTTTCGTTCTGTTTCGATCAGACCAGCAGGTGCGCATACAGCACCGTGGCCAGTCCGAGAAAGGCAAAGAAACCGACGATGTCGGTAATGGTGGTCAGCACCACGGACCCGGCCAAGGCGGGATCGATGCCCAGCTTCTTCATGGTGATGGGCAGCAGGGCGCCGGCACTGGCGGCCATGACCAGGTTGATCACCATAGCGACAGCAATCACCAAACCGAGATTGGGGTCGTTGAACCAGAGTCCGGCGGTAATGCCGATCACGGTTGCCCACAGCAGGCCATTGATGGCGCCTACGGACAATTCCTTGAACAGCAGGTAGCGGGTGTTGTTGGACTGAATTTGGCCCAGCGCCATGGCGCGGATTACCAGTGTCAGGGTCTGGCTGCCGGCAATGCCACCCATGCTGGCGACGATGGGCATCAGAATCGCCAGTGCCACCACTTTTTCCAGAGTCGCTTCAAACAGGCCGATGACCGCAGAGGCGGCTAGCGCGGTGAGCAGGTTGATACCCAGCCATAGCGCCCGGCGGCGTGCGGTTTGCCACACGGAGCCGAAGGTGTCTTCGTCTTCGTCCAGGCCGGCCATGCTCATCAGCGAGTGGTCCGCTTCTTCCCGGATCACGTCCACCACGTCATCAATGGTAATCCGGCCCACCAGCATGCCGTCTTCGTCCACCACTGGGGCGGTTACCAAATCGTGGCGTTCGAAGATCTTTGCCACTTCGTGGGCGGGCAGGGTGGCGGTAATGGATTCCGTGTCGGTAATCATGGCTTCGCGCACGGTGGTGCCCGGGTCACTGATCAGTACTTTGGTCAGTGGTAGCAGCCCGATGAACTGGTTTTTCCGGTTAACCACGGCCAGGTTATCGGTGGTGCGGGGGATTTCGCCGCGGCGGCGCAGATAGCGTTGGACCACTTCGAAGGTGATCTCCGGGCGTACGGTGATCACGTCGGTGTTCATTAGGCCACCGGCGGTGTCTTCCGGGTAGCTGAGTACATGCTCTAGCCGCTCCCGGTTTTGGGCATCCAGGTTGGCCATGATTTGTGAGGTGACGTGGTCCGGCAGCTCTTGCAGTAAGTCGGCCAGGTCATCGGTATCCAGGTCTTCAGCCAACGAGACCAGCTCGTCGGTGGACAGGTCGCGCAGTAACTCCACCCGGACTTCTTCGCCCAGGTACTGCAATACTTCGGATTCCTGATCTTTATGTAGCAGCTGCCAGAGAATTTCCCGTTCTCGTGGCGGGGACGATTCCAGTAAATGCGCGGCTTCAGCGCCGGGTAGATTGTTGATCAGTTGGCGTACCTGAGTATAGGTACCACTGGCCAGGGCGCGATTAATGGCTTTTAAATGCTGTTGGCTACGGCTGCTATCGGCGGGCATGGCTCCTCCTTGCTGGAAGAGAGTTTACACGAGGCGGTGTGAAGGCCGAAGTGTCGCCGGCGTGATGGCGGTAAAGAGTGGTAAATTTGCCGGTGATCCGGGGGGTTACTCGCCTTCGTCGAAGCAGCGGGCGAACAGATCTTCCAGTTCATCCATGGCGTGCTGCTCGTCTTCGCCTTCTACCCTGAAAGTGACGCTACTGCCTTTGGCTGCACCGAGCATGAGCAGGCCCATGATGCTTTTCGCATCAATGGTCTGGTTCTTGTGCAGTACCAGAATGCTGCTGTCGTAGCGGGAGGCTACGCTGACCACTTTAGCGGCAGCCCGGGCATGCAGGCCGAGTTTGTTGATTACGTCGAGTTTTTTTTCAATCATCGGGTGTCTTGTGCTCAGAAAGAGAGTCGTCTGGCATGAAGAATCCCTGTTGCCAGATCATGGGTCAGGCTTATTGCTCCCGGGGCAGTTCCCGGTGACGGACCTGCAGGGCAATGCCTTTTGCGCGCAGGGCCAGTGCCAGCTGTTCGGTGATGAAGACTGAACGATGGCGCCCGCCGGTGCAGCCGATGGCGACCGTCACGTAGCTGCGGTCGCTGTGGGCAAAGGCGGGCAGCCAGCGCTCCACGAAATCGCCGATATCCTTGAGCATGTCGTGGCTGGCCTGATGTTGGCTGAGGAAATCGATGATGCAGTCATCCTTGCCGGTGAACGGGCGCAGGTCTGCATGCCAATGCGGGTTGGGCAGTACCCGCACGTCGAACACCAGGTCCGCGTCGGTGGGCAGGCCATTCTTGAAGCCGAAGGATTCCAGCTGCAGAGACAACGTGGCTTCACGGCGGGCCACCCGTTCGCGCATCAGATTACGCAGGGTGTGAACGTCGTGGTTGCTGCTGTCGATAACCAGGTCGGCGCGCTGGCGAATATTGGCCAGTAGTTCCCGTTCATGCCCGATCGCGTCGGCCAGTGAGCGTTCGCCAGTGCCTAGCGGGTGGCGGCGGCGGGTGGCGCTGAAGCGGGTCTGCAGGGTGTGGTCATCCGCGTCCAGGTAGATGATTTCACTGCGCACCTGCTGTTCGTTCAGGGCCTCAAGGATGTTGTCGAAAGCCAGTAACTGGGCGGGGAGGTTGCGGGCATCAATACCCACGGCAACCCGCTCAATCGGCGGTTCGCCCTCGCTTAACTGTTTCGCCAATGTAGGCAACATGCCGGCGGGCAGGTTATCCACACAATAAAAACCCTGGTCCTCCAGAGCTTGCAGCGCGGTGGTTTTCCCGGACCCGGAGCGGCCACTGATAATGGTGAGTTTCATGGTTGCACCGCCCGCACGCCACACGCAGTGCGTTGGCTCGCAAGACTGATAGACGAGGGAGTGTTTTGGGCGTGCTGTATGGTGCCCGAAAGCGTGTTGCGTTCCTTCATGACGCCAGCCGCAACTCCGCTTCGGACTCTACTGCAGTCTGGTAGAGGTGCGGATTGTCAGTGCTGCGACGCAGTTCCGCACGGTAGCTGTCGTCGTTGAACAGTGAGGCCAGGTGGCTGAGTGTCTTGAGGTGCTGTTCCGGGTTGTCTTGGGGGACCAGCAGCACAAACACCAGATCCACGGGGTGTCCGTCAACGGCGTCGAAATCGATGGGGTTTTCCAGTTTTAACAACAGGCCTACCGCTTGCTGGCAATGTCCGAGCCGGCAATGGGGAATGGCGATGCCTTCGCCAATGCCTGTGGAGCCCAGTTTTTCCCGGGCCACCAAGGCATCGAAGACTTCCTGTTCATTGAGGCTGTCACAGCTGGCTGCGGCCAGCTGTGCAACCTGATCCAGCAGTTGTTTCTTGCTGCTGGCCTGCACGCCGTGATGGGTGCGGGCCAGGGTCAGTAGTTCGCGAACTCGCATAATTGTCGCTTTGGGTTAGTGACCGTGCTTGTGGCTGACGGCCTTTTCCTTGTGTTTGAGAATCTGGCGGTCCAGCTTGTCCGTCAGCTTGTCGATCGCTGCATACATGTCTCCGGCCTCAGCGGTGGCGAAGACATCGGCCCCGGAAATATGAATCGTGGATTCGGCTTTATGGGTTTTCGGTTCCGGAGAGAGAATCACCTGGACGCTGGTGATCTGATCGAAATGGCGCTCCAGGCGGGAAAATTTGTCACCCACATAGGTACGCAAGGCATCGGTAATATCCAGGTGATGACCGCTGATATTAATTTGCATGGCTGGCTCCTTTACCTGTTTGGGATCCGTCCTGGCGCCCTACACCAAACGCTTGCGGGCGCTGGAAGACGGTATTCGCATCGCCTCTCTGTATTTGGCGACGGTCCGGCGCGCTACATTGATTCCCTGCTCATTTAGCAAGCTAGCCAGCTTGTTATCGCTGAGCGGCTTGCGGGGATTCTCGGCAGCGACCAGCTTCTTAATAATGGCACGAATAGCGGTGGAGGAACACTCACCGCCGCCGTCGGTTCCCACGTGACTGGAAAAGAAATATTTCAGCTCAAAGACACCGCGGGGTGTCATCATGTATTTCTGGTTGGTGACCCGACTGATGGTTGATTCGTGCATCTCAACGGCGTCGGCAATATCCGCCAGAACCAGGGGTTTCATGGCTTCATCGCCATAATCGAAGAAGCCTTGCTGCACATCGACGATGCGGGTGGCCACCTTGAGCAGGGTGTCGTGGCGACTCTGCAGGCTCTTGATGAACCATTTGGCCTCCTGAACGCAATTGCGCAGATATTGCCCGTCTTCACCACTGGTGGTGCGGGCGATGCTGGCGTATTGCTGCTGCAGGTTGACTCGGGGCAGCACGTCATCGTTGAGGCTGACCTGCCAGCGGCCCTGGTGCTGGCGGACGATTACGTCGGGAACGGCGTAGTCTACCTGGGGTTCGCCGATTTGTTCGCCGGGAGCAGGATCCAGGGTGCGTAGCAGGGAAAGGGCCTCCAGCAGGAGCTCTTCGCTGATTTGCAGGGTGCGGCGCAGGGCGGTGTAGTCGTGTTTTTCCAGCAGATCCAGATGGGCCAGAAGCGCGCTGGCTTCGTCGCGCAGGGCGGTCTCTGCGGGTAACTGGCGCAGTTGCACGCCGAGGCAGTCAGCCAGATCGATGCTGGCCACGCCGACGGGGTCGAACTGCTGCAGGCGGTGCTGTACGGCGAGCACTTCGTCGCGCTCCAGTTCATCGCCTTCGGTTAGCAGCTCGGGCTGAGCATTCACCATGTCGACGATGTCGTCCAGCGGTACGGTGATGTAACCGCGGTCGTCCAGGGATTCGATGATGGTGATGGCGATAATGCGGTCCACATCGCTCATGGGGGTCAGGTTCAGCTGCCAGAGCAGGTGGTCCTGAAGGTTGCCGGAGACGGCATGGCGTTGCTGCCATTCATCGGCGTCGTCGGGGAGGGAGGCGGTGGCGCTGCTGGTCTGACCGGAATAGACGTCATCCCATTCAGTTTCTGCGCCGGGTTCATCCTGCACCAGCTCTTCCATGGCGTCGTCACGCTCGGTGTCCAGCTCCTCGTCCTGACGTTCTTCGTCATGTTCAGGCAGGCTGTCGTCACCGAAATCGTCGGCCAGTTCCAGCAGCGGGTTGCTCTCCACGGCCTGCTGGATTTCCTGGCGCAGGTCCAGCGTGGACAGTTGCAAGAGGCGGATGGCCTGCTGCAGCTGCGGCGTCATGGTGAGCTGCTGGCCAATTTGTAATTGTAGTGTGGGTTTCATACTGCTCGGTATTCTGTGGATCCCCAAAACACGAGAATAGCAGCCTACCTATAAGGCAAGCAATATTTGTGCCAGTGGTTCTTGTGTGGTACGGGCTGGGTGGAGTTGAAAGTTCAAAGTGTAAAGTTAAAACGCGGTTGGGCGTCGGGGTTGGGGATTGTGCCGTGGCCGCGATTAAGGTGGAGGACGTGCGAGGCGAGCTGAAAGTTCAACAGATTAATTGATGCGCGGCTTTAGCTGGCGACCAGCCTTTGCCATTTTTTCCGTGTTTCATTGGCGGTATCGCGGGCAGGGCCTAGCCGTTGGGAAGTGGCCTGCCCCGCGCTTTCAACTTTACACTTTGAGCTTTTCACTGCTTTTTTTAAAGTCGGAAATCGGCCCCCAAGTACACATCCCGCACCTGCTGGTTGGCAAGGATGATGTCGGCATCGCCGGAGGCAATGATGTGGCCGGCGCTGACAATATAGGCAGTGTCACAGATATCCAGGGTCTCGCGCACGTTGTGGTCGGTGATCAGGACGCCGATGCCGCGCTCTTTCAGGTGGCGAATGATGCCTTTGATATCGTTGACCGAAATCGGGTCCACGCCGGCAAAGGGTTCATCCAGCAGGATGAAATCCGGGTCGGTGGCCAGACCGCGGGCAATTTCGGCACGGCGCCGCTCGCCCCCGGACAGGCTCATCCCCTGTGAATCACGAATGTGCCCAATGTGAAATTCTTTGAGCAAGCTTTCCATGCGCTCGTGGCGCTCCGCCTTGCTCAGCTCTTTGCGGGTTTCCAGGATCGCCATGATGTTTTCTTCCACCGTCAGGCGGCGGAAGATGCTGGCTTCCTGGGGCAGGTAACCAATGCCGCGTTGGGCGCGGCCGTGCATGGGCAGGTGAGTGATGTCGCCGTCATTAATTTCGATGCGTCCGGCGTCGGCTTCAACCAGCCCCACAATCATGTAAAAGCAGGTGGTCTTGCCGGCACCGTTAGGGCCCAGCAGGCCGACAATTTGGCCGGCTTCCACGTCCAGGGAGACATCCTCGATGACCCGGCGGCCCTTGTAGCTTTTCGCCAGGTGGTGGGCGCGTAAATGGCTCATGGCGTGCTGGGCTCCGCATCGGGTGAGGCGGTGTCGCTGTCCTCACTGGGGGTGTTTTGTTCGTTATCGGAGGCGTCTTCGCTGGCCTCGCCGGGCTGGTTCGCGGCGGGGATCACCAAGCGTACCCGCTGGTCGCCTTCGCTGCTGGCGTCCACGCGCTTGGAATCCAGGCTGTATTCTACCTTGGCGCCTTCAAAGGTATTGCCTTGGTGCTCGATATAAGCGTCGCCGGTGAGGACCAAAGTGCGCGCATTGATGTCGTAGACCAGGTTTTGTGCGTGGGCATTTAGCCCTTCGCCTTCTTCCATGCGTACCGGGGTGCCGGTGGCTTCTACTCTTACTAAATCACCATTTTTGGTGAACATGCGCATTTCGTCGGCGAATAGTTTGCGCTTGCCCTGAATTAATTCCACGTTGCCGCTGTACAGGCCGCTGCCAGCATCCTGTTCGAACCGGCCGTTGTCTGCCGTGACCTGAATGGGGCCTTCCATGGGGGCGGCCTGAGCGCCTAGAGGCAGCGTCGCCAGTAATGCCAGTGTGGCGAGGCGGCGGGTGCTAAGAAGCCGGTGCTTCAAACTCACTCTTTACTCCTTGTTTCAGATTCAGAATGCCCTTGTCGAGATCGGCTTCCAGGGCGCCGGCACGAGTTTGGCCGGAGTCGAATGTCATTTCTACATCGCCGGGGGTGGTGGCGATATTGGTGTCGCTGTTGAAGCGCAGTTCGTCGGTATCCAGGTTCACTTTCTGGGTGGGGTTATCCACGTTGACCTCGCCGAGAAAGGTAATCAGGTTGCCGTCTTCTTCCACGGTGCCGTGATCGCTGGTGATGGTCCAGCTGCCTTTGTCGTTGGCCATGACCAGCACAGGGGCTTCCATTTCGGTGAGCGGATTGTGGTCAAACTGCACCAGGTTATTGGCGGTGAGATGGTATTGCAGGGTGCCGTCTTTTTCGCTGAAAGCGCGGGCCGTCACCTCGTCGGCAATGATCGCCGGCGCCTGCATCACGGCGTTATCCTGGCCGGGAAGGGTGCTGTCCCACTCGTGGAGGGTCATAAGCATGACCAGCCCCAGCATCAAGATGCCGGTTGCGCTTAATAGTCCCTGGCGTTTCATGCCTGGCTCCGCAGGGCGAGAATAGCATCGCAAATTTCCCGTACTGCCCCTTCGCCGCCGCGGCGCTCGGTAACGTGATCGGCCGCAGTCTTGGCGCAGTCGTGGGCGTTAGCCGGGGCAAAGCTTAACCGGGCCCAGAGCAGGGCGCTTACGTCGGGTTCGTCGTCGCCGGCATAGCCGGTTTCGTGGGCCGCGATGCTCAGTGAGTCAGCCAGTGCTTCTAGTGCGACCCCTTTGTCTTCGCGGCCCTGAATGACGTGTTCAATGCCCAGATCTGCCGCGCGTTTGGCCACCATGGGGGAGTTGCGCCCGGTGATAATGGCCAGGGTGACGCCGCTGGCAGCCAGCTTTTTCAGTCCGTGGCCGTCCAGGGTATTGAAGACCTTCAGTTCTTCGCCCTGGGGGCCGAACAGCAAGCGGCCGTCGGTCATTACGCCGTCCACGTCAAAGGCCATCAGGCGCAGGTTCTGGGCATCAATGGATGAAAATTGCATGGGCATTTACACCACCCCCGCGCGCAGCAGGTCCTGCATGTTGAAGGCGCCGAGGGGTTTGCCGGCTTCATCGCACACCATCAGCCCGTTGATCTTGCGGGTTTCCATGACTTGCAGGGCTTCTGCCGCCAGGTGGCCCGGCGCGATGGTGATTGGGTTGGTGACCATGACGTCGGAAATGGTGGCCTGACGAATATCGATGTCCCGGTCGAAAATGCGGCGCAAATCACCATCAGTGAAGATCCCGGCGAGGGTGCCGTCGTCGTTGGTGACGGCGGTCATGCCCAAACCTTTATGGGTCATCTCCAGCAGGGCTTCGCTGAGTGAGGTGGTGGCGCTGACGAGGGGGAGTTGCTCGCCGGCATGCATGATGTCATCCACTTTCAACAGCAGGCGCCGGCCCAGGCTGCCACCGGGGTGGCTGAGGGCGAAGTCTTCCGGGGTGAAGCCGCGCGCTTCCAGCAGGGCGATGGCCAGGGCGTCGCCCATGGCCAGGGCCGCGGTGGTCGACGAGGTGGGCGCCAGGTTATGGGGGCAGGCCTCTTCCGTGACCGCCACGGTCAGGTGTACATCAGAGAGTTGGGCCAGCGCGGATTGCGGGCGGCCGGTCATGCCGACGAGGCGAGTGCCCTTGCGCTTGATGACCGGCAAAATGGCCAGCACTTCGGCGGTTTCGCCGGAATTGGAGAGCGCCAGTACCACATCGTCCGGGGTGATCATGCCGAGGTCGCCATGGGAGGCTTCGCCGGGATGCACAAAGAAAGAGGGCGTGCCGGTGCTGGCCAGGGTGGCGGCCAGTTTACTGCCCACATGCCCGCTTTTGCCCATGCCGGTGACGATCACTCGGCCTTTGGCATTCAGCATCAGGTCGCAGGCAGCGGAAAAGCTGGCGTCCAGGCTGTCTTTCAGGGCATCCACGGCTCGGGCTTCGATATCCAGTACCCGTTGGCCGACGCTGATATGGTTGTGACTCATGCGCTCTCCTTGACGTTGGCGGCGATTATACACCGGTTGCCCCTTCGCGTTGACCCGTAATCGGTAATCGAGTCTCCCTGGCGGGAACCGTATCGTTCTCTGTGACTCCAATAAAACAATCGAGGTTCACGGTGTTGCCGCTGTTGATGACTGGACAGGGGGTAAAGAACACCGTAAAACCGCCGGAGACTAACAGGGAGTAATTTATGCATTTGCAACGGTATATTCGAACGTGGCTGCACGCCGGCCTGGTGGTTCTGCTGGCAGGGATGGCCACATTGGCCCACGCCGAGAGCGACCCGCGCCAAGTGGTGTCGGACGCCGTGGAACGCATGACATCCCGCATCGAGGCGGAGCGCGAGGCGCTCGAAGCGGACCCGGACAAGGCCAAGGCGCTGGTGCGTGAAGAGCTGGCTGATCTGGTGGATTTCAAGCGCATCACCCGTATGGTGATGGGCGACTACTTTGGCCCGTCGAGCAAAGAGCAGAAATACCGTTTTTTGGATGTGTTCAAAAACAGCCTGATCAACACCTATGCGTCTGGCATTACCCTGTATGATGGCCAGAAAATCGAGACCCTGCCCATGCAGGACGGTGACCGCAAAGGTGACTATGCACGGGTGCGCATGGAGGTGAAAACCAACTCCGGACAAGTCGTGCCGATCTACTACACCCTGTTCCTGCGCGATGATCAGTGGAAGGTCATTAATGTGTATGTGAATGGCCTGGATTTGCGCGATACCTTCAAGAGCCAGTTCGCCCAGGGCATGCAGCAGTACAACGATATCGACAAAGTGATCGATAACTGGTCTGCGGATGCCAAGATTGATGCCGGTATCGACGAGGCGAAGCAGGGCGAGTGAGGTCGCCTGCCGTGGTAAGGGGCCGCGTGCTCGCGTATTATTATGCCCTTGATGACGATTTGATGGAGCGGCTACAGGCCGCTCCAGTGCTGTTTGGGCCTGCCAAGGGCCCTGCTGAGGAGCAAAAATGAACCCGGAAGAAGTACAGGCACTGGTCGAAGCCGGTTTTGACAATGCTGACGTGGCAGTGGAAGGCGGCGGTGATCGGTTCCAGATTCGTGTGGTGTCAGAGGCCTTTGCTGGCCTGATGCCGGTGAAGCGCCAGCAGCTGGTGTACGCCACCATCGACGAGCAAATTAAAAGCAACACCATCCATGCCGTGCAGATTCTTGCCTTTACTCCGGCGGAGTGGGAAAAAGCCCAGAATCAGGGCCTGTCCTGACCCCGGCCACAGGCCGAAAACGGGTTGGAAGAACGCAATCATCTAGAGACAGTTCATGGATAAATTGATCATCACCGGCGGCCGTCGGCTGGACGGCGACATTCGTATTTCCGGGGCCAAGAATGCGGCGTTGCCGATTCTGGCCGCCACGTTGCTGGCCGATGAGCCGGTGACGGTGGGAAATCTGCCGCACCTGCAGGACGTGACTACCCTGATCGAATTGCTCGGCAGGATGGGCGTCCATGTGGTGATCGATGACCGCATGAATGTGGAAGTAAACGCTACCACCATCAAAGAGCTGACCGCCCCCTACGAGCTGGTGAAAACCATGCGCGCGTCGATCCTGGTGCTGGGCCCCATGCTTGCGCATTTCGGCAAGGCGTCGGTTTCCTTGCCTGGCGGTTGTGCTATTGGCTCGCGCCCGGTGGATATCCACCTGCGTGGTCTGGAGGCCATGGGCGCGGATATCGAAGTGGCCAATGGCTACGTGAATGCCAGCGTGGACGGGCGCTTGAAAGGCGCTCGCATCGTCATGGATGTGGTCACCGTGACCGGCACCGAAAACCTGATGATGGCAGCCGCGCTGGCCGAGGGTACCACCTACCTGGAAAACGCGGCCCGCGAGCCGGAAGTGGTGGATCTGGCCGATTTCATCAATGCCATGGGCGGCAAGGTCAGCGGTGCTGGCACTGACACCATTGTTATTGAAGGGGTGGAGCGCCTTACCAGTTGCCATCATCAGGTCGTTGCAGACCGGATCGAAACCGGCACCTACCTGATTGCTGCTGCCATTACCGGTGGTCGCATCAAGACCAAGGACACCGTGCCGGGCATTCTCGATGCGGTGTTGCAGAAGCTGGAAGAAGCCGGCGCGAAAATCACCGTCGGTGACGACTGGATCGAGCTGGACATGGAAGGGCGCCGCCCGAAGGCTGTGTCCTTGCGTACCGCCCCATACCCGGCCATGCCTACCGATATGCAGGCCCAGTTTATGGCTCTGAATTTGGTGGCCGAAGGCACCAGCACCATTGTCGAAACCATCTTCGAGAACCGTTTCATGCACGTGCAGGAAATGAACCGCATGGGCGCAGACATCGAAGTGCAGGGCAATACCGCCATTTGCCGGGGTGTGGAGCAGCTTACTGGTGCACCGGTGATGGCCACGGACCTGCGCGCCTCGGCCTCACTAGTGATCGCGGCACTGGCCGCGTCCGGTGAGACTACCGTAGACCGCATCTACCATATTGATCGCGGTTACGAGTGCATCGAAGAGAAACTGCAATCGCTGGGCGCGGTTATCCGTCGCGTACCACGCTGATCGGATCGGGACCTGTGATGAGTAAGCCATTGACCATCGCCCTCTCCAAAGGGCGCATTCTCAAGGACACCCTGCCGCTGCTGAAAGCGGCGGGCATTGAGCTGCTGGAAGATCCGGCGGCCTCGCGCAAATTGATTTTCGACACCACCCGTGACGATGTGAAAATAATCATCATTCGTGCCACGGACGTGCCGCCTTATGTACAGCATGGCGCGGCGGATATTGGTGTGGCCGGCAAAGACGTGCTCATGGAGCACGGCGGCGATGGCGTATTTGAGCCGGTGGATCTGGACATCGCTCGCTGCAAGCTGATGGTAGCAGCCATGAAGGATGCTCCAGATACCGGCAGCCGTTTGCGCGTGGCCACCAAGTTTGTGAATGTGGCCAAGGCGTATTACGCCCAGCAGGGTAAGCAGGCAGAAGTGATCAAGCTGTACGGCGCCATGGAATTGGCCCCGTTGGTGGGGCTGGCGGATCGCATTGTGGATATCGTCGATACCGGCAACACCCTGCGCGCCAACGGCCTGGAGCCCACCGAACTGATCGCCCACATTTCTACCCGCGTGATCGTTAACCGCGCCAGCATGAAGACCCGTCACAGTGACATCCAAACGATTCTGGACAAGCTGACCGAGGCGGTTGCGTCTCGCAAAGCGGGTTAAAAGCCTTTCAGCACAGGGGGCACAGAGCGCACAAAGTGGGGCGCCCGCACTTATTGGGTGTGGTGTTGAACAGAGGTTTTGTTGATCTGTGTGATAGAAAAAAACCGGCCTTTCCCTCGGTGAATTCTGCGCCCTCTGTGGTAAAAAATAGATTCTGATTTTTAACCGGTACCCGATCATGGAAACCACCTGGCTAAATGCCCAAGACGCTGATTTTGATGCCAAGCTCGCCGCGCTAACCGCTTGGTCGGAAGAGCGTGATGAAGAAGTGGCGGATCGCGTGCGCGGCATCCTTAAGGATGTGGCCAAGCGTGGCGATGCAGCGCTGGTGGAATACACCAACCGCTTTGACCGTCGTGACGTGGCGAGCATGGCTGAACTGGTGGTGGGGCATGACCAATTGCAGGCGGCACTGGCGCGTATTCCTGCCGAGCAGCGTGAGGCGCTGGAGGCCGCCGCCGAGCGCGTGCGTTTTTACCATGAAAAGCAGAAACAGGATTCCTGGCACTACCGCGAAGCGGATGGCACCTTGCTGGGCCAGCAGGTGACTCCGCTGGATCGCGCGGGCATTTATGTGCCCGGTGGCAAGGCGGCGTACCCCAGTTCGGTATTGATGAATGCCTTGCCGGCCAAGGTGGCGGGCGTGGGTGAGATCATCATGGTTTCGCCGGCCCCGGACGGCATCATCAATGACATGGTGCTGGCGGCAGCGGCCATCGCCGGGGTCGACAAGCTCTTTACCTTGGGCGGCGGGCAAGCCGTGGCGGCGCTGGCTTACGGTACTGAGACTGTGCCGGGGGTGGATAAGATCGTCGGCCCCGGCAATATCTACGTAGCCGAAGCCAAACGGCAGGTATTTGGTAAAGTGGGTATCGACATGATTGCCGGCCCCTCTGAAATTCTGGTGGTTTGCGACGGCAAGACCGATCCGGACTGGATCGCCATGGATCTGTTTTCGCAAGCGGAGCACGACGAGGAAGCCCAGGCAATTCTGGTGTCTCCGGATGCGGCGTTTCTGAAACAGGTTGCCGAGTCCATGGAAACCCTGGCCGCGACCCTTGAACGTGAAACCATTATTCGTGCATCCATGAAGTATCGCGGTGCATTGATTCAGGTGGACGATCTGGATCAGGCCATTGAGATCGCCAACCGCATTGCCTCTGAGCATCTGGAATTATCCATCGATGATGCGGAGCAGTGGGCGAAAAAAATTCGTCATGCCGGTGCCATCTTTCTGGGGCGCCACACCCCGGAGGCACTGGGTGATTACTGTGCCGGGCCAAATCACGTCCTGCCCACCAGCGCCACCGCGCGTTTCTCCTCGCCGCTGGGTGTGTATGACTTCCAGAAGCGCAGCTCACTGATTGGCTGCTCCGCGGAAGGTGCCGACACCTTGGCCAGGATCGCCTCTCCTCTCGCCCGCGGCGAAAGCCTGACAGCCCACGCGCGCAGTGCGGAATATAGAATCAAGAAACGCTAACACGCCTCACGCACCACGCCTTCACGCGTGTTGCGTGTTGCCAGATGCATGCAGGCGGAATCACTATGAGTAAATACTGGAGCGACTTCGTCCATGGGCTGGAGCCTTATGTGCCCGGCGAGCAGCCGAAGATGGACAAGCTGGTAAAGCTGAACACCAACGAGCATCCGCTCGGGCCGTCGCCGAAAGTGATCGAGGCGATCCGCGCCGAAGCCGATGACCGGCTGCGGCTGTACCCGGATCCGGACAGCAGCCTGCTCAAGCAGGCCATCGCCGATTACTATTCCAGCCAAGGCTACGAGATCAAACGCTCGCAGGTATTCGTCGGTAATGGCTCCGACGAAGTGCTGGCGCACCTGTTTATGGCCTTTTTTAAACAAGATCAGCCGCTGCTGTTTCCGGATATTACCTACAGCTTCTACAAGGTCTATTGCGGCCTGTATCAGATCGACTACCAGCCGGTACCGCTCGATGATGAGTTGGGCATTGCTGTGGATGACTATCTCGCCGGCGGTAAGCCGCGCCCCAACGGCGGTATTATCTTTCCCAATCCCAATGCGCCCACCGGCAAGCTATTGCCGCTGAGTGACATTGAGCGCCTGTTGCAGGCGAATACGGAATCCCTGGTGGTGATCGACGAGGCGTACATCGACTTTGCCGGCAACCCGGAGCAGGGCTGTGCCACGGCAATCGCGCTGGTAAATCGCTACCCCAATTTGCTGGTCACCCAGACCCTGTCAAAATCCCGTTCCCTGGCCGGTTTGCGTATCGGGCTGGCAGTGGGTGATGAGGCCTTGATTGATGGTCTGAACCGCATCAAGGACAGCTTCAATTCCTATCCACTGGATCGTCTGGCCATTGCCGCCGGGGTGGCCGCGTTTGAGGACCAGGAATGGTTTGAAAAAGGCTGTGAGCAGGTGGTTACGCAACGGGAGTGGCTCAATGAGCAGCTTGCACAGCGGGGCTTTGAAAGCCTGCCGTCGGCGGCCAATTTTCTGTTTACCCGACATCCGCAGCATAGCGGGACGTTCCTGGCCCAAGGGCTGCGCGAGCAAGGCATTATCGTGCGCCATTTCGGTAAACCCGAGCGAATTGCTGATTATCTGCGTATCACTGTTGGCACGGCTGAACAGAATCAGGCATTGATTGCGGCTCTGGACGGGTTGAGTGCAAAGCTGGGCGCTGAAAGTTGAAAAGCGCGGGATAAGTGTTATCACATTGAGGCAAAGAGGCCGCGCCCAGATTACACTCTGGGCGCGGCCTCTTGCGTTCACAGGTAAAGCCGATGCTTCTCCGCATTTAAACTTTATACTTTCAACTTTGAACTCATCGCCCCCTCCTGTGCCGGCCACTGGCCCGGAATGTGACCTCACGGGCTTGAACCTTTCCCCATACCTGCTGTACTAACAAGCATTAGACCAACGCAAAGGCCCCCTGATAATGAAACGTTCGTTACTGCTTGCCTGTGCCCTGATCCCGATGCCCCTTTTTGCCGCTGACTTTGCTGTCACCGCCCCGGTGAACAAGGCCGTGCTGTTTCCCGCCCAGGCCCATCTCAGTCGTACTTTCTCCCAGGTTTTGCCCGCCGGCGAGCACCAGTTGGTGGTGAAAGGTCTGCCGGAACTGGATCTGGATAGCCTGCAGGTGGCCGTGAAAGGCGCTGAGTTGCTGGGGATGCGACAAGGGTTTGCCATTGGTGAAGAAGATGTATCGGACCGTCGTGCCGAGCTGGATGCGGCGATTCTCGAACTGGAGCAGGCCATGGCCGCCGCCCGGGCGGCAGATAGCCTGGACCAGCAACAGATCAATCATCTGCAATCCCTGATGGGGCAGGCGCCACAAGGTGAGGCGGTGTTTGCCCAGGTGCCGGTGGAAAAGTGGGCCAGTGCGTGGGAATCCATCGGCAAGGCGGTGGCGCAACGGCAGGCAGCTATCAACCAGCGAGCGGTGAGTCACCACGAGCAGCAACAGACACTGGACGCACTGCGACAGGAGCGCCAGCAATTGGGGCAGGGCCAAACGCGCAGCCAACAACTGGTGCTCACCGTCGCCACCGATAACGCCTCCACCGCGCAGGTTGAACTGCAGTATTTTACCGGCCAGGCCGGCTGGCAGAATCAGTTACGCGTCGATCTGGATAGCGGCAACGAGACCGTGGCGGTGACGGGGATTGCCTTGATCCGCAACCACACCGGAGAGGATTGGCAGAATGTCAGTGCCACCCTGGGGCTGGTGCCGGCCGGCTATCGTCACCTGCCAGACCCGCAACCCTGGATTGTACGGCTGGCGACACCCCAACCGAAAAGGAGCAAATCTTCATTACGCGCCGTGATGGCGGAGCCTGCGGCCTACGAGGCGGACCTGGCAGAGGTGCAGTCGATGCCGGTGGCGGCGCCTGTGGCGCACGGGTTTGATATGCGTGTGCCGCTCTCGGTGCCACTGTCGCTGACCAGTGGTGACGCCACTGCGCGTATTCCTTACCAACAGGCTGAATTGCCGGTAACACTCAGCCGAGAAAGTTACCTCTGGCAGCAGCCGGCGGTGTTGTTGGTGGGCGAATGGAAGAACACTAGCCCACTGCCCTGGCTCGCCGGGCGTGTCACCCTGCTGCGCGATGGTCAGCGTTTGACCCGTTATCACCGTGGCGACAGTATCAAGCAGGGTGAGCCGGTGAAGATGAGTTTTGGTGATGACCCTCGCCTGCACATTGATGTGGTTCGTGAGCCGTCTCAGCAAGGCGAGGTCGGTCTGATCAGCAAGGAAAGCACCCTGTCTGCGTTGAAAAATATCACCCTGTCGTCCCACTACGATAAGGCGGTAACAGTGAACCTGCTGGATCGCCTCCCCGTCGCCGGTAATGAGGATATTACCGTTACGGCCAAGGGCAAGGCCGCTGATGCTCGCGATGTGGATAGCGTGAAAGGGTTGCAACGCTGGCAGTTCACCTTGCCCGCCGGGGGTGAGGAAAGTTTCAAACAAGGCTTCGAAATTCGCTACCCTGAAGAGGCAACGCTGAGCGGTGTAGAGGGATTGTGAGCGGGGTTAAAAGTTGAAAGTTTAAACGTGTAGAGCTATGCCGTGTTGTTTTTAACCGAAGAGGCCGCGCCCAAACGTTGGGCGCGGCCTCTTGCTATCGGCTCAAAGACAGGCTTTGCGCGTTGTTGCGTGAAGCCTGCCGCGTGTTGCGTCTCTTAATCGGTTTCTGCGGGCGGGCGGGTGCCGATGACCACGTCCACAGACAGGGGCTGACGGTTGCGGATCACCTCCAGTGTCACCTTGTCATCAGGCTTCATGCCGGCGATTCGGTTCATGGCTTCGTAGCCGTCGGCCATCATGTCCCCGTTGATGCCCACTAGTACATCGCCGGGCTGCAGGCCGCCCTTGTGGGCCGGGCTGTCGACCACCACTTCGGTGACTACGCCGCCGCGCACGTCTTCCATGCCAAAGGTGTCGGCCAATGAGGGGGTCATGTCCTGCACGGTGACGCCCAAGTACCCGCGAATCACCCGGCCATGCTCGATCAGGTCGTTCATGACTTCTTTGGCGATGGATGCCGGAGTGGCAAAGCCGATGCCCTGCCAGCTGCCATCGGCAGAAAGAATGGCGGTGTTGATGCCGATCAGGTGGCCGCGCGTATCGATTAGCGCGCCGCCGGAATTGCCTCGGTTAATCGCCGCGTCGGTCTGGATAAAGTTCTCAAAGGTGGCGATGCCAAGATGGCTGCGGCCGGTGGCACTGACAATGCCCATGGACACGGTCTGGCCCACGCCCAGCGGGTTGCCGATGGCGAGGACCACATCGCCCACCTGCACCGGACCGTTGCCGTTCAGTTCCACTTCCGGTAGCCCCTCCAGGGCAATGTGCAGCAACGCCAGGTCGGTTTCCGGATCCGTGCCGACCACCCGGGCCGGTACATCCCGTCCATCACGCAGAGACACCAGGATTTCATCCGCATCGCGGATCACGTGGTAACTGGTCAGCACATAGCCACCATCATCGACGATCACCCCGGAACCCAGGCTGCTCAGGGCGCGTTCGCGGCGGGGTTGCTCCATGAAACGGTTGAACAGCGGGTCTTCGGCCACGTCTTCGTTGGTGATGATCTGGGTGGTGTAGATGTTCACCACCGCCGGGGCCGCATGGTTCACCGCGCCGGAATAGCTGGCAACGCCGGTGTCATGTTGTGCGGGCTCGGCGTTGGGACCCCACTGGTACCACCAGAGGGCGACAAGGCCGACGGCCAGGCCGGTAATCACCGGGCCGGCCAGAAAACGAAGCAATTTGATCACCGGTAATGCCCCCGTTAGTGCTGTTCCCCGTTTTCGTCAGGGCCTGGTGAAGGGCCTCTGGCGAGACAAATGCGGGGTCAGATAGGTAAACTGCGCGCAATAGTAGAACCTGTGAATACTGATTGCTACTGCCACTTGGCTGTAGGCGATGGCCACCTTGCAAGGCGTGGCGCGGCTCTCACCTGTGGTTTGAGTGAGTAGCATGATACACCACACCCCCCCTGACCGGCTTGGCGCGGTGATCAGGGTTCACGGGTTTTGCGACCAAATTGAACACGTTTCGTTGTTCCGACCTTTATTCGGTAGGTGTCATGCTCAAGCGCGATTACATGTTGTCTCTGCTCGATCAGGAGCTGGCTGCGGGTCAGTTTCAGGATTTCTGCCCCAATGGATTGCAGGTGGAAGGCCGGGAACAGATCCATCGAGTGGTGTCCGGTGTTACCGCCTGCCAGGCCTTGATTGATGCGGCTATCGTGGAAGATGCGGATGCAATTCTGGTGCACCACGGTTATTTTTGGAAAGGCGAAAGCCAGCAGATTCGGGGTATGAAGAAGCAGCGCCTGCAGACACTGCTGCACCACGACATTAATCTGTTTGCCTACCACCTGCCGCTGGATGCCCACCCCACGCTGGGTAACAATGCCCAGTTGGCGCTCCGTCTGGGGCTGACTACCGAAGGCGGACTGGATGATTCGCCCCGGCCTATCGGCAATGTGGGTCGGTTGGATAGCCCCATGAGTGCGTCGGAATTTGCCGCTCACGTGGAAGCCGTGCTGGGGCGTACGCCCTTGCATATCGGAGATCCTGGCGATGAGATTGAAACCATCGGCTGGTGTACCGGCGGGGCTCAGGGCTTTATCGAAAAGGCCCAGGCCAAGGGCGTGGATGCCTACCTGAGTGGTGAAATTTCCGAGCCGACCACCCATTTTGCCAGGGAAACCGGTATGCACTATTTCGCTTGTGGCCACCATGCCACGGAACGTTACGGTGCCATGGCGTTGGGGCAGTGGCTCAGCGACCATTACGGCATTGAACATACCTTTATTGATATCGATAACCCGGCTTAAACCGGGAGCAGTACGAGGGTTTCCTGTCTGATGAAAGTCACTGTGATTTACAACCCGGCCGCCGGCGGTGGCCGGGAGGCGTTGCTTTGCCGTTTTGTGGCCGAGCTGGAGCGCCAGGGGGCAGCTGTGCGCCTGTACTACACCAAAGGCCCCAATGACGCCACAGACTACCTGAATGGACTGGCGGACCAGGGCGACTGCGTGGTGTCCGTGGGCGGTGATGGCACCACCAATGAAGTGCTTAACGGGCTGGCTGTCGGCGTGGCGCTGGGCGTTTTCGCCACCGGCACAGCCAATGTGTTGGCCAAAGAGCTGGCACTGCCGAAAAAGCCGGAGCAAGCCGCGCAAGTGGTAGTGCAGGGCAAGAGCGTGTCCGTGACACCGGCCCGCCTGAACGGCCGGCGGTTTATTATGATGTGCGGCATCGGCTATGACGCCTGGGTGGTCAATGGGGTGAATCTGGCTATCAAAAAACAGTTCGGCAAGCTGGCCTATGTACAGTCCATGCTTGGGCAAATTCGTCGTTATGGCCAGCACCACTACCGTGTAGAAGTGGATGGTCGTCCGCTGGATTGTTTCTCGGCCATCATCACCAATGGACGCCACTACGGTGGCAGCTTTGTGCTGAGCAAAGACGCCAATATTCTGCGACCGCATGTGCAGGTGCTGTTATTTCAGAAGCCGGGTGTGCGGTTCTTGCTCCGTTGCCTGATTGCATTACCGTTCGGTCGCATGGAGCGGGTGGATGGCGTGGCCAGCCTGCGTGCCCAGCGGGTGCATATTCGCTGCGAAAGCGGTGATGAGCCGATTCAGGCGGACGGCGATCCGGCGGGCAATTTGCCCGCCGAGATTGAAGTGGAGGATGCGCCGGTGCCCATGCGAGTGGCCGTTCTGTTTGATTCATAAGGCTTTGCAATCAGCCTTGAACAGGTCTCAGCCAGATAACACTCGGCTGAGACCTGAGACCAACAAAAAAGCCCGCTGATGCGGGCTTTTTTGTGTCTGCTTGCCGTGCTGAGGATGCGATTAGTCGGGTTTCTTGCCATCCGTGATGTCGTCATCTTCTGAGGCATAATCTCGGGGTGGTTCGACCACGGTGTCAGGAATCGGGTTATCTGCCACATCCACCGGTGCAAAGGGACCTGTGGGTTTTTGCTGCAGGCCGAAGTCTTCCGAGAGCGTGCCTTTGGCGCTTGGGGCGTAATCCAGCGGGGGCGCCATGGGTTCGTTTTTTTCTTTGTCCGGTGCGGAATCCAGGGATTTGGCCACGGCCCGTTTGCGGCCTACTTCGGAGCAGAGTACTTGAGCTCCCTTGGACAAATGCTCATGCACAGAGCGATAAGCCTGGGTCATATCGTTGACCAGATCGGCGGTCTGGAGAAAATGATCGTCCACCTTGTCCCGGTAATGATTCAGCGCCTGACGGGCCTCGTCACGGTCGCGAATCAGTTGGCCGGCTTGCCGCCGCGCCGGTAACAACCAGAAAAGCAGTCCTGCACCTACTACCACGCCGGCAGCAAAGCACAGCACCCCAGTTGTCAGCATATCCATGGCATACTCCTGTAAGGTATCGCCAAGACGCTGGCGATAACACTGTGGCTATTGCAGCACAGAGCTGCGCGGTCGCCAAGGGTGAAAGGCGTAACAGGATGCGATAGGAGTAGAAAATGGCAGCACAACGGCAAACCTTATCCGGGCCAGCAGGGCAGCTGGAGGCAGTTGTGGAGCAGGGCAGTGACGCGCCGCCGTTCGTGGCCATTGTCTGCCATCCGCATCCCTTGTTTGGTGGCACCATGGATAACAAGGTGGTGACCACCCTCACGCGCTTGGCTCGGGACGAAGGGGCTGTGGTGGTGCGCTTCAACTTCCGGGGTGTCGGTGAAAGCCAGGGGGCCTACAGCGACGGCATCGGTGAAACCGAAGATTTGTTGGCCGTCCACAGTTGGCTGACGCAGCAGTATCCGCTGCTGCCGTTGTGGTTGTCGGGTTTTTCGTTCGGCAGCTTTGTGGCGGCCCGAGGCGCTGAAATTCTCAAGGCTAACGGCATGCCGGCGCGTGAGCTGCTACTGGTGGCGCCGCCGGTGCACCATTACCCGTTTGACGAGATTGAAGGCACCGGCTGCTCGGTGACCGTGGTGCAGGGCGACGATGACGAGGTGGTGCCCGCTGACCAGGTGTTTCGTTGGGCAGAGCAAACCCCGCTGGCACCGGATCTGGTGCGCTTCCCGGATTGCGGGCACTTCTTTCACGGTAAGTTGGTAGACCTGAAGCAGGTTGCGGCCAGCCACTTGCCCGGCTAGCGGCCGCACTGGTTGTCAGCCGGCGATCCCGGCGCTACATTGGCTCGCCCTTGCCGGGCCTGTTTCAGGCCCTGAGCCGGTTTTAACTACACAGTGGCAGGTCCGCGACCCATGACCCCTCTTGAGCAATACAAGGCCGACCTTCAGCGCGATGATTTTTTCCAGGACCCGGCCCAGGAGCGTGCCGTCGCCGCGCTGGATGACTTGTACCATCGTTTGCTGGCGGAGCCTGCATCGGGCGGCCTGTTCGGGCGTTTTCGCAAACCCCGTCCCCTGACAGGGTTGTACATGTGGGGCGGCGTGGGGCGAGGCAAAACCTACCTGATGGACGTGTTCTTCCAGGCGCTGCCGTTCAAGGAAAAGCGCCGCATGCACTTTCACCGCTTTATGCAGAAAGTGCATCGAGAAATGCGCGAGCGCCAGGGGGAAAAAAATCCGCTGATCAGCATTGCCCGCAGGTTCGCCAGCCAGGCCCGGGTGCTGTGTTTCGACGAATTCTTTGTTACCGACATCACCGACGCCATGATTTTGGCCGGCCTGATGCAGGAGCTGTTTGCTAACGGCGTTACCCTGGTGGCCACCTCCAATATTGAGCCAGATGGTTTGTACAAGGATGGCCTGCAGCGAGCCCGTTTCCTCCCCGCCATTGAGCTGTTGAAAGAACACACCCAGGTAATGAATGTGGACGGGGGGAATGACTACCGTCTTCGTCTGCTGGAACAGGCCGAGCTTTACCACTGTCCGTTGGGGAAAGGGGCCGATGCCTTTCTGCAGGAACGGTTTCAGACCCTGGAGCCGGATCATTCCCGTCACCGGGATCGTGGCAATGTGCTTATTGAAGGCCGTAAGATTGCCACCGTCATCTGTGCGGATGACGTGGTCTGGTTCGAGTTCAAGGAGCTGTGTGATGGCCCGCGCAGCCAGACCGATTACATCGAAATAGCCCGGGAGTTCCACACCGTACTGCTGGCCAATGTGGAGCAGATGGGGGCGGGCAAGGACGATATGGCCCGGCGCTTCATCAATTTGGTGGACGAGTTCTACGATCGGGCCGTCAAGCTGGTGGTTGCCGCCGAAGTACCCATCGAAGATATCTACGCCGGTGGACGGTTGGATTTCGAATTTGAGCGCACCCGTTCACGCCTGCAAGAGATGCAATCCTCTGAATATCTGGGTCGTGAACACCGCGCCTGATCAGTTTCCGGCAGGAGGGTCATTGGCCAGGTTTCACAGCCGGGCCGGGGCCTGAGCGTTTCGGTCATTGCCCGATGGCAGCGACAGTGAACATCATGGGGTATTCTGTGCCCCTGCCAGTCCGGCGTTGGGGCCACTCCCGATAACCTGATGCCGGAGAGCATGATGATTCCCCGTACGCTGTTTAGTTCTGACCACGAAACCTTCCGCGATACCGTGCGCAAATTCCTGGAAAACGAAGCCGTTCCCTTCAATGAAGAGTGGGAGCAGCAGGGCGTAGTGCCCAAAGACGTATGGTTAAAAGCTGGCGAGCAGGGTTTCCTGTGCCCCATGGTAGGCGAAGAGTACGGTGGTATCGGCGCTGACTTCCTGTACAGCGTGGTGATCAACGAAGAAATTTCCAAGCTGGGCCTCACCGGTATCGGCTGGGGGCTGCACACTGAAATCGTCGCCCCCTACATTGAGCATAATGGCTCTGAAGTACTGAAGCAGAAATACCTGCCGAAAATGGTGACCGGTGAAATGATTGGTGCCATCGCCATGACCGAGCCCGGCGCCGGCTCCGACCTGCAAGGGGTGAAAACCACCGCGGTGAAAGACGGCGATCATTACGTGCTGAACGGTTCCAAGACCTTCATCACCAATGGCCAGAATGCGGATATCGTGATTGTGGTGGCAAAAACCGATCCCACCAAAGGCGCCAAGGGCATCAGCCTGTTTGTGGTGGAAACCGATTCCGAAGGGTTCGAGAAAGGCAAGAACCTGAAGAAAGTGGGCATGAAAGCCCAGGACACTTCCGAGCTGTTTTTCCAGGACGTGCGCGTACCGGCAGAGAACCTGCTGGGTGAAGAAGGGATGGGCTTTGTTTACCTGATGAAAGAGTTGCCTCAGGAGCGTCTGGGTATCTCCATCGGCGGCCTGGCCATGGCCGAGTCCGCTCTGGCTCACACCATCGAATACGTGAAGGAAAGAAAGGCCTTCGGCAAGCCTATCGCCGGCTTCCAGAACACCCAGTTCAAGATTGCCGAGATGCACACCAAGCTTGAAGTGGCCCGCGCCTACGTGGACCGCTGCCTGGAACTGCACCTGAAGAAAGAACTGGATATTCCTACCGCGGCGGCTGGCAAATACTACATTACCGACCTGCAGTGCGAAGTGATCGACGAGTGCCTGCAGTTGCACGGTGGTTACGGCTACATGTGGGAATACCCGATTGCCCGCATGTTTGCGGATTCTCGGGTTCAGCGGATTTATGGCGGCACCAATGAAATCATGAAGGGCATTGTTGCCAAGGCGGTGTTGGCCGATTAGAGGGATGCCGGTGTTTCACAAAAAGGGCTGCTTCGGCAGCCCTTTTTTTGTGGCTGAAGATTTTACAAATACTGGGGCTAATGGAAAAGTATGAGCCTTTTTCCGGCCTTGCTGTTATTGGCCTAAGTTGTGTATAAGTGGAATCAGATCGAGGAATGATCTGGCGTGTACGCCCATAATTTTAGGACATTCAGGAAGAGGGAGAGCAACAATGAAAAAAACAGGTGCGCTACTTATCGGTTCCGCTCTGGGGCTGGCAGCCGGCCAGACCATGGCCAGTGGTTTTGGTGTGTCTTATCAGTCCGTCTCTGCGATGGGTACGGCCTATGCGGGTGCCGCGGTACTCAGCGAAAATGCCTCAAATCAATGGTACAACCCGGCAACACTGGCCGGTCTGAAAAAGACTGAGCTTTCTGTGGCTGTGCATCAGGTGTGGGTGGATACCACTTTTGAGTCCGATTCTGATGGATTGTTTTCTGGCGCTATTCCTCAAAATGGTAATGGCCTTGGTGATTTTGATGATGTGGAGCCCTTTGTGGGGAGTGCATTTCTTGCTGTGCCAATCAGCGAGTCTATGACCTTCGGTTTGAGCGTTGTTTCACCATTTGGTACAAAGATTGAGTATGAGAGTGGCTGGGGTAATCAATATGTTGGTGTTCCAGGGGTTGGTACGGCAACAGCAGGTGATTTCTATGCCACTGAATCTGACCTGAAAACCTATAACATTAACCCTTCGCTTGGGATTCAGGTAACCGATTCTTTGAGCGTAGGTGTCGGTGTTAGCTACCAGAAGCTAGATGCGGATATTCAGAATGCACTAACTCGCCTTGAAGGTGATGATGATGCGTATGGCTGGAATGTAGGGATGACCTATAGTCCAGACGATAATAACCATTTTGGTGCCGCTTATCGGTCGGAGATGTCCTACGAGGTAGAAGGTGATATTTCCTTCTCGCCATTAGGTGCGGGGCTGACTCCAGCCCCTGCGCCTGGAGCATATTCTGGCTCGGCTGATATTGATCTTCCTGCTTCATTGCAGCTTTCTTATGCTGGCGATCTTTCTGATAAAACCCAAGTTCTATTGGGTGTTGAATGGATGGAGTGGAGCAGCCTAGATGCGTTGGTTATTGAGAGCGATGCTTTAGATCCTTACCAGCCGACGGAAACCTTCGATTGGGAAAATGCAGTCCGGTATTCGCTGGGTGTTCGTCATTCACTAAATGAAAATACGGTATTGCGCTTCGGTGTGGCCCAGGAAGAGTCTACTCAGGGCACTGATAATCGCTCCGCAATTTCTCCAGACTCTGATCGTGTTTGGGCAACCTTGGGTGCAGGCTTCACGCCGATGGACAACATGACCATTGATGTGGGTTATGCGCATGTGTTTGTTGATGATGCGGATATAAATAGAGATGAAAAAGGTGCGCAGCTCAAGGGCACCTACGAGCTGGATGCCGATGTTATCGGCGCTCAGCTGAGCTATCGCTTCTAAATCAAGCGCAATAGTGAAAGCAGAAAAGCGAACCTTCGGGTTCGCTTTTTTTATGTCTTTAAAACAGAGGCAGAGCGTTTTGATTTTGTCTGAGGTTTTACGCGAATAACGTAGGCAGTGGTATGCTGCCAGGCAACGGTTGATGAATCAGGGGGGGGCGATGATGAAAAGAATAGTGTGCGCGGGCGCTGCCTGCTTTCTCACTTTGCCGGCGTGGGCAGAGATTCCCAATAGCTATCGAGCAGAGCGTTGGGAGGGCAGTTTCCGTGTAATCGGCCTTGAGGGGCAGTCATTCACGGGGGATGGCGGGTCTCAAGCGAAGGTGGATGACGATATCGGGTTTGGTTTTGATATGGCCTATAACCTGGATGAAAAGCTGTCGCTGGGGTTTGCGCTGGAGTGGGTGGATACGGATTTCAGGACTACCACGCAACCGGTGGCCGGGGGCAGCGCCTTTGATGGCCGTGGCGACCTGGAAATGACCACCATGAACGTGAACGGCACCTACCATTTTTTCCGCAAGGCGCTAACGCCCTATGTGCATGGGGCGATGGGTGCCACTTACCTGGATACCAATGTGCCCACTGGGCCGTCGACGCCGGTGTGCTGGTGGGATCCGTGGTGGGGTTATTACTGCGGGCTGGATACGCCGACTCTGAACGATACGGTGTTCAGTTATGAAGTGGGCGCAGGTGTGCGCCTGGATGTGAATGATCAATTCTTCATGCGTGGTGGTTACAGCCAGCAATGGCTGGACGTGGACCGCAGTGCGGGCACGGTCGACCAGGGCCTGTGGCGCGTTGGCTTCGGGATGCTCTTCCAGTAGTAATAGTCGTGTAGGTCGTGTTAGCCGTAGGCGTAACCCGACAGGCCGCGCGGTGCGGCAACACTCTCACTGAGATCCTCCCTGTGCGGACAATGTCGGATTACGCCTTTTAGGCTAATTCGACCTACTTGAACGGGTGCTGGGGTGGTAGTCGTCCTTGGCCAGAAAAGCCGGTATCTACGCAATAGCGAGTGATATTGCTTTTGACCCAGGCCGTTGGGCAAGGCCACCCTCGCAGGCCTTTCGATGTTAGGGCTCTTAGTTGCAATACAGCTGCTCGGCTAGCGCGATCGCCATGGCGCGGTAACCGCTGGCGCTGGGGTGGTAGCCGTCTCCGGCGAGCAAGGCCGGATCTTGCAGGGCAGGGTAGCCTAGGTAGAGCAAGGTGTTATCGCTGGCGACTACATGGCGGTGTTGTTGATCCAGTTGCCTGGCGCGCCACCCGAGCAATTGCCTTAATGGGGTGGGCAGAGCGGTAAACCGGTGCATGGGGGGGACTGCCAGCAGCGTGACCCGGATAGCAGGGTGTTGCTTGCGCAGCGCCTGAATCAAGTGAAGAAGCCCTGCGCGATAGCGCCGGCGGGAGGTGAGTCCGGTGGTGTCATTGACGCCCATGCTGATGAAAACTTCATCCACCTCTGGCAAAGCGATATCGGCAAGGCTGGCGAGTAGTGCGTCCAGGCGAATGCCGTTAACGCCAAGGGTGTGCCAAGCGACCGTTTCCCCGGAGTGCTGGTGCAGCTGCAGGGCCAGCTGGCTGGCCAGCCCTTGGCGATGATGCAGGGTGCCCACACCGGCCGCCGTGGATTCCCCCACGACCAGCAAGCGTGTTGCGGGCCTGCCCTCGCCCCATTGCCCTCGGGGTTCGCCGCTGGCCTCCGGAAGCCGCACGGTGGTGCGGCGGGTGTAGAGGGCTAGCGGTATTACCACAGGACTGAGCGCGCCAACGCTGAACCAGAACGGTAAATGCATGGCTCAGCCTACAAACATTTTCTTGGCCAACGGCAGGCCCTTCAGGCCGCTGATTGCCACCGTGGTAAGCAGGCCGCCAACCATGGCACCGACCACGCCGCAGGTCATTACGTCCTGCCCGGTAAGGTACAGGCCGGGGATGCGCGTTTTCGGTTTCAGCCAGTCCTGTTCGAATCGCTCCGGGGTGTGGTCCAGCCCGTATATTTCACCCGTGCTGTAACGGCAGAAGTAGTCGGTGGAGAGCGGTGTGGACAGTTCGTAGTAGTCCACCTTGCCGCGCAGATGCGGCATCTTCTCGTACAGCTTTTCCAGTAGTCGCTGGGAGTAGGCTTCCTTTTTGGCTTCGTAATCGTCGCCACGCTTTCCCCAGGGCTTGTCTGCCCAGTCGGCATACCATTCGAACGGACCGGGAGCGACGATTTCCACAGTGGCCCGGCCGGGATAGCGTGCTTCGAAGCTGGGATCCTTGGCAGACGGGAAGGAAATGTAGGTGAGCGGAATGTCGTGCTCGTCCGGGGCTTTGAGGAAGTTGTCTACCTGTTGTGCGTGGTCACTGCCCGGGTAAATCCAGAAGTTGGTCTTTGGCAATTGCAGATTCTCGGCAGTGTCCTGGATGCCGATGTATAGGCACACGCTGGCCATGGAGCGCTGCACATTGCCCAGTTTCATCTGGTAGAAGGCTTTGTGGGGGGCGTTGTCGGGCAGAAGCGTGCCGAAAGTGTTGTAGACGCCGGCGTTGCTGATAATGGCAGGGGCACGGACGGTTTCTCCGTCGGCCATGAGTACGCCCACGGCTCGGCCCTTCTCGATGAGAACCTCTTTCACGTCCGCGTAGGTAAATACCTCGCCGCCGCTTTGCTGAATCACCGGAATGATGGTCTTGGCCATTTCCGAGGCGCCACCCACCGGGTAGTAGCCGCCATAAAGGTAGTGGCGGGCAATCAGCGAGTGAATGATAAAGCTGGATTCGGTGGGTACCAGGCCGTTATCGCCCCATTGGCCGGTGAGTGCGGCGATCAGTTCCCGGTTGCGGGTCAGGCCTTCGAGGACTTCCTGCGTGGGGCGATTTAAAAAGGCGGGCGCCTTGCGGTTGGCCAGGCGCCGGAAAGGGCCGGCCAGCAGCTTGGGTAATACTTTGGCCAGGGTCACCCCGGGCAAGGCCTTGGCCACCTGGTTCAGGTAGCCCATGTAGGCGTCGATGGCCTTGTGCTCTTCCGGGAAATCCTTTTTCAGGCTGGCCACGAACGCTTCGGGGCCGGCCATCAGGTCGATGCGGCGTTCGCCGATAAACAGGCGGTCATAATTGGCGTCCATGGGCGCCCATTTCAGTTCGCCATTGGTGACGTAATCGAACATGCGTTTGGCCATGGTGTGGTCGGCACCCATGTCGCCGATGTAGTGCACGCCCACATCCCATTCGTAGCCGTTGCGGTCGTAGCTGTGGGTGAAGCCGCCAGCGGTGTAGTGTTGCTCAAACACCGCCACCTTCTTACCCATTTTGCTCAGGTTGGCGGCAGCACTGAGGCCGCCGATGCCTGAGCCGATGACGATGACATCGTAGGGGCCGTTGAGCCGTTTGGCGCGGTAGCGGCGGCCGACACGGAGGGTGCTGGGAGTTGGGCTGCTCATGGGGTGTCCTCGTTGTTATCAATATGCTTATGAGTGGGGGCAATGGCACCCTCCAGCAGTAGGCTGGTGATGCCTTCGGCGAGTTGGGGCTCGGCATCCGCATTGGGCAGATGGCCGTCGATAGTCAGCTGTGAAAGGCCGTGAACCAGCGACCAGGCGGTGGCGGTCATCAGTGCGAGCGGTGCGGGCTTTAGATAGCCCGCCCGTTGGCCTTGGGCGATGGTGTCTTGCAATACGTTGAACGCGCCGAGCCCGGCCTGGTCGAGCCGTGGGTGAGCGCCTTTGGGGAGTACCCGGCCACCAAACATCAGCCGGTACAGGTTGGGCTCGGATTGGGCAAACGCCACATAGGCCAGGCCGATGCCGATCAGCGCTGCGCGGGGTGCATGTTGATCCACGCTAAGCAGCTGCTGGCGCAGAGCGGCAAAGCCACTGATAGCGAGCTCAGCCAGCAGGCTTTCCCGGTCCGCATAGTGGCGATAAAGCGCAGGGGCGCTGACGCCAATCTGCTTGGCAATGGCACGCAGGCTGATGGCACCGTCGCCTTCAAGGCGCAGGACGGCCAGGGCCTGATCGTGGGCCTGCTGGTGGAGATCGCCGTGGTGATATGCGGTGCGTGCCATACTGATTCGTTGCTCCAAGTTAACAGTGTTAACATTGGCACGGTACGAGCGTTGTCGTCAAGGTTTGGCGGGATGGGTTGTGGGCTCGGCTGCGCTTTGGGTTCTGTGGAAGCCTGGCTGCAGGCATGCCATGAAGGCGGCCGCAGGCTCCTACAGTGGGGAGCCTGCTCTTTTGGCGTCATGCATCGGGCGTGTTGCGTCAGGCGTTCTCAGGGCGCCGGGTACGGGAAGCGGGTGTGGATGGCCTCCAGCGCTTTCTCCAGCTCTTTGTCCCAGGCCACATCGACACTTTTCAGGTTTTCTTCCAGTTGTGCCAAGTTGGTGGCGCCAATGATGTTGCTGGTGACGAAGGGACGTGTGGTGACGAACTGCAAGGCCAGTTGGGTCGGGCTGACGCCTCGCTCATTGGCCAGTGCGCAATAAGCCTCGGTGGCAGCGATGGCCTGGGGGTTGGTATAGCGGGCGAACTGTTTGAACAGGGTCAGGCGTGCACCTTCTGGCCATTGGTCGTTGCGGTATTTGCCGCTGAGCATGCCGAATGCCAGTGGCGAATAGGCCAGCAGGCCCACCTGTTCGCGGTGGGCCACTTCTGCCAGGCCGACCTCGAAGCTGCGATTGAGCAGTGAATAGGGGTTCTGGATGCTGACGGGTGGCGCCAGGCCGATTTTCTCCGCTTCATGAATAAAGCGCATGGTGCCCCAGGGGGTTTCGTTGGACAGGCCCCAGTGGCGAATTTTTCCTGCATCCACCAGTGCCTTCAGTCCGGCAACGGTTTCGCTGATGGCGATACCGTCCTCGCCGTCCCGATGTTTATACCCCAGGCGGCCGAAGAAGTTGGTGGTGCGCTCTGGCCAGTGCAGTTGGTAGACGTCGATCACCTCGGTTTGCAGACGCTTGAGGCTACCTTCCACGGCGCTTTGCAGGCTGTCAGCGTTGAAGCGCGGGCCGCCACGGATATGCTTCACGTACTCGCCGGGGCCGGCAGCCTTGGTGGCGAGCACCACCTTGTCGCGATTCCCGGTCCGGGCGAACCATTCACCGATAATGGTTTCGGTGCGAAAAGAGGTCTCCGGGCTGGCGGGCACGGCGTACATTTCGGCGGTATCAAAAAAATTGATCCCATGCTCCAGGGCCATGTCCATCTGGGCATGGCCTTCTTCGGCGGTATTCTGGCTTCCCCAGGTCATGGTGCCCAGGCACAGGGCGCTTACCTCGAGGTCGGTACGTCCGAGACGACGGTACTGCATTGTCTGCTCCTTTAAAGGGGGTCGTGCAAGGGTGTAGAATTGCGCTCAATCTCAACATGGCGCCGGGCGCTGCACAATGCCCCGTTTTATTGGGGCGGGAACAAAGGCGAGACTGGCCTGGCAGGCGACCATTTGGTGTCATGACAACAAATGCCCCTGAATGGCTTGTGTTCTTTTGGGGGCTTGGGTAGAATTCGCGCTCTCTTGCCCGGCGTAACCGTCGCCGGCGGGTGTTTACTACCCGTAACATATTGAATTTAGGGCAGAATCCCATGAAGACCTACAGCGCAAAACCGGAAAGCGTAAAGCGCGACTGGTATGTGGTAGACGCTACCGGCAAAACGTTGGGTCGGTTGGCTACTGAAGTCGCCACCCGTCTGCGCGGTAAGCACAAGCCGGAGTTTACGCCACATGTCGACACCGGTGATTACATTGTCGTGATTAATGCCGACAAAGTAACCGTTACCGGCAAAAAGACGACAGACAAGATCTATTACAGCCACACCGGGTACCCGGGTGGTTTGAAACAAGCCAACTTTGCGACTCTGCAGGCAGAAAAGCCTGAGATGATCATCGAGAAGGCGGTCAAGGGCATGCTGCCGCGTAACCCACTGGGTCGCGCCATGTTCCGCAAACTGAAAGTTTACGCAGGCACTGAGCATCCGCATACCGCTCAGTTGCCGCAGCAGCTGGAAATTTAAGGGGTTTGTCGATGGCAACTGTAGAAACCAACTACGGAACCGGTCGCCGCAAGACCTCTTCCGCTCGCGTTTTTCTGCGTCCGGGCAGTGGCAAGATCAGCGTTAATGGTCGCCCGCTGGATGCGTATTTCGGTCGTAAAACCAATCAGATGGTTGTTCGTCAGCCGCTGGAACTGGTAGAGGCGACTGATAAGTTTGATGTGCTGGTTACCGTTAGCGGTGGCGGCAACAACGGTCAGGCTGGCGCCATCCGTCACGGTATTACCCGTGCACTGATGGAGTATGACGGTGAGCTGCGTGGCCAGCTGCGTCGTGCCGGTTACGTGACCCGTGATGCTCGTGAAGTTGAACGTAAGAAAGTGGGTCTGCGCAAGGCACGTCGTCGTCCGCAGTTCTCCAAGCGTTAAGTTTCAAGCACTACAGTTACACAAAAAAGCCCAGCATTGCTGGGCTTTTTTGTGTTCAAATCAGGTGTTTAGCGATTCTGGCGGGATAATAACCGGTTGTCAGGTGTGGGCTTTTTCTTTACCATTTGCGCCGCCTTACTCCGCCCGTAACGCGAGGATAAACCTCGAGTCTCGGACTAACCCCGAGCGTGGGATCTAAGGGGAGAACATCTCAATGAGCAACGACGGCGTTAATAGCAGCCGCCGCACTTTCCTGATCGGCTTGACTTCGGCGATTGGTGCCGCAGGAGCCGTTGGCGTGGCTGTACCTTTCGTTAAGTCCTGGCAACCCAGTGCCAAAGCCAAAAATGCCGGTGCGCCGGTAAAAGTGGATATTGGTCGTCTGGAAGCAGGGCAGCGCGTAGTAGAAGAATGGCGGGGCCAGCCTATCTGGGTGGTGCGTCGCACGGAAGATATGCTGAATACCTTGCCAAAGCTGGATGAGAAGCTGCGTGACCCTGCGTCCGACGCGGATCAGCAGCCGGAATACGCCAAGAACGAATGGCGTTCGATTAAGAAGGAATACCTGGTTCTGGTCGGTACCTGTACCCACCTGGGCTGCTCGCCGCTGTTTGAAGAGCAGCCGACGGTAGAGCTTGAGCATGGTGGCTTCTTCTGCCCTTGCCATGGTTCCAAGTTCGATCTGGCTGGTCGGGTGTACAAGAGCGTTCCGGCACCCACCAACCTGGTGGTTCCGCCGCATTCTTACCTGAGCGAAGCTGTCGTTATCGTCGGCTCTGAGGAAGGGGAGACCAAGGCATGATGGGAATGGTGAATCGCGTTGTCGATTGGGTAGATGCCCGTCTGCCCGTGGTAGACGCCTACAAGCGTCACATGTCCGAATACTATGCGCCGAAGAACTTCAACTTCTGGTACTACTTTGGTGTGCTCTCCATCGTGGTACTGGTAAACCAGCTGCTCACCGGCATCTGGCTGACCATGTTCTTCTCTCCAAACGAAGGTTTTGCCTCCGTTGAATACATCATGCGTGATGTGGAGTGGGGTTGGCTGATCCGTTACATGCACGCAGTGGGCGCGTCCGCGTTCTTTGCCGTGGTGTACCTCCACATGTTCCGTGGCCTCATGTACGGCTCCTACAAGCCGCCGCGCGAGCTGGTGTGGATCTTCGGTATGCTGATCTACTTGGCGCTGATGGCTGAAGGTTTCCTTGGTTACGTACTGCCTTGGGGCAACATGTCCTACTGGGGTGCCCAGGTAATTATCTCCCTGGCGGGTGCGATCCCGTTTGATTTGCTGCCGTTCATTAGCGCGGCAGACGCCAAGGAAATCGGTGAAGGCCTGACGACCTGGGTGCGAGGCGATTACCTGCTGTCCACTGCCACGGTGAACAAGTTCTTTGCGCTGCACGTTGTGGCTATTCCTATTGTGTTGCTTGCTCTGGTCGTGCTGCACATTCTGGCGTTGCACGAAGTGGGTTCCAACAACCCGGATGGCGTGGAAATCAAGCAGAACAAGGATGAAAACGGTGTACCGGTAGACGGCATCCCGTTCCACCCTTACTACACCGTGAAGGACCTGCCGGGCGTGATCGTGTTCCTGATGATCTTTGCCGTGGTGATCTTCTTCTTCCCGGATGGTGGTGGTTATCTGCTGGAGAAGCCGAACTTTGAGCCGGCCAACCCGCTGAAAACCCCGGACCATATTGCGCCGGTTTGGTATTACGGTCCGTATTACGCCATGCTGCGTGCCACAACCATCGATTTCATCATGTCTTCCAAGGCATGGGGCTTGGTGGCCATGGGCGGTGCAATTGTGATCCTGTTTGTGATCCCGTGGCTCGATCGTCACCCGGTCAAGTCCATCCGCTATCGCGGTATCTGGAGCAAGATTTTCATGACGCTCTTCGTCTTGGATTTCCTGATGCTGGGTTATTTCGGTACCCAGCCGGCAACACCGGGCAAGACCATGATGGCGCAGTTCGGCACGATCTATTATTTCAGCTACTTCCTGCTGATCATGCCGTTCGTGCATAAATTCGAGAAATCCAAGCCGGTTCCGGAACGGGTAACGGGGGGACACTGATGAAGAAGCTAGCGGTTATTCTTTTCAGCTGCCTGCCGTTGGTCGCGTTCGCGGCTGGCGGTGGCCACAACGAGTACGTGGTTAAAGCGCCGGTAAACCTGCAAGACAAGGTTGGCCTGCAGAATGGTGCCAAGCTGTTCGTTAACTACTGCTTGGGTTGTCATACCCTGCAGTACCAGCGCTACAGCCGCATGGCGGAAGATCTGGAAATGCCAGAAGAGCTGGTGATGGAGAATCTGAACTTCGTCAGTGACAAGTTCGGTGACCAGATGCATAACGCCATGGACAAAGACGACGCGAAGAAGTGGTTTGGTAACGCGCCGCCGGATCTCACCATGGTGACCCGGTACCGTTCTTCGGATTGGGTGTATTCTTACCTGATCAACTTCTACGAAGATGAGTCCCGTCCGTTCGGTTACAACAACCATGTGTTCCCGAGCGTGGGCATGCCCCACGTGATGGCGGGCCTGGAAGAAGAGCTGGGCGAAGACGAGTTCAAGCAGGCCATGGGCGATCTCACTAACTTCCTGACTTACACCGCGGAGCCGATTCGCCCGCAGCGTGAACGTCTGGGGGTGTATGTGCTGCTGTTCCTGGGCATCCTGTTGATCCCGGCTTACCTGCTCAAAAAGGAATACTGGAAAGACATACACTGATCCTTCAGTGTAGGATTCCAGCGTTGAACAGGGTATCCGCGTAAGCGGTTACCCTGTTTCTGTTATAGATCACTAGTGCGGAGATGACTCGACAATGGGTGTGGTGACCAAGCGTTCTTCAATGACTTTCTTTTCTTCCCCGGAAGATCATTACAGCCATCGCGTGCGTATTGTGCTGGCAGAAAAAGGGGTCACGGTCGATATCGTTGATGTGGACAGCAGTAATAAGCCGGAAGATCTGGCTTCGCTGAACCCGTATAACGAAGTGCCCACGTTGGTTGACCGTGAGCTGACCTTGTTTCAGTCCACGGTGATCATGGAATATCTGGACGAGCGTTTCCCGCATCCGCCGCTGTTGCCGGTTTACCCGGTGGCACGTGCCCAGAGCCGCTTGTTGATTCATCGGGTGGAGCGTGACTGGTGTGGTCATGTGGACGCGATCCTGGCCGGTGAAGAAAAAGAGGCCAGCCTGAACAAGCGCCGCAAGGAGCTGCGCGAGGCGATCATCGCCACCGCACCGATCTTCAGCGAGCTGCCGTACTTCATGAGCGAAGAGTTCACCTTGGTGGATTGTGTGGTGGCGCCGATTCTGTGGCGGTTGCCCGCTCTGGGGATTGAGCTGCCTGCCAAGCAGGTGAAGCCGCTGCTGGATTACGCCGAGCGTCTGTTTGACCGTGATGCGTTCCAGGCCAGCCTGACCGACGCTGAGCGCGAACTGCGTAACCCGCTGTAATTATGTCCGAAATGACCTCCAATCGCCCGTATCTGATACGGGCGATCCACGAGTGGATCTGCGATAACGGCCTGACCACCCACCTGGCAGTGAATGCCAGTTTCCCGGGTGTGGAAGTACCGCAGGACTTTGTGCAGGACGGCCAGATCGTGCTGAACATTGCGCCGCGCGCAGTCACCCAGTTTGTGGCGGATAACGATGAAATAGCCTTTTCTGCCCGCTTTGGTGGCATGCCCATGACCATTCGGGTGCCGGTGAACGCGGTAGTGGCGATCTTTGCCCGTGAGAATGGGCAGGGTATGGCGTTTGATCCCGTCGATCCGCCGGAGCCACCGACGACCACGCCGGAGCCTGAGAAGAAAGAGGAAGGTAAGGGCGGAAAAGTCAGTCACTTGAAAGTGGTGAAGTGAGAAAGTGAGACGCAGCACGCCTCACGCTGCATGCAACACGCAAAAGCCCGCTCATTGAGCGGGCTTTTTGTTTTCCGTGGGGCGTGACGCGTGAAGCGTGTTGCCGGCGCGGAGCGCCTAATCGATATATTCAATGATCTTCACGATCTTCTGTACCCCGTACACCTTCTGTACCTGGGCGACCGCTGCGTCGGCTTCGGCATGGGTGAGCAGTCCCATCAGGTAGACCACGCCGTTTTCCGTGACCACCTTGGTGCGCCAGCCTGGCGCGTCGCCGTTGACCAGCAGGCGGCTTTTTACCTTGCTGGTGAGCCAAGTGTCATTGGTGCGTGCCAGGAATGAGCCAGAGCCCACCACCTGCAGCTCATTGTGCACATTGCGCACATGACGTACCTGGCTGGCGATATTTTCCGCCTGGGTGCTCAGATCTTCGCTGGCTACCTGGCCCGCAAGTAAAACGTTGCCATTGTAGCTGACCACCACGATGCGGGACTCGTCCAGCTCGGCGCTGGTGCGTGACAGATTGACGGCGACTTTGCGTTCGATGTTGCCATCTTCCACAAACGCCCCAAAGGTGCGTGAGCCGTGGTCCTGATCAGTGGGCTGGTCGGACATGCCCTTGGACAGTGATGCACACCCTGTAGTCAGGGAGAGCAGCAGTGCAAGAGCCGCAAGGGCTGGTAAGCGGGTAAAGCGTGCGACCATTACTGGCCTCCGAACAACTGCTGGTCGATGTAATCGCACAGCGAATGGATGACCAGGAGGTGCACTTCCTGGATGCGGGCTGTGGAGGTGGCGGGCACCCGAATTTCGATATCATTGGGGCCGTACAGATTGACCATTTCACCGCCTTCCTTGCCGGTCATGGCGACTACGCGCATTTCCCGGTCGTGGGCGGCCTGGATGGCCTGAATCACGTTAGCGGAGTTTCCGCTGGTGGAAATCGCCAAGAGAATATCGCCACTGCCACCCAGGGCGCGGACCTGCTTGGAGAAGATCTCGTTGTAGCTGTAATCGTTGGCGATGGAGGTCAGCGTAGACGAGTCCGTGGTCAGCGCGATAGCAGGCAGCGCTGGGCGCTCCATTTCAAAACGGTTGAGCAGCTCGGAAGAGAAGTGCTGGGCGTCGCCAGCGGAGCCGCCGTTGCCGCAGGTGAGAATCTTGCCGCCGTTGAGCAGGCATTCGACCATGGCCTGGCCTGCGGCTTCAATCACGGTAGGCAGTACTTCGCCGGCCTTTGCTTTGGTTTCGATGCTTTCGGCAAACAGTTGCCGGATACGGTCCACGCTCATAATTGTCCCTTCAATGTCCTGTTCGCTGAGTTCGGGTCGCTCAATCTTTCACATTCTGCTGTGTAGCTTATTCGCTATAAAAGGCGTTTTGTATCCATTGATAAAGGACAGTCTGCTGGCTGTCCGGTTCCATGCCCAGTACATCGAAGCGGCAAGGCCGGTGATGATGTTCCGGGTGGCGGGCCAGAAAGTGCTGGGCCGCGTTGATTAATCGCCGTTGTTTGTGGTGATCCACCGAGGCGAGCGCGCCACCATGACTCTGGTGTTTGCGCCAGCGGACTTCGGTGAAGACCAAGGTGTCGTGATCCAGCAGGATCAGGTCAATTTCCCCCTGACGGCAGTGGAAGTTGCGTTCCACCACGGTCAGCCCCTGGTCGATCAGCCATTTCGCGGCCAGCTTTTCCGCGTCACGGCCGGTGTCATTCTTGCTTTTCTTACTGCGAAGTAGCGGCACGGGGAAGGCTGTTTTGGCCTGTCTCGGTCACTTGTGGCAGCGTTTGTGCCTTGCCACCCACAAAAACTGCCCAGTTCAGTTCGCGAACAATGCGTTGGTTCTCCATGTGCAAGCGGCCAGTAACGCCGGGCAGCTCGCTGGAGGGCAGGGCGTTGAGCAGATACAGGCGGCCTTGCAGCCGGTAGGCATCGATGCCCATGGCAAACAGGCGCTCGTAGCGGCCGTGGCCGTCTGGCCATTGCTCGTTGGCCGCGTCGTGCAGGGCCTGGTTATCGTCGGAGAGAATCCAGGGCATATCCACAAAGCGGATGCCATTCAGGTCCTGGTCCCGGCGTGGATTGTCTTCACCACTGTAGATCAGGGCGGTGGAGTAGACCGGCAAGTCTTTGGCGTAGTGGAAGTTCAGGGCTGGTTTCACCTGGCGCCCCTGATTGGGATCGGCGAGCAGGAACAGGAAATCCATGTCCTGGCGGCGGCGAGGCTGGTTATCCATCTTCAGGCTGGTGAAACGGCTGACCGCATTGCCGCGTTTCTGGCTTTGTGCCACCAGCAGCATTTCCTCGACGGTTTCTCCGATGCTGGGCCCTTCCTGGTAGGTGCGGGTGATGGTGATTGAGCCGCCCAGTTCCTGCCAGCGATCGACGAAGGCCTGGGCAACGCGGTCGCCCCATTCCCCTTCCGGGTAGAGGATGCCAGCCTGCAAGGCGCCACTGCGGGCGCCATGATTAGCGATCTGACGAGCTTCATCTTCCGGTGCCAGGCCAAACTGAAAAAAGTTGTCGGCGCGGTTGTCGGTGTCGATGTAGTTCAGTGCCAAGGTGGTCACCGGCAGTGTGCCCTGGGCGGCAATGGTGGCTGCCTTGTCCTTGGCCAGGGGGCCAAGAATGAAATCGGCGCCATCGGCCACGGCCTGCTGGTACACGGCGAGGACATCGTCGCCACCGGAGTCATAGAAACGCAAGGTCGGCGGCTGGCCGTTTTTCTGCTGTTGGTAAAAGGCGGTCATAATGCCTTCCTGCAGGGCCTTGCCGGCAGTTTGCAGTGTGCCGGAGGTTGGCAGCAGGATGGCAACCTGGCTGGGACGCTGGCTGGCGGCTTCTTCAAGCGCTTCCAGCATTTGTGGCACATCGTCGATGGCCGGGTGGGTGCGCCACTGGGCGCTCCATTGATTCAGGCGGGTCACCTGGGCATCCAGGTCGGCAATGGGGTCGCGGTACAGTTGAGCCAGTGTCAGCCAGCCACGCAGGTCGCCACTGCTACCGTCAATGGCGTCGGCCAGATCGGTGTTGGGCAGCTGCATCAGCAGTTGCCAGATCATGTTGTGGTTGTAGCCCTGATCGTCATCGCTGAGTAGCGGGTGAGCGGCGACGCGTTGCTGCAGGCTGTCCAGCAGCTTGCCTTGCATGGCCAAGGCGTCGGCGCGCAACAGATCCAGTTGGGCCTGATGCTCGGCGGGATATTGCAGTATTTCGTCCTGGTATTGCTGCAGCAGCGTCAGGGTCTTGTCCGCTTGCTGTTGGCCGAGCTGGGCGCGGCCACTGAGTAGCAACCAGGTGAAACGCTGCTCACTGCTGAGTTGTCCGGGGTTCAGGTCGGCGAGCAATTGGTTTGCATCGGCAGCCCGTTTTTCGCCCAGATAGGTAGAGGCCCAGGACAGCGTAGAGGTATTGCGTTCGTCGGCATCCATGCCGGCAAGTTGGTTGCGGGCGGCAGAAAGCACAGCGGGTGCCTCTGTCGGTGCGCGGGGCGTGGCAACGGCGGGTGTTTCATAGACCTTGGTCTTTGATGAAGGAGTGGTGGAGCAGCCGGCCACAACAGCGGCAGCGAGAAATGCTGCCAGATAAGCCTTTCTAAATTCCATGGCGAGGTTCGTATTACCAGAATGAAGCGGCTATTGTAGGCGCTTTCCGGGCGTCTTAACACTTGAGTAGTGCACGAATATGAGCGGGACTTTGTTTATTGTCAGTACTCCGATCGGTCATTTGGATGACATTACCCGTCGGGCAATTGACGTACTGGCAGCAGTGGACTGGATTGCGGCGGAGGATACCCGGCACAGTCAGCGGATGCTTGATCAGTTGGGTATTCGCAGCCGCATGATCAGTTGCCATGATCATAATGAAAGCCAGCGCAGTGATGAGTTAGTGGCACGTTTGAACAGTGGTGAGCAGGGGGCATTGATCAGTGATGCGGGGACGCCGTTGATCAGTGATCCCGGTTACAGGCTGGTTCGCGCCTGTCAGGAGGCCCAAGTAAATGTGGTGCCCATTCCCGGTGCGTCCGCGTTGCTGGCCGCGCTGGCCGCTGCTGGTCAGCCTTCTGATCGTTTTCTGTTTGAAGGGTTTGTGCCTGCCAAGGGCGCGCCGCGTCAGCAAGCCATTGAGCGCCTGGCGGCCCTGTCAGTCACCAGTATTATTTATGAGGCGCCTCACCGGGTGCTGTCCTTCCTGGAGGCCCTGACAGGGCTGGTTGAAAAAGATCGTGAAATTACCCTGTGCCGTGAGCTGACCAAGCAATTTGAAACGATTCGGCGTGGTCCGGTGAGTGAAATCTGTGACTGGGTGGCGTCGGACAGCAATCAGCGACGCGGTGAACTGGTGCTGGTGCTGTCGCCGGTGGCGCAGTCCTCGTCGTGGACAGACAGGGACGAGGCGTTGGCGAAAACGCTACTGGCGGAGTTGCCAGTGTCGCGGGTGGCAAAAATTATGGCGGCCCATACCGGGTTGAAGCGGCAGGACCTGTATGCGCTGCTGGAAAAGATGAGTTGAACGCTCAACTTCCCTGTATCTCTGGCTTACCGGCGCCCATACGATTAGAATCCCGCCCGGACCGGTTAGGCAGTCGCTGGCGGCAGTTCTTTTAAGAGTTGCCGTTGGAGGAAAGTCCGGGCTCCACAGGGCAGGGTGCCAGGTAACGCCTGGGGGCCACACTGGGAACGGTGTGGTTACGGCTAGTGCCACAGAGAAGATACCGCCTGTTCCGTCCTTGTGTCGGAATCGGTAAGGGTGAAAAGGTGCGGTAAGAGCGCACCGCGCCGCTGGCAACAGCGGTGGCAGGGTAAACCCCACCCGGAGCAAGACCAAATAGGGATCCGTTGGCGTGGCCCGCGCTGGATCCGGGTAGGTTGCTAGAGGTTTGTGGCGACGCAAACCCGAGATGAATGACTGTCCACGACAGAACCCGGCTTATCGACCGGTCCACCTTATTCCAATACGCGTTGCGAGTGACGAGAAGCGAAGACCGAAACGGTGTTTGTGTCTCGTTGCTTGTTTCTCGCGATCATCCGCCTTGTTGATCTGGATCATGGCTCAATAATGGTGTGCCGCTAGGCTTGCCCGCTCACGCAGTTCGGAGCTCGGCATGGCACAGGTGGATACCCTCTTCAGTGAAAATGGCCATGAAGTGCTGCGCTTTGCTGACCTGGTGGTGGGTGAGGGCGTGCAGGCCAACCAGTTCTGCATCCGCCATAACGACCGGGCGGCGCTGATCGATCCCGGTGGCGACCTCACTTATACCCCGTTAACCATTGCGCTCAGCCGTCGCGTTAATCTGGACGGGTTGGAGTATATTCTGGCGTCCCACCAGGATCCGGACATTATTGCGTCGCTGCCGCGCTGGCTGATGCACACTCGCTGCCAGGTGGTGGTCAGCCGCCTGTGGTCTCGCTTCTGGCGTCGTCCTATGTCACTGGCAAGATGGGCGAGCAGCTGCAGGCGCGCATTCTGGGTATTGCCGACGAAGGGAAGGTGCTGCCGTTTGCGGGAACCGAGCTGTGGGTATTGCCGGCGCATTTTCTGCATTCCGTGGGCAACTTCAGTTTCTATGATCCTCTCAGCGGTATCCTTTTTTCCGGCGACGTGGGCGCCAGCCTTGGCGGGGAAGAAGGGCGGGTGGATAATTTTGCAGACCATTGTCACAGCATGCAGGGATTTCACCGGCGGTACATGGCCAGTAATCGGGCATGCCGGTTGTGGGTGGCGATGGTGCGCAAGCTGTCGCCGCGCATGATCGTGCCTCAGCATGGCGGGTACTTTGAGGGCGAGAATGTGGGCCGCTTTCTTGACTGGTTGGCGACGCTGGAGTGCGGCGTGGACTTGCTGGATAGTCGTCATTACCGGCTTCCCACGGTGGATTGGCAATGCATTTCGTGAATATCGGTATATAAATAAAGTTAGTAATAACTAATCTGTCTAACACTTAAAGTGCTTTCTCACCTGCGCGTCCCAGCGCTCTGATTCATCACGGAACTCCTTCCGTTTATCGCTTCCCTGCTTCCTCTTTTCTGCTCAAATAGGCCGCTAACAGGCTGATTTGTTTGGAAATTCTTTTACGTTTCCCTGTGCTGTCACGCTTGACTTGGGCTTTGCAGTGGCCCTAGAGTGTCTCAATGTGGTGAAAAGTGGGAAAAAGTGGGAATTCCGTCGTGACAGGTGTCACGAAGTGGGGCGAAAAGCCCCAGGAAGGAACCGCATAACCAAGAGCAAGAGGACGGCCAGTGTTTACTGGGAGCGCAGCACTCAATCTGGATGCCAAAGGGCGGCTAACCATGCCGACCCGGTACCGTGCGTCGTTAATCGACACGTGCGGCGGCCAGCTTGTGCTTACGCTGCACCCGTTCGATGACTGCCTGGCGCTTTACCCGCGTGCAGAATTCATGGATACCGCCAGGAAGCTGTCTGAGCAGCGTGATTCCAATCCGCAGGTGCGTCAGCTCAAGCGGCGCTTCTTGGGTCAGGCTGCGGAAATCGAGATGGACAGTAACGGTCGTTTGTTGGTGCCGCCGGAATTGCGGGCGGCCATTAGTCTGGAGAAGCGCGCCATGCTGATCGGTCAGATGCACCGCTTCGAAATCTGGAAAGAGGAAAGCTGGTCCGACGTGGATGGCACCCTGGATCCGGCGGCGTTGCCGGAAAGTGTGCAGGAGCTGTCGTTCTGATGACGACCAAAGACACGCAGTACGCACACCAGCCGGTCATGCTGGAAGAGGTGCTGGATATGTGGTTCAGCCAGAGCGAAGGCTTTTATGTGGATGGTACGTTTGGCCGTGGTGGCCATAGCCGTGCCTTGCTCGCGCGCTTGGACGACAACGGTCGCCTGACCGGTATTGATCGTGACCCACAAGCCATCGCCGCCGGGCAGCAGCTCGCCGCCAGCGATAGCCGATTTCATATGGTCGCCAACCGTTTTGATTGCTTGCCGCAAGTGGTGGAGCAGGCGGGTCGGCCGATTGACGGGTTGTTGCTGGATCTGGGGGTGTCTTCGCCTCAGCTGGACGATGCGGCGCGCGGTTTCAGCTTTCTGCGTGATGGCCCATTGGACATGCGCATGGATCCGACCCAGGGCGAAAGCGTGGCCGAGTGGCTGTCCCATGCGGCGGAAAAAGACATCGCCAATGTGCTGTATCGCTATGGCGAAGAGCGCAAGTCCCGCTGGATCGCCAAGCGTATTTGCGAAACCCGCAAAGAGCAGCCGATTACCCGCACCCTGCAGCTGGCCAATTTGATTGAGTCGGTGCTGGGGCGTAACGAGAAGGGAAAGCACCCGGCCACGCGCAGTTTTCAGGCGCTACGGATACATATAAACGGGGAACTGGATGCGCTGGAACAAGTGCTTGAACAGTCCCTCGAGACGCTCGCCATCGGCGGGCGTCTCGCCATTATCAGCTTCCATTCTTTGGAAGACCGGATCGTGAAACTGTTTATTCGTGACCATTCCGGCCGGGCGCCGAAAGGGCGTGGCGGTTTGCCGTTGGGTGATGAGCTGCCCTTGCGGCTGGAGCCGGTGGGCAAGGCCCTGCATGCCGGCAAGGCCGAGCTGAAAGTGAATGTGCGTTCTCGCAGTGCGGTGCTGCGTATCGCGGAGAAGGTGGCCTGATGGCTGCCCCGTGGATGATTCGCATCCTGGTGGTGCTGGTGGTCATGTCGGCGCTGGCCGTGAGTTACAGCGTGCATCAGGCGCGTCGTTTCACCGATGAAAGTCAACGTTTACAGCAACGCCAGACTCGATTGGAAAGCCAGTGGAGTCAGTTGTTGCTGGAGCACAGCACCTGGGGCAGCTACGCCCGGGTGGAGCGCCTGGCCAGGGAAAAGCTGGGCATGAAATTACCCAAGACCGATGAGAGAGTGCTGATCCGGCCATGAAGAAACAGGCCCGCAAGACACGGCAACCGAATCACCCGATGCGCTGGCGCTTTGTGCTGGGCTTCTGGGCGGTGTGTGCCTGTCTGTTGCTGGTTCGGGCGGTGGATCTGCAAGTGATTCAGCACGACTACCTGGCTCATCAGGGTGATATCCGCAATCTGCGGGTGGAGCCGCTGGCGGCGCATCGAGGCGTGATTCGTGATCGTGCCGGCAAGCCCTTGGCCGTGAGCACGCCGGTGGTGACGCTGTGGGTGAACCCCCGCGAAGCCATGGAGCATCAAGATCAGTGGGGCCGCCTGGCTGGCAACCCGGTGATCGACCAAAAAGCGTTTGCCCGCAAAGTGCGCCGGCATGAATCCCGCGAGTTTATTTATCTGGAACGCGGCCTGGCCCCGGAAGCCGCCAAGGCAGTGTTGAACCTGAATGTGCCTGGCGTTTATTCGCTGACGGAATACCGCCGCTATTACCCGGCCGGTGAAGTGGCCAGCCATGTGGTGGGCTTTACCAACATTGATGATCAGGGCCAGGAAGGCATTGAGCTGTCCATGGAGGATCATCTGTCCGGTCATTCCGGTCGCAAGAAAGTGGTGCGCGATCTGCTGGGCCGGGTGATTCAGGATATCGAGGTGCTGGAGCCGGCTGCACCCGGTGAAGACGTCACTCTGAGCATCGACCTGCGCCTGCAATACTTGGCCTACCGGGAATTGCTCGGTGCGGTGCAGAAATTCAAGGCCAAGGGCGGCAGTGCTGTGGTGCTGGATGTGCACACCGGGGAAGTGTTGGCCATGGTTAACCAGCCAGCTTATAACCCCAACAATCGTGGCAATTTGGATACTGGCGCGCTGCGTAACCGGGCGGTGACGGACTTGTTCGAGCCAGGCTCTACCATGAAGCCGTTTACTGTGGCGGCGGCCCTGGAGATGGGCATGGTGACGCCGTCCACCACCATCAATACCCACCCGGGTACTTTGCGGGTGGGTAGCAAAACGATTCGCGATCACCGTGATTACGGTGTTATCGACATCACCACGGTGCTCACCAAGAGCTCCAACGTGGGCACCAGCAAACTGGCGCTGGCCATGGATCCGCTGGCTCTGCCGGGGTATCTGGAGCGCTTCGGTTTTGGTCAGTCCACGCATATTGCGTTCCCCGGTGAGAGCAACGGGTTGCTGCCGCTGCGCAGCAAGTGGCGCGATGTGGAACGTGCGGCACTGTCCTATGGTTACGGCCTGAGTGTGTCTGCGGTGCAATTGGCCCAAGCCTATGCCGTGATCGCCAACGATGGTGTGAAAGTGCCGTTGACCCTGAAAAAGGTGGATGGTGTGCCGCAGGGCGAGCAGGTAATCGGCAAGGGCACGGCCCGGCAGTTGGTGCAAATGCTGGAAACCGTGGTGAGCCGTGTGGGTACCGCACGCCGCGCTCAGGTGCCGGGCTATCAGGTTGCCGGCAAGACCGGCACCGTGCACAAGGTGTTGAACGGCGGCTACGCCGACGATAACTACATTGGTTTGTTTGCCGGGCTGGCCCCGGCAACGGATCCGCGCATTGTCACGGTGGTGGTCATTGATGATCCGGGCGGCGATGCCTATTACGGCGGCTTGATTGCGGCACCGGCGTTTTCCAACATCATGGGTGGCGTGTTGCGCTCGCTGCATGTGCCACCGGACAAGCCTGACGGGCTGCTGGCCGGCGGCCCGGATGCGGAGGATCGCTCATGATGACCCTCCAGCAACTGCTACCCGATGTCACCCTGCCTGCTTCTGCGGCGGGTGTTGTACTTTCCGGGCTACAGCTCGATAGCCGCAAGGTGGCGCCGGGTGATGCCTTTTTAGCCGTGCCGGGCGTGGCCAGCGATGGCCGCCAGTTTGTCAGCCAGGCAATTGCCGCCGGTGCGGTGGCGGTGCTGGCGGACGCAGATACGTTTGAGATTCAGCAGGACCAGCCTGTGCCTTGTGTGGCGTTGCCACAGCTTGGCCGTCGCGTGGGTGCGTTGGCGGCTCGCTGGTATGGCGAGCCCGGTGCGGCCATGAGTGTGGTCGGTGTGACCGGCACCAACGGTAAGACCAGCATCACCTGGTTCCTGCGTGATGCTCTCAATGCATTGGGTCACCGCTGTGCCTTGGTCGGCACCTTGGGCCTGGGCTTGAAAGGTAGCGAGCAAACCACTGGTCATACCACGCCGGACCCGATTACCTTGCAGGCCGGCCTGGCCCGGGTGCGTGATGCGGGCGCTGATACGGTGGCCATGGAAGTGTCTTCCCACGCGCTGGACCAGCATCGCCTTGGCTCCACGCCGGTGCCGGTGGCCGTGTTCAGTAACCTGAGCCGGGATCATCTGGACTACCACGGTGACATGGAAGCCTATCTGGCGGCCAAATCTGTGCTGTTTACCCGTGACGGCGTCAAGCTGGCGGTGATCAATTGTGACGATCCGGCGGCATACTCGCTGATCGGTTGTCTAGCCGATGGTGTGCGTTGCGTGACGTTCGGTGATCAGCCGGGCGCCACTGTGCGCTGTGCCGCAGTCGCCTTTACCGCCGACGGTATGCGCGCCGAACTGGCCGTGGGTGGCGATCCTCTGGTGGTCACGCTGCCGTTGTTTGGCCGCTTTAACCTCAGCAACGTGATGGCAGTTGCCGGCATCTTGCACGGTCAGGGCGTCAGCACCGCGTCATTGGGCGGTGCGCTGGCGGCGGTAACACCGGTGCCCGGTCGCATGGAACCGGTACAGCAACCGGGCTGTCCCACCGTGATCGTTGATTATGCCCACACTCCGGACGGGCTGGAAAAAGCCTTGCAGGCGTGCCGTGCCCATTTTCACGGCCGGTTGTTCTGCATCGTGGGGTGTGGCGGAGATCGGGATACCGGCAAGCGCCCGCAGATGGCCGCTGTCGCAGAGCGCGGCGCCGACCGGGTGGTGCTCACCAGCGATAACCCGCGCAGCGAAGACCCGCAACAAATTATTGACGACATGCGCGCAGGTCTTACTGACCCGGCGACGGTGAAGGCCGTTGTTGAACGTGCCCAAGCGGTAATGGATACCGTGCAGGCGGCCAGTGACGGCGATGTGATTCTGCTCGCCGGCAAGGGTCACGAGGATTATCAGGAAGTGGATGGCGTGCGTTACCCCAGTGATGACCGCGACTTGGCCCGCAAGGCGTTCAACGCCCGGGGAGGTGCGCAATGATGTGGCTGTCACAGATCGCCCAGTGGACCGGCGGCGCTTTGCAGGGTGAAGACCTGAAGGTCAATGCCGTGGCCACCGATACCCGTGCCATTGAACCCGGTTGCCTGTTTGCGGCATTGCGTGGTGACCGTTTTGACGCCCATGACTTTCTGGCATCCGCCAAAACCGGTGGCGCCATTGCGGCGCTGGTGGAGTGTGAACAGGACTGTTTCGAAAGCGCTGTGCGCGTAGCCGACAGCCGCGAAGGGCTGGGCCGTCTTGCCGGTGGGTATGCCGCCCAGTTCGACATGCCCCGCCTGGCGGTGACCGGCAATGCCGGCAAGACCACCGTGAAGGAAATGGCTGCGGCCATGCTGGGCAGTGACACGCTGGCCACGGCAGGCAACTTTAATAACGATGTAGGTGTGCCGCTAACGCTGTTGCGCCTGCGGGCAGAGCACCGTTTCGCGGTAATCGAGCTGGGCGCCAATGCCCCGGGCGAAATCGCCTGGACCAGCGCTTTGGCGCGCCCGCAGGTGGTGCTGGTGACCAACGTGACCGGTGCGCATCTGGAAGGCTTTGGTTCCATGCAGGGCATTGCCGATGCCAAGGCGGAAATCTTTGGCGGCTGCACGCCGGGTGGTCAGGCGATCATCAACAACGATGACAGCTTCGCGGATTTCTTCGCCGAAAAAGCCCGTGCTGCTGGTTTGACGGTGGTGCGGGTCAGCATGAATGAAAGCACGCGAACCGGTGCCGACCTGTATGCCGAAAATATCACCCTGCATCGCGATCGCGCAGAGTTTGTGCTTCAGCCGCTGGGCGAAGCCGTTACGGTTCCGCTGCCCGGTGTGCATCAGGTGAGTAACGCCTTGATGGCCTGTGCGGCGGTGCGGGCATTGGGTGTGTCGCTGGCTCCGGTCTTGCCGCGCCTGGCGGCACTGAAACCGGTACCCGGACGGATGCATATTCAGCCCGCCGGCGCCGGCGCGGTAGTGGACGATACCTATAACGCCAACCCGGGTTCGGTGCGTGTGGCCATTGATTGGCTGGCCGCACAGCCGGCGCCACAAATGCTGGTGCTGGGCGCCATGGGCGAGCTGGGCCCACAGGCCGAAAGTCTGGTGCAGGAGCTGGGTGAATACGCTCGTCAGGCCGGACTTTCCGAGTTGGTGGTCATGACAGGTGCGGCGGCAGCGGCGCGGGGTTATGGCGAAGCAGCAAAAATTGCAGAGGACTATCAACAGGCGGCGAGCTGGAGTGCCCCGGTGCTGGCGCAAGGCGGCACGGTGTTGGTGAAAGGATCCCGTAGCGCCGGTATGGAAGCGGTGGTGCAGCGGCTTACACAGGAACGCACACACACAGGGGGGGCACACTGATGCTGCTTTGGCTGGCGGACTATCTGGCGCAATACCACAGCGGTTTTCTGGTGGTGCAGTACATCACCCTGCGCGGCATCTTGAGTGTGCTGACGGCGTTGTTTATCGCCTTCTGGGTCGGCCCAATCATGATCCGCAAGCTACAGGAAAAACAGGTGGGTCAGGCTATTCGTGATGATGGTCCGAAGAGCCACCTGAGCAAGGCGGGCACTCCGACCATGGGCGGGGCGCTGATTCTGGTGGCCATCGTTATTTCCACTCTGCTGTGGGGCGACCTGGAAAACCGTTTCGTCTGGATCACCCTGGGTGTGCTGTTCATTTTTGGTGCCGTGGGCTGGGTGGATGATTGGCGCAAGGTGGTGGAAAAGAACCCGCGCGGTTTGCCTGCTCGCTGGAAATACCTGTGGCTGTCTGTCGGCGCACTGGGCGCCGGGTGCGCTTTGTTCTTCACCGCACAAAGCCCGGTGGAGACCCAGTTGATCGTGCCGTTCTTCAAGAGCGTGGCCATCAACATGGGCTGGTTCTACATCGTGCTGACCTATTTTGTGATTAACGGCACCAGTAACGCGGTGAACCTCACCGACGGACTGGATGGCCTGGCCATCATGCCTACCGTGCTGGTGGGTGGCGCTTTGGGCATTTTTGCCTACGCCGGGGGGCATGCGGAATTTGCGACCTACCTGCAGATTCCTTACGTGGCGGGTGCCGGTGAGCTGGTGATTATTTCCGCTGCTTTGTGTGGTGCTGGTCTCGGGTTTCTGTGGTTCAACGCGTATCCCGCCCAGGTGTTTATGGGCGATGTAGGTGCGCTGTCTCTGGGCGCGGTACTGGGCGTCATGGCAGTGATCGTGCGCCAGGAAATTGTGCTTTTCATCATGGGCGGTGTGTTCGTGATGGAGACGGTATCGGTGATGTTGCAGGTGGGCTCGTTCAAGCTCACCGGCCGGCGAATTTTTCGCATGGCTCCCATTCATCACCATTTTGAACTGAAGGGATGGCCGGAGCCGAAGATCATTGTGCGGTTCTGGATTATCACTGTGATTCTCGTGCTGGTGGGTCTGGCGACCCTCAAAATTCGATAGGGGATTGAGTCAAGGATATGGCGAAAGACGGGTTTGATCTGGTCATTGGTCTGGGTGTAACAGGCCGCTCCGTGATCCGTTATCTAACGGATCAGGGGATGCCCGTGCGCGCCATTGACACCCGTGCTGAACCGGCCGGGCTGGATGCCCTGTGTGCCGAATTTCCAGATCTGAAAGTGCACACCGGTAGCTTCAAAAAAGGCTGGATGAACAAAGCCCGCCGCCTGATCGTGAGCCCGGGTGTGGCAGTGTCCACCCCGGCGATTGCCGAGCAGGTAGTGGATGGCAAAGAAGTCATTGGCGACATTGAGCTGTTCGCCCGTGCCGCCAGTGAACCGCTGGTAGCGATCACCGGGTCCAACGCCAAGAGCACGGTAACGACCTTGCTGGGTCAGGTAGCGGATGCCTGCGGGATGAACCCGGGCATCGGCGGCAACCTGGGTGTGGCCGCACTGGAATTGCTGGACGATCAGGCCCGGTTGTATGTGCTCGAATTGTCCAGCTTCCAGCTGGAAACCACTTATAGCCTGAGCGCAGAAGTGGCCACGGTGCTCAACGTGTCCCAGGACCATCTGGACCGTTACGCCAGCTTCGCCGATTACCTGGCGGCCAAGCAGCGCGTCTATGACGGTTGTCAGGTGGCGGTCTGGAACCGTGATGACCTGGCCACCCGTCCGCCGGCCACGGTGGCGCGGCAGATCAGCTTTGGTGCCCACCCGGAAGCGGATTACCGTCTGGATAGCGAAAAAGGCCTGCTGCTGTGCCGGGGCGAGCCGTTGCTGTCGCTGTCCGAGTTGGCCCTCACCGGTCACCACAATGCGATGAATATTTTGTCGGTGTTGGCGATCAGCGATGCACTGTCGCTCAATCGCGACAAGGCGCTGGCCACGGTGAAAGCGTTTACCGGCCTGCCGCATCGTTGCCAGTTGGTGGCGGAAGCTGGTGGGGTGCGTTGGTTCAATGATTCCAAAGCCACCAACGTGGGCGCCACCCTGGCCGCGCTGACCGGCATTGGTGAAAGCATTGAAGGCAAGGTGATTCTGGTGGCTGGCGGTCAAGGCAAGGGGCAGGACTTTTCCCCCCTGGCCGAACCGGCTCGCCAATATTTGCGTGCCGCCCTGTTGATGGGCGAAGACCGTAATGCCGTGGCCCAGGGTATGTCCGCCGCGCCCTGCGAGCTGGTGGCCGACATGGCTGCCGCCGTTGCCCGTGCCCATGCGCTGGCACAGCCGGGTGATGCGATCTTGCTGTCGCCGGCCTGCGCATCATTTGATCTGTACAGCGGTTTCTCTGCTCGCGGCGACGACTTTACCGCCCGTGCTCGGGAGGTGTGCCATGACTGAGCGCATGATCCTGAAAGTGGACCACACTGGCATCGACAAGCCGTTGCTGTGGACGGCCATTTTGCTCTCGCTGGCCGGTCTGGTGATGGTGTCTTCCGCCAGTTTGCAGATTGCGGAAACGCGCCTGGGTGACCCCTTCTATTACGCCATGCGCCATGGCATTTATCTGGCGCTGGGATTGGGTGTCGGCACCTTTGTGTATTACGCGGTGCCACTGGCCCTGCTGGAGCGCCTGCGTTTTGTGATGTTGCCGGTGGCGCTGGTGGTGCTGGTGATGGTCTTCATTCCGGGTTTGGGCCGTACCGTGAATGGCTCCACCCGCTGGATTGCCTTGCCGGGCCTGACCATTCAGGCCTCGGAAATCGTCAAGTTGTGCTTCGTGCTTTACATGGCCGGCTACGTGGCGCAACGCAAGGCGGCGCTGGAAACCGAATGGAAAGCCTTCTTGCTGCCGTTGGGCTTGCTGGGCGTATTGATGCTGCTGCTGTTGCTGGAACCGGATTTCGGTGCAGTGGTGGTGCTGGGTATTACCGCCATGGGGATGTTGTTTCTGTCCGGTGTGCCGACCCTGCGTTTCCTGCTGATTGGTTTGATTGCGGTGGCATTGGGCGGCTTGATCGCTTTCGCGGAACCCTACCGGGTGGCGCGGCTGATGACCTTTACCGACCCCTGGGCAGACCAGTTCGGTTCCGGCTACCAGCTTACCCAAAGCCTGATCGCGTTTGGTCGTGGTCACTGGCTGGGCGTGGGCTTGGGTAACAGCGTGCAGAAACTGTTTTACCTGCCCGAGGCGCATACGGATTTCGTTTATGCGGTGATGTCCGAAGAACTGGGCCTGCTGGGTAATGTGGCGTTGATCAGCGGCTTTATTTTGCTGGGCTGGCGTGTATTCCGCGTCGGCCATCGGTTGGAAGAGCGTGGTTTGTTGTATCACGCCTATGTGGTCTATGGCTGCGCCTTTGTTTTCTGCTCCCAGGCGTTTATTAACCTGGGTGTGAATATGGGCCTGCTGCCCACTAAAGGCCTGACGCTGCCGTTTATCAGCTATGGCGGTTCCTCGTTGTTGATCTCCGCCGCCATGATCGGCTTGATCTTGCGGGCCGGGGCAGAAGCCGATCACCTGAAAGCCAGAGGGAGGGCTGCACGATGAGTCGCACCGTCCTGATTATGGCTGGCGGCACCGGCGGCCATGTGTTCCCGGCAATGGCAGTGGCCGATCAACTGCGTGCGCGCGGTTTCGACATTCTCTGGCTAGGCGCGGAAAACGGCATGGAAGGCAAGCTGGTGCGCCAGTACGGCTACGAAATCGCCGAGCTGTCCGTGTCCCGTCTGCGCGGTGGCGGGATCAAACGCAAGCTGACCGCCCCCTTCAATCTGTTGCGCGCCGTGTTGCAGGCGCGTCAGCTGATTCGTGCCCGTCAGCCAGTGTTGGCTGTGGGCTTTGGTGGCTTTGCCAGTGGCCCCGGTGGCCTGGCAGCGCGGCTGTGCAAGGTGCCGGTGGTGGTGCATGAACAGAATGCGGTTCCCGGCTTGACCAATCGCCTGTTGTCCCAGCTGGCCACGGTGACCCTAGAGGGCTTTCAGGGTGCCTTCGGTAACCCGCGTGCTTGCTGGGTGGGCAACCCGGTACGCCCGGAGATTACCGCCCTGGATGAGCCGGCTCGCCGTTATGCCCAACATCAGGGCGGCTTGCGCGTGCTGGTGCTGGGTGGCAGTCAAGGGGCGCTGGTACTGAATCAGGATCTGCCGGAGCTGCTGCTGGCGGTGCTGGGTCGCGATATACAGGTGCGCCATCAGTGCGGCGCCGGGCGTACCGCTGAGGCCGCACCGATTTATCAGGCGCTGGGCCTGCAGGCTCAGGTGAGTGAATTTATTGATGACATGGCACAAGCCTACGGCTGGGCAGATTTGGTGATCTGCCGGGCCGGCGCGCTGACCGTTGCCGAAGTGGCGGCGGCGGGCGTGGCCGCCATGTTTGTTCCCCTGCCCAGTGCAGTGGATGACCACCAGACATTGAATGCCCGTTGGTTATCAGAGCGCGGAGCCGCGCTGCTGCTACCCCAGCGGGACCTGGGTGCGGCAAGCCTTGCCGGCACCCTGAAACCAGTTGCAGAGCGTGGCCTGCTGGCGCAAATCGCCGAGCGGGCCCGTGAGCAGGCGATGGCGGACAGCGCAGAGCGCGCCGCCACGCTGTGTGAGGAGGTGGCCAATGGCCGATAACGACAACATTCATACGGTGCCGGAAATGCGCCGCATTCGCGGGATCCACTTTGTGGGGATCGGCGGTGTGGGCATGTGCGGCATTGCCGAAGTGCTGGCCAACCAGGGCTATGCCATCAGCGGCAGCGACATCAAGGAATCGCCGGTGGTAGAGCGCCTGCGAAGCTTGGGTGTGCGGGTAGACATTGGCCACCGTGCTGAAAATATCGATGGCGCGGATGTGGTGGTGACCTCCACCGCGGTGAATACCGAGAATCTGGAAGTGGCGGCGGCCCATGAGCGCCGTATCCCCGTGGTGCCCCGTGCCCAGATGCTGGCAGAGCTGATGCGCTTTCGCCACGGTATCGCCGTGGCCGGCACCCACGGCAAGACCACCACGACGTCGCTGACCGCAGCGATCATGGCCGAGGCCGGACTGGATCCGACTTTTGTCATTGGCGGGCGCCTGAATAGCGCTGGCACCAATGCACGTCTGGGGCAGAGCCGTTATCTGGTGGCGGAAGCGGATGAGTCCGATGCCAGCTTCCTGCATCTGCAGCCCATGAGTGCCATCGTCACCAATATCGATGCGGACCACATGCACACCTACGGTGGCGACTTTGCCCAGCTGGAGAACACCTTTATCGAGTTTCTCCACAACCTGCCGTTCTACGGTGTGGCGGTGATGTGTGTGGATGATCCGGTGGTGCGCAAGTTGTTGCCGCGGGTCAACCGTCAGGTGATCCGCTACGGCTTCAGCGAGGATGCAGACCTGCGTGCCGAGAACGTGCGCCAGGACGGCATGGTGACCCATTTCCGGGTAGTGCGTGCTGAAGGCGAGCCACTGGAAGTGTCCCTGAACATGCCGGGTCGCCATAACGTCTTGAACGCCTTGGCTGCCATCGCGGTGTCCGCGGATGAAGGCGCAGACGATGAAGCCATTATCCGTGGCCTGAATAACTTTACCGGGGTGGGGCGTCGCTTTGATGTACAGGGCGAGTACCACTTCGAGGGCGGTAGCGCGACCCTGGTGGACGACTACGGTCACCATCCCCGTGAAGTGGCCGCCACCATTGCCGCCATTCGCGACGGCTGGCCGAACCGCCGCCTGGCCATGTTGTTTCAGCCGCACCGTTATACCCGCACCCAGGACCTCTACGAGGACTTCGTGGAAGTGCTCTCCGGGGTGGATGTGTTGCTGATGCTGGAAGTGTATGCCGCCGGCGAAGACGCGATTCCCGGTGCCGATGCCCGGGCGCTGTGCCGCAGCTTGCGCAAGCGCGGCCTGGAGCCAGTGTTTGTGGATGACCCGGATAAGCTGCCGGGCCTGTTGGCCAGCCAGCTTCAGGACGGTGATCTTCTCGTCACGCAGGGTGCCGGTAACGTCGGCGCCATCGCCAAGCAGTTGGCCGCTCAGGGAGGCAGCCATGGATAAGCGTGCATTGAAACAACGATTGAGCCGGGTGGGCCGAGTGGCGGTGCTGGCCGGGGGGAAATCTGCAGAACGGCCAGTGTCGCTGAAAAGCGGCGCAGCGGTGCATCAAGGCCTGCGCAATCTGGGCCTGATCGCAGAGCTGGTCGACCCGGCGGACAAGAGCGTGGACACCCTGAAAGGGTTTGATGCGGCGTTTATTGCCCTGCACGGTCGCGGCGGCGAAGACGGTGTGATTCAGGGCGTGCTGGAGCATCTGGAGATTCCTTACACCGGGTCCGGGGTGATGGCGTCTGCCATCGGCATGGACAAGGTACGCACCAAGCAATTATGGAAAGGAGCGGGTTTGCCGACGCCGGCGTTTTATGTGTCCGGTCGTGATGAGGCAGACCTGGGCTTCCCGGTGATTGTGAAACCGGCCCACGAAGGCTCCTCCATCGGTATGGCCAAGGCGGATAACGCTGAAGAGCTGGCCGAGGCCCTGGTGGCCGCAGAAAAATTCGATCAGGACGTGCTGGTGGAAGCCTGGGTCAACGGCCCGGAATACACCGTGGCAGTGCTGGGGGACGAAGCCTTGCCGGCCATTCGCCTGCAAACGCCCCATGCGTTTTACGACTTTGAAGCGAAGTACCAATCCGACAGTACCGAGTACCTGTGCCCAGCCGGGCTGGATGACGCCGACGAGCAGACGCTGCGGCAGCTGGCGCTGACCGCCTTTCGGGTGGCCGGTTGCCGTGGCTGGGGTCGGGTCGATGTGATGCGCGATGAGCAGGGCCTGTGGCAGCTGCTGGAAGTGAATACGGTGCCGGGCATGACGGATCATTCGCTGGTGCCCATGGCAGCGAAAGCCACCGGCCGCGATTTTGACGTGCTGGTGGGCGAAATTCTGCTGGACGCACTGGAACGGGGTCGTGGCTAGAAACGCCCCCGCGCCGCGCGGCGCTCGTCGCAAGCCGGTAAAAAAGGCCGGTGTTCCCCTGCGCGAGCGGGTGGCAGCGGCGGTGCCGTGGATGCTGGTGAGTTCGGTGGCGCTGGTCATCCTGCTGGCGGTGATTTACCTGCCCGCCGCGCTGGATGGCTACCCCATCCGCAAGGTAGGCGTGGATGGCGTGACCGATGTGCGTCGCCAGCAGCAGATTCAGACCGCATTGGCGGCGCTGGTGCGCGAAGAAAATTACTTCTCTGTGCCGCTGGAGGATATCTACCAGCAGTCGCAGGGGTTGAGCTGGGTGGAAGAGGTTTCCGTCCGCCGTCAGTGGCCCGATACCGTGGTGCTGACAGTGGAAGAGCGTCACCCGGTGGCAGTGTGGAACGAGGCGGTATTGGTGTCGGACAGCGGGCAGCCTTTCAAGGCGCTCAAGCAGTACGACCTGACCGATCTGCCCCACCTGAGTGGCCCGGAGCAGCGGCTGGAAGAAGTCATGGGCTTCTACCACAGCATGGGCAAAACGCTGGCGGATGTGGATCTGACCATTCGCAGCATGGAAGTCAACGCGCGCCTGACCGCGCGCCTGACACTAAATAACGACATGGAACTGGTGGTTGACCGTGAGCATTACACCACCAAATTACGCCGTTTTGTGCGGCTTTATCGTGGCGTGCTGAGCACGGATAGCCGCCAGGTAGCTCGGGTCGATCTGCGTTATGCAGACGGCATGGCAGTGACCTGGCGCGAGCAGCAAAGTTAGGAGAAAAGGTGACATGGCGACAGCAACAGAAAACATGATTGTCGGACTCGATATTGGCACCTCCAAGGTGGTTGCCATCGTCGGCCAGACAGCAGCCGATGGCACCTTGGAAATCGTCGGCCTGGGCTCGCAACCGTCGCGGGGCATGAAAAAGGGTGTGGTGGTGGATATCGAAGCCACCGTGCGCTCTATTCAGCGCGCCGTGGAAGAAGCGGAGCTGATGGCCGGTTGCCATATTCACACGGTGTACGCAGGCATTGCCGGCTCCCATGTGCGTAGCCTCAATTCCCACGGCATCGTCGCCATTCGCGACCGGGAAGTGGCCCAGGCCGATATCGATCGGGTGATCGATGCGGCGCAGGCGGTGGCGATTCCGGCGGACCAGAAAACCCTGCATGTGCTGCCGCAGGAATACGTGGTGGACAACCAGGAAGGGGTGCGTGAGCCCATCGGCATGAGTGGTGTGCGCCTGGAAGCCAAGGTGCACTTGGTGACTTGCGCGGTGAATGCGGTCCAGAACATCGAGAAATGCGTGCGCCGCTGCAACCTGGAAGTCGACGACGTCATTCTTGAGCAGTTAGCGAGTGCTCACGCCGTACTCACCGAAGACGAGCGGGAACTGGGTGTTTGCATCGTGGATATCGGCGGTGGCACCACGGATATCGCCATCTTTACCGAAGGCGCCATTCGCCACACGGCCAACATTCCCATTGCCGGGGATCAGGTGACCAACGATATCGCCATGGCCCTGCGCACGCCCAAACAGCATGCGGATGAAATCAAGATCAAGTACGCCTGTGCGCTGACCCAGCTGGCTGGGGCAGACGAAACCATCAAGGTGCCCAGCGTGGGCGATCGTCCGCCGCGCACTCTCAGCCGCCAGAACCTGGCGGAGGTGGTGGAGCCTCGTTACGACGAGCTGTTCACCCTGGTGCAGGCAGAAATTCGCCGTTCCGGGTTCGAGGACCTGATTCCCGGGGGCATCGTGCTCACCGGTGGTTCTTCGAAGATTGAAGGGGCAATCGATCTGGCCGAGGAAATCTTTCATATGCCGGTGCGCCTGGGTGCGCCGCAGGGCATTTCCGGGCTGATCGACGTGGTGAAGAACCCGATTTATTCCACCTCTGTGGGCCTGCTGCTATATGGCCAGCGCATGGAGAAGGAAGGCACCAGCGCCAAGGCCCAGGCCGGCGGCGGTGATGTGGACTGGCTGGAACGTATCAAAAGCTGGTTCAAAGGGAATTTTTGACAAGAGATGCAACACGCTGCACGCATCAGGCAACACGCGTGCAGCGTAAACCGAGCAAGCGGTTGTTCCGGGCCGCGGCAAGATGACCGGAACACTTCGACGTAATGAGTAGTAAACAGGGAAGCAACAACGGGAGATCAACCATGCAATTCAAATTGGAAGACAGCGTGCCGCATGGTGCGGTAATTAAAGTAGTAGGTGTCGGTGGTGGCGGCGGTAACGCCGTGGATCACATGGTGCGTTCCGGTGTGGAAGGGGTAGATTTCATCTGCGCCAACACCGATGCCCAGGCCCTGCGTAATGCCTCATCCAAAACCGTGATTCAGCTGGGTAGCCAGGTGACCAAGGGTCTGGGTGCTGGCGCGAATCCGGAAATTGGTCGTCAGTCTGCACAGGAAGACCGCGATCGTATCGCCGAGCTGCTGGACGGCGCCGATATGGTCTTCGTAACCGCCGGCATGGGCGGTGGTACCGGTACCGGTGCCGCTCCAGTGGTGGCCGAAATCGCCAAGGAACTGGGTATTCTCACCGTGGCCGTGGTTACCAAGCCGTTCCCCTTCGAAGGCAAGAAGCGCATGCGCTCTGCCCAGCAGGGGATTGATGATCTGAAAGAGCACGTTCATTCACTGATCACCATTCCCAACGAGAAGCTGCAAGCGGTACTGGGTGGCTCCACCAGCCTGCTGGACGCCTTCAAGGCGGCCAACGAGGTACTGCAGGGCGCAGTGAAAGGGATTGCCGATCTGATCGTTCGGCCCGGCATGATCAACGTGGATTTCGCTGACGTGCGCACCGTGATGAGCGAAATGGGCACCGCCATGATGGGTACCGGCACCGCCAGCGGCGATGGCCGTGCAGCGGAAGCCGCACAGGCTGCTATCTCCAGCCCGCTGCTGGAAGACGTGGATTTGCGCGGCGCGCGGGGTATCCTGATCAACATCACCGCCAACGAGTCCATCGCTCTGGATGAGTTCTCCGAAGTGGGTGACATCGTCAGCGAACTGGCTGGAGATGACGCCAATGTCATCATCGGTACCGCCATCGACCCGGATATGGGCGACAGCATCAGTGTTACCGTGGTGGCAACGGGCTTGGGCGCGGAGGCACAGGAACTAAAAGTGGTGCGTGGCCGTCAGACTCCTGTCGCGGCAGACGGACGGGTGGACTACAGCGACCTGGATCGCCCGGCAGTGGAGCGCAAACGCGCCGCCCAGCAGGCCGCCGGTGGCCGTGGCCAGCAGGCGGTAAGCACCGCGGAAGATCTGGATTTCATTGATATTCCGACCTTCCTGCGCCGCCAGGCCGACTAACGGTCAGGTGAGATTGGTGCAAAATCGGGGTGTTTCAGTATAATCGCGCCCTAATTTTGTGTTGAGGAAAGCGGTATCCTTAGGGTACCCGCAGCTGTGTGACAGACTGATGATCAGACAACGAACGCTAAAAAACGTGATCCGCGCCACTGGCGTAGGCCTTCACACGGGCGAAAAGGTTTACATGACCGTGCGCCCGGCACCGGTGAACACCGGTATCGTGTTCCGGCGTGTGGACCTGGACCCGGTGGTGGAGATCAAGGCTGCCGCGGACGCGGTGGGCGAAACCACGCTCTCTTCCACGTTGGTACAGGATGGCGTGAAAGTGGGTACGGTGGAGCACTTCCTGTCCGCCATGGCGGGCCTGGGGATTGATAACGCCTTTGTGGAGTTGTCAGCCCCGGAAATGCCGATCATGGATGGCAGTGCCGGTCCGTTCGTCTTCCTGCTGCAATCTGCCGGTATCAAGGAACAGGAATCCGCCAAGAAGTTTATCCGCATCAAGAAAGAAGTGACGGTGCGTGAAGGCGACAAAACGGCGACGTTCGTGCCTTTTGACGGCTTTAAGGTGACTTTTTCCATCGAATTCGATCACCCGGTGTTTGAAGATCGTAATCAGCTGGCCAGTATCGACTTCTCCACGACCTCGTTCGTGAAAGAAGTGGCCCGTGCCCGGACTTTTGGTTTTATGCGCGATATCGAGTTTCTGCGCAGCCAGAATCTGGCCTTGGGTGGCAGTGTGGATAACGCCATCGTGGTGGACGAGTACCGTATCCTCAACGAAGACGGCCTGCGTTATGACGACGAGTTCGTCAAACACAAGATGCTGGACGCCATTGGCGACCTGTATCTGCTGGGTCACAGCCTGATTGGCGAGTTCATCGGCCACAAATCCGGCCATGCACTCAACAATGCGCTGTTGCGGGAAATTCTCCGCCAGGAGGACTCCTACGAAGTGGTGACGTTTGAAGACGCCACCGATGCGCCTGTGTCCTATATGCGCCCTGTTCTGGCAGCAGAATAAGTGGCGGCAAAGTAGTACAGAACGTGGGTTGGCCGCGTCGGGTCAGGATGACCCTGAAGTGCTGCTGACCTTGGCCGAAGCGATTCGGCTGTACGTCGAAGCCCTGTTGGCCACCTGGCTGTCTCCCGCAGTCAGGTGGTTTTTCGTTTCAAGGGTGGAGGCTTTTAAAGTTTAAAGTTTAAAGCTGAAAGGCAGAATCAAGGGTGGCGCCAGCAACGGGCGCGTTTCAGTTTTGCACTTTAAATTTTCAATTCAGTCAGGTTCACCGCGACTTGCCAGCCGCTGCAAAGATGCCTTTAACGCGTCATCGTCTATGGCCTCGGCCACCGCTTCAATGTGCCGGGCGCTTTCCTGGGCCAAATGGGGACCTGCCGGTTTACTGGCATGGCGATTGCTTTGCATGGGTTGGCGCTTGCCGCCCACCACGATCTTGATCTGCTGACCGGGCATGGCCTGTTGCAGTTTCGGCAAGTGAAAGCGTAAAAGCTGCGCGGTGGCGCTGGTTTCCGTGATGGCCAGCCAGCGATGCTGGTCTTCCACCAAGGTGACGCGCTCACGCAGGGCAGGTGGCAGGCATTGCAAAGGATCATTCTGTTCCTGTGCAGGGGTCTTCCGGGCTTCTTTCGCCAAGGCTGACAGAGCGGGGTGACCGCTTAGCAGAGCGAGAAGGGCTTTGGGCGACGTTGTCTTGCTCATGAGTTTTACTTAGACTAGCCTGCAGATTGTAAAAAAATTATAAAGCAATAGCGTAACACTTTGATTTAAATGACTTTAAGCCGGTGCGTTACGAAATCTTATGAACATCATAGTCCTTAACAGCAAGCGCGGCCATTCGCGCACACTGCCCGTTCCTCGTCATTGGCCCTGGTTATTGGCTACGGCGTTGGTGGTGTTTCCTGCAATTATTGGCGTTAGTGCCTATCTTCTGGCCTATCGTGTGGGCGGTCAGCCTGAATTTACCCCAGTAATGACAGAACGGTTCGCTGGCCAGCTGGAACAGCAACAGCTGGTTCTTTCCGAGCTTGATCAACAGAGTCAGGAGCAGTTTCGGGCCCTGACACTTAAGTTGGCGCAGGCTCAGGCTCGGCTTGTTCGTCTGGATGCGCTGGGCGAGCGGTTGGTGGAAGTGGCCGATATCGGCGGCGACGAATTTGATTTCAGTAGTGTTCCCGGAGTCGGTGGCCCGGAAGCCTCTGAAGAGGGTGTGGGCTACGAATTGCCGTCCTTTATGGGCGCACTGGATCAAATGACCGCGACGTTGGAGCGTCGCGAACGTCAGCTGGACATTTTGGAAGACTTGTTGGCAGATAAGCAGCTGGAGGACCAGACCTATCTGTCTGGCCGCCCACTGACCAAGGGGTGGATGTCCAGCCGCTTCGGGCGCCGTTCTGACCCGTTTTCCGGCCGTGTTGCCTGGCACAAAGGGGTGGATTTCGCGGGGAAGGAAGGCACGCCAATCGTGGCTACGGGCGCTGGCGTTGTGACCTATTCCGGTGAACGTTCCGGTTACGGAAAAATGGTGGAGATCAATCACGGTAACGGTCTGTCCACCCGCTACGGGCACGCCAAGGAGCTATTGGTTGAACCGGGGGAAATTGTTCGCACTGGTGATATTGTGGGAAAAGTGGGCAGCTCCGGGCGTTCAACAGGGCCGCATGTGCACTATGAAGTGCTCAAAAATGGCGCCCAGATCAATCCGCAACCGTACATTTACCGTGCGCGACGGTAACTGAATGACCTTAAACGGCCCCGCAAGGGGTCGTTTTTCTTTCAGCACCCTTGATAACGGGCAATACCACCTTATCTCTTGATCCTATTGTGTTTAGAATGTCTGGCCTTGCGGGGAATTACCTTGCCGCCATGGGGCTGTTTGTCCTGACTTTATACTGAACCGGAAGTTTTATGCTGGGTACCATCGTAAAAAAAATCATCGGCACCAAGAATGATCGTGAAATCAAGCGAATGGCAAAGCTGGTCGATGCCATTAATAGCCACGCAGATGCGATGGGGCAGCTTACCGATGGCGACTTGCAGCACAAAACAATCGCTTTCCGGCAGGCGTTTAAAGACGGCAAAACCCTGGATGAATTGTTGCCCGAAGCCTTCGCGCTAGTGCGTGAAGCTTCAACCCGGGTCATGGGGATGCGCCATTTCGATGTGCAGATGATGGGCGGTATTTCGCTGCACGAAGGGCGTATTTCCGAGATGCGTACCGGTGAAGGTAAAACCCTGACCGCAACCCTGCCGGCGTATTTGAATGCGCTGTCCGGTGAGGGCGTGCATGTGGTCACGGTGAACGATTACCTGGCCGAGCGTGATGCCAACTGGATGCGCCCACTGTATGAATTTTTGGGTTTGTCTGTGGGTATCATTCTGTCTCAGCAGCCCACCGAGCAGAAGCGTGCCGCCTATGCCTCGGATATTACCTACGGGACGAACAACGAATACGGTTTCGATTACCTGCGCGACAACATGGCCTTCCGCCTGGAAGACCGGGTGCAGCGCGGGCTGAATTACGCCATCGTCGATGAGGTGGACTCCATCCTCATCGACGAGGCGCGTACCCCGTTGATTATTTCCGGCCCTGCCGCCGATTCCTCCGAGCTGTACCAGGCGGTGAATCAGTTCATGCCACAGCTGGAAAAAGAAACGGAAGAGAGCGAAGGCGATTACTTCGTTGATGAGAAACAGCGGCAGGTAGAGCTGACCGAAGTTGGCCACCAGAAAATTGAAGGGCTGTTGGTCAGTAACCAGTTGCTGGAACAGGGCGAGAGCCTGTATGCAGCCCATAACCTGGCGCTGCTGCACCATGTTCATGCGGCGCTGAAAGCCCATGCTTTGTTCCATATCGATCGGGATTACATCGTACAAAACGACCAGATCGTGATCGTGGATGAGCATACCGGCCGTACCATGCCGGGCCGTCGCTGGTCCGAAGGTATTCACCAGGCCATTGAGGCAAAGGAAGCGCTGAATATCCAGCAGGAAAACCAGACGCTGGCTTCTACCACCTTCCAGAACTATTTCCGCCTGTACAACAAGCTGTCAGGCATGACCGGTACCGCGGACACCGAGGCACTGGAATTCCGCCAGATTTACGGCATGGATGTGGTGGTGGTGCCCACCAACAAGCCGATGGTGCGGATCGATGCCAATGATCTGGTCTACCTGAGCCTGCAGGAAAAATTCGAAGCTATCGTCAAGGAAGTGACTGAAGCGGTCGCCAAGGGCGCGCCGGTGCTGGTGGGTACTGCTACCATTGAAGCGTCGGAGTATTTGTCCAAGCGTTTGAAGCAGGACAAGATTGCCCACGAAGTGCTGAACGCCAAGTTCCACCAGCGCGAAGCCCAGATTATTGCCCAGGCCGGTCGCCCAGGAGCGGTGACCATTGCCACTAACATGGCTGGCCGGGGTACGGATATCGTGCTCGGGGGTAATCCTGAGGAACAGATCAAGCACATGGACACCCCGTCTGAAACGGAAGCGGAGAAAATCCGCGCCGAGTGGCAGGCGAACCACGATACCGTCATGGAAGCGGGCGGTTTGCACATTATCGGTACCGAGCGCCATGAATCCCGCCGTATCGATAACCAGCTGCGGGGTCGTGCGGGGCGTCAGGGTGACCCGGGTTACACCCGCTTCTTCCTGTCTATGGAAGATGACCTGATGCGTATCTTCGCCTCAGACAAGATCCGTAATTTGATGCGCTCTTTGGGTCTGGAAAACGGTGAGGCCATTGAGCACCGCTGGGTGACCCGCGCCATTGAAAACGCCCAGCGCAAAGTGGAAGGGCGTAACTTTGATATCCGTAAAAACCTGCTGGAATACGATGACGTGGCCAATGACCAACGTCAGGTAATCTACGGGCAGCGTGACCAGATTCTGGAAGCTGACGATCTGGTGAATTCAGTGAAGGGGATTCGCCGCGATGTGGTGACAGAGGTGGTCCACGATTATATGGCGCCGGGTTCGGTAGAAGATCAGTGGGACATCCCTGGCCTTGAGAAAACCCTGGACGCAGAATTCCAGTGTCATGCGCCTGTTGGCCAGTGGCTCAATGAAGACAATCAGCTGCATATCGAGGGTTTGATCGAAAAGCTGGTTGAGAGCATGGACGAGGATTACCAGCGCAAGGAAGGGGAAATCGGCACTGAGGATTTGCGCAAAATCGAGAAGCATCTGATGCTGCAGATTCTCGATCGTCACTGGAAAGAGCATCTGGCCAGCATGGATCATCTGCGCCAGGGGATTCACCTGCGCGGCTACGCCCAGAAAAACCCCAAGCAGGAATACAAGAAAGAAGCCTTTGAGCTGTTCCAGGGGCTGCTTAACCAGATTCAGCACGAACTGATCCGTGTGTTGCACAGCTTCCAGGTACGCCGCGATGACGAAGTGGAGCGCCTGGAGCAGCAGCGCGAAGAAGAAGCACGCCTGCAAGCCGAAAAAATGAAGATGCAGGCGGTGGCCGAGCCCGGCACCGATGGTGATGCCCAGCCCCGCCAGCAGGGTGAGCAGCCTAAAACCGTGGTCCGGGATGGCCGCAAAGTCGGGCGCAATGAACCTTGCCCCTGTGGTTCCGGCAAGAAGTACAAGCAGTGCCACGGAAAGATTGAATAAAAGCAGCCTCAAGCAACAAGCTTCAAGCGGCAAGGAAAACCAAAAGCACCGGCAAAGTCGGTGCTTTCTTTGTTTAGGCTTGTCGCTTCAATTCGTAGGTCGAATTAGCCTGAAAGGCGTAATCCGACAAACAGCCTGGGAGCAGCCCTACAAAGCTCCACGCTTGGCAGGGCGCTTGTTTCATAGCAAGCTTTCAATACATGGATAGCAGGAAAAGTGTGATGACACAGTCTGAGTGGTTGCCGGTTCCGGGCGTGCGGCTTGCCGCCGTCGAAGCGGGCATCAAAAAAGCCAATCGCAAGGATCTGGTAGTGCTGGAGCTGGCACAGGGGAGTCGAGTCGGTGGTGTGTTCACCCTTAATCGTTTCTGTGCTGCGCCAGTACAGGTAGCCAAGTCCCGTCTGGCTGCCACTACGCCACGCTACCTGATGATCAACACGGGCTATGCCAATGCAGGTACCGGCAAAAAAGGCCTGGAAAACTGCCTGGCCAGCTGTGAGTTGCTGGCGAAAGCAGCAGGTTGTGATGCGGATGAAATCCTGCCGTATTCCACCGGTGTGATTGGTGAGCAGTTCCCGCTGCCGCCCTTTGAAACAGGGTTGCCCAAGGCGTTGGATGCATTGGATGCCCATCACTGGGGTCGAGCATCGGAAGGCATCATGACCACCGATACCTATCCCAAGCTCACTAGCCGGCGGGTGGAAATCAACGGTGTGCCGGTGACGGTGACGGGGATGTCCAAAGGCTCGGGCATGATCAAACCGAACATGGCCACCATGCTCGGGTTTATTGCGACCGACGCACCGATTGCCAAGCCATTGCTGGATGAGTGGGTGAAAGCGCTGGCAGATAAATCCTTTAACCGGGTGACCGTGGACGGGGATACCTCCACCAATGATGCCTGCATGTTGATCAGTACAGGGCAGGCCGGGATGGACGAAATCACCGTGCTGGATGAGAGCAGCCAGCTGTTGTATCAGGCACTGGAAGAGGTCTTCACCGAGCTGGCCCAGGCTCTGGTGCGTGACGGGGAAGGGGCCACCAAGTTTGTGGAAATTACTGTCACCGGCGCAGCTAGCGAAAGCGATGCCCGCACGGTGGCTGAAACCATCGCCCATTCTCCGTTGGTGAAAACCGCCCTGTTTGCCTCTGATCCTAATTGGGGCCGTATTCTGGCTGCCATTGGCCGTGCTCCGATTGCGGTGCTGGACGTGGACAAGGTTAGCGTCTGGCTGGGTGATTTATTGCTGGTAGAAGACGGCGGCGTAGCCGACAGCTACCAGGAATCCCAGGGCTCAGCCGTGATGGCGAAACCGGAAATCACTATTCGCGCGGATCTGGCCTCCGGCGATGCGCAGTGCACCGTGTGGACCTGCGACTTCAGCTATGACTACGTGAAGATCAATGCGGAGTATCGGACCTAGATCGAACGCCTGACGCAAAACGCTGTAGGCCGTAGGTCGAATTAGCCTGAAAGGCGTAATCCGACAAACCACTAAGAACGCAATCTGTAAAGGCTTGCTTGCAAGCGAACCGGCCAAGCGGTTCGCCCGCAAGCAGCCTCTAGAAAGTCGATTTCTCCCTGTTTTGTGGGAGCGGTGGTTCCACCGCGATGCAAAGAGCCTTCACTGAGTGCGAGGATTCGCGGCCGTACCCATAGGGCATAGCAAACGACCACACCCACAGTGACGCTTTTCCCAGCAGGCTTGCTCTTAACAGGGTATCTACAGGAGTTCGCAAAGATGCCAATGCAGGCAACCCCAACCCCCGCTATCACTGTCGTCGCTGCCATCATTCGTGGCGAAGATAGGCGTATCTGCCTGAGCAAGCGCGCGGATCACAAGCATCAGGGCGGTCTCTGGGAGTTTCCCGGCGGCAAGGTGGAGCAGGGTGAAACATTGGATGCAGCGCTAGCTCGCGAGTTAGAAGAAGAGCTTGGTATGGTGGGTGCGGTTTCCGCACCGTTTATGACCATTGCGCACCAATATGATGACCTCCATGTAACCTTGCACTTCCGTGATGTGCGCGCCTGGCAAGGCGAGCCGCAAGGGCGAGAAGGGCAGCGGGTGCAGTGGTTTGCCCCGGAGGAACTGGCGGCCCTGCGCTTTCCGGCGGCCAATCAGCCAGTGGTGAACGCCATACGGTTGCCGGAGCAGTTGGTGGTCGCGCCGGAGGCAATCGCTTTGCGGGAATTATGGTCCGGGATTGATCGATTGAATGCCGACCAGCAAGGGCTGTATTTTCGTCAGTGGAGTGACCATGCCGAGGTGGCCACAATCGTGGCGCGCTGTCATGAGCGGGGCATAAAGGTCTGGTTACGTGCGAGTACGCAGGCTGTAACGACAGCGACAGAGCTGGGTGTTTTTGCTCTGCATTTTCCGGGCCGAGCATTAGCTCAATTGAATGAGCCGCCCGCGTTTGACGGAATTATCAGTGCGGCGGTTCACGACCAGGCTGCTCGCGACAAGGCGGTGGCGCTGGGCCTGGATATGGCCCTAATTTCACCCGTCCTGCCCACGCCAACACACCCGGACAGACCGGCACTGGGCTGGCCGCAGGCCGAGTCATTAATGAAAGGCGCGCCGCTTGCCTGCTACGCGCTGGGCGGAGTAACGCCAGATGATCTGGCTAACGCCCGTGATCACGGCGCGGTGGGCATCGCGGGTATCCGTGCTTTCTGGCCGTGATTGGCACGCTAAAAAATAGGTCTTGTTACGTAGGTCGTGTTTACCCTAGGGCACAGAGAGCCGCGAAGCGGCGTAACCCGACATCTTGCAATCTCATTGGTAACAACGGGCCACTTTACTGTATCCGTTGCGGCGAACGCTCACTAAAACTCCTCGAAGTCTGCGGGTGCATCATCGTCCCCCGGAATCGCGTGGCGTTCTGCCGCCCAGTCTCCCAGATCAATCAGTTTGCAGCGTTCGCAGCAAAACGGCCGCCAGGGATTGTTGTTCCACCGGGTGAGGCTTTTGCACTGCGGGCAGGGGTATGTCTGGGTGGCTTTTTTGGCCGGGGTTTTGTCAGTCATGATTGGGTACGCGTATCCATCCATTTACGGGGAATTGTGTGGGCGGGAATGTTCTCATGTCCACTGCGAGTCGTATATGTGGTTAGGCGTGCTGTTTTGTGCCGCAACGAAGCCTGTTGCCCGCGGCAAACCTTCATGTCGGATTACGCCTTTAGGCTAATCTGACCTACAAAATAGATAGCTGTAGGAGCGTGCTTGCGCGCGAAGAGCCGTAGGTCGTCGGCGTAACCCGACATTCATTCTGCCAATGTCAGGTAGTGCTGATGCAGCACTTGCAGCTGTTCATGGAGTGCCTCCAGAGAGCCATGATTCTCCACCACATCATCCGCCTGGTCCAGCCGTGTGCTTCGCGCCAGCTGTGCTTTCATGATCGCTGCGACTTGTGCTTCCGGCACCTGATCCCGGGCCATGGTGCGCTCCACCTGCAACTCTGCAGAGGCATCAATGACCAGAATGCGATCAACCAGGGCTTTCTGCGAGGTTTCCAGTAACAGCGGGGAGACAAGAACAGTGTAGGGAGATTGGCTGGCAGCAATCTGCCGGCGCAGCTCGTCACCAATGGCGGGATGGGTGATGCCTTCCAGGGTTTTCAGTGCGTTGGGGTCAGCAAACACAATCTCGCGCAGCGCCCGGCGATCCAGTGAGCCATCGTCGGCGATCACATGCTGGCCAAAGTACTCAGCTATCTTCAGCAAAGCGGGTTGCCCCGGTTCCACCACTACCCGGGACGCTAAATCCGCATCCACAATGGTAATCCCTTGGTGAGCCAGAAAATCCGTGGCTGCGCTTTTACCGCTACCAATTCCGCCGGTCAGGCCAACAACAAACATGGTGAGTCCCGCTTACATGTATTACGCGGCCCGCATCACGCGGTATCTGCGTGTTGCGTGGGGCGTGTTTGCGTAATCAAAGTTTAAACATTCCCAAATACGAGCTGACGATACTATCGCCCCAGAGCAGGGCAATCCAGCCAGCTGTGGCCAGATAGGGGCCAAAGGGAATTTGAGTGCGTTTTTCACCGCTGAACAGCATCATGGCGATGGCAAACACCAGCCCGACCACCGACGACAACAGAATAATCACCGGCAGGTATTGCCAGCCCACCCAGGCGCCCAGCGCGGCCAGCAGCTTGAAATCGCCGTAGCCCATGCCTTCTTTGCCGGTGATCAGCTTGAACAGCCAATAAATACTCCAGAGCGATAGGTAGCCGGCCATGGCACCGATGACGGCATCGCTCAGTGAAACCGGAGACACGCCCATAACGGCAGCCAGCAAGCCTGCCCACAACAGCCAGTAGTTCAGGCTATCGGGCAGCAGCGTGGTGTCCGCATCAATCATGGCGGCAGCCAGTAATACCCAGGTAGCAAAAAGCGTAAACACCAGCCAAGGGCCGTAGCCAAAGTGCCAAGCACATAACCCGGCGAGTACACCACTGACCAGCTCGATAATGGGGTAGCGCTTGCTAATTGGCGTCTTGCAGCCCTTGCACTTGCCCCGCAGCGCCAGCCAGCTAAGCACCGGAATATTTTCCAGCGCGCCAATGGCATGGCTGCATTTCGGGCAGCGCGAACGCGGCGTCACCAAGTTAAAAATGTCGTCACTGTATTCCGCTGGCAGCTCAAGGATCTCACGGGCTTCCTGCTTCCAGCTCCGCTCCATCATCAGCGGCAAGCGGTGAATCACCACATTCAAAAAACTGCCTACCAGCAGCCCCATAACAACACAAAGCCCGACCAAAAGGGTCGGGCTGGAAGAGAGAAGATTGAGTGTTTCAGACACGTTATACCACGTTGCCAAGTTGGAAGATGGGAAGGTACATGGCGACAATCAAGCCGCCAACGAGCACACCCAGCACTGCCATAATCAGCGGCTCCATCATACTGGTTAGGCCGTCCACTGCGTTGTCCACTTCATCTTCGTAGTAGATGGCCACTTTTTCCAGCATGGCATCCAAGGCGCCGGATTCTTCGCCAATGGCGGTCATTTGCAGCGCCATGGCAGGAAAGACGCCTGTGGATCGCATGGCGAATTGAAGTTGTTGCCCAGTGGAAACGTCTTCTTTGATCTGTAGCACTGCCCTTCGGTACACCACATTGCCGGTGGCGCCGGCACAGGCATCAAGGGCGTCAATCAACGGCACACCGGCAGCAAAGGTGGTGGAAAGGGTGCGTGCGTAACGCGCGATGGTACTTTTAAAGGTAATATCCCCAATGATAGGTAATTTTAATAAGGTGCGGTCGATTCCATTTCTGAAACTCTCAGACCTTTTTCGTGTTTCGCTGAAGGCGATAGCAAAACCAACTATCAGCACGACAATGAAAAGGAAGTTGGCTTGGAGTGATTCGGACAGATTAATAACAAACTGAGTAAAGGCCGGGAGTTCGGCACCAAAACCTTGGAAGAGCTCCTGGAAAGTAGGGACAACTTTAATCAAGAGGATTGCAGTTACAATAATGGCAACACAGACAACAGCAATAGGGTACTTCATTGCTTTCTTGATTTTTTGTTTAAGCGCTTCACTTTTTTCTTTGTACAAAGCAACGCGGTCTAGCATGGTTTCCAGTGCACCAGACTGCTCCCCGGCATCCACCAAGCTGCAATAAAGGTCATCAAAGAGCAGTGGGTGCTTTTGTAGTGCGCCGGCAAAGTTGTTGCCGCCTTCCACATCGGCTTTGATTTTGAGCACCACGTCCTTCATGGAGGGATTGTCCAAGCCATCTGCAACAATTTCAAAAGCCTGTACCAAGGGGACGCCGGCTTTCATCATGGTCGCCATTTGTCGGGTAAATATAGCGATATCCATGGGCGAGACTTTCTTCTTTCCACCCAAATTGATTTCCCGCTTCTTCACCACTTTCTTGGCGTTGATGCCCTGTTTTCGTAGTTCGGCGCGCACCAAGGCGGCACCTTTACCGGAGGTTTCCCCTTTGACTTTCTTGCCCTGGCGGTCCAGGCCTTCATAGGTGAACGTGGCTGATTTTTGTTGTGCTGCTTTAGTGGCCATAATTAATGTCCGCTGGTGACACGGTTAATTTCTTCCAAACTGGTAACCCCTTGCATGGCTTTTACCAAGCCGGAGCGGTGAAGGTCATTAAAGCCTTCTGTTCGGCACTGGTCGGCAATTTGAATGGAATTTCCTTCTTCCATAATGATGCGCGCGATGCCGTCGGTGATTTTGACCACCTCATAGATCCCCACGCGGCCTTTATAGCCGCCATTTTTGCATTTATCACAGCCTTTAGGGCCGTAAACAGTAAACCCTTTTGCGATATCATCGTCCGTGAAGCCCATCTCAAGCAGCGATTGCTTAGGGATATCCACGGGCTCTTTGCAGTTTTCACAAAGGCGGCGGGCCAGTCGCTGGGCAATAATCAGTAAGACTGAAGTAGCAATGTTGAATGATGGCACCCCCATGTTGCGAAGGCGCGTGAGGGTCTCGGGCGCACTGTTGGTGTGCAGGGTGGAAAGGACCATATGCCCCGTTTGGGCCGCTTTTACGGCAATTTCAGCCGTTTCAAGGTCGCGAATTTCGCCCACCAAAATTACATCGGGATCTTGGCGCAGGAAAGACCGTAGAGCCGTCGAGAAATTCATGCCCTGTTTCGGGTTCACGTTGACCTGATTGACCCCTTCCAGATTGATTTCCACTGGGTCTTCCGCCGTGGAGATGTTTCGCTCTGGCGTATTGAGAATGTTCACCCCAGTATAAAGCGAGACCGTTTTCCCGGAGCCTGTGGGCCCGGTCACCAGGATCATCCCCTGCGGCTTGTGTAATGCATCTAGGTACATTTGTTTCTGTTCGTCTTCGTACCCCAGTGCCTCGATGCCCATCTTGGCAGATTCCGGATCCAGGATCCGCAGTACGATTTTCTCCCCAAACAGGGTAGGGCAGGTGCTAACCCGAAAATCAATTGAGCGAGTCTTTGAAATCTTTAGTTTGATCCGGCCATCCTGGGGGACCCGGCGCTCGGAGATATCCAGCCGCGACATCACCTTCAAGCGGGCAGAGAGTTTGCTGGCGATATTGATGGGTGGCTTAGAAACAGTGGCCAGAATGCCATCCTGACGAAAGCGGACCCGATAGGTTTTTTCGTAAGGTTCAAAGTGCAAGTCAGAGGCGCCGCCCTTAATGGCATCGAGCAGTAGCTTGTTGACGAAACGGACAATGGGCGCATCATCCGAGCCGGACTGGGTCTCGTCTTTCTTGTCTTCTGCGGCACCAACATCTAAGTCGTCCAGTCCGTCATCCAAGTCGCCAAAGGAATCGTCTTCATTGTCCGACTCCACCGCGTCGATCCACTGAGTCAGCTTGTCCTCTTCGACAATCACTGTCTCAACGTTCAGGCCGGTATTAAAGCGAATTTCTTCCAGTGCAGGTAAGTTGGTGGGATCTGAAACGGCAACGAACAGGCGGCTGCCCCGCCGATAAAGTGGGAGTACATGGTGTTTGTTGATCAGCTTGGGGTCTACCAGGTCCTTGATCAGGCTGTCGCGCTGAAAGCTGCTCAGGTCAAGTATGGGGTCGCCGAACTCTTCTGCCACGGCGCCAGCTACCTGCTTGGCGGTGAGTTTGCCGCTGGCAACAATTTGCCGCACCAAGCTGGTCTTCTCTTGGCGTGCTTGCTGCAGAATCTGCTGGGCACTTTCAGCGTCCATCAGGCCCTGCTGTATTAATCGGTGCGGTAACCCGCTGAATGAGGCGGTTTGGCTAGTCATGGCAACCTGCTTGTTTATGCTTAGTATGGTCGGTGCGGCCAACACTTTTTTCCTAACATACCGTGTGTATTGGTGACTGGGAAGGCCGAATGTCGCAAAATCAGTACCTTGCCACCGATTTCTCAACCGATTCCACGGTTTGTTGCAATAATAATTATAGAGTGCCCGCTAGGCGCTGCCACAAAACGCTTTCACCACAGAGGGCGTCACTTTACAGAGTAGCTAATATCCCTTGTTCTGTGGGAGCGGTGGTTTGATATGCCCGATGGCTGCCACCGCGAGGAAGGCGTGCGGGCCGGGAAGAGGGTGTGCTCGCACCTAGTAAGGTAAAAGGTCTGCGGTGATGGCCTTGCCGCCGTATTGCATTGTTGCCGGGGCTCTAGGGCCGACGAATCCCGTCAGTCTTATCTGGAGGGTGACGCAAAGTGTCAGCAACTGACATTGAGAGTGACCCTGGCGGCGTGGTTTCCCTGTAAGGCTGAGAGAAGCACGATCCCTCGACTGCAGGAAACTCCTGCCCCCTAATGATTTTCCCTCAGCCGGATCAAGTTGGCACGCTCCCTGCTTAGAAACAACACAGATGCTCGCCAAGGGTGGGCTCCAAAAAGTTTGCCAATGATTGGAGAAAACAAAATGAAGAAGCAAATGCAACAGGGTTTCACCCTTATCGAACTGATGATCGTTGTCGCTATCATCGGTATTCTGGCGGCTGTAGCGATTCCTGCATACCAGGATTACACTGTGCGAGCCAAGGTGTCTGAAGGCCTGAGTCTCGCGTCCGGCGCAAAGACCAGTGTATCTGAGACTTATTTGTCCAGCGGTGCGTTTCCTAGTAACAATACTAGTGCCGGTTTGGCTGCTGCGACCGCTATTACTGGTAACAATGTAAGAAGTGTTGGCGTTAGCGGCACTGGCTTAATCACCATTACATACTCGGGTGATCCGATTGACGGCAACACGTTGATCTTGACACCGGCAACTACCGCGGGTTCTGTTGTTTGGACTTGTCAGACTGGCAATGTAGACAGCCGTTTCCGTCCGGGTAACTGCCGTTAAGCTTTAGGCAAGAAGTTTAAAAGCCCGCCCGTTGGCGGGCTTTTTTATGGGTAGGATTTATGCAAAGCGATAAAGAGGACGGATGGATAGGACTGTTTTTTATAGCGGGCCTGTTTCTGGTGTATTGGATTTATTGGTCAGGCCTGTCCGGTAGTTTTATCTTTGATGACTTTAACAACTTGGGCGCGCTGGGTGCTCGGGGCGAAGTTGATGATCTCGCCAGCCTGAAACATTATCTGCTTAGTGGTTTCTCGGGGCCCACCGGGCGACCTGTAGCCTTGTTGAGCTTTCTGTTGAATGATAATGCTTGGCCTTCCGAGCCTGAGTCTTTCAAGTATACCAATGTGTTAGTTCACCTGTTAAACGGCACCTTGCTGTTTGCGCTTACTCTCACTTTACTGCGTTTTTATGAAGGGCAGCGACGCCTCAGTCACAATGCAAAATGGGCTGCGTTGCTGGTGACTATGCTCTGGTTGTGTCACCCCTATTTGGTGTCTACCACACTGTACGTGGTGCAGCGGATGGCGCAGCTGGCAACCCTGTTTGTGTTCTGCGGCCTGCTTGCATGGCTGCGAGGTCGGCGATTGCTCATCGATAGGCCCGTAGCGGGGTATTTGTGGATGACGGTGGGTTTGGGGGCGTTTGGGCTGCTGGCCGCCTTTTCCAAAGAAAATGGCGCCTTGCTACCGGTGTTGGCCTTGGTTTGCGAGGCCTTCATCGTGCGAAAAAGTGTCCTGGCTGGGCCGTTGCATCGTGTTTGGAAAAATATTTTTCTGACCGTGCCGACCTGCTTGATCGTGTTCTATCTTCTGTACGTGCCTTTTGCTAATGGCTGGTTTGAGCCGTATTCAGGGCGAGACTTTACTCCCTGGCAGAGAGTGCTCACAGAGGGGCGTGTACTCTGGGTGTACTTGTATAACTGGTTTGTCCCTCATGTTTTTACCGCAGGGGTATATAACGATACCCTAGCAGTGAGTACTGGCTTTCTACAGCCGGTGACAACGCTGTTGAGTTTGTTTGGGCTGGTGTGTTTACTGTTGCTGGCTTGGGTGTGTCGCAACCGCTGGGCTCTTGTCAGTTTGGCTATCGTATTCTTTTTTGTTTCTCAGTTGGTGGAGTCCAGCACAATACGCCTTGAGCTGCTGTTTGAGCATCGAATGTACATGGGTAGCGGCTTCTTGCTGTTACCAGTGATTTATTATGGAATGCGATTTATCCCTTCCTGGAAGGTCTTTATGTCAGGCGCAGTATGGCTTGCGATTCTTGCTCTCTTTTGCTGGAGAGGTGCGCTCTTATGGGGAGACTATCCAGCCATGATTATGGTGTGGGAGCATAAAAAACCTGAGTCTCCGAGAGCACAGCTTGAAGTTGCGAAAATGCTGTATGAAAAAGGGGATCAGGGCGCAGCTCTTCGCCGCCTTAATATTGCAAGCGCGCGAATACCCGATGATTTTGTATTGCGAATGAGCCAGGCTCTTATTCAATGTCAGCGCGGTGCTTTGACAAAAGAGAGTCCCACGGCAGTGTTACGGCTATCGAAAACGTTAAACTATCGATCAGCCTATATTGAAGCTATGCAAAATGGATTGAATCGCTCCAATAATAATGATTGCAAGGCGCTTACGCCGTACTTTATGTGGCAGGTGGCGGATAACTTTATCTCAAGAGTCGATGAAAAAGAATCCGTTGAGTATCATCAGTTGGCCTATATAAAGGGGGTGGCATTGCTTCTTATCCGGCAAAACGAGGCGGGCAAGGAAGCCTTGCTGAGTGCGGTTAATGAAGGTGCAAGCCTGCATGGGAAAATGGGAATAGCGTCGTACCTTTCCACGTACGGTTTCTTGGATGAAGCGTTACAGATAGCGTTAAGTGTCAAAGCGGACTTGGAAGAGGGTGATCTTTGGAGGCGAGAGTTAGCAGAGTCTCCAGCACTGGAAGAGGTTAATGCCTTTATTGGGGCGGTGGAGGGAAGTCGTGACAAGAGTAAGTATCGTGGTGCCGGCGAAAAATGAGGCAGAGAACCTGCGGCAGTGGCTGCCCCGATTGGTTGATCTGGATTGCTATGATGAATTGATCGTTGTGGATGATGGCTCCACCGATGCGACGGCATCGGTGGCTAAAGAGTATGGGGCCAAAGTACTTAGGCACGAACAAAGTATGGGCAATGGCGCATCTATTAAACACGGTTTTCGTGAAGCAACCAGTGATTGGGTGCTGTTTATGGATGGCGATGGCCAGCATCGTCCCGAAGACATACCCCATTTTCTGGAAGCCATGCGAGAGTCTAAGGCTGACATGGTTGTCGGGGCGCGGGATTCCGGTGGGCAGGCCAGTAAAGGAAGGCATCTAGCTAATGCGTTTTATAATCGATTTGCCAGTCTGTTGACAGAAAGCAAGGTGGAGGATCTGACTTCAGGATTTAGAATAGTAAAGGCTGATAAATTTCGAGAGTTCCTAAGTCTCTTGCCGAATAAATTTTCTTACCCGACAACCAGCACTATGGCTTTTTTTCGAAGTGGTTATTCAGTGAAATACATTCCTGTCGAAGTGAAAAAACGTACGGGGAAAAGCCATATTCACCCATTGAAAGACGGGGCTAGATTCTTAATTATTATCTTTAAGGTGGCCACTCTTTACTCTCCATTAAAGGTTTTTGTTCCGATTGCAGTTGTTTTATTTTTGTTAGGGCTAGTTCGGTATTTATATACCTATATCGCAATGGGTACATTTACAAATATGTCTGCACTACTGATGGTCTCTGCAGTTCAGGTTTTTCTAGTCGGGCTGGTTTCTGAGCAAATCACAAATCTAATGTATAAGAAGTGACAATGTTTGGGGTTTTTGGTGGCATCTTCGGGCAGTTTATAAAGAAAATAGACAAGGGCTGTAGCTTCAATTCTTAAATTGCTATGGAAGTCAATAATGGCTACTCGACGAGTTCTCGTGTTAACAACGACTTACCCGCGCTGGCAAGGTGACAGTGAGCCAGCTTTTGTTCATTTTTTGAGTCGTGAGCTAGTAAAGCATGACCTGGATGTGCACGTATTAGCTCCTCACTGTAAAGGTGCTTTAAGCTATGAGGAACTTGATGGTGTAACCGTTCATCGGTTTCGTTATTTGCCTGATCGGTTGGAAAGTCTAGCCTATGAGGGTGGCATTGTGCCAAAGCTTAAACGGTCTCCTTGGCTTATTTGGCAAATGCCTTTTTTGTTTTTTTCGATGTTTTTATTTGCTCTTGCGGATATCAGGAAAAATAATATAACGCATATTCATGCGCACTGGGTTATCCCTCAGGGCTTGATTGCTATTGTTATAAAAAAAATAATGTGTAGGCCGATAAAGGTATTGGTAACCTCACACGGTGCGGACTTGTTTTCATTAAAGGGACGTTTTTTTAAAATAATGAAGATTTTTGTTTTAAGAAAGTCTGATGCGGTGTCGGTTGTTAGTGAGGAAATGAAGTTGTTTTGTCAGGAAGATTTGCACTTAAATAGAGATATTAGTGTCAGCTCTATGGGGATTGATACTGAGTGTTCGTTTTTTGATAGAACAGATTTTCAAGACCGGAATGGTTTTTTGTTTGTCGGTAGGTTGGTAGAAAAAAAAGGCGTCGCTGACTTGTTGTATGCTTTTCAGCAGTTTTTAGTATATTACCCGAAAGAAAAATTAACGATTGTCGGTGATGGCTTTGAAATGGAGAGACTAAAGAAGATCACTGCAAAGTTAGAGGTAGGGAGTAGCGTCTTTTTTGCCGGAGCCCATCCAGTTAACGAGGTTGCAGAATACCTCAACAAAGCTAGATTTTTTGTGATGCCGTCAAAGGTTGCGGCTGACGGTGACCAAGAAGGTCTGGGTTTGGTTGCTGCAGAAAGTTTAGCTTCTGGATGCATTAGTTTGGTATCTGACTTGCCAGCAATCAATGATGTACACAACGAGCCTTTTTTGAAATTCTCCGCAGGGAATGTTGAGAGTTTGTTGTCGTGCATGCTGCGCTGCTATGAGCAACAAGGAATAGCTAAGGCATTAGCAAATGAGCAAAAAACAAAGGTTATACAAAAGTTTTCTTGGGATAAGGTTGCGGTAAATTATTGTAACTTGCTTAAATAAAAAATGTTAAATGGATTTTAGTGATATTTTATTAATCATGATGGTCTTTTCCGGTCAGGATGGCCTGTTTAGGGCAGGAATGGATGTATTTTATAGTTTTGTTCCTTAAAAAAAGGAAACCCCTTTTTGATATCAAAATTAATAATTTTGATATTCTATATAACTGAAAAGACCAGTTATTATAAAAGGCAAAATCAATAAAAAACCCACCAAGCTTGGATGGCTCCGGTTCAGCATTAACTATGCTTTTATATAAGGTCATGGAATTCCTAAGTAAAGCCATCGTCTGATAGTCAATTACTATATTCTTGCGGCGGAGCTGAATTGCGGACTGAGTTATCTGTTTAAAATCGCCAATTTTAGCAGTGTACTTGAGGGCTGATAGCATCCTTAAAAAGAGATAATCATCAGATGCTTCTTCTGTGCGACGAGTATATGACCCAGGAACATTTCGGCGATAAACACTATGAGCGGCCGAAACATAATTGATCCCATTGCGACCTAATATCGCCTCAATGAAATAATCTCCAAACGGTAGGTCTTGCGCATAGAAAAACCAGAAAGGCATCAACTTAAACTTATCTGCCCTAAAAACGTAAGATGCTGTTGGCGCAAACTGCTTGGTCGAAGATATGGCGTCACTAACCGGCAGTATCTCTCCATTTTTCGGTTCATGCTCAAAGCCCTTATGAAGCTTTCTTTTGCTTACATTTAAAACGTATGCTGAATGAACACTTAAGTAAATATCAGTGTGCCGTTCCAGGAAACTGACTTGCTGATCCAGCTTGGAGGCACCTAGCCAATAATCATCACCCTCACAAAGGGCGCAATACTTACCCTTAATTAAATCCTTGATATATTGTAAAGGTCTATTGCCTTTGCAATATTGATTCTCATCTTGGAATACGGTTTTTATTATATTTGGATACTCTTTCCTGTAGCGCTCAACAATTTTTTGGGTTTCATCCGTAGATGCATCATCGTGCACCCATATTTCGAACGGGAATATCGTTTCCTGCATAAGAAACCCGTTTAGCGCGTCTTCAATATAGAGTGCATGGTTATATGTAATGCAAATAATACTTGCTAGCGGTTTATCAAAACTCCCTGCCCATTGCGCTGTAATCTCACCCTCTTTTCTTGGTTTGGGTGGCTTCGGTACTAAGTCACCATTTCTTAAATATTCTACTACCATAAAAAACCTGTTTTCCGAGTTCCTGGGCTCGCTATAGCCGCTTGCTCATCTGGTCAAGCAGCACCAAGGTGGAGCCTGTGTGTAGTGGTTCAATGGTTCCGGACACCAACGTAGGTGGTAATATCGCCACCATAAACGAGGTGCTTGGTGTAGTGGTCAACTAATACCGGACAGTGGTTTCGGTTTTCCTTTGCCATGGCGGGTGCGATTCTGCCTTTGTAGCTGTGGGGGGGGGGCTGTGGTGATTGTAGCAACCCATTAGATAGTCACTGATATCTTTCTCTGCTTCGGGCAATTTACGGTAGCCCATCGTAGGAGTGCACTCTGACTTGAGACTTCGGAACAGCCGTTCTATCGGCGAATTGTCCCATTGCCCCGTGGGCTCATGCTTTGCCGCATCCGATAGCGCCATAGACTCTGCCGGAACATGCGGCTGGCGTACTGGCTGCCCTGATCCGAGTGGAGCATGACTTTATCGGGTTGACCGCGCTGTTCCCAAGCATGATCCAAGGCCTTTACCACAAGATCTGCATTAGGGTGGCTGGAAATCGCCCAACAAACAACCCGTCGTGCGAAGAGATCAAGCACGATGGCCAGATAGCTCAGCACTGACCGTCCAGATATAGGTGATATCTCCGCAGCACACCTGATTAGGATTTGCCACCGCAGTGGCCCTGGTTGCTTGGCTTGTCATTGGTTATTTTAAGAGTCGCGATAAATGTAGTGATGCGCGGTATTTATATTCGTTAGATTTATAATGCTTTATTTTTTATTTTTTTCTTGTAAAGGAAGAGCCAGCATATGGATCCCGTCCAGTATTCAGATAATGCATATGCTATTGGGAGACTTAGTATTGGATATGTGGGTGATAGAATAACTGATGAAAGGATAAGTAAAAAAAGGCCGCTAGCTTCTATTTTTGCTCTTAATGTTGGGTGGTTTTCTGCCATTAAAATGTTGCATCCAGATAGCCGCAAAGCCAGACCCGGTGCAGCAAAAGATAGGCACTGAAAGTATTCGGAAATATCGGAGTATTGTTTGCCGAAAAACGATGCTATAAATGGTGAGGAAAAATAAAGAAATAATCCTGATGTTATCCCATATATCAGTACTGCATTGAATATTGTTGTGTGTGTTCTTTTATTGTCTCGTCTTCCAGTGAATCGAAAAATATTAGGCAGGGATGAAAGAACGAGGGCGGTTATAGGTGTTGTTAGTGCACCAAGTGCTCTTGATGCCGCGGCATAAAAACCTGCCCCGCTAGCGGAGAGTAGCTGTGTTGCAAGAACTTTATCCAGTTCAGCTGGTGCTCTATTTGTTAAGCCTAAAACTGCGTATTTTGCAGGGTCTAATATTTCTCTTTTCTTTAATGTTCGCCAGAGGACAATGGAGGGCCATTTTTCTTTAGCCATTTTTAGGCTGTAGGTTAATGCAGCCGTTGAGCTGATAAGGTACAAAAGACTGTAAATTAAGAGTGTATTAGTTGTGCCTGATAAATATAGAGCAACTATTGATACGAGACGTATAAGAAGTGGAGTTAAGGCGTAGAATTGACTTCTGGCTACGCGCCCATTGGCTTGCCTCTCTGTTACTGAAAGGAGAAGAAAGGGTTGTATTAAATTTTCGGCCAAACCGATACATAATACGGCTAGCCACTGGTGTGTTGTTAAGTTGTATAGTGCGTTGCATACGATAAAATAGAGAAAAAGAAGGATGGTGCCACATGAAAGAGTGGTCCCCAGTGTTTTTGGTAAAATATGTTGCCTGCTTTCTGGGGTTCTAGATAGATCACGAAGAAGTGTTATGTGTAAGCCGAAGGTTGCCATTGTTCCGAACAGAAGTGCGAGTGAGGCAAGCCCAGAAAAAAGTCCAAACTGATGGGGGCCAAGAAGGCGAGACAGTAGAAGTAGTGTGCCTGCTTGTATTAAAAGTCTCCCTCCCATCACTCCACTTGTCTGGATGGTGCTGCGGGCAATGGGACCTTTTAATAATGCGAGAAATTTTCTATGCATGAGTTATATGTTCGCTTTGGGAGCGGTGAACGCCGCGAGTGCCAATTGTTAAATTTGCATACTCGAATATCAGGTTATAGTAAAACCCACCATGCTGGGTTGTCAGTACCACGGCATCAAATTGGCCAACTGTTTCCGCACCCAGCTCAATGCTTTGTAGATTAAAGTGGCCCTTTCGTATGTGCGGAAAGGACGGCAGGTGAGGGGTGCTGTAGGCGTGAGTTTCGTCTTTTTTCTCGATTAATTGCATGATTTCCTCGGCCGGGAACTCCCTCATATCGTCTACATTCTTCTTGCAGGCAATTCCGAGAATAAGGGCAAGGCTGCCCTTCAGCGCCTTTCCGTGTTCATTGAGCCCTTCCATAATCTTGTTGACGACAAATTCAGGCATGGCCTGGTTAACTTCACCGGACAACTCAATAAAACGGGTGTTGATGCCATGTTCCCGGGCTTTCCAGCTCAGGTAGTAAGGGGCAATAGGGATGTAGCGCCCGCCGCGGCCCGACCCAGAATAGTAAGGGGTAAAGCCAAAGAGTTTTGTTGTCGCTGCATTGATAACGTCAAAAATATCGATGCCCATTTTGTCGGCCACTATTTTCATTTTATTAACCAGTCCGATATTGACTTCTCGATGTATGTTTTCCAATAGTTTCGTCATTTTTGCGACACGGGTGCTGTTAACGGGTACTACACGGTTGATGCATTGACGATACAGCGCGGAGGCAATGTTCGGTATGGCCACCGACGACTTTGGGGATGGAGTGAGTGTCGAAATTGAGGTTTTCCGGGCCTTCTCGCTCTGGTGAGTGAATCCATGGTGTCGGCAATGTAGCTAATATCCGGCTCTCTTTGCAGGCTGAGAGGTGTCGGGACACAGATAATAAGCGCATCGCACTCTTGAGCTTCTGAAAAGGCGCTGGTTGCAGAGAAGTTTTGCTGGAGGGCTTTGTGGATAGAGGTTGCGGTGATCCGCTCGATATAGGTTTTACCGTGGTTTAGTACGGCGACCTTGTTAAGATCGATATCAATACCCCACACGATATACCCGGCATTACTGTAAACCATTGCCAGAGGGATCCAGATATGGCGAAGGCCGATAATGTCAATCAAGGCGATGCGTTTTTCCAGTTTTTCGATTAACTGCGCTTTGTTACTCAAGGTTGTCTCGCCTGTCCTGGTGCGGTTATAAATAACAATCCCTTTGATCGCTGGTGCTTGCATCTTACATTGTCAGTTGAGGGTTGCGTAAGCGTTTGATCAAATTGTATTTGCTTTGCTTTCTTGCAATTCAACAGAGGCGCGCGAAGGCGGTTTTTGACATTTTTTGTCATGTCTTATGAGTGGTATTGGCGAAAAGGTGGAGACGGCGAGGGGCGCCAGCGGCCCACTGGGGTCTGTTTTGCATTAATTGGCTTGGTTTGTGCATTTGTTATGAATGGGGCGTTACCAGAAGTGACTTATCGGGTTTGTTACAAGGTGGGGCGGGACAATGTCGTTACAAAAAGGGTTCACGTTAATTGAACTAATGATCGTGGTGGCGATTGTTGGTATTTTGGCCGCAGTGGCGATTCCTGCGTATCAAGATTATACGCTGCGTGCAAAAGTAGCGGAAGCGATTGGTATAGCGGCAGGCCTAAAGGCAGAAATTGCAGGAACGGTATTTGTGCATACGGGCACCTTTGTCGGTATTAATAGTGGTTCCTATGGCATTCCTTCCCCCTCTTCAATCCAAAGCACCTATGTTGATCAAGTGACGGTAACTGATGGCGAAATTTTGGTGCGACTAGGCAATGCAATGCCAGCAAACTTAACCGGTGAGGTGCTTGCTTTTCAACCAGTACAAACGGCTGGATCCATTGCTTGGTTGTGCTCGTTCTCTGGGGCGCCACGCTATGTTCCAGAAAATTGCCGATGATCGAACCCTACCTTTAAGGCTGGCGCCTTATTCAAAGGGGCCATCTCGGCCAAATAATCAGCTTTGCAACCTGAGAGACAAATCCGTGGCTTGAATATGCTTAGTCAACGCCCCGGAAGACAAAAACCAGTGTCTGTTTTTTGGTAGCCCTGCCGCATTATCTAGAGTCAAATTACCTGACACCTCTAATGCCGATTCAACAGCCATATCGGCCGCTTCTTTCAACATATCCACACTAAAGTTATCCAGCATAATCTGATCCGGCGTTAGCCCCGCGGCTTCTTCTAGCTCCGCCAATGTCTCTACTTCCACAATAATTTTCTTGTCCGGCGCCAGCGCCCGTGCACGTTCAATCGCTGCGGTTATGCCGCCGCAGGCTGCTACATGGTTCTCTTTGATCAGGAAGGCGTCGTAGAGGCCGATGCGGTGGTTTTGGCAGCCGCCGCAGAGGACCGAGTATTTTTGGCCGGCGCGTAGGCCTGGCAGGGTTTTGCGGGTGTCCAGGATGGTGATTTGGCTGTTGGCTACGGCATCCGCATAGCGGCGGGCGGTGGTGGCGGTGCCCATCAGCGTTTGCAGGAAGTTCAGGGCGGTGCGTTCGCCGGTGAGAATTTTGCGGGTGTTACCGCGCAGAGTGCAGAGGGTGGTGTCAGCAGTGAGACGATCGCCATCCTGCACATGCCATTCAACGTTTACCTCACCTAATTGCCGGAACACTTCATCGGCCCAGGGAATCCCGCACATGACGGTATCTTCTCGGGTAATGATGGTGGCAGTGCTGCTGCTGTCCGCGTCGATGAGCTGGGCGGTGATATCGCCATCGCGGATATCTTCTTCCAGAGCAAAGGTTACATTGCGGGCGATGTCGTCACGGACGTAGTCGGGTAGAGAGTCGGGCAGGTGGGTGCTGAAGGTCATGGGATCTCTGAATACGGTTACAGGTCACGGCCCCGCGTACGCTTATTCATGGCGCGGGCGGGGCGTGATCGTGACCGTTGTCGGGCGTGGCCGTCAACGGTCAGCGGTTAATCCGGGCGGTTGGCGAAGAACTCACGGCTCAGCCGAACCACAATGGGTGACAATAATAACAGAGCGATCAGGTTTGGCACGGCCATCAGGATATTCATGATATCGGCCAGCGCCCAGACGAAGTTCAGGCTGACAATGGCACCTAACGGCACTGCCAATACCCAAACAATACGGAACGGCAAAACCGCTTTGGGGCCAAACAGGAACTGGGTGCAGCGTTCACTGTACAAGCTCCAGCCCAGCAGGGTAGTGAAGGCAAAGACGGCCAGGCTGCAGGCCACAATAATATCACCGGCACTACCGAAGGTGGACGAAAACGCCATGGCGGAAAGCGGCGCGCCTTTGACGCCGCTGTCCCACACACCGGTGGAAACAATGGCCAGGCCAGTGACCGAGCAGACAATAATGGTGTCGATAAAGGTGCCAAGCATGGCGATGGAGCCTTGCCGGGCCGGGTGATCGGTGTTGGCGGAGGCGTGAGCAATCGGTGCGCTGCCCAGGCCGGCTTCGTTGGAAAAGATGCCTCGGGCCATGCCGAAGCGGATGGCTTCTTTCACCAGTGCCCCGGCAAAGCCACCGGCTGCGGCGGTGCCGCTGAAGGCTCCTTCAAAACACAGGGCCAAGGCATCGGGAATGGCACTGGCGTGATCCGCCAGAACCACTAGCCCTGCTAACAGATAGGCTAGCGCCATAAAAGGCACAATAAACGTGGCTACGGAGGCAATCCGTTTCATGCCGCCCAGCACGACCATGCCCACCAGCACAGCCAGAGTGACGCCGGTGATCCAGGGGGCCAAGCCGAAGCTGTCATTGAGGCCATGGGCCACGGAATTGGCTTGGACGCTGTTGCCGATGCCGAAGCCGGCAATCATGCCAAAGACGGCAAAGGCGATGGCCAGCCAGTGCCAGTTCTTACCCAAGCCGTTCTTGATGTAATACATGGGGCCGCCCACGTATTGCCCGGCGGCATCTTTTTCCCGAAAGTGGACCGCGAGTACGGCTTCTGCGTATTTGGTGGCCATACCCACCAAGGCGATTAACCACATCCACACCAGTGCGCCGGGGCCGCCGGAATGAATGGCGGTAGCCACGCCGACAATGTTGCCCGTACCAATGGTGGCTGACAGCGAGGTGGCCAGGGCCGCGCCGGCGCCGATGGTGCCGACCCCGCGTTGCGGACCGAGCATTTGCCGAAAGCCGAAGCCCAGCTGGCGCAGGGGCAGAAAGCCAAGAATAAGGGTCAGGTAAATGCCTGTGCCGGCGATGAGAATGAGCGCCGGCCATCCCCACAGAAGACCACTAATCTGTTTGAGTATGGTAACCGTCTGTTCCATGACTATCGTCCAATGCTCCGAAAGGCCTTAGGCTAGGGGAATTTCTGGGGTAGGGAAAGTGGCGTGCCTGTTTGTGAGTACTCGCACACTATTCCCTCAGTGCCAACTAGTTCAAAATTCTTACTGTTGATGCGTGGTAACGTATTAAAGTATTAAAACGTTGGCGTCATATACACTTCGTTTTCGATATCTCATCCAGCCTGTCGCGGGTTCGCCTGCCGGGGGAGAAATGACCAAGGTCACACAGCTAAAACCGGTTTCCGGGAAGGTCGCGCCAGGCAGTATGCCGCGGCCGCTTGAGAAGGTGTGTGCCCGCTATCTTTCCCTGAGTGCGGCCTACCTTGGGGATATGTTGGATGGCGCCGATGACAAGCTTTTTGACCTCGCCGAGAAGGAAACCGATAGCGAGCGAGAGCGTTATTTCGAGGCCATGCGCGAGCTGCGTATTCAGCGTGCTGGGCTGGTGGGCAGTTTCAAGCAGGCCATCAATCATCAATTTCTGACTTTGGCCCGGGCCCCGGAAACCGAGACACTGGAAAAAACGCCAGTAGATCTGGATTCCCTGACGCTGGTCAATGAGGATGAGCTGGAAACCTCGGTGGCCCTGGACAACATGGCGCGCCGGGCTCGTAATGGCTGTAACGAGCAGCTCAAGGTGCTTTGCCACCGCATCGAATACCTGTTTGAAAGCAAGCGGGAAGTGAACGAACACAATAATCCTCTGGAGCCCCGCCAACTGGTGGCCTGCTTCAGTGAAGGGCTGGAAAAGCTGTCCCTGGATATCAAGGCCCGGCTGATCATTCTCAAGCTGTTCGAACGGGAAGTGATGGCGGAAACCGGCTTTTTGGTCAGTGAAGCTAACAAGGTATTGATCGACGCTGGGGTGCTGCCGGAGATGAAGTCCGCGCCTATCGCCCCGGCACGCAAGCCAGGCTCACGCTCACTGGCCAATCAGGGCTCTGATAGCGTGATGCCCACCGCCGGCAGTGCCGGCGGCCCCAGCAACGATCAGATGTTTGGGCTGCTGCAGGAACTGTTGGTGACCATGCGTGGCATGCAGGGCGGCGCAGGTGGAGGCGGGGCCGGTGGCGGCGCCTCGGGGGCTGCCAGCGAGGCGCCCATGGCCGTCATGCAGAACGGTGTGCCTTATATCAATGGCGCGCCGGTGGCGAATGCGGCGTCAGTCCACCAGGTTAGTTCCGATGATCTATTGGATGTACTGAACCGCCTGCAGCGCGTGGAGCGCAGCCTGGGGGACGATGAGGGTGAAGATCGGGCCGATCTGAAAACCGACCTGTCTGAATTGCTGGACAATGAACACGGTGAAGCTATCCACGCACTGGATCAGGCCGATGACGATGTCATCAACCTGGTCGCCTTGCTGTTCGATTTCATTCTGGATGACGAAGGCCTGCCCTCGGAAATCAAGGCGCTGATTGGCCGCCTGCAGATCCCGCTGCTGAAAGTAGCGATCATCGATAAAACCTTCTTTAGCAACGACAATCATGAAGCCCGTCTATTGCTGAACATGCTCGCCAGAGCCGGCAGCCAGTGGGATCCCCAGCAGGGCATTCAGGATGACCTGTACCAGCGGATTAACCAGGCCGTACACCGCATCATTGATGATTACGAAGATGATGCCAGCTTGTTCTCCTCACTGTTGCAGGAGTTTCAGCAGTTTTTCGACAACCAGAAGACCCGCTCCGACCGCGTAGAACAACGGGTTCGTGAAGCGGAAGAAGGCAAGGCCCGTGCCGAACAGGCTCGCAGTGAAGTGGTGGCGGTGCTGGATAAGCGTATGGCCGGGCGGCAGTTGCCGGACGTGGTAGTGCGCCTGCTGCGCCAAGGCTGGCAACAGGTGTTGTACTTGACCTGGCTGCGCGAAGGCGATGGTAGCGGATTGTGGCAGCAGCAGGTGAAGGTGGTCGATGCGGTGGTCTGGAGTGTGCTGGAACACCGGGAACAGGCGGCGCTGGAAAAACTGAAGGACTTGAGCCCGAAGTTACTGAAAACCCTGCACAATGGCCTGAGCCAGATTAACTATGATGCGGTGGAAACCAAGCAACTGCTGGTGAAGTTCCGCGACGTGCATCAGCAGTTGCTCAAAGGCCTGCAGACTGAGCGGGTGGCGGTGGAACCGGAACAGCCCGCCGAGCCGGCCCAGCCGGAGACGGTGCCGGAATTGCCGGAGAACCACTTCCTGGTGAAGAAATGCAGCCAGCTGCCACCCGGGCAGTGGATTGAAATTCTGGACGATGGCGAACCTCGCCGGGCCAAGCTGGCGGCTAACATTCGCGCTGGCGTTAAAATGGTGTTCACCAACCGTCGCGGTATCAAGGTGCAGGAGTTTTCTGCTTACACCTTGGCCGTTGCCCTGCATAAAGGGACTGTTAAACTCATCGAAGAGGGAGCCCTGTTTGATCGGGCTCTGGAAGCGGTTATTGGCGATCTGCGTCGCATGCAGGGTAACGTGTAGCACTAACCCTGCCGTATTCGTCCCGACGCAGGCAAAAGGAGCTTGCGCGGGTGCTTACCCTTTCCGGACATCGTGTAGACCAGGCGCAATGGTGCCCATCCCCCAATTGCAACGAACGCCCTGATCCGGCCGAAATCTCGCTGCTGGTGATCCATAACATCAGTTTACCGCCCAGCCAGTTTGGCGGCGGCCATATCGAAGCGTTATTTCAGAACTGCCTGAACCCGGCGGATCACCCCTATTTTGAAACCATTCACCAATTGACGGTGTCGTCGCACTTTCTGATTCTCCGCGACGGTAGCCTGCTACAGTTTGTGCCGTGCGATAAGCGTGCCTGGCATGCCGGTGTGTCCACGTTTCAGGGGCGGGAAAACTGCAATGATTTTTCCCTCGGTATTGAGCTGGAAGGCGCGGATACCATCCCTTACGAGCATGCCCAGTACGCCACCCTTACCGCGTTGACGCGGCTGTTGCAGCATCATTATCCCGCCATTACGGATGCCCGCATTACCGGCCATGAGCACATTGCGCCGGGGAGAAAAACCGATCCCGGCCCCGCGTTTGACTGGCGGCGCTATCGTCAGCAGCTGGCCGATTTCAGGGAGGAAACGGCATGAAGTTTATTGTGTTGATCGTGGTCATGGGGTTACGCCGGATGGACGCCGGTTGGTCGCCTCTGCTGGCGGGCGAGGAGCGACACCAGCGCTGGTTGCAACGCTGCGGCAGCCGCATTGGCCAGCCCAGCCGCGTGTGGTGGGTTGCTGTATTGCTGCCTGCGGTGTTGATCGCCTGGGCGGCGTGCTGGTTGTCCGGTTTCTGGGGACAGTTGCTGGTGCTCGGCCTGGGCACATTGTTGTTTCTGTGGTTGCTGGGTAGTCATAGCGAGTTTCGTCACGTGGATGAACTGTTGGTGCGTGGTCGCATGAATGATCCGGATGGTTTTGCTGCTCTGGCCACGGATGAGTTTTCCGTTAACGGCGTGCCCGGCGACCCGGCTTACCACCAACAATTGAGTGAGCAGATTCTGGCGCGGGAGGAGCGCCTGTTCGTGGCAATTTTCTGGCTTGTGTTGCTGGGTTTCGGGGCGGCGTTTCTGGTTGTTATGAACCATGCCTGGCTGCAGCGCCAGCGGCGTCATTGCAGTGAATCAGACTCCCTCGGCTGGCAGCGAACTCTGGATGACTGGCTGAGCCTGCCTGCCCGCCAACTGCTGATACTCAGCATGTCGCTGGCGGGGGATTTTACCGCGGTAATGGAACGCATGCGGGGTGCCTGGTGGCAGCTGCAACCGTCTTCCTCGTTAATGTTGTCCGTGACCAATGTGGCACAGGAGGAAGACCGTGACGCCAGCCCCGGCACCTTGCACACCGCTATGGACCATCTGGAAGGTCTGCAGGGCCTACTGCTGCGCTGCGTGGCCATCTGGCTGATTATGGCAGCGTTGTGGATCATGTTGTTGTGAGTGTAAATCTACGGGAGTAAATAGGGTTTTAGGGGAGGCGACGTTGGTCGAATTTTCATTCCCCGGCGCTGGGTTCACGATAGCGAAATAACCGGAAAAATGGCCAACCTGTTGTGTCGGCTGATTTTTTTCGTCACTGGCCAACTTGACCGCCAACCGGTCTACGGCGCTAGTATTAAAGGGCACCGTGGGTTCGGCAGTTATGCCGCAGCCACCGATGTCGAGAGACCGCAGGTCTCAAGCCCAGCCACCCTTGGGCCTCTTTTTAGCGCCGTTGCAGTGATCCTGCGGCGGCGTATGGCAACGCGAAAAAGGACGCAAGCCCATGCAAAAACGCAGTTTTTTTGATGACGTTGATCCCGCTGAAACCCGGGAATGGCTCGAAGCCCTGGAGTCTGTGGTAGAGCGTGAAGGCCCGGAGCGGGCCGCCTGGCTTCTGGACGCCATCACCAACGAAGCCCAGGAACAGGGCGTTTATCGCACCCATCTCAACACTCCTTATCTCAACACCATTGCACCCAAGGACGAAGCCGCTATCCCCGGTGACATGTTCATGGAGCGTCGCATTCGTTCCTTGGTGCGCTGGAATGCATTGGCCACGGTCATGCGGGCCAACATGGATAACGACGACGAGCTGGGCGGGCATATTGCCTCTTTTGCCTCTTCCGCCACGCTCTACGATGTGGGCTTCAACCATTTCTTCCGCGCTCCCAGTGACGAGAACGAGGGCGACCTGGTGTTCTTTCAGGGGCACTCGGCCCCGGGCGTGTACGCACGGGCCTACCTGGAAGGGCGAATCAGCGAAGAGCAGTTGGATAACTTTCGCCGGGAAGTGGATGGCAAAGGGTTGTCGTCTTACCCCCATCCCTGGCTGATGCCGGACTTCTGGCAATTTCCCACCGTGTCCATGGGGCTGGGGCCGATTCAGGCCATCTACCAGGCTCATATCATGAAGTACCTGCAGAATCGGGAATTGATCCAGCAGGACAACCGTAAGGTTTGGGCATTCCTGGGTGACGGGGAAATGGATGAGCCGGAATCCCTTGGCGCCTTGGCGCTGGCCGGTCGTGAGAAGCTGGATAACCTGGTGTTCGTGGTGAACTGTAATCTGCAGCGCCTGGATGGCCCGGTGCGCGGCAACGGCAAGATCATCCAGGAATTGGAAGGCGTGTTCCGTGGCGCCGGCTGGAACGTGATCAAGGTCGTGTGGGGCCGCCTGTGGGATCCGCTGCTGGAGAAAGACAGCGAAGGCCTGTTGCGCCGCCGCATGGAAGAATGTGTGGATGGCGAATATCAGGCCTACAAGAAAAACGGTGGGGCCTACACGCGCGAACATTTCTTTGGCGAGAACCCGGAGCTAAAGAAACTGGTCGAGCATATGAGTGACGATGACGTGTATCGCCTGAACCGGGGCGGCCACGATCCGTTCAAGGTGTATGCGGCTTATGATGCGGCGGTGAAACATACGGGGCGGCCCACGGTGATTCTGGCCAAGACCGTAAAAGGCTATGCGACCGGTGCCGGAGAAGCCGTCAATAAGGCCCACCAGATGAAGAAGCTGGACCTGGAAAGCCTGAAGGATTTTCGTGACCGCTTCGACATGCCGTTCACCGATGAACAGTTGGAAGACGTGCCCTACTACCGCCCGGCGCCGGATTCCGCTGAGCTGCGTTATATGAAAGAGCAGCGCGACAAGCTGGGCGGCTATATGCCCGTGCGTCGGCAGAAGGCCAGTCAGCAATTAACCATCCCTGGGCTGGATGTGTTTGCCAATTTCCTTGAAGGCAGTGGTGATCGGGAAATCTCCACCACCATGGCCTTCGTGCGCATGATGAGCACGCTGATCAAGGACAAGCAGATCGGTGAGCGCGTGGTGCCGATTGTGCCCGATGAAGCACGGACCTTTGGCATGGAAGGGCTGTTTCGCCAGTTAGGGATTTACTCATCCGGTGGTCAGAAATACGAACCGGAAGATGCCGGCCAGGTGATGTACTACCGGGAAGACAAGAAGGGTCGCATTCTCGAAGAAGGCATCAACGAAGCGGGCGCCATGTCCGGTTGGCTGGCAGCGGCCACAAGCTACAGCGTCCATGACTTCACGTTGATTCCGTTCTACATCTATTACTCCATGTTCGGCTTCCAGCGTGTAGGCGATCTGGCTTGGGCGGCGGGGGATTCGCAAGCGCGGGGCTTCCTGCTGGGGGCCACTGCCGGGCGAACCACCCTCAACGGTGAAGGCCTGCAACATCAGGATGGTCACAGCCACCTCCTCGCCAGCACAGTGCCCAACTGTGTCAGCTACGACCCTGCCTACAGCTATGAGCTGGCAGTCATTCTTCAGGATGGCCTCAGACGCATGTATGAGGACAACGAGAAGGTGTTCTATTACCTGACCCTGATGAATGAAAACTACGTGCACGGTGCCATGCCGGAAGGCGCGGAAGAAGGCATCCGCAAAGGCATGTACCTGCTGCGCGAAGGGAAGCCAAAAACCAAGAAAACCCCGCGGGTTCAGTTATTGGGTAGTGGCACGATACTGCGCGAAGTGGAAGCCGCTGCAGAATTATTGCGAGAGGACTTTGGTGTGGCGGCGGATGTGTGGAGCGTCACCAGCTTCAACGAACTGCGCCGTGAAGGTCTTCGGATGGACCGTGATGACATGCTAAATCCGGAGAAGGACCGCACGCTAAACTGGGTAGAAAAATGCCTGGAGGGTCGTACTGGCCCGGTGATTGCGTCTACCGATTACATGCGCGCTTTCGCGGACCAGATCCGCCCTTGGGTGAAAGCTCCGTACTCGGTGTTGGGCACCGATGGGTTCGGGCGTAGTGACTCGCGCCAGAAGTTACGCCATTTCTTTGAAGTGGACCGTTACTTCGTGGTGCTGGCGGCACTGAATGCCTTGCGCAAAGAGGGCAAAGTTGAAGCTGCGGTGGTGAAGCAGGCTATCGAGAAATATGGCATCGACACGGATAAACCCTATCCGGTGATGCATTGATCGCACCCGTCACTGATTACCGATCAGTGATCTCACTATAAGGAGTCAAGGTGTGAGTAAAACGCAAATTCATGTTCCCGATGTGGGCAGCAGTGATCCTGTTGATATCATCGAGATCAGCGTAAAAGTCGGCGATACCATTAGCGCCGAAGATACGATTATTGTCATCGAATCCGACAAGGCTACGGTGGAAGTGCCTGCACCTCAGGGCGGCACCATTGCTTCTATCAGTGTGAAGGTAGGCGATCGGGTGAAGGAAGGTGATGTGGTGCTGGAGTTGGATGCCGAGGAGGACGATGACGCCTCGGACTCTGAATCGAAAGGAGATGATGGCAAGGAAAATGAAGCTGAGAGAGCGGCTGACAATCAGGCTAAAGATAAGGAAAAAGAACCCCAGGCAAAGCCGTCCAGTGAGCAGGACAAACAGCCCACAGAGCAGGCGGCAAGCAGCACGGAAACCGTGAAAGTGCCAGATCTCGGTGATATTGATGGGGCTGAGATTATCGAAGTGAATGTGGCCGTGGGTGACGAACTCGACGAAGAGCAAGTCATCGTGGTGGTGGAATCGGACAAGGCGTCGCTGGAAATTCCGTCGCCGAAAGCCGGCAAGGTGGAATCGGTCAGCGTTAGCGTCGGCGACAAGGTTGGCACTGGTGATGCACTGATTACACTGGCGGTTGCCGGTAGTTCAGATTCTGCCTCGGCAGCAGACGACAAAGAAGAGCCTGATCGTGAAGAAGGTGGCGATGCAGGAAAGACCAATGCCTCCGGCAAAGAAAGCGCTGGCAAAGACGTTGAGAAAAAAGCAAAGAGAGAAGCGGAGAAAGAGGCTTCCCCTTCACCTTCCCGAGCGCAATCCGACAATACCGGTGCTCCTCCTTCGACGCCTGTTCATGCGGGGCCGGCGGTGCGTAAGCTGGCCCGTGAGACCGGGGTGGATTTATCCCAGGTCAGCGCCACAGGCCCGAAAGACCGCATTCTCAAAGACGATGTGCATGCTTATGTGAAACAACGTCTGGAAGGGTCGCAACCGGCCGGCGGCGCTGGCGGTGGGCTGGCGGTAGACTTGCCGGATATCGATTTCAGTCAGTTTGGTGATATTGATCGAGTTGAGCTGAATAAGCTACGCAAAGTTTCTGCCCAGAACTTGACGCGTTCCTGGCTGACCATTCCCCATGTGACTCAGCATGACAATGCGGATATCACCGACCTGGAAGCATTCCGTAAAAACCAGAACAAACGTCTTGAACGTGAAGGCGTCAAGCTGACCATGTTGGCATTTCTGGTGGCTGCCTGTGCCCGAGCTTTGAAGGAATTCCCCCGTTTCAACAGCTCGCTGGAAAACAGTGGCGAAGCCTTGATTGAGAAGGGCTATATCAATATTGGTATCGCGGTGGATACCCCCAACGGCCTGGTCGTGCCGGTGATCAAGGATGCGGACAAGAAAGGGTTGAAGGATATTGCCCTAGAGATGGGGGAGCTGGCAGAGAAAGCCCGTAATCGCAAACTGACCCCCGCCGACATGAAAGGTGGGACCTTCAGTATTTCGTCCCTGGGCGGTATCGGTGGCACGGCATTTACGCCGATTGTGAACTGGCCGGAAGTGGCGATACTCGGTGTGAGTCGTTCTGACACACAGCCGGTGTGGGATGGGACCCAGTTCCAGCCGCGGCTGATGTTGCCCATGAGCTTGTCCTACGATCACCGGGTTATTGATGGTGCAGCCGCGGCGCGATTTACGACTTACCTGAGTCAGTTGTTGACGGATATGCGCCAAGCGCTGTTGTGAAAAGCGGTGTGAAGTAGACGGTAAAATATGTCGGTTTACGCTTTTCAGGCTCTCTGTGCCCTTGGGTAAACACGACTTATGGAAAATAGTGTGATATGTGAAAACAAAGAAGGCCTTCATTTGAAGGCCTTCTTTGTTAGTGGTGCAGCGTTAATGATTAACGTTCTTTGCGCTTTTCGTGGCGGTCGTCACTGCGCTCTTTCCGGTCTTCTTGCATTTTGGCCAGCTTTTCTTGCTGCTCGGGTGTCAGTAGTGCATTGATTTTTGCCTGGGTCTCATCGTGCAAGGCTTTCATTTTTTTACCCTGCTCTTCAAAGACTGTCGTCATTTGGGCGCTTTGCGCATCGGTCAATTCCAGTTTTTTGGTCATGTGCTCAACCATCTTTTCCCCGCCCCGGTGACCGGGACCCATGGCAAAAGCGGAGGTGGCAAAAACAGCGAGAATAACGATAGCGATCTTTTTCATGGGGCTCTCTCCTTGTGACTCCATTGAGTCCTTGAATGTGATGGAGAGAGTATTACGGAACAAGGTGCAAGGAATATGCAGGAAATGTGGAAGAAGCAGTCACAAGCTTCAAGCCTCAAGCTGCAAGGAAAATCAAAACCGCAACGGCGCCTGATTCGTGCTGTAGGCGGTGTTACGGCGTTTCCAGCCGATACCCTACTCCGTATACACTGCCAATCCAGTCATGGGATTGTTCGTCGCGGTCGCTGAGCTTGCGGCGCAATTTGCGAATGTGGCTGTCGATGGTGCGGTCGGACACCACGCGATGATCCTTGTAGATTTCGTCCATTAGCTGGTCCCGTGACCAGATGCGACCTGGCTGGCGGGATAGAGTGGCGAGCAGTGCGAATTCGATGGCAGTGAGTGCGATGCGTTGCTGGCCCTGTGGCTGCTTGAGAATGGCTTCATAGCGCTCCTCATCAAGCTGCAATCCGTGTTCTTGCTCGGTGGGTTCGGGATTGGCGCGGCGCAGCACGGCCTTTACCCGGGCCACCAGTTCACGGGGGCTAAACGGTTTGCAGATGTAATCATCGGCGCCCAGCTCCAGGCCCAGCAGGCGGTCCACCTCATCCACGCGGGCGGTGACCATAAGGATGGGCACGTTGCTGTGCTGGCGGATGGCCTTGCACACTTCCATGCCGTCGCCGTCGGGCAGCATCAGATCCAGCAGCACGGCCTGAAAAGATTGCTCGCGAGCCAGAGTGATGGCGGTTTTGGCGCTGTCGGTCTGTTCGGTCTGGTAGTGGGCGTGGTGCAGGTAATCGGCCACCAGTTGTGACAGGCGCGGTTCATCTTCCACGATCAGGATGCGGCTCATTGGGCGACTCCCGGGAGAGTGATCAGGATGCGTACACCGCCCAAGGGGCTGTGTTCCGCATGTAGGGTGCCGCCGTGGGCCTCGACAATGCGTTGGCAAATGGCGAGACCCAGGCCAGCGCCGCCGGTACGACGGTTGCGTGAGCTTTCGACGCGGTAGAGGTGATCAAACAGTTTGGGCAGGGCGTCGTCAGGGACGCCGGGCGCGCTGTCGTCCACCGTTAATAACCAGGTGCTGTCTTCCTGTTGGTTCAGGGAGACGGCCAGCTCGCCGCCGTCGGCGGTGTATTTGAGGCTGTTCTGGAACAGGTTATCCAGTAACTGGCGCAGGCGCACCGGATCCTGTTGGAGCAGGGCCTGGTTGGGCAGGATGGTTTTGCAGGTGATGTCACGCTGCGCGAACGCACCTCGGTAACTGTCGAGCACCTCTTCTACCAGACTGCTCAAGTCTTCTAAACGGAACTGGTAGCGTAAATTGCCACCGTCGGCCAATGCCAAGTCGTGCAGGTCGTTAATCAGGTGGGTCAGTTGAGCGACTTCACTTTCCAGCCCTTTCAGGTTTTCCTGATTCAAGGGCCGTATGCCATCGCAAAGTGCTTCCAGTTCGCCCTGAAGAATGGCCACCGGAGTGCGTAGCTCATGGGCAATATCTGAGAACCAGCGTTGGCGTGCCTGCTGGCCTTGGTCAAGACGCTCGGCTAACTGGTCAACCTGGCGGGTCAAGGTGCCGAGCTCATCCCGGCGGTCACTGGCCAAGCGAGAGTCGTAGTGACCTTCCTGCAATTCACCGGTATGGCGGGAAAGCGCCAGAATCGGTGCCACCAGGTGGCGAGCCAGCAGCCAGGAAACCAGCAGAGACAGGCCGAGCCCTACGCACAGCATCCACAGGGCAAAGCGAAGCTGGCGGTCGATGAACCGGCGGTCGAGTTTGTCGCGTATGGCTTCCTGGTCTGGGTAAGTCAGATAACCCACGATGCGGCGGCCATCCTGAATGGGCACATCGACACGGTATTTTTCCGGGGCATGCGGACCAAGCAGCACACGCTTGCGGGCATCGAGCAGCTGCAGGTGACGGTGGTTGCCGCGGTCGTCTTTGCCCTCTTCTCGATCACCGGCCAGCCAGTAAAGTCGCTTCAGGCGGCGGGGGTCGTCGCGCAGAAACTGCCAGGATCTCTGCTGTTGGTAGAGAGTGCCCAAGTGATTGGCCAGGCGCTGTACCTGGGATTGCTGGCGTTCGTCCAGGTAGGTATCCAGGCTGCGCACGAAAGACAAGTAATAGAATCCGCTGGCCGCCACAATCAGGACCAGAAAGGTACCCAGGAAGATCAGAAACAGTTTATTGCGAATGCCCATGGCGCTACGTCTTCAGTGAGGACGGTCAGTGTAGCGCGGCGGGGTGGGCTGTGGGGTGGTTTGCACAATCTTTCCATAATGCGACGCCGGATGCCTGGTGCCGGACGACAGACATAGGAACAGGCCGACCCTGTTCTGTGGGAGCGGTCGTTCGACCGCGATTGCATACTTCAGATCAAAATCGCGGTCGAACGACCGCTCCCACAGGGGCTGTACTACTTACCGATCTGCCTTCTGTACCCACAGGGTTTCCGGGGTCTCATGGCGCAGGTTGATCAGGCGAGCCATGACGAACAGCAGGTCGGAGAGTCGGTTAATCAATGCCTGGCTTACCGGGTTCACGGCGTCGTCGTCGGCTTCGCGAAGGGCAATCACGTGACGTTCCAGGCGGCGTGCCACGGTACGGCAGTGGTGGCACCAAGCGGCATCCGGGTGGCCGCCGGGGAGCACAAACTCTTTTAGCGGGGGTAGTTCGGCGTTGATGGTGTCTGCTTGGGATTCCACTTCCACCAGGTCGCGATCATCGATGACGCGGTGGCCGGGAATGGCCAGCTCGCCGCCGATGTCGAACAACATCTGCTGGACCAGGCCTAGTATCGCGTCCAGATCGTTATCCAGCGGGCGCGCACGCAGTACGCCCAAGGCGCTGTTCAGTTCGTCCAGCTCGCCCAGTACCACGATGCGGGGGTGAAACTTGCTCACCCGTGAACCGTCGGCCAGACCGGTTTCGCCGGCATCCCCGGTGCGAGTGATGACCCGATTAATGCGCGTTTTGTCTGTTTTTTTCTCTGACATGGTGCATTCCTTGGCTGGAGCGCTTTGCTCTGTGAGGAGACTGCCTGCCGCCGAGCTTTTCGCGTGCAGGCACGCTCCCACAAAGAATGAATTTATAAACTGATGCCGATCGAGGCTCGGTAATGACGTTCTGGCAACGGGTAGAGTACCGCGTTGCTGCTGCCCGGGTTGTAGTTACCGTAGTCCGCATTCACGTTGTCTTCCAAGTTGTAGACACCGGCTTTGAGATAGAGTTTGCGATAGCGGGCCGTTAGTTGCAGATCGGTGGTGCGGTAGTGATCCAGTTTGCGGTACTCATTGTTCACGTCACCATCGTAATGCCGATCGCCCACGTAGCGGTGGCTGATCTGGGCGGACAACCAGGAGAGAGCCTGCCAATCGGCAATCAGTTCCATGGTGTGTTCGGGCACCAGGGGTACGTCGTTGCCGCTGAAGGGGCCGCCATCAAAGCGGGCTTGCTGGGCGCTGGCGTTGGCGGTGAAGGTGATGTCCTTGTCCAGCCGCCAACGAGAGTTGATGCTGACCCCCTTGTGCACGGTGCGGTCGTCCAGATTGCGGTTGGCGAAAGCGATGGGGTCGTAAATGATTTCGTTATCGATTTCGGCGCGCCAGAAGGTCAGCGTGGAGTGTTGGCGGCCTTCTGACCAACTGGCCCCGGTGGTGTAGCCGCGGCCGGTTTGCGGGTCGATGGGTGGGTTGAACGGAGACAGTTCATCCACATTGGCGACGCGCACGCTGCGTTGGGCGCCGGCGAACACGGCCAAATTGCCAGTGAAGGTATAACGGATACCGCCTTCGTACATTTCCCCATCCTGCTCTTTATCGGCCCCTTCGCCACTGAGCGTGCTTTCCAGCTGGCGAGCGCCGGCGCTGACCGAGAGTTTCGGCGTCAGGCTGACCAGGTTGTGCAGGTACCAGGCACGCTGGCTCTGTTCCAGGTCCCGGTCGCCAAAATTGGTGCGGCTGGTGTAATCGTACTGGTGCAGATCCAACCCCAACGTCCAGTTATGGACGGCACTGCCGGTGGCCGTCTGGCCTTCCAGCTTGGGGGTGAAGCTGTAGCTGTCCACCACCGATTCGCCGTTGAAGCCGCTGGAGGGGTAGCGGTACTCCTGAGTTTGACGGCGGCGACTGGCGTCCAGGGTCAGGGCTGTGTTGCCGGCCATGGCGATGCGCAGGCCGGGCATCAGCCAGTAGCTGTCTTGTTCGGCGTCGTCGTCGGGGGTGTCGGCGCCTTGCGGATCATTGTTGAATTCCATGGGGTCGCGTCCGCCAGGTAGACCCAGGGACTGCCGGGTACCGTTGGCGGTGAAGTAGGCTTCCACGCCGTCTTGCTGGTAGCGCAGGTCGGCGAAGGCACTGTCGTTACGCAGGGCGTTGTTGTCCCGGTAGCCGTCGCTGTCTTGTGTGCTCAGTGCCACGGCACCGCTCAGGTTGCCGTGGTTGCCGGTTGCGTAGCCGTTGCCGCCCAAGCTGTTGTAACTGCCGCTGTTGATTTCCAGCCCGGCACTGTTGCGGTAGCTGCGACGGGTGATGATGTTGACCACGCCGCCCACGGCACCGTTACCGTACAGGGCGGCCCCGGCCCCGGGTAATACCTCGATGCGTTCGATGGCGGCCAGGGGAATACCGGCCAGTTCGGGGGTTGTCAGGTCGATGTTGGAGAGCCGGCGGCCGTTCAGCAGGATCAGGGTGTTCTGGTTGCCGGTGGCGCCGAAGCCGAGCAGGTCCACGCTGGCGTTACTGCCGTTGATGCCATACAGGCGACTGCTTTGCAGGCCACCCACGGTGTCCAGCACATCCGCCAGGTTGGTCGCCGGCAGGCTGTTGATGGTTTCCCGGTCGATCACCACGGTGCCGGTGGGCAACTCGCCGGCAAGGCTGGTGTTGCGGGCGCCACTGACTTTGACCGTTCTCAGGGCGTGTCGATCGTTGGCCTTGTCCGCTGTGTCATCGGGTTCACTGGCGCTCCCCAGCAACGGGGTGGCCAATAACAGGCAGGCAGCCGCGGGTAAAAAAACCGCGTAGTAGTGAGTGGCGTGGCGAGTCGACATTCATCCTCCGAACAATGGGGTCTGCACGCAGGGGAGCTTACCAGAGCCAGCCGCTGACGGCCTGTGCGTTTATGTAGGTGTCAGGGCCTCAATCAGGCGGCGGTGGGTGGGCAGGTCCATGCCGTGGCGTTGTGCCTGGCGTAACAGCCAGCCGTTGATGGCCTCGATTTCCGTGATGGCACCGCGCTGCCGGTCGGCGCGCATGGAGGAGGTGTTGCCGGCGGTAGCGCGCGCTACCTGCAGCACGGCGGAAAACGAGTTGCCGGGCCAGCTGGAATCCAGTGTGGTTAGCAGGGTGTCTGCCTCGGCACATAGCGCGCGGGCTGCCTGCTGCAATGCGGGATCGTCAACGAGGGCGCCGTTGGGCACATCGTGCAGGGCGGTGAGAGGGTTGATCACCGCATTGGCCACCAGCTTTTTCCATTGCACGAAGCGTATGTCTGCTTCCCAGCGCAGATCGGGCCAGTGGCGCTGCAGGCCTGCAAGCCATTCTGGCGGTTGCGAGAGACCGCCGAGCCAGGTGGTGTTTTCCGCCACGATGGTGTGCTGCGGCGATTGTCCTTTTACCGCGCTGGTGGTGATGGCCTCCAAGACATTGGTGCCGGGGGGAAGGCGGCCATCCAGTGCGCCCATGCCATTCTGGAAGCGCAACACCTGGGTGGTGCTGTTCAGGTGGCCGCTCACTCGGCGTAAGGCTGCTTCTGTGTAGGGCGTTTTGCTGGCCACCAGCAAATACGCAATGGTGTCGGGCAATTGTGCTGGGCTGACGCAGGGCAGGGTCAGGGATGCGTTCTGATCAGAAAAGATTAGCTGTTTGTGGCGAGGCGGTGTCGGGCTGTTCGTCACGACGCTGACGGCATGACCTGCTCGGGTCAAATACCAAGCGGCAAGGGTGCCCATGTTGCCGGCACCGAGCAGGTACCAGTGAGGAAGGGATTCAGTCATGCAGAGGATGGTAAGCCCTTGGGGCCATGAAAAGGAGGCTTTTTCTGTGTGCGCGTTTCCGGGTTGGCCTTGTCAGGCGCTCGCCGCAGCGGAGACGATTCGTTTTTCTGCCAGGGCTTGTTCCAGCTCCAGGCTGGCCTGCTCCAGCATGCCGTCCGCGCTGTTATTGCCTGCTGATGCGCTCAGGGAAATGCTGACTTGCAGGCTAAGAAAACCCGCGGCGGTCTGATAGGCGCGGTGGTTCAGGCTGTCGTACAGGCGCCGAAAGCTGGTCGGGTCGCAATGGCTTAACTGTGGCTGGTAGGTGATCAGGGCGAAGTGGTCTTGCTGCAAACGGCACAGGCGATCCATGGGCCGGACCGATTGGCGCAGTCGGCGGCTGAAGGCCAGCACGCCTTGCTGCATGACCTTGTTGCCGCGTTGGCGTTGTTGTAGCTCGAAGTCTTCCAGACGCATCAGCAGCACGCAGGCGGCCCCGCCGCGTTTCTGGGCTTGCTTGAGCGTGCTGTCCAGGGCTCGCAATGCATCCTGACGATTGCCAAAACCGGTGAGCGGGTCGATAAGAGCCTGGCGCTTGAGCTGGCGGTTCACCGTCAGCATGCGCTGGTAGTCGGTCTGTACCCGGTTGTGGCGCTGGATAATGCGGTCCGCGGCCATTACCCGGTGTTGCAGTTGTTCGGTCATGGCGGACTTGGAGACGAAGTCGTCCACGCCTTGATCGAACGCCTGCTGCAGGGCGTCCACCCCTTCGCGGGCAGTGAGCAGCAGTACATAGGTATAGCGGTTGTTGGCCTCGTCGTTCTGGCGGATGCGACGGGTCAGCTCCAGGCCGTCCATGCCGGGCATCAACCAGTCTGCCACCACCAGGTCGGCCGGTTTTTCGGCCAGTTGGCCAAGGGCGTCGTCAGCGCTGTGGGCGTGGCGAATGCCGGTATAGCCGGCGGTGGCCAGCGTACGGTTCACCACAGCGGCGGAAAAGCGGGCGTCGTCCACCACCAGGATATCGAGTTCAGAGACGGTCATTGGCGTTCTTGTTGTTTTTTGTAAGTCTCGACTATAGCCGGTTTGTGAATTGATTGAAAAGTATACGGTGAACCGGTCGATCCTTTGTGGCTCTGTGCCCGGACCTCAGTCTCGGAAGGCGCTGTGGCGCTGGATCAGGTAGATAAGCCCCAGCACTGGCACGCCCATCAGGCTGGCCAGCAGGAAAAAGCCTGGGTAACCCAAGTTGTCCACCATGCTGCCGGAGTAGCCACCAATGGTTTTTGGTAGCAGCGTCATCAGCGAGCTGAAGATGGCGTATTGCACGGCGGTGAAAGATACATTGGTGAGCTGTGAGAGGAATGCCACAAAGGCGGCACTGGCCAGGCCGGCGGTGAGATTGTCCGCCGAGATCACCGCATAGAGGATGCGGATATCGTGGCCCGCATAGGCTAGCCACAGGAACAGCAGGTTGGTGGCCACGGTGAGGAATGCGCCCAGATAAAGCACCCGGATGACGCCGTGGCGCATGGCCAGCAGCCCACCCAGAAAACCGCCGGCAATGGTCATGAACAACCCGAAGGTTTTCACCACCCCGGCAATTTCGTTCTTGGTGAAGCCCATATCCTCAAAGAAGACGTTGGAAATGACCCCCAGCACAATATCCGAAATGCGATAGAACCCCACGAAAACCAGCAGTAGAAGTGCCAGACGTTTGCCGTAGCGCTGGAAAAAATCCTTCACCGGGTCCAGGTAGCTTTCCTGTACCAGTTGCTTGTCGTACAGGGGGGTCAGGGAGAGCATTTTTAACAGCCCCGCCACCAGTGTGATTGCCAGGGCCAGGCGCAGGGTTTCCACCACCAGGCCGGATAAGGCTCCGTTGTTTACTGCATCAGTGAGTGTCTGGCGGAAGGCTGCGGCGGAGTCGGCGGTGAATATGTAGACAGTCACAAAGGCGGCTATGCCCACCACAAACAGGGTCAGGAATTTGAGGTACTGACGGCTGGTGTACTGCGAGTTGGATGGCCGGTGGTTTTCCGGTTCGCGAATGATCAGGGTGGTGACGGCCCCGACCAGCATGGTCAGTGCCATAATGGCATAGGTGCTTTGCCAGGCAGCGTAGCTGTAGGCCTCGCTGGTGGAGCCCAGCCAGCTGGCCAGCACCAAGGAGCCGGCCCCGGAGGTGAGCATGCCGATCCGGTAGCCGGCGATATAAGACGAGGACATCAGCGCCTGCAGTTCCGCCCCGGCGGATTCAATCCGGTAGGCGTCGATAACGATATCCTGGGTGGCGGCGGTGAAGCCGAGCAGTACCACCGCAAAAGCCATCAAGTTCAGGGCGCCGGGTTGGGTTGGGTCGACCAGGGAGATACTAAAAATGGAGGCGGCGACGGCCAGCTGTGCCACTAGAAGCCAGGCTCGCCGGCGGCCAAGCCAGCGGGTCAGGACAGGAATGGGCAGGCGGTCAATCAGCGGCGCCCAGAGAAATTTGAACGAATAAGCCAGCGCCGCCCAGCTGAAGTAGGTGACCGTGGAGCGGTCCACGCCGGCTTCGCGAAGCCACAAGGACAGCGACGAAAAAATCAGCAGCAGTGGAATGCCCGCGGAAAACCCGTAAAAGAACATGGTCTCCACACGGGGGTGCTTGAAGGCTTTCAGGGCTTGTAGCCAGCTGGCTGGTTGTGGGGGCATAGGTCTCTTAGCGGGTATTGCCGATGGGCGAAAGGCTCATCATAGACACTTTGTCCCCAGGGGGCGATGTGGGTTCATTGGCTAGAGGAAATGTTGCCTGGGCACGCGGTCTCCTAGCACCGGCACATTTTCGTCCAGTAATCGTTGCGTCTGAATCTCCCCCACGGGTGTACCCGCAAGGGCAATACGGCCGTCGCCGCGCAACACCCGGTGCCAGGGCAGGCGGGTATCCTTGGGGAGCTGACTCATCAGCCGGCCAACAAAGCGGGCATGGCGGGGAAACCCTGCCTGCTTAGCCACGGCGCCATAACTGCTGACGTATCCGGGTGGGATAGCGGCGACAATCTGGTAAACGGCATCTCGGAATTCAGGATTCATAAGGGCAGCTTCTAGCGACTAGCTTTGAGCTTCAAGGAAAAACGCAGAACACATAAAAAGAGGAAATCGGTGCCAGTCGATTTCCTCTTTTGGGTTGCCGTCGTGCGTTCGGCATTGGGCGTCAGGCGTATTAGCGCAACCCGCCGTCCATGTCGATGCAGCGACCGGTGAAATAGTCGGTCTCGAAAATGAAGGCGACGCTGCGAGCAATGTGCTCGGCTTCGCCCAGACGCTTGAGCGGCACGGCCTGAACCAAGCGGTCGCGGGCTTCCGGTTTCATGGCGGCCAGCATGTCGGTGTTGATGGTGCCCGGGGCTACGGCACCGGTGCGGATGTTGTAGCGGGCCAGTTCTTTCGCCCACGTCTCGGCCATGGCGGCCACCCCGGACTTGGCGGCGGAATAGTTGCTCTGGCCGAAGCTGCCCTGGCGGGCCAGGGAGGAAATGTTGACGATCACGCCTTCCTCGGCGCCGGTCTCGACCATTTTGGCGGCGGCTTCGCGGCCACACAGGAACACCCCGGTCAGGTTCACGTCGATCACGGCCTGCCACTGTTGCAGGCTCATTTTGCTGACCAGCTCGCCGTCTTTGGCTTTGATCAGCAGCCCGTCGCGGGTGATACCAGCATTGTTGACCAAGCCGTGCAAGGCGCCGAAATCGGCCACCACATCGTTGAACAGGGTTTCCACTTCTTCCTCTTTGGCCACGTTGGTCAGGTAGGCGCGGGCTTCGCCGCCGGCAGATTCACAGGCTGCTACGGTGGCATCCAGGTCTTCCTGGCTCAGATCCACACAGGCCACCCGGGCGCCTTTCCCGGCAAAAAAGGTGGCGATGCCACGGCCCAGGCCTCGGCCGGCGCCGGTCACAACAATCACTTTCTGGTTCAGATCCATGGTGGTTCCTTGCACTGTCGGTTCACGTTGCAACGGATTATGGTGAGGCTCAGCAGGCAGGCCAATGACCGGATTGCTCAGGTTTGCTGCAAAACGGGAAACGGAGAACAGGACGCTACATGCATCAGGAAGCAGAAGCCCAGTCGTTTATCTATCAGCACAGCCATGCGGCACTGGCCACCGTGGATCCTCAGGGAGCGCCTTTTGCATCAGCAGTGAATGTAGTGCCGGACCACGAAGGGCGTTTGTTGATGCTGGTTAGCGCGTTGGCTGCGCATAGTGTGAATCTGTCGGCCAATCCGGCGGCGTCACTGGTGTGGGTGGAGCAACAGCACAGCGACTGGCAGGCGGCCACACGGCTGACCGTGTCCGGTGATGTGGTGGTTGTGCCTCCGGCAGAGGGGGAGCGTTATTTTCAGGTGTTTCCCCACACTCGCGAGTACCTTCATCTGGATTTTCACTTTCTGGCGCTGCGCCCGCTGACGGCGCGTTGGATTCCGGGTTTTGCCCAGGAGGCGTGGCTGAATGCGGAAGCGCTGGTGCAGCCGTGGGGCTGGGACCTGGCCCGTGAGCAGGCCATGGTCGGGCACATGAATGATGACCACGCCGATGCCGTTGATCACTATCTTGCCTTGTTGGACGCGCCCGGGGAGGGGGCGAAGATGCTGGCCGTGGACCCCTGGGGGGCCTGGTTGTGGCATGAGGCGCGGTTGCGCCGGCTACCGTTTCCGGCCCGCGCGGAAGATGCCGGGCAAGTGCGTGACACCTTGGTGATGCTGGCCCGTACCCCGCCGGAGGATTTTTTCCTCGCCCGCCCTTGAATCCCACCGTTACGACCCCATTCCACGCTCAGCAAGCAGGCTCAGGGAGCGTCGGCGATGGCCGGTATTTCCTGTTGACTGTTCTGGCGTCATTACTATGATTAGCACTCCACTCGTTAGAGTGCTAATTCAGACTATCGAGTCCGGCCGCTGTGGCCGACTTGGGTGTCAAAGTTAACTGGGAGTTTAAGGAAAAATGAGCATCCGTCCTTTGCATGATCGCGTGCTGGTTCGCCGTGAAGAGGAAGAAACCAAATCCGCTGGCGGTATTGTGCTGCCCGGTTCCGCTGCCGAGAAGCCGTCCCGTGGCGAAGTCATTGCCGTGGGTAATGGCAAAATCACCGAAAATGGCGATGTGCGTCCGCTGGACGTGAAAGCCGGTGACACGGTGATCTTCGGCCAATACGCCGGTAGCACCGTAAAAGTGGAAGGCGAAGAACTGCTGATCATGAGCGAAGCTGAAATTCTGGCCGTTGTTGAAGGCTGAGCATTGAAGGCTAAGGGTTGAAAGCTGAGACCCTTCCGGTCAAGACAGATATCGAACGCCCTGAAAGGGCATTCAGCCCCTAATCGGGCGAAGAATTGCAGAGGTAAATGAAGCATGGCTAAAGACATTTTGTTCCGTGACGAAGCGCGTCAACGTATGGCCAAAGGCGTCAACATTCTGGCCGACGCGGTTAAGGTAACCTTGGGCCCGAAAGGCCGTAACGTGGTACTGGAAAAATCCTTCGGCGCACCGTCCATCACCAAGGATGGCGTTTCCGTTGCCCGCGAAATCGAGCTGGAAGACAAGTTCGAGAACATGGGCGCCCAGATGGTAAAAGAAGTGGCGTCCAAGGCTAATGACGAAGCCGGTGACGGCACCACCACCGCCACCGTACTGGCTCAGGCGTTTGTCAACGAAGGCCTCAAGTCCGTAACCGCGGGCATGAACCCCATGGACCTGAAACGCGGCATCGACCAGGCCGTGGCCGCCGTGGTGGAAGAGCTGAAGACACTGTCTACTCCGTGTGACAACACCAAGAGCATCGAGCAGGTGGGTACCATCTCCGCCAACGCCGATAAATCTGTTGGTGAAATCATTGCCCAGGCCATGGAAAAAGTGGGCCAGGAAGGTGTGATCACCGTTGAAGAAGGTCAGTCCCTGCAGAACGAACTGGACGTGGTTGAGGGCATGCAGTTTGACCGCGGTTACCTGAGCCCGTACTTCATCAACAATCAGGAAAAGATGCAGGTCGAGCTGGAAGACCCGTACATCCTGTTGGTAGACAAGAAAATCTCCAACATCCGTGAACTGCTGCCGGCCCTGGAAAATGTGGCTAAAGCAGGCAAGCCGCTGCTGATCATCGCCGAAGATATCGAAGGCGAAGCACTGGCCACTCTGGTTGTGAACAACATGCGCGGCATCATCAAGTGTGCCGCCGTGAAAGCACCGGGTTTCGGTGATCGTCGCAAGGCCATGCTGCAGGATATCGCTATCCTCACCGGTGGCACCGTGATCAGTGAAGAAGTGGGCCTGAGCCTGGAAAGCGCGTCCCTGGAAGATCTGGGTACTGCCAAGAAAGTGAACATCGACAAGGACAACACCACCATTGTTGATGGCGCTGGCCAGCAGGCAGATATCGACGCCCGTGTGGAACAGATCCGCAAGGAAATCGAGAATTCTTCCTCTGATTACGACAAGGAAAAACTGCAAGAGCGCGTAGCCAAACTGGCCGGCGGTGTTGCGGTAATCAAGATCGGTGCTGCCACCGAAATTGAAATGAAAGAGAAAAAAGCTCGCGTGGACGATGCCCTGCACGCCACCCGCGCTGCGGTAGAAGAAGGTGTGGTCCCGGGCGGCGGTGTTGCCCTGGTTCGCGCACTGGCCAACGTTGGCACCATCAAGGGTGACAACGATGAGCAGAACGCGGGTATCGCCCTGACCTTCCGTGCGCTGGAAATGCCCCTGCGCCAGATCGCCTACAACGCCGGTGCAGAAGCCTCTGTCATCGTGCAAGAAGTGCGTAATGGCAAAGGCAACTACGGCTACAACGCGGCCACAGGCGAGTACGGCGACATGCTGGAAATGGGTATTCTGGACCCGGCCAAAGTGACCCGTTCCGCGCTGCAGGCAGCGGCTTCCATCGCTGGCCTGATGATCACCACCGAAGCCATGGTGGCGGACAAGCCGGAAGAAAATGCCGGTGGCGGCGCCCCTGATATGGGCGGCATGGGTGGTATGGGCGGCATGGGCGGCATGATGTAAATCAGCCGGTCATTCGACCATTGAAAGCCTAAAAGAAAACCCCGCCTTGTGCGGGGTTTTCTTTTTTGGGGCAGAAGCGAGTTGAAAGTTCAAAGTGTAAAGTTGAAGCGCGGGGCCGGGAAGTGCCACCCGAAAAACCGATGGCCGCCGCGATTCCTGTGCCAAAGCGGCGCCATAACAAGGCGCTCTCGTCGCGGCTCAAGCGCTTTCCGATTGGCACGAGTTTTAACCGCGTTTGAACTTTACACTTTGAACTTTCAACTCACCCTTCCCATAATCTCCTTTCATCCCTGACAGGCAGCCACATGCAACCCAGAGACAGAAAACTCCGCCCGCAGTTTGCCCTGGTGGTGGCCATGATGGTGGTGTTGGGGCTGGCACACTCTTGGGTGAACCCCTGGCTGGCGTTTGATCGGGGGGCGATTGAGCAGGGGCAGTGGTGGCGGATTTTTACCTGTCATCTGGTGCACCTGAATTACTGGCATATGCTGCTTAACCTGAGTGGTTTGCTGCTGTGCGGGTATTTCTTTGAAGACCTGCTGGACCGCACCCGGTTTTGGGCATGGTTAGGGTTTTGTGGTGTTACCACCGGCGTAGCGTTGCTGATGCTGGACGCGCAGCTCCAGCATTATGTGGGGTTGTCGGGTATTCTTCACGGTCTGCTGGTGCTGTGCCTGCTGCTGGGGTGGCGGGGGAATCCCTGGCTGCATTCACTGGTTCTTCTGGTGATCGCCGGGCGTATTTTCATGGAACAGCAAGCCGGTTACGACGTGGATTATCTGCGTGGCTGGATTGACGGGCGTGTGTATGTCAACGCCCATTTTTATGGCGCCCTGTCGGGCGTGATGTTGTATGGGGGAATCAGAATTGTCGAATATAGCCAGCGCCGGTGGCGCACAAAACAATAACAAGGACGGTAAAAGCGGTTGCCTGATGTACGGCTTCGCGGGGGTGTTTCTTGTCGCCGGGTTGGCGGTCATGGTGTTTGTGAGTATCAAGCCGTTGTTCCATTACTGGCAATCGGGCAGCTGGGATCGGGTGCCCGCCACGGTGCTGAGCAGCACCCTGAACAGCCATCGCTCCGATGGGTCGACCACCTATAGCGTGGATGCGCGTTATCGCTATACCTATAACGGTCAAACCTTCACGAGTGACACGGTGAGCCAGTACGGCGGTAGCGATAATTTTGATGATTACTGGCAGCGCCTTGGTGGCCAGTTGAAAGCCGCACGCCAGCAGAATCGCACGGTGAGTGCCTGGGTAAACCCGGACAACCCTGGCCAGGCGTATCTGGATCGCACATTGCGCTGGGGCTCACTGGTGTTTGGTTTTGCCTTTGGTGGCGTCTTTGCTCTGGTCGGTGGCGGGTTGATGGTGCTGTTTTCCCGTGGCAGCAAGGAAAAGTCTGCGGTATCGGAAACCGGCCTTTACACCAGCCAACAGAAATCCGGGCACTGGTTCATGATCGGCTTTGGCGCCATTTTTGTGCTGCTGCCGTCGCCGGCCTATCTGGAGGTGTGGGAGCGAGTCAGCCGCGGGGATTACGCCATCCTGCTGGTGTTGCTGTTCCCAGCGGTGGGCGTGGGTGTCGCCTTGGGCGGCTGGAAGATGCGCCGGGCGTACCAGTTCTTTGGCCCCACGCCGCTGGCGTTGCACCCGGAGCCGGGCCATGCCGGCGGTCAGGTGGGCGGTCAGATTCACCTGGGCCGGTCGTTGCCCCGGGAGGCGGATCTGGATGTATGGCTGTCCTGTATTCGTGGCCGCGAGAGTGGCAGCGGTAAAGACCGCAAAACCGTGGAGAGCGTGCTCTGGCAATCGGAGCAGCGTGCCTATTGTCAGCCGGCGCAAACGGGCACGGATATCCTCTTTTGCTTCGATGTGCCGGCCGAGCAATTGCCCAGCAGCGGTAGTGGCCGCAACTACATCTGCTGGCGGGTGGAGCTGGAAGGCCAGGTGGAAGGTCGTGAGCTGAAACGCAGCTGGGATATCCCTGTGCAGGCCGGGACCGATACCAGCCGCTTTACTCTGCCAGAATCCCATCGCACTGCGGATCGCCGAGAGCGTGAGCTGGATGCACTGGAATCCGCCAATCAACAAATTGAAGTGCAGCAGACCGCTGAGGGTCTACACCTGATCAGCCGGGCCGGGCGCAACCTGGGCATGAAATTAGGCCTGCTGATGTTCGGCAGTATTTTTGCCGGGGTGGGGACTTTTCTGTTTCTACTCGCTGCTGAAGAGGGCTTTATGCTCTATATCATGGGCAGCATTTTTGGCTTGATCGGTTACCTGATTGTCTTTTCTACCCTGTATACCCTGGCGCGCCGGTTGGATGCCTGGGTACGCGGTGGCGAGGTGCGCAACCAACGCCGCTGGCTGGGGATCCCGCTGTTTCGTCGTGAGGGGCGGTTGCTGAACGCCGACCAGTTAGTGCTGGATAGCGGCATGAGCAGCACCAGTAATGGCCGTAAAACCGAGTATATGACCCTGTATGCCAAGGTGGATGGCAAGAAGCTGCGCTTGGCGGAAGGCATTGCCGGGCGGGAAGCGGGCGAAGCGTTGCGTGAGGCCGTGCTGCGTACCCTGCGGCTGGTGTAGACTGATGGCCTGTCTGACCCTTTGATGCGCAGGTGTGCGTACACGCTCCTGCAGCAGTGAAAAGGGGCTATTTGATTAGTCCCGAATATTTGCGAGAGATCCGATGAGCAAAGACCGCCTGATTATTTTCGATACCACCCTGCGTGACGGTGAGCAGAGCCCCGGTGCCACCATGGACCAGGATGAAAAGCTGCGCATTGCCCGAGCGCTGGAGCGTATGCAGGTGGACGTGATTGAAGCCGGGTTTGCGATTGCCAGCCAGGGCGATTTCCGGTCCGTGAAAGCCATTGCTGACACCGTGCGTGAATCCACTATTTGCTCCTTGGCCCGCGCCAAGGCGGCGGATATTGACCGGGCGGCGGAAGCGCTGGCCGGAGCTGAGTCCGGGCGTATTCACACCTTTATCGCGACCAGTCCGATTCACATGCAGCACAAGCTGCGGCTAGAGCCGGATCAGGTGATCGAACATGCGGTAGCGGCGGTCAAGCATGCGCGCAATCACATGGGCGACGTGGAGTTTTCCTGTGAAGATGCGGGCCGTTCCGAGATTGATTTCCTGTGCCGTATTATCGAAGCGGTGATTGATGCCGGTGCACGCACGATCAATATTCCGGACACCGTGGGTTATGCCATTCCTGAGCAGTTTGGCGATACCATCAGCCAGCTGCTCACGCGCATCCCCAATGCGGACAAGGCAGTCTTTTCTGTGCATTGCCATAACGATCTGGGGCTGGCGGTGGCCAATTCCCTGGCGGCTGTACAGGCCGGCGCGCGGCAAGTGGAATGCACCATCAATGGGCTGGGTGAGCGGGCCGGTAACGCCTCGCTGGAAGAGATCGTCATGGCGGTGAAGACTCGCCAGGATCTGTTCAATGTGGACACCCGTATTAACACCCGCGAAATCGTGCCGACTTCGAAAATGGTGTCGCAGATTACCGGCTTCCCGGTGCAGCCGAACAAGGCCATCGTTGGCGCCAACGCCTTTGCCCATGAATCCGGCATTCACCAGGACGGGGTGCTCAAACACCGCGAGACCTATGAAATCATGTCCGCCGAGGACGTGGGCTGGCACACCAACCGTATGGTGCTGGGCAAGCACTCCGGTCGGGCAGCCTTCCGTGCACGCCTGGATGAACTGGGTATCGTGTTCGCGTCGGAAACAGCCATGAATGAAGCTTTTCTGCGCTTCAAGGATCTGGCGGACAAGAAGCACGAAGTGTTCGACGAGGACCTGCAGGCGCTGGTTAGCGACACCAAGCGCGCAGTGGAACAGGAACGTTTCAAACTGGTTTTGCTGGACGCCTCCGCCCGCACCGGCGAAACCCCGCAAGCGCGTATTGTGCTGTCCATCGATGGCACCGAGCAGGACGCCACGGCCACCGGGGCCGGCCCGGTGGATGCGGCCTTCAAGGCGATAGAGAAGCTGGCAGACAGTCACAGTACCCTGCAGCTGTATTCGGTTAATGCCATTACCGCTGGCACCGACAGCCAGGGGGAAGTGACCGTGCGGTTGGAAAAGGGCGGTCGTATCGTTAACGGGCATGGTGCCGATGTGGACATCATTACCGCGTCAGCCAAGGCCTACCTGAATGCCCTCAACCATTTTGCAGCTGGTGTGGAAAGAGCCCACCCGCAGGCGGCGGATGTATGAAGAAGCTGCCGGATGCCGGATGCCTGAGGCCTGACGGCAAGGAAGTCGGTGGTGCTCTTCTTGCGTGGGGCGCGGTGTGTCCGGCGTCTGGCGACACCGGAGGTACGCCATGAACGAAGCGCAGCGGCAGAGTTATCTCAAAGCCATGGGGCTGACGCCCTGGGTGGCCCGTGTGCCATTGCCTGGCGCGGCGGCGTCGCCGGAGCTGGACTGGCCGGTGGACGAGCCGGCCAGCGCACCGGCATCGGCAGGCCTGGCCGTTGATGTGGCGGTGCCGTCTCGGGGGCCTGCACAGGACTCTCACGCCCCAGCCTCTACGGCTGAACCCAGCTCGGCACCAGCGAGTGCTGAGCAAGCGCTTGAAGGGTCGGCCGCCGCCGCATTGGCGAAAGCGCCGTCTGCCAAGCCTGCGGAACCGTCTCGCAGGGAGGTGGCTACAGAGGAAGCACCAGCGCCCGCCAAGGCGAAAGTGAAAGGGCTGACATTTACGCTGGAAGCGCACCTGGGCGGCACCACCTGGTTGCTATGTGCCCAGGAAGACAGCCAGGCACCGGGGCTGGGGCGTTTCGAAGCCCCGTTGATGGCGAACCTGCTGGCCCTGTTCCAGGGGCGCCCGCAACGTCCGCGCCGGTTCTTCTGTCCGTTGACGGAGCAGCCCATGCCGGCGGAGGAAGCTGCCCAGGCGTTGTCCGCCTTTGTGGCCGGGCTTAGTGAACAAAGTGGAGGTGAGCGGGTGTTATTGTGCCTGCCTGAAACCGTGGCTCAGGCGATGTTCGGGCAGCCCCGGTACCAGCCTTTCGAGCTGGGCCGGTTGCCGGCACTGGTGATTAGCAGCCTGGCAGAAATGTTGGCAGACCCGGTGCAGCACAAGAAAGCCAGCTGGCAAGCCATGCAGGCCCACGGCTACGATGGCGTTTGATCACGCCGGCCCCATGCGGGCCATGCAGGAGGCCGATCTGGAGGCCGTGCTGGCAATTGAAACGGCGGCGCAATTGACGCCTTGGAGCCGCAACCATTTCGTCGATTGCCTCGGCAACCCCCACTACCTGTGCCAGGTGTTGGAGGTGGCGGGGCAGCCGGTGGCGTTCCTGGTGCTATCTCGTATTCTCGATGAAACCCATGTGCTCAATATCGCCGTGGCGCCCGCCCGCCAGCGTCAAGGGCTAGCCCGAACGCTACTGGAAAACGCCATTGTGGCGGCCCAGCGTGATGCCATGAGTGTGATCTACCTGGAAGTGCGGGAAAGCAACCACAGTGCCCGAGCGCTGTACCAATCACTGGATTTCACGGTATCCGGGACACGCAAAAATTATTACCGCCGGGGGGATGGCCACGAGGATGCGGTGCTGATGCAGTGCCTGCTGGCCTCGGGCCATAAATAAGCAGCTACACGCTACACAATTGCGATAGGGAGGCCGGAAAAGCGCTCCCGGTTTACTCTTTTCGACTTTTCACTTTGAACTGATTCTCGCGGGCAGGGCGGTTGCCGGGTGGCACCGTTCCCAAACCGCGTTGCAGCGTGAAGCTTGTTGCGTGAGGCGATGTTTTATTTCAACGGCATCCAGCCTTTTTCCGTGTCCCGGAAGTGGATTACCTGCTGGCGCTGGAAGGTGTCGCCTTTCTTGAAATTACCGTGTTCCACCCGCAACGCGCTCAGGGCCATGATCATGGCGAACCGGTCCAGGCCGGAGAGTTCTTCGTTACCTTTTACCTGGTTGGTGTATCCCTCCAGGTCTTCCTGTGCTTCCAGGCTGTAGCTGACTTCCACGGTGTAGCGGCCATCGCCATCTTCATAGCCGTTGTGTTTTTCCACATCGGTGACCTCCAGCAGACCGTCCAGGTGGGCGTTGCGCATTTCCGCTTCCAGCGCTTTTTGGGCGTCGCCGGCATCGGGGCTTCGGCTGCAGGCACTCAATAAAGTAAGGGCGAGCAGGGCTGTCACAATGTGAACGCAACGAACGGTGGCAGGCATGGCTTTGTCCTGATTGAAAAGAGGAAAGCTCACTCTAGCATCGCTTTAGGCGTTGACCCAATGGGCACATGTTTAGCCATGTAAAAGCTGGACACAGGGCCAACGAATGCCAACGATAGGGGAACAGGAAAATTTACCAAGGAGGGATTGCCCATGTCCGAAAGCCTGTTTCGCCGTTTGCTGATCATGGTGGCGCTGATCTTCTGCGGTGCCTTTGCGGTGCTGGTCATCCCGTCGCTCATGGCGAACCCGGATATCCTGGCGGCGGCTGCGGGAGGCTTCGTTAATCCCTATGCGGCCGGCTATTCCACTGACGTGATCCTGTGCTGGGTGATTCTGGCGATCTGGGTGCTGTTTGAGCGCCAGCGCTATCAGGTGCGCGGCGGTTGGCTGGCCTTGCTGTTGGGCGTAGTGCCCGGGGTGGCGGTGGGGTTTGCCCTGTACCTGCTGATGCGCCAGCGACAACTGAAAGGCTCCGGGCTGGTCTGACGGGAAATGAGGCCGCGAAGGCTGTTATACTCGCGCCCTCGAAATACCCAGTCAGAGATTGAGCCCCATGAGCCTGCAAGACCAGGTGGCCAAGCGCCGCACCTTCGCGATCATTTCGCACCCGGACGCCGGTAAAACCACTATTACCGAAAAGCTGCTGCTGTACGGAAACCTGATCCAGAGCGCAGGGACCGTGAAAGGCAAGAAGTCCGGTAAACACGCCACCTCCGACTGGATGGAGATGGAGAAGGAGCGGGGCATTTCCGTGACCACCTCGGTGATGCAGTTTCCCTACAAGGACGCCACCGTCAATCTGCTGGACACCCCGGGCCACGCGGACTTCTCTGAAGATACCTACCGCACCCTGACCGCGGTGGATTCGGCGTTGATGGTGATCGATGCCGCCAAAGGTGTGGAGCAGCGGACCGTCAAGCTAATGGAAGTGTGTCGGCTGCGCGATACCCCGATTCTCACCTTCATCAACAAGCTGGACCGGGATGTGCGCGATGGCATCGATGTGCTCGATGAAATCGAGGACGTGCTTAATATCGAGTGCGCGCCGATCACTTGGCCCATTGGTATGGGCAAGAGCTTCAAGGGCGTCTACAACCTGCTCACTGACACCACCGTGCTGTACAAAACCGGCCAGGGTCACACCGTACAGGACGTGCGCGAAGTGAAAGGACTCAATAATCCGGAGCTGGATGAGGCCGTGGGTGCCGACTACGCGGAAGAGCTGCGTGACACTCTGGAGCTGGTGCAGGGCGCCAGCCACGAGTTTGATCTGGAGCGTTTCCTGGCCGGTAAATTGACTCCGGTTTTCTTTGGTACTGCGCTGGGTAATTTTGGCGTTGATCATATGCTCGATGGCTTGGTGCAGTGGGCGCCGCCGCCCCAGCCTCGCGATGCCACCGCCCGCACGGTGCAGGCTGATGAGAGCAAAATGACCGGTTTCGTGTTCAAGATCCAAGCGAACATGGACCCCCGTCACCGGGACCGTATTGCCTTCATGCGCATTTGTTCCGGCAAGTACCAGAAGGGCATCAAGCTCAAGCAGGTGCGTACCGGCAAGGATGTGCGGATTCCAGATGCGCTGACTTTTTTGGCAGGCGAACGGGACAATGTGGAAGAAGCGTTCTCCGGTGACATTATCGGCCTGCATAACCATGGCACCATCCAGATCGGCGACACCTTCACCGAAGGCGAAGAGCTGGCCTTTACCGGCATTCCGCACTTCGCCCCGGAACTGTTCCAGCGCGTTGTCTTGAATGATCCGCTCAAAAGCAAGCAGCTGCACAAGGGGCTGACCCAGCTGGCGGAAGAGGGCGCCACTCAGGTGTTTTTCCCGCTGCGTAATAACGATGTGATTCTTGGTGCGGTCGGGACCCTGCAGTTTGATGTGGTCGCGGCGCGGTTGAAGGGCGAGTACGGTGTGGATTGCCGTTATGAGCCGGTGAGCGTGGCTACGGCTCGCTGGGTGGAAGCGGATAGCGATAAAGAGCTGTCTGCCTTTGAGCGCAAGGCCTACGACAACCTGTCCCGTGACGGTGCCGGACACCTGACCTACCTGGCGCCGACGCGGGTGAATCTGCAACTGGCCCAGGAACGTCATCCGGATATTCGTTTCCGCGAAACACGGGAAATTTAAGGGGCAGAGACAGGCGACAAGTCTCAAGCTACAACGCCAGACAGCGCAGTGTATGTTCAAGGCTTGATCTCGCGTAGCAACCATACGCGCGGGCACGGCCTTTGGGTTTGTGGATGTATAGATCGTGCCTTGTAGCTTGTCGCTTGGGCCTGATTTTTTCGCGCCGCCAACGACGCTTCTACATAAAAGGTGATCGACATGGATGTTGAAGCGGTACGAACCTATCTGTTGGGCAAGCCCGAGGCGCGAGAAGACTTTCCTTTTGGCCCGGATGTGGCGGTGATGAAAGTGCGCGACAAGATGTTCGCAACGCTGGGGCGGGAGGGTGGCGAAGGGCGCATGAATTTGAAGTGCGATCCGGACCAAGCCTTGGCGTTGCGGGATATTTTTGCCGCCGTGCTGCCCGGCTACCACATGAACAAGAAACACTGGAATACGATCAAGCTGGATGGCTCCATTCCTGAAGGGGAGATTCAGCGCATGATTGACCATTCCTTCGCATTGGTGATCAACGGCTTGTCGAAAAAAGTGCGTAAAGGCATGGAAGTGCGCCACGGACGTGAAGCACTCTATGGCGGCCAGAACTGAACAGGCAGGGAGACGGCAATGGCAGTAGTGATCGGTGGCATTATTATTATCTGGCTGGGCCTGAGCATGGGCGCGGCGGGGTTGCGCTGGTTGGGTGTGGAGCTGCACTACCCGGCCCGATTAGCCGCGCCGGTGTTGTTGGCGTTACTGGAAACCGTGCTGTTTCTGTTGTTCGTTCCCGGCACCGAATTGCTGCCAAAAAACTGGGGCTGGCCCATGGCCGGTGGCCTGGTTGCCGCGGCCTGGTTGATCAATGGCGCCGTCGCCGGCCTAGACTGGCATCGCAATCGGCCGGTGAAAGAATCTCCGGCGACAGAATAACCGCCAGCGTTTTATTGCCACTGTAGAACGTGCTTGCACCCGAATTGCATTAGCAGCGAGGGACCAGGTTCGAGTTTCGAAAAGTTTTTTCCCCTCGTGCCTCGTTTCTCGCCACTCGGACCTGAGCGTTCGCGCCTCAAGTGGCGCTCCTACGGCGTCTACCCCTAAAAACTGCTCCAGCCGCTGAATTCCATTCCCCGATACAACCAATATTTCCACACCGAGTCATCCGCATACACCTCGTAGTCGGTGCTGTGCTTTTCGTCGTAGCGATTTTCCCAGCGCCGTTCGAAGGTATCGCTGGCCTGTTGCATTATGGCGTGCTCGGGGCTAGCGATCAGGCGAACGCTGCTCTCCAGGTTCAGGTTATCCAGATTGCGACGGGTGTAGTTGGCCGAGCCGAGAATTAGTTCGGCACTGTTCGCGCTGCGACGTAACAGCATCTTGGTGTGGCATTGCTCACCTTGGGTGTTGCACCAGCGCACCGGGATGCCTGCGTTGTGCAATTCCTTCCCCACCTGGCGGTTGGGGATCCCGTTCTTCTCACGCCCGAAGGCATCCTTGTTGGGGTCCAGCAGAACGCGCAGTTGTACGCCCCGTTGTTGCGCCGCGAGCAGGGCCTCCATCAGCGGGCGGTGCGACAGATAGAACACGGACACATCCACCTGGTCGCCAGCCTGGCTGTGGTTGAGGGTGGCGAGCAGGGCATCGCGAATGGCGCCTTCGGTCAGCAGTTGCAGGCGCGCGTCGGCGGCCGGGTCAGCCGGTTGCGCTGACAAGGTGGGTAGCTTGGGCAGCGGGGTATTGGTCAGTTCTGCCACGGCTAATTCACTGGCCAGCAAGTCGTTAACCGCATTGCCCTGAAAGCGCAGCCCGATGTTGCTGTGGGCGCTGCTGCCATTGTGGGCGTTGGCCGAAGTCACCAGGCCGGTCCAGTGTTTGCCTTCATCCACTACCAGGGTCTTGCGGTGGTTAGCCTTGAAGTTAAGCAACGAAAGATAGCTACGTAGCGGCACCGTGCCTGGTCCCATGGGGTTGGGTAGCCAGCCCTTATCGGGATTGTTGCCCAGCCATTGGCAGCACATTCTCCACAGGCCGGACCAGCTGGGGTTGGAATCGCGCAGTGTTGGCAGGGGCGTGGTGACGACGGTGATGTTGGCTTGCTTCAAGCGGGTAAGGTGCTTGCTGCGGAGTCCGCCGTACAACGTATTGATGGGATCGGTAATCACCATAATCGGCATGGCCGGGTGGCGGGTGCGTTGGGTCAGCAGCGCGTCGGTGAGTTCGCTGGACAGTGCCCGGTAACTGTCGGTGGCGGTGCCCTGGAAATCGTTGAACAGGAACATGTCGATCACGATGAGTTTTTCCGCCTGGCCGATTAAGCGGAAGAATTCGTCGAAGATATGTTGTCGGCTAAGCCGGGTGCTTTCGCCACCGTTGCCGCTTTCCCAGGTGTCGTCTATCAGCAGCTTGAGCCCGTACACCGCATGGGTTTCCCCTTGCGTATTCAATCCCGGAGGAAGCGGTTTGTAGCGGTGCCAGAGGGCGGTGCTGGCGGTCAGGGCAACCAACATCAGCAGGGCGATTTTCAGGCGGGTCATAGGTAGTCCAGTGCATTCGATGGGGCTACCTTATCAGCTAATAAGCGGGGCGCCATTCGCACATGTCATCTGTTTTTCTTTGATTTGGCACAATCGTGCAACATTCTGCAAAGAATGCCGCTGCCACGGTAACTATGGCACTACGGTGCCACAACAGTGTGGCGTCCGTATCTCTCTGACAATCAAGGCCTACCCGTGCGTATGTCGTGGATCTTAACAAGAACAGTCAGCGCCCACGCTGATTCCCGTGCGCCACCGCTGGCGCCCGGAAGGAGCCTGTTATGAAAGCCTTTGCGATTTCTCTTTTCACCAGCCTGGCCATGTTGCTGTCAGCCTGCGGCGGCGGAAGCTCGTCTTCGATCCCCGTGACCACTAACCCTCCTGCTGAGCCTTCCCCCAATGCTCCCGCCGAGCCGGTTGCCGGTGAGGGAGATATTCGGGTGCTTTCCAATAGGGCGGACCTGATTAGCGGTGGCGATGCTCTGGTTGAAGTGGTGGCTGCGGACCCGGCCTTGCTGGAGGGTGCTGTGGTACGGCTAGGCGATAACGAGATCACCGGCCAGCTGAGCGTAACCGACGCGGGAAGTTTGAAAGGCCTGATTGATGGGTTGGTGCTGGGTGCCAACCAGCTCAGCGTTGAGCTGGCGGATGCCTCAGTACTGAAGCGGACGATCATGAATCACCCCCATGGTGGACCGGTCATTTCCGGGCCCCAAATTCAGCCCTGGCAATGCACCAATGCGGCAGCAGTGGACGCCCAGTGTAACCAGCCGGCTGAATACCGGTTCAAGTATGTGCCAGCCGACAAGTTGCAGACACTGCTGACCAATTTCGATCCACAGAACCCGGGGCTGCCAGGGGCGTTTCAGTCCTATGACCCGGCGAACCCACCCGCACAGGATGAGATTGCGCAAATCACCACCGATGCCGGAGTAGAGGTGCCGTTCATTGTTCGCATGGAAGAGGGCGTGCAGAACCGTGATCGTTACCTGATTATGTCGCTCTATCAACCGGACCAACCCTGGACCGCTGTTAGTCCCCAGCCTCAGTGGAATGGAAAATTGTTGATTCACCACGGCGGCAATGTGGGGGTGAGTTATGGCATGGGTAACCCGCCTCAGGGGGATATCGCGGGTACCGCACCAGAGGGGGCGGAGTTGTTACTGGGCGACAGTATCACCACCGCCCTTGGGCGGGGTTTTATGACGCTGTCCACGGCGCAAGGCAACCTTGGGCACAACGCCAACCTGGTCACAGCAGCGGAATCCTTGATGATGGGGAAGGAGCGTATTGTCGAGCAGTACGGTGAAATCCGGTACACCATCGGTACCGGTTGCTCCGGTGGCTCGATCACTCAGCAGCATGTGGCCAATGCCTATCCGGGGATTTACCAAGGGTTGATTGTGCAGTGCTCTTACCCGGATGTGTGGACCACCGCCACCCAGTTTGCCGATTACAATTTGCTTAGCCAGTACTTTGGCAACCAATTGCCCAGCGACCCTCAGGGATTCCAGCAGGTGGTTACCCAGCTGTTGAGTTCCGGGGTGATTCCCGCTGTGCAATGGTCGGCTTTCTATGGCCATCTGCCGTTGAACCCGCTGGTGTCGGACCTGGCCTTTTTCCCGGCGGCGTACCCGGATCAGGATAGCTGCCCGGGTCTGCAAGATGGGGTCACAGTGTATGACGCTCAAGAGGCGCCTGATGGATTACGCTGTGGTTTGCTGGATTACATGAAATCCCAGTTTGGCCTGCGTGAGGCGGCGGTCTGGAGCGCCAACGAACAAATGCTATCGCGGGGGTTCGGTGGCATCCCGCTGGATAACGTGGGGGTGCAGTACGGTTTGGGCGCCTTACAAAACGGGGTCATTACCGGTGAGCAGTTCCTGAAAGTGAATCGTGAAATCGGTGGGCTGAGCGTGGATATCGATTATCAGCCGGAGCGCACCGTAGCCGACAGCCGGACACTGAAAAATGCCTACCGAACCGGTGCCATCAATACGGCCGAGCATCTGGCCAATGTACCGATTATTGATTTGCGAGGTCCGGATCCGGGCATTGCCCACGATGCCTATCATTCCTGGCAGATGCGCGCGCGACTGGAAAGGGCGCAGGGGCACGCGGATAACCAGGTGATCTGGTACGGTCCGGCCCCGCTGTTTGGCGATACGATTTATACCACCGAAGCGTTGCTGGTGATGGACTTGTGGCTGTCAGAGATTGAAACGGATGAGTCGGCGTTGAGCCTTGGCGACAAGGTGCGTGAACACAAACCTGTCTACGCCCGTGACCGCTGCCTGTCGGTGTCCTCGTTGGTGGGCCCGGAAGGTGCCATCGTGCCGCTCAGTGGAAACCTGCTATACCCGACGCCGATTCTGCCGGGGCTGGACCTGTCGTTGTTGCCCACGGCTCCGCCAGAGGCGGGGGTAGTGGTGGATGCTCTGACGGGGCAAGTGTGCGGGCTGGACCTGAGTGAGCTACCGGTGGTGTCCGATATCCCCGTTCTGGGGGATCTATTAGGCACCGTGGCGGATTTGTTATCGCCCATTACCGACCCGCTGGTGGGCCTGCAACAGACCGTGGTGCAGACGCGCTTTGGCACCCCGCGCACGGTGGCCGGCGATAGCATCGAAACCCTCACCAACAAGTGCCAGCTGAAACCCGTGGATCCGGCGGATTACCCCACCGCCCTGGACCCGGAAGGCTTTGCTGCTCAGGTCGCTGAGATTTTTCCGCAGGGGGTATGTGATTACAGCAAGCCGGGTGTGGGGGTAGCTCCCACCGAAACCTGGTTGCAGTACGGGGATGCCCAGAACGTTATTTATGGTGGTGAGGCATTGCCGGGTGAGGCTGCGTCATCCCGCCAAGGGTGGGCATCACCGGCCTTTGGCGTGGGTATCCAATAAACGCGCTCTCCCCAGCTCTCTCCCGCAAGCAGGAGAGGGCATTGGGCGCAACTACCGCTTAAGTTGGTAATCTTTCAGCCCCGTATCATCATCAAAGGGGATGGCGTCTCTTCCTTGCAGATGCACGGCTTCATGGCTGAGGCTAACGTGCTCATCCGCCATAACCCCTTCATTGAAGCGATAGATCGGTGCTGGCGCTTGCGTCAGGCAGTGCTCGCGGAAACCTGCTTTGGCTTCACGTACCCCTTCGCGACGCTGCTGCCAGCCGGCGAACGCCTGTTGGCCGTGGCGCTGCTTCAGCATGGTTTCGGTGACCGTGTGGGATAGCGCCACGGCGGTGGCGTTATTGCCGCCAAAGCCCTTGGCGTTGAGTAGCGTTGCCTGCAGGTCATCGTGGGGTTGATGCTCCAGGCAGAAATCCAGGTGATCGCGGTGCACGTCGTCGGCAATGTGGTCCACGGTGCGGATGCCCGGTAACCAGCCATGGGCAAAGCTGCCCAGCGCCGCAGAGAGCTGGTCGCCGCCGGCGCTGCCCAGGGAGTGCCCCAGGTAAGCCTTGATGGCGACCACTGGCCAGTGGTCGATCCCGAAGGCCTTGGCGGTGCGATCGAGGATGACTGATTCCGTAATGCGATTCTGTGGGGTGCCGGTGCCGTGGGCGTGCACAAAGCTGTGCTGGCGGAGCCCTTTCTCGCCGATCAATTGGCGGGTCAGGGCGGCGGCCTTGCCCATGGTCAGGTAGTTACCCACGCCGGGAGCCGAGATGGATTTTTTACCGCCATCGGCATGGATGAACACATCCGGCACGGCGCCGAGAATGTCGGCGCCCAGCTCCAGCGCCAGCGCATCATCCATCAACACCGTGAACTGGGCAGATTCCGCCATGGTGAAGCCGCAGTTGTCGGAGAACGGGCGGCAGGCCCGTTGCAGGTTGGCATGGGCTGCACCGTCCAGCGCGGCCAGTGCCTGGTCTTCCGCCAGGGCGCCCATGGCCCGATACCCTTCCATGATTTCTGGCACCAGCGGGGCTTCGCTGGTGCCTACAATAGCGACCCGCACCCGGCCACTGCGAATGGCGTGGACGCCTTTTTCCAGGTTGTAAAGGAAGGTGGCGCAGGCGCCCAGCATGCCACCGGTGGTGCCCACGGAGTGCAGCACGTAGGCATTAAGAAAGTCGGCGGTCATTTCCCCCAGGCCCAGGGGGACCTGTTTGGAAGTGATTCTCTGGCCGTTGAGTGGATAGCGCATGACTCCGCCCAGGCCGTTGTCATCCATCTGTGACATGAGGTTGCTGGCGTATACGGCGACCTGATCCGGTCGCACCCGGTCGGCCACCTGCGCCCAGTCCATGCCCAGGTCGCCTAACGCGTCGCTGATCCCGAAGATGGCCATTTGCAGGGCGCGGGGGTGGCTACGGGAGGCGTACAGGGCGCCGGGGTTGAAGCCGTCTGGCAACTGGCCGGCGGCGCTGACTCGGCGCGGGGTGTCGTGGGGTACGCGCAGGCCCAAGCCTGGGGGCAGGGTGACGCGGCTGCGACGCTTGTCCACGGCGGTGACCCGCCAGCCCGGTGGCAGGCTGTCGGGCAGGTCCATATTGCGCATTTCCAGCGTAATGGGGGCATCGCTGGTACCGGCAAGGGCACCGTGGAGTTGGTGGCTGTCGGGGAGGGCGCGGATTAGGGTGTGGTCAAGGACGCCGTCACTGTCATTGCCGGTAAGGCGAGACAGGGCGTTCAGTGTGTCGCGTTGCTGCGAGCTATCCAGGGCATCGAAAATCAGGCGTTGAAATGCAAAATGCTGGGCACTGCGGCCGGCCGCATTGATGCCGCCAATGGCGGTAATAACGGGTAATGCTGACATGGTGCTCCCGGGCTTATGCCCAACCCAAAACGGTGACTAGCCGGTCAGGGTACAGGTGAAATCCGGTTTTGCGTATACGACACAGGGCGAATCCGGTCAGGAAATTGCAACAGAGTTTGAGAGTGAAAGCGGATGTTTCGGGGTGGATTGTTTGAGGTGTGGCTTTGCCATTCTACGACGCCGCTGTAGGAGCGGCGCTCGAGCCGCGAACCGAGCGGAAGCAAGGCAGAGAAGCGTGATCATTTAGAAAGATCTGCTAGACGCTGGAATACCTGATCGCCCTACGGGCGATTTCCGCGCAAGCGCGGTTCGCGGCTCAAGCGCCGCTCCTACGGAGGGGGGATAGAGGTGGAATACAGAGGGCGGCGCCAACAAAAAACGGGGCCCGAAGGCCCCGTTTTTGTCTGGCATCAAGGTCCAGCGTCTGGCGTTTTACACCAGCTCAATGGCCACTGCGGTGGCTTCACCGCCGCCGATACACAGGCTGGCCACACCGCGTTTGCCGCCGGTGCGCTTGAGCGCGTGGATCAGGGTCAGGATGATGCGTGAGCCGGTGGAGCCCACCGGGTGGCCCAGGGCACAGGCGCCGCCGTGGATGTTCACTTTTTCGTGGGGAATGCCCAGATCAAGCATCGGCATCATCGCCACCATGGCGAACGCTTCGTTGATCTCGAACAGATCCACGTCGTCCACGCTCCAGCCCGCTTTCTTCATTACCGCTTCGGTGGCACCGATGGGGGCAATGGTGAACTCGCTGGGGTGTTTGCTGTTGGTAGCGTGGGCAAGGATGCGTGCCAGCGGCTTCAGGCCGCGCTCGGTGGCCACGGATTCGCGGGCCAGTACCAGTGCAGAGCCGCCATCGGAGATGGAGCTGGCATTGGCGGCAGTTACGGTGCCGTCTTTGGCAAACGCCGGGCGTAGGGTGGGGATCTTGTCGATCTTGGCGTTGCCAGGTTGCTCGTCGGTATCGACCACGGTTTCGCCTTTACGGGTCTTCACGGTCACCGGCACGATTTCGTCCTTGAACCAGCCGTTTTCAACGGCGGCATTGGCACGGTTCAGGGATTCGATGGCGTAGTTATCCATGTCTTCGCGGCTGATGCTGCGCTTATCGGCTATTTCCTGAGCGAAAGAGCCCATCAGGCGGCCGGTTTCCGCATCTTCCAAGCCATCCAGGAACATGTGATCCATGACCTGACCATGCCCCATGCGCATGCCGGCACGGGCTTTTTCCAGTATGTACGGGGCGTTGGTCATGGATTCCATACCGCCAGACACAACGATATCGTTGGTGCCAGCCTTGATGGAATCGTAGGCAAACATGGTGGCCTTCATGCCGGAGCCACACAGCTTGTTGATGGTGGTGGCGCCGGTGCTGTCTGGCAGGCCGGCCAGACGCATGGCCTGACGGGCCGGGCCTTGTTTCAGGCCGGCGGGCAGTACACAGCCCATGATGACTTCCTGCACGTCTTCGGCTTTCAGGCCGGCGCGAGCGACGGCTTCACGAATGGACGCGGCACCCAGTTCCGGGGCGCTGACCGCGGACAGGGAACCCTGGAAACCGCCCATGGCGGTGCGGGCACCGTTTACAATGACGACTGCATCATCAGACATGCTTTTCTCCTGCCAAACAGTTGAAGGCGCTCTTGAAACGCAAAAACGAAAAAGAAACGCCACGGAACGTAAAAATTGGGGCGCATTGTACTTGAAACAAGGGCATTGCGCCCCATTTGACAGGGACCTGCCGGTCACGGGCCGCTGGTATTTGATAGGTTTTGTCTATGATTGTGAAAGGCAATGCCTTGCCAGCCAGTGCCCGCAGTAGAGATCACGACCGGTAGCTTGTTATTATCGTTTGGCCGCAGGCCACCGGCAGGTTGCCTGCGGGGAATTTAGGCCCGTTGCTGTGAGCAATGGGACAACATGATGTCAGGGGAAATGACTATGGCTTTTGAATTACCGCCGCTTCCGTTCGAGAAAAATGCACTGGAACCGCATATTTCTGCCGAGACGCTGGAATATCACCACGGCAAGCACCATAACGCCTACGTGACCAAGCTGAACGACATGGTTGCCGGCACCGACAACGAAGGCAAATCCCTGGAAGAAATCATCAAGAGCGCCGACGGCGGTCTGTTCAACCAGGCAGCCCAGGTATGGAACCACACCTTCTACTGGAACAGCCTGAGCCCTAATGGCGGCGGCGCTCCCAGTGGTGATCTGGGCGCAGCCATCGACAAGGCCTTCGGTTCTTTCGACGAGTTCAAGAACCAGTTCAACGCCAAAGCAACCGGTAACTTCGGCTCCGGCTGGACCTGGCTGGTGAAGAACAGCGATGGCAGCCTGGAAATCGTTAACACTGACGATGCCGACACCCCGATTGCCCACGGCAAGGGTCAGGCTCCGCTGTTCACTGTAGACGTGTGGGAACACGCCTACTACGTGGACTACCGCAATGCCCGTCCCAAGTATCTGGAATCCATCTGGAACCTGATCAACTGGGACTTTGCAGCCAGCAACTTTGCTGCATAAACCCGGCTGGGTAAAAGCCTGACGGTTTCTTCGCAGATACCGTTCAGGCAATGAAAAAGGCCGCTTTTGCGGCCTTTTTTGTGTCTTTATGGCGGTAAAAGAGTAAGTTTGGTAGCGTCCGACAGGCTCGGGATCTTGTTGGGCTGATGACGGTCGAACCCCGCGATAGTGATGACAATAATAAGGTGTTGTATGCGTTTTATTGGATTAGTGATGTTGCTTGCCGGGCTGTGGGTGAACCCGGCCATGGCCGCCGAGCAGGCAAGTGACACAAAAGCAGCGCAAACCAAGGGCGCTGCTGATGAAGCAAAAAGCCCGGAGCAGCAGGCCATGGATGCCTTGGCCGAAGCGGGGATTCGCCAGGCCTTGCAGGCGATTCAACGTTCCGGGGGCATGTACCCGTTTGGCTTGATCCGGTCCGGTGAAACGGTACAAGCGGTGGGCTATTCTGGCGAAAAAGAGGATGCGCCACCGGCCGATGAATGGGCACGGGCATTGTTTGGTAAGTTGCGGGCTATTAGTAATGAGCAGCCTGATGTGGATCTGATGGCACTTTTTCGGCTCCATGAAATCACCAATGATGACGGAGAAAAAATCGTTGGTGTATGGGCTGAAGTGGATCACCGTATCGTTCGTCCGTGGGTGATTTTTTTACCCTTGGTGAAAAATGAGGAAGGCAAACACGAGTTGGGCGAAATGATTTATTTTGCCACGGAGCAGCCGCTATTCGATAAGAGCGTAGAGAAATAGAGCGGTGTTTGATGACGGGCATGGGTTGCAAAAGTCGATACCGTAAACAGTATTTTGGTGTGAACCTTGGCAAAATTGGCCGAGGCTCTGATTAGGATTTTGGAATGACGCGAGATCGTGAAGTCAATCTTGGTGACCTGAATGAGGTTGCTGTCGATGAACCCCGAGCGAACACGCCCCGTGCGGCGTCGGGTGGAAATGGCAAAAAAACACCCCCCGGCGGCGGCAAGCCGAAACCGCAGAAGCCTGCGTCTTCCAGTGGTGGCAATGGCGGCTGGATGATGGCTTGCCTGGTGTTGGTGGTGCTGATTGCGGTTCTGGGCGTCTGGTTCAGTAAGCAAGTGGCTGGTTTGCAGGCTCAGCTGGATAATCGGCTCACCGAATCCAGTGAAAAAATGGGCAACCTTCAATCTCGTCTGTCGGCGACCGATGAAAGCCTTAACCAGTCCTCCGGAAAACTGCTGGATACGGTTCAGTCCCACGGCAAGAAACTGGAAGCTAATCAGGGTGAAATCCGCAAATTGTGGGACTTGAGCAACAAGCGTAACAAAGCCGCCATTGCTGAACAGAAAAAAGCCCTGAACGCGCTGTCTGCCTCGGTGAACGAGGTTAAAAAAGGTCAGGCGGGTGTGGACGGGAAATTAAAAAGCATCAGCACCGATGCCGCTGCGCTGAAAAAGCAGGTGGAAAGTGCGGTGGCAGCGGTGAACAAAAGCAGTGACCAGTGGCAGAGCCAGATCGGGCAAATGCAGACCCGGGTGGAAGTACTGGTCGATAGCATCAAGCAACTGGAGCGCCAGCAAACCAGCCTGAAAAGCGGGCTGGATAAGGTGGAAAAAGCCCAGGGGAAAATCTCGACGCTGGATGGTCGGGTGGACGATGTTGAAGCCGCCGTGGCGGCGTTTGATGCCTATCGTCTGCAGGTCAATAGCCGCCTGGATTCACTGGAAGGGCGTTGATCGCGTAACCGACAAGGGCCTGTGTTCTCCGGGGGGAGGGGCGGGCCTGGTGTCTGATTGATATCCAACCAACAATAATCAAAAAGAGCGTTTTGCCATGGCCAAGATGCCGCATAGTCCGCTATCGGAAAGTAAAGCAAATCGGTTGCAGGGCCTGAACCAGGACGTGCTGGCGGTGGCGCCGCCGGCGCCATTGCCCGATACGGATTCCACCCCGTTTATTTCTCCGCCCCGGCAGGGGCCGGTGGCCATGTCGGAAGGAGGGCGTTCCGGGCTGCTGTGGTTGTCCCTGGGGCTGGCCTCGGTTGCCGCCTTACTGGTGGTGGCATTGTGGCTGGGACAGCGTTCCGCTAACCGGGAACTCAGCGAAATACGGCAACAGTACTATCAGCTTGCCGCCGAGCTGGCAGAACAAAAATCCAGTGCCTCAGCGACTCCGCAGGCCTCTGCCGGGGCGTCCGCCAATGTGGCGGCTTCCGTGCGCGATGACCTGCGTCAGCTAAGCGCTAAAGTCCGTGGGCTCACCGTGGCGGTGGCCAAATTGAACAGCGCTGATAACAGCGATGCCACCGTGGCGCTGGGCAAACGTCTCGACGGGTTGGGTACCAGCGTTAAGGCGCTGTCATCACGCGTGGCCACCCTGTCGAGCCGGTCACCGGCGCAACCGGTGGCGCAGCCAGTGTCACAGCAGAATGATTCCCGGTTGAGTACGCTGCAAAACCGGGTCAGCAAAATCGACAACGATCTGCAGGCGCTTTACCGCATCCTGCAGGGAGGTTAACCGGTGGGCTCGGGGGCTGGTAATTACTCGATAGCCTGCTAGAATAGCCGCCCACTGCGCCAGTGGTGGAATTGGTAGACACGCCAGATTTAGGTTCTGGTGCCGAGAGGTGTGAAGGTTCAAGTCCTTCCTGGCGCACCATCACAAAGAAAGGCCGCAACAGTTTCCTGTTGCGGCCTTTTGCGTTTTTGCCCCTGCAAAAAATGCGATCACTTGCGGTAACGCTGCCAGCGGCTCCGCCATCGGGATGGGAGAGCCGCTGGCTTCCGGTTCTCAATAATCAGAAGTTGTAGCGAACATCCATGTTGATGGAGCGGCCCGGTTCCAGCAGGGGTTCCACGGTGGCGAATTCCTGGCCATAGCTGGCACGCTCGGTGTATTCCTCGTTGTTCAGGTTGTCCACGGACAGGCGCAGGGACAGGGCGTCGATCGGAGTGTAGTTCACGTACACGTCGACCACGGTGTAGCTATCCTGCTTTTCCCCAAGGCCATTGGACTCCAGATCATCATTTTCCAGGGCGATTTCCGTGGTTAGACCAAGGGCCCACTGCGTGTTCGGCCAGTAGAGTTCGCCGCTGATAGCCACTTGTTCACCCAAAGGCACGGTGAAATAGTTGCCGTCGTATGAGGTGGCGAATTCGTCATCCATTTTCGATTCGATGTCGGCATAGGTCACCGCCAGTCGGCCCAGATCGGCGCGGTAGCCAACGGTGGTGTCAAAGCCGTTGATATCAAAGTCGGAGAACAGGTCCGGGCCGCCACCATAGGTGGGAACGCGTGCATCGCGCAGGCCGGTTTCGAATTGATTCGCTTCGACGAAGAAGCCGTTCCAGTTGGCCTTGAACCCCACGGTGTGGTTGTGGGATTGCACCGGCTTCATGTCGTTGTAGACCCAGGCGCCGTTGAGAATAAAGTTCTCGGCCAGCGCCGTGCCACCCCAGACATCGGCGTAACCGGCATTGATGGCAAAGTGTTTGTTGAAATGAAATTCGGCGAAGACGTTACTGCTGGTGCCTTCGTCTTCGTGGCTGGAATCATCGGTGCCGGTGAAATCTTGCTGGTCATGACGCAGGCCGTAGGACAGATCCAGGCGCTGAAATAAAGTGTGGCGGAACTGTAAGAAGGCACCGGTATTTTCGGCTTGCTCTTCCAGGTCCGGGTCTCCCGCGAACTGGAAGACGGCGCTGTCATCGTAGTAGTCCATGCCGGCAGTGATATCCACGAAGCCGGTATGGAAGGTGTTTTTGGCGGTGGCCGATACGCTCTCGGTGATGCCGGTGTATTCCACCGTGGTGTTGGGGGCGGCTAGCGGATTTTCGCTGGTCACCAGCTCGGTCTCGTTATTGGCGAGGGTCACTTCCGGGTTCCACAGCCCGCTGCCTGTCAAACGACTATAACCGAGCACGGTGTTCTGGCGGGTCAGGTCATAGTTACGGGACGCCGGCACCGGCCGGCCGACAGTGAGCCCGGAAAAATTGGCCCGGTAAGGGCGCTCGGAATCATCGTTAACCACTTCGTGGCTCAGTTCGATTCGCCCGACGTCGGCATTTTCGTAGGCCAGTTTGGCCAGACCACTGAGTAGCCCCGGTTCGGTGTAGGGCACGTTGTCGCCATTGGCATCTTCGTAGTGATTACCCTCTACCTGCTTTACGTAGCCTAAGGCTTCGAAACCATTACTGCGGCCGAACAGGGAGCCTGCTGTAGTGACAGCATCGCCATTGGAGGCGTAGCGGCCGTTTAGAAAGCCGCCCAGGTTGTCGCCCGGGGCGAGCATGTCGGCCACGTCCACGGTTTCGTATTTCAGGGCACCGCCCAGAGCACCGGGGCCGTCATCGGCCGAGGCCACACCGGCGGCGGCACTGGCGGATTTCAGCAAAGCGGGGTCAATCAGGTTGGTGGCGTTGTGGTGGAAAACCTTGTTGTTCTGGCGGGCGCCATCCACGGTGACCAGCATGGCGGTTTCTTCCACGCCGCGCACATAGACCTTTTCGTTGACCGGTATGGAGCCGCCGACAGAGACGGAGGCTTCGTTTTTGAATAGGTCTTTGGTGTCCTGGGGCTGTACGCGGGCGATATCGCTGTGGTCATAGCTAACGATGTTTTGCAGGTTGTCGCCGCCGGTGGCGCTGACTTTCACTGGTTCCAGGGTGGACACGCTGGTGTTGGCCTTGGCCAGTGAAAACGATCCATCCGCTTGTGCGTTTGCCACCAGGCCGGTGCCGGCAAGGATCTGGCTCAGGCCCTGTGCCGAAGTGTAGCTGCCTTGCAGGCCCTGGCTCTGTTTGCCCGCCGCAAGCTGCAGGTCGCCGGCAATCAGGGTGCCGGAGGCAGTGGCAAAACGAGTCAGGACGGTATTGAGCGGCCCGGCCGCGATGTTGTATTGCTGCTGGCCGGTTTCTGCCTGAGCAGAAAGGGGCAGGGTCAGGGCGAGAGGGAAGGTCAGGCCCATGGCAAGGCGCAGTGTCATTGCTCGCAATGCGGGGCGGGCAGGTTGGTAACGGCTCACGGTCACTCCAGTGTTGTCAGGATGGTGGTGCCCCTTTTTTGTCGGGGCTTACTGACATATCGAACAGCGGGCGGGAAAGCGGAAAAGTTTTTTCGTTTTTCGGGTTAGTTTTTTTATCAGGGGCTGGAGGGATCGATATTGGTCCAGCCGGGCAGGGGCCGGGTGACTCGGATGGGCAGTGCGGATGCCAGCATATCCAGGGCCTGTTGTGGGTCGGTCAGCGGGAAGCCCCCGAACACACGTAGGTCGGCCACTGCGGGTGAAATATTGATGTAACCATGCTGGTAGCGACTCAGTTCATCGACCAGTGCGTCCAGGCGGATATCGTCGGCTACCAGAATCCCTTTGTGCCAGGCTTCCCGTGCGGGGTCAGCAGGGAGAGCCGGTTGCAGTGCGTCGGCTGAAAAACGGGTTTGCTGCTGCGGGTGCAGCACGCTTTTCTGCTGGGCCTGGTTGGTGATCTCTACCGCGCCGTCGTAAACCGCCAGGAACGTCGTGTCTGTTTCCCGGCGCACGGTGAAGCGGGTGCCCAGTGGCTGGAGCTGACCTTGCGGTGTAAACACCACTAGTGGCCGCGGGTCCGCCTTGCCGGTTTCAATCAGTACTTCGCCCTGTATTACGTGGATTTGCCGTTGCGGGCCGCTCAGAAGGGTATCGATGGCGCTGTTGGTGTTCAGCCACAGGCGGCTGCCGTCGGCCAGTTCCAGGGCGCGGATTTCGCCTGTGCCGGTGCGGTACTGCGCGTTCCAGCTTGTTACCAGGTGAGGTAGCGGTGTCTGTCGCCAACTCACCCAGCCCAGGCCGCCGGTGCCCATGGCCAGCGCCAGGCCGGTAATGACACTGCGGCGCTGAATGCGGTTGTGGCGTGCCTGTTTCAACGTGGCTTCGGCGTGTGCCGGGTGGGTGGCGGCGCTGGCGGTGCTGAACTGTTGCTCAATGCGCTCCACCATCTGCCAGCCGCGCAGGTGGTCCGGGTGCTGCCGGAGCCATTGCTGCCAACGCAGTGTGTCGCTGTCGCCGGCCTGCCCGGAGCGCATCAGGGCAAACCAGTCGGCGGCGTCACTGAGAATCTGCTGATCGATGTGCGTCGCACTGCTCATGGTTGGGCGGCCATATCGGTACCTTCCAACCGGGCCTGCAGGCGCAGGCAGGCCAGCATGCCCTTGGCGAGATAGTTGCGCACGGTACGCTCGGATACACCTAGCTGTGTGGCGATTTCCTTGCCGCTGAGGCCATGCACCATGGACTGGATAAAGGCATGGGCCACCGCGTCGGGTAAGCGGCGCAGCATGGTATCGACTTCCACCAGGGCCTCCATGGCGGCGGTCTGTTGTTCGGCGGAGGGGCTTTGTGGCTCGGGAAGGTGGAGCAGGGTGTCCAACCAAGCCTGTTCGATTTCCCGGCGGCGCCACAGGTCAACGCATAGGCCGCGGGCCATGCGGCTCAGGTAGGCGCGGGCGGTGTGATGATTCAAGTGGCGGGGTTTGGTGAGCAGGCGAATAAAGGCGTCGTGGGCCAGGTCGGCGGCATCATCGCGACTGCCGAGCCGCCGCTGCAACAGGCTATGCAGCCAGCTGTGATAGTCGGTATACAGCGTTTCTACAGACAGGGATTCCTGCGCCACCCCGGACATGATCCCGCCCCCCAGCGTTGTTCTGTAAAGAATGAATGCCGAATACTATTTGAGAATGGATATCATTACAATAATGAGAATGAAACGCATATTGTGACGCTTGCCCCAGTCTTCGTTTTTCTTTGAGAAAAAAGTCACCATCGATGAGCGTTATTCGTCTTCTATAGAGACAAGGAAAAATGCGCGATGCAGAAGGAGCTGAGGATGGAAGGTAAAGGCATGGAGCAAGCCCCGGCCGCCAAGAGCGATGAGCAATGGTTGACCGGGGCGGGGTTGAAAGCCACGTTGGCGCGGGTGCGTATTCTGCAACACCTGAAGGCCGCCCACGATGAGCAGCGCCATCTGGGTGCGGAAGAAATCTATGCTCGGTTATATCAGGCGGGAGAAAGAATCGGTATTTCAACCATTTATCGGGTTTTGCTGAATCTGGAGCAAGTTGGGCTGGTAACCCGTCACCAGTTTTCTCAGGGTGCGGTGAGCCGGTGTGTGTACGAGCTGTCATTCGGTGAGCGCCACGATCATATGGTGTGTGTGGAAACAGAGAGGGTGATTGAATTTCGGGACGCGGTGATTGAGGCACGACAAGAACAAATTGCACAGGCCCACGGCTATGAGGTTATCGGCCGGGAGCTGGTTATTCGGGTGCGCCGTATCACCCCGTAGCCGGCAGCGCTTGGCGCTTGTCAGACCAGCGGTCAGTCCTTGCCTTGTGCTTGCCCTGTTGGGTGGGTACAACCATAGAAAGTCCAGATGGGAGGCACGGTGCGAGATACCACGCAAGACAGCCATGATGACAATAACAGCGACAACCATCGCGAAGAGGCGTCTCGCTCGCCAATACAGCGTGTGCTGGAAAAGGAAAAGCTCATGCTGTTGGCGTTGGTGGCTCTGGTCGCGGGCGCGTTGATGCTGGGCTTCTTTGCTCACTCGGAAGGGATCGAGGCGCGCACGGCCTTGAAAGATATCCAGTTAACCCTGACCCAGGCGGCAAATTCCCTGTAGTGACAGTGTCGCTGCCGTTACCCCCCCCATCCCAGCTGTGCAGCGTAGCGCGTTTTCGCTCGTTCCGGGCAGCAAGGCCGGGATGTTTCCCGACCAGTTCCTTTTAGATTGGATTACCCCGAATACCCTGCACGTTGCCGAACGCTCGATGCCGGATGCCTGACGCAAAACCATGTAACCTGAATGGCTGTCACTATTGCGGTACATCATTTGAGGGATCTTCAGCGAACCGGGTAATACGTTTTACCAAGAGAGCATAGGGGCCAAGGTTTTTCAGGTTTGGATTGTTAGTCGCCGATGGCCATGCGCACCGTTTCTGTAGTGGTGATTTGTGCCGTATCGTAGACCTGCCGACGGCGTTTCGGGTCCATCATGTTGTAACCAAACGCAGTCAGGTCGTCCGCATTGGGTTCGATGCGGATGACGGTTTTGCCGCTTTTTTCCAGTAAGGCCACTTCCCGATCCACGATTGCGGTCATGTAGCGGCGCACCTGCCGTTCTATTTTCATCAAGGGGGAGCGGGGCTTGTCCGGCTGGCTTGAGGCCATGGGGGCCAGCACGATCACTTCGTCCACCGCGCTGTCGGCCAGCAGGTCGGCGGAAGTGGGTGACGCTACGCCGCCATCAATGTAGGTGCGGTTGGCCACGGTGACAGGCGGGCACCAGAACGGCACGCCATAGGATGCGCACACCGCGTCGGTAATGGTGGCTTTGGGTGCACCGCCCTTACCAAACGGGATCCGTTTGCCGCTGTTTGTGTCCACCGCCATGATCCAGGTGGCCGGGTGGCTGACCCAGTCCTTGCCGGCGGTGGCGCTATTTACCAGCTGACGGAAGGGGGCCATGTCGAACTGTCCCCGTGGCAGCAGCCCGCAGATGGCGGTCAGTGGCGAAATCTCGCCGCGCAATCCTTTCAATGCCAGTTTGGCGCCGGTAAACCGGGCGCCGGGCAAGGGCGGTAGCGCACCGCCGGTATCGGTGTCGTGATCCCACTGGCACTGATCGCTGGTGCCTTGCTGGCAGTCGCGTAATTGCTCCACGGACACGCCGCTACCCAGCAGTGTGGCAAGCACGGCACCGGCGGAGGTGCCTACCAGAATGTCCGCATCGCGGGCGTCCCAGTTCAGTTGCTGTTCCAGCTGGTGCAGGGCAGCAATGGACCAGGCGCCGCCGGCGACACCGCCGCAGCCGATGACCAGGGCCCGGCGAGGGGAGGATGAGGAAGCCGTTTTGGCCATGATCAAAATACCTTTTGGGTGGCAGAAGTCAGGGTGTAATTGTCAGCGTCGAAGGTTTTTAGCAGGCGCTGCATTTCCAGTGTACTCCAGGGAAAACCGACGCTGTTCACGCCGTTCTTGTCCAGGTAGTAACTGGAGCAACCGCCGGTGTTCCAGACGGTACCCTGCAAGTCTTTCTGAACCTTGCGGTTGTATTGTTGCTGCACGTCGGCTTTCACTTCAATGCGGCTGAGTTGTTGTTCGCGCATGGTTGTCAGGGTGCTGACGATGTAGTTGATCTGCGCTTCGATGACGATAAAGGCGGAGTTATGGCCGATGCCCAGATTGGGGCCGAGCACCATGAAGGCATTGGGCAGGCCATTGATGCTGGTGCCCCGGTAGGCCTGCATGCCGTCTTCCCACATCTGGCTGAGTGACTCGCCGGCATCATTGAAGATATGGTTGGCAATGGGCGGTTCAGTGACAAAAAAACCGGTGCCGAGAATCACCGTGTCCACTTCGCATTCGCTACCATCCTGGCCAATCAGCGTGTTGCCGCGAACCTCTTTCAGGCCGGTGTGAAAGACATCCACGTTGGGCTGGTTCAGGGTCGGGTAGTAGTTGTTGCTCATCAGCACGCGTTTACAGCCGAGGGTGTAATCCGGGGTGAGCTTGGCGCGCAGAGCCGGGTCCTTGATGGCCACTTTCAGGTGCGCGAGCCCGAGCTTCTGGATTTGCCGCAGGAGGGCCGGGCGCCGGAAGCCGATACCGAAGGTTTCAAAGCCACCGTAGAGCATCTTGCGCCAAGCGCTCAGGGTGAACGGCAGGCGGAAGAAGTTTTCCTCGATTTTGGGAATGCTGTGATCCGGTTTCGGCAGCACCCATTGCGGGGTGCGCTGGAACAAACTCAGATGACGGGTTTTCGGTTGGATCTCCGGCACGAATTGAATGGCTGAGGCGCCGGTGCCGACCACGGCCACGCGTTCGTCAGTCAGGTCGTGGTCGTGGTCCCAGCGTGAGGAATGAAACAGCTTGCCGTCGAACTCTTTCAGCCCGGGAATCGCCGGAATAATTGGCTCGTGTAGATAACCGGAACAGGCCACCACGGTGCGGGCCAGATAGAACTGATCAGCCGTTTGTACTTCCCACAGCTGGCGGCTTTCGCGCCATTGCGCTCGTTCCACGGCCTGGTTGAAACGAATGGCGGCAGGGAGGTCGTAGCGAGTGGCGGTGTCGCGAACGTAATCGAGAATTTCTGCCTGGCCGGCAAAGGCTCGGGTCCAGTCTGGTTTCTGGGCGAAGGAGTAGGAATACAGCGCCGATGGCACATCGCAGGCACAGCCGGGGTAGGTGTTGTCACGCCAGGTGCCGCCCAGGTCAGCGGCTTTTTCCAGGAGCACAAAATTATCGAACCCAGCTTCCTTGAGGCGAATTCCCAGGCCGATGCCGCTGATGCCAGCGCCTACGATCAGGACGTCATAAACGGGGGTGTTGGCTTGCTGTGTCATGGCGAGTTCCGTTACTGGTTCGGTTGCGGGCTGAAGAAATCCATCGCCCGGTTGGTCAGATTCAGGTTGGCCACCTGTTTGGCCAGGCTGTAGATATCCGGGTAAATCACTCGGGCGCCGCCCTTGCGGAAGGTGTTGTAAATCCGTTCAGCCAGCACCTCCGGTTTGCCCGTGGGGATAAAGCGAGACGCTGGCCCTTTTTTGACCTGGCTGCGGGCGTGATTTTCCAGGCCGGAATAGATTGGGCCGGGGTAGACGGTGATCACGTTGACGCCCTGCTTTTTCAAGTCCAGTCGGGCAATTTCCGATGCCAGGCCGATACCTGCCTTGGCGCCGCCGTAATAGCTGCAGCCGCGAATCGGTACCCGGCCGGCCATGCTGGCCACATTGATGACGCAGCCGTGGCGAGCGTCCACCATGGCGGGCAGGGCCAGGTCCATTAGTCGCATGGGCGCGGTGAAATTGATATCCAGTAGACGCTTGCCTTTCTCCCAGCCGGTGCCGGTAATGCTGATGATGTCCATGATGCCAGCGCAGTTGACCAGCACGTCCACGGCCCCGCAGCGGTCCTCCAGCGATTGCCACCAGCGTGGCAGGGCCTCGATATCGGTCAGGTCGCAGGTTTCTGGATGCGCGTCGTGTTTCTCGGCGACCACAGCCAGCGCTTCGGCATTTAGGTCCACGAGGGTGATGCGGGCCTTGGGATGATGCTGACGAAACTGGCCGGCGAGCTGGCCGCCGATGGCACCGGCACCGCCGGTAATCAGAATGTGAGTCGGGTTCATGGTTGTTGCCCCTGATGGTTGTGATTGGCAATGGCGAGCCAGCAGGCATCCCTTGCTCGTTTCAGGTCGTCGTCGCTGAGTGTCAGGTAGCCCAGCCGTTCCGCTTTGAACACGCCCACAAAGGCGCCCCAGAACAGGGCGATGGCCAGGTCCGGTTTCATGTGATCGCCGAGCAGCCGGGTGCGTTGGCCGATGATCACCATCATGCCCAGGGGAATCAGCAGGGCTTGTTCCTGGCGCCGGCTTTCGTCGGTGAGGTAGCTATGGTGGTCCTGCATTTCCAGAAACTGGAAGGCGTCGGGTTCCTCCCGCGCAAACGCGGTGAGCCGTGCCCAGAGGGTATCGAACAAGGCGCGGGACGGGTGCATCAGGTCCAAGTCCGACAGCAGCCTTTCCTGAAGGTGCTGCTTGGTGTCCTGGAACACCGCATTGATCAGCGCTTGCTTGCTATCAAAGTATCGATACAGGGTGCCCACGCCAACGCCTGCTTCGGTCGCAATCGGCGGAACAGGAGTGCCGTGGAGCCCGTGTTCAGCAAATACGCTCAGTGCCGCCCGGACAATTTGCTCCCGTTTACGGGGCTCTTTGCCAAGGGCGCTGGCGGAGGAAACATTAGCCATTATTGAACTCGCACAGACAGTGAATGAATGATCATTCCGTTAATGTGCCATTACATGATGTATTGGTGAAGGGGTGTTTCGGTCAAATGAGGACAAATGACAGGCGCAAGCGGCGAGCTTCTAGCGCTTCGTTGTTGATCCAATGAATGCCTTGGCGATCATGTGCTAGAAGCGAGAAGCTAAATCAGCCCCTTCTCCCGGGCGGCGTGCTCGGTGAGTTCGGCTACCAGGGTAACCGGGCGGGCGTAGGAGCGGTCGTAGTGGGCCTGGGACAGGGCGTGACATTCGGCGCTAATCTGGTCGTACAGCTGGCGCGGGGTCATTGCCTCTGTGGGGGGCAGGGCGCGCAGGCCGAAATGCTCGTAGGGGATCATCTTGGAGCCAGCGGCCTTGAGCAGCTCTGGTATCCAGCCTTGGGGGGCGAGCTGGGTTTGGTAACGCAGATTCTGGAAGTCCAGCTCGGTGGCCAAGCGGTCGGCGTCGGCTACCACAAAATAGTTGTCCACCACCTGACACAGCAACAGGTTCAGGCGTCGCCAGACAATGCTTTTCTCTTTGTTGGTGTAGCCATTCCAGTGCACTACCTCGTGACTAAAACGGCTACAGCCACGGCAGACTGTGTCACCGAATACGGTGGAACAGACGCCAATACAAGGGGTGTGGATTCGATTTACTGCCATGGGTGAAAGCCTAACAGAAAAGCCCGTGGCGGGGAGAGCCTCGTCGGTCGGTTGCCGGTAATTTGAGCGGCTGTCTGACACGCCGCAGGCACCGGGCGCCATGGCCTGTGGGCCGAGCGCCTGTAGCTTGAGCAATGCGGGCAAATCGGCCATAGTTGGGCGTTCAAAATTGCTTTATGTTGCACGCAATAATAAACAGGGCCGATCTGGACGAACTGGATACGGCAACGCTGGAGAATAATAATGCGATTGGCTGTGCTGCTGGGCGCTTGTCTTTGGGCTCTTTCGGGTTGTTCCGGAGTGGGGATGGGGATTCCTTCCACGCCGGGGGCCTTTCTGGATGCACCAAAGGGCAAAACTTTTGCGCCTATGGATACGCTGGATCCGCGTAATGCCATGGTCTACATCTACCGTCCGATTACCCGCTGGGGCTACGAAGAAGTTCAGGCGCCGGTATTTTTCTTGGACTCCTCTCAACTGTTCGGCCTGAAGGCCGGTGCCTATGAGTGGCTGGAACTGCCCGCTGGCACTCATGATTTCTATGCCCGCCGACCGCTCAGCGTGCTGTACCTGAAGATGGTGTTTGAAATGCCGCTGAAGGTGGATGGCGGTGAGGAATACTTCTTCCGTTATTCGGAAACCCGTCCGTTGGACATGGAAGAGCTGGTCGCTAACCCGCAAGACTATCAGCAGGCCGGTCCGTTGCAGCGGGTGCCTCGTGCTCTGGCGTTGCGGGAAATTGCGGATCTGCGGCTGGACGAGCCGGGGGTGTATTACGGTGGCGATGACGTGAAAGAGAAGCGTTGGGCGCCGTTTTATACTTATTCGACGGAATAAGAGCTAGCTACAAGCGGCAAGCTACAAGCTGCAACACGGGCGGATCGGGTGCCAAACGAATGGTCGTTTTGGCCGCGTTTCGTACCTGCTGATGAATCAAAAAAATGGGGAACCCTTTCGGGTTCCCCATTTTCATTTTTGCAGCTTGCAGCTTGCAGCTTGCAGCTTCTTGGCTAGTCTCCCTCAGTCAACCGCCGCTTGGTCTGCAGCAACTGTTTCCACTGCTCCACATATTCGGGCAAGGGGGGGGAGGTCAGGTTCATGCCGGTCATTTCCTGCACGGTCTGGGGGCTGACGGATTTGCCGCCGTAGACGTTGGCCACACGCAGCAGGGCATGGGTGTGCAGTTTGCGCTGGGATTCGAAGCGCTGGTCGTAGTACACGTATTTGTCGTCCCAGCCGAGGATCCGGGTGTGTACCTGGAATTGTTGATAGGGGCGCAGTTCGCGGATATAGGCGATTTCGGTATTGGCGACCACGCCGTTGCAGCGGGCTTCGAGCATGCGGTTGAGCAGGCCGGTGACCACGGCGTGTTCCAGCCGGCTACGGTCCATGAACTTCAGGTATTTGGCGTTGTTCAGATGCATGTTGAGGTCGATATCCAGCAGGCCTACCCGGAATTCCATGGTGACCACATCAAGCAGCTGGTGCGTTGGCGGCCGTTTGCGGCGGCGCGCTGCGCTGATCAGTTCAAGCATCCGATCTCCCTATGCCACGGCGATTACCGCAGCCCCATTTATTATCGTTGGTAAGTGTGCACAGAAAAACGCCGTTCAGTATAGCGGGACTGGAACCGGTTCACACTATTTGCGGGGGAAGGCGTTACAGCTTTTACGTTCCCGCTACACCTGGGCCAAGTGCAGGCTGAACAGGTTTTGTGGGTCGGTCCAGCAGCTTAGTGGGGTGAGCCCGGCGGCGACCAGTTCGGCACTGAAGCCTTCCACGGTAAATTTATAGGAATTTTCCGTGTGAATGCGGGTGCCGCTTTTCAGGGTTAGGGTGCGTTCACCGAGCTGGATGTGTTGATCGCCAAGGCATTCCAAATGCATTTCGATACGCTGTCGGGCGGCATTGTAGAACGCCACATGCTGCACGTTGTTGGTATCAAACTGGCAGCCCAGTTCCCGATTCAGGTGGTGCAGTGCGTTCAGGTTAAAGGCTGCGGTAAGTCCCTCCGCATCGTTATAGGCCGCGTTCAGTCGTGCATCGGGTTTTTGTAAGTCGGCGCCGATCAGCAGGGCGCCACCGGGGCCGGCCAGCGTGCGCAGGCCCTTGAGAAAATCGGCGCGGGCGGCGGGTTCAAAATTACCAATGGTGGAGCCGGGAAAAAACACCACCCGGCCCGGTTCTGCAAGGGCTTGGGGCATGGCCATGGCCTGGCAGTAATCGGCGCACACCGCACTGATGTGCACGTCGGGAAAGTCATGAGCCAGTTGGTGAGAGGCACCGAGCAAGCACTCGCGGGAAATTTCCAGTGGCATGTAGTGGCGAGGCTGCCAGGCATCCAACAGTAGTCGGACTTTTTCACAGCTTCCGGCACCGGGCTCGGCAATGGTTTGTGGTTGATTGAGCCGTGCCCGAATCTCTTCAGCGTAGTCGGTGAGCAGCGAGGTTTCAGTACGGGTGGGGTAGTACTCCGGGGTGCGGGTGATGCGGTCAAACAGGGTAGACCCCGCTTCATCGTAAAAATATTTGGGGTGCAGGGACGGATTGGGCGCACAAAGAGACTGGCTGACTTCGGCCAGCATATCGGTCGCCGGCGGGTACAGGTCGTAAAACGTCAGGTTTGGGCAAAGCTGCTGGTGGTTCAACGGGATGTGTTGATGCTTCATCTTAGCCTCTGCAAGAAGTCGGAGGGGGTGTGCCTGTCAGCCATCATTGGCCCACTTGTCGCAGGCGAGCCGAATGCCGCTGAACTGCCAGCGATGATGAGGGTAAAAAAAGTTGCGGTAACTGGCGCGCAGGTGGTTGGCGCTGCTGGCACAGGAGCCACCGCGTAGCACCATTTGATTGCACATGAATTTGCCGTTGTACTCGCCCACGGCACCGCTGGCGGTTTGAAAACCCGGGTAGGGCAGGTAGGCGCTGGCGGTCCATTCCCAGACATCGCCGAATAGATGAGCCAGGGCCGTGCCGTGGGCGCCGCCGGGTTGGAACTGGCTATTATTGGGCTGGAAGTCGGCAAAGGTGCCGGTGATCGCCTGGTTGTGGGCGGCGTGTTCCCACTCCTGCTCCGTGGGCAGGCGCTTGCCCGCCCAGCGGGCATAGGCGTCGGCTTCGTAGTAATTCACATGGGCCAGGATCTGGTTGTCGTGGAGCGGTTGCTGGCCGGCCAGAGTGAAGTGGTGAGTCAGGCCCGGGTTCCAGTACAGCGGGCGTTCGATCTGTTCCTGTTGGACCCAGCTCCAACCGTCGGAAAGCCACAGTTCCGGTGTGCGGTAGCCGCCATCCAGAATAAAAGCGCGAAACTCTCCCTGAGTAACGGGGCGGTTGGCCAGCTGGAACGGTTCCAGCCACGCCTTGTGGCGGGGCGTTTCATTATCGAACGCAAAGCCACCCCGAGCGCCAATCTCAACCAGTCCGCCCTCGAAACCCTGAAACGTCAGGGGCGGCGTGTCCCCTGATATTTGCACGGGCCGAGTGATGGCTGGAGACAGCGGGTTAAAGGACAGGCTGTATTTCAGGTCGGTGAGCAGCAGTTCCTGGTGTTGCTGTTCGTGGTTGATACCCAGCTGTACCAGCGAATTTAAGCTATCGGTGCGCGTCAGCAAATCGGCCATGGCCGCATCCACCTGATGGCGCCAGTCCATCACGTCTTCGTTGGTGGGGCGCGAGAGTAGATGGCGCTGGGGGCGCGGGTATTGTTCACCGATGCCGTTGTAGTAGCTGTTGAACAGGTATTCGAACGCGGGATTGGCGGGGCGATAATCCGGCAGGTGGGGCTTGAGCAGAAACGTTTCGAAGAACCAGGTGGTGTGCGCCAGGTGCCAGCGGGGCGGGCTGGCGTCCGGGCAAGCTTGCAGGCTCATGTCTTCGGCGAGCAGGGGCTCGCATAGCTGCTCGCTGAATTGCCGGGTCTGCCGGTACTGATCGGCGAGCCAGGTGGTATCGTCCTGTCTGACGGTGTCGGGCAAGGCTTTCCCTCCCATGCCATGGGCAACGTGCAATCCTGATGACTGCAATGACGCAATCTCACCTTAAAGCAGTCCCGGTTTGAGCGAAAGCAACAATGAGACGCTTGGCCGGGCTGGGTATACTCCGGGTAACCTTTTATGGGCCCTCGTTACCTTTCTACCTTTCACAAGAAGGAGAGCATATGAATATTACCGATAAAGTGGCCGTGATTACGGGCGGTGCCTCAGGCCTGGGGCAAGCGACTGCAGAAGCGATTGTTGCCAAGGGCGGCAAGGTCATGATTTTTGATCGTGACGATAAACGCGGCCCGGAAGTGGCGGCCCAACTGGGTGACAATGCGGCATTCACTCAAACCGATGTGACCGACGAAGCGTCTGTGAAAGCGGCGGTGGATGCCACCGTAGCCAAGTTTGGTGCTATCCACGTGTGCGTGAACTGTGCCGGTGTGGGGTCTGCCATGAAGACCGTGGGCCGTGAGAACAAGCCCCACGATTTGGGTGTGTTTAACATGGTGGTGCAGATCAACCTGATCGGTACCTTCAATGTGGCGCGCCTGGCGGCGGCGGCCATGGCCGAGAACGAGCCGGGTGAAGACAACGAGCGTGGCCTGATTGTGAATACCGCCTCGGTAGCGGCTTTTGATGGCCAGGTGGGTCAGGTAGCCTATGCGGCGACTAAAGGCGGCGTGGTCGGCATGACACTGCCCATCGCCCGTGATCTGGCGCCGCTGGGTATTCGTTGCAACACCATCGCCCCGGGGATTTTTAACACCCCGCTGATGAATGCAGCTCCGGACAAGGTGAAGCAGCCGCTGATCGAAATGACCCAGTTCCCGAAACGCCTGGGCCACCCGCAGGAATACGGGCAGCTGGTGTGCCACATGATCGAGAACACATTCCTCAACGGTGAAACCATCCGTATCGATGGTGGTATCCGTATGCAGCCTCGCTAAGGCAGCTGCGCTCGACTAGCTGCGAGCGATGAGTGAAAAGAAAAAGCCCCGGATTTCCGGGGCTTTTTGCTGTCTACGAAGTCGCTGTAGGAAGAGCGTCGCGGGCGGGGCGATAAAAACCAAGATCAAAATGTTCCACCCCAGAGAGCAGAAAGTTCACCGAGTACAAGACAGGCTTTGCTCTCCCTCGCAGAGAGTGACTGGTCGCTCGATGTTGTTTTTTACCCCACCAACTCATAACACGGCTGGTAGTGGCTGCCCGGCAGTTTCATGCGCTGTTGTTCTACAAACGCTTTGAGCAGTTCATCCAGATGCGTCATCAGCGCGTTGGGGGCGTGCAGTTTGTAGGGACCGTGTTGTTCGATGGCGTGGATACCATATTCCTTTACGTTCCCGGCGACGATGCCGGAAAAGGCGCGGCGCAGGTTGGCCGCCAGTTCGTGCACCGGTTGATCCGTGTCCAGGTTCAGTGCGGCCATGGCCTCGTGGGTGGGCAGGAACGGGTGCTGGAATGCCAGTGGTACGTTAAGGCGCCAGTTAAAATAGAACGCATCGTCGTTATCCCGGCGGAACAGGGTCAGACGGTCGATGCCGTGGCACATGGCCAGGGCGACGGCTTCCGGGTCGTCGATGATGATCTGGTAGCGCTCTGCCGCCTTGTCACCCAGGGTATAACGAATAAAGGCATCCACCTGGCGGAAGTAGTCGGCACTGCTGGCCGGGCCAGTGAGTACCATGGGCAATGGAATGTCCGCATTGTCCGGGTGCAACAGGACGCCGAGCAAATAGAGAATTTCTTCGGTGGTGCCGACCCCGCCGGGAAACACGATGATGCCGTGGCCCAGGCGCAGAAACGCTTCCAGCCGCTTTTCGATATCCGGCATGATCACCAGTTCGTTAACAATGGGGTTGGGCGCTTCGGCGGCAATAATGCCGGGCTCAGAAATGCCCAGATAGCGGCCTTCTTTTTCCCGTTGTTTGGCGTGGGCCACATGGGCGCCTTTCATCGGGCCTTTCATGGCGCCGGGGCCGCACCCGGTGCAGATATCCTTGTGCCGCAGGCCCAGCTGGTAGCCCACGCTTTTGCTGTAATCGTATTCATGGCGGGAGATGCTGTGTCCGCCCCAGCAGACCACCAAGTTCGGTGATGCCCCGGCTTTCAGCACCCCGGCGTTGCGCAGAATATGGAACACAGCATTGGTAATGCCTTCGCTGTTGTTCAGGTCGAAACGGTCGTTGTTCTGAATCTCGTTGGCCACGTAGACGATATCGCGCAATACGGCGGACAAGTGCTCGCGGATACCGCGAATCATGCGTCCGTCAACAAAGGCGCCGGCGGGGGCGTTGTCCAGCTTGAGGCGCAGCCCCCGGTCTTCCTGAATCACCTCGATGTCGAAGTCGTGGTAAGTCTCCAGCACCTCGCGGCTGTCATCGGTGGGGGTGCCGCAGTTCAGTACCGCCAGTGCGCAGCGGCGCAGCAGGTCATGCAACCCGCTGCCGGAAGTGTCGCGCAGGCGCTCCACTTCATGTTGGCTAAGTACTTCAAGGCTGCCTTCCGGCGCCACAATGGTCGATACCGTTTCGGTCATAAGGTCGGTCCGTCGCAAATCGTCAGAGTTGTTGAATGCCAGTATTGCGTTCTAGTTCAGTGTTCTCTTTCTGGGAGAGTACCGTAGTCCGGGTGAGAAAGGAGTGTTGGGGGGTGAGGGAGCCGCTTTCAAGCATGGTGCCACTGGCCGTCCACCCGTCGGCGGGCCGGCATTTTTACATTTCGCCTGGGAACGACAGGCCGGCCCGTGCGTCCGATTTAACATCAAGGATGGCCTTTCCGGTATAGGCTTGGTTGCCTGTTTTGTTGATATGGGGCAACGCATTGTCATGAGGTTGTCGTTATTATTGGCCAGACTTGATCAGTTTCGGGGCCGCTGAACAGGCCTCAGCAGAGAGTGAGACTCAGGAGCAAACCATGTTGCTCAAATATTTGAACCAACTGGAACAAGCCGTTAAGGCGGCGTCCGAGCACCCGGATTCGGTCACAGTGACTCGTTGCGCTGATTGTGTGGCCACGCTGGATGCCTATTTGGATGCGCAAATGGAGCCGGTGCAGCGCCGCGGCCGGGAATTGATGGATGGGCTGATCCCGGCGCATCTGCATAACCGGGTTTGTTCGCGGCTGCACTAGGGGCGCGAGACGCTGCACGCCACAGGCGCCAACGCGAATGATGTGTTGCCAGCATTTCAAACGTAGGGCGCTGCGGATTGAGGTAAATGTTGGATTGCGCCTTTCAGGCTATTCAACCTACGTGTCGACCCGCCTATAGAGGTTCGGCGCGGGGTGAGGGTACGCCAACTTACCTCCGGTCTTTCCACGTGTTGTTGCTTGAGGCGTGTAGCGTGCTGCGCCTCTTGTCACATCCTGTTTCGCTGGCTATGCAGTGCCTTGTCCCGTTCCTCCGGGAATAAGTCTGGTTGCTGGGGGGCTTTCAGGTCGCGTAATCGGGCGCCGATGCCCAGCAGGCGGGCAGGGCCTTCGCGCCGCTCCCAGAGCTGGCGAAACAGGGCCTCGAAATGGGCGGCATCCAGGTCGTTGCCCGCCTTGTCGCAGCTCATGCTGACAAAATCCTGATACTTCACCTTGGCGGTCAGCCCGCTGATCAGGTAGTGCTGATCCAGCTTGGCAAACCGCTCCTTCAATTTTTCGATTAAGCCATCCAACTCCCTGAGCCAGTCCGTCAGGGTGGGTTGGTCCTTGTCGTAGGTGCGTTCCACCGATACCGATTTGCGCCGCCGGCCGGTCTGGATCGGGCGGCTGTCTTCACCGCGACACAGGTGATAAAGCCGCTCGCCAAAACTGCCGAAATGCTGGCCAAGCTCCAGCCGGCTCAACTGTTGCAGGTCGCCGCAGGTTTTCAGGTTCAGGCCGGCCATGCGCTCACCGGTGACCCGGCCCACCCCGGAAATTTTTTTCACTGGCAGGGCCGCCACAAAGTCCTCGACCTGGGCCGGGGGAATCACGAAAAGCCCGTCGGGTTTGCGCCAGTCACTGGCCACCTTGGCCAGGAATTTGTTGGGGGCGACGCCGGCGGAGACGGTAATGCCCACTTCCCTGCGAACATCCTGGCGTAATGCCTGGGCAATCCGGGTGGCGCTATTATCGAATTGATCGCTGGCGCTTACGTCCAGGAAGGCCTCGTCCAGTGACAGAGGTTCGATCAGACTTGTATAACGACGAAAAATCTCATGGATCTGGGTCGAGACTTTGCGGTATTTGTCAAAGTTCGGAGGCACAATAACCAGTTCCGGGCAGCGTCGCAGGGCCTGGGAGGATGCCATGGCCGAATGCACGCCAAATTGCCGGGCCGGGTAATTACAGGTAGCAATAACGCCGCGCCGGTGCGGGTCGCCGCCCACTGCCACCGGGCGGCCGCGCAGGCTGGGATCGTCACGCATTTCCACGGCGGCGTAAAAGCAGTCGCAATCCACGTGGATAATTTTACGCGATGCAGGCGCCATGGAGGGCGCCGTGGAATGTGCCATGATGAGCTCGGGTAAGCGTTCACGTGTTGGCGCGACCGTTGCAGGCCAGAGATACAGCGGCGTGCGTCAGACAAACCGGACGACCCCATGGCCATTGCGCCAGGCAGCGGTACCAGAAGGGTGCCATAAGGAGAGTGTACCATCGCCATTACCGAGAACCTCACACCGCAGGTGCTGATTGTTGGTGCGGGCCCCACCGGGCTGGCACTGGGTATCGGGTTGCGCCGTCACGGCATCAATTGTTGCATTATCGATCGTCTGGAGGCGCCGTCGCCGTATTCGCGGGCACTGGGCCTGCATGCCCGCTCGCTGGAAATTTTCGATGCGCTGGACGTGCTGGCACCGATCCGCAAGGCATCGCGACGGCTCAAGGCCGTGTCGGTCTATGGCGACAAAGGCTTCCTTTTCGAGCTGGATCTCACCACCCTGAAAGCGCCGTACCCATGGGTGCTCAGTTGCCCGCAATCCGAGGTGGAGGCGGTGCTGATCGACCGTTACCGAATGCTGGGCGGCGAATTGATTCGCAGTGCCGAACTGCTGGATTTCCGCCAGGACGGTAGCGGCGTGCAGGCACGTATCCGTCAGGGAGCGGAGGTGCAGACATTGAGTGCCGAGTTGCTGGTGGGGGCCGATGGGGTGGGCTCCACTGTGCGTGAGCAGCTTGGCATCGGCTTCAAAGGAGTGGATCACAGCGAACATTTTTTGCTGGCGGATGTGCCTTGGGACGCGCCCTGGCGCGATGATCACTCCCATGGTTTCCTGCAGGAAGAAGGCCTGCTGCTGGCCTTGCCCCTGCCGCAGGGCTGGCGGCTGATCATGGCCCGCAGTGAGCCCCCCGAAGCACCATTAAGCCTCGCGCCCTTTGTCGAGCGGTTAACCTCCATTCTCGGTGAGGCGCCGGCGCTGGGCGAGCCCCAGTGGCTCAGCCAATTTTCCGTGCAGCGCCGGTTAGCACAGCATTTTCGGCGCAACCGGGTGTTTTTGGCCGGCGATGCGGCCCACGTACAAAGCCCGTTAGGTGCCCAGGGAATGAACACCGGCTTGGCCGATGCATTTAATCTGAGCTGGAAACTGGCGTTCTACCTCAAAGGGTTTGGGCAAGGGGGGCTGCTGGACAGCTACGAGCAGGAACGTCGCCCGGTGGCAGAGAAAATGCTGTACGGCGTGGACATGCTGTCGCGGGCGTCATTGGTGAAGCTGCCACTGCTGCGGCGTAGCCGCGATTCATTGCTGAAACTGGCGGGTAGCCGCCCCAATATTTCCAGCCGCATTTTGCGCACGGCCAGTCAGTTGGATGTGCATTATCGCAATTCGCCGTTGGTGACCTGTGGTCCGGAAGCCGACGTGGGCTGGCGGCATCAGGGACCATTGCCCGGCGACCGGTTGCCGGATGTAGCGCTGAAATCCGTGCGCACTGGGCACCTGCATCAGTTGCATGGCCTGTTGCGCAAACCGGTTCATCACCTGCTTTTACAGCTGAGCGAACGGCCTGAGCATAGCGAGCGGTTGGTGATGTACGCCCTGAGTGACCGGCTGGGGCAGGAATACCGCGAGCGCGTGCACCTGACGGTGATTACCGCCCGCACCACCGCCGATGAGGATGTGCCCCGTGAAGGTACCACTCGCATCTGGCGTGATCAGGAGGGCGAGTTTGCCGATGCCTTTGGCGGCAGTGGCAGGCTCTGGCTGATGCGCCCGGATGGGCACCTAGCTTACCGGGCGCCGGTGAGCAATGCGGATGATTTGTTGGGGTATCTGGAGCGAGTGCTTGGGAAGAGAGCCGAGTGATGGGAGTGTGCGGTGTCGGATTACGCCTTTCAGGCTAATTCGACCTACCAGGAACACGGGTTTTGTAGGTCGAATTAGGCGTAGCCGTAATCCGACATCACGCTTAATCGAACACGCAATCTACCCCAACCGCCGCCAGCGCTGAATCACAAAATGCCCGTTCATGGGCTTGCCCGCCAAGGCGCCGATGCCGGCCTTGGCATCCGGCCGTGCCCGCCAGTGATGGGGCGTCATGGCCAGCAGGTTGCGCAGTTCCTCTTCCGATTCCGGCACCCATTCGCAATGCAGGGTCTCGCTGGACAGCCGCTCAAAGCGTTCATCGAGAAACTTGCCGGCATCAAAGCTGCTCTGGCGCACATCGTCGTACAGGGCTTCGCGTAGCGGCAGCAAGTGCGTTTCCCCCGTGCCGACGACAATCAGTTCACCGCCGGGCTGCAACACCCGGGCGATATCATCCACGAACAAGCGGGTGAACAGCACAAACACCGTTTGTTGGGTGCCATCAAACAAGGGCAGCCGTGCGCCGCTGGCCACCAGCCAGGTCATGCGCTTATTGCGCTTGGCGGCGGCATCCACTGCAAACTTGGAAATATCCACGCCCACGCCATTCACGCCGCCCAGTCGCTGGGCAAACTGCTCGCTGTACCAGCCTTCACCGCACCCGATATCCAGCCAGGCAGGCTCTTCATCTGGCAAATGGGCCAGCAGGGCATCCGCCAACGGCTGGTAACGCCCTAACTCAAGAAAGGCGGTGCGTGCCTGCACCATGGCCTTGTCATCCCCCGGGGACCGGGAGCGACGCTGCTGTGCCAGCAACAGGTTGGTATAACCACGCTTGGCGCGGTCGAACTGATGGCCGTTGTCGCAGTGCCAGCTACTCCCTCTAAGGTGCAGGACCTGTTCGCAACTGGGGCATTTGAGTGTGGGCATGGCAGACCGTGTTCCGGGGTGTGATGCCGGCAGTGAACCACAGGGCGAGGGGAAAAGGTAGGGCTGAGGCAGGCAGAGATAGAAGCAAAGGTGGGAAAGAAAAGGAAGGCGAAATGGTCACGTGTCCAAGCGCATTACGGCGAGGTGGATATTTGTATTTCAGCCCGCTGCAACTTTGATTCTGCGGTCAGGTTACGCAGGTCACTCAGATATGCCTGGTAGCTTTTATTCAGAACGGTTTCCACGTCGGCCTGGCTTTCCTTGAGTTGAGACATGGCAGTGTTGTGAAGTTGGCGGCTTTGACGGTCGATCTTGTCGATAATGCTGGGCAGGGACTTGCTGGCCTGGTCGATAAAAGCGATTTGCGCCTGCAGGCGGGTTTGCTGGTTATTCAGTCGGGTGAGCTGTTGGCGGATGCGTGTCTGGGCCGGGCTGAAATCATGGGGAATCAGTTGTTCCTTTAGAGAGGTGCGTTGGCTGCTATTGGTAGTGATGGAGGATTCAATCTGGCTGCGTTGTGTCTGGTAGGTGTCCAGTTTTTGGGTTAATGCACTGAGCTGCTCGGTTAATCGACGGTTTTGTGCCTGCAGTTGCAAAAGGGTTGTCACGGCTTCTTGCAGCTTGGAAGAGGCGTGAAGTAGGTTAAGGTCCGGGTGGTGCAGGCAGTGTTTTAATAGCGTTTCGCGCACATCGTTATCGATTTCGGACGGAAAAATAACGGTCAGCGGATCAATGTGCCCGCTTGCCATCAGGGTGGTGAGCTGGTCTTGGGCAAATTGGCTTTGTGTTTCCACTTCGCTGTAAAGGGCAAGGGAAAGGCCTGGGTTTGTTGTTCTCTGGTCGCGGGCGGCGCTTATCAATCCAGACAAGGTTTGCGGGCGGTAGGGGAAATGCCGGGCCGTGCGAAGAAACCAGTTTTTTGCCTGCTTGGTATTGTTTTCCAAGCGAAAACTTTCGGCCATTAACAGGCCTGCCTGCGCACCGGAGGGGCTGGCGGTTTCTATTGTGCTCAATATTTCCCGGGCCTGAGTAAACTGGTTGTTAGTCATCATCAGGGCGGCTTGTCGCAAGCGCAGGCGATTCTGTACAACCAGCTGTGCTGCCGGTTTTAGTGCCTTGCTGGCCTTGAGTGCCTCGTCGACGGCATGATCAGAATTGGCGGCTGGATCCGTCAGTGGGGCCATGGCTTTGCGTACGTCGGAATGTACTGCCGTGCTAAAAAAAGCCAAAAAAAGCGTCAGAAAAAACCGTTGGGCAGTTTGTGCCGGGATCATTGTGATGAAGTTCACGTCCGTGCTGTCTCTCAAGTCCGTTTTGAGCGTCGAAAGTGTAAACTCGCCGCTGTTTTTTTGTCGCAGCACAATACACAACTACGAGAAGGCAATGAACCTTCCCGCTGCGGCAGTGTGATGATAATCGGCAAGGATAGCCATGTTGGGGGAAAAACCGTTGTTTCGTTACGGCATTATCGCCGCCTGTCTCTGTGTGGGTATTGGAGGCGTTGGGGCGGTAACGGCCGCTCCTGCCCCGAATTCCCAGCAACGCATGTTCGACCGCCTGCAAGAGCAGGAGCGTCAGCGTCAGCAGCAGCAGCTGGAAGACATGCAGGTGCCCGGCGAAGGGCCGGATCTGCGCATGCCTGTTCCAGAAGGCTCTGGTGCATCCGGCCGCTGTTTTGAGATTGAATCGGTTCAACTCAAAACTCTGGGGGAAGCTCCGCTTCCTTTTGGCCGCTGGTTTCGCAGGCCCGCCGAGGCGGTAGAGGGAACTTGCATTGGTATGAAAGACATTCGTGCCTTACAGGCAGTGCTTTCCAATGCGTTGATCGACAAAGGTTATGTCACTAGCCGCGTATTGATTCCCGAACAGGATATCGCCTCCGGCTCCTTGGTGTTTCTGGTTGTCGCCGGCCGGGTGGAATCCTTTGAAGCGGTGGGCATGCCGGTACGTGTGCTGGAATGGGCCGTGCCGGCGTCCCCCGGTGATTTGGTCAATCTTCGCGATCTGGAGCACGCGGTGGAAACCCTGGCGCGATTGCCGCACCTGGACGCCAAGATGGATCTGGCGCCTGGTGAAGAGCAGGGAGGCACGGTGGTACTGGGGCAGGCGGATTGGCCACGGCGTTATCGGGGTACCCTGGTGCTGGATGAAGAGCACTATGGCGATATTACCCACGGTACAGCCCAGGCGAGGCTGGATTGGGGCAGTCCCTTCGGACTCACCGACAGGATCTCCTTATCCCTTAACAGCGATCTGGACACGGAGTTTTCGGATCGTGCCTGGGGGGCCGGGTTCAGTTATGACATCAGCCTGGGCTACTGGAACCTGGCGTTGAGTTATAACCGCCAACAGTATGAAAACGAGATCCAGGGGATCTTCCAGCGTTTTGAAACCACTGGCGCCACCGATACCTCCCGTATTGAGCTCACTCGTACTTTGTATCGAAGCAACCGTTCCCGGTTGTCGTTCTCGCTGTTAGGCGCCTACTCCGATACCGAGAACCTGTTGGACGATGCGGTCATCCGGGTGAGTTCCTACCAGCTGAAAGCCCTGGGTGGGCGCATCAATGCCAAACACCTTTGGGGGCGCACCCAGCTGGCGGGCACCGTCACCGTGGAAGAAGGCTGGGGCACGGGGCCGGCAACGAACCTTCCGGGTGACGTCTCAATTGCAGAGAAAACGCACACTCGCTATCAGACATATCTTACAGCCAATCGCTTTATAAAGCCGTTATATGGCGCCCTGTCATTACGGTTGAATGCACAGTATGCCAACGACGTATTGTTCCCCTCGGAACGGTTCTCGGTGGCATCCAGTTCAGTGGTTCGGGGGTACCGGGATATTACCCTGAACGGCAATTCCGCCGTGGCAGGCAGCGTGCAGTTCGATGGTTACCCGCCGATCACCGGGCCTGTTTCGGTGATCCCCTTTGCCGCGTATGACTCCGGGGTGGTGCCGGGAAACCAAAACGAGTTTGGTTTTTCACGCATAGATTCAACCACCGCCGGAGTGCGGTTGGGCTACCGCTCGGTGCAACTGACCACCGAAATTTCCTGGCCCATGGAGCAGCATTCAACGGAACTGACAGACAGCGAGTACACACTCCATGCCTCACTTTATGCAGAATTCTAAGACATCATTAAAGTCTCCCTCCCGACAGGAGAGAGGGGTTGGGGAGAGGGGTAATAAAGCTCTGGTGTACACGTTGTCGTTGTTTCTGATTTGGCAGCCGATGCTGCTGGCTGCGCAGCCGATCACCCCAACCCATGGCACCAATGGGCGACCGACGATGGATAAGGCCGCCAATGGCGTGCCCGTGGTCAATATCCAGAACCCGAACAATAAAGGTGTTTCTCAGAATTTCTATAACGACTTCAACGTAGGCAGTAAAGGCGTTGTGCTCAATAACAGCCAGCAGGTAACGCAAACCCAGCTGGGTGGCTACATCGAAGGCAACCCGAATCTGCGCAATGGCTCCGCCAGCCTGATCCTCAATGAAGTGATCGGCCAGAACCCGTCCAACTTGGGGGGCTATATCGAAGTGGGTGGCGCCCGCGCCGATGTGGTAGTGGCCAACCCCAACGGCATTAGCTGTAACGGTTGTGGCTTTATCAATACCAACCACGCCACCCTGACCACCGGTAAATCCATCATGGAAGGGGGGGAGCTGCAGGGTTTTGATGTGCAGGGTGGCCGTATTGGCATTGGTGAAAATGGATTGAACGGTTCCAACACCGACCGCTTCGACCTCATCGCCCGCTCCGTCAAAGTGGCCGGCGAACTGCACGCTGATTCCCTCAATATCGTCACCGGCCAGCAGAAGGTAGAGCGCGACACCCTAGTCACTTCGAATGAAACCACCGGTGCCAACAAGCCCGGCTTTGCCATCGATTCCAGTGCACTGGGCGGCATGTACGCCAACCGCATTCGGTTGATAGCCAATGAAGAGGGTGTGGGGGTGAAGCTGGATGCGCCGGTGGCGGCGCAGAATGGGGATATGATGTTGTCGGCGCAAGGCGACGTGGTTTTTGCTGATGCCAGTGCTAAAGGAGATATGCAGGTTGCATCGTTAGGCGCTGTGAGCGCAGTGGGAAGTATCGCCGCTGAAGGGCATTTATCGATGAATGCTGGGGGCATCCATCTTCAAGGTGGTGATGTTAATGCTGATGCAATAACGATCATTTCTGACCAGACCCGTATCGAGAGCGATGTTTCCGTAACCGGTGAAGATCGGGTAACCATCCTAGCGGAAGAACATGTGACCAATAATGGCGATGTTCTGGCTGGGGGTGTAGCAGAGATCGCAACTGAGAATTTGACCAATACAGGCAAGGTGGCGGGCCAGAGTGACGTGAAAGTCAACGCCTCTGGCAGCCTTGTCAATAGCGGGGAAATTGATGCGGTTGCGAATCTGGAGATTACGGCAAGAGAATTGAACAACGAGGCGGGTGCCTTGCAGGCAGGCCAGGCGATATCTCTTACGACTAAAGACTATGTACATAAGGGCGAGGTAGGGGCTGATGATGCGTTTAATTTGAACGCAGAAACGGTATCGATTGGTCCCGAATCTGATTGGCAGGTGCATGGTGATGTATCTGTTAATGCCTCCCAGTTGCGAAATGAGGGTGTATTCAGCTCTGCGGGTGATATGAGCCTGGCTGTAAGTGACTTGGAGAATCATGGCGACATGGCAGGGTTGGGAAGTCTGACCTTTACCGGCGAAAGGTTCATAAATGGAGAGCACTCCCTATTATTGTCCGCCGGTGACATGGTGTTATATCTGGATGATCTGGATAACTACGGGGATATTTATGCTGTAGGAGATTTGGATATTGCAGGTAGTTATCTTTCGGAAAGTTTTGATGCTATTTGGGAAGAGAAGGACAGCTGGGCACGGCGAGTAAACAACGAATCCGGCTTAATCGTCAGTGAAGGAAAAATCCGCATTGTGGCAGCAGGGTTCGAGCAAAGGCTGGCCAGTGAACCAGAAGCTGAAATCGTTTGGGATGATCCTGTTTATAGCTATGACAGGAACTATGATCGTCGCTGCTTTAATAGAAATAGAAGCAGTGCCTGCCATAACACGACCTATCGTCATAAATATCAACGACAGATTGTGCAGTCTTATTCCTCGCCCCGGCAATCACAGCTATTGGCTGGCGGCGATCTCTGGCTCATGGGGGATTATCTGTTCAATGACGCCAGTATTATTGCGGCGAATAACGATATAGCTATCAAGGCAAACCGTTTCGAGAATACAGCGTATACGGTGGATTTGAAGGAGGTGACGCGTGTCGATAAATCCTGGCTTAGGAAGAAAAGCTCGGGAGGAGGTACCAAGAAAAAATACTACACCTACACGACTATTCCGACCTCGGAGAACTGGCATTTATGTGACAGTAGCCGGGTTCGCTGTAACCGTGGCGGAGCAAGCAGTCATACGAATATCTTGACAGAAACCGTAATCAATGCGCTGGTGAGTGCAGGCGGTAAACTCACTATTGATGCTGAAAAAGTGAGTAACGGTGCTGAGAGAGAAAATGCCGCGTTCAGCTTTGGCTCTGCCATGGATGCCATTTATGGCGACACAGGTGAACACAGCTCGGACACCTTGTTTCGGTTTGATCCTCTCTCGCTGGGGTTTGATCTTCCCGGAGCTCACGGCCTTTTTATCTTTAATGATGACCCCGGCCACCTTTATCTGATTGAAACCAATCCACTGTTTGCAACGCTGGATGGTTTTCTGGGAAGCGAATATCTGATCAATCGCCTTGGCATGGAGCCGGACCAGAGCATTCAAAGGCTTGGTGACAGCTATTATGAAACGACCCTTGTGCGTGATGCGGTACTGGCCGCAACCGGTACCCGGTTTCTTGACCCTGACTTCAATAGTGACGAAGAACAATTTAGATGGTTAATGGATAACGCCTTTGCTGCGGCTGAATCTCTACAACTGAGCGTGGGCGTGGCCTTGACAGCAGGTCAGGTTAACGCCCTGCAGCAGGATATGGTCTGGCTCGAGGAACAAGATGTGGCGGGCTATCAGGTTCTGGTGCCGGTGCTGTATCTGGCCCAGGGTAGTGCCGTCATGGATGGCCCGCAATTGCGTGGTGAAGATGTAGCCATCAGCGGGGATAACGTGACTAATCATGGCGATATTGTTGCGGAAAACAGCGCAGCGGTGGTCGCAGAGCAGGGAGGCATCACTAACACAGGCTCGATGGTTGCTGGTAATACGCTGAATTTGCAAAGTGTGCAGGATATTCAAAACCTTGGTGGTGAGCTGGTGGCCCAAACTCTGGCGTTGGATGCCGTCGGTAATGTTGAGGTGGCCACCTTGGCCGACGCAGTAGGGGATTCCCTTAACTGGATGACACGGTTAACTGAACAGGCACAGTTGAGGGCGGATAACCTGTCTGTAACCAGCGGTGGGGATATCCGTTTGCAGGGGGCCAAGGTAGATGCCGGGTTGCTGACGCTGGTGGCCGGTGGAGACCTTTCCGTGGAAAGCGTTGCCGTTAGCCAAGGTAGCCACATGGATCAGGGGGATGTGAAGTTAACCCAAAGCAAGGTTCGCCAGCTCGGTAGCAACCTCCATAGCAACCTGGATATGTTGCTGGAGGCAGAAAATGATTTTTCCATCATAGCCAGTGACCTGGATAGCGAAGGTGATATCCAGCTGAAGGCACAGGGCGATATCACCGTAGGTTATGCGCTGGAAAGTGATTCTCTTTATAGCTACCGCAAGGATGAAGGGAGTTTTGGTAGTAGCAAAGAGCAAACAATCGAAGCGGAATCGCAGCGAGTTGTTGGAAGTAACCTCGCGGCACTGGGTAACCTTATTCTTAATGCCGAGACCGGTGATCTTGCCTTGTTTGCGTCTAGTGGACACGGGGAGCAAGGTGTTGAAGCCGTGGCAGGTGAGGGTATCCGTATTGAGTCCGCAGTGAATAGCGAATACCGTCGAACACAAGTTGAGGAAAAAAATGCTGCCAGAATCAAAACGCGTGATACCGGCAGCATGACCCAGACATTGGCGCAAGCCGGTCTTTCCTCTGGAGCGGACATCTCACTGGATGCCCAGGGTGATGTCATATTGGGTGCAGCCGAGATTGAAGCGACAGGCGACCTTCGAATCGGTGATGCAGCACTAGCAACCGATGAAAGCGGGGCTATGACGCTAGATGAAAATGGTAACCCCATTATTGAGAGGGGCAGTATCGATAACCTTTACATCGGCACCGTCGCTCTGGAAAACGAAAACTGGGATATAAAAACCCGTTCTTTGCGTGGCCCTGTCAAGGAATTGGCAAAAGCTTCCTCCGTTATCATGGGAGCGGGCGGCTTGTATTTGCCGGGCCTGGCACTGGGGGCTAAAGACATGGAAATAAAGCTTTCCGAAAGTACGGAAAGCCGAGTCCAGGAGCGTCGCGAGGTTGGTTCGGCGCTGCAAGCAGAGAATATTCAGCTGTCTGCCCAAAGCGATATGACCTTGACGGGCTCCAGCCTGAAAGCCGATGAAGAGAGCGGCAAGGTGGTGATGCTGGCCGACAATATCCTGTTGGATACGGCGGTCACCGAAACCACAACCACTGAAAAAGATGAAACCGAAACCGCCTCCCGCATTGACCCCTCACTGAAAAAGGACGAAATCAGCTTGGGCGGGCTTCGGTTGACCGAGCTGGAACAGGCCACGGTCACCAATACGCTAACGCATAACGGTAGCAGTATTTCCGGGAATCAAATCGTCCTTGAGGCAGACAGCGCGTTAAGCCTGATCAATGCGGATATCAGCGCAACAGGGGAAGACGGTGTTCTGTCCCTGGCGGGTGACAGCGTCAGCATTACCGGGGTGCAGGATGAAAAGACAGTCACGGAAACGCTGAAGGAAAAAACCACCGAAACGTCGGTGGGTATTCGTAATGCCTACGTGGATGCAGCGTATGCCATTGAAGGCTTAAAGAAAGCGGGCGACGCCGTTGGTGACGCGAAAGACGCCCTGAAAGACGCGGAAAGGCGCGTTGAACGGGGGGAGTTGGCTAAAGACGCACTGGATGATTACCGCATCATGGTAGCCGCAGCCGCCGCTAACCTGGTCCAGGCGGAACTGGCAGCGACTCAAGCTCTGGCGGCCACCGCCGCCGGAGCGGCAGCGGGGGGTACCGGCTTTTACGTCAGCGGCAGTGCCCAGCACAGCGAAACCACCTCCACTAGCACGGCAACAGAAAAAACCTGGCAAGGCAGCAGTCTGAATGCCTCTGCCATGAGCATCAATGCGGACAAGGCGAGCATCATTGGCAGTGACATTAATGCGGGTGTTTTGGACCTGAATGCAGCCGATATCCTTATTGGCGCGGGCACCAACGAACAAAGCAGCCGCTTTGAACAAGAGAGCAAAAACGGCGGCTTTAGCGTTAGCACCAGCGGCGCGGGTAGCTGGAATGCCAATGCCGGCTTTAACGAAGCCGAGTCAGAAAGCCAGGCGACCCAGTACGCCAACAGCCAGCTCAATGTGGGTCATCTGAACAGCACTAGCGACAGCCTCACTGTCAAAGGGGGCGTGGTTATCGCGAATACCGCGAATATCGACACCGGCATCCTGCATATTGAAAGTCTGCAAGATACGCATAGCAGCTCAAACAGCAGCTTTGGTGCAAACCTGGGTATTGGCGGAGGTACAGACAGTAAGGGGGTTGCTCAAGGCGCAAGCGCAGGTTTCAACATGGGGGAGGGTAGCGGCGAAGGGGCTCGCACGAACCAGCAAAGCGCTATCTTGGTGGCTGATGGCGAAAATAGCCAGATTACAGCCAGAGACACCACCCTTATTGGCGGCATGATCGCTAATGCCGACTATGAAGAAGATGCAGAAACCGGCCAACTCGCGTTGGTAGATCACGGCAACCTGAACTTCAGTACCGAGACGCTCACAGTGAAAAACCTGCGCGATTATAGCAAGAGTGATCAACAGGGCGGTGGATTGCAGGTGAGTAAGGCCACGACGACGATCAGTGTTCAGGATACCGGGCACCGGATGGAGGGTGAGACTCAGGCCACGATTGGTGGCGGCAATGTCACTGTGGGTGGACTGAGTCTGGATGAGCAGCAAGAAAACGGTGATTTCAGCGGTCTAAACCGAAACGTCAGTGAATCTCAAGTCGTCACGCTCAATCAGCAGACAGGTGCACTGGATGCCAGTGTGGCGGTGGATAATCGGGTATTCACGCAGGAGGGGCGTGAGGGGATTGTCCAGCAGCACAAGAATCTGGGTCGAAACTGGCAGTTGACAGCGGCAGGGCTGGAAAAGGACGCCCAGCGTATCAGCACAGACTTGGTGCCTGATAAGGTCGCCGATATATTGAAAGAAGCTGACAAATATTCGTTGGGCCTGTTGCCTTTTGATAGCGCCGATAATGGCGGCTTGCTGTCGCAGTTACCGGTTATGGTGGGTTCCCGTGATATTGCTGGCGGCACCCGCCAGCTACGCGCTGCCGACGATCCTCATGTCCTAGCGAACCCGGACCTCTATATCGCTGCTGATCAGCTACCTGGGTATGCAGATTTGGCACCGGAGGGGCAGCAGGCACTTCAAGGCTTGTTGGTAACGAAGGAGTTTATTGACATTACACTGGGCAATGCGACTTTCCACAACGCCACCAACGGCATGATGAATACGCCTGCCGAGTCGATGGTGAACGCCATTGAGCAATCAGGCAACACAACCGTATTAACTCAGAATTATAATCCTCGCCACGGCTTCTTATCCGACCTGTTTGAAATCGGTGCTGATAAATTAGGTTACCGGTTAACTGAAGGATTGGACTGGATCGGGCTGGATGTAAATCTGATGACAGGCGCTGCAGTGCAAACGGGTGAATTTATGTATGACGTTATGGGGGCGCGAGGGGCGTTGGGGAAAGATGCAAACTTTGCCAACCATTCACAGGCCAATATTTTGACCTTGTCAGGTTTGAACATACTGAATGCAGCGGATTATGAGGGAGCTTGGAACAAAGAAAGCAGGATGTCCACATTCCAATTTGTTTCTTACGGCTCGCCGGTGCCGAATCAGACCATGTTTGAAGCGCTTCGGGATAAGAATCTGAGCTATGTCGGCTCATCGTCAAATGCCGGAGATTATGTGGCCGAAGGGTTAGGCGACAATGCGGGCGTTTGGCTATATGGGCGCGATGGGGCCAATTTCTCGAACCATACACTGAGTGGGCCGTCCTGGTTGTACAAACTGCCAAATGCTTCCCTGTTATTGACCGGAGAAAAATATCCAAATAGCAATAAAACGAATACATTGTCTCCACACTCCGGTTATCAATGTATTGTTAATTGTGGAGGCGTAGCACCATGAGAGTTTGGAAATTAATTTTAGCGTTTAGTTTGCTTACCCTTATTGTTAGTTGTGCTTCTGGGCGTTGGGAGACTACGACACCGGAAAAACGCTACCACGCAATGGTGAATTCCGATCCGAACAGAGCAGCAAAAAATCGAAGGGCAGGGAAGTGGACAAACACCTTTTCTGTATTGGCTCCAGAAGGAGAGTGGCTTTTCATGTCGTCAACCCCCTTTGGCCATATTTATTTCAATGGCGGCCCGGAAGGCATCGCTGGTCGCTATGTGGGGTATGAGTCTCGATTTTCAATAGATGAGTATGATGTTGCAGAGGGTGCTCTGGAGTTGGAGGCATTGAAGACAGGTGATTATGACACCTATATCGAGAAGGCAATCAAACGAACGATTGGGAAACAAAAAGAAAAGCAGGAAGGCTACACTGATGGAAGAGGAGGTAAACATCCCCGGATTCCAGATGAATTCAGCATAAGTATGATTCGCGTCCAGGAAATGAACTGCCGCCTCTATCAAAGCAGAAATCATCAATATATATGGTCTCAGGAGCTCGGAACTGAGGGGCCTGGAGCCGAAGAGTATAGTGTCGGAATATCCTGCCCAGGCTTTTTCAAGGACGATTTTGTCAGCTTTGGCTGTGGTAACACCATTCGAATCAGCAATATGCACAAGATGCATGGTGTTGATATTGATCACGAAGCGGTTGTTCACGACTTGAGGAAACGCATTCAGCGCTCGCTTGATAGTGTTCGATTTGATGGCGAGTTCACGCAGGTAGTTCCGGAAAAATATAAACAATAATCGCACACCATGAACGCAGCACCTCAGCACCATGGGGGTCAGGTCTATACTTTATACTGCTGCTGACGTAGTGTTTGAATATGTCACGTCCAATTCGAATTGAGTTTTCAGGTGCCCTTTATCATGTCACCTTGCGGGGGAGATCGTCGGGAGGCGATTTATGAGGATGATGTTGATAGAGAGCGTTTTCTATCGGTGCTAGGACAGGTTTCGGAGGATTTTAACTGGGTCTGCCATGCCTGGTGTTTAATGGATAACCATTACCATCTTGTAATCGAGACACCGGATGGCAATTTGTCGAAGGGCATGCGGCAGTTTAACGGGGTTTACACACAGTGCAGTAACCGTCGCTATCATCGAATAGCCGGGGCACGCAAGAATTAGAAAATCTCTTGCGTCGGGTAAGGTGAGCGAGCAGGAAACCCATGCTTGTGTTCGCTGTACCCATGAAATTCCTACTTATCTCGCCACACGCCCTAAACCCAGTCTGGTCCACTCACTGTTGCCTGTTGACTTTAAATCCCAAATTTGAACACCATTCATAACGCTTGGCGTTATGGGAGCATAAACCTTGTTTGCGAAAGTACCCTTTTCATTGTTAGAACTGGCCTCGGTTCGCGAAGGCGACAGCGTTGGGCAGACGCTGGCTAACAGTGTGGCCTATGCCCGACATGCTGAATCGCTGGGTTTTCAGCGATTTTGGCTGGCGGAGCACCACAATATGCAGGGGATTAGTAGTGCCGCGACTTCGGTGTTGATTGGGCGTATTGCCGGGGCTACAGACAGGATCAGAATTGGGTCTGGCGGGGTGATGTTGCCGAACCATCCGCCATTGGTGATTGCCGAGCAGTTTGGCACGCTGGAGATTTTGTACCCGGATCGGATTGATTTGGGGTTGGGCCGGGCACCAGGAACGGACCCGATGACCAGCCGTGCGTTACGCCGGGAAGGGTTGGGTGCGGAGCAGTTTCCCCATGATGTGGCGGAGTTGCAGCGTTTGCTGGGGCCGCTGGATACCGCCAAGGCGGTGAATGCGATTCCCGGGGCGGGCACTAATGTGCCGATCTGGTTGTTGGGGTCCAGTTTATACAGCGCGCAGCTGGCGGCGCAGCGCGGTTTGCCGTATGCCTTTGCCGGGCATTTTGCGCCGCGCCTGTATCGTGAGGCGCTACGGATCTACCGGGATCAGTTTCAGCCGTCGGCCCAGCTGGACAAGCCCTATGCCATGTTGGCGGTGCCTGCGGTACCGGCCGATTCTGATGAGGAAGCCCATTATCTCACCACGACCAGTTACCAGCGCATTCTCGCCCTGTTCCGGGGGCAGCCGCTGTGGATGAAACCGCCGGTGCAAAGTATGGCGGGACTGTGGAACGCGGAAGAGGAAGCCGGGGTGAAGGGCTTTCTGGGGTTGCAGTTGCTGGGCACGGCGGCATCCATGCAGGTGCAGCTTGATCAGTTGTTGGATTCGGTGGAGGTGGATGAGCTGATGGTGACGGTGGACCTTCATGACCCGGCGAAACGCCGCCATGCACTGGATGTTCTGGCGGCGTTGGAGCAGTTCCAGGCGGTGTGATGCGTCATGGTATTCACTGGCAGCCTAGATGTCGGATTACGCCTTATAGGCTAATCTGACCTACGGTCCGAGATTCGCCAGTGGTTCCTGCGAAACCTGCCGAGCGCCACGAGAGCAGCAAGCATAGAAAGGGGCAGGCTACCGCCTCCGCTACTGCCTCCTCCTCCACTGCTTGCTCCGCCGGTTGCTGCATTGCTGTTTTGAGCGACCTCAAAACGGCGAGCATAAATATCCGGCGCGTCGTCATCATTCTCTATCCAGCTTTCCCAGGAGACGGTAACCGAGTCATTACTGTCTACGGTAAGGGCTACATGGTTCTCTTCGGGCGTGGTGTAGGTTGAGACTTGCTGAGACTCGCCTATCAGGCCGTTGATCGTGAGCTGTTGAGCGTAAAGCGTTGTATCGCTATAAGAGCGGCGGTTCCAGACGATAAAAGCATTGCCGTTGTTGTCTTTTGCGATAGCCGAGATAGCGTTGTCTTGCTGGGTCTGTTGACCCAATACACTGCCCAGTTCTCCGGTTAGCGACACCGACCGTGCCATCGGGTCCCGGTTTCCGTAATCACCGCTATCCCAGGCGGCGAGGAAATGGTTGTCGCCTTGTGTGGTCGCATGCACATCACTGGGGTAGCTTGCCGCGTCTGTTATGTCGTAGAGAGTAGATGTTTCCCCGATGGCGTTATCATTTGCGGCGAAAAGGGCGCCTCTGATAGCGAAATGTGGTGATGTTTCTTCTCCTGTTTTCTTGCTCTGCATATCTGCGCCCCAGACCAGGAATACCGTGTTATCGGTATTCAGGGCAACGGCAGGAATAGCCCCCAGATTGGTGAGCTGCATGGGCGGTGTGACGGAGGTGGCTCTATTTGTGGCGTTACCACTTTTGTTATAGCGCCGGAATTTCAGTTCTTTTCCATTAATGGATTTGTTCAGTGTGGTGGGGAAAGTCTGCCAGGCGATTACCAGCCCAGCGTCATTGTGAGCGAGCACGGGCAGGGCTTCCTTGTCGTCGGTGTTTGCAACGGTGGCAGGTTCATCCGCTGGCGTGCCGTCGGCATTGAAGAACTGGATAACCAGGTTGTAGTCATTGCCTGTGTCACCGATCGGGTCGCCGATTTCTGACCAGGCAAGGGCAAAAGTACCGTCGTTCCACATGGTGAGAGCAATATGAGGGTAGTCATTTTGTTCTGGGATACGGGCGATGTTTCGGGCTGCGCTTACCAGGGTCTTTTCCGGACCAACGGATTCTCCGAACGGGTTGTAGAACTGACCTTTAATGGTTGGTCCGTCAGAGGACAAACGGTTCTCTGACGTCCAAACGATAAGTTGTTGGTTGTTGCCGTCTACCGCTATGTGGGGTGTGGCTTCGTAACCAGATGATGTGGTGTTTACAAGATATTCCGGCCCTTGGGCTGATAGGTTGGCAAAGCCGGGCGTTGCGGCACTCAATAATAAAAACGTGAATGCAGCACGTTTCATGTGCTGCCACTGCGTGGTCACCATGTTTCCCCCATATATGGATTCGGTGTTTTAAATTGGGCCGGAAGTATAAGGGGGTAATGTGCTTTTGCTTGTCAGCCAAGTCTTACAGGTGTGGTTTAAATGGGCTCCGGGTAAGGGAATTGCGAACCCTGTCACGTCCGATTCTTGAAAGAAAAATAACAAAAAGCATTATTGTGGATTCATCTGCCGCCATCGTCCAAACATCCAAATAAGTAGGGTCGTCAATATTGAGGCACTCCCTCCATCGCTGCTCTCGTTGGCGACGGGAGAGACTGTTGCGTTGTACTGCACAGCGATTTCAGCTTCTGCGTCCGTGTCCCCGGCAATATCGTTCTGGTTGGCGCTGGCGTTAAAGGTAAAGGCCTGGTTGATACCGGTGTCGCTGGCGAATTGCAGTGCCAAGATTTGGCTTTGCTGAGGCGCCAAGTTGCCAATGGGGCAGACAATGGGGTTGCTCTGTTGACAGCCCAGTTCGGTGCTGTTGAGCAGCTGCGTGTTGGTCGGAAGGAAAAAACGGATGTCTGTGCCGGTGGCGGCGTTGAGCGGGGAGCGGTTGCTCAGGTTTACGGCCACCCGGGCCTGGCTGGGGCTGCTGGTTTGTTGGGTGGCGGACAGGGCCAGGTCCGGGTTGTTGGAAAACACGATCTCGCGGCGGGAGCTGTTGTTGCGGCGGCGGTAATCGTTTTCCTCTGCGCTGGCGGTGAGTGTGAGAGCGACCACCAGCTCGCTGCCGCTGCTGTCTGTCACCTCCACGTTACCTGTGCGTGAAGCGCCAGCGGCCAAGCTGCTGGCCACGGTACAGAGGGTCGCGGAGGAAAGGGGGCTGCAGCCGTTCCAGTCAAAGCGGGCGCTGGTGGTCAGGCTGCCGCTGAGTGAGCGGCTTACGGCCGGGTTGGTAGCAGTGTTATCGATACTGTTATTGCGCAGGGTGACCGAGAGGACTTGGGTGCCGTTAATGGGTTGATAGTATCGCGTTGCCTCGCCGCCGAGGCTCATGTCCACCAAGGGAGCATTGCCCTGGGTGGTCAGGCGCTCCACTTCTGCAATTTCAGCGGTGACATGGGTATAGCCGGCGGGAGCGCCGGTGGCACATTTTTCCACCCCGAAGCTGGTGAGTCCGATTAGCCAAGGGTTGCTCTCTTCGCCGATAAACAGAGGGCCGCCGCTGTCACCGAAGCAGGTGTCCTGGTTAATGTCATTGACCGGATTGAGCTCCGCCGCGCAGATGGTCGAATCGGGGATGCTCAGGGTCGATAGATCATTACAAATCGTTCTGGGAATGTAATCCAGTTGCACCTCGCGCAGCCGTGTACTCAGGTTGCCGCTGCCCGTCTGGCCCCAGCCCAGGGCGGTTACCGCTTCGTCACGTTGGTTCAACGAGCGACTTTCCAGTTCCGCAAAGGTGCCGTTGTCCGCCAGGCTGGGCCATTGGTTGTTGCTGGTGGCAGGAATACGTAACAGGGCGAGATCGTGGGCAAAGGAAAAATTGTTGTAGTTCTGGTGGCGGTAAATACCCTCCACCGCGATGCGCCCCGGCTGGGGGAAGGTGCCTTTGCGTTCGGTTTCGCCGATATAAACAAACATACGGTCGGCAGTGGCCAGGGCATCGTTCTGGTACTGGGTGCAGTGATGCGCCGTGAGCACCCAGCGCGGGCTGATCTGGCTGGCACCGCAGAGCAAGTAACCGTCGTCTAAATTGGGGTCGTCGATGGCGAGTTGTGTCATCCACGGCCAGAAGCCAGAGGGAGCTTGATTGCCCCCGACAATGCGCGGGCTGGGGCCGTCGGCGGCGAGCAAGAGCGTGCCCGGGGCGGTTAGCAGACAGACGAACAGGGCTGCGGAAACGGTACGAAGGGGCATGAAGGCGGCCTTGTCATTGTTTACGCCAGTTTAGCGCAAAGGGTGACAAGGCGGTGTGAGCGCGTTGCGTCAGGCCTCGAGCATCAGGCTTTCGGCGTGTCTGGCTCAGTTCATTGGTGGAGCATGGGCCAGCCAGTGGTTGTCTTCTTCCGTGGTGCGAGCCATGGACGTCTGCAGGTGGGAAAGTGCCTGCTCAAGGGCGGCGTCGCCATCGGCCAGTGTCATTACGGCGGCCCGCAGGCCGGGATGGCGCTCACGAAGATCATTGAGCAGCTGCTCAGCAGCTGCCGTGGCGGTGCAAGGCAACAGCAGAGCCAGGTGCTGTTCATCGTAGCGTGCAGCCACATCACTGCGACGGACACGCTGGGCCACCCGGTCAGCCAATAAGGGAAGTTCGTTGTGCCGCACCAGCGCCAGGGTCAGCGGCGAGGAAATGCGATCGTGCAGGGGCACCAGCCAACCGGCTGTGCTGACCAGCGCTTCGCGGCTGATGAAGTCGGTATCCGGGTCCCGCCAGGTGGCTTCCAGGGCGGCACGGGAGAGGTGCTGGTTGCGCCAGATCATCAACCCGAAATAGAGCATGCAGGCGCTGAGTGCGGCCACCAGAAACAGGCTGGCAGAGGCGGAGGACGCGCTGGTATAGCTGAGCCGGATGGGCAGCACAAAGGCCAGCACGATTTCCGCCCCGACGAGCATGATCAGAAAACGTTTGAGTCCGTGCAGCAGGCCGTTGCTGAGCACGGCGATGAACAGCAGCGCCATGGTGGGGGGCGGATCACCCGCATCGAGCAGCAGCACGATGCCCAGCGTGAGCAGATCCAGCGCGGAGGCAAAGGCGTCGGCATTCACCGGGCGCCAGATCAGCAACAGAAGCTGGATGCCGATATAGGCGCAAAACAGCAGCCACGGGGTCGCCTTGGGCAGGGTGAAGAAGAAGTGGTCCGCGTGGTGGAAATACATCACGGCGAGGCCGGCAAACAGGGCCCGCGCCAGATACTGCATCAGCACCACACCCTGATCCGAGGTGATACGGCTTGAGGTGTTAATCATTGAGTCGATCCCGGGTTTGTTCACAGCCTGTTAGGGGGCCTATGTTGCGGCACCGTGGCAGCGGAATAAAGATGCCCGGCAGTGTAATCTTGTTAAAACTGTACGTTGAGATAAGTTTGTCGGTCATGGCTTCGACCTCAAGAGCGAGTATTGTAGGCGCCGGCGAATGTTCCTGCACCGTAAGGAGGCACAGTGGATCACAATGTAAATGCACCATTGCGTGATGATGTCCGGCTATTGGGCGATTTGTTGGGCGAATGTCTGCGTCAGCAGGCGGGCGATGCCATGTACGAGACGGTGGAGAAGATTCGCCAGGCATCGGTGTCCACCCGTACCGAGGGGGGCGAGTCACTGGCGTCGCTACGCGACCTGCTGTCCCCCCTGGACGACGAGACCCTGTTGGAAGTGGCCCGTGCGTTCAGCCAGTTTCTCAACCTGAGCAATATTGCTGAACAGCATCACCGCGAGCGGTTGCACCGTCAGCATCAGCGGTATCCCGGGGATGCGGGAACCGACCAAGGGCTCAAGGAAGTGCTGCAGCGCCTGGACGATAATCAGATTGCGCAAGATCAGGTCTCGGGCACGCTGGAGCAGTTGTCTGTGGAGCTGGTGCTGACGGCGCACCCCACCGAGGTAACCCGCCGTACCCTGATTCGCAAATACGACCAGATGGCGGACCTGCTCAGTGAGCTAGACCGTTCAGACCTGAATGATGACGAGCGTGAGCTGCGCCGTGAGCGGCTGCGCCGGGTGATTCTGGCGGCATGGTGCACCGATGAAATTCGTCGTGAAAAACCGACCCCGGTGGATGAAGCCAAGTGGGGCTTTGCCACCATTGAGCAATCCCTGTGGCAGGCCGTACCGGATGTATTGCGCCGGCTGGAAGCGCAGTTGGCCGAGCAGGGCCTGCCTGCGCCCCCTGCGGACTGGGCGCCGGTGAAGCTGGCTTCATGGATGGGCGGTGACCGGGACGGCAATCCCAATGTCACCGCACCGGTGACCCGGGAAGTGTTGCTGCTGGCCCGCTGGATGGCGGCGGACCTGTACCTGCGCGATGTGGAGAACTTGCTGGCGGATCTGTCGATGAAATCCGCCAGTGACGAACTGTTGGCGGCCACGGGCCCCACCCACGAACCGTACCGGGTGTTGCTGCGCGACGTGCGCAGCCGCTTGCGCCTGACCCGCCGCCAAATGGAAGCGCAGGTCGAAGGCTTACCGGTGCCGGAGGGGGACGCCTACCTGCGCCGCGAAGAGCTGATGGCGCCACTGCAGTTGCTGGACCGTTCGTTGCGCGCTGTGGGCCTGGGGGATGTCGCCGATGGCGATTTGAAGAATACCCTGCGTCGCCTGAATTGCTTCGGTATTACCTTGCTGCGGTTGGATATTCGCCAGGAATCCACCCGCCACAGTGAGGTGCTGGATGCGATCACCCGCTATCTGCAGCTGGGCAGTTACCACGATTGGGATGAAGCGGCCCGCCAGGCGTTTCTGGTGGACGAGCTGCAGGCGCGCCGACCGCTGATTGATGGCATGTTCCGCGATAGCGAACAGTGCACCCCTGAGGTGGCCGAGGTGCTGGCGACCTGTGAGGTGATCGCCGAGCAGGGCAGTGAAGGCCTGGGTGCCTATGTGATTTCCATGGCGACCACGCCGTCGGACGTGATGGCGGTGATGTTGCTGCAGAAAATCGCCGGCGTCCGTGAACCCATGCGCGTGGTGCCGCTGTTTGAAACCCTGGATGACCTGGATGGTGCTGAGCAGACCATGTCGGCGCTGCTGGCGCTGCCGTTCTATCGGGAGCGGGTAGCGGGTGGTCAGGAAATCATGATCGGTTATTCCGATTCCGCCAAGGATGCCGGTTTTCTCGGGGCCGCCTGGGCTCAGTATCGCGCCCAGGAAAAGCTCACGGCATTGTTTGCCGAAAACGGTATTCCGCTCACGTTGTTCCATGGCCGTGGCGGCTCCATTTCCCGTGGCGGCTCGCCGACGCGCATGGCGTTGTTGTCACAGCCGCCGGGCTCAGTGGCCGGGCGTATCCGGGTGACGGAACAGGGCGAGGTGATCCGCTTCAAATATGGTCGCCCGTCAGTGGCGGTGTTCAACCTGGAGCAGTATGTGGCGGCCACACTGGAAGCCACCCTGTTGCCGCCCCAGGCGGCGCGGCCGGAGTGGCGCCAGCAGATGCAGGCGTTGACTGATACCTCTGTGGCTGGCTATCGGGGCGTGGTGCGCGATGAGCCCGAGCTGGTGCGTTACCTGCGTACCGTGACGCCGGAAACCGAATTGTCGCGGTTGGCGCTGGGCAGTCGCCCGGCCCGCCGTAAGTCGGATCAGGGCATCAGTTCCCTGCGGGCGATTCCCTGGGTGTTTGCCTGGACCCAGATTCGCCTGATGCTGCCTGCCTGGCTGGGTACCGGTGCGGCACTGGAAGACGCCCAGAACGATACGGCACAAAATGCCATGGTGCGGGAAATGGCCAGCGACTGGCCGTTTTTCCAGGGCGTGGTGGATATGTTGGAAATGGTACTGGCCAAGTCCGACCTGCGCGTGGCGGCTTGGTACGAAGAGCGCCTGGCGGGTGACGATGAAGGCTTGATGCGCCTGGGCGAAGTGCTGCGTGAGCGGCTCACCGCCACGGTCAGCGCGTTGTCGGCGCTTACCGGCCGTGAAGACCTGCTGGATAACAATCCGGTGATGCGCTGGTCCATCCGTGTGCGTGACCCGTACACCGATCCGTTGCATTTGCTGCAGGCAGAGCTAATGGCGCGGCTACGTCAGCAGGACGGCGACGAGACACTGGAAAGTGCCTTGATGGTGACGATCGCGGGGATTGCGGCAGGCCTGCGCAACACGGGGTAAAGGCAATGGATAATTGACCGCTGACAGCTGAGTGAAATCGGCTGTCTTGATTTAAACGAAAGAGGCCGCGCCCAATCCTTGGCTGCGGCCTCTTTGCTTCAGCAGGCATGGCAACGCAATCGCGACCTTTTTGGCTGGCGACTATTTACTGTCCACTATCTTCGAATGACTGCCATCGCAGATCATGCCTTTGCTGCTGTGTTTACAGCCGCAAAAAAACACAATCTTGTCCCGCGTGGCGGTGTAGGGCACCGGAGCCAAGCCGGTGCCCTTGTGGCTGCCGTCGCAATAGGGCTGTGTCTGGCTGAGGCCGCAGGCGCACCAGTAGACCGTATCGCCTTTTTTGACGGGTAGCGGGAACGGTACGCTGTGGGCGATGCGGGGGGCGTCCATGGTGCTCTCCAAGGGGCTTTCGTTAACGTCAGGCGCATTTTTCGTGTGTCGCGCAAATGTCATGCAAATGTCACTGCCTTGCCATGGCGGCTGACGACACTGGCCGAAACTGCCAGTGGAGTACACTATGCTTGCGCAAGCTGCAGGAAAGATCAAAGCGTTAAGCCCGCAATTGAAAGGGGCGTTCGCCAAGCCGTTCGTGGCCACCGCCGAGATTCTTCGCTTTCCCCGTGATATGGCCGCTGAGAGGGTAGTTGACGCCCCAGCACCGGGTCGCTTCACTGCGTATTTCACCCGCTCGCGCCGCGAGATTCTGAAAATCCAGCGCCTGCGCTATCGCATCTTTTCCCAGGAATACGGCGCCAGTTTCAGTGCTCCGTTCGGGCTCGACCGGGACCGCTTTGATCGTCACTGCCTGCACCTGGTGGTGCGTGATAACCGTAACGGGGAAATCGTGGGCTACACCCGTGTGCTGCCGGGTGACCGATTGCACCGGACCGGGGGGTTCTATTCCAGCGGTGAATTTGATCTGACCATGCTGGGTCGACTGGATGGCAAGCTTGCGGAAATCGGCCGTACCTGTATCCACCCGGAACACCGCAACGGGGCCGTTATCAGTGTGCTGTGGGCGCGGCTGGCGCAGTACATGCTGGAAAACGATGTGCGCTACCTGCTGGGCTGCGCCAGTATTGCTCTGAGTGAAGGCTATAACGTGGCAGCGGTGAATCAGCGTATCCAGGCGCGTCACCTGAGCCAGGAACGGCATCGCGTGCAACCGCATTTGCGGTTACAGGCGCTGCCAGGGGATGCCCGGGCCGATAGTGTGAAAATGCCGCCGTTGCTCAAGGCCTACCTGCGCATGGGGGCCCAGGTGTGCGGTGAACCGTGCTGGGACCCGGATTTTAACTGCCTGGATTTCTTTGTGCTGATGGCCGTGGAGGACTTGCCTGCCCGTTATGTGCAGCACTTCATGCAGCCGGCCCAGGCGGTTTAACGACCATCGTTTTCCCGTAGGAGCTGCGCTTGAGCCGCGAATTGCTTGCGACAAGCCGGCCTTCTTCGCGGCTCAAACGCCGCTCCTACGGCGTTTTTTGGATTCGGCCCGGGCTTTGAACCGTGAGTGAGATGAACGACTCCGTCGATATTGCTTCTTACAATGAAAGCGGCCTCTGGCCGCAACTGCGTCGAGTGGGGCGGGTGATCCGCGTCGTGCTCTATCTGTTATGGGGCTTTGTGCTGGCGTTCTTGCTGGGGGCGTTCTGGTCTCCGTATCGGCCTGTGGTGCTGGCGGCGAAACAGCGTTGGTGCCGGCGTTTTCTGCGTATTCTTGGCGTGGAGTTGACCGTCACCGGTCTCAAGGTTGAGACGCCGGTTTTCCTGGTTAGCAACCATGTTTCTTGGCTGGATATTCCGTTGATCGCCAGTCAGCGGCACTTGTACTTTCTCTCCAAGGCGGAGGTGGGTGACTGGCCGCTGATCGGTACACTGGCCCGGGCCATGGGCACTCTGTTCATCAAGCGAGGGAGTGGTGAGTCTGTCCGCAAGTCTCAGGAAATTGCCGGTCGTTTGCAGCAGGGGCACACGGTGTTGGTATTCCCGGAAGGGACGACTACCGATGGCACCGGCCTACGCCGCTTTTTCCCGCAATTGTTCGATGCCCCTTTGCTGGCGGGCGTGCCAGTCCAGCCCTTGGCCATTCGCTACCTGGACAGCCAGGGCGCGCCGGATCAGGGCATGGCGTTTGTGGGGGATGACGAATTTCATCATCACCTGTGGGCCATGCTGCTGCGCCGTGAAATTCGTGTTCGTTTGCACTTTTGTGCGCCGTTGAGCGGAGCAGGGATGGATCGTAAGGGCCTATGTGCGCAGGCGCATGGGCGGGTTGAGGAGCAGTTGTAAGCTACAAGCTAGGATGGGGAAGCGGGAAAAGCTCCCACAGTTTTCCTTTTCAACTTTTCACTTTTAACTTTCAACTGATTTTTCGCGGGCAGCGTGGTCAACGTGTGGCAGCGCCCCCAACCCGCGTTGCAGCTTGCAGCGGTTCTTTGTTGTAGCATTGGCGCATCAATTGCCCAGGACCACTTCCCATGACCCGCGCCAGTGATCTGAAAAAATCCGACGTTATCGATGCCAACGGCACCCTGTATGCCATCCGCCAGATTGAGGTGCAGTCGCCTTCTGCCCGGGGGGCGGCCACCTTGTATCGGGTGAAGGCCAGTGCGGTTGGCGGCGGTCCCAAGTTTGAAGAGCGCTTCAAGGGCGATGATGATGTGGCCACCGTGGAGTTGCAGCGCCGCCCGGTGCAGTTTTCCTATGTGGATGGTGATGACTACATCTTCATGGATAACGCCGATTTCTCCCAATACCTGCTCAAGCAGGAAGATATCAGTGATGAACTGGCGTTTATCACGGAAGAGACGGAAGGGGTGCTGGCCTTGAAAGTGGAAGAGGCTGTCATCGGTTTGGAGTTGCCGGCGTCGGTGGTACTGGAAGTCACGGAAACCACCCCGGCCATGAAGGCCGCGTCCGCCTCGGCCCGCACCAAGCCGGCCACCCTGAATACGGGCCTGGTGGTGCAGGTGCCAGAATATATCGTGGAAGGCGAAAAAGTGCGGGTGAATACCGCCGAACGCAAATTCATGTCCCGGGCCTGATTGCTAGCGAATGCGGTTATTTTCCCTGTTTAAACAACCCGCCGTTGTACTGTTGCTGCTGTGTGGTGTGTTGTCAGGGTGTCAGGTGGGGTATTACGGCCAGGCGGTGAAAGGCCACTGGTCGTTGATGGGTAAGCGCGAGCCGGTGAGCACGGTGCTGGCGGATGCCAGTACCTCACCGGTATTGGCCGGCAAGCTGCGTTTCAGCCAGCAGGTGATCACCTTTGCCGGTAAGGCCCTGTCGTTGCCGGCCGATGATGTGTATCACCAGTATGTGGCCCTGGACGATGAGGCGGTAGTGTGGAATGTGTTGGCGGCACCGGCCTATTCCCTGACCCCGAAAACCTGGTGTTACCTGATGATTGGCTGCGTCAGTTACCGGGGGTATTTTGACAAGGGGCGTGCTATCCGCGAGGCGGAGGCCCTGGCTGAAGACGGGATGGACACCTTCGTAGGTGGCGCCATTGCCTACTCTACCCTGGGTTGGTTTGCCGACCCGCTGACCACGCCGATGCTCGACCGATCCCGCCCGGCGCTGGCGCAATTGCTGATCCACGAGCTGGTGCATCGCAAGGTGTATATCAAGGACGACACCCGCTTCAATGAATCCCTGGCGACCCTGGTCGGCCGGGAAGGGGCGGTGGATTACTTCGCTCATAGCGGTGAGCCGTTAGCGGCGGGTTACTGGCAGCAACGTGAACAGGTGCAGGATGCCTTTATGGCCATTGTGCAGGCGACGCGTGCGGCCCTGAAGACACTGTATGCGTCGCAGCAGGATGCAGACGCGCTGGCGCGGGAGAAAACCCGTATCCTGCAGCAGGCCCGTGACCGTTTTGCCCGCGATAGCCAGGCGCAGCCGGCCCTGAAAGCCTATGCCAGCTTTTTTGATGAGCGATTGAATAATGCCCGCCTTAACGGCGTCAGCGACTATAACGATTATGTGCCGGCCTTTGCCCGCCTGCTGGATCAGTGCCAGCGGGATTGGGGCTGCTTCTGGCAGCAGGTGGATACTCTGGTGGCCATGAAGGACCAGAAACGCAAAAAGGCCTTGGAGAGACTCGCATGGAACTGATTCGCACCCCCCAGGCAGAGCTGGCGGACCTGATTGAGCGCACGCTGAAGCGCAATGGTTTTCAGGTGGACCGTCATGAGGACGAGGGGCAATTCGTGCTGGGGGTTCCCGATGCGGAGCAATACCCTCATGCGCGCCAGCTGACCGCGGAGCTGATTGCCGACTTGAAACGGGGCCAGGGCCAACAGCCTGTGGAGCCCCTGACCGGCCAGCCGCAGCCATTGTTGTCTGGTGGCTGGTTAGCCAGCATGGGTTGGGTGACCAGAATTGGGTTGGTGCTGTGTGTGGCCATCTTCCTGACCCCTTGTCTACTTGGTGACGGGATCTATCGTGCCTTGTTGTTCCCCGCGTCCCTGGAGGGATTGACTCGCCAGCCCTGGCGCTTGATCACCCCCATGCTGCTGCACTTTTCCCTGCTCCATATCATTTTCAATTTATTGTGGTGGTCAGACTTGGGACGCTTGATTGAACGCCATCAATCAAGCGCCCAGCTGCTGCTGGTGACGCTGGTGACGGCCGCGGTGTCCAATGTGGCGCAATTCTTGTACAGCGGCCCAATGTTCGGCGGCTTGTCCGGCGTGGTGTATGGTTTGTTGGGCTACCTGTGGATCTTCGGGCGACTCAACCCCGGGGCCGGGTTCGCTCTGCGCCGGCAGATTGTGGTCTTCATGCTGGCATGGATGGCGATTTGTTTCGTAGGGCTATCGGATGTGGTGGCGAATGCGGCGCATCTGGCCGGGTTGGTAAGCGGTTGTTTGCTGGGTGGCATTTTCGGCATGTTGCGGCGCAGCCAGAAGAGCGGGGCGGTTTGAGTTACCCCCGGGGGGCTGCTATAAAGACAGCCAAAACGATGAAGTCACAATAATGAAAGGATGCCAGCGACCTATGCAGTGGCGCTCTGTACCTTACTGGGTACCTTCTCTCTTTCTCGCAGCGGTAGTTACCCTGCAAGGCTGCTCTCTGGCCCATGTTGACGACAACCTGCCCTATGGTGTCCTCAACAACAATGACCTGCAGCTGGTCGAAGACGGCCTGCCTACCTATTTGCTGATGGTCGATGGTCTGATCGAAAACTGGCCAGAAAGCGAATCACTGCTGACTAGCGGTGCAGACCTCTACGGCGCCTACGCTGGCTTGTTTGTGGAAGATCCGGAGCGGGCCCGCAAACTCAGCAACAAGGCGCTGGAATACGGTTTTCGCGCTGCCTGTTCCCACGACAAGGATTACTGTGATTTACGCAGCCTGTCGGTGCCCGAATTTGAATCTCTGCTGGACGATGCCGGTAAAGGCGATGTGCCGGTGCTGTTTTCCCTGGGCAGCGCCTGGGCCGGTTATATCCAGCAGAACACCAGTGACTGGAATGCGGTAGCGGAATTAGGCCGGGTGGATGCCATCATGGAGCGCATCGTAGCGCTGGATGAAGGTTACCAGTACGGCCAGGCGCACATGTATTTGGGGGTGCTGAACAGCATCTTGCCGGCGTCGCTGGGCGGCAAGCCGGAACAGGCCAAGGCGCATTTTGAAGAGGCGGTATTGCTGTCCGATGGCAAGAACCTGCTGGCCCAGGTGCTGTATGCGGAAGAGTACGCGCGCCTGGTGTTCGATCGGGAGCTGCACGACAGCTTGCTCAATGAGGTGCTGGCGGCGGACCCGGATGTCCACGGCCTGACCCTGCAAAATACCTATGCGCAGCAGCAGGCTGAAGCCTTGCTCGCCGACGCGGATGATTATTTCTAGGAGTGTTTATGCTGCGCCTTGTTACTGTTCTGATCGCGCTGTTGCCGCTGGTTGCCACCGCTGCGACCACCCTGAAAATTTCTACCCTGTACCCGGATGGCACCTCCATCGTCACCGGGCTGAAGAAGGCCGGCAAGGATATTGCGGCGCAAACCGAGGGCCGGGTAAAACTGAAAATCTACCCTGGTGGGGTGATGGGTGATGACCGGGCGGTGGAGCGCAAAATCCGCATCGGCCAGCTCCATGGCCTGGTAGCCCAGGGCGGTGCTTTTGCCTCTGCCTATAAGGACAGCCAGATTCTTAACGTGCCGTTGGCCTTCAATAACTACGATGAAGTGGACGCGGTACGCAGTGAACTGGATCCGGAGATCCAGAAGGGCCTGGAAGAGGGTGGTTGGGTCAGCTTTGGTTTGCTGGACGGTGGTTTTGCCTATGTGATGTCTGAGCAGCCGGTTAAAAGTGTTTCGGATCTGCGCGACCAGAAGCTGTGGTTGCCGGCCAATGATGAAGCCTCTGCTAAGGCGGCCAAGGCGTTCGAACTATCGCCGATTATGCTCAACATCGGTTCTGTGTTGACCTCCCTGCAGACTGGGGCGGTGAATGCGTTTGCGGCGCCACCGGTGGCAGCCCTCACTCTGCAGTGGTATTCCCGGGTCAATCACCTCACTGATATGCCGCTGCTGTATACCTTTGGCATGTTGGGTATCCACGAAAAATACTTCAAGCGTATGAGTGCGGAAGATCAGCAAGTGGTTCGCAGCGTCCTTGAAGCTACTTTTGACACTCTGGATGAGAAAAGCCGCGAAGAAAACTTGAGTGCTTTTGCTGCGGTTCAGCAACAAGGCCTGGAGGTGATCAAGCCGACCGAAGAACAGCGCAAGGAATGGCACAGCTACGCCGAGCGCGCTACTGCAGAACTGGTGGAAGAAGGTGAAATCAGCCAGGCCATGCTCGACCGCCTTAACGGCATTCTTGCCAAGCAACGCGACGGGCAATGATGGCAGCGCTATTACGCGGGGTGCATCGCACCCTTCATCATATCGAGGACGGCCTTATCGTGGCCGTCCTTTTGTTTATGATCCTGTTGGCGGTGGCGCAGATTGTGCTGCGTAACTTTTTTGGCACCAGCCTGGTATGGATCGAACCGTTGCTGCAGAACGCGGTGCTGTGGATTGGCCTGTTGGGGGCGATGATTGCCTCTCGTAATGACGAGCACATCCGCATTGATGTGGCGTCGTCACTGTTACCGGAAAAATACCATCCCTTCCTGACCACCTTCGTGGATCTGTTCACTGCCTTTATCTGTTTGCTGGTGGCCTGGTATAGCGTGCACTTCGTAATCGAAGAATATGAGTACGCTTCGCCGGCATTTGCCAGTGTACCGAGCTGGTTGTTGCAAGCCATTATCCCGGTGGGCTTCTCGGTCATGGCACTGCGCTACGTGGTGCTGTTTGCCTTGGGATTGATTGGCAAGCGGCCGAAGATGCAGGAGCCGACGCCATGATCATTGCGGCGATTATCCTGCTGGTGGTGCTGGCGCTGATGGGCGCTCCTCTGTTTGCCATTATCCTCGGTGCAGCCGCACTGGGTTTCTATACCCTGGAAATCGAGTTGGCGGTCTTGCACATCGACATGTATCAGCTCAGTAATTCCGTCGTGCTGATGGCGTTACCGCTGTTTACCTTCGCCGGGTTTTTGCTTAGTGAATCGAAAACCGCCGATCGCATGTTGCGCCTTAGCCAGGCCGCGTTTGGCTGGATGCCCGGTGGCATGGCCTTTGTTGCGCTGATTGCCTGTGCGTTCTTCACCGCCCTGACCGGTGGCTCCGGTGTCACCATTGTGGCTCTGGGGGCGCTGTTGCTGCCGGCGTTGGTGAAAGGCAATTATCCAGAAAAATTCAGTCTCGGTCTGGTGACGTCCTCGGGTAGCCTGGGGTTGTTGCTGGTGCCGTCGGTGCCCCTGTTGATCTACGGCATTATTGCCCAGCAAATGTCCCAGCAGCTGGAGATGCCCACGGTCGAGATTGTCGATCTGTATCTGGCTGGTTTGTTGCCTGCGCTGCTGATGATCGTGCTGCTTTATGGTTACTGTGTGTGGGCCACGCGGGGCACCGATGTGCCTCGGCAGGCGTTTGATTTTCGTGAGTTAGTGGATGCGCTCTGGGAAGCGCGCTGGGAGCTGCCGCTGCCCCTGGTGGTGCTCGGCGGGATCTTCTCCGGTTTCCTGGTGATCAGTGAAGCGGCGGCGGTGACGGCGCTGTATGTGTTGGTGGCCGAAGTGTTCCTGTACCGGGAAATCTCGCTGCGCAAGCTGCCTACGATCATGCGCGATTCCATGATCATGGTGGGCGGTATCCTGCTGATTCTGGCGGTGGCGCAGGCTTTCTCGGATTACCTGGTGTATGCCGGTGTGCCGGAGAAATTGTTTGAGCTGATTCAGACCCACGTGGAGAGCAAGATTACCTTCCTGATCCTGCTCAATATCCTGCTGCTGTTGCTGGGGGCGCTGCTGGATATCTTTGCCGCGCTGGTGATTATGGTGCCGCTGATCCTGCCGGTAGCGTTGCGTTATGGGATTGACCCGGTACATCTGGGCATTATCTTCGTGGCGAACATGCAGATTGGCTACATCACCCCGCCGGTGGGTATGAACCTGTTTATCGCCAGTTACCGCTTCAAGAAGAAAGTCACCGAACTATTCGCAGCAACGATTCCCTTCATGCTGATATTGATCATCGCGCTGTTGATGATTACCTATATCCCTCAATTAAGCCTCTGGTTAGTGCGCTAAGGTCACTGGGATAGTGAATTAAGCAAAAGGCCGCGCCCCTTGTTTGGGCGCGGCCTTTTGCTTTATGGGGTGCGTGTAAGGCAGGGGCTATTTTCGTAGTGTCTTGACCTGAATACTTTTGCCTTGCCCTTTCTGGATCTGAAACCATTTGGGGTAGGCACGAATCATGTCGCTGAGTTTCTTGTGGCCGAACAGGCGGGTGTCAAAATCCGGTTTGCGCTTGCTCAGGTGCTGGCCAAGAGTGCCCAAGTTGGCCCAGTCTTCCTCATCAGAAATATCATCGATGACGTTGGCGATCAGCTGTAGTGGCGGCGCCTCTTTGCTGACGGCTTCATCGGAAGGCTTGGGTTTGTCGGGCTTGTCAGAGGTATGTTCCGGCGCATGGTCCGAGCGCAGCACTTCGGTGTAAATAAACTTGTCGCAGGCGGCCACAAAGGGGCCGGGAGTTTTGCGTTCGCCGAAGCCATAAACGGTCAGCCCTTCTTCTCTTAACCGTGCGGCCAGGCGGGTGAAATCACTGTCACTGGACACCAGACAAAAACCGGCGAGTTGCTTGGTGTACAGCAAGTCCATGGCATCGATGATCATGCTGCAGTCCGTGGCATTCTTTCCTTGTGTGTAAGCGAACTGCTGGATCGGTTGCACGGAATGCTTCAGCAACACACTTTTCCAGCCACCCAGATTGGGTTTGGTCCAGTCCCCATAGATGCGCTTGACGCTGGCTGTGCCGAATTTGGCAATTTCCTCAAACAGACCATCGACAATTTTCGGGGGCGTATTGTCGGCATCAATGAGTACCGCGAGGGAGGTGCTGTTAACAGGTGGGGAGCCATCGTCAGACATGGTGCATTCCTTTTGCATACGATAGCGTCAACATAACGGATTCGGCGGGGAGTGGACAGACGCGGATGGGGGCTGTAGGAGCGGCGCTTGAGCCGCGAACCGAGCGTAGCGAGGCTGCAGAGATGTCTGCGTCTCGTGACCTTTCTGGATAGACGGGACTTGAACTGAAGCGCCTGATCGCCCGCTGGGCGATTCCTCCCCTTGAAGGGGAGGTTCGCGGCTCAAGCGCCGCTCCTACAGCGACTTCGCCGATCAGATTTTCATTTCTTTTACCGATTTCTTGTACACGAAGCTGGCCATGGTGCGCAGAGGCATCATGCGGATCCAGATGCTTTGCAGGGTCAGAGCCAGGCTTGGGAGGGCGTAGCGTTTTCCGTTGTTGAGGGCCTTGTAACCGGCTTTGGCCACGTCTTCCGGGGTGGCAATTTGTGCGGAGACAAACTCTCTGATGCCGCCGGAGGATTTATGCTTGCCTTCGGCGGTATCCAGGAAGGCGGTTTTAGTGGTGCTGGGGCAGAAGCAGGTCACCTGCACTCCGTAGGGTTTCAGTTCTTCCTGCAGGGAGGCGCTCAGGTTAATGACAAAGGCCTTGCTGGCGCTATAGGCAGCAAAGAACGGCATGGGGCAGAATCCGGCAAGGGAGCCGATATTCATTATCTTGCCTGCGCCGCGGGCCTTCATTTTTGCACCCACCAGCATGCACAGTTTGCTGAGCAGGATGTTATTGAGGGTAAGCATGCGCTCAAGAGTTTGGCTGTCTTGTTCAACGTGCTCGCCCATCATGCCGAACCCCACGTTGTTGATTAGCACGTCGAGTTCGAGCCCTTCCTGTTCCAGCCACTGGACTATTTCCTCGGCCGCGCCGGGTTGCGACAGATCCATTTGGACCGGGCGGTAATCCACATTCGCCCGTTGGTTTTTCAGTTGCTTGCCGAGGGCGTCGAGTTCGTCCTGTAGAAGGCTGAACACCACAATGCGGTAGGCGTCCGCATTGAAGAGTTTGCAGAATTCCCGGCCAATACCGCCGGCGCCGCCGGTGATGAGTACGGTTTTTGTCATTGTTGTTCTCCTGTCAGGCGTTACCGGGTGGGTTGTCTGGGCCTAGCTGAAAAGGCGAAATAATCATGCTGCCGGAATGTTCCAGGTGGTACTGCTCGCGGGCTTTCCAGACCTTGCCGTAGCGATAAAAGGGCACGGTGGGGTAGAGGTGATGCACCAGGTGGTAGTTCTGGTACATCAAAATAGGTGTCAGCAACCATTCTTTGCCCATGCGCATCAGCGCGGTGGTGTTGGGGTTCTCGTCCTGACGGCCCGTGTGCGGGTAGTGGGGCAGCACCATGAACACCAAGCACATGAGGTAAAAAGCAATATAGGAAGGGATCAGCCACAGCATCAGCGCTTCATAGGGCTGCCAGATGAACAGGGCAGTGACTGCCACGCCGGCTAGTGCCAATTCGCGCCATATTTCAGCGGGTTTCACGTTGGGCAATACATCGGGGTTACGCAGGTAATTTATCAGGTAAATGAAAGGCCAGAAGCCCCACAGCGGCATGGTCCACAGGCTGCTAGCCATCCAGTGATCCGGGTCTTTTTCCGAGTCATTGGCAAAACGGTGATGGCGCATGTGCAGCAGGCGGAACAATTTGCCTTTGCCAAACGGTACCACCGTAAAGGTAGCCATTGAGAGGATCAGGTCGTTGTGCTCGGACTTCTGTGCTGCCGCACGGTGGATAGACTCGTGAGCAGGTGTGAACAGCATATAGCCGGTGATACTGATAACGACCAAGCCAACCCAGGCGGGCCAGATGTTGTTTAGTACCATGACCCAGCTGAGGATGGTGGCCCCGTGGGCAAAGACCATCAGAGCAACGGTGGGCCAAGCGATCTTTGGTGATACCTTGAGCCTAGCGAGGGTTTTGAGGGCTTCGCTGTCGGAGTTTGTTGTGGTTGTCATGTGCAGTCTCCCGCTTAGTCTGAAAACACAGTGTTTACTGACGGGGAGGCAAAAGTAAGCACGGAAGCTGCCATGGGGGGGATAAAAAGTGACAAACGGGCTAACAAGAGACTATTTGTGAAAAAACCGGGGCGGCAGGGCCGCCCGGAAAGGGGATTGTTCAGGCGGACTTGCGAGCGGCGTCCGGACCCAGTCCAAATGGGCCGATGATCATGCTCCCTGAATGCGCCAGATGGTGCTGTTGGCGAGCTTTCCACACCTTGCCGTAACGGTAGAACGGCACCGTGGGATAAAGGTGATGAACCAGATGGTAGTTCTGGTACATCAGCAGTGGCGTCAGCAACCATTCCTGGCCCATGCGCATCAGGGCGGTGGTGTTAGGGTCCTCATCCTGGCGGCCGGTATGTGGATAGTGGGGCAGCACCATGAAGACCAGGCACATGAGGAAGAAGGCGAAGTAGGTGGGAATCAGCCATAGCATCAGCATGTAGAACGGCGACCACAACCACAGGGCGCCAATAATCAATGCCGCCACCACAATCTCACGGACGATTTCCGACACTTTCACATTGGGAAATAACGCCGGATTGCGCAGGAAGGTGTACAGATAAAAGTAAGGCCAGAGACCCCATAGAGGGATGGTCCAAAGGCTGCTGGACATCCAGTGATCCGGGTCGTTTTCTTCGTTGGCAAAGCGATGGTGGCGCATGTGCAGCAAACGGAACAGTTTGCCCTTGCCGAAGGGCACGGCCACAAAGGTGGCGGCCGCCAACAGGAAATCGTTGGTTTTCGGCTTCTGCGCAGCAGCCCGGTGAATGGCTTCATGGGCCGGGGTGAACAGGGCGTAGCCGGCCACACTGTTGGCGACGATTCCCAGCCACAGAGGCCAGAAGTGGTTCATGGTTAGAAACCAGCTCAAGGCTATGGTTGCTACGGCGCCTACCAAGATAAGCACGGTTGGCCATGCTAGCGGTGGAGATACTTTCAGCTGCGCAAGAGTCGGGCTGCTTGCGCTTTCGGGCTTGTTCATTGTGACAGTCTCCGGTGATTCTTTTTGCACAGTGTTACCGGAAACGAGAAAGCGGATAAGCGCAGAAGCTGACAAGGAGGGGACGATAAATGACATCGCTGCTTTGGAAGCGTGGCTGGCGTTACTCTCGGCGGAAGCGTCCAGGGTTAGTGTTGAACCAACGCTGGAAGGCGCGGCGGAAACTGGCCACATCGGTGTAGCCCAGATCTTCGGCCACTGCCGCGACGGTGTAGTGGGGCAGGCCGAGTAATTGGGCGGCGCGGCGGCTGAGGGTTTGGTCACGCAGTTGCTGAAAACGGGTCTCTTCAAGTTTGAGCTTGCGGATCAGGGTGCGCGGGCTCATGTATAGCTGGTCAGCCACCTGGCTAAGACTGGCTTGGCCGTGGCTCTGGTGTAGTAGGGCCAGTACCTGGTCGCTGACAGTCCCGCGGTTGCGTAGTGCCTCCTGGCGGGCTTCACATTGCTCGATGGCGATCCACAGCAGGTCTCGATCGTGGCTGGGCAAGGGTTCATCGCCGTAGTGGGCGGGCAACTTGATAGCGGCGCAGGGCGCATCGAAGACCAGCCGCGTGCCGGGGAACGTTTCTGCGTAACGGTCCGCGTAGCTGGGCGCAGGGTAATTAAAGTGTACTTCGCCATCGCTAATGGGGCTGCCACGCAGCACTACATGGCAGGCAAACACAGACGCAATGGCGGATTCGGTTAAGAACTGCACGATGTCGTCGAATGGGTAGGCAAATTCCTGGCGCAGGCTAATGGTGTGCGGGGTTTCCTCAAAAATGTTGGTGAAGACCTGTGTGCGCGTGTTGATAAAACGGGCAAACAGCTGCATGGCATCGCGCAGGGTGGGGCTGGCCATGGCCGCCATGCCCATGGGGCCGTGCATGGCGGGCAGGGCACGCAGGCCGGTTTGCAGGCCGATATCCGGCCGGTCACTGAGTTGGCGGGCATTAGCGATTAGCTGGTGAGCACCGGGCCAGTCGATAAAGCCGTCGCTGTGTTGCAGGGTGTCCACGTCCACGCCGGTATTGGCCACCAGCTTTTCCAGGCCAGCCTGATCCAGCCCCAGGGTCTGGGCGATCATGCGGCAGTAAGTCAGGGCCAGGTCCGGGGTCATGACGGAGTATCCTGGGTGTCGGGCGGCGTGGTCATATAGCCGGCGACCATGCGAGTCAGCTCGGTGGCCAGCTCATCCTCGCGCATTAATCCGTTGTGCTGGCTGATATGGCGGACCATGGTGAATAGCACACTGTTGGTCACAATAAACACCCGCACCTCCAGATTGCGAATCGGGTAGTCCCGATAGTGGCGCAGGAAGTAGAGCCTGGCCAGATCCATGAAATGCTGCTGCAAAGTATCTACCACCCGGTCGGTGGGCAGCCGGTGCCAGTTGCGGACCAGCTCCAGATAAAGCCCGTCGCGGGAATGGAGCACGGCAAAACCGAAACGAATGGCGCTACCGACCATGGCGTCCATGTCCACGTTGTCCAGTAGCGGCAGGCGCTTCAATCCCGTGCCGATGTCGTCCGCGAGACTCTCCATTAGCGCCTCGATGAGGCCGTCTTTATCCCCGAAATACTGATATAGCGACCCCACGCTGACCCCGGCCACCTCGGCGATCCGTGCGGTGGTCGTGTTATCCAGGCCCTGTTGCTGAATGACTTTGGCGGTGGCGTCGATCAGTGCCTTTACCAATTCCCGGGACCGCTGTTGCTGGGGACGTTTACGCATGGGGATCTCTGAGCGCTGTTTTGATGGACTGGGTTAAAATGCGAATTGAATACGAATACATATTCGCATTATGTTTCTGGCCAATACAAGTAACCACATCGTGGAGGCCGAGATGACGGTTCAGGCTCATATTCATGCGATCCCCAGCCGGGCGCGCCCATTCGAGAAAACCCAGCAAGCCACACCGGCGTTGCTGCGCAAGCTGCTGGGCCGCGATCTGGCGCCCAGTCAGCAGGAATACGCCGGCGTGGTGGAGGCGCTCAATGTGGGCGATCCGGACATGGATGCGTTAGTGGATTGGATGGTGGCGTTTGGCCCCCGCGAGGCTCGTGCTCTGTTCGAAACCGCCATTACTGAGGGGCTGGCCGCCATTACGGATTGCCCGGAACCATTACGGCTGTTTATCAAAAGCCTGGAAAGGCGCCCGGCCTGGGTGGATTTTGAGCTCATTGATGAAGGTGCGCGTTTTATCCACGCCACCGGGATGACTGCGCCCTATGTACTGCGAGATCTGGCGCTGATGGGGGGGTACTTGCTGTCCGGGTTTAACCAGTCATTGGTACTCACCGGCGCGCTCAATCAGGGCGCGTCACGGCGCATTGCCGAAACCGGAAAATGGTGGATCGATTGCACGGAAGAAGGTGGCCTGAATCGTTTTGGCGCGGGTTTCCGAGGCACTCTGCATGTGCGTTTGGTGCATGCGCTGGTGCGCCGCAACTTGGCCAGCCGGGAGGAGTGGGATGATGCCCAGTGGGGCTTGCCTCTGAGCCAGGTGGACATGGTGGCCACCTATCTGGGCTTCTGTGTGGTGATGCTGGGTGGGCTGCGCAAGATGGGCGTGCCGGTGACGCCGCGCGAATCCCGGGCGGTGATGCACCTTTGGAAGTACACCTGCTGGCTGATGGGGGTGGAAGAAAAGTGGCTGGTGGATCGGGAACAGGACGGCATTGTGTTGCTGCACCACACCCTGATGACCCAGAGCAAACCGGACTGGACCAGCCAGGAGCTGGGCAAGGCTTTGGCCGGTGAGCCGTTGGAGCGCCACTTCCGCCGGTTTGAGTCTTTGCGACGCAAGATCGCCTATCAAAAACACCTGAGTGTTAGCCGTTATTTTCTGAGTGGGGACAAGATGGCGCAGTTGGGCCTGCCCAAGTCGGTGTCGGCTTGGTACCCGCTGGCCACCTTGTTGCCACGGCTGGTGTCGTTCAGTGGCCAGCGTTATCTGCCGGGCCTGCGCCAATGGCAGCAGAAACAGGGGCGTGCTGCCCAGCGCAAGGTGCTGGCGCAAATGTTTGGCGAAACAGAGCAGGATCTTATTCGCCCAAGTACCGACCACCCTGGTCATGCCTGAGGGTAGTGAATCAACAGATCAGCCATAAAGGACAATAGAATGACTGCAGTGCAAACGAAAACCGTTTTTATCACCGGTGCATCCTCCGGTATTGGCTATGCCACGGCACGATTATTTCAGGACAAAGGCTGGAATGTGGTCGCGACCCTGCGCAAACCTGAACAAGCCGAAGCACTGGCCGCGTTGCCGCGTGTGTTGTGTCTGCCCCTTGATGTGAATGATCGCGCCAGCATCCAGGCGGCAGTGGAAAAGGCCATTGCGCACTTTGGCGCTATTGATGTGCTGGTGAATGTGGCGAGCATGGTGGGGCGCGTACCCTTGCCGCTTTACAGCGTTTACAACGCCAGCAAATGGGCGGTGGAAGGTTTTACCGAAGGGCTGGTGTATGAGCTTTGTCCGTTGGGTATCGGAGTGAAAATCATTGAGCCGGGAGCGGTGAATACGGCGTTCTTCGGCCGCTCGGCGGATCGGGATAACCGCACCGGGGTCAGCAGCTACGATCAGTATGCCAAAGCCCAGTTCGGGGTGATGGACAAGACGGGGCCGGGCGGCTCTAGCCCGGAAGATGCGGCGAAGGTGATCTACAAGGCCGCCAACGATAGCAGTAATCGCCTGCGCTATAGCGTGGGTGCGGATGCGCGCATGTTGCTACTGGCGCGCCGTCTGCTGCCGGAAACGCTGTTCCGCGCCATGATTCGCATGAGCCTGTCGGAAAAGGCGTTCAACAGTGTGGGCAAACTGCTCTACAAGTCCTGATCATTTATGCGGTCTGGTTGCGTGTTGCGTGCAGCGTGCAGCGTGTGGCGGCCGCAGAGCAGCAAAAAAAATGGCCGTCGGGGGTGACGGCCTTAAGGGGGGAAATCAACGGGTCCATGCGGGCCCGGGGGTATAACCACAGAGTGAGCGCAATGTGATTCGGTGGCTGAAGCGGGTTTCTCTTCAGCGATGGACTCAGTGTAGGGCGTGTCCGCCGAACAACCCACGGGAATGGCTCGACCGGTTTGATCAGATTTATTGATCAATAGGCAGAGCAGGGAGATTCAAGGGAGACTCCGGTCATGCGTGTTACGCGGAGCGGATAGAGCCGGTTTTTTTAAGTGTTGAATGAAAGCGTCAATCGTCGGGCGTGCTGCGCCTAGCGGTTGCCCGTGTTGCGGTTCTTGATTTAGATCAGAGATTTGCGCATGTGGTGTCGGGGCAGGCGTACGCCGTCGCGTTCGGCGTCTTCCTGCCCTTCACTGGTGAACCCCATGAAGTGGAAAAAATCGTGGGCGGTGAGGCTGGCGTGGGCTGTGAGTTCGGGGACACCTTCCACTCGCGCGCCGTCTTCCAGGTGCTGGTAGAGCAGCGTGGCGATGCCCACGCGGCTGGCATCCGGGTGCACGAAGACCATGTTGATATAACCACCGACCCGATGGGCAAAGCCCACCAGTGCGTCTTCCCATTCGGCCACCACCGCTTCCCCTTCACTGAGCGCGGAGATCAGACTTTCGTGGCTTTGCGCCCGGCTCCAGGCATCCCGTTGTTGCTGGTCGTATTGGTCGGCGGCGCTGATCTGGATGGCTTGGCGAAAGACACCGAGCAGTTCGCCCAAATCTGCGCTTTCCAGTGGGCGAATCTGAAAGGGTAAGAACAGGGCTAGCGGATCGTCAATGGGGGCGGCGGTGTGTATGTCGCTGTCTGTCGGGGGCGGCGGTTGCGGTGTGGTCACGCCGGCAGGCACAGCGGGCCGATGGGAACGGCGGAACAGTCGTTGTAGCCATTGCCCAATCATGGCGCAGTACCTGCCTGGTTAGCGGGGACGGGCGTTTGCTTGGAGTCCTTCATTGTCTGGATCTGGGCACGCAGAGCGTCCAGGTATTGTTCCTGCTGATCCAGCAGTTCGCGGGTGGTTTCCTGTTGGGCTTGCAGCTCGCGGGTTCGTGCTTCCAGTTCCTGTTGTTCGCGCAGGCGGGCGTCGCGCTGTTCTGCGTTCAACAGTGCACCGTCATTGGCGGGCGATTGGGCAATGGCATGGCCGCCCAGCACGCAGAGAAAAAGAGTGAATACGATACGCACGGAGTTCCCCGAAACTCGGTGTGGAAGAAAGCCAGCATAGCAAAAACCGGGGGCGGGGGGCTACGAGCTACGAGCGATCGGCGAAGCCGCTGTAGGAGCCCCGCTTGAGGGGCGAATCTTGCGAAGAGAAGTATAGCCTGAAGGGCGATCAGGGCTGCTGCGGCTCGATAGAATCCCGGAAAAGATTGTGGCGACAATTGGATTTTTGTCGCCTCGCGCGGCTCGGGTCGCCCCTCAAGCGGGGCTCCTACAGTTGCGTAGGTCGGCTTAGACGCGAAGCGGCGTAAGCCGACAATTGGGAGGCTGGAACGCAGGGTGTCGGATTACGCCTTCGGCTAATGCGGCCTACGGTGGGTACTGTTCGGTTCGCCCCTCAAGTGGGGCTCCTACAGGTAAGAAGGGCGAAGGTGGTGGGTACAATAAATGCAAAAGGCCGCGTCCGTTTCCGGGCGCGGCCTCTTGGTTTGGTGCAAACAACACGGTTTTCCGCGTTGTTGCCTGTTGCGTGCTGCATGAAGCGTGCAGCGTTTCTCGTCTACTTCATCATCTGCCGTAGCACATAATGCAGGATGCCGCCGTTCTTGTAGTACTGCACTTCTGCTGCGGTATCCAGGCGGGAAACGGCGTCTACTTTTTGCTCCTTGCCGTCGCGCCGGAAGACCACGGTGATGGTGTCCCCGGGTTTCAGGTTGTTGTCCAGATCCGGGATATCCACTTCTTCACTGCCATCCAGGTTCAGCGTTTTGCGGTCGGTGCCTTGCGGGAATTGCAGCGGCAGCACGCCCATGCCGATCAGGTTGGAGCGGTGAATCCGTTCGTAGCTCTCGGCAATCACCGCCTTGGCGCCCAACAAAGTGGTGCCTTTGGCCGCCCAGTCACGGCTGGAGCCGGTGCCGTATTCCTTCCCGGCGACTACCACGGTGGGGATCCCATCTTTTTGGTAGCGCATGGCCGCGCCGTAGATGGAAATTTGCTCACCTCCGGGCAGGTGCTTGGTAAAGCCACCTTCGATGTCCGGGGTCATTTCGTTACGGATGCGGATGTTGGCAAAAGTGCCGCGCATCATCACTTCGTGATTCCCCCGGCGTGAGCCGTAAGAGTTGAAGTCGATGGGCTCCACGTCATGTCCTTGCAAGTAGTGGCCAGCGGGGGAGTCTGCCTTGATGGCCCCGGCCGGGGAGATGTGGTCGGTGGTGATGGAGTCGCCCAGCATGGCCAGAATGCGCGCATTCTTTACAGGCAGCACATCGTCCACCTCGGCGGTGAGCCCGTCGAAGAAGGGCGGGTTCTGGATGTAGGTGGAGCTGCTGTCCCAGTCGTAGGTTTGCGAATCCGGGATCGGCAGGCTTTGCCAGATTTCATCACCTTCGAACACACTGGCGTATTGGTCGTGGAACATGCCGCTGTTGATCTTCAGCAGCTCTGCCTGAATTTCCTCGGAGCTGGGCCAGATGTCTTTCAGGTAGACCGCGTTGCCGTCCTTGTCATTGCCGAGCGAGTCGGAATCCAGATCGATCTTCACGGTGCCGGCCAGGGCATAGGCCACGACCAGCGGCGGTGAGGCCAGCCAGTTGGTGCGCACGCTCTGGTGCACCCGGCCTTCGAAGTTCCGGTTACCGGACAGCACGGATGCCACCACTAGATCGCCATCGGAAATGGCCTTGTCGATTTCTTCCGGTAGCGGGCCGGAGTTACCGATGCAGGTGGTACAGCCGTAGCCCACCAGGTCAAAACCGATATCGTTAAGCGGTTTTTGCAGGCCAGTCACGTCGAGATAATCGGTGACCACCTTGGAACCGGGGGCCAGCGAGGTTTTCACCCAAGGCTTGCGGTTCATGCCTTTTTCGGCGGCCTTTTTCGCCACCAGACCGGCGGCCAGCATGACACTGGGGTTGGAGGTGTTGGTGCAGGAGGTGATGGCGGCAATCACCACGTCGCCGTGACTCATGTGGTGTTTCTTGCCGTCGATGACCACGGGAACATCGCCACCGCTGGGCTCGTGGTTGCCCACGGCGGTTTGGCCACCTTCGCCTTCCAGGTTGCTGATTTCCTCATCATTGAGTTTCAGCGTATCGGTAACTACGTCGATAAAGGTGCGCTTGACCGAAGTCAGGGGCACCCGGTCCTGCGGCCGCTTCGGGCCGGCCAGGCTGGGCACCACATCGTTTAGGTCCAGCTCCATCACATCGGTGAATTCCGGGTCTGGATCGCTGCTGGAACGCCACAGGCCCTGGGCCTTGCAGTAGGCTTCCACCAGCGCAATGGTGTCCGCGTCGCGGCCCGTTAGCTCCATGTACTCGGTGGTGCGTTCGTCGATGGGAAAGAAGCCACAGGTGGCGCCGTATTCTGGCGCCATGTTGGCGATGGTGGCCCGGTCGGCCAAGGTCAGGTCGGCCAGGCCGTCGCCGAAGAATTCCACGAACTTGCCCACCACGCCGTGGCGACGCAGCATTTCGGTGACGGTGAGTACCAGGTCGGTGGCGGTGATGCCTTCGAGCAGTTTGCCGGTGATCTTGAAGCCGACGACTTCGGGAATCAGCATGGCGATGGGCTGGCCGAGCATGGCGGCTTCCGCTTCGATGCCGCCCACGCCCCAGCCCAGTACGCCCAGGCCATTGATCATGGTGGTGTGGGAATCGGTGCCCACCAGGGTGTCCGGGTAGGCGTAGGTATTGCCGTCGTCAGATTCGGACGACCAAACGCCCTTGGCCAGATACTCCAGGTTCACCTGGTGACAAATACCGGTGCCCGGCGGCACCACGCGGAAGTTGTCGAAGGCTTTCTGGCCCCAGCGCAGGAACTGGTAACGTTCCCGGTTGCGCTGGTATTCGATTTCTACGTTCTCTTCGAAGGCCTGCGGATTGCCGAACTTGTCTACCATTACCGAGTGGTCGATGACCAGATCCACCGGTGTCAGTGGATTAATGCGGCCCGGATCGCCCCCGGCTTTTTTGATGGCATCGCGCATGGCGGCCAGATCGACGACCCCGGGGACGCCGGTGAAATCCTGCATCAGTACCCGGGCCGGGCGGTAGTTGATTTCCTTGTCGGAGCGTTTTTGTTCCAGCCAGCGCATTACGGCTTCGATGTCGGCGCTGGTAACGCTGTCACCGTCTTCAAAGCGAAGCAGGTTTTCAAGAAGGACTTTGAGGGAAAAGGGGAGTTTGCTGAGATCGCCCCAGCCTTTGTCGGCGACCGTATTGATATCAAAGTAATGATAGGTCTTGCCGTTGGCTTCCAGCGTTTTTTTGCTGTTCAGGGTGTCCTGGCCAATCCGTGTCACTACACACCTCCTGGGCTCTGATTGGAGTCCCTCGCGGGCGGATAGAAAGGCCGCCAACGTGGAACACGGGCGCAGGATCAGTACAGCATTGCCACAAACCTAGGCACTGATGACCCTGCGTTATGACGTTAAGTCATTTCATACTACGCCCTTATGGCGGGGACATGAAACTGCCGGCCATGGTCTTTGTCGATATTCGTGATCGGGAATGTAAATGCTTGTTGAATAAAGAGGTTTTTGGTGTTTTGGCTTTGTTGGGTCGAGGCGCTAAAGGGCGATCTGGCTCCTGCAGGTGGTGACTGTGTCAGCGGTTGAGTGTGTCCTGCCAGAGAAGCCAGAGCCGGGTATCCAGTTCCAGCTGATGGTAGTTCGGTGCCATGTGCGAGCAGAGTTGATAAAACGCCTTGTTGTGGTCGGTTTCTTTGAAGTGGGCCAGTTCGTGGACCACGATCATGCGCAGAAAAGCCTCCGGCGCCGCCTTGAACTGGCTGGCGATACGCAGGCTGTTATGACTGCGCAATTTGTTGCCGTGAATGCGGGTTTGCCGGGTATGCATGCCCAGCGCCTGGCTGAGAGTCTTCAGCTTGGCGTCGTAATTGGCCTTGCCCAGCGGCGGCGCCTTACGCAGGTATTGTTGTTTCAAGGTGTTAGCGTACTGGAACAGGGCCTTGTCGCCTTGAATGTCATGCTTGTCGGGGTAGCGCTGTTGCAGGTAGTCACCTAGTTGGCCTTGGTTCAGCAGGGCTTTGGCTTGTTGCTGAATTTGCTCAGGGTACCCTGTGAGGTAATGCAAAGAGGACATAGGCTGGTGAGGGTCTCTGGCCTGAGTTTGGGCGTTAGTGCCAATGTGATGGGGGGCTAACGCGGGTATGATCCGCTTTCTTTTTACAATGGACAATCCCATGTCGTCATCCCAGGACTCTGATTATCCTCGCCGAGGGAATGCATTTTCTCGCCGTCTTGCCAGTGGTTTTTTGCGTCTGGCGGGTTGGCGGGTGACTAATGACATGCCGGCGGTGCCTAAAGCCGTGATTATTGGCGGCCCGCATACGTCTAACTGGGATGGTATCTATACCTTGGCTGCCATGATGCAGCTGGGCTTGGATGCTCACGTGATGATCAAGGACAGTGCCTTCAAGGGGCCGTTTGGCGCAATGCTTCGCTGGATGGGAGCCTTGCCCATTGCCCGGCAGAAGGCGGGTGGTGTGGTTGAGCAGACCGTGGAACAGTTCAATAGCCGTGACAAGCTGGTGATGGTTGTCGCTCCTGAAGGGACTCGCGGTGGGGCAACGCAGTGGAAAACCGGTTTTTACCGAATCGCGCAGCAGGCGGGTGTGCCGATTGTGGTGGCCACAGCGGATTACCGTAAAAAGGAAATTACCTTTGCCCGCGTGATTGAGCCGTGTGGAGATGTGGAGAAGGATCTGGCCGAAATTTTTGAATGCTATGCAGCCATTCATCCGCGTCATCCGGATAAATTATCTGCGCCGTTAAAAGCCATTCGAGATAGAAATAGCAACATTTGAGGCAGGGTGCCCGTTGCGTGTTGCATGCTGCGTGAAGCGTATCGCGGCCGCGGAGCGGCTAGGGCCTGTTAACACTACCGAGATGACACCTGTTGAGTCCCAAAAGCCGTCAATCTAGGCATGAGGAGTGAAGTTTGGTGGTTCCAAATGAGTGACGAATAACGACGAGTGACGGCTTTTGGGGCTCAACCCGAAGGGCTGGTCCCTTTTCCCGCCCAGCAGAGCCATCCGCTGTTTATGTAGAATGACTACACGGCACACCGGCTGACACCACTGGACGAAAAAATGCATCCAGCAGGCGTTATCTCGGTAGTGTTAACAGGCCCTAAGAACCCTCCCTTTGCAGGGAGGGGGTGTTGCACTCCCCTCCGATGATGCTGGAGAGGAGGGAGGGGGGAAGATCAGTTACAGGCGCTAGCGTTCGTATAGCTGCTATCCACCACATTATTGATCCACTGATCCATCAGCGCGGTGGCTTCGCCATGGGCAACGCTGCGGGCAATCGGTGGCATCATCTTCTGCGGATCATCTTCTGCACTGAGACGGCAAGAGACGATGGAACTGCCCGCGCTGCCGGGTACCAGTACATGCTGGCGTCCACAGGAGCCGCCGCCGGTGGCCGTGGGCTTCTTGCACACCCCGTAGCTGGCGTTCACATCACGGAAGTGATCCAGGTAATAACCCGTGTTGGACGCGGCGCCCTTGTCGTTGTGGCAATGCTGACAGTTCACTTCCAGGTAGGCACGCACCCGGCTTTCGATATCCGCCGCTGAGTTGGCGGTTTCACCGCTGTCACCGGGCACATTCCAGCGTGGCAGATGCTCAATGTTGGTGGCCACTCCATTGCTGATGGTCAACTCCGGCACGCCGGTCAGGATCCCTAGATCTTTCCACTGCTTGATCTGGTTTACCGCCGGGAAACCGGCCTGGCCGCTGGTTCCCATGAAAGCGGATTCCGCTTTGTAGGCACGGTTCAGGTTACGGGGTTTCGGACCGATGGGCGCGCTGCCAGCCGGCTGGTCATCATTGGCGTGACAGGTAACACACTGGTTGCCGTTAGGGATGGTGTAGCCGTCGGTGCTGCCGGTGAGCAGGGTGTTGGAATCCGCATCACGGTAATGCCAGGCAACCGAGGCGCTGCCACCGTTCATTGCCAGACGGGCGACTTGCTTGCCGTCTTCTTCTGCCCAGATGTAGGGCAGACCAACCCAGACAGCGCTGTCCTGGCTGTTCTTGCGTTTGATCAACAGACGGGTTTCTACTGGCACTTCCGTGCCCTGGCTTTCATCGGTGAAGGCAAAGGTTTTGGCAATCACGGTACCTTCCGGGAACACGATGCTGCCGTTGACGTTGTTACCGTCCTGGCCGTCGCTATACACCGCTTGCTCGCCGGGCGGCACAAACACGACCCGGTATTTTGTGGAGTAGTCGGAGAACAGTTTGGTGTTCAGCACAAAGGGCTGGCCGCTCTCGTTCGGTGTGCTACGTGGGTCTTCAGCATCCGCAAACAGGTTGTACTGATCCAGTGTCGGGCAGTTGTAGTTCAGTGCTTCGCGGTTGATCTCGCCGTCTGCAACGTCAGCGCTACAGTAGAACTCGACAACCTCATCCGACGGTGCAGGGTCGAATTCGCCGCTGGGCTCGAAGGGCGGAATTTCTACCCGTGGCAGTGACGCCAGGGTGGTACCGAAACGGGCCTGGCAATCATGCTCGGACATGTCCGTGTCGGAGGCGATATTCAGTAACCCTTCAATAGCCCCTTTGATGCCTGCAGGATTGAGAATGGAGAAGTCCTGCTCGGCAATGGCCAGTACCACTTCCAAACCATCGGTGCCGTGGAAGTTCAGGTAGGGGGCGCTGTCACTGTTCAGGTCGTTATCGTGAATACAGGTGCCCCATTCTGGCAGGATGCGGTCGCCACTTTCGTTGAATTTGTAGGCGTTGTAATGGCAGCTGGGGTTTGGATGCTCATTGGTATGAATGGGCTTGCCGCTATCCCACATGGGAACCGGATCGCCGTTGTTGTCTACCGGGTAGGGGCAATCTTCGTCCAGGTCGTCGCGAAGCCCATCCCAAACAATGTGAGCCCCTTTGCCCAGATTCAGTAGGTTAGGTAGGCTGGCCAACACTTCCAGAAGGTTGGGAGACAGTTCAGGCAGGTTTTTCAGGCCTATCAGGGTCGGCAGCACACTTTCTACTTCGCCGTTGGCCAGTTTTTCCAGGTCCGGTGGGGGCAGGTCGTAACCGGAGTTCTTCATCACATTGTTATGGATGTGCAGACCTTCGGTATAGGGGTCGATTTTTTTATCGGCGGTATTGTCCTTGCCATCAATCAACTCATAGCTTGCGTGGATGACGGCGGCAGTGCTGTGATCCTCAAAGGTGTTGTTGAGGACCTCAATATTGTCGTAGCCCAAGGTAATAAGTCCGGTGCCACGAGGTACAACGGACACCAGGCCGCTGTGGGCAAAGTTGTAGGTATTATTGTTGCGAGCCACGTTGTTGATCATCACCGAGGTATCACCGTAACGGGTGATGTTTTCCAGGTCGTAGATCAGGAAAGCGCCGGTATTACATTCAGAAAGGTTGTTGTCGTACTCGCCACCTTGAACGTTTTCGATTTCAAAACCCATGACGTTATAAGCGGCACGGCTGTTACGAATGATGGCGGTGTTGGTCTGGCCAACATAGATGCCTGCATCGCTGGCGCCGATGGATTCACTGTCTTCTACCAGAATGTTCTCTGACTCTACCGGGTAGATACCGTAGCGACCGCTGGCGGAGCTGGGGGTGTAATCCGGGCTGGAATCGCCCTCGTTGTAGGGGGGCGCGGTACAGGACACATGGATCTTTTCCGCGTAGTTATCTGCGGTGATCGGTTCGCCGCCACCGGACCACATGGCACGTACGCCACGCAGGGTGCCCCACTTTACGCTCTTCAATTTGAAGGCGTCGCCGGGGGAATCGAGGATGGTCAGGTCTTCCACGGTAATGCCGCGTATGTTCAGGGCTTCCAGACCGGTCACGTTGACACTGTCTTTGAACGACAGAATGGTTTCGTCTTTGCCGCAACCTTTAATCAGTACATCTTCGGTGGCCTGGATCAAGATGCCCTGGTCCAGTTCGAAGTAGCCGCACTCGAATTGCAGGGTGTCTTTTGGACGCAGCTGGACCATGGCGTTGACCATGTCTTCGGTGGCGTCTTCACCGGGGCTGATGAGGAACGTTCGGCCAACGGTATCGGGGGGCGTGGTGTCGCCACCGTCACCGCCATCCCCTCCATCATCGCCGCCGTCACCACCGTCATCCCCTCCATCGCCGCCATTGTCGGGATTGTTGGGTGTGGCGGAATTATTGGCCGGTGATGAGCCGCCGCCGTCACCGCCGCAGGCGGTGAGTACCAGAGTGACCGCCAGGGCGATGGCAGGCCAGAGTCGGTTCATGTTCATGATAGGTTCCCCGTTGTCGTTTATTGTTACTGCTGCCTGAAAGGTTGCATTTTTCATGTGGAGGTATGGCCGCTATTGCTCGGCCTGCTCCAGTCGTTCCCACATCCGTATGTATGCTTCCGCCGAGGTGAACAGCTGGTTCACCGCGTCATCAATTTCTTCCTGCGGACGATCACTGTTGAGCATCATGTCGGCGATCTGGTCCGCATAGAGTCCGTAGTGCGCCACGCCCCGGCCTTCGTAGAGGCTGAAGGCGTGATCCCCAGTAACTTGTTTGTCGAATTGCACACGGCCATCCACCGAGGTGAAGGGGTACAAGGTGTCTTCTTGGTCGGGTGTGCCTGGGTTGCCTGCCAGGTTTGCAATGCCATTTACGTCTGAGGCAAAGGGGGCGCCGCCGAATGGGCCTACCATGAAGTCCGGGTCGCGGGGCCGGTTGCCATCGCGGGTTAGTTGATCTACCCAGTTGCTGCGTACGCTGCCGAAGGACGCGGTAACCCCCCCTTGGCTGGCGATGCGATCACGAAGGACTTCGGTGCCGGTCCAGTCGCCATGGCTGTTAATGATTGGGTAATCTCGCATTTGTGTGATGTCGAGAATTTGAGTGGCGGCTTTGCGGCTGATGTGGTCGATTTCGATCATCATGCCGCGGCGAGTCAGTTCTTCGATCAGGAAGAAGCCCAGGTCGGTGAGGCCGCGGGTATTACACAGGTGATCGGTGCCGCGTCGCAGATCGAAATCGGCCAGTTCTTCGGGGCTAGCAGGGAAGCGGTCTGCCAGATAGTCCAGTTGAAACAGGAGCTGATCAAGAAGGCCGAAAGGCTGGAAAGGGTTGTCCAGTTCGACCTCATGATCGTCATGGCCCTGGCATTCCTCAAATTCCACCAGATGACCTGTTTCCAGCAAGTTGCCGGCATACAATACTGTGCCGATGCCAACGCCTTCAGACAGATCTGGTAAATGGCCGGCGAAAGCGTTATCGAATTTGTGGACAGGGAACAGGCTGCGCACATCCATTGCTTCGAGCTTATCCAGTTGCTCTACAATTTCGTCTCGCGTGCATTCCGGTGCATTGATGAATTCCCCACAGTTAAGGGCTTTGGATGCTTCCACTCCAAGAATGACGGCCATTTTCCCGTCGCCAATGACTTGGCGAGCCTGTGCCGGGTCGGTAACGATGCGGAACCAGCCTTTGCCTGGGCCGCCGTTCTGGGCATCGATGTAATCCTGCATACGATGCATCTGGTCAGCCTGCATTTCGATGGCTGACATGGTGTCGCAGTCATTCTGTTTTTGCGGGTTGATCTGGCAAAGAATTTCGTTGTGTACCAGGTGGTTGACGAGAATTTTCATGCCGGCAAGGTGCGCACGCTCAATCCATTTGTAGTAGCTCTGGTGGTGCTGCAAAGAGTTGTTGCGTGGCCAGTATGGATAGTCTGGCCAGCCCCGGGTTTCGTGGGGACCGGGATTGCTGGTGACTTGTTCGATCAGGCCGGTCAGTCCCTGGGGGCCATGGTTTTCCGCGCAATCGTGCAGGGCGTGGTCGACGCCGAATTTGTGGAAGGGGTCGCCGTAATTCACCCGCCCGCCGATAAATTCGTAGGCGGAAATATGGCTGTGAGCATCCACGAAACCGAAGATGTCGTCATCATCCAGGCCGTCCACATTCTGGAATCGGGGCACTTCGGTCAGGTAATTGGCCGGGCCGTTATCGGTGATGTCCGCGTTGAGCTCGGCTTCCGGGTAGTCGCTGCATCCTTCACTGGCAGCCAGAGTGAAGCGGTTGTTGTCAGACTCCAGTTGCGGGGAAGTGAGGGTCAGGCCGTCGTCGCCGGCGGTGAGTAGCAGGCCGGTCACGTTGGAGGCCAGAGTAAAGGTGTCGCCGAGGCTTTCGCCCAATTCCCGCAACAGGCCACCGAGGGGAGCGACCGGGTCCAGCACCAGATTCAATGTGTCGCCAAGCCCGGAGACCAGATAACTCAGTTCCCCCACAAAATTGCCACCCTGATCAAGGAACTCCCCGGCGGGATCGCTGATGCCGAGCAGTTGTTTGCTGCCGGCGCTGCCCGGATCACGGTGGTAACTGGAAAGCAGCAGGTAACGTCCCAGGTCGGTGGGTTTCATGGTGAAGGCGGTGGCATTACCTGCGTCTTCGGTGAGGCTGTAGCCGTCGTCGTTGCTGCTCAGAAAGTGCTCCTGGCTTTGCAGGGTGTAACAGCCATTGGCGAACTGGTAGCGGTTCAGGGGTTCCGGTTCCGGTTCTGGCTCAGGGGTCGGATCTGGTATTTCCGGCTCCCGAGGGGTTTCCGGAATAGTGGGGGAATCGTTGGCCACCGCCGGTGCGCTGCTTCCTCCACCGCCTCCACCGCAGGCAGCGAGCAGGCTGGCACTGAGCAGTAAGGCCAGCGGGAGCCGGTGAGAGATAAAGGCGGGAGCCTGGCTGAGTGGATACATCGCTAACCCCTTGGCGGTGCCTGCAGTGGCACTGTTCTTGTTTGTGCAATGATCAGGTGCCGTGCGACTGACTGGCACGATAGTACACATTGATTGGTACAAGTGTGCACATTAACGAGGGGGCGATGCTGTAGCGTTATTGTCAGTATTGGTGACAGTTTCTTTTCATAGGGATACAAAACGGAAAAGCCTGATTACAGGCTTTTCCGGGTATATGAGGAGGAAGGAGCGGTTAAAAGGAGGGTCAGGCCGCTTGGCTGGTTGGGTTGTCCAGGGGGCGAGTCAGGTAGCGAAGCACTAGGCTGGCCACATCCACATTGGGTTGATAATGCAGGAACAGGCCGCCCAAAGTGCCGAAGACCCGGGCCAGCATGATGAAATCGCCGGGCAGGGTTTGTACCGGGTCGTGTTCCAGCTGGCCGAGCAGTTCGCTGACCTGCTGCATCATGGCTTCGGGGCTGGGCCAGCCGGCCTGCTGGTCGGGATTGATAATGGCATCGCGGACCTGGTTGAGCACGGCAGACACGAATGCCAACAGAGTGGCCGGATCGCCGCTGCGGGTAACAAAGCCGAGGGCGGTCAGGGTGTCGGCGATGACGGATTCATCGCCCACGATGCAGGCCTGCAGAACCCGGAAGTAGCCGCGACGAGCGTCGTCGGTGAGGGCTTGCGCGCAGCCGAAATCCAGCAGTACCAGTGTGTTGTCCGGGGTGATCATGATATTGCCGGGGTGCGGATCGGCATGGAACAGGCCGCCGTGAAGGACCTGGCAGAACCAGGCATCCAGCAGGGTGGTGAGCAGGGCGCTGACCCGGTCTGGATCCGTGTCTTTCAGCCGGTCCAGGGTCAGGGTGAGCTTCTCGCCCTGAATGAATTCGGTGGTGAGCACATGGCGGCTGCTGCGCTCGGCTACCAAGGTGGGGACCTGGATTCCCGGAATGCGACCGAGTTGCTGCCCGATGTCCGTCATAACGCGGGCTTCGCGCTGGTAATCCAGCTCTTCACGGACGGTGCGCTGGATTTCATTGACGATGGTGTCGATATCCATGGGCGGCAGGGCGGATTTCACCGCGTCCATGAAAATCTTGAGCAGGGTCATGTCCAGCTCGACCACTTCATCCAGCCCCGGACGTTGTACTTTGACGGCCACGTCGCGGCCATCGTGCAAGCGGGCGCGGTGTACCTGCCCGATACTGGCAGCGGCCAGGGGCTGGGGATCCACATGGGCAAACAGGGTATCCAGCGGCTCACCGAATTCCTGCTCAAGCACCGCGGCAATGTCGGCAAAGTCCACCGGGCTGGCCTGATCCTGCAAGACCGCTAACTCATCCACCCAGGCCTGGGGTAGCAGATCCGGGCGGCTGGAGAGCAGCTGGCCGATTTTCAGGAAGGCGCCGCCCTGTTCCAGGGAGGTGTCGCGAAAACGTTTGGCGTTGCGTTTGTGCAGGTTGGCCAGCGCGGCATCGCGCATGCTGCCGGGCAGAAAAGCGGCCCTGGTGCCCCACAGGCGGTAACTGGCTACGACCTTGGTCAGCATCCAGCCGGTTTTGGTCAGCCGTTTCAGGCGCGCCGGCCACCGGCGGGCCTCGTCGGCGAGCAGCTGCATTTCTTCATTGACGGCGCTGGCGCCACGGGTGACTGCCTTGCAGGCAGTCAGGGCCTGGTCGGCGATTTCCCTGCCTTGCCAGGCGGTTTTCTCGATGGCCTTGATGCAGCCTTCGACCACGGCGATCCAGGCTTTCAGCCCACTGTCTTGCTGTTTACGCTCGGCAAAGTCATTAATCGGCTGCCAGCGAGGTGCGTGAGCAGGTTGCGACTTGGCTGGCTGAATATTGTTGTTTTCCGTTGATGTGGCTCGCATGAGAACGGGCCCTCCAGCGTAATTTGTGAATAGGTGTTCACAAATTACTGCGAAGCTGGAAAGGGAGCAAGTCAAAAGTAAGCAAGTGGCCTTTATTGTTCGACAATACGCCAGAATGCCGGAAGTAGAGGCTATGAAAGGGCTCTGACCAACATGGCGACCAGTTCTGTCTGCTTGCGGTAGCCGTTTTTGGCCAACAGGTTTTTGATGTGCTGCCGGGCCGTGTGAACAGATATGCCATTTTTGTCGGCGATTTCGGTGGCGTTTAGGCCGTGGATCAATTCGGCGGCGATGCCCGCTTCTGCCGGTGTGCACTGGAACAGCGACTGCAACTTGCCTATATCCGGTTCCATGGCGCTGTCGTAGCGGAACAGTTCGGCGAGCACGCCGTTATGTTCTTTCTTTTCTGCAATCAGTGGCGTCAGGCAGATGGCGATGCGTTCGTGACAGTTATCCACGAACAGGGTTTGGGTGGCGGGAGTGCCTTTCTGGGAATGAATAAGGCAGGTGCTGATGGCATCGCTGAGTTTGCGATTCAGCCGGGCATCCTTGCACTGCAGTCGCTGGTTATCTGAAATGCTCAGGGTGTCGCTGTGGGCGAGCAAATCCAGGGCGTTATTGTTGGCTTGGGCAATGGTGGCCAGGGCATTGAATACCACCATGGGTTTGTTTACGTGGTTGAGCGCCAGGGCGAGGCTTTCGTTATTGCTGCGTGATTGGTAGAGCTTGAAGTGCAGGCTGACGGCGTTTTCCACATGGGGGGCCAGCAGGTTCATTTGCAGGATGTCATGGTCGGTGTAGGGACCAAAATCCTCATGGCGGTTGGCAAGGAAAACCACGTTGCAGTCGTTTTGGCGGCTGACCAGCATACCCGCACTGTCGCCCATGCCCACCGCTTCTGCCCAGGCGCGGCTTTCTGCACTCAGCATGTCGAGAATGGTGTTGCGGGCATCGCCGCGCAGGAAGGAATCGAACTGACGCGGCGGTAACGCCTCGTAGCGGGCCAGTGCTTCGTCTCGCTCTGGCAAGTCACTGTTGATATACCACTCTTCAAACCCCTCGGGATAGCCGAAGGTCCAGCCATAGATCATGCGGCGCGGGCTGCTGCTCAGGCCGAGTATGCCCCCCTGAAGGGCGTTGAAGTGGGCCTGGAAGGCATCGAAAAAGGGCTGGAAGCCTTGGCTTGAATGCAGACAGCTGTAGAGGGTGGCGACTAGTTGGTTGAAGCGGTGCAGCTCATCATGGCTCAGCGTGGGTGCCTGCGGATCTGAGCTCTGCGGCTGCTCCTGCGGATTGATCAGCGTGATGGTGCTGGAACGCATGGGCTTTTTCCCCGGAAAAAAAGCCGATACTGGCTGGCGCCAGGATGACAGGCCGCTTTGCCATTATCCGTGTCTATCGGTTTTGATTGATCGAATGTGTATTGGTTAGCGTGTTATATCGCCGACAAGGGGGCAAGGGCATTGGCCGGTTAAAGGGCGCCGTTAGTCATGTGGGCGTCTTTGGACGTCGGTGGGCGAGTATCCGTTGGTTCGGCGTGCTCCTTTGCTGCGTGTGGTTGGCGTTAGGTTTTTACTGGCATGTAGGCGGTGCCTGACATTAAATCGACAGTCTGGTTATCAAGGGAATGCATCATGTGGAAGCGTACGGGGGTGGCTCTGGGGGTGGTTCTGACGTTACAGGCCTGTCAGGAACCGGAAAGCACGGTGGTACACCCAAAAGCCATGTATGGCGCTTGGGGCGTGGAGTCTGGGTACATCAATCCATTGATTGTGCCTGGAGACGATTTTTATCGTTATGTGAATGATGGCTGGCTCAGCAGTGCCACGATCCCGGATGGCTTGCCGCGTATGGATTCCTTCAGTGCCTTGAGCCTGCGCACCGAAACGCAGTTGCAGGATATTGTCGATAGCTTGGGGAGCAGTGATAAATCTTCGGATCGTTCCGAGCAGCAATTGTCCGCCCTGCATGCGAGTTTCACTCATCTGGCAGCGCGAGATAGTGCTGGTGTTGCCATGCTCTCGGATGAGTTGGCGCAGATTGATGACGCGCAGGATCACCCCGCTCTGCAGGCGTTGATGGCATTACCGGGCATGCCTTCGGTGGTGGATTTTTCCGTCCGTCAAGACCCGCATCAACCGGACCGCTATGCCCTGTTTTTTTCGCAAGCTGAGCTGGCCTTGCCCAGCTTGGAATATTACCTGAGCGATCAGGCGCCTTATCCGGATCACCGCCAAGCCTATCAAGACTACATAGCGGGTGTGTTGGCGCGCGCCGGGCTGGCATCGGCGAGTTCGCAGGCGAAGGATATCCTGGCGTTCGAAACCACCATGGCAGAGCATTATTGGACGCCGGCAGAAAGTCGTGACGTGATTCGTAACACCCACCGCATGACCATGACCGAGTTGCAGGCATTTGCTCCCGGGCTGAGCTGGGCGTCGCTGCTTAAACATGCGGGTTTCGGTGAGCCCTCATCGGTCGTTGTTTCCACCGACACGGCGGTGAAAGCCTCTGCTGACCTGTTCGGGCAAACGCCGGTCGCTACGCTGCAGGCATGGATGCGTTTTCACTATCTGGACGGTTTTTCCGAACTGTTGTCGGCCCCCTGGCGGGATGCCTATTTTGATTTTTATTCACGGCGCCTGAAAGGGATTGAGACGCCGCGTTCTCAGGACAAGCTGGCATTACAGTTTCTGAATCAGGTGTTTGGTGAGCCGTTGGGCAAGCTATATGTGAAGCGCTTTTTTCCTGAGGAAAGCAAAGCCTCAATGGAAAAAATGGTGGGCTACTTGCGGAGCGCTTTTCACCAGCGCATTGCTGAAAATACCTGGATGGATGAGGCAACCCGGCAGCAGGCGTCTGCCAAGCTGGATGCGTTTACGGCCCGCATTGGTTACCCGGATCGTTGGCGCGACATGAGTGATATTCGCATAGAGGATGATGACGTGGTGGGCAATGTGCAGCGGATCATTGCCTGGCACCGTGCGGATCAAGTGAAAAAAATGGGTGGCCCGGCAAGAGACTGGGAATGGGGCATGACGCCCCAGACGGTCAACGCCTATTATTCGCGCAGTCATAATGAAATCGTATTCCCCGCGGCCATTCTGCAACCGCCGTTTTTTGACCCGGCGGCAGATCCAGCGGTGAATTATGGCGCTATTGGTATGGTCATTGGCCATGAGTTGAGCCATGGCTTTGATGACCAAGGTAGCCGTTACGATGGCCGTGGCGTGCTGCGGGAATGGTGGTCGACCGCGTCCAGGGAACGGTTCGATGAGCGTGCGGACCGGCTGGCGACTCAGTATGAGGAGTATCGGCCATTGCCTGATATGACGGTCAATGGGCGCCTGACGCTAGGGGAAAATATGGGGGATCTTGGTGGGCTGACGGTGGCGCATACGGCGTACCGTGAGTTTCTGGCCGCCAATCCGTCGGCAGATACCGTGGTGGATGGGTATACCGCCATGCAGCGGTTTTTTCTTGGCTATGCCCAGCTTTGGCGCGCTCTGTATCGTGATGAGCACCTACGCCAGATTGTGCTGACCAACCCCCATAGTCCGAACGAGTTTCGGGTCAACGGTGTGGTTAGAAACATGGACGCCTGGTACAGAGCGTTTAATGTTGGCGAGAAGCAGGTGCTGTACTTTCCTCCCGAGCAACGTGTGCGGTTGTGGTAGGGGCGGGCGTTGTTGTTAGCCGCCGAGGAGCTTGGCTTCGGCGGCTTCCACAGCTTCCAGCGGACCGTAAAGAATGATCGTATCATCCGGCAACAGCGTCTGGTCTTCCCCGGGGTTTTCCAGCGTCTGCTCGCCGCGTTTTATAGCGCGGATCTCGATATCCCTGAGCTGCAAATGGCCCACGTTCTGGCCGATGCCTTTGGCGTTTCCAGTGAGCGCCACGGCATGCAACAACCGGTAGGGGTTGCCGGCACTGTCGGTGGTGGGGAAGGAATCGCCGTGGTAATAGCCCTGCAGCATGCGGTAGCGGTCGCGCCGGGTTTTGCGGAGCATGGCCAGTACCCGCTCAAAGGGTACGTCCAGCATCATCAGAGCGTGGGCGACCAACATCAATGAAGCCTCCAGCACTTCGGGCACCACTTCGGCCGCGCCAGCTTCGGTGAGTGCATCCAGATGGGTGTCGTCGCGGGTGCGCACCAATACTCGCACGTTACTGTTGAGGCTATGGGTGGTGTGGATGATCCGCTCGGCGAGGCGGGCATTGTCGAAGGTGACCACCAGCAGGCGAGCGCGGTGGATACCGGCCCGTTCGAGAATGTCCTTGCGGCTGGCATCACCAAACAGGATATGCTCGCCGGCGGCGCTGGCTTCCTGTAATCGCACCAGGTCCATATCCACCGCTACCGCATGGTGATGGAAACGGTTCAGGTAGCGCATCAGGTTCTGGCCCACCCGCCCGTAACCGCACAAAATCACATGGCCGGTAATGTCGTCGGATACCGGCGTGTCTTTTGGGACTTCCATCCAGGGGCGCAGCAGGCGACGGCTGAGTTTGCCGCTGTGTTGCAGCAGCGCGGGGGTCACCGCCATGGTGAGCACCGTAATCGAAACCAGCAGGCCGGCTTTGCCCGGCGACATGACCTCGTGTGACACCCCAAGTGCGACCAGCACAAAACCGAATTCGCCGCATTGGGACAGAATCAGGCCGCTGCGGGTGGCGGTGTCGGCGGGTTCGCCCAGCAGGCGTAACAAGACAAATATCAGCACCGCTTTGAACAGCATCAACGAAACGGCGGCTAGGATAATCCAGAGCCACTGTTCGGCGAACAGGTTTGGATCTACCAGCATGCCGACACTGATAAAAAACAGCCCGAGCAGCAGGTCGCGGAAGGGTCGCAGGTCTGCTTCGATCTGATGCCGGAAGTGGCTTTCGCCCAGCATCATGCCCGCCAGAAAGGCCCCCAGCGCCATGGATAAACCCAGCCAGTGGGTCACCCAAGCGGCCACCAGCGCCAGTAGCAAGGCCGTCATTACAAACACTTCATCGGAGCGGGCGCGGCCGGTTTCTTCCAGCAGACGTGGCAGTATCCATTTGCCCACCACATAGATGCCGGCAAACAACAACAGGGATTTGCCCAGGGTGATGCCCGCCATGGTCCACAGGGCATCGCCGCTGCTGCTGCTGATCACTGGCAGCATCACCAGCATGATCACTGCTGCCAGGTCCTGAAATAGCAGGATTCCGGTGGAGGCACGCCCGTAGCCGGTATTCACCGCGCCGCGTCCGATCAGGTCACGGATGACGATGGCGGTGGAGGACAGGGCCAGTGCCCCAGCGGTGATGCCGGCGGTCATGGGCTGAAAGCCGAACAGTCGCATGGCCGCAAAGACAGCGGCCCCGGTGAGTATCACCTGCAAGGGGCCGGCGCCGAACACAATGCGGCGCAGGGTCAGAAGACGGGGGATGGAGAATTCCAGCCCCAGAGTAAACAGTAAAAAAACGATACCGAATTCAGCCAGATGCTGGATACCTTCTACATCGTTGATCCAGCCAAAACCAAAGGGCCCGGCGGCGAGGCCGGAAAGTAGGTAAGCAAGAATCGGCGGCATGCCTAGACGGCGAAACAGCACCACGGCAGCCACGGCGGAGCCTAGCAGAAAGACGATCAGGGTGAGGGCATCATGCATGTTTCTGGATATCCTTGTTCTGAATCTCCAGTGTAGCAGTAGTGTTATCCGTTTCGGGGGGATTGATTCTGGTGTAACCACAGGTTGGCGGCAGCCTTGCCGATGGATGGGGTCGGCAAAACGGTGAACGCGAGTGGTGTCAGGAAGGTTGGGAGCTCGCTTCATCCGCGAGCAGGTGTTCTAGTCGTCGAAACAGCTCATGCGAAAACTGTCGTCCAGTGCCCAGGGCAGGGTCAGGGATTGGAAATCCAGGCTATCCATATGTCGGCAATGGATAGCCTGGCCGTCCGGGTCCTGACTGAAGACATAATCGATGTGGAACACCGGTTTACCCGCTTCCACGAAAGGCAATAGCCGATGGCATTCTTGCCATTCGTGGCACGATTCGTTCACGGCAAAGTCCACGTAGTCGATCAGGTCGGCCACCTGTTCCACGTTGTTTTTCAGTGATACGGCCAAGCCCATGGATTGGGCCTGATTAAACAGAAAACGATTGTAATCCAGTTGGCTGTCATAGGTGAGGGCAAAGCCGCTTTGGTTGCTGTAACCATCTACGTTGTCTGGATCTACGCCATCGCAGCCTTTCTGTGCCGCCAGGGTTAGGCGGTCTATCATGATGCCGCGGACATTGCTGGAGCGGGTATTTAACCAGCGTTCGCCGGGCCAATTGTCCAGCTGGCGCCCTTTGTCTGCGGCAGTGAAGCGACCCTCGTCGTCTCGCCATTCTTCATAGGTGCCAGCCGAGAAGTAGCAGATTACCTTGCGACCGCTGGCCTGAAGGTCATCGATGACGGATTGCGGGGTGTCGAACAGGTCTAGGATATACAGGTCGGTCTGGTAACCGGTATTGATGGTGCCTTGCAGTTGTATTTGCCAGGTGGTGTCCACTGTCGGTTGATAGTGTGGCTGAACCACGTCCTGCGGGTTTAGCAGGCTGGAAATAGCGCCTGTTAGCAGGCCTAGAGAGGTACTCATTGGTTACACCATCACAATGGAATACTGGGATGGTAAGTGCGCGTTTGCGAGAAAAATGTGGATGAATCGCGCTATTTTGTAACCGGCTTATATCCGGAAGGAGAGGCCTTTTCTGGTCGAAAAGGCCTCCGTCCGGTTCGTTCAGCGAGTTTATTGGGGCGTACGGATTACCAGCAGCCGTTCTTCCGTCATGTCATTGATGGCCCAGCGGATACCTTCGCGGCCCAGGCCGGAATCCTTCACGCCGCCGTAGGGCATGTTGTCCACGCGCCAGCTGGGCACATCGCCGATCACTACGCCGCCCACTTCCAGTTCGTCCCAGGCTTTGTGGGCCTTGTACAGGTCGCGGGTGAAGATGCCGGCTTGCAGGCCGAACTTGGACTCGTTGACGGTGTTCAGGGCGTCGTCGAAGTCACTGAAGCGGCTGATCACGGCCACCGGGCCGAAGGCTTCTTCTTCCACGATGTTGCTGCCCTTGGGAGCATTTTCCAGCAGCGTGGCTTCGAGCATGGCGCCCTCGCGTTTGCCGCCCACCAGCAGGGTGGCGCCGGCATCCACGGCTTCGTTGACCCAGTTTTCCAGCCGGGTGGCTTCGCCTTCGGAAATCACCGGGCCGATGAAAGTCTCTTCGTCTTTCGGGTCGCCCATTTTCAGGCCAGCGGTTTTTTCCACCAGGCGGGTTTTCAGCTCGTCGTAGATGGCATCGTGAATAAGGATGCGTTGTACGCCGATGCAGCTCTGGCCGGACTGATAGAAGGCACCGAAGGTAATGCGCTCTACGGCATCGTCCAGGTCGGCATCTTCATCCACGATCACCGCCGCGTTGCCACCCAGTTCCAAGATCACCGGTTTTTTGCCGGCGCGGGCTTTCAGGTCCCAGCCCACGTCCGGGCTGCCGGTGAAGCTGAGTAGCTTGAAGCGCTCGTCGGTGGTGAACAGGTCGGCGCCTTCACGGTGGCAGGGCAGAATGGAGAACGCGCCTTTCGGCAGGTCGGTTTCTGCCAGCACTTCACCAATGATGATGGCGCCGATGGGGGTGCGGCTAGCTGGCTTGAGGACAAACGGGCAGCCGGCAGCGATGGCCGGGGCGACTTTGTGGGCGGCCAGGTTGAGTGGGAAGTTGAACGGGGAAATGAACGAGCACGGACCGATGGGGACACGCTTGACCATGCCACGGTAGCCTTTGGCGCGGGCGGCAATTTCCAGGTTCGGCATTTCGCCGTCGATGCGCACGGCTTCTTCGGCGGCTACGCGGAAGGTGTCGATCAGGCGGCCCACTTCGCCACGGGCATCCTTGATGGGCTTGCCGGCTTCTATGCACAGGGCTAGTGCCAGCTCTTCATAACGCTCTTCAAAACGTTTTACGCAGTGGTTGAGAATGGCCTGACGCTCGTAGGGCGCCAGTTTTGCCATGGGCTTGGTGGCCTTGTCCGCGGCGTCGATGGCTTTATCAATGGTGGCGGCATCGGCCATGGCCACGCGGGTGGCCACTTCACCGCTGTATTTGTCGGTAACGTCGAGATCCTGGTTGGCGAACACAGCTTCGTTGGCCAGGTAGTAGGGGTAGGCGTCTTTTAGCATCTTGGTTCCTTAATGACGTTTAGTGGGCCATGAGGCTGGGCGTGATCAATCGCCAGCTAGCACGCTCCACGCAACACGCTGGCACGCAACAAAGCATGGTGCGTGTAGCGTGCTGCGTGTCAGCGTTATAGTTTGCTGCTGAGTTCGCGGATTTCCCGGTTGAGGATGCGGCTGTTGTCGCGGTAATCCACCATGCAGTCGATCACGTGCACGCCGCCTTGCTGGTAGCACTCTTCTACCAGCGGGCCCAGGCCGGCGGTGGATTCCACGCGGTGGCCGTGGGCGCCGTAGGCGCGGGCGTAGTCCACGAAGTCCGGGTTTTGGAAGTCCAGGCCGAAGTCCTGGAAGTCCATGTCGTTCTGTTTCCACTTGATCATGCCGTAGCCGTCGTCGCGCAGAATCAGCACCACGATATCCAGCTTCAGACGCACAGCGGTTTCCAGTTCCTGGCTGTTCATCATGAAACCGCCATCACCGACGATGGCCATGACACGGCGATCCGGGTGCACCATTTTCGCGGCCATGCCGGAAGGCAGGCCGGCGCCCATGGTGGCCAGGGCGTTGTCGAGTAGTACGGTGTTGGGTTTGGTCGCCGGGTAGTTACGGGCAAACCAGATTTTGTACATGCCGTTATCCAGGGTGAGGATTCCGTCTTCCGGCATGACCTTGCGAATTTCATCCACCAGGCGCTGCGGGCGAATCGGGAAGCTGTCGTCCTGAATGCCTTCATTGATGTGCTTTTGCAGCGCATCGCGGATGCGGTGGAAGTCCGAGAAGCTCCAGTGTTCCTGGGGATCCAGACGTTCCTTGAGCTGCCACAGGCTGTTGGCAATGTCGCCGACCACTTCGATCTGTGGGAAGTAGACCGGGTCCACCTGGGCGGAGTTGAAGTTGATGTGAACCACTTCGGCACCGCCGGGGCGCATGAAGAACGGCGGCTTCTCCACCACGTCGTGGCCCACGTTGATGATCAGGTCGGCCTGGTCGATGGCGCGGTGCACAAAGTCACCGTCGGACAGGGCAGTGTTGCCCAGGAAGTGGGGGCCGGTTTCGTCCACCACCCCTTTGCCCATTTGCGTGGTGATTACCGGAATGCCCAGTTTTTCCACGAACTGGCGAAGCATTTTGCTGGTCAGTTTGCGGTTGGCGCCGGCACCGGCCAGCAGTAGTGGTTTGCGTGCGCCCTTAATGGCTTCGATGGCCTTGCAGATAGCCTTGTCTTCGGCGATGGGGCGGCGGGTCGCGCTGGGTTCGGTCACCGGCATGGTGGAGTGTTCGCGGGCAATATCTTCCGGCAGCTCCAGATGGGTGGCGCCGGGGCGCTCTTCCTGGGCCAGTCGGAAAGACTCGCGGATGCGGGTGGGGATGGAGTCGCCACTGACCACTTGCTTGGTGAACTTGGTGAGCGGGCGCATCATGTCGACCACGTCGATGATCTGGAACTGCCCCTGTTTGCTGGTCTTGATCGGCTTTTGGCCGGTAATCATGACCATGGGCATGGCACCGAGCTGGGCGTAAGCAGCGGCGGTCACCAAGTTGGTGGCGCCGGGGCCCAGGGTGGACATACACACACCGGCTTTGCCGGTCAGGCGGCCATAGGTGGATGCCATAAAGCCGGCGGCCTGTTCGTGACGTGTGATGACCAGCTTGATGTTGGAGCCGCGCAGCGACTCAAGCAGGTCCAGGTTTTCTTCACCGGGAATGGCAAAAACGTGTTCAACCCCTTCCGCTTCCAGGGCGCGAACGAACAAATCCGATGCTTTCATGACTCTTTGTCTCCAGTTGGTCCCGGTGCCGGCTTGTGGCCGGGCGGGTTCCACGATGCGTGGCTATAAAATTCTCATCGCGGTTAATGCAAGGATGGTGCCGTTTTTTCCTTATTCTGGTGCATAAAAGGTGCACTCAAGGGGTGCGGGGCCTCCATGTTGGGCTTCACTATAGCGCGCTCGAGGGGCTGGCCGGTATGGGGTTAACGAATCTGTTTCATTTAAAAATGTGATGATAAACCGGTGGTGCGAATGCAAAACGGGTGAGAATTCGACTTGTTCTCCCCGGAGTGGAAGGGCAGAGTCTGCGCGATAACGCATAAAGGCGAAAACGCCCGGTCAGCCAAAGAGAGAGGCAGCTATGAAGAAAACCGGATTGTGGGTATTGGTGGTCATTGTTGCTCTGATCGTGTTGACCGTGGCGGGTATGCATCGCTGGTTTAACCCGCCGGCGCCGGCGGCGCAGCTGTTCTTTAATGGCACGGTGCTGACCATGAATCCGCAACAGCCGGTGGCGGATGCCATGCTGGTCAAGCGGGGCGAGATCGTGGCGCTCGGTGAGGTTGAGGTGCTGCGCCAGCAGGTCAGCCGGGATGTGGCGGTGATCGATCTGGATGGCGGTACCCTGATGCCCGGCTTTATCGAGGCGCACGGGCATTTTCCCGGTGAAGGGCTATCGGCGGTGGCGGTGGATGCCAACAGCCCGCCGATAGGCGATTTGTACAGCATCGACACGTTGTTGGAACGTTTGCGGCTACTGGCTCAGCGCCGACCAGACGGGATGCTGCTGGCCTATGGATTCGATGACACCACCATCGGGGAGCAGCGTTACCCGACCCGGGCAGAACTGGATTCGGTGAGCAAGACGCGGCCCATCATGGTGATGCATATTTCCGGGCACCTGGGCGTGGTTAATTCCGCTGCCCTGAGCAGCATGGGTATCAAGGAAGACGTTAAAGACCCGCCGGGCGGATTTTATGGTCGCGATGAAACCGGTCGGCTCAATGGCCTGCTGGCAGAAACCGCGTTTAACCCGGTGCGCAGCCAGGCGTTGAAACTGGCGCCGATGGACGGTCTGCGGGTGCTGTCCCGGGCGTCGCACATCTATCTGTCGCGGGGAATTACCTTTGCCCAGAATGGGCTGGCAGACCCGGCGGCTATTCAGGCTTTGAAGCCTGCGTTGCAGTTTGGCCTGATCCCGCTGCGCCTGAGCATTTGGCCCAATGCGGATGCCGAACAACAGCGTCAGGCGGGCGACCTGTCCATCCCCGAGGGCGATCGCATTCACCTGGGCCCAGTCAAGCTGGTCAGCGATGGCTCCCTGCAGGGCTATACCGGATTTCTGAGTGAGCCGTATTACACACTGCCGGAGGATTATCCGCCGGACTATCTGGGTTTCCCGACCCTGTCCCAGGAGGCGCTCAGCGCCCAGGTAAAACAGTTTCATTGCCAGGGGCGGCAAGTGGCGGTACATGCCAATGGTGATGCCGCCATCGACCTGAGCCTGAACGCTATTGCCGGTGCTCGGGCGGCGTGCCCGCAGGTGCAGGTGCAGCCGGTGTTGATCCATGCGCAGATGGCCACTCCGGTGCAGCTGCAGCGGATGGTGGCGTTGGATGTCATTCCTTCGTTCTTCAATACCCATGTGTACTACTGGGGCGACCGTCACCGGGATATTTTCCTGGGGCCGGAGCGGGCACGACGGATCAGCCCGCTGGCGCAAGCGGAGCAAGCCGGATTGCGTTTCACTCTGCATGCGGATTCGCCGGTGGTCCCCTTTGAGCCGCTGCAGCTGGTGTGGAATGCGGTGGAGCGCAAGACGGCATCCGGGGCGGTGTTGGGCCAGGAACAGGCGGTGGGTGTGGAACGGGCATTGCAGGCGGTGACCGTGGATGCAGCCAGACAACTCGGGGTGGCGGACCAGGTGGGGCAGTTGCGCACGGGAATGCGCGCGGATCTGGTCTGGCTGGACCGGGACCCACGGGAAGCGATTGGCGACTGGGCATCGATCCAGGTGTTGGGCACCTGGGTTGGCGGGGTTCGCCGCTACCCGGATGGGCAAGCGGACTAGCGAGGGCAAGCGATGTGGCCCTCTGTGCGCAGAGCCCTTACTCAGGTGCTCTGCGAAAGCGGTCTGTGCGGCGCTAGTGCCAGGTGCCTTCCAGGTTCTCGCACTGATCGAGGAATTCCTCGGCGCTCATTTCCACCGTATTCGGGTCCAGATGTGACGCCACTTGCTCTTTCAGCTGCCCGACCACCTTGGACATGACCGTCAGGGTTTCTTCCACCTGCTCGATAGTTTCCAACAGGTCTTCGGCTTCTTGCTGGTAATCATCTCTGTCGTCGTAATCGCTCATGCGAAGCCTCCTGCAGTTGGGATGAGCCTGATGCTGCCGAGGCTCTGTTCAATGTTGCCAACGATGGCGGCGTAAAACAAACGGGAAATCGGCGTAATTGATGAAAGTTTGAACGCTCGGGATGGGCGGTGCCTCCTTGCTGCTGGCAGAAGGACGCCATATACCCTGGTCCCCGTCTCACCGTCCTAGCACTCCTTCCTGCAGCGCTAATGCATATTGCTTACGCGGCTGAGGCGTGTGTCTCTGTATTCCGAAGGCGTGACCCCGTGCCAGCGTTTGAAGGCTTTGCGGAAGGAGGCAGCGTCATAATAACCGAGCGTCAAGGCGATAGATTCTATCGACACGTTCTGTTCGCTCAACTGTTTGATTGCCAATTCTGAATAGATGCTTTCGCTGATTTTCTTAAAGCTGGTGCCATGCTCACAGAGACGGCGGGCCAGGGTTCTGGAGGAAATAAACAGGGCATTGGCAATATCGTCTTCACTAACAGAGCCCGGGGGGTGGGAGAGAAGAAAGCTTTTCACCTGATCCACGGTAGAGGCGCTGGCTTGTGGAATGCGACTGAGCAATTCCTTACAGAGATTCTGCGTAAACCGGTAACTATTCGGGTCACCCACGGCATTTTGTGTTTCAGCAAAGGCAATGGGAATCATAAAGACGTTGATGTCGCTATCGAAGCTGACGTCTGAGTGAATGTAATCTGCATAGTCAGTTGAGTGGGCCGGTTTGCTATGTGCCAGCTTAATGACCGCCGTTTCTAGCTTCGAGCCAATAACGGATTCAACAATGGACTGCATGATTAGCGCAAAGCACTCTTGAAAGACCCGCTTTTCGGTGGGCTCAATATTGATAAGAAATTCGAGTGAGCAAAAAAGCCATTCACTGTCAGACGTTATTTCTACCCGTGCAAAAGGGATTCTGACAGGGAGATATTCAAAAAAAGACTGCAAAGCGGTAATCAGGTCCGGGCTGCTGAGTGCCAGATATCCCAGTGGCCCATGGGAAGAGGTATTCATATGGTGGCCAAATTTGAGGCCGAACAACGGGTCATTTGCTTGTCTGCAAGCATTGGCAGTAATGATCATGTGTTGCTTAACACTGATGTAGCTATTGCTTCCCGGTAGCAGGATGTCGGCTGATAGCCCTGTGCCTTCAAGGAGCAAGGGTAGCTGTCTTTCGGGAAGTCGCATTGCCCTGGCCATCAATCGTGAATAGGTGATAGGCACGGGAAGCGCTTCGATGTCGAATTTTTTTGTCATTATGTCGCTCAAATAAGTTCGAGTAACGAGTGCGTATTTTTTTATATTACTAGAGGGTGTTTTCATATTTCATCGTTGTTGTTGTCATTATTTAACCCTTCTCTGTCATAAATTAACACCTCTTTGTCGAAAACTAACCCGTCATTGTCTGCCGCGAACCCTTATTTTACATCGCGATATCTATAGCCTCGGTTCGACTTAAAAATAGCTGTAAAAAGCTGATTGAAAAGAAATATTTCCGATTGTGGTGGCATTGTAAGTGGCGCGATTTGCGCTAGCTCAGGGATAACTAAAACAAGCGGTTTAAATGGTTCGCGGAGAGATGGTTATGTTGAAAAAGAATTTTTTATTTATTATTGCCTTAGTGCTTTTTTCGGTGCAATCCCATGCACTGGAGAAGAAAAAAATCTGTATTTTCGATCTTATTGGTGCCAATGGTGATTTCTACGGGATCATGAAAGATATGAAGCCGGCGGCACTTGACTGGGGTGTTGAGCTGGAATTGGTGCCTTATACCGATGAAAAAGTCGCCACAGAAGACTTGAAAGCCAAGCAGTGTGATGGGGCTTTCATTACGGGTATTCGGGCAAGACAGTTTATTTCCTACACCGGTAGTACGGATTCCATTCGCGGCATTCCAAACTACGATGTTCTTCGTTCCGTCATCTCCATTCTTGCCAGCGGCCATGAAAAGCTGGAAGACAAAATGGTTTCTGGCCCTTATCAATATGCGGGTATGGTGCCAATGGGGTCTGCGTACCTTTTCGTGAAAGAGCAGATCACTGATCTTGATGGTATGGCCGGGAAAAGCATTGCGGTTCTGGAGTACGATGAAGCAGAGGCGTATATGGCGCGTAAGGTAGGTATGTCGCCAATGATGTCGGATATCACTAATTTTTCTTCGCGTTTTAATAATGGGTCGGTGGATGTTTGCTTCGCCCCCATCTTTGGCTATTCGGCGTTGGAGCTGTACAAGGGGATGGCACCAGATGGCGGTGTGATGGATTACATTCTCGGTCAGCTCACCAGCCAGCTAGTCATCAGGAAGGATGCCTTCCCAGAAGGATTTGCGCTGGAAGCAAGAAAGTTTCTTTTGGGGCAGTTTGATCGGGCTATGCGCGTTGTTGATAACGCCGCTAATGAAGTCGACGATAAATGGTGGATTAGCATGGATGAAGAGTCCAACCGTAATCTGGATCAAATGATGAGAAAAGCCCGTATTGAACTCACTGAAAAGAATGTTTACGACAAGGACATGATGTCTTTTCTCTACAAGGTTCGCTGCCGGGATAACCCCTCAAACCCGGAATGCTCAGCACAAAGCGAGTAAGGAACCGATATCCCAGCTGTTATGATTTAGATGATAAGCGCCCGCCAGAATTCTGGCGGGCGCTTTTTTTATCTGATGAATTCAAGACGCGTTGCTGATAATCGATGTATTAGTGGCTTATAGAATAAAACCGTTAATAATGAATATTTCACACTAGAGGATGATGCTGGTTGGGCGAGCTATCGATTCCGACCGGCGGCGCGATTAAATAAAACACACCACCCCGGGTGCCACCACTGGATTATTGCCCCGCAGGCAGTGTAGGAGTCCGTGTTCACTGACTGATAATCCAATGAACTGTCTCCTGGTTTCGTGCATAAAGGGAAACCGCAATTACTGCGGCCTGCGGTGACGATATTGCTCCGGTGTCATGGCGAACCAGCGCTTAAAGGCGCGCCGGAAATTGGCGCTGTCATGGTAGTTGAGTAGTGCCGCGATGGTGTCCGTGGTTAACCGCGAATCGCGAAGATACTCTTTGGCCTGCTGTGAGAGCAGCTGATCCCGAATCGATCGGAAGCCACTCCCTTCCTGTTTTAACTTTCTCGCCAGAGTACGCTTGCTCATGAACAGCGCTGCGGCTGCCTCTTCCTCGGTAAGGGTGCCAGGCGGGCACGACAGCATCATTTTTTCCACCCGATAACGAGTGCTCTGGGCGTCGGATGCCAACTGCGAGAGCATTTTCTCGCATTGCTGCAAGGCCAGCTGATAGCTCTCGTGATTCGCCGCATTGTTGGGATAAAGACAGACCGCTTTAGGGATCTTGACCATGAACTGGTCGGCAGAAAAGTGAAGAGGGCCGGGCAGGTACTCGCGGTAGCGTTCCTGATGGGCAGGCGGGGCATGGCTGAAAAACGTTTCTACTTCGTGGGCTGGCCGGCCAAGTATGGATTTGGCGGTTTCAAAAAACATCATGATGAAAGCTTCTGACAGGCAACGCTTGAGTTCATCCCGAACCGGTACGTCAAAATGGCCATAGCATTCCAGCCAGCGGCCCTGATCCTGTACCTCGATACGGACAAAGTTCATTCGGGTCGGCGCGTAAAGGTGAATCGCCTGCATTGCCTCCATCAGATTGCCGCTACTGAGGGTCAGGAACCCCATGGCCCCGTGGGTGGCCGGGGTGAGGCGGTGGCCCAGGCGAAAACCAAAAGCCGGGTCATCGCTCATGTCCAGTGCATTATTGAGCACCTGCACCTGTTGTTGGGTGGTGAGCAGTGAGTCCTCTGCCAGCAGGTACTCCGCTGTCAGTCCGGTTCCCGTGAGTAAAGGGGCCAGACCGGCAGGGGTTAGACCCAGCTCCCGGGCGATTAACCGAGAGTAGCTGGCAGGATTTGAGGCGACATTGCTCTGTGGGTAAGGCAGTTGCGGCATGGTGGGCCTGTCTGGCATGCAAAGGCTTATTGTCTTTTTATGACTCCCGGTTGTCAAAAAATGACCTGCTCATGGGGTGGGGCTGGGCGCACTGTGTTACCAACACAACAACAATGAGAGCCCTGAGATGGCAACGATCACCTTTATCGAACACGGTGGCACCCCCCACGAGGTAGAGCTTGAAGCCGGCAAATCCCTGATGGAAATCGCCCTGGATAATACGATTCCCGGTATTGATGCCGATTGTGGTGGCGCCTGTGCCTGTGGCACCTGCCACGTGATTGTCTCCAGTGAGTGGTTTGCCAAAACCGGCAGCAGCAGTGATGAGGAAGACATGATGCTGGGGATGACCCCTGAGCGTGCTGATACCTCGCGGCTGGCCTGTCAGATTGAAGTCAGTGAGGCACTGGACGGCCTGGTGGTTCAGTTACCTGAATTCCAGATGTAACACCTTTGCTGTTCCGCCACTCACAAGGAGAGACTCATGTCACTGAAATCCACTGCGATGAATATCACTGCTCCGGTGATACCTGCCCATTGGCAGATCCGTGCCGTACACCGTTTTTTGAAGATCAAGAACACCCTATTCAAAGGGCCCTATGTGCCTACCTTTGTTGAGAGCCCGTTGCCAGACGTGGATGCGCTGGCCATTGAGGATATCGACGTCAGTAGCCCGTTCCTGTTCCGGCAGAATAAATGGCAGTCCTACTTCAAGCGCTTGCGCGATGAGTGCCCGGTGCACTACCAGAAAGACAGTCCCTTTGGTCCGTTTTGGTCGATTACCCGCTATGACGACATTGTCTTTGTGGACAAACGCCATGACCTGTTCTCCGCCGAGCCGATCATTACCCTAGGGCGCACCCCTGAAGGTCTGGAGATTGAAACTTTCATCGCCATGGACCCGCCCAAGCATGATGAACAGCGCAAAGCGGTACAGAATGTGGTGGCGCCGAAGAATCTAAAGGAAATGGAAGGGCTGATCCGTCAGCGTACCCAGGAAGTGCTGGATGAGTTGCCGGTTGATCAACCGTTTGACTGGGTAAAAACAGTCTCCATTGAACTGACAGCACGGATGCTGGCGACGTTGCTGGACTTCCCCTATGAGCTGCGGCACAAGCTGGTGTACTGGTCTGACGTGTCCACCGCAAGCCCGGAAACCACCGGCGGGAGTGTGGATGCAGATGAAATCTTTGCTGCCGCTGCCGATGCCGGCAAGCACTTCGTTAAGCTCTGGCACGACAAGGCTGCCCAGAAAGCGGCGGGGCATGAACCCGGTTTCGACCTGATTAGCTTAATGCAGTCAAATGAAGAAACGAAAGATATGGTGAAACGGCCCATGGAGTTCATGGGTAACCTGACGTTGCTGATTGTGGGAGGCAACGACACCACCCGGAATTCCATGACCGGTGGTGTCCTCGCATTAAATCAGTTCCCCGGTGAGTTCGAAAAGCTAAAGGCGAACCCCACCCTGATCCCCAATATGGTGTCCGAAATTATTCGCTGGCAAACACCGTTGGCTTACATGCGCCGCATTGCCAAGCAGGATGTGGAGCTAAACGGAAAAACCATCAGGAAAGGTGACAAGGTGGTGATGTGGTACGCCTCCGGCAACCGCGACGAGCGCAATATTGATCAGCCAGATACCTTCATGGTCGATCGTAAGGGCGCACGTAATCATCTGTCTTTCGGGTTCGGTGCACACCGTTGCATGGGAAATCGATTGGCGGAATTACAGCTGCGTATCTTGTGGGAAGAGTTGCTGGAGAGATTTGAAAATATTGAGGTACTCAGTGAGCCTGAGTGTGTGCAGTCTAACTTTGTGCGCGGGTACAGCAAGATGATGGTGACGTTGACGGAGCGAAAAAGCCGCTAGAGAGCTTGTCTGAGAAGCCACGCCAGGTGGGTTGGCCCGCCTGGCGTGGTAATTTAATGGAGTTCTTGAGCCTCCTTTTCAACTGACAGCAATGTCCTGATTTCGTTGATGACGATTAAGGGGTTTTGCATGGGGAAAAAGTGGCTGTAATCCCCAAGCGTTTCCACATCGCAATTGGCAATAAAATCACCAATGCTGTCGCGGATGGGGGAGTAGCTAAAGGAAACCGGCGCCTCATCGGGCCGCCTGTCCCGTGACCGTACAATCCTTGTTGGGCAGTGTATGTTGGGTAGTTGTTCGTATAGCCGGTCAGAATGGGTGTTGCAGTAAATGCTCGCTTCATAAGCCGGATTGCAAGCCAGTTGGAACCCATCAGCCGTTTCTTTTAGTGCATGCGTGCAATAATCAGTGAATACCGATGGGCTCCAGTCCTTAAAGAATGCTTTCTTGCCGTAATCGTGAATAAAGGCTGATTGAGTGGACCAGGCCGCGCGTTTATTGTTTATCGCGGTGTAATCGCCGTTTGCAAAAGCATTAATCATGGGCAGGGTGAGTACCACCGGGTCCAATGCCAGCACGCTATTAAAGTCATTTCGCTGCCCTGCCAGCGAAAGCGCCATATGCCCTCCCATGGAGTGACCGATGCCTATTGCCGATAACAAGTGCAATGAATCCAGAAACCCTCCAAGAAGCAGCGCAGTTTCTTCCCAGTCAAAATGTGCTGATAGCGGATCGCTTTTTCCGTGGCCGGGCAAGTCAATGAGGATGATTTCATGGTGTCTGAAATTGTCAGCAATGCTTTTCCATAGGTACCCATGGAAGCCGGCAGCATGAAAGAAGATTAGAGTTGGCTTGCTGCCATGCTGATACCAGTAGTGAAGTTTTCCATGGCTGTGAACGTAATAGTTTGAATGCATGCTATGTCTTCAGTGCTGTTGTATAGGAAGGGCGGGCTTGCTGTTCTAGCGCCGGCCTGAAGGCGCCACGGTCGTGGCTGTCAAACGCGACGGCGGGAATCTGTCTTGCGAAGTGGTCGCGTTATTTGACCCCCCCGGTGATGCCACCAACACCACTTATATCTGGGCTTGGCGAGGGTCTGCGCAGTTTGATATCCAGGGCTACTATTGCCTCCAGTAACCACCACTACGGGCCGTTTGGGGCTTGATGGCGAGTGAGCAGTGAAATCCTGCATGGCTGCTCCCTGTAATGTGTCATCTTGTTGACAAAGAAATTTAACGTGTTTAAATTAATTTAACAAGATAAAGGATCTGATATGGCCTCGCAAAAATCCATGGCGAATCTGCAGAAAGAGCAGCGCGTTTTTCACATTCGTGAAATTGCTCATCAAACGCTGGCTGAAGCCGGGTACGAGGGGCTAACAATGCGGGGGTTGGCAGAGAAATGCGGGATGTCGGTGCCGACTCTCTACAACTTGATCGGCGGTAAAGATGAGATTCTGGCCCAGGATGCGGTGGAGGCATTTCGCAGGGTGGTGCGGGCCACAGAGGCCAAACCTGGTGGCGATGCCATTGACCGGACGCTGAACCTGTATGAGGCCATGCTCGATGAAATCATGGCGGATGAGGCCTACTACCAGGCATTTCTTCCCTACAGCAGTTCTGTCGCTGAGCTGAGAAGCTTCCATGAGCGTGGGGCGAGGCTCTACCAGTCGTTTCTTGGCGCGATCCTGAGTGCCAGAAAAAGCCAGGACTTTGACGATTGTTTCAAGCTGGACCTGGCTATCGCAGAACTCTACGACCTGTCCATGGCGGTCATCATTAAGTGGTCTACGGGATCGGTTGAATCCGCACAGCTACGGCACCGCCTGTACTACGGGATTTCACTGATTCTGGGTAGTGGGATGAAGGGTGGAGCGAAAGAGAAGATCACCCTCTTGGGGCAGCAGGCCGCAGAAGGGATAAGCCAAAAGTGAGGACGCTATGCAGAATGTGACGTTGAGTATTCCCAAGGGGCCAGTTTACAGAAAGCGTTTTGGCTTCATGCCAAATCCAGCGATTCTAAAGGAGATTGACACGCTGGATGAGGAGAAAGACTGTCAAAGAATAGTGTATCTAATGCTCTCTTATGAATTCACTCATGAGATCGTCTCTGCACTGGATCTGGCTTATCTGGCCTCTGGGGTTAATAAAAATATAGCGGATATTCTCGGTCGATCTCATTATTTGAAGAATGGACTCCGGCGGTATGACGACACCCGATTTCTTATTTTCAAGTTTCTTGAATGTGGCTGGGATGATGGTGCTGGCGCTGCGGCCATTGAGAAAATGAATTCAGTTCATGCTCGCTATAAGATAAGAAACGAAGACTTCGTCTCCGCGCTAAGTGCTTTCATTGTTTCACCAATTCTATGGATTGAAAGTTTTGGCTGGAGAAAGCTGTCACAAAAGGAGAGACAAGCCTGGTTTAATTTCTGGATTAGAGTTGGATCGCGGATGTCGATACAGAATATGCCCGCAAGTTATGAAGAAGCTAAAAACACTTTGGATGAAGCTTATGCGAATAAAGATGAATTTAGCCGGTTTTCTGCCAGGTTAGGGGAGTCCACGCTTTCTGTCTTTGTTCAAAAGTCAGATTATCCTTTTCGGTTTGTCGCACGGTGGTACTATCGTGCCTTTTATGAGGGAGCAATGTGTGAAGCCTATGGGGTGAGACAGCTGCCGATGATTGCCCGTCTGCCGGTTTTTTTAGGTGTAAAAACGAATTCAGCAGTAAGAAAGCTTATTAATTTCAAGGGCTATCCATTTGTTGTGTCAGAGCAAAATCTGAAAAGCTACCCTGGTGGCACACCTACAGTAAGCGAGACAGGTCCTGCAGAATAAACATGCTGCTAGTGAGGTTCTCTACGCAGGCCTTGATGTCGGGAAAATTAAAGTAGAATCAACTGAACTTAAAAGGATGGCAAAGTAGAAAGTATTGCCTTTCAACTGAGTAAGGGTATAACTTTAATATCTATAAATAGGTAGGTTATGCACGTTTTAGAGTGGCGTATGATTACTTATTTATAAAAGTGAAAATCATTTTTTCTAGTGGTTCAATTAAGTCTCTTATGTCTTCTTTTAATCCGGATATTACCCATTCGTTCGCGATTTGCCACAAGGCGCCGGAGAGTGCAGTAAAATAGATAATACTAAGGTCTTTGCTTAATTCTATTTCGGAAATTTCTGAAACGGTGTCTTTCATTAGCTGGGTCGCTTCACGAATTTTCGTTTGGTAGATAGTGTTCAACCTTTCGCTAACGCCGAGTATTTCGAACAACTGGATTTGAGCACGGTCCGGGTCATTCTTAAAAAGTAAAAAGTAACTATTAAGGAATGCGTGGATAGCATCACTAGGGTTGTTTTTATGCTTAATCGTTTCATGGCGAACGACATTCATCATGGATTCCATAAGCAGGATATATATCTCTGCGAGTAAATCCTCTTTATTCTTAAATGATTCGTAAAAGTACCGCTCAGTAAGCCCGGCTTCCAGGCAAATATTCTTCACCGTGGCCTTGGAAAACCCTTTCGAACCAAAGCATTTTTTTCCTGCAGCCAGTATTTTTTGTCTACGATTGTGGGTCCGTGTGCCCGCATTTTCACCAGCGTAAGGTCGAGTCAAAGTTATCTCCAAAAAAGAAAGGGAGTAAATTGTTGCGCATAATCAATAGCCTGACAATTTCTTAACAACAGACCGCATTATCTTTCTTGGGATAAAGTGAGACAAAGAGCGAACAATATTCATCTTTGTTGTATCTACATGCCAATGGATAACGCTTCTATCGTTAGTGGATTTCCAAATCACATTAACAACATCATCCGTGGTTAAATTAATACCAACGCTATCAACAATATCGCCGCTACATTCTTCCATCATGGGGGTGTCAACGAAACTGGGAAGAATGTCGCATACATGGATTCCCAGGCTTTCCCACTCTATATTGAGCGCTTCTGTGAATCCGCGCACCCAGAACTTTGTTGCTGAATAAACTGCTTCACTCGGTAGTCCATAGTTCGATGCAGCAGAACACATATTGATTATTTTTCCTTGCGGCGAAGCCTCAAGGTATGGTGCGGCGAAATAGCAGCAGTTCATCACTCCATCTGTATTGACGTGATGCATGTTGGTTAGCTTATCAAGGGGCGTGTCCTTGAAATTATCAATTATGCCTATGCCTGCATTGTTTAATAATACATCGATAGTTCCGCCTGTTTTGTTAGAGAATAGGAGAAGAGCGCTTTTAACGTCATCAGCATTTTTTACATCAAGCAGCATAAATGAGTGCTTTTCCCCGATGTCTTCTTTTAGGCTCTCCAGTCCACCGGAGTGAATGTCTGTTGCACAAACAATCCAGCCTTTATCTGAAAAAAACTTTGCAGCCGCTCTGCCTATGCCGGCGCCCGATCCAGTTATAAAAATTGATTTTTGCATTTGGTTTCTCTCCTTGCGAAAGTGGTGCAATATAAATATTGCTTTGATTTTGAACTCAATAGTTTTGTGGTTGAGCGGTTATGAAGATTATTTTAAAAGTAATAATAATGAGCTTATCAGAGATAGCCGCGCTCAATCGGGGATGTTGGTCCTGTTAAAACGAACCAAAGTGATGCCATGGGAATTCCAGGCGGCATCTTCCAGTGGCCAACTCCCAAGTACCGGTTTTCATCTAATCGACGAACTTCGTCGCTCATGTTTACAATTCCAGCTAAAGAGTAAAAGTACCGATAGTGAAGTGAAAAAACATCTTTCCCGTCATAGGCTGATTTGCCTATGAATGTTTTCATGGGGTACTTCTTTCTTTTCATTCCGTATTTTTCAAGCGTGTTGTAGCCGTACCCTGCTGTGCCGGACTCTGGTACGAATGATTTCCCAAGCCACTTTCCCGTTGTAATGTTTAAATTACAGGATAAATGCCATATGAAATTAGAGATGAAATGCCCTTTTGCGCCAATGAAGGCACTACTGTAATCGCCACTCATTTCCTCAATGGTAGGGCAGGGCAGGGTTTCAAATAACGTCTCAATAGAGGTTGTGCTTAGCGTTTTAAGTTCCTCTATTGTCCATCGGTTAGGTGAAATAGGTTGAGATGAATTTTTTTCTTCCGGCATGATATTCTTCCTGAGTTTTTTTATCGGTTTAAGGGTTGTTGCGTTAACTCAATTAACTCAGATTACGTTTGTTATTTTGTTTAAGAATGAGATTTGATCATTAATGAATGTTGAAAAGTCTGGGTCTACATAAGGTGAAAAATGGCCAAGGTCGTAGCTCTTGACTTTGATATTGTTATTGCGATTACAGTACTTTATCGTCTTTTTTGAGGGAGTTGTAACATCTCTCAATCCGACCTGTATTAGCGTTGGCATTACTAACGATTTTAGTTGTCGTCCTGGGTGGTAATTAACCAGGGAGAGTACGAATCTTGCTGATACTTTTTGGTTAAAGCTAAAGTTTTCCGGAACCAGCTTGAGGTAACCCTCCTTCTCGCCGGCGCCCGTCATTAGCGCTAAATCGCCTGGTTCACCGCAGGCATTTACATATATAGGAGGCCTGCCGAACAAACTGCCTATGTAGTCTTTAACTGCCGCGGAAGTGAGCCTTAAATTTGTTAATGGATTCCCCGCCATGGCCGAGGAGATTCCGTTTACATGAGGAACTTGTGAAACGACTGCGGCCAAGGTTGGGATTTGGTTTGCAATTTCAACGACATGCCCGCCGCTTAGTGAGCTTCCCCAAAGAATTATTTTTGAGTCCTCTATTTCTGTTTCTTTTGAAATATAGCTGATCGCCGCTAGCCAATCTTGATGTTGCTTCTTAATACTTAAAAGCTGCCTGGGAAGCCCCTCACTTTCCCCAAAGTGGCGATAATCAAAAACCAAGACTTTGTAGCCGGCCTCTGAGAATTTAGTTGCGTATGCATCTAGGCGCATTTCTTTCACGCCAGCAAGCCCATGGGCCATGATGATGCAATATTGGTTGTTAGGACTGTCAGCAGAGGTGCTTGGCTGGTCGTAATAATTTGCGCAACATTTCAGCCCCTGAGAACTAAAGTATATTTTTTGTGCTTTTCCCATGGGGGCTCTTCCTTTTTAACGACTTGGATTATCTGACAATGACCATTGTCTGAAATATATCACTGCCTGCCCCATTGTGACAATAGTGGTTGTCACAATGGGCTTCCCTATCCATGGCGTACTTTTGGGTGCTCCATTTCAGTGGTTGTATGGTTAGTTTTCTAACGGCAGGAGGCTCTAATATTGGCACCAAACCTCCTTTCCTGAATTTTTGAGGGCAGGGTTTCACGGGGAGGTGTTCGGGCTTGTTCTCCATCTGATCGATGGAGCCTTGGGTTTCGATCACATTGGGTTATTCGGCGGGAAAGGGCGACAGGTTGTTTCTGTGAGCTAGAAGATGAGGCGCCATTGCTGAGGATGGCTGGGGAGGTATTCAGTGTTCTCGTGTATTCATGCGAGGCCGCTACTGGCAGTGGGGCTATTCTATTGTTTTGGCGTTTTCTAATGGCAAGAAATCTGTAAGTGATTGATATGAAAAGAGGGCACGTTACCGTCTAATGGCAAACGTGCCCTCTCTAATGGCAACTCACAACAGTGTGTGGTTATTCCCAGGAAAGGGCGCCACCCACCTGGTATTCGGTAACCCGGGTTTCGAAGAAGTTCTTCTCCTTACGCAGGTCCATGATTTCGCTCATCCATGGGAAGGGGTTGTTCACGCCTTTAAACTGCTCCGGCAAACCCAGCTGAGCCAGGCGACGGTTAGCGATGAACTGCAGGTATTCTTCCATCATGGCGGCGTTCATGCCGAGCACACCGCGCGGCATTGTGTCGCGAGCGTATTGAATTTCCAGCTCGGTACCTTCCAGGATCATCTGCGTGGCTTTATCACGCATCTGCTGGTCCCACAGGTGTGGGTTTTCCAATTTGATTTGGTTGATCACGTCCACGCCGAAGTTCACGTGCATGGATTCGTCGCGCAGGATGTACTGGAACTGTTCGGCGACGCCGGTCATTTTGTTGCGGCGGCCCATGGATAGGATCTGGGTGAAGCCGCAATAGAAGAAGATACCTTCCAGTACACAGTAGAAAGCGATCAGGTTTTCCAGCAGCGCCTTGTCGGTTTCCACGGTGCCGGTTTTGAATTCCGGGTCGGACAGGTCGCGGGTGTACTGGATGCCCCACTGCGCTTTTTTGGCGACAGAGGGAATCTCCTGGTACATGTTGAAGATTTCGCCTTCGTCCATGCCCAGTGATTCGATGCAGTACTGGTAGGCGTGGGTGTGAATGGCTTCTTCAAAGGACTGACGCAGGATGTACTGGCGGCATTCCGGGTTGGTGATCAGGCGGTAGATGGCCAGCACCAGGTTGTTGGCGACCAGGGAGTCGGCGGTGGAAAAGAAACCCAGGTTCCGTTTGACGATGCGACGTTCGTCGTCGGTGAGGCCGTCGGTTTTCTTCCACAACGCCAGGTCGGCGTTCATGTTCACTTCCTGGGGCATCCAGTGGTTGGCGCAGCCATCCAGGTATTTCTGCCAAGCCCAGTCGTATTTGAACGGCACCAGTTGGTTCAGGTCGGCGCGGCAGTTGATCATGCGTTTGTCGTCAACTTCCACACGGCCAGCGGCGCCTTCCAGCTCGGCCACGCCTTCTTCGATGTCCATCTTGGCCACGGTGGCCTGGGCACGGGCTACGGCGTCTGAGGCGGCTCGGGCGGCGGCGGTGTTGTCTCGTCGCTGTTGCTCGATTCCATCATCCGCAGCACTTCCCGTTCCCGGTGCTTTAGCTGCAGGTGCCGCTTGGTCAGATACCGTCTCAGGTTCCGGCGGCGTTGCGGTTGTGGGCTGCGGTTTGGCGACAGGCGTCTCTTGCGCATTGAATTCGTCCCAGCTCAGCATGTGTTCTCTCCATTCTTTCAAGGGCGACGCCGTGGCGTCACCGGTGTTGCATTCTTTAGGTCAGCTTGCACGCAACACGCTTCACGCGGGCACGCAAAAAGCGTGGGGCGTGATGCGTGCCGGCGTGCTAGCGGCTCTTATTGGCAGGCTTCGCAATCCGGCTCGTCGATGGAGCAGGCTTTAGGTACGTCGGCGGCTTGGTTGAATTCAGCCGGCGTTTCTGGCCCGGAGGAAACCTGGTTCAGCTTGCCATCGTTGATGGTGGATTTTTCGGTCTGGGTGGCGCCGATGGCGCGCAGGTAATAGGTGGTTTTCAGGCCCAGCAACCAAGCCATCTTGTAGGTCACGTCCAGTTTCTTGCCGTTCGCTTCGGCAATGTACAGGTTCAGGGACTGGGCCTGGTCGATCCACTTCTGGCGACGGCTTGCCGCTTCTACCAGCCAGCGCGGCTCCACTTCGAAGGCGGTGCGGAACTGTTCTTTCAGGTCGGCCGGAATCCGTTCGATGGGCTGTGCGGAGCCATCGTAGTATTTCAGGTCGTTGACCATCACGTTGTCCCACAGGCCACGCTCTTTCAGGGCGCTGACCAGGTACGGGTTGACCACGGTGAACTCGCCGGACAGGTTCGATTTCACGTACAGGTTTTGGTACGTGGGCTCGATGGACTGGGAGACCCCGGTGATGTTGGCAATGGTTGCTGTCGGCGCGATGGCCATCACGTTGGAGTTGCGCATGCCTTTCTTGGCCATGGCGCGCACGCTATCCCAATCCAGGGTCTGGCTGCGATCGACCTTGCAGTAGTCCTCGCCACGCTGGTTGACCAGGATCTCGATGGAGTCGATGGGCAGTACGCCCTGGCTCCACAGGGAACCGTCGAAGGTCTGGTAGGCGCCGCGCTCTTCCGCCAGCTTGGCGGAGGCCTGGATGGCGTAGTAGCTCACCGCTTCCATGGAGTTGTCGGCGAAGGTCACCGCGTCGCTGGAGGCGTAGCTGATGCCCTGCTTATACAGTGCATCCTGGAAGCCCATGATGCCCAGGCCCACCGGGCGGTGCTTCATGTTGGAGCGTTCCGCCTGGGGCACGCTGTAGTAGTTGATGTCGATCACGTTATCGAGCATGCGCACGGCGGTGTTGATGGTGCCCTGCAGTTTTTCGATATCCAGGCCGTTTTCGTCCACGTGCTGGGCCAGGTTCACAGAGCCCAGGTTACACACGGCAATTTCGTCTTCGCTGGTGTTCAGAGTGATCTCGGTGCACAGGTTGGAGGAATGCACCACGCCCACGTGTTGCTGTGGGCTGCGCAGGTTGCACGGATCCTTGAAAGTGAACCAGGGGTGACCTGTTTCGAACAGCATGGAGAGCATCTTGCGCCACAGGTTGATGGCGGGCAGACGTTTGAACAGTTTCAGTTCGCCGCTGCGGGTTTTGGCTTCGTACTCCAGGTACGCTTTCTCGAACGCTTCGCCGTACAGGTCGTGCAGGTCCGGGGCGTCGTTGGGGCTGAACAGGGTCCAGTCCTCTTCGTTGATGACGCGCTTCATGAACAGGTCGGGAATCCAGTTGGCGCTGTTCATGTCGTGGGTGCGGCGACGGTCATCACCGGTGTTTTTGCGCAGCTCCAGGAATTCTTCGATATCCATGTGCCAGGTTTCCAGGTAGGCACAAACGGCGCCTTTGCGCTTGCCACCCTGGTTAACGGCCACGGCGGTATCGTTGACGACTTTCAGGAACGGCACCACGCCCTGGGAGCGACCATTGGTGCCCTTGATGTAGGCGCCCAGTGCACGCACCGGCGTCCAGTCGTTACCCAGGCCGCCGGCAAACTTGGACAGCATGGCGTTGTCCTGAATGGCGCCATAAATGCCGTGCAGGTCATCCGGCACGGTGGTCAGGTAGCAGCTGGACAGCTGCGGGCGCAGGGTGCCGGCGTTGAACAGGGTCGGCGTGGAGCTCATGTAGTCGAAGCTGGACAATAAGTTGTAGAACTCGATGGCGCGGGCTTCGCGGTTATCTTCTTCCGCGGCCAGACCCATGGCGACACGCATGAAGAAGCACTGGGGCAGCTCAATGCGCACGTCGTTGTGGTGGATGAAGTACCGGTCATACAAAGTTTGCAGGCCCAGGTAGGAGAACTGCAGATCGCGGTTGCCATCCAGGGCGGCACCCAGTTTGTCCAGGTCGTACTCGGCCAGTTGCGGAGACAGCAGTTCCAGCTCGATGCCTTTACCAATGTAGGCCTTCAGGGCTTCACCGTAGCAGGCGTTCATTTCATCGTGGCTGGCACGCTCGGCCACGTTCAGGAACTGCAGGGCTTCGGCGCGAATCTTGTCCATCAGCAGGCGCGCGGTGACCTGGGAGTAGTTGGGCTCCACTTCGATCATGGTGCGAGCAGTGATCACCATGGAGGTGTTCACATCATGGATGGATACCCCGTCGTACAGGTTTTTCACCGTTTCGGTGATGATCTTGTCCGCGTTCACGTCGGTCAGGCCAGAGCAGGCAGCGCGAATCAGGTGCTCAAGGCGAGCCATGTCCAGCGGAGCCTTGCTACCGTCTTCCATGGTGACCGACATGTTCACCTGGTGGGTGGGGGCGGGGAGGTCGTCGCTGTGCTCGGCGGCGCGTTTGGAGGCTTGCTGTTCGCGGTACAGCACATAGTCACGGGCCACTTTCTGCTCGCCGTTGCGCATCAGGGCCAATTCTACCTGGTCCTGAATTTCCTCGATGTGGATGGTGCCACCGGAGGGCATGCGGCGCTTGAAGGTGGCGGAGACCTGTTCGGTCAGGCGTGCCACGGTTTCATGGATGCGGGACGATGCAGCGGCGGTGCCGCCTTCGACAGCGAGAAAGGCCTTGCTGATGGCGACGGTAATCTTGTCGTCATCGTAGCCCACTACCTTGCCATTACGCTTGATTACGCGCAGTTGCCCGGGGGCGGTGTTGGCAAGGCTCTGATCTTGATCGTTGCTGTCGCTGGCAGGGGAGCCGGCGTTCTGTGGGTTTTGGCTCATATCCGTTTGCATGGTGCCCTCTCCGTTGTCGGTGCTGTTCTGTCTGTATTGTGTGTTGTGGGCGTGGTGGCTTCACCACGCAAAACGCCACGACCGCAAGGTCATGGCGTGTTAAATCGTGTCGTGGATGGTGCCTGGTGGTATCGCGAGCGCGCGAACCACAATATATTGTGTCTTATCCATGACGTTTATCTTTCCCCTTCTTGTCGGAAAAAGGCTAAATCGCTGATGCGGTTGCACTTTTTCACGCTGTAGACTGTTTGGTCCTGGGGCGTCGCCTGTTTTACAAAAACCCAACATCTTGGGGTCGGCGCCTGAGTTCAGTACAAGTTATAGTTGCCCCCGCTTTTTTGCAAGCACTTCGCCTGGGGAAATCTTGTGGATAACCTGTGGGGCGATGTGGGTGCATTAAGGGTGCTTTTTTTCTGTGCAGGCGCACACTAGATATAGTGTTTGTCAATGGGGGAGCGGTCACGTGGCGCTCGATGTAAACAGGGCAGGTGTGCCGCCATAAAAAGCCTTGTGTGGCGGTTGTTTGTACGATGAGAAGCCCGAGAGGTTGCCGTGCACAGCGTGTATGCGTATAAACATCCGATAGGGATACGTTTGTTACAGTTCGCCGGGTTGGCGCTGAAACAAAACGACAATAACGATACAAATTCAAAAGGATAAGGACGGGATGACAACGGTGCAGGATAACCCGCCAGCCATCATGATCGTAGAAGACGACGAGCGTCTTGCCGATCTAACCTGTGAATACCTTCAAAGCAACGGCCTGAATGTCTCGGTAGTCAGCGACGGTGAAGAAGCCATTCGTCGTATTCGTGCGGAGCAACCGGATCTGGTGGTGCTGGATTTGATGCTGCCCGGCGCCGACGGCCTGACGGTGTGCCGTGAAGTGCGCAGTGCTTACAAAAATCCCATCCTGATGCTGACCGCTCGCACGGATGACATGGATCAGGTGCTGGGGCTGGAAATGGGTGCGGATGATTACGTGGCCAAACCGGTGAAACCCCGAGTGCTGTTGGCTCGGATTCGTGCCTTGCTGCGTCGGGTGGAAACCGACAGCGAACGCGATAGCTCGCCGGCTCGCCTGGAATTCGGTGCTTTGGTGATCGACAACTCAGCTCGGGAAGTGACCCTGGCCGGCGAGTCGGTGGACCTGACCAGTGCCGAGTACGACCTGCTTTGGTTGCTGGCATCGAACGCGGGCACCGTGCTGTCACGGGAAACGATTTTCGAGAAATTGCGCGGTATTCAATATGACGGCCAGGATCGTTCTATTGATGTGCGCATTTCCCGGATTCGCCCGAAAGTGGGGGACGACCCGGACAATCCCAAGCGCATCAAGACCGTGCGTTCCAAGGGCTATCTGTTCGTCAAGGAAATCGGCGCGGCATAACGGCTGTTTTGGCCGTCGCGGCGCAGGGATGACGCTGGGTGACGTTTGAATAGTATTTTCCTGAGGCTCTACGGGGGCTTGTTGCTGGCGCTGTGTTTTATCGGCGCCATCACCTATGGCGCCGTGGAGCTGGTGAACAGCTACCGATCCGATCTGTACCGGGAGAACATGGCCCGCGGTACCTTCTTCCTGATGGCGGAGGGCTACCAGCGTTATGAAGCCGGGGATCGAGATCGCTGGAGCCAGGTGCTCAGCAAGCTGTTTAGTGCAGAGATAACCCTGAAATCCCGCGAGGAACTGGCGCTGGGGTACCGGGAAAATCTGCATCTGGAAGACGGCCTGGTGGTGATGCGCCTGAATGACAATGAAGGCTACGCCGACATTTTGTTCCAGATCCCCGACGAAGATGCCTATATCAACACCCGTATGACCAAGGTGTCCGAGCAGCAGGCGCGGGCCACGGCGGTGTTGATCCTCAATCATTTGTCGCATTTTCAGGAGTCCGAGTGGGCTCCGGCACTGGCTGATCTACAGCACCAATTCGGTTACCCCCTGACACTGGTTCAGCGCGATGATGTCTCGCTGGATGGCGAGCAAGAGCAGCGACTCAATCGCCGTGAAGTGGTCATCGCCCTGGATGACAGCACCCGCAGTGATTCCAGTATCCGCATTTATGCGCCGGTGGCGCAGACCGGCAAGCTGCTGATGATCGGCCCGCTGAGTCTGTTTGATCAATTTCCCATTGAGCTGTTGTTGATTGCCGGGGCGACCAGCCTGCTGGCGGTGGCGCTGGCTACCTACCTGCAGGTGAGCCCGTTGCAGCGGCGGCTCAAACAACTGGACGGTGCCGTGAGCCAGCTGGGCAGTGGTGATCTGGGGGCCTATGCCAATATTGAAGGCAGTGATGCCATCGGCCAGGTGGCGGCCACTTTTAACGGCATGACGGCGCACATTCGCCGGCTGATTGAATCCCAGCGGGAGATGACCCGGGCGGTGAGCCATGAGCTTCGCACGCCGGTGGCGCGGCTGCGTTTTGGTCTGGAGATGCTGGCGGATATCGAGTCGGCGGAGCGACGCCGCGAAAAGCTAAATGCCATGGACCATGATATCGAACAGCTGGATCAGTTGATCGACGAAATTCTTACCTATGCTCGTCTGGAGCAGGGTACGCCCAATATCGAATTCCAGCCGGTAGTGATTGGCGAGCTGTGCGAGCAGCTGCGCGATGAACTGGAAACCATTCGCGATGAAACCGCCATCAGCGTGGAGAATCTCTATCCGACCCTGGAAGTGGAAGCGGAAGAGCGCTACCTGCACCGGGTGTTGCAGAACTTGGTGACCAATGCCCTGCGCTATGCCCAGTCGACCATTGTTATGCGGGTGGAAGAAAGCGAGGATCAGGTGGTGATCCATGTGGATGATGACGGCCCTGGCATTCCTGAACACGAGCGTGAGCGCGTATTCAAACCCTTTGCCCGGTTGGATAAAAGCCGTCACCGGGCCAGCGGCGGGTATGGACTGGGTCTGTCCATCGTGAAGCGGATTGTGGATTGGCACGGCGGCGAGATTCGCGTGGAAGAAAGCCCGGAAGGAGGGGCGCGCTTTACGGTAAGCCTGCCCAAGAGCCAGCAAGGTCAACATGTGTTGGGGCGGATGGGATAAGCTACGAGATGCGAGATAAGAGTTGAAAGCTCAAAGTTCAAAGTTGAAAAGCGCGACCACAACGCTCTCGGGTTTGTGAGGTTGTGCCCGCGCGCTGACCGTTAATCGCGGGCAGAGCGCGGTAAAGCCCCGCCACCCGATCCGCGTTTCAACTTTGAGCTTTCAACTTGCGTCCCGCTTTGTCCATGAGGTTGTCCGTTATCGTGCAATCTGTCATCTGGCCTTCATTTAAAATGCGCCTCCCGACGTCCCTCGAGGCGTCTGTCTGATCCAGCCACCAATACTGATAACAGGGTTAGCCGAGTCATGCCTTACATCCTCTCCATCGACCAGGGCACTACCAGTTCCCGCGCCATTATTTTTGATGCCAGTGGCCGTGCCTGTGGGCAGGCGCAAAAAGAGTTTCGCCAGCATTTTCCTCAAGATGGCTGGGTGGAACACGACGCTATGGAGATCTGGAATGACACCCTGGCCATGTGTCAGCAAGCCTTGCGCAATGCCCGGGTAGAAGCCCAGCAATTGGCCGCCATTGGCATTACTAACCAACGAGAGACCACCGTGCTGTGGGATCGGGAAACCGGTGACCCGTTGGCCAAGGCGATTGTCTGGCAGGACCGGCGCACTGCCTCCACCTGTGAAGCACTGCGCGATCAGGGCCATGAAGACACTGTGCGTAGCAAGACGGGCCTGTTGCTGGACCCTTACTTTTCTGCCACCAAGCTGGCCTGGTTGCTGGATAACGTGCCCGGTGCCCGGCAGCGCGCAGAGGCGGGCGAGCTGGCATTTGGCACCATTGATAGCTGGTTGCTGTGGCAGTTGACGCGCGGCAAGGTGCACGCCACCGACGCCACCAATGCCTCGCGGACGTTGTTGTTCAATATCCATGAGCAATGCTGGGATGAAGAGCTGCTGGCTTTGTTCAATGTGCCCGCTTCGGTGCTGCCGGACGTGCGTGACAGCGCTGCAGATTTTGGCACCACTTGCCCGGAGCTGCTGGGCGCGGCGGTGCCCGTGGCCGGCATTGCCGGCGACCAGCAGGCCGCCTTGGTGGGCCAGGCCTGCTTTGCCCCGGGAATGGTGAAAAGCACCTATGGCACTGGCTGTTTTATGGTCATGAACACCGGTGAGGCGGTGGAGTCCCATAACCGTTTGCTGACCACCGTGGGCTATCGTTTGAACGGCAAAACCACCTATGCGCTGGAAGGCTCCATCTTCGTAGCGGGCGCGGCGATCCAGTGGCTGCGCGACGGTCTTAACCTGATTCGTGACGCCAGTGAAACCGAAGCCTTGGCTCGCCGGGCCGGTTCTGCCGGCGGTGTGTACCTGGTGCCTGCTTTTACCGGGTTGGGTGCTCCCTGGTGGGATCCCCACGCTCGCGGGGCCTTGCTGGGGCTGACGCGGGACACTGGCATTGCCGAAGTGGTGACGGCAGGACTGGAAGCGGTGTGCTATCAGTCCCGGGACTTACTGGATGCCATGGCGGCGGATTGTGGCACCCGGCCCACCACCCTGCGGGTGGATGGGGGCATGGTCGTGAATAACTGGTTAAGCCAGACCCTCTCGGATGTGCTGGGCGTGTGTGTGGACCGCCCGATGGTCACCGAAACGACCGCCTTGGGGGCTGCGTATCTGGCGGGCCTGGGTGTAGGTTTGTATGCATCGCTGGACTCAGTGGCCGAGCAATGGCGCTGTGAGCGGGAGTTCTCTCCAGCGCTGGAGGAGGCGGAGCGCCAGAAACGCTATCAGGGGTGGCGGGATGCGGTGGCCCGGGTTTGTCAGCCAGCCCCGGATTCGCCGATTCGCTAAATTGCATAAAAACCAGACGGTTCGGTGGCGTAAAATCCGTTTTACAACGATGAGCGGTTCCGTTTAGGGGATGGTCAAACTGTGACGGAGTAGGCACTTGGTATTACTATTAGTTCAACAATAATACTATTTTGCTACCAGTTGGTGTGATTGCGAGTGGGGATGGTCGCACCAAATCGGGAAATCCGGCATGGATCAAACGTTAACGTCTCACCCTGTGGCCTTGCAGTCGCAGCGATTACGGCGGGTGCTTTTTGCTATCCTGGCGGGAGGCAGTGCCCATACATTACTGTGCTGGATCGCGTTGCAGCTGGACTTTTTCCGCGGCGGGGAAGTCCTGTTTTATTCCCTCTTTGCCGCCCTCTGGACCGGCCATATCCTGTTCGTCCTGTTTATGTTGGTGGGCCTGAACCGCCGACTATCCGAACCCTCCATGATCATGCCGTTGATGGTGTGGTCTACCACCGGGTTGTTGGCCACAGCACTGGTCGTCGATCAGGTGCGTCTGTGCGTCATGTTGATTTTCTTCGCCATCGTCCAGATGGGGGTGCTGCAGGCTTCGTTACGGCAATTCATGGCGCTGGCAGGGTATTGCGTGCTGGGGTATGCGCTCGTGCTGGGGGCGGTTTGCGTGTACTGGCCAGAAGTGGTGGATGTGCAGGGCGAATGGATACAGTGGGGGCTGTTCAGTGTCATGGTGTTGGCTGCCATGCTGGTAGCGTCGGAGATCTCCACCATTCGGTTCCAGCTGGGTAAACGTAATCAGCAGCTGGCAGGCATTGTCGAGCGCATCCATGACATGGCGGTGAAAGACGAGCTGACCGGTTTTTATCGTCGCCGGCATGCCATGGAATTGTTGAGCAAGGCATGTGGGCAATCCGCCCGTGGCGCGTATCAACTGGGCGTGGTGTATCTGGATCTGGATCACTTCAAGAAAACCAACGATCAGTACGGTCACCGTATGGGCGATTTAGTGTTGCAGCGTTTTGCGGATGTGACTCGACGTCACCTGACCAACCAGGATTTTGCTGCCCGCCTGGGCGGGGAAGAATTCATGCTGGTGCTGCCGGTCAGTGATCCTGAAGAGGCGCGCAATCTGGTGGAGGGAATTCTGATGGGCATGCGCAGCCAGCGCTTCAAAGACGCACCCGGTTTGGTGGTTACGGTCTCCGGGGGGCTGGCCATGCTGAATAACGACGAAACGCCTGCGCAATTAATCAAGCGGGCAGATCTGGCCCTGTACCGGGCCAAGGCAACCGGGCGCGATAAATTGATTGTCGGGGAGTCGGCATGAACCAGGACCTGCACCAGGCAGAGAAACTGACTCTGAGCGAAAAGCGCCTGATGCAACGTCATAGCCGTTCGGCCATGGCGATCCTGGCCATGCATACGTTGCTGTGCGTGGTGTATTTTCAGTTGGGCTACATGCATATCGCGTTGCCTCAGGCGCTGGTGCTGGTGTCGCTGGTCTGGTTTTTTTTGCTGGTCTATCAGGTGCTGATGACGACAGGGGTGACGTTGCAATGGCGCGAGCCGAGTCTGTCGCTGCCGCTGATTTTGTACTTTATCGGCGTGTTTATGGTGTCGGGCTATTACGTGGATGAGTTCCGGCTCAGTGTGGTAACTCTGTTCTTTGCGGCCTTGCTGATGGTGTCGTTCCGGCTCAGTGGCAAGGTGATGGTGGCGGTGGCGTTCTTGGCCAGTGCGGCCTATGCGCTGATGCTGTGGGTAGCGTTGATGGACCGCTGGGTGCAGCTGAGCTTGTCAGTGGAGCTGCTGCAGTGGCTGGTGTTCGCCATGATTTCGGTGAGCTTTGCGGTTACCGGTGGGAGCGTGAACCGCCTGCGTGACGCCCTCGCAGATAAGAACCGGGACCTAGCTAACGCGGTGGGAAAGGTCCGGGAGATGGCGATCCGCGATGACCTGACTGGCTTATTCAATCGCCGCCATCTGCTGGACATTCTGGAGCGCCAGCGGGCGTTGTCCGGCCGTAAAGGGGTGCCTTTTGCGGTGTGCTACGTGGACCTGGATCACTTCAAGAAAATCAACGATCGGCACGGTCATGACTGGGGCGACCGGGTGCTGCGCCAGTTTTCCGAGTTGGCGCTATCGGGCATGCGTGATGGCGATTACTTTGGCCGCCTGGGCGGGGAAGAGTTCCTGCTAGTGTTGCCGCAAAGTGATGCTCACGGCGCGTTGCTGGTGGCCGAACGCCTGCGCCAACGCTGGCGTGAACAACGCTTCGATGCCCAGGGAGGTCCGGCTACTGTCAGCCTGTCCGTGGGGGTGGCGGATTATCGCGATGGCGAAAGTGTGGATGAACTGCTTAACCGGGCGGATCAAGGCTTGTACAAGGCCAAGTCCAGCGGGCGGGATCAGAGCCAGGTGGCGTAAAAGCAGGAGTGAGTTGAAAGCTCAAAGTTTAAACGCGAGGCTCAGGAGTCGATCGGTTAGCAACGCAATTTGTTCGCGCTTTTAAACTTTCAACTTTGAACTTTTATCCCCTGACTTCGAACGTGACCAAATGCTTGGTGCCCAGCCGCACATGCAGGTTGTCGCCTTCCACCACATTGGTGTGGCTGTCGGTCTGGCAGAGCAGGGTTTCGCTGGCGCCGACTCTCAGGTGATAAAGGATGCTGGCGCCGGTGAACTGACGCCGGGTGACGGGGAGCGCGAGAGGAGACGATTCGTCGGCAATCACGTCTTCCGGGCGTAGCAATACTTCCACTTCAGTGCCTGCTTGCAGAGGAGTATGGCTGCGGCCGGTCACATCGCCCAGGGTGGTGTGAACGGTGTTGCCATCGCGTACGGTGCCGCGCAAAAAAGTGCCGTAGCCGGCGAATTCTGCCACGAACCGGTTCGCCGGCGCATGGTAGATGTTGTAGGGCGTATCCCATTGCTCCAGGTGGCCCAGCTGCATAACGCCGACCCGGTCGGCCAGTGCAAAGGCTTCTTCCTGGTCGTGAGTAACCAGCAGGGTGGTGACCTTTTCCTGGCGGAGAATGTCGCCCAACTCTTGGGCCAGCGCCCGGCGCAGGTCCAGATCCAGGCTGGCGAAGGGTTCGTCCAGCAGCAGCAGGGCGGGCTGGGGGGCCAGCGCCCGGGCCAGGGCCACACGTTGTTGCTGGCCGCCGGAAAGCTCGTGGGGGTAGCGTTGCTCCAGGCCACTGAGTCGTACCCGCTGCAGGCATGCATGCACCCGCTCTTCGCGTTCCGTCCGGCTTTGTCGCCGCAGGCCGAAGGCCACATTGTCCGCCACCGTGAGATGGGGAAACAGCGCGTGTTCCTGGAACACCATGCCCAAGCCGCGTTGATTGGGGGGTAACTGACGATGGGGCCCGGAGACGGCTTTTCCCTGAATACTGATTGAGCCTGCGGTTACCGGTTCCAGCCCTGCGATGGCTCGCAAGGTGGTGGTCTTGCCGCAGCCGCTGGGGCCAAGCAGGCAGGCAATTTCCCCTGCCGCCAGTGTCAGGCTCAGGTCGTTGACCACGGTTTGCTGGTGGTAGCCACAGGCCAGATGGTTGAGGCTAAGCAACGGTTCGTTCATGGTCGTGCGCTCCAGGCTTCACGCTGCACGCAACGCGGGCAAATGTCCCCGTGATCCGTGTTGCATGGTGCGTGCAGCGTTGCCATCAATGCTGCCCGGTGAGCAGAAATTCCAGCAGGGCTTTTTGCGCGTGCAGGCGATTCTCGGCTTCGTCCCATACCACGGCGCGCGGATCGTCCATCATTTCATGGCTGACTTCCTCGCCGCGATGGGCCGGCAGACAGTGCATGAACAACGCATCCGGGTCGGCCTTGTCCATCAGCTCTGGGGTGACCTGGTAACCGTCAAAGGCGTTCAGGCGTGTTTGCTGCTCGTCTTCCTGGCCCATGGACGCCCACACATCGGTGACGACCAGATGAGCGCCCTGCACGGCGGTTGCCACGTCGGGTTCCAGGCTGACCCGGTCCGGGTAGCGGCCCAGCAGATCGTTGTCCGGGGTGAAGCCGTCCGGGCTGCTGATCACCAGTTCGAAATCAAACTGATTGGCGGCGTTGATGTAGCTGGCGCACATGTTGTTGCCATCACCGACCCACACCACTTTCTTGCCTTGAATGCTGCCACGGTGCTCCACATAGGTTTGCATGTCGGCCAGCAGTTGGCAGGGGTGAAAATCGTCGGTAAGGGCGTTGATCACCGGTACCGCCGAGTGGGCGGCAAAGGTCTGCAGGGTAGCGTGGTCAAAGGTGCGGATCATCACCGCATCGACCATGCGCGACAGTACTCGTGCAGAATCTTCAATCGGTTCGCCGCGGCCCAGTTGGGTGTCACGGGGCGACAGGAAAATGCTGGCGCCACCGAAGTGAGTCATGGCTACTTCGAAAGACACGCGGGTGCGGGTGGACGATTTTTCGAAAATCATGCCCAGGGTTTTGCCCTGTAGCGGCTCGTGGTGCTGGCCATTGCGCAGCATGGTTTTTAGCTCGATGGCGCGCTGAATCAGGTAGCCGAGCTCATCGGGAGTCAGATCGGTAAGGGTCAGGAAATGACGGGTCATGCGACCTCCTGCTCGTCGGCGAAACGGTGGATCAGGGTCGATAGGGTGTCCACCAGGTGCTGCATTTCTGCTTGGCTGATGACCAGCGGCGGTAGTAGCCGCACCACGGAACCGGCGGTGACATTGATCAGCAGGCCGGCGTCGCGGGCCCGGTTGACCAGCTCGCCACAGGGACGATCCAGCTGGATGCCCAGCATCAGGCCACGCTGGCGGATCTCGGTGACCATGGGTAGGTCGGAAAACGACTGGATAAAGGCGTCTTTCAGCCAGGCACCTTTATCGGCTACGCCATCAATGATGTCGTCGGTGAGGGTGTTCACTACCGTCAGGGAGGTCGCACAGCCCAGCGGGTTGCCGCCATAGGTGCTGCCGTGATTGCCGGGGCCAAACACGCCGTCAGCCTTGCCGGCCACCAGGCAGGCGCCGATGGGGAAGCCGTTGCCCAGGCCTTTGGCGGTGGTCAACACATCCGGGGTGACGCCAGCGCCCAGGCAGGCAAAGTAATTGCCTGTGCGGCCGTTGCCGGACTGGATTTCATCCAGCATCAGCAGCCAGTCATTGCGGTCGCACAGGACGCGCAGGTTAGTCAGATAATCGTCGGCAGGAATGTGGATGCCGCCTTCGCCCTGAACCGGTTCCACCAGCACAGCGACAATATCGTTATTTTCAGCCAGTGCTTCTACTGCGGCCAGATCATTGAACGGCACACGGATGAAGCCGTCGAGCAGGGGCGCAAAGCCTTCCTGAACCTTGGCATTGGCGGTGGCGGACAGGGTCGCCATGGTGCGGCCATGGAAGCTGCCTTCCATAACGATCACGGTGGGCCGGGCAATCTGTTTGCGCGAGCCATACAGGCGGGCAATCTTGATGGCGGCCTCATTGGCTTCTGCCCCGGAGTTGGAGAAGAACACGTTCTCCATGCCGCTCAATTCGCACAGGCGCTGGGCCAGGGATTCCTGGGCAGGAATGCGATACAGGTTGGAGGTGTGCATCAGCTGCCCGGCCTGTTCAGCCAGGGTGCGGGTGACTGCCGGGTGGCAGTGGCCCAGGTTGCACACGCCAATCCCGGAGATGGCATCCATGTATTTGTGGTCGTTTTCATCGTACAACCACACGCCCTCGCCCCGCACGAAAGCCACCGGCTGGCGCGCGTAGGTGGGGATCAAAAATTGCTGGCTCATTACCCTGACTCGTTAAAGCGAATTCGTCCGTTTTGGTGTGACCAAAACAAAAAACGGCAGCTGTTAGGCTGCCGGGAACCCCCGATAATAGCGCACATTCCAGTGAATAGTTAACACCCTGTATGGATTGGCGTTAGGCTTGTTTGCCTCAAGGGTTAATGGTTTTAGCTATTAACTATCCACTATTAGCTATTAATTGCCTTTATGAATCCTGTCCAGCTGAGTATTTTTGCCAACCGCCTTGCCGGCGTCTGCGATGAGATGGGGGCGGTGCTGCGCCTCAGTGCCCTGTCTCCGAACATCAAGGACCGGCTCGATTTTTCCTGTGCCATTTTTGATGATCAGGGCCGTTTATGTGCTCAGGCCGCGCATATTCCCGTGCATCTTGGGTCCATGGCCTATGCCATGGCGGATTTGGTTAGTGGCAGAACGTGGCAGCCCGGGGATTTGATGGTGGTGAATGATCCCTATCTGGGCGGCACGCATTTGCCGGATGTGACTGTGATTGCTCCGGTATTTCAGTCGCAGACCCTGATCGGCTTCGCCGTGACTCGAGCTCACCATGCCAATATTGGCGCCCACAGCCCCGGATCCATGCCGGTATCCACGCATTTGGAGCAGGAAGGGATTGTTATTGCTCCCAGTTGGCTGAAACGCTCCGGGCTGTGGCAGGTGCCATTGTGTCGGCATCTGGCAGGGCTGGAGGTGAACGGGGCGTTGCCGGTTGAGAATCCGCGGTTTGCTGACTTTTCCGCCCAGGCGAGTGCCTGTGAGGCGGGTGCCCGGCGTCTGGCGGAGCTGGCGGATCAGCAATTTGATCTGGTGGCGGCCTTTGATGCCCTCAATGCTTATGGTGAAAAGCGTGCTCGCGCTCGCATTGCGACTCTGCCGGATGGTTGTTACCAGTTCCAGGACTACATGGATGACGATGGCCAGGGCCAGCGGGACATCATCATTACTGTCAGTTTGACCATTTCCGGGGATCAAGCTTTTCTTGATTTCAGTGGCACGGCTGATCAGGTGGCGGGGAATATTAACTGCCCGCTGTCCGTGGCGGCAGCGGCGGCTTACTACTGTTTTCGCTGCTTGATGGACGATGACGTGCCTGCCTGTGATGGTCTCTTCCGGCCTATCAGCCTGTCTGCTCCGCCAGGCTCGTTGCTCAATGCTGGCCGCCCGGCAGCGGTGGCCGCTGGCAATGTGGAAACCAGCTCGCGGGTGGTGGATGTGGTCTGGGGGCGCTGGCTCAGGCGGCACCTGAGGCAATTCCCGCTGCCAGCCAGGGCACCATGAATAATGTGGCGATGGGAGCCGGTGGTGACAATGGCTGGGATTATTACGAAACCATGGCCGGCGGTACTGGCGCCCATGCTGGCGGTTCGGGGCTGTCGGCCGTACATAGCCATATGACTAATACCCTCAATACGCCCATTGAAAGCCTGGAGTCCCACTATCCATTGCGGGTGCACCGTTATCAGCTACGCCGGGAGAGTGGCGGTGATGGGCAGTTTGTTGGTGGTGATGGTTTGGTGCGTGAGCTGGAGTTTCTGGGTGATGCCCAGGTGACCCTGCTCACCGAGCGCCGCCGTCATGCGCCCTGGGGACTGGCAGGTGGGCAGGATGGTGCGGTGGGGGAAAATCGTCATAACGGCAAGTTGTTGCCGCCAAAAACCAGCTTTACTGCCCGTGTTGGTGATCGTTTGGTAGTGGCTTCACCCGGGGGTGGTGGGTATTACGATAGGAAATGTAAATGAGAATGATGGCGAATTGCTATTGGTTATTTTTCCTTGTATCTTCCCGTGCTTACAATTTTTACATTTTCGCATTTGCGTCGGGAAGGAAAAATCATGCATTTACAGCGTCGCTTGCTTTGCTGCGCCATTGCCTCCGCCATAGCTGTTCCGGCTTTCGCTGATCAGGCCAATGAACTGAAACCGGTACAGATTATCGGGGATCGCCAGAATACCTTTAGCGTTAGCGGCTCTGCCCACGTGCTCTCCAACGAAGATCTGGAAGAAAAAGAAAACACCGATGTGCACCGCATGCTGCGTGACGTGCCTGGCGTTTATTTCCAGGAAGAAGAAGGCTATGGCCTGCGCCCGAATATCGGTATCCGCGGTTCCGGCCGTGACCGTTCCAGCAAGGTCACTCTGATGGAAGATGGGGTGCTGATTGCCCCGGCCCCGTATGCTGCCCCGGCGGCCTACTACTTCCCCAGCGCCGGTCGTTTCTACGGCATTGAGGTACTGAAAGGGCCAGACACCTTGCGTTACGGCCCCTTCACCGTGGGCGGTGCTATCAACTTCCTGTCCACACCAATTCCTGCCCGTGCCTCCGGCATGGTCAATGTGGAAGGTGGTGAAGACGGTGCCCAACGTGCCCACGCCTACTACGGTGCCACTGAAGGCCAGTTTGGTTTCATGCTGGAGGCCCACCAGCAACGCACCCAGGGCTTCAAGGATATTGATCGGTCCAACCGCGACAGTGGTTTTGACAAGCGCGACTATGTGGCCAAGCTGCGCTGGCAGGCCCCGGAAACCGCTGATATCCAGCAGGCGTTTGAACTGAAACTGGAGCATTCCAGCGAAGTGTCCGACGAAACCTATCTGGGCCTGACCGACCGGGATTTCGAGAGTGATGCCAACCGTCGTTACGGCATGAGCGACATCGATCAGATGGACAACGACCGGGATGCGGTTTCCCTGCGTCATACCTTGGTGTTTGACGAGAACACCCAACTGAACTCCGTGGTGTATCGCAACGAATTCCAGCGTAACTGGTACAAGCTGGCCAGTATTGGTGGCCAGGGCATTGGTGGTTTTGTGGCGGATGCCAACACCAATGGTGGTGCCAACCAGGCGGTTTTGCGTGGCACCGCTGATGCCACGGATCTGGTGTTCAAGAACAATAATCGTGAGTACGTTTCCGAAGGCGTGCAGACCGAACTGAACCACCGTTTCCAGACCGGTTCCGTGGACAATGATCTGATTGTCGGGGCCCGTTACCATCAGGACGAAGTGGATCGTTACCAGCCCACAGACACTTTTGATCAGACCAATGGCAGCTTGGTATACCAGACGTCAACCTTGCCCACCGGCGGTGATAACCGTCTGGAAAATGCGGATGCCATGTCTGCCTGGATCATCGACCACGCTTACGTCGGTGATTTCATCGTTACCGGCTCGTTGCGTTACGAGAATGTGGAGAGCAAGAGCAAGCGCTGGGGCGACCCGGCTCGCAATGCAGTGAGCTCGCGCACTGAAAACCGTAATGAAGAGTTGATGGCGGGCCTGGGGGCTACTTGGCTGCTCAATGACAACTGGTCGGTGTTGGCGGGTGTCCATCAGGGTTTTGCCCCGGCAGGTGCGTCTTCGCAGAAAGGCACCGATGCGGAAAAAAGCGTTAACTACGAAACCGGTTTTCGCTACTGGCAGGAAAACTTCAGTGCTGATGTGGTGGCATTCTACAGCGATTATGAAAATACCATTCAGAATTGCTCTACGGCTAATCCATGCCCCAATGGCAATGATTCTGGAACCCAGAGCTTTGGTGAGTCCGAAGTGCGCGGTCTGGAAGTGGGCCTGAACAGCGTGGTCTGGGAAGGTGATAGCGGGCTTCGTGCCCCGGTTCGCTTGGCTTATACCTATACCGACGGTGAAATCACCAAAAATGCGGATGATTTATCCGTGCTGGATGGCGATGTGCTGCCTTACCTGCCTGAGCATCTGGCCAGCCTGACGTTCGGCCTGGAAAAACCGGCAGCCTGGTCTGCACTGATGTCCGTCAGCCATACCGATGGTATGTGCATCGACAATAGCTGTGACCGTGCTGGTCAGGTAACCACGTTTAAACGCACCAGCGATTACGTGATTGCCGATATCGTGGCGACCTATCAGGTGAGCAGCGATATGGAAGTGTATGCCAAGGTGGATAACGTGTTCGACGATCAGGAAATCGTTTCCCGTGATCCTGCCGGCGCCCGTCCCAACAAGCCGCGTACCGGCTACGTGGGCATGAAAGTGCATTTCTAAGGCAGCAGTTTGTAACAAAGGAAAAGGGGGGCTTCGGCTCCCTTTTCTGTTTTCGGGACCCTTGAAGCTGCGCCTTTGCGACCCCATCTGGGATGGGCAGGGCCATCAGTGGTAGAATAATGGCCAACCACAGCCAATACACCCTACAACCGCCAGGTAGTCAGTATGGATGTTATCCAGGTCATTAAAGACCAGATCGAAAAGAACCCGGTGATCCTCTACATGAAAGGGTCCCCCCAGTTTCCCCAGTGCGGGTTTTCCGCCCAGGTGGTGGAAGCGATGACCGCCGTTGGCAAGCCGTTTGCCTATGTGAATATTCTGGAAGCCCCGGAGATTCGCCAGAACCTGAAAGAATATGCTAACTGGCCGACTTACCCGCAGTTGTGGGTGGGTGGCGAATTGGTTGGCGGCTGCGACATCATCATGGATATGTACCGTTCCGGTCAGCTCAAAGAGCTGGTTGATGGCGTTGCCGTGGAGTCGGATGACAACGCCTGAATGCGGCGCTGTTGCGACCCAAAAACCCGGCCTCGGCGCCGGGTTTTTTGTGCATGACTGGCGGCAAGGGCCTTGCCATGGTGCCGCTGGCATTGCTGACCGGGACCGTAATCTGGAGCCGTTCGCGCCGCTAAATTGGCGGTGTTTAGCACAAAGGATTCACATTCGCGCCAAACAACGTTGTTAACCTGTTGAAAGCCGGAGAGGAATCCCCATGATTGTGCGTAGTAGCACTCAGCGGCCCCATGCAGTATTGCTGCGGGCGTTGTATGATCGCTGCTCCACAGAATTTCAAGCGGCCAGAGCGAGCACTTTGCTTTGGCTATACCGTAAGAATGGAAACAATGGAGAGAAACAATGGGCGTTCTGGTAGGTAAACCTGCACCGGATTTTACTGTTCCTGCTGTACTGGGCGATGGCAGCATCGTTGACGAGTTCACCCTGTCCGAAGCCATCAAGGGCAAGTACGGCCTGGTGTTCTTCTACCCGCTGGACTTCACCTTTGTGTGCCCGTCCGAGCTGATCGCTCTGGATCACCGCATGGACGCGTTCAAAGAGCGCAACGTGGAAGTGATTGGTGTGTCCATCGATAGCCACTTCACTCACAACGCATGGCGCAACACCCCGGTTAACGATGGCGGCATCGGCCCGGTGACATACACCCTGGCTGCTGACATGAACCACGGTATTGCCCAGTCCTACGACGTTGAGTCCGAAGGTGGTATGGCTTTCCGCGGTGTATTCCTGATCGACCAGAACGGTGTGGTGCGCAGCCAGATCGTTAACGATCTGCCGCTGGGCCGTAACATGGACGAGTTGATTCGTCTGGTTGACGCCCTGCAGTTCCACGAAGAGCACGGTGAAGTGTGCCCGGCGGGCTGGCAGAAAGGCGATTCCGGTATGAAGGACACCCCGGACGGTGTGGCCGAGTACCTGTCTGGTAACGCAGACAAGCTGTAAAAAGAAAGCAGCACAAGAAAAGGGGCGCCAGAGATGGCGCCCCTTTTTTTGTGCTTCACGCGGGCACGCGGTGGGTTTGGCGTGAGGCGTGCCAGCGTGAGGCGTGTTGCCTTAACTCAATCCAGCGCTTTCGCCAGGGTTGGCGGGATGGTTTTGGCGGGTGGTGGTGGCCAGCCGCCCAGGGTCTTGAAGCGGTTGACCATGGAACAGAACAGTTCCGCCGTGCGCGTGGCGTCATACAGAGCAGAGTGCGCTTCGCGCTGGCTGAAGCGGATGCCGGCGGCTTCGCAGGCTTTGGCCAGTACCGTTTGCCCGTACACCAGCCCGGCCAATGTGGCGGTATCGAAACTGGAGAAAGGGTGAAATGGGCTGCGTTTGATATCAGCCCGGTCGGTGGCGGCGTTCAGAAAGCCCTGGTCAAAGAAGCTGTTATGGCCCACCAATACGGCGCGGCTGCAACCGTGCTGCTTCACCGCTTTGCGTATGGGCTCGAATACCCCTTTCAAGGCGGTTTCTTCCGAGACGGCGCCGCGTAGCGGGTTGCTCGGGTCGATACCGGTGAAATCCAGTGCCGCCTGCTCCAAGTTGGCCCCGGGGAAGGGGTCCACATGGAACTGGATGCGGGTGGACGGGCGCAGGTTGCCCTGGGCGTCCATTTCTATCAGGACGGCGGCGATTTCCAGCAGCGCGTCGGTTTGGGAATTAAACCCCCCGGTTTCCACGTCGATAACGACGGGCAAAAAGCCGCGGAAACGTAGCGCCAGGCTGGGATGCTGATCGCTCATGATCACTCCATCAAACACAAAGACCCCGCAGAAACCGCAAGCGCAGCTGCGAGCGGGGCTTATGCTACCGGAATCCCCACTCGGGCAACAGGCGAAACCGGGCAGGAGGCTGCCACGGAGGTGACGTACACGGCGGCGGGCGGGTACAATACGCCCCCTCTATATGCCCCACGATTCATCGGGGGCCGGCTCAAGCGCTGCCGGCCGCCCATTTGCGGAGTCTTTCAATGTCCAAGATCAACAAGGTGGTACTGGCCTATTCCGGTGGCCTGGATACTTCAGTTATCGTCAAATGGCTGCAGGATACCTATGACTGTGAAGTGGTGACATTCACCGCCGATATCGGCCAGGGGGAAGAAGTAGAGCCGGCCCGCGCCAAGGCAGAGGCCATGGGCGTGAAAGAGATCTACATTGAAGACCTGCGCGAAGAGTTCGTGCGTGATTACGTATTCCCCATGTTCCGCGCCAACGCCATCTATGAAGGTGAGTACCTGCTGGGAACCTCCATCGCCCGTCCGCTGATCGCCAAGCGCTTGGTGGAAATCGCCGAAGAAACCGGCGCCGATGCTATTTCCCACGGTGCTACCGGTAAGGGTAACGACCAGGTGCGTTTCGAGCTGGGCGCTTACGCCTTGGCCCCCGGCATTCAGGTGATTGCCCCTTGGCGCGAGTGGGATCTCAATTCCCGCGAAAAGCTGATGGCGTACTGCGAAGAGCGCAATATCCCGGTGGATTTCTCCAGCAAAAAGAAGAAATCCCCGTACTCCATGGACGCCAACCTGCTGCACATTTCCTACGAAGGCGGCAACCTGGAAGATCCGTGGTGGGAAGCCGAAGAAGACATGTGGCGCTGGAGCGTGAGCCCGGAAGCGGCACCGGACCAGCCTACCTACATCACCCTGGGCTTTGAAAAGGGCGATATCGTCTCCATCGACGGTGAAGCGCTTAGCCCGGCCACGGTGCTGGAAAAACTGAATAAGCTGGGTGGCGACAACGGTATTGGCCGTCTGGATATCGTGGAAAACCGCTACGTGGGCATGAAGTCCCGTGGCTGCTACGAAACCCCGGGCGGCACCATCATGTTGCCGGCCCATCGCGCCATCGAGTCTCTGACGCTGGATCGTGAATCCGCGCACCTGAAAGACTCCGTCATGCCCAAGTATGCCGAGCTGTTGTACAACGGTTACTGGTGGAGCCCGGAGCGTCTGGCCCTGCAGAAGCTGATCGATGCCACCCAGGAGCACGTGAACGGCGAAGTGCGCTTGAAACTCTACAAGGGCAGCGTGACCGTGGTGGGCCGTCGTTCTGACAACGACAGCCTGTTCGATGCGTCCATCGCCACCTTTGAAGACGATGCTGGTGCCTACGATCAGAAAGACGCGGAAGGCTTCATCAAGCTTAATGCCCTGCGGTTGCGTATTGCGGCCAAGACGGGTCGTAAGTTGGGTTAAAGAGACGCGCACGCGTCACGCAGCACGCAACACGGAAACCGCCGCAAGCCTTTGGCTCGCGGCGGTTTTTTTATGCCAGGCGTCGGGCGTCCGGCGTAATACGTTACATAACAACAAGGAAAGTGCATTTAGGTTGTACGTTAGTCTCAATTAGTCTGAGGGCAGCGATATATCGACAGCTCTATATCCACAACAACAGGCTTATTGAGGAATCGCCATGCTGCTGCGCCAACCGGTCTTCGAGATCCCGTTCTTCCCCCGTGCTTTGGGTGCTATCGCCTTGAGTACCGCCTTGCTGGTGTCGGGGTGTGGTGGGGGGGGCAGCAGTGATGCGCCCGCCGCCAGTAGCCCGGCGCAGGAAGCAGAGCGGGAGGTGGCGGAGCCGCAAGCGCCGGCAGACGAATTGCCTGACCACCCGGCTGTCGAGCCTGATGGCCCGCGCAAGGTGATTTTCGTGGGCAATAACTGGGAAGGCATGGTCGATGTGATCGACGCCAATACCTACACGCGGCTGGGTCGTATCAATGGCATACCGGACCAGGCCGAGCGGGAGAAGGCGATTGCCATGAACCCCCTGGATCTGGTGTTTTTCCAGGGCATCCGGGTGTTGATTGGTGAAGGCCATCACCAGTACGTGGATGATATGTACAGCTCTAATGACGGCCGCCTGCTGATCGTTTCCCGCCCCAGCTATGCGGATGTGGCCGCCATTGATATTGCCACCGGTGACGTGGTCTGGCGTTTTGAAGTCGACGGCTACCGTTCCGATCACATGGCATTGTCTCCGGATGGCACCCAGGTCGCTGTGTCAGCGTCCACCGGCAATGTGGTCCACATTCTCGATGTGGAAACCGGTCAGGAGCAGGGCAAGTTCGCGTCCGGCGACTCGCCCCACGAAAATATCTACTCCGAGGATGGCAAACGCATCTATCACGCCAGTATTGGTACCGTGTACACCCCGCTGGACAGTGAACTGTTGGGCGGCGTCACTGACGCTCTGCTGGGCAAGAACCTGCTGGACGCGACCAAGGGAGAGCGGGTGTTTCAGGTGGTAGATGCCGACAGTCTGGAGATTCTCAAAACGCTGGATCTGGAGGCTGATTTGGAGGCAGCCGGCCACGGCAATCTGAGCACCGCAGTGCGGCCCATGGCGCACACGGCGGATGAACGTTATTTCTACTTTCAACTGTCTTTCCTGCATGGCTTTATCGAGTACGACATGGAGGAGCAGAAAGTGCTGCGTTTGGCCGAGCTACCGGATCTCACCGGCCCGCTGGTGACCCGGGAAACCTATGTGAACGATTCCGCCCACCACGGTATTGCCCTGAGCGCGGACGACAGCACCTTCTGTGTGGCCGGAACCATGAGTGACTATGTGGCATTGGTGGATCGCGATGATTTTTCTTATGAGCTGAAAACTGGCATTGGCGAAAAGCCCTATTGGGTGACCACCAGCAAGGATGGCAACCACTGCTATGTGTCCTGGAGCGGCACTGACCAGATGTCTGTGTTCAATTATGCCAGCGGCCAGGAAGTGGCGCGGGTGGATGTGGGGGATCACCCCCAGCGCATTCGTGAGGGCAGTGTGCCGGAAGCCTGGGTGGAGCAGCAGGGTTCCCTGTTCCTGCCTTGAAGTACGCTAGACGCCTAATGCCGGAGGCCTGACGCTGAGATCCCGACAGCCTTTCCCTGTGCCTAGCTTTCGGCGTCGTGCCTCCGGCGTTTTTCCTTGTCAATTCCTCCCTCTGCCACCACACTTCGCCCTGACACGGCAGGCGCTTCCGGCACCTGTGCATTTCCCTGTTGTCAGGAGTAGTTCCAACAATGCGAATCCTGCATACCATGCTGCGTGTGGGCGATCTTGAGGCGTCCGTCGCCTTCTATACCCAAGTGCTGGGCATGACCGAGCTGCGCCGCAAGGACTACCCGGCAGGCCGCTTTACCAATGTCTTTGTGGGCTACCAGCCGGAATCGGAAGGGGCGGTGCTGGAGTTGACCTGTAACTGGGACCAGTCATCCTATGATCTGGGCGACGGCTATGGCCATGTGGCTCTGGCCGTGGACGACGTGTACGCTGCTTGTGAGCGTATTCGGGAAAAAGGCGGGCGAATCACCCGCGAACCGGGCCCCATGAAACACGGCACGACAGTGCTGGCATTCGCGCAAGACCCGGATGGCTATAAAATCGAATTGCTGGGACGCGATTGATGGCATTGAAGGAGTCGCAAGTGACGAACAAGGTCACCGTGGGTTGGCGGGAATGGGCGACATTGCCCGAGCTGGGTATCGACGCCATCAAGATGAAGGTGGATACCGGAGCTCGTACCTCCGCGCTACACGCCTATCAGGTGGAAACCTTTGAGCGAGACGCGGCCGAATGGGTGCGTTTTTGCATTCACCCGATTCAGGATCAGGATACCATTCGTGAATGTGAAGCCCCGGTGCTGGATCGCCGCGTGGTCACCGACTCCGGTGGGCACAAGGAAGAGCGCCCGGTGATTCGCACTGAAATTGCCTTGGGCGGGCGTCACTGGCCCATCGAAATAACTCTCACTGACCGTGAGAACATGAAATTCCGTATGCTGTTGGGGCGAACCGCCATGGACTTGATTACCGTGGACCCGACAGCGTCTTTCTTACTGGGCGGCACAAAAGAGCAACCATGAAAATTGCGATTCTTTCTCGAAACAAGCGCTTGTACTCCACGCGACGCATGGTCGAAGCCGGTGAAGCGGCAGGCCATGAAATGCATGTGATCGACACCCTGCGCTGTTATATGAGCATGGTGGCCCACAAGCCGGAAATTCACTACAAGGGTGAAGTGCTGGAAGGCTTTGATGCGGTGATTCCCCGTATCGGTGCTTCAATTACCCAGTACGGTACGGCGGTAGTACGTCAGTTCGAAATGATGGGCGTCTTCCCGATCAATGAATCGGTAGCCATCTCTCGCTCCCGGGATAAGCTGCGTTCTCTGCAGTTGCTCTCGCGCAAAGGGGTTGGCCTGCCGATCACCGGTTTCGCGCACTCCCCGGATGACATTCCCGATCTGATTAACATGGTTCGTGGTGCGCCGCTGGTGATCAAAATGCTGGAAGGTACCCAGGGCATCGGTGTGGTGCTGGCGGAAACCCGCAAGGCGGCGGAATCGGTAATTGAAGCCTTTATGGGCCTGAATGTGTCGGTGATGGTGCAGGAATACATCAAGGAAGCTGGCGGCGCAGACATTCGCTGCTTCGTGGTGGGAGGCAAGGTGATTGCCGCCATGAAGCGGCAGGCAGCACCGGGCGAATTTCGTTCCAACCTGCACCGTGGTGGCAGCGCCAGCCTGATCCGGATCACCCCGGAAGAGCGGGCCACCGCAGTGCGTGCGGCGCGCATCATGGGGCTGAACGTGGCCGGCGTGGATATTCTGCGTTCACACCACGGCCCGGTGGTCATGGAAGTGAATTCCTCCCCAGGTCTGGAAGGTATCGAATCTGCCACCAGCAAAGATGTGGCTGGCATGATCATCAAGTTCATTGAAAAAGATGCGCGCCCCTACCGGACGCAGACCAAAGGCTCCAAGGGGTAAACCTGTTTATTGTAGGCGCACCTTTTGAGGTGCGAACAGCCTGAAGCGAGTGACGAGTTTCGAGTTGCGAAAGGCAAACAGAATCACGGTACTCGGTACTCGTGACCGGGAAGGCGGTCGGCAAAGTGGTCAGAGAAGAATGAAAAATACAAAAGAACCCAAACGGGCGCCCTTCGAAATCAACGGCATAACCGTTCAGCCCGGCACCCGTGCCAAGGTGGAGCTGCCGCTAGCACAACTTTATACGCAGACCCCGCTGAACGTGCCAATCCATGTGATTCACGGCCGCAAACCGGGGCCGGTGTTCATGGTTAGCGCCGCCATCCATGGTGATGAACTGAATGGGGTGGAAATTATCCGCCGCCTGTTGCGCCATTCAGCGTTGAAAAATCTCACCGGGACGTTGTTGGCGGTGCCGGTGGTGAATGTCTTTGGCTTCATCCACAAAACCCGTTACTTGCCAGACCGCCGGGATTTGAATCGCTGCTTTCCGGGATCCGAAACCGGAAGCCTGGGCGCCCGTATGGCGTGGCAGCTCAAAACCCAAGTGCTGGACCGTGCCACCCATGCCGTGGACCTGCACACCGGGGCCATTCACCGCGATAACCTGCCGCAGATTCGCGCTAACCTGTCCAACGAAGATACCGGTGCCATGGCCAACGCCTTTGGTGTGCCGGTGGTTATCAATTCCGTGCTGGGTGAAGGCACCTTCCGTGAAGTGGCGGAAGCCCAGGGCATTCCCGTTATTACCTATGAAGCCGGCGAAGCCCTGCGTTTTGACGAATCCTGTATTCGTGCCGGCGTTAAAGGTGTGCTCAATGTCATGCACCACCTGGGCATGACCGGTAACCGCCGTACCAAGGCGCCAAGAGAACCGTATATCGCCCGCTCCTCAAGCTGGGTCCGCGCGGAACGCGATGGCGTATTCTTGTCGCTCGTGGCGCTGGGTGCCTGGATTAAAAGCGGTGATTTGATCGGCCGTATTTCTAGCCCGTTTGGTGGTGACGACGTGGATATTATTTCCCCCGCCTCCGGCATTCTGGTGGGCCGCAATAACTTGCCACTGGTGAACGAAGGCGAAGCGCTGTACCACATCGCCCGCTTCGAGGAAGTCAGCGAAGTGGCAGAGTCGCTGGAAGTGTTTACGTCGGATATTGAAGAGGGGCCGACGCTGTCCGGGCAGTTGCCGATCGTTTAATTCGACTCCGTCCTTGTTGCCGCTCAGGTCAGACGCAAGCGCGTTGTTCAGGGGCGCTCCAGGGCGGCGGTGGTCTCTGTCTCCCTTATTCTTGTTTGTGTTTTCCTTATTCTCATTGCCGGGCCGACCTGATGCCGATCCTTTGCTATACTGCGCGGCGAAATGGAACCCTCGTTGATTAAGCATTTGGAGTGAATAGATGGTCGCCTTGGTCAAGCCGCATGGTGCGGACGCATTGAAACCCCTGTACGTCGCTGATGAAGCCGCTCGCGTTGCCTTGCAGAAGGAAGCGGAGTCTCTGCCATCGGTGGTAATCAGTTCCGCAGCTGCCGCCAATGCGGTGATGATGGGTGCCGGTTATTTCACCCCGCTGTCCGGCTACATGAACAAGGCGGATATGCTCTCAGTGGCTGAGAACCTGACCACAGCCGATGGCCTGTTCTGGCCGGTACCGATCGTCAATATGCTGAAGGATGTCAGCGCGATCGAAGGCGCCAAGCGCATTGCCCTGCGCGACCCCAATGTGGACGGCCAGCCGGTGATTGCGGTGATGGACGTGGCGGCTATCGAAGAAGCCTCTGGCGCCGAACTGGAAGCGGTGGCTGAGCAGGTCTTTGCCACCAACGACAAGCAGCACCCGGGCGTGGCGAATTTCCTGGCCGCAGGCAACTTTATCGTTTCCGGCGACATCCAGGTATTGAACTACTCCTACTTTGCTGACGACTTCCCCGAGACTTTCCGCACCGCTGTCTCCATTCGGGATGAGTTCGTTGAGCGCGGCTGGAATAATGTGGTTGCTTTCCAGACCCGTAACCCGATGCACCGTGCTCACGAAGAACTGTGCCGCATGGCCCAGGAAGCGCTGAACGCCGATGGCATCCTCATTCACATGTTGCTGGGCAAGCTGAAAGCGGGTGACATTCCGGCTGACGTGCGCGATGCCTCCATTCGTAAGATGGTAGACGTGTATTTCCCGCCCAATACCGTGATGATCACCGGTTACGGCTTTGACATGCTGTACGCTGGCCCCCGTGAAGCGGTACTGCATGCGGTGTTCCGTCAGAACTGTGGCTGCAGCCACTTGATCGTGGGTCGTGACCACGCCGGTGTGGGTGATTATTACGGCGCTTTCGATGCACAAACCATCTTCCAGGAAAAAGTGCCGGCTGGCGCACTGGAAATTAAAATCTTCGAGGCTGACCACACCGCCTATTCGAAGAAGCTCGATCGCGTGGTGATGATGCGCGATGTGCCTGACCACACCAAGGAAGACTTTGTTCTGCTATCAGGCACTAAGGTGCGTGAGATGCTGGGCCAGGGTATTGCTCCGCCGCCGGAGTTCTCCCGTCCTGAAGTGGCACAGATCCTGATGGATTACTACCAGGCGCTGGATGCTGGTAAGTAATCAGGGCTGACCTGAGCGCAGGTGCGCTCAGTCGGGATCAGAAAGAAAAGCGAAAAAGCCTCTGAAAAGAGGCTTTTTTTGTTTATATGGAACGCTCAATGCCAGATGCCTGAGGCTCGCTCAACCATTCACCCTGCAGGCCTGCCATGTTACGGGTAAGCGCCTTGTCGCCTCGTCATGCAATAAGCTGCTAGCGGCTTTTTGTGAGAAACAACAGTCGCAGAACATGCCTTGATGAAGAGGGGGTAGCGTCAGGCCTCGGACTTTAGGCGCCCAGCGGGCAGCCTGTCGGATTACGCCTTTCAGGCTCTCTGTGCCCTTGGGTGAATTCGACCTACGGACTAATCCGTGATGGCGCTTTTATTGTTGCTGGGCAGGCCCGGTGCATTGGAACGTGGCTTTTACTGTCCAGCCGATGCAGTCGCCCTCTTGGGTTTCATTACTGCAGGTCTGGCTTGGATTGCCACTGGGAATGGCGCCGTTATAACCCCAGCTCTGGCATTGGGCGCGGGCTTTTTGCAGGCCCTGCTGCCAGTCCATCTGTGGGCTCTGCATCAGGTTGTAGTCGGTGGAGAGCACCACGGTGCCTTCTGCCTGGTTGCCGTCGGCAACGCGGATGGGGGAGGGGGTGGCTACGCAGGCTGTTAGAGAGGCAGCGGCAAACAACATTGTCATTCGTGTGAGCATGGTCGGCTCCATTGCTATTATCAGAGGTTGTGTAGCAAGCCTACGGGCTGAATGGGCGAACTCAAGATGAGCGCTGTAAAGAAATCAAAAAATCACGGTGATTCGGCGGGTGCTGTGGATGCGCTGTCAATCCAGCTGCGCCGGTCCCGGTCCGGGTCTGCCCAATGCAGGTTTCTGACTTTGTGCATGGGTGTCATGGGGCTGTGAAAGAACATCACCAGCCTCATGCCGTCGGTAATAAACGGGTCGCCGGTCAGGTTGTGTCCGGGTTGGTCGATGCTTCTGGGCGGCATGGCCTGCACATAGCCGAATTCCGCCAGCCGTTGCGAGAAGATCATGTCCTGCAATAAATAGTCACGGGCCTCATCCACGTCCGGGTCGATCTTGTGCGTGGTCAGCGTGGGGGATTTGAAGGTAAAGCGCACGCCAATATCACGGCTGATCTGGCCCAGCCAGACGGGCTCGCCTTCGCACAACAGTGGTGCCCGCCACAGGCGCAGGTGATTGCGTTGGTGAATGTTGCCTCGGGCTTTTTGCAGGGCGAGGTCCTGTGGGCGATCAAGGACATACAGTGAGCTCACGGGAGAGTAGCGGTAGCTGGAGCCCATCAGGAAGGATTTGGTTGTTTTCCAGATGGACCCGCCATGAATCCGTTCGGTCAGATCCCAGCCCCGTTGCACCATGGCGCTAAGGAGGAGCTGGCTGTCGCCGACCAATACAAAATTGATGGGATCTCCACTGCCGGTGTTGTCGTCGTTGCTGGTGCAGCAGGGCTGTTCGGTAAGCCAGTCGCGCAGACCATCGCGGTCCACCTGGATATATTCATGGGGCTTGTAGAGAGTGGAAAGATCCACTTTCTCCACGTCCAGCTTGATGCCGGGCACGTCGATGATAAAGGACGATTGCCAGCTTTTTCCGCCGCCAAGAAGGTCCACATTGACCACCTTCATGCCCAGATCGCGGTTAGTAAACACAAAACCGCTGGTGCGCTCGCCGGGGGGCAGGCTCACCGGCATGGCGCGGGAAACGAACATCCTGTCCACGGCCTGCTCGCCTTCCTTGCCAAACTTGCCCTTCACTTTCCAGGCGACCTCCAGAGGCGAGAAATACTGGTGATCGGTTGTGACAGGGAGGTAGTACAGCGGGTGTCCGGTGTTGTTGTCCACCTCCAACCAGACGGCCTGGATGCCATGGATACCCAGCGCCACGCCGAAAATATCGCGGGCATCGCTGTCACTAATGACATTGGCGTGAACCGTTAGCGCTTGTTCCTTATGCTGGTTGGCATTTTCCCGTAGAGCGTCGTGGTCGACGACGCCTGGCTGGAAACTGCAAGCAGCAGTGAAAAGGCCGAATAGTAAAACGAGTCGTTGCATCATCCCCAAGTACCCATGGAAGCCACGAGGTTCGATACTAACACTGCATTTGTCTGGTTGTTTATGGTTGAGAGCCAAGCCAGTACAAAGGGGAGCCGGGGCGGGTGCGTGGTGCGGGAGAAAGTTATAGGCAACAGGCGGGTGGGAAGGGGCCAGCTTTGCCGGCCCTCCACATGAAGATTAAAGCTTCTTGAGCTTCTTCTTCAGTTTTTTCACAACATTTTCCTGCTTGCTGATTTTGGCTTTGCTGTTCTTGATGGCTTTCTTCAGCTTTTTTTTCTGCGACATGGTATTGCTCCGTTGTTTATATCGAATTCAGCTTGTATCGGTTTCAGTCAGTCGCCGGAAGGCGTTTCCTGATTCTTGATAAAGTCGCGAATAAACCGGCGCACTTCTCTTGCTGCACTGGTATCCAGCTCTTCGCAGAGCTCGATAAAGCGCACACGCTCCTCGTCGTTGATTCGGACGATAAGCTGGCTGTTTTTCTTTTTGGCTTTGGTTTTTGCCATTGGTTATCACTTATCACCATGAAAAATCAGACCGCATCGTCGCCGGTTCAGTCACGACTTTCAATGAGGCTATAGGCTATCTTATAGATAGTCAATGTATATACAGTTCGAGTCATCCCTTATACGGATACTCCAGGCTGCCTTTCATGGCGGCCTTGTCATCGTCACTGAAATCAGGGAAGGGCAGTGAGTCGTCTTGGGCGCGCTGGACTGTAGTGGCGCCGCCCTCGCTGTTATTGACCCATTGCTGAACCGGTACTGCCAGGTGTACGCCGTTATCCTCCAGGATCTGCAGGATACGAAGGTTCAGGTCTTCGGCCACGGCCAGAAATTCGCCGTAGGCACTGCTGTCCACATAACAGTTCAGGGAAATGCGGTAGCCGTCACGGAGGATTTCTTCGAAGCGCACCCGGGCTGCACGTTCGGTGAGCCGTGGGTGGCTGTAAATCAAGCGCCGCAGGTCGACCAGTAACTGGCGTAGCTGGTCGGTGTTGGCGCCCAGGCGGATATGCAGGTCGCGGTGGTAGCGGCGGAAATCGGACTCGCTGATGTTCTCAATGCTGGCACTGGCGAGTACCGCGTTGGGAACGTACACCACGGTGCGATCCGTTTGGCGAATGCGGGTAGAGCGCAGGCCGATTTCCTCGATGACGCCGGCGGTGCTGCCCACCCGACAGAAGTCGCCGGGTTGCACCGGTTTGGCAATGTACAGGGTGAAGGCGCCAATCACGTTCTCCAGGGTCTTTTGTGCGGCGAGCGCCACGGCGATGGAGCCGATGCCGAGCCCTGCCAGTACCGTGGTGATGTCGTAGCCGGAATCACTGAGCCAAAGTAGAAAGATCACTACCGCGGCGATCATTTTCAGGATGGTGCGCATCGGGCGAATGATGCCGGACCAGTATTTCTGGTTCTGGGCACTGCTCAGGAACAGGGCAGAGAGCAGTTCGATAAAGCCCAACGCCAGGAACAGAGTGGCCAGATAGCCCAGGGCAGACTGGTTCATGTACACCTGGGCTCGGATGGATAGCCCCAGTTCGGCGACGCCCAGCTGCATCATTTTGAAGAACAGGTACCAGCGAAACGGCATGGAAAAGAACTGGTGCAGGGTATCGCGGTAGCGGTCCGAAAAATCCAGCAGCCGTAATGTCAGCCGGCGCAGCAGGGAAGAGGCCAGCCAGGCCCCGATGATGATCAGTAGCAGCCCGGCTACTTGCCAATTCTGCATGTAGAGAAGGGTGAAATCCGGCAGATAATCCGCCAGGCGAGTAATCGTCGGGTTGTAACCGAATAGCTCCCAGAGCCGGGGGATTTGCTGCACCGTGGCGTTGGAAATTTTCCAGATACGGCGCCCGTCATCGCCGGGCACCCGTTGTAGGTAGAGTGTCAGCGTGTCGTCAGGCAAGGTCAGGGTGGCGATTTTGTCCCGGTAACTGGGCAGGCCGTCATCACTATGCCCTTCTGGTCGGGTGGAAAGCCTAGTCAGGTCCAGTATCCGTTGCTGCCCCCAGACGATGTTCAGCTGTTCGATCAAGGTGGCGGCGTCGCTGTCGGCCATGTCTGCGGGCAGGTAGCGCATGTCCAGGTACTCTCCCGCAGTGGTCCAGTTTCCATCCTGGGCTGCGTCCATGATTGCGAGCATGGACGATAGCGGCGTATCGCCGGGACGAATGCTGTCATCCTGCAGGGAATCAGCAATCACCGCCTCGGCTTTTTCTCCGGTATCGATCACATCTTTGATGGTCAGGGAGCTATCGTCGGCGTGGCTCCACGGTGCCAGGAGAAGCAGGCAGGCGATCAGGGGAAAAATGCGGTGCGTCACAGGGTGGATTCCTCAAGGGTGGCGGCTGTTGTGCAAAGGCAAGGCTAGAATGTACCGCTAACCGGGGTATCGGCCAATGGTGGTGGCCCTGACAGGGAGGGAGACAACAGACCAGCGGCCCTGCCGGGCAGAGTAATGGCGGGCATTAGCAGGTATTATCCCGGTTTTACGGGGGATTTTGCTTTAAAATCCCGTCCGTCGATTTTTGGGTAGCGCGGGCTGCCTTGAACCAGGAATCAATGAACCAAGGGTAAAAAAAATGACCGTGATTCTGGCCTGTCTGCTGATTTATGCAGGCTGCATTGTCTTTATTCGGATGCGTAACCGGGAACCGCTTGGCCTGAAGCGCCAGTTGTCGGATTTTTCCACCTTTATGGTGCCGTTCAATATCCCGGCTTACTTACTGTCCAAGGTGCCGACCACGCCGCGCCTGAGTTTGTCGCATCTACCGGAATTACAGCTGATCGAGGACAACTGGGAAACTATTCGCGATGAGGCGGTGGCCTTGTACCACGGTGGCCTGATTACGGCGAAAGAGGATCTGCCAGCCAGTAGTTTCTACAAGGATAATCGCTGGACCAGTTTTTATCTGAAGGTGTACGACAACAAGCTGCCCTCGGCCTACGACCTTGCGCCGAAAACTATGGCTCTGCTGGAGCAGATTCCGACCCTGAATATCGCCTTGTTCGCGGTGCTGATGCCAGGCAAGAAACTGAACCGTCACCATGATCCGTTTGCCTACACGTTGCGCTACTCCATCGGGCTGAGCACCCCCAATGATGAAAACTGCGGTTTGACGGTGAACGAAGAGGATTACATCTGGCGTGATGGCGATAGCATCATCTTCGATGAAACCTATATTCACTCTGCATGGAATCGCACCGACACTCCGCGCATCATTTTAATGACTGACGTGGATCGTCCCATGAAGCTCAAGTGGGTGCAGAAAAGCTACTGGTTCTTCGGCTGGTTTTTCAATCGCCTGTTCGTGATCGACAATGTGGACAGCAGCCACACCGGTATTGGGAACAAACTGGGTAAAGGCGTGATTGCCTACAAAGGTTTCCTCAAATCAGTAAAGAGGAAGAACAAGCCGTTCTATGTAACGGCGAAGTGGACCGTGGTTCTGGCGGTACTGGGCAGTATCAGTTACCAATTGGTGTAAAGGCCGTTCATTTTTCCGAAGAGCGCTAAACGGCAGTCATGCGGCGAAGAGATCCGGCGTGCTGCTATACCACCTTTGATGGTCGTGTTGGGGCTGGCGGCCGTGGTGGGTTAAAGCCCTTGTGTAAAAGCATCAAGGCCTTGGGTTTGCCCTGGCAGGGCAGGTGGATATCCGTCATTCGCCGCAAACCCGTTCGGTTACACAAAGTGTGAGTTCGCCCTGAAGACGTATCACCTTTGTTATTCCGGCCTGATCGGCGTTTCCCCTGCGCCCATGACCCCGTTATTATGGCCAGCTTGATCGGTCGCCTGTCTGGTGGCCTGGGCACACAGATTAGGCAAGGACATAACAATGCAAAATGTGGTGGCAATTCCCGCAAACCCGGCGCTGGTAAATAGCATGGAAGATTTTATTCACGCTGCTGAAAACGAGCGCAAGGACAGTGCAGAGAAGTTTATTCAGATGGTGGACCATCTGACTGACCGGGTTCTCAGCCTGTTTTTGGTGGAGCCAGCGAACATGACTGAGCTGTCCGGTGGCCAGAAGAAAGTCATCGATTTTGCCGTGTCTACTGCGGGCAAGGCATCCAGCATGCTGACCCGGCAGATCTTCAAGAAAGTCACCAGCAAGGAGTTCGCGCCGGTGTTGGCGAATGCGAAAGCCATGTACTGGCAGGCCGGTGACGATAACGGCAACCAGGCCCATATTGCGTTTCCGGTGGATGACGCCTTTGCCGAGACCTTCCGTAAAGCCACTGAGCTCTGTGCTGCCGGCAAAGGCACCGAGGATGTGGCGCTGGTGACCCGGGCCATGGGGGATGTGGCAGACAAGATTATCGATGAAGTCTTTGTCGCTAACACCAAGGAAGTGAAGGTGGGTTTTGTGACCCAGAAAGCCTTGAATGTGGGTGTGGATGGCAGCCGCAAGGCGGTGCATGCGGTGAACAATAAGGTGCTGAAAGACCTAAGTGACGCCGAGTTGCAAGGCTATATGGCCCACTATCAGGACCTGCTGCGCCAGCGTTAAGGTTGGGTGCAGCATAAAAAACGGGGCCAAATGGCCCCGTTTTTTTGTCCGGCGTCAGACGTCGGGCGTTTTGCGTAGCATTTCGCTATTCAGGCTTTATTGCCATTTGCCGGCCGGTTATTACGCTGCGGGCGGCGCCGGCGTTGACCGTTTCCGGCAGGTTTTCCTGCGCCTGCATTGCCGCCATTGTTGCCGCCATTGCCGTTGGCCTTGTTGCCTTGCTGGGCACGTTGGCCGTTACCGGACGACTGCCCGCCCCGGTGACCACCGGAGGAGGGCTTTTTCGGTTTCTTGGGGCGCGAGCTTTTCGGAGGCAGGGGCGCGCGGCCAGCAGGAAGCGGTTCGCCGGGCTCAAAGCCCGCCACGATTTTGCGCTCTAGCTGTTGCTGGGTCAGGCGCTCAATGTCCTTGAGCTGCTGGAATTCGTCGGCACTGACCAGGGAGATGGCCTGGCCGGTGGCGCCGGCGCGGCCAGTACGGCCGATGCGGTGCACGTAGTCCTCGGGCACATTGGGCAGGTCCACGTTGACGACCTGGGGCAGCTGTTCGATATCCAGCCCGCGAGCGGCGATATCGGTGGCGACCAGGGCGCGGACTTTGCCGTTCTTGAAGTCGGCGAGGGCACGGGTGCGGGCATTCTGGCTCTTGTTGCCGTGAATGGCAGCGGCTTCGATGCCGTTGGCTTCCAGTTGCTTGGCCAGCTTGTTGGCGCCGTGCTTGGTGCGACTGAAAACCAATACTTGGAACCAGCCGTGCTCCTGAATCAGATGGGTCAGCAGAGCGGGTTTGCGTTTCTTGTCCACCGGAGCGATCCATTGAGTGACCAGTTCGGTGGTGGTGTTGCGTGGGCTGATATCCACTTCCACCGGATCATTAACCAGCCCTTTGGCCAGTGCACGAATTTCCGGGGAAAAGGTCGCAGAGAACATCAGGTTCTGCCTTTTGGGGGGCAGTTTCGAGAGGATCTTGCGAATGTCGTGGATAAAGCCCATGTCCAGCATGCGGTCGGCTTCATCCAGGATCAGTACTTCCAGGTGATCGAACTTCACGGCATTTTGCTGATACAGGTCCAGCAGCCGGCCCGGGGTGGCCACCAGCACATCGCAACCGCCACGCAGGCGCTGCATTTGCGGGTTGATCTTCACACCACCGAATACCACGCTGGACGTTAGTGGCAAGTTTTTGCCGTAGGTGGCGACGCTTTCCGCCACTTGGGCGGCCAGCTCGCGGGTTGGCGTGAGTACCAGGGCGCGGACCTGATTGCTGCGCGCGGGCGTGCCGGTGCGCAGTCGTTCCAGAAGCGGCAGGGTAAAGCCGGCGGTTTTGCCGGTGCCGGTCTGGGCGGCGGCCATTACATCACGGCCGGATAATACGGCGGGGATGGCTTGGGCCTGAACAGGAGAAGGGGTGTCGTAGCCACGCTCAGCCACGGCCGCTTGCAGGGCATCACACAGCCCGAGATCTGAAAAGTGCATGAAGTTGGGAGGATCAGCTGGAAAAGGGCGGCAAGCCTAACTGATCCGGGGCGTGAACACGAGTAATGCTTGGTAAAGCCGACGGCCGGTTTAGGCCGCCTGGTGGCTGAAATCGTGGCTTTGTACGAATTCCCATTGGCCGGCGGCGGCGGCATGACAGTCTTCGAAGATGCCATCAAGCTGCTCGGGGAGCCAGTTCAGGTCCAGAGATTCTTCTTGTTCCATTTTCCCTTCCCCACTGTTTATTCTGTGTACTCAACCGTAGCGTGATCCGCCGGCGGGCTTCTGTTGTATCGGTGTAAGCTTTTGCTTACATATGCGTCTCAATGGTAGCCGGCTCGAGTTACCGTCAGGTGTCGTGTGCAAGGCTTCGTACTATCAAGCAAGGAGAGCGATATGCAGGAACTGGATTGGGCGCAGGTGGGGACTCACCTGATTCAGCTGGGCATTGCCTTTGTGCTGGCACTGCCGGTGGCCTGGAATCGGGAGTTGAAGGCGCGGGGGGCGGGGTTGCGTACCTTTCCGCTCGTCTCTATCGCAGCTTGCGGTTACATGTTGGTCGGCATGGAGGTGTATACCGGTTCCGATGCGGAAGCGCGGGTTATGTACGGGATCATTACCGGTATGGGGTTTATCGGCGGTGGGGCGATTCTCAAGGATGGTGCCAATGTGAGCGGTACCGCCACGGCGGCAAGTCTGTGGAATACCGGGGCGATCGGGATTTCGGTGGCCTACAGCCGCTATGAAATTGCCCTGGTATTGTCGTTGATCAATTTTCTGATCCTGCAGTTTTCTCGATCATTCAAGCGGGACGGCGAAGAGGAAAGTTGAAACGTCTGCACTCCTTTTCCGTAGGAACGTCGCTAGCGACACGATAGATAACCTGAAAGGCAGTATGTCACCACAGAGAGCGTTTGATCCGCGATGGAATCGCGCCGCCAGCGACGCTCCTACGGGAAGTACGGATCAGCACTGAGCCAGAATGGCTTGGCGGACGCAGTGAAGGACGCCGGTGGGCCAGTCGTCGGCGAGCTGCTCCTTGATCTGGCGGTAGCTGAAGGTGTCTTCCGCCAGATTGGCTTGGCTAAGGAGGGCGTCCTGAATGATGCCGATTTCCACGTCGCTGAGGCCCAGCGCCTGTTCCAATGACAATTTGCCGTTGACCACCAGTTGGCTCAGTGCTCGATAGATGGTTTGTTCGTTCACGTTTTGCTGCTGGGCGATGGCGGGTGGATCCATGTTGGCCAAGGCTAGGGTGAGAATCTCGTTGCTGTCCGGGCCGGCGTCCTCGGCCACGGCGTTGCGGTCATCGTTGCTATCCCCATTGAGAACCGCCAGGAATTCGTCGCCGTAGCGCTCCAGTTTGCGATCGCCTACACCGCTCACGGCGGAAAACTCCATGCGGTTGCGCGGGCGGATGGCGAGCATGTCCATCAGGGTGGCGTCGTGGAATACCACGTAGGGCGGCACCCCTTCTTCTTCAGATAACCGTTTGCGACAGGCGCGTAGCGCTTCCCACAGGGTGCGGTCGGCTTCCGCCACGTTGGACTGGCTTTTGCGGGTGCCGGCTTTTTTCGCTTTGGCGATTTCCTTGCGCAAGTGCAGGGGCTGTTCCCCGCGCAGGTAGGGGCGGCAGATGTCGGTGAGTTGCAGGGCGCCGTAACCGTTCATGTCTACGGTGAGCAGGCCGCGGGCCACCAGCTGTCGATAAATACTTTTCCACTGGTTGGCGTTGAATTCGTTGCCAATGTTCCAAGTGGATACATGATCGTGGCCGGCGCTGGCGACTTTGTCGGAACGGTTGCCGGTGAGCACGTCGATCAGGTGGCTGACGCCGAAGCGTTGCCCGGTGCGATAGACGCAACTCAGGGCTTTTTGTGCGGCTTCGGTGGCGTCGAACGTTTCCGGCGGGTGCAGGCATGTGTCGCAGTTACCGCAGGGTTTTTCCAGGGTTTCGGCAAAGTAGTGTAGTAATGCCTGGCGGCGGCAGTGGGTGATTTCGCACAGCCCCAGCATGCTTTCCAGGCGCTGGTTTTCATTGCGTTTGTGATGCTCGTTGCCGCTGCCCTGGGCGAGCATCTGTTTCAGTTTAATGGCGTCTTCCAGGCCATAGGCCATCCAGGCGGTGGCCGGGTTGCCGTCACGGCCGGCACGGCCAGTTTCCTGGTAGTAGGATTCGATGCTTTTAGGTAAATCCAGATGCGCGACAAAGCGTACATCCGGTTTGTCGATGCCCATGCCGAAGGCAATGGTGGCCACCATGACAATACCGTCTTCGCGCAGGAACCGTTGTTGGTGTTTTTGTCGCACCTGGGCGGACAGCCCGGCGTGATAGGGCAGGGCATTAATGCCTTGCTGGCATAGCCAATCGGCGACACGATCCACCTTGTTGCGAGACAGGCAATAAACGATTCCCGCGTCACCGGGGTGTTCGGCACGCAACAGGCGCAGTAGCTGATTGCGGGCGCCGTCCTTGCGCTCAATGCGGTACTGAATGTTGGGGCGGTCGAAGCTGGAAACAAAATGCCGGGCCTGGGTCAGGTCCAGCCGTTCGGCAATTTCTGTGCGGGTGCGCTGGTCCGCAGTGGCGGTCAGCGCAATGCGTGGCACGTCGGGAAATTCCCGGTGCAGCAGGGACAGTTGTAGGTAGTCATTGCGGAAGTCATGGCCCCATTGGGAGACACAGTGGGCTTCATCAATGGCGAACAGGGCAATTTCGGCCTGCTTCAGTAGCGCCAGGGTGCGCGGCTGTATCAGCCGTTCCGGTGCGATGTAGAGCATGTCCAGCTCGCCCTCTAGCAAGGCACTTTCCAGCTCGCGCACCTGATCCAGTGACAATGTGGAGTTGAGAAAGCCGGCCTTCACGCCCAGCGCTTTCAGTGCATCCACTTGATCCTGCATCAGGGCAATCAGCGGGCTGATCACCACACCGGTGCCCGCACGGACCAGCGCCGGAATCTGGTAGCACAGGGATTTACCCCCGCCGGTGGGCATTAGCACCAGGGCGTCGTCGCCCTGTATCAGGGTATCGATAATGGTCTGCTGTTCACCGCGAAACTGGTGGTAGCCGAAGACATGTTCGAGAACGGAGTGGGCATTGGATTGCATGGCCGGGAGTATACCCGTGGGGCCGGAGCGATGACATCCGGGCAACATCGCAGTGTGGTAGCTTCTCGGTACTGTGGACGGGAAAGTGTGTAGGTGATGACCGAAATTTTTCGTCAGTTTTTGCTGCTGGGTTTGATTAGTTTTGGTGGTCCGGCGGCCCATGTGGGGTATTTCCATCAGCGTTTTGTGGTGCAGCTGCAGTGGTTGAGCGATGCCGACTTTGCCCGCTTGCTGGCACTCACCCAGTTTCTGCCGGGCCCGGCGTCCAGCCAGTTGGGGTTCGCCATTGGCCGGCTGCGCGGCGGTGTGGTGGGCGCTTTTATGGCCTTTATCGGTTTTACCTTGCCGTCTGTTTTGTTGATGGCGCTGCTGGCGATCTATGCAGCAGGGTTGCCGGCTTGGCTGCAGGGTGGTGTGGTCACGGGTCTGAAGTGGCTGGCGGTGGTGGTGGTGGCCGATGCGGTGTGGAATATGGGCGAGCGCTTTTGTACGGCCCCGCTGACACGGGGGCTGGCACTGGGGGTGGCTTTGTTACTGGTGCTCTGGCCTACGCTCTGGGGGCAAGTGGCGGCCTTGTTGTTGGCAGCAGCGTTGGGTTGGTGCTGGTTGCGGCCTGCGCATGCCAAGCCGGTGCAGGGTAGGCCGGCCTGGCGTTGGCTGCCGTTGGTGATTTTTGCGCTGCTGGCGTTATTGACGCTGTTACCCGCCGGTCGGTTGCTGAGCCTCTGGAATGATTTTTTCACCGCCGGTGCGTTGGTGTTCGGCGGGGGCCATGTGGTGCTGCCATTGTTACAGGAGCTGGTGGGGCCACAGATGACTCCAGATTCGTTTCTTACCGGCTATGCGGCGGCCCAGGCGGTGCCCGGGCCGATGTTCTCGCTGGCGGCCTATCTGGGCGCTGTTTTGTTGCCGGCCAGCCCCTGGTGGGGCGCCTTGCTGGCCACATTGGCGATTTTTTTGCCCGGTTTTTTGCTGGTGCTGGGAATGATGGATGGGTGGCAATGGTTGTCTTCCCGTCCGGCCCTGGCTGGCGCGGTGGCGGGGATCAATGCGGCGGTAGTGGGGCTGCTGCTGGCGGCGCTGTATCAACCGGTGTTCATCTCTGCGGTGCATGATGGGTGGGACCTGATGATCGTGGTGGCGGGATTCGTGGTGCTGCGCAGCAAGACGGTGCCCTTGTGGGGAATGGTGCTGGGCATGGCGGCTCTGGGAGTGTTGGCAGGCCTGTTGTAGGAGCGGCGCTTGAGCCGCGAACCGCGCGTCAGCGTGGGATCACTCAAAAGACGATCCGGTATCACATCACAGCCGCTTTACTTTGCGTTCTAGTGAGCACTGATAGGGTATTTCCTCGCCAGGGCTCGGCTTCGCGGCTCAAGCGCCGCTCCTACAGCCGCTTCGTAGAAAAAGAGTGGGTGTTTTACTGCTCGAGTTAATCGCACGACCGGCGGCGCTTGCCTGAAAGTCGGAATCATGGTTCACTTCTTTCAAGAGATGAATATGGATTCCGCTCATGGCGTACCGGGAAACCGACAATGTGAAAGCCCGCAAGGCGGCCCAGCGTGCCCACTTACTGCGTAATGCAGAGCAGCTGGTGCGTGACAGTGGTTTTGCCGGGCTGACCATGCAGACGCTGGCCCGCCAGGCTGGCGTGGGCGTCGGCACCTTGTATCGCTATTTCGAGAATAAGGCGGTGCTGGCGGCGGAGGTGTTTCGCCTGGCCACGGAACGGGAAGTGGCGGCGGTTGCTGAGGCGATGGATCAGGACGGCGATTTTGCTCAGCGGCTGGGATACGTGTTGCAGGTGTTTGTACGCCGGGCCCAAGCGGCGCCCACGCTGGCCTGGTCGCTGATCGCCGAGCCGGTGGACCCGGCGGTGGACGCGGAACGTCTTATCTATCGCCAGCGTTATGCCGAGTTGTATCAGCAGCTGTTGAGCGATGGCGTCAGCCAGGGCGCCTTGCCCATGCAGGATACGGCGGTCAGCGCTGCCGCACTGGTGGGAGCCATTGCCGAAGCATTGGTGGGGCCGTTGTCGGAACCACTGCCCAAAGCCAGCTTGGCGCAATCCCTGACCCAATTTTGTCTGCGCGCGGTGGGTGCTCCACGGGCGCAGGCGGAGGCCATTCAGCAGCAACAGACTGCGTAAAAAGCGGCAACGGCAGCACGTACCGCCTGCGTGGTGCTTGTTGCATGAAGCATGCTGCGTTAATAAACCGGGAGAGCTCACATGAATGCCAAGCACGACACCCTGAAAGCGGACCCGCTGGCCCAGACCCATGAGGTCTTCAACCAGGCCGGGGCGCTGCAAGACTACAACGCTTATGACAACGATACCGCCCTGCGTGAGGCGGTGCGTCGTCACGGCGCGGGTTGGGCGGAGGCTGATCTGTCCGCCCACGGTGCCCGCACCGGCAGTGCCGAGGTGATCGGATGGGGCTTTCTGGCCAACGAACACAAGCCCCAGTTTTTTTCCCATGATCGTCAGGGCTATCGGGTGGACCTGGTGAAATACCACGAGTCTTACCACCGGCTGATGGCCCTGGGCCTGGAATCCGGCATGCATTCTTCTCCCTGGGCAAACCCCAAACAGGGCGCCCATGTGGCCCGGGCGGCGCAGAGCTATTTGCAGGCCCAGGTCGATGCAGGCCACGGTTGCCCGCTGACCATGACCTTTGCGTCGGTGCCCTCCATCAGCCTGACGCCGTCACTGGCCAAGGAGTGGTTGCCCAAGATTCTCAATAACGCCTACGACCCGCGCAATGTGCCCCATACCGAGAAGCAGGCGCTGACCATCGGCATGGGCATGACCGAAAAACAGGGCGGTTCCGATGTCCGCGCCAATACCACCGTTGCTACGGCTATGGGTAATGAAGGCCCCGGCGAAGCCTATGAGCTGGTGGGGCATAAATGGTTTACCTCCGCGCCCATGTGCGATGGCTTTCTGGTGTTGGCACAGACACAAAGCGGGTTGAGCTGTTTTCTGGTGCCGCGTTGGCGCCCGGATGGCAGTAAGAATCCGATCCAGGTACAGCGCCTGAAAAACAAGATGGGTAACGTGTCCAACGCCTCCTCGGAAATCGAATTGCGCGGTGCCTTGGGTTGGTTGGTCGGCGAAGAGGGCCGCGGGGTGCCGGCGATTATTGAAATGGTGGCGATGACCCGTTTCGATTGCATGATCGGGTCGGCATCCGGGCAGCGCCAAGCGGTGGCTCAGGCGGTGAATCACGCCGCTGGCCGTGCCGCCTTCGGCAAGACCCTGCTGGATCAACCCTTGATGCGTAACGTGCTGGCGGACCTGCAGTTGGAAGTGGAAGGCTCGCTGGCCATCGCCATGCGCATGGGGGAGGCGCTGGATCAGTCCACTCTGGACCCTTCCAACAGCCACGAAAGCCTGCTGTTGCGCTTGGGCCTGCCCGCCGGCAAATACTGGATCTGCAAGCGCACCCCGTTCCATGCCTATGAGGCCATGGAGTGTCTCGGCGGCAACGGTGTGACGGAAGATTTCATCATGGCGCGCCTGTATCGCGAAGCGCCCATCAATGCTATCTGGGAAGGTTCCGGCAATGTGCAGGCGCTGGATATGCTGCGCGCTTTGGGCAAGACCCCGGCGGTGCTGGACACCTGGTTCGCGGAACTGGGCAAGACCCAAGGCAGCGATGCGCGCCTGGACAAGGCGGTGGAGGGGCTCAAGCGCGAGTTCAGCGATATGGACGAGGCGGAATATCGCGCCCGCGATATTGTCGATCGTGTTTCACTGACCATGCAGGCCAGCCAGCTGGTTGCTGCGGGCAACACCGCCGTGGCGGAAGCCTTCATTGCGTCACGCCTGGGCGAACACGGTGATCGCAACTACGGCACTCTGCCTAAAGGGCTGGATTTGGACACTATCTTGCAGCGAGCTAATTCTTGGCAGAGTTAAAAGTTAAAAGTTAAAAGTTGAAGCGCGAGACGAGGGGGCGATCTGGCAGGCCAAGCTGCTGCGCTTCAGGGCAAATTCGACGGCGCTCACCGACGGATAAAATGGAGACAGGGAAGTCTTCTCTTTGCGCTGAGAGTAGTCAGAAACGGCTTGGCTAGTGGCCACCCGTAGGAGCACCTCGAGAGGTGCTCCTACGGGTGGCTGTCGAGAAGTTAGAGCTTCAGTTTCCCTGCGACCTCGAACCACATGGCGCGGAACGCTTGGGCGGAGGGGGTGTAGGGGGCGAATTCGCCGACGGGGGCCCGATGATCGCCCATCTGTTCCACATGGGTGGAGTAGGGGATCCAGCCTTTGAGCCCGCCTTTCATTACCTTGGGGCGTTTGACCAGCATTTCCACATGCAAATCACGGTGGCGATCCACCATGTTGAAGAACGGCACTACGGTCAGGTTCTTGTAGTTCTTGCTGTCCAGCCAGTCCACAACTTGTTGGAAGGCACGGACGGACAAGTGGGTGGGAATCACTGGGACAAACAGATAATCCACCGCCGCAAAGATGCTTTCTGCCAGCGGGCTTAACGTGGGCGGGCAGTCCAGAATCACCAGTTCGTAGCTTTCCCCTAGCGGGGCAATCAACTGCTTCAGGCGATTTTTGGCGCCGCCATTTTCAATCAGTTTGATATCCGCATTGCGCATGGACAGGTCAGCGGGGATCGCATCCAGGTTGGCCCAGCGGGTTTCCCGTTTCAGCCGGCCAATGGGCTGCTTGCCCTTGATCAGGTTGGCGGCCTTGTAGCCGTCGCCATCGTCCACGCCCAGGTAATAGCTGGTAGCGCCTTGCGGGTCCAGGTCCCAGAGCAGGGTGCGGTGTTTCCAGCGTGCGGCATGCCAGGCTACGTTGACTGCCGTGGTGGTTTTACCCACGCCCCCTTTCAGGTTGTAAAAGGCAATGGTTTGCATGGCGTCCCTTTCCTGTAAGCTTTGAGAGTGGAGTGCCCGGGGCTCCCGTCTGCCTGCCCGCGCGACCAACCATTATAGCGGCCCCGGCCGCGTTATGGGCTGGGCTCAGGCTAGCACGAACCGGTTAAATGTCCCATGTCACGCCCAGGCTAGGCTTTCGGGTCAGCTGGCTGGCTTGTGATCGGGGCAGTCAGGCGCTTTAATAGCCCTCCACAGGCACGGCCCAGCGGGCCGGGATAACAAAGAAAGAGGTTTTGATCAGGGTGAGCGCGACAGCCAACAAACGCTATCAAGTCTTTATCAGCGCCACGTTTCCCGATATGCAGGGAGCGCGCCAGGCACTGATGCTGCCCATGTTGGAGCACGGGCTGATTCCTACCGGCCTGGACAGTGCGGCGGCGGACGGTAATACCCTGTTGCCCGTCATCCAGAAACTGATCGAAACCAGTGATTATTTCATCCTGATTGTGGGCGGTCGCTACGGTACCTTGTCACCCATGGGGCTCAGTGAGATCCATCGCGAGTACATTTTCGCTGCCACCAAGCGTAAACCGATTATTGCCTTTATCCATGAAAATCCCTCGGCATTGCCGGAAGCCCAGCGGGAGCCGACGCGTGACGGGCAGGTGCGAAGGGATGATTTTGTGCGCCTGCTGGAAGAGAAAGTGACCTGTTACCGCTGGAGCACCGAAGCGGGCCTGAACGAGCTTGCTGGCAAGGTTATCCCCCTCCTGATGCGCGAGCACCATGCCGTGGGCTGGGTGCGAGCCGATCAGGCGGGCGAGGGCGGTGGTGCCCAGGTTGAGGCGCTCAAGGCGCGCATTGAGCTATTGGAAAAAGAGCGCGAAGAAGCCCTCAGCCAGGCGCGTCCTCCCTTGAAGACCCTGGCCCGTGCCGGCGACCAGGTGGCGCTGGATTATTCCTGCAATGTGTATGAAGGCGGTGACTGCAAGCTGGCCATGGTGACCACGAAAATTAGCTGGGATCAGGCCTTTTCCTGTGTGGCTCCATTGATGCTGAACCCGGCAGCGGAACCGGTTTTGCAGAAAGCGCTGGAAGATTTTATCGGCCGCAAGGCGCTGGGTGATGTGCAGAAAGATTTTCCCCGTGCCCACGCCGTGCGCAACGTGGTATTGGCAGCCCATGCCTTCAACCAGGTAAAAATCCATCTGCGGGCATTGGGCTTGGTTGCTCGGTCGGCACAGAAAGATAACCGTGGCCTGCCGCTCTGGCAGCTGACCGCCCATGGGGATAACACCATGAGCCAGGTCATGGCGGTAAAGCGCTCAGTCAAACTTTAGCCTCTCTACGACGCCCCTGTAGGAACGCCGCTTGAGGCGCGAACAGGCCTTTCCGATTGGCAAGACCTGTCGAGTGCTGCAATGACTGATCGCCCTACGGACGATTTCCTCGATTCGCGAGGTTCGCGCCTCAAGCGGCGCTCCTACGGTGGGTTTAGGAAAGCTTCGCTTTCAGGAACGCCACAACCTCATCCATAGCCACCTCACTATTCTCCGCATCCCCGCGCCCTTTATATTCGAGTACACCATTGTCCATGCCGCGTTCGGCGATGACGATGCGATGGGGGATGCCGATCAGTTCGCTGTCAGCCAGTTTGACGCCCAGGCGTTCTTTCTCGCGGTCATCGAAGATCACCTCAATGCCGGCAGCGGTGAGCTCCGCGTAGAGCGTTTCTGCCAGCTCACGCTCCCGGGGGCTTTTCTTGATGTTCACCGGGATCAGGGCCACCTGGAACGGGGCAATGGCTTCCGGCCAGATGATGCCCCGGTCGTCGTTGTTCTGTTCAATGGCGGCAGCGACCACGCGGGTTACGCCGATGCCGTAGCAGCCCATGGGCATCACCACGGACTTGCCGTTTTCATCAAGAACGGTGGCGCCCAGTGCTTCGGAATATTTGGTGCCGAGCTGGAAGATATGCCCCACTTCGATGCCGCGCTTGATGCTCAGGGTGCCTTTACCGTCCGGGCTGGGGTCACCGTTTACCACGTTGCGCAGGTCAGCGATTTGCGGCAAGGCCACGTCCCGTTCCCAGTTGATGTTGAAGTGGTGTTTGCCATCTTCATTGGCGCCGGCACCGAAGTCGCTCATCACAGCCACGCTGCGATCCGCAATCACGGTGATCGGCAGGCCCACCGGACCCAGTGAACCGGGGCCTGCGCCCACGGCGCTACGAATAGCCTCTTCGCTGGCGAATTCCATTGGCGTGGCTACGGCATCCAGCTTCTCGGCCTTGATGTCGTTCAGCTCGTGGTCGCCGCGTACCAGCAGGGCCACCAGCTGGCCCTCTTCGGCGCCTTTGACGACCAGTGTCTTAATGGTTTTTTCGATGGGTAGATCGAACTGGGCCACCAATTCTTCAATGGTCTTGGCATTGGGGGTATCCACTTTTTCCATGGCGGCAACCGGGGCTGCGCGCTCTGTAGTGGGGGCCAGGGCTTCTGCCAGTTCCACGTTGGCGGCGTAGTCGGAGCCATCGGAAAAGGCGATATCGTCTTCACCGGATTCGGCCAGCACATGGAATTCGTGGCTGGCGGCGCCACCGATGGCGCCGGTGTCCGCTTCCACTGGGCGGTAATCCAGGCCCAGGCGGTCGAAGATGGCGCAGTAGGCCCGGTGCATGATCTGGTAAGTCTCTGCCAGGGAATCCATGTTGCTGTGGAAGGAGTAGGCGTCCTTCATGATGAATTCCCGCGAGCGCATGATGCCGAAGCGCGGGCGAATTTCGTCACGGAACTTGGTCTGAATCTGGTAGAAATTGGCCGGCAGCTGTTTGTAGCTGTGCAGCTCGTTACGCACCATATCGGTGATCACTTCTTCGTGGGTAGGGCCCAGGCAGAAGGGATTGTTGTGACGATCGGTGATGCGCAGCAGCTCCGGGCCATAGGCCGGTGCCCGGCCGGACTCTTCCCACAGCTCCATGGGCTGTACCACCGGCATCAGCACCTCTTGAGCACCGGCGCGGTCCATTTCCTCACGGATGACCTGCTCCACCTTGCGCAGCACCCGTAACCCGGATGGCAACCAGGTGTACAGCCCGGAGGCCAGTTTGCGCACCATGCCGGCACGCAGCATCAGCTGGTGACTGGTCACGACAGCATCTGTCGGGGTTTCTTTAACGGTAGCAAGCAAGTATTGGGAGGTGCGCATAAACGGTGTCTTCGGCCGGTTGATTCGAGAGCGCTCCATTCTATGGGCAAAGGGCATTGCTAACCAGTCATGCGGCGCTTCTCGTACTGTGTTTATGCGGTTGGCTCTCGTATGCTTGGGGTTTGCCGTGTTGATTGAGGGATGGATATGCTGAATGCCCAGCAGGTGCAGGACGTGATTTACCAAGGCCTTCCTGCGGCCTCTGAAGAGGGGTTGCGGATTGAGGTGGTGGGAGAGCGGCGGGCGCGGTTGCGCTCGCCGTTCCGGCCTTCAACGCTGCGTCCTGGCGGTAGCATCTCTGGACCCACCATGATGGGGCTGGCAGATGCGGCCATGTATGCAGCGATTCTGGGGGAGCTGGGGCAGGTTGAAATGGCGGTGACGCAGAATCTGAATATCAATTTTCTGTCGCGTCCGGCGCCGGCGGACTTGATCGCCGAGGCGGTGATTCTGCGTTTGGGCCGTCGTGCGGCGGTGCTGGAAGTGCAGCTGTTCAGTGAAGGGAGCGATGAAATGGTGGCCCATGTCACCGGGACGTACGCGCTGCCGCGTTGAGCTACAAGCTACAAGCTACAAGCTACAAGCTACAAGCTACAAGCTACAAGCTACAAGCTACAAGCTACAAGCTACAAGCTACAAGCTACAAGCTACAAGCTTGGATGGGGAAGCCGGAAAAGTTCCTTGGGTTTCCCTTTTCAACTTTTCACTTTGAACTTTCAACTGATGTTTCGCGGGCAGAGCGGTCGACGTGTGGCACCGCCCTCAGCCCGCGTTGCAGCTTGATGTTTGCCCCTTTCTTTTACCTCAACTCTTTTTCCCAGATCAAATCGATGCTGTTGGACTCGCTGCTGGAGCGGGCTTCCAGATGCAGGCTACGGGTCAGGGTGTAGCGCAGAATGACGGTGGAAATGGCGTCGAACAGGCCCACCGCGTAGGTCAGATAGAGTCGTTCGGAAAGCTGCTTGCCGAGCATCAGGGCGGCGTCGTCGCTTTCCCAGTCGCTGCCCACACTGATGTCGTCCACGCCCAGTTTGTCACCGATTTTTTCGGTCACACCGCTGCCTTTTTCCAGCCCGTATAGCGCCAGTGCCTGGGCAATCTGGTTGCCCTCGCTCTTTGAGCCGCTTTCCAGCGGGCGGCCGGTGAGCAGGTAAGACATGGCCTGGCTTTGTTCCATGCTGGGGTCGGAAAACAGTGATGCATTGGGTTCTTGCAGGGTGCCGCTTAGCTGCACCCCCACCACCACGCCTTCGCTGGGGATCTTGCGGATGGCGCGAATATCCAGGCCGGGGTTGTCCGGCGGCCCCTGGAATATCAGCTGACCATCGCTGATGGACAAGTTCTGCCCGTAGGCTCGGTAGCGCCCTTCGCGGATCACCAGTTCGCCATTCAGTTGCGGTGGCCGTTGGGCTTTCTGTTCTACCTGTAGAGTCCCGCCGAGCATTGCGTCGAGCCCGAAACCCTTGAAGTGGACTTTGTCGCCCAGTGTCAGGGTGACATCCATGGCCACAGGCAGTTGGCTGCTGCTGTCTCCTTCCTGATGCACCAGTACCTGATCGTTACTGACGGTGATGGCGCCTTCGGGAATTTCCACTGGCCGGATTTCGGCTTCAGGGATGGCCAGGGAGCCGCTCAGGCTCAGCCCTTCAAGGTCGCCTGCCAGGGTGATATTCGGTGTTATCAGGATGCGGGCGTCGGGCCGGTCAGAGACGAGCAGGCGCTCGCCGCCAAGTGTCAGTTGCAGGGGAATGTTGTTTTGGCTGGGGTCCACGCTGCCGTTCAGCGCCAGCTTGCCTGCGCCCATCTGGGCGGAGCCGGTGATGTCCAGTTTGCCTTGGGGGTTGCCCTGGATGGCCACCTGCAGGTCGGCGATATCGACCCCGAGAAAAGGAATGAGCGCTTGCCCGTCTTGCAGCTTGATGGCGCCATTCATGATGGGTTGGCGGACCGTGCCGGCCAGAGAAAAATCACCGTGGATACGACCCTGCACTTCGCGCAGGTCAGCGGTGAATAGTTCCACGAAGGCCAGGCTATCCAGGTTAAACGCCACGTCGCCTTGCAGTGGCGAATCCAGGTCCAGGCCGTGTTCCAGTTGCGCCTGGGCATTGCCCAGTGCGGTGGTTAGGGTCAGGTTGCTGTTGAGTCGTTGATTGGCGAGCTTGCCTTGCACGGTGAGCTCTTCGATCTCCACCGGCGGTGGGGCATCTGCGGTGTTAACGGTGATCTTGGCGTCTCGGGTTTGCACGGAGAACTGGCCTTCGGGGTTATCGAGTGGGCCTTGGAGTGTCAGGTCTGCATTCACGCTGCCGTGCACGGTCAGGGTGGGGTCGAGCAGGGTATTGGCCAGGGCGAGGGGCAGGTCCGTCAACTGGACTTCGGCGACTACGTTTTTGTTGGCACCATAGCTGCCCTGCAGGCATAGCTGGCTGGGGGCCTGCACCAGACAGAAGGGGCTAAGGGATTGTGATTGGGCAGAGAGGCGCACGCTGCTGTCCGTGTCTTGCTGCCAATTGCCCAGACGGCTGTGTTGCAGCCGGGTATCAGAGAGGGTGCCTTGCCATGCGTTACCCGCCGGGTTTAGGCCGCCCCGCAGGCGGGTTTCCAGGGACACGTCATCGCGGCTGGCGTTGGCCTTGAGCTGATGCTGGGCCCAGCTGCCGTTGGCGGTAACCATGAGGGCGTTGATCTGTTCGGTGTTGTTCTGGGTGATCTGGCCTGCGTTCAGGCTTAGTGTCATGTCGCCCTGTTGCGTAGTTTGTGGCAGGCGCAGTTGGGTAAAACGGCTTTGCAGCTGGGCAATCTGCCAGTCTTTCCAGCCTAGGGCGTTGCCGGTGAGCTGGCCGCTGAGTGCCGGGTCGCTATAGCTGCCCTGGAGTTGAATTTGTCCAGCCAGGTTGCCGGTTAGCCCCGGATACACTTGTTGCAGGCGTGACAGTTTCAGGTCGCTGCGCAGTTGCCACTGTGGCCATACCTGACCGCTGGCCTGGAGCTGGTTGTCCCCCCAGTGCCCTTGGGTGCTCAGCTGCAGTTGTTGTTTGCCGTTGGGCGTTTGGCTTTGCAGGGTGCTGGTCAATGAGAGTGCTTGCTGGCGGACTTTGCCGCGTAAAGCCAGTTTACTGGGCGACAGGGTCCAGCGATCGCCGTCCCATTGCCCCTGGCTGTGACCGTCGATGGCCAGCTGGCCGGGGAAGAGCGGGTGCAGCAGGGCGGTGTTGAGGTCGCCGCTGAGATCCAGATCCCAGCTTAATGGGCTGAACATCACCTGGCCGTGGCTGGCCAGTGTCTGGTCGCCGTCCTGTACGGTGAATTTATGCAGGGTAATGCCGCCGGGAATGAGGGCACTGTCCACGGCGATGGCGACATTACGCTCACCGCTGGACAAGCCGGTGTGCCCGGTCAGGCGCAGTGCGTTGAGCGGGCCGCTTGTGGCCAGTTCCCCTTTGCCCAGTGACAAGGGCTGTGGCAAGGCAAGCGGGAGCGCCTGGGCGGCCCAGCGATGCTGCAGGGCAATTTGCCACTGCTCATCCTTGATTAACCATTCCCCCTGGCTTTGCATCTCCACCGGGCCGGTAAGCTGATGATGTACCTGGAGCTTGTTCAGTGGGCCTGCCAGGGTGAGTTGGCCGGTGGCGTGCGGCGCTTGCAGGGTATCGTTTTCAGGTAGCGGCAGTTGCCAGCTCGCCGTGCCTTGCATATCGAAGGGGGATGTCAATTTTCCCTGGGCGGTGGCTTGTACTGAGGCGTTGGCCAGGGTGTGGGTTTGCAGGCGGGCAATCTGGAAGCGCCGCCATGCCGCGAGGCTATCCGCTTCCAGCTTGCTGACTAATACCGTGTCGTTCAGTTGAAAGGCGTCCACGGTTAACCGGTCGATGCGTATCCCGAAGGGCAGGGCCAGGCTGTCTGGCAGTGTCGCGGGTTGTGGTTCCGTGTCGTCTCCGGGCGGGAGCGTAATGTGCAATGTACCGAGGGACAGGCTTTCCAGTTCCAGCCAGCCATTGAAAAGGGTCCGGGGCACCATGTCCGCGCTGACTCGATCCAGTGTCACGGTGAGGCCCTGGTAGCGGTAATCGATGCCATTGAGAGTGATGCCGCTGAGCAGGCTGCCGTGCCACTCGCCCAGGCTGAGTTCACCGGGAATAAACGGGCTGGCTTTTTCCAGTAGCCAGCGGTTGCCGGTGGCGGTGCCCAGCAACAAGGCCAAGGCCAGCACGCAGACCAGCAACAGGCTGAGCAGTACCAGCAGGCCGCGGGTCAGGACGGAGCGCAAGGCAGCGCCGTTTTGACGTTGGCGCCCCATTACAGGTCTGGCCCCATGCTGAGGTGAATGCGCCAGTCGCGGTGTTCGTCCACCGCGCGAGCCAGATCCAGTCGAATCGGCCCCAATGGCGAGCGCCAGCGGATGCCGATGCCGGCGCTGTGGCGTGGTTCAAAGACATCGAAATCGTTAAAGGCATTACCCGCATCCGTGAACACTGCCAGGTGCCATTTTTCGGTGAGCGGGTGATCGTATTCCAGGCTGCCGGTGGCCAGGTTGCGCCCACCAATGACTTCACCGTTGCTGTCCTCCGGGCCCAGGGATTCATAGGCGAAACCGCGCACGCTGGAGTCGCCACCGGCGAAGAAACGAATAGAGGCCGGCAGTTCGGTGACATCGGTGACTTCGGTGTAGCCCAGATCGGCGCGCATCAAGACGCGCCCGCCCAGCAAGGGGAAGAGGATTTTACCGCCGCTGGTGAGTTGCAAAAAGGATGCGGTGGAGGACAGGTTTTGATCGGCAAACCGTACCGCGGTGTTCAACCGCCAACCGAAAGTGGGATAGACCGGGTCGTCGGCCTTCACGCGGCTTAATTGAAAGCCTGGGATGAGCAGCTCGGCCTGATCCACTTGGTCGGCGATTTGGTAGGTCTCGCGCAGGAACTCGAGGGAGGTGGTGGCCACCCAGCGGTTTTCCAGTTCGACGATATAATCCGCTCCGGTGCTCCAGCGCTCGTTTTCATTACTGTCGGTGTTTTCGTTGACGAAGCTGGTGTGCAGGTCCAGTCGTTCATGGAGTGGGTCTTTCAACGGAATCTGGTAACTGGCACCGGCGCCCTGTTGCACTTCGGACAATTCAGTTTCCGCCCGGAAGCGGTGGCCGGCTTTGTTGACCCGGCGATTCTCTACCCCGAGCCGGACCCGTGGCCCGGTATCGGTACTGATGCCGACGCCGGTGAGCAGGGACCAGCGGTTGTTGTCCGTCAGGGCGATGCTGACGGGAATCCGGCGGGTGGTGTCGTTGGGTTCGCCTTTTTGTACCCGCACGGCGCTGAAATAGCCGGCACCAAGAAACGATTGCTGGGTTTCCAGCATGCGGCCGCTGTCGTAGGGATCGCCTTCCTGGAAGCTGACATAGGCGTTAATCAATGAAGGGTTGAGCGCGCTGCCATTAACGGTGACTTCACCGAAGTGATAGCGGGGGCCGCTGTCCACATGCAGGGTGATGCTGGCCCGGTGGGCTTTTGTGTCCACCTGGAGGGTGTGGGCAGTCAGCTCGCCGTGGACATAGCCGCGGCTGATCAGGTGTTGTTGCAGGCTTTTTTTCAGGTTGCTGTAGCGGTCATGTTGCAGCCGCTGGCCGGTGGCCAGCTGCGCCTGTTCCACCAAACGGGAGAACGCCGGATCCTGGGCCGCATCGCCGGTGATTTCCACTTGTACGTGTTTGAGTATTACCGGTGGACCGGTGTTCACGTCCAGCGTCACGCTGACGCAATCATCGCCTTCATCAGCGGACAGGGAAAGCTGGCTGTCGTAGTAACCCATGGCCTGCAGGGCATCGGTGCTGTTGCCGGTAATTTGTCGTCGGATCAGGCCGTACTGGGCCTTGGGCGGCCGGCAAGGGTAACGAGACAGGTCGACCAGGGCCTGAATGTTATTGGCCACCGCTTCGCTGGCGTTGCCGGTGATGTGCAAGGTTGGCGTGTCTTTGGCGAACGCAAGGGCAGGAAACAGCATCAGCAGCATCAGGATGAACGCCTTGTTCTGCTGATTGTGGTATCGATGGTGCGTCAAGCTCTGCATCCCTGTTTGCGTCAGCCCACAGTGTAAGCCAAGGGCAGGGGGAACGAGAACCTTAACCGCTTGGGCGATCAGCCTTGAGGCGTGGGTTTTTCCGGTGTGCTGCCGGGCCGGTGGGTTGATTGTGTGTCTTGCGGATTGTCTCGCTGGCTGTCGCGTGAATAGTCGCTGGCACTGGGCCGCTTTTTCAGCCGCCGTTGCAGGGTGCGGCGGTGAATGCCAAGAGCATCGGCCGCCCGTGAAATATTGCCACCGTGGGCATCCAGGGTGCGCTGGATGTGCTCCCATTCTAGTCGCTGTAGTGATGGCGGGCTGTCTGGCAACGGTAGCGCCTGGCTGGCCGGGTCTGCATCCAGCGCTTGCAGAATATCGTTGGCACCAGCGGGTTTGGTCAGATAATTATGGGCGCCACGGTGGGTGGCGGCGACGGCGGCAGCAATGCTGCCGTACCCGGTCAGCAGAATTACCCGGCAAAGGGGGAACTGCTGGCGGATCGGTTCAATTAGGTCGAGACCGTTATCGCTGCCCAGGTTCTGATCCAGAATGGCGCCGTGGAGGGCGACGTTTTGCGCGGTGAGCTGCGCGAGCAGCTGCAATGCCTGTTCACGATCATGGGCCACATGGACCAGGGCGTCATGGCGGCTCAGTGCCCGGGCGGTTTGTTCGGCCAGTAAGTCATCGTCTTCCACCAGTAACAGGTGGCGAGTGAAAGGGGCGCTGCTCATGGTCCGGTTCCCGGGTTGTCTGTTTGTGGCCAGCGAATCCGCGCCTGGGTCCAGCTGTGACCAAAGTCCATTTCCAGCTCAGCGCCAATTTGCGCCAGGCTGGAGTGCACCAGCGTAAGCCCCATGCCAAGCCCTTCGCGCTCTGAATCCGGATGCGCGGGGCCATCGTCACTGAGCTGCAGACGATAGAGTGGTGCGTGGTCGCTGACGGTGATAGCCAAGCGTGTGGCTCCGGCATCCATGGCGTTGTAACCCAGATTGCAGAGTATCCGAAACCAGCTCTGACTGTCCGCCACGTGGGGGTCGGTTTCCAGTGTATGGGTCACGGAAAGGGTGGGGGCCAGGTGGCGCAAGTGTTGCTGTAATTGCTGGATCAGTACGCTGAGCGGCAAGCCTGACTCCAGTTGGGTTTGTGTGCCTTGTTTCAGGCGACTAGCCACGCTGCGGGCCAGGTGGTCCATTTGTTCGATTTCCGGGCGTAACGTATCTGGCATCTCCGGGGCGTGGATGAGATTGTCCGCGAGCATGACCAGGGTGCCTAGCGGTGTATTCAGTTCATGGGCCTGGTCGGCCAAGGTCGCAGCTACTTGATACATGTGTTCCCGGCGCCCGGCCAGATCCAGGGCCTGCTCCTGTTGCCGTTGCTGCTGACGCATCAGGCGCTGAATGACCTGCCCGAGCAAGCTGAGCATGATTAACAAGGCAATGAAGACGGTGGCCATGCCTGCACTGTGCAGGCCGCTGAGCTGATGGCTGAGGGCGTGTAGCGGGCTGTTCATGGCGGGCATTTGGTACCAGCTTAGCGACACCATGTAGCCGCCCAGTGCCAGCAGGGCGACCAGCAGCCCGCCTGTCACGGGCAGGGTCAGGGAAGCCATCAGCGCGGGGACCAGTAGATAGAATGAGAGCGGGTTTCCCGCGCCCCCGAAGCCTTGAATCAGACCGGCAAACAACACCACGTCCATGGCAAGTTCTAGTGTTAGCAACTGGCTGTGGCGGTGATGGTGAACCTTGCGGGTAAAGAGGGTGACCAGGTTGGGTAGCAGCAGCGCTCCCAACCAGCCCAGTTCTGCCAACTGGTAGCCGGTATGTCCGAACCGTTGTAGCACGATCAGGGCCAGCGTAATGACCAAGACCAGCAAGCTGCGTAACCAGATCAGTCGCAGGCGCCAGTTCAATAAGGGGGAGCGGTTATCCATGACGGTATTGTAAAGGGAAATCGGTATCGGTGGGTGTGGCAGTTTGCCCGGGTGAGGGCGAGTTGAAAGTTCAAAGGGTAAAGTTTAAAAGCGCGCCACAGGTTGTGCCATTCCATGGCTCAGTACCCGCGCACAAAGCCCCGCAGCGCGGAGGAAAGCTTTTCAGAGCAGCACGAAGTTATCGTCGCGTTTGAACTTTACTCTTTCAACTGCTCTTCAAGGCCGCAGCAGTCGCCCTTCATATAACTCGCCAGCAAAGGCGGGCAGTTTCGGGTGGCGGTGCTGGCGGGCGGTGTCGGCCTTAAAGCCGGCGTTTTGGAAGATACGGGCGGTGTCGCGGGTGAGCTGGCAGCCGCAGGCCAGCGGTTTCCAGGCTGGATTCAGGGTTTTTTGTAAGCGTTGAATCCAGGGGCGTTCGCTCAGTACATGCTCCAGCGACAACAAGGAGCCACCGGGCTTGAGCACGCGGAAGGCCTCTCGTGCCGCCTGTTCCGGATCAGGGATGGTGCAGAACACCAGGCAGGCAATCACCGTGTCAAAATGCTGATCGGGGTAGGGAAGCTGCTGGGCATCGCCTTCTTGCAGGTGGAACCGTTCGGGGGAATCGCACTGCTGTGCACTGTCTCGGGCCAATGAGAGCAGCCCGCTGGCGGGCTCGATACCGTGAATTTCAGTGGCAGTTTGGCTGTAGAAAGGGAAGTTGGCGCCGGTGCCGACGCCCAGTTCCAGTACTCGGCCACTGGCCTGGGCCAGCAGCCGTTGCCGGTCCCGGTAGACGGGGCGGGTGCCCCAATCCAGTAATACCGGGAACAGCTTATCTTCGTAAAGGGACATATGTTGCCTGTTAGTTGCGCTCGGGCAGGATGTAGTTGTCCGGGTTGTTCAGCATATCCATGCTCAGCGGGTCGCTGATAATACTGGTCAGGTTCCGGTCAGTTTTCTTGCTGTACTTGCGACGCAGTTTCTCGAACTTGCGGAAGCTGCGGAAGTTGAGCGCATACAAGCGCACTTCCTGCAGGCGCTTGTAGGAGTACATGACGTCCAGGGCATCCATGGAATATTCCGGACGAATCTTCATGGCTTTTTCCAGATAGCTGATCGCTTCGTTCAGGTCGCGCTTGCGGTTCATGTAGATCAGTGCGTTGGCGTATTCATAATTGACGATGGGAATATCCGGGGCCAGCGTCAGGGCGTCGGCAAAAGACTCTTCCACCGTGGTGGTGCGCGCGCCATAGGTCATGCGGCCGGTGAACTTGCCCACCCGGCGCATGATGCCCGCGTCCACGCCGGCGCGGAACGCATGTGCCAGCGGTTGGTCGGGCATGATTTCCACTACTTCCTCGGCGCTGTTCTTGATCTTGCCGATATAGCGACGGGCGACCACCACGGGGACCGGGGATTCTTCCGCGATGCGGGCAATGGCGTAGGCGTAACCGAGTTTTACCGAGGCAACAATGGGGGCCACGGCAGGATCGTCGGCCGCTTCTTCCATGTCATCGAAGTACTCTTGCGCCTGGTTGGCCACGTCCTGGAGCATCATGTATTTGGTGCTCTGGCGATCGGTCAGGTAGATGGCGTACATCAGCTGGGAAAACAGGGCGGGGATCTTGCCGATGGGGCCAAGCTGCAGGCCTTCTTCGCGGGCTTCCTGGAAATTACCGGCGAAGAACTTGCGCCATACTTGCAGGCTGCGAGCTTCCAGTGCCTGGTAGTCGCCGTTCCAGTCCGCGATGTCTTCTTTCATGAAGGGATATTTTTCGAACTGTTCCTTCATGTACGCGGCGGAGGGATAGGGTACTTTCAGGCCGCGCATCAGGTATTCCCATTTGTCGCGGATCTGTTTGTCGGTATAGGTGAAGTAGCTTTGCTTATAGGGTACTTCGTTCCATTTTTCGACGAAGATGCGCTCATCCACCGGGATTTCCTGCATTTGCAGTTCTTCCGGGGTGACTTCATCCATTTCGTCGTCGGCCTCGTCATCGCGGGCCGAATGGACTTGCAAGCTGATAGCGCAAAGCGCGATCAGGCACAGAGAGCGCCAGAACGGTACAGAGTATGCTGCCATGATATTTACAGCTCTTGTTGTTGTTGTGTCGTGTAGGCGAACAGGTTCGCCGGGCCCCAATTTTGTGATGGCTTAACAATGCCACGCAGGCGGGACCTGAACAAGTTCTGCTCAGTATGAGTTTGTCGACAGGAGTGTAACGTTAAGGCGCCTGCCCGGTTTGGCGGGCAGGCGAGGGAGAGGGCAGTAATCAGGCGCTGGCGCCGGCGTCGCGCAGGGCTTGTGCGTAATCGTCACCTTTCGGGTGCTGGGCGATCTGATCCAGCAGGGTGCGGCCTTGTGGGTCTTGGGCATCCAGGTCCCGGTTCTGTTCCTTGAAGAAAGTCAGAAAGCGGGTGAAGTCCTCAGCGCGCAGAGCGCGATACGCTTTTTCCAGCAGGTGGAAGTCCCCGTTTACGCCCTCTTCGGGAGGGAAGTCCAGAAACACTGCAATCTGTTCATCAGTCATCGGCTCGCCGATCACCTTTTGCTTGTCTTTACGTTCAGCCATGGGGGTCTCCTCCGTATGCGGCGGCATTATAGAGGCTTGCGGCCTTTGGGGGCCAGTGCAGGTAGGCAGCCTGGCAAGGGGCGGCGTGGAGGAAGGGTGCTGACGGGGAGAGTAAAGGTGTCGGCCACCGGGCGCCAGGCGCCCGATGGCGAACGCGGATCAGGCAGTCATGTCTTTCAGTTTCTTCAGCGGACGTACCTTGACCATGGTGCGGGCAGGCTTGGCTGCGAAGGTGGTGGCTTCCCCGGTGAACGGGTTGATGCCTTTGCGTGCTTTGGTGGCAGGTTTCTTCTGGGTCACGATTTTCAGCAGGCCCGGCAGAGTGAATTGGCCGGCGCCACGCTTTTTCAGGTGACCTTCCATGATATCGCCGAGTTCGTCGAAAACCGCGTTGACGTCTTTCTTGGTCAGGCCGGTGGTTTCGCTGATCTGGTTAACGATCTGGGTTTTGTTCATCGGTTCGGTGATGGTTTTCACCTTGCGAGCCGCTGTAGCGCTGGAAGCTTTAGCAGCTGTCTTTTTCTTTGCAGCCATGGATTGCTTACCCCTTTTTGGTGTCTTCCTGATGTTGTATTGGTTCCGCAGTGATACGGATAACCGGCGGTGCTTCCTTGTCAGGTACGCCCCTGGACTGCACGACACAGAGGGTCACTGATGTGGTTCGCATCTTTTATATGCCATGGATTTTCAGGGCACAAGGCGTAGAGACACTATTTTTCACGGTATTTTGTGAAATTAGGTAGGCATGTGCCCCGTTTGGCAGTGAATTGCCGTCTGGCATGGCTCGGGGACGGTTGAATCGCTATACTGTGGCGCCTTTTTCAACGGTTCGGGGTATGGCGGGCATCAGGCTGGTCCTGGCCCGGGCCGTAACATCAGAAATACAAGCGGACGTTAAGCATGCGAAGCCATTATTGCGGTGATTTGCGAGCCTCCCACGACGGAGAAACAGTAGAGCTTTGCGGTTGGGTTAGTCGCCGCCGTGACCACGGTGGGGTGATCTTCCTCGACCTGCGCGATCGCAATGGTCTGGTACAGGTGGTGTTCGACCCGGATACCGTGGATGCCTTTGCCCTGGCCGATAAAGTGCGCAGCGAGTATGTGGTGCGCCTGAGCGGTCGGGTACGTATGCGCGACGAAGCGGTGCGTAACAGCAAGATGTCCACCGGCGACATCGAAGTGTTGGGCAAGGAGCTGACCATTCTCAATGAGGCCGAAACGCCGCCGTTTGAGCTGGATGCCCACTCCGCCGCTGGCGAAGAAGTGCGCCTCAAATACCGTTATATGGACCTGCGCCGCCCGGAAGTGCTGCGCAACTTCCAGTTTCGCTCGCGCCTGAGCCACGTGGTGCGTGCCTTCCTCGAAGGCGAAGGTTTCATGGATGTGGAAACCCCGATCCTGACCCGGGCGACCCCGGAAGGTGCCCGTGACTATCTGGTACCCAGCCGAACTCATCCCGGCAGTTTCTTTGCGCTGCCGCAGTCCCCGCAGCTGTTCAAGCAGCTGTTGATGGTGGCGGGCTTTGACCGCTACTACCAGATCGCCAAGTGTTTCCGTGATGAAGACTTGCGTGCTGATCGTCAGCCGGAATTTACCCAGATCGATTTGGAAGCGTCCTTCGTGGAAGAAGAAGACATCATGGGTATTACCGAGCGGATGGTGCGTTCGGTGTTTAAAGAGCTGCTGGCGGTGGACTTGCCTGAGTTCCCGCGCATGCCGTTCTCCGAAGCCATGCAGCGCTTCGGGTCCGACAAGCCGGACCTGCGCATCCCGCTGGAGCTGATCGACATCGCCGATCTGCTGGCCGGCGTGGACTTCAAGGTATTCTCCGGCCCGGCCAACGATCCGAAAGGCCGTGTAGCTGCCATGCGAGTGCCGGGCGGATGCAGCCTGTCGCGCAAGGATATCGACGGCTACACCAAGTTTGTCAGCATCTATGGCGCCAAGGGTCTGGCCTATATCAAGGTCAACGATCTGGCAGCAGGCGCGGAAGGCCTGCAGTCGCCGATCCTGAAATTCCTCACCGAGGATGCCATCAAGGGCATTTTGGAGCGCACCGGTGCGGAAACCGGCGACCTGATTTTCTTCGGTGCCGATAAGGCCAAGATCGTCAACGAAGCGCTGGGTGCTTTGCGCGTCAAAGTAGGCCACGACCTGAATCTGGTTGAAGGCGACTGGGCGCCGCTGTGGGTGGTCGACTTCCCCATGTTCGAGGAAGACGAAGGCCAGTATCACGCCCTGCATCACCCCTTCACTATGCCCAGCTGTAGCGCGGAAGAGCTTAAAAGTAACCCGGCAGAGGCGCTCTCGCGGGCCTATGACATGGTGCTCAACGGCACCGAGCTGGGCGGCGGTTCTATCCGTATCCACAACCCGGCCATGCAGCGCACCGTGTTTGAGGCGTTGGGTATTTCCGATGAAGAAGCGGATGAGAAGTTCGGCTTCCTGCTCGACGGCCTGAAGTACGGTGCGCCGCCTCACGGTGGCTTGGCCTTCGGTCTGGATCGTATGGTGATGCTAATGACCGGCTGCGAGTCGATCCGTGATGTGATCGCCTTTCCGAAAACCCAGACCGCAGCCTGCACCATGACTAATGCGCCGTCACCGGTGGACAATAAGCAGCTGCGTGAAGTGGGCGTACAGGTACGAAAAGAAGAAGGTTGATATCAAGAGACGCAGGCATGCATCACGAAGTACGCCTCACGCAAAGAGGCGTGCCGCAAACGTGTTGCGTGACGCATGCTGCGTGCTGGCGGAGGTAACATGGCAGGACATAGTAAGTGGGCCAACATCAAGCACCGCAAGGCGGCCCAGGATGCCAAGCGCGGTAAGGTCTTCACCAAACTGATCCGCGAACTCACCGTGGCCGCGAAAATGGGCGGCGGGGAGCCTAACGATAATCCGCGTTTGCGCGCTGCCATCGACAAAGCGCTTGGCCAGAACATGACCCGTGACACCATCGATCGGGCGGTTAAGCGTGGTGCTGGCGGTGATGATGATGCCAACATGGACGAAATCACCTACGAAGGGTACGGCAAGGGTGGCGTGGCGGTTCTGGTAGAAACCATGACCGACAACGTAAACCGCACCGTGGCCGAAGTGCGCCATGCGTTTTCCAAGTTTGCCGGCAATATGGGCACCAGTGGTTCCGTAGCCTTCCTGTTCACCAAGCGCGGCGAGATCTTCTTTGAGCCGGGCGTGGACGAAGAAAAGTTGATGGAAGTGGCCCTGGAAGCTGGCGCTGAAGACGTGGAAGAGGTTGGTGAAGAGGGCGGTGATGGCTTTGTCGTCACTACCACTCCGGACAATAGCTTCGGTGAAGTCGTGGATGCCCTGCGCGGCGCCGGGCTGGAATTTGCCGAGGCGGAAGTCACCATGCACCCGTCTACGGAAGCGGAAATGGATATCGACACCGCCGAAACCGTGCAAAAGATGATCGACATGCTGGAAGATCTGGATGACGTGCAAAACGTCTACACCAACGCCAGCTGGCCAGCGCCAGAAGAACAGGAATAGCGGTAAGCTTCAAGCTACAAGCTGCAAGGAAAATCAAAAGCCCCGAATAGTTTGGGGCTTTTTGTTATCTGGCGTTTGATGGATGGATTCTCGGGCGCAGTTGTAATCCATCCCTGGGTTTGTCGCGTGTTGCATCAGGCGTGCGGCGTGAGGCGCCTCTTAATCAAGCTGGACATTTGGACAGTGCTCGGGTAGAACTGGGCCAGCTATCGAGCAGCTGTCTTTTTATCATCGGTCAGAGAAATATGGCGCTTATCTTAGGTATCGATCCCGGCTCGCGCCGCACCGGTTACGGGCTGGTGGAGCAGGTGGGGAACCGTTCCCGGGCCGTGGCATTCGGCACTATTGCCACCACCCACAAGGAAATTCCGCCCCGTTTGGGGGAGATCTTCGCTGGCATTGATCAGGTGGTGAAAGAGTTTGGTCCGGCGGAAGTCAGCATCGAAAAAGTCTTTATGGCTCGCAACGCGGACTCTGCCCTGAAACTGGGGCAGGCCCGAGGAGCCGCCATTGCGGCCGTTATGCAGGCCCATGTTCCGGTGTTCGAATATTCCGCTCGCCAAGTAAAGCAGGCAGTGGTCGGCAAAGGCGGCGCGGAAAAGAACCAGGTGGGGGAAATGGTGAAGTATCTGTTGAAGCTGGAGCAGCGCCCCCAGGAAGACGCTGCCGATGCGCTGGCCATCGCTCTCTGTCACGCCCATATGCGTGTTTCTCTGGCCAGAATGGGCGGTGCAACGGCTGTCAGACGAGGGCGGCTTCGTTAAGCTTGCGCCTTAATCACACGCTAACAACACGGATAAACCCATGATCGGACAACTTCGCGGAACCCTGCTGGAAAAGCGTCCCCCGGTATTGCTGCTGGATGTGAACGGCGTTGGCTACGAAGTGGAAGCCCCCATGACGGTGTTTTACGACCTGCCAGAGGCGGGCGCAGAATTGACCCTGCATACCCATTTTGTTGTCCGCGAAGACGCCCAATTGCTGTACGGTTTTGCCGATCGCTATGAGCGTGAGCTGTTCCGCGCCTTGATTAAGGTGAACGGGGTTGGGCCGAAAATGGCTTTGGCGATTCTGTCCGGCATCGAAGCGGATCGACTGGCTCGCTGTATTCAGGATCAGGACACCACCTCGTTGGTAAAGGTGCCGGGCATCGGCAAGAAAACCGCCGAGCGGCTGGTGATCGAAATGAGTGATCGGCTCGACAAGATTGACGGTGGCCCGGTGAATTTGCCCGGTCGGGTGGATACACGTCAGCCTGATGACGCCCGCAGCGATGCCATTGCTGCCCTGGAAGCGCTGGGCTATCGCAATAAGGACGCTGCCGCTGCGGTGGGGAAGGCTGCGGATGAGGATGGCCTTAGCAGTGAGCAATTGATCCGCAAGGCGCTCAAAAGCCTGGCCCGCTAGTGTCTTAATCCGGTGTCGCCCTTCACTTTGTGATAACAGTAATAGCAGTACGGTATCAGGGTGCGATACGCTAGCGACATTCAACGATGTAGAGGCAAGCCCGCCGCAGGCATGGATAACGAACGAGTGATTACCGCGGCTGCGGTTGGCAGCCAGGAAGAGCAACAGGACAGGGCTATTCGTCCGGCCAGCCTGGCGGATTATCACGGGCAGGCGAAAGTCAGCGAGCGCATGGAAATCTTTATTGATGCCGCTCGCGGACGCCGTGAGGCTCTTGACCATACCTTGATTTTCGGCCCGCCGGGTCTCGGCAAGACCACCCTTGCGCATATTATCGCCCGTGAAATGGGTTGCGAGCTGAAGTCGACTTCAGGACCTGTGTTGGAAAAAGCTGGGGACTTGGCCGCTATTCTGACCAATCTGGAAGAAGGCGACGTGCTGTTCGTGGATGAAATTCACCGCCTCTCTCCTGTGGTGGAGGAAATCCTCTACCCGGCCATGGAAGACTATCAGCTGGATATTATGATCGGCGAAGGTCCGGCCGCTCGCTCCATCAAGCTGGACTTGCCCCCCTTTACCTTGGTGGGTGCAACCACCCGCGCCGGTTTGCTTACCGCTCCATTGCGCGATCGCTTCGGCATTGTGCAGCGCCTCGAGTTTTATTCCGTGGATGACCTGTCCGGCATTGTCAGCCGCGCCTGCGATATCCTGGCTATTCCCATCGAAACGGCGGGTGCCATGGAAGTGGCTCGTCGCGCCCGGGGTACGCCGCGTATTGCCAATCGTCTGTTACGGCGGGTGCGCGATTACGCGGAAGTGAAAGGCGATGGACGGATTACTGAGAATATCGCTCAGCGGGCACTGGATATGCTGGAAGTGGACAGTTGCGGCCTGGATGGCACCGACCGCCGTCTGCTGGACATGATAATGCATAAATTTGATGGTGGGCCGGTGGGGCTGGAATCCTTGGCCGCGGCCCTCAACGAGGATTCCGGCACCCTGGAAGAGGTGGTGGAGCCTTACCTTATTCAGCAGGGCTTCATTCAGCGCACCCCGCGCGGGCGTGCGGTGACCAATCACGCTTGGCGACATTTTGGTTTGCAACGTCCCCGGCGTGACGGCGATTTGTTTAATGATTGAAAAAAATGAAGAAAACGGGGAATTTACCCTGCCTGTGCGCGTCTACATCGAAGACACTGATGCCGGTGGCATTGTCTATTACGTGAATTACTTGAAATTCATGGAGCGGGCGCGCACCGAGTTTCTGCGTACGCTGGGGTACCAGCACTATGCACTGGCGGATGAGAATTTTCAGTTTGTGGTTCATTCCGCGAATGTGCAGTATCGCCAGCCGGCGCGCATTGATGATGCGTTGACCGTGACCGCGACACTAAAAAAACTGGGCAAGGCCACGCTGTTTTTCGATCAGCAAGTGCGCAAGGCGGGAACACTGATCTGTCAGGCGGAAATTAAAGTCGCCTGTGTCAGTGCCGACACCCTTAAGCCGGCGGCCATGCCGCTGGCACTGTATAAGACATTTAGCGCGGCCAGCAAAGGAGAACGGCTACATGGTTGAGGCATCCGACATGTCTATCGTCAGTTTGATCAGTCACGCCACGATAGTGGTGCAGCTGGTGATGGCGCTGTTGATTCTGGCGTCGCTGACGTCCTGGTACATGATCGTTGGTCGTTTCCGCGTGCTCGGGCGTGCCCATCGTGCGGGCCGTGCCTTTGAGGAAAAGTTTTGGTCCAGCGATGATCTGGCGTCCCTCTACAACCAGAGCCGTAAAGACCCAGACGTGGATTCCGGTACTGAAGCCATTTTCCGTGCCGGTTTTCAGGAGTTTGTTCGGCTTTCCAAAAGTACCCGTGGTGCCGAAGCCGTTATGGATGGTGCCCAGCGGGCCATGCGCGTTGCCCTGCAGCGTGAACAGACTCGCCTCACCAAGCATTTGCCGTTTCTGGCCACGGTTGGCTCCACCAGCCCTTATGTGGGCCTGTTCGGTACGGTCTGGGGCATCATGAATTCCTTTATGGCGCTGGCTAACGTGAAACAAGCCACGCTGAGTGTGGTGGCACCGGGCATTGCGGAAGCGTTGATTGCGACGGCCATCGGTTTGTTCGCGGCGATCCCGGCGGTGATGGCCTATAACCGCTTCTCCGCCCAGAGTGATGCTTTGCTGACGGAAAATGAAATGTTCGCGGAAGAGTTCTCTTCCGTACTGCACCGTCAGGCCCATGGGCGCGAAGCATGAGCATGAGCGGCGTAAAGATACGGGTGCCACGCAAGCTCGTTGCCGAGATGAACGTGGTGCCCTACATCGATGTGATGCTGGTGCTGTTGGTGATCTTCATGGCCACGGCGCCGATGATGACTCAAGGCATCAATGTGGATTTGCCGGACAGTAACAGCGACCCCATTGATACCACCAAAAACGAGCCGGTGGTTATTTCCGTTACTGCCGATGGCAGTTATTTCATCGATGTGGGTGGCGACAGCCAGAAATCGTCCAGCCTGGAAACCGTGAAAGGCCATGTGCTGCGCATCCACAAGCACAAGCCGTCCACCCTGTTTTTGGTGGAAGGGGATGGCAACGTGGCCTATTCCCGGGTGGTATCGCTGATGGGTGCGTTACAGGAAGCGGGTATTTCCCAGCTTGGGTTGGTGACCGAACCGCAGGGACGCAATGAGTGATCGCCGCGTTGCGTTGCTGTTTACGCTGTTTATCCACCTGCTGGTGTTCGGGTTGCTGGTGTTCAGTTGGAGTACAGACCCGTCCCTGCACAAGGCCCCGGTGGTGCCGCCCCATGTAAAGGCGACCATGGTCGAGCGGTCGAAACAACAAAAGGCGCCAGTGGCGAAGCCGAAAACGGAAGTGAAACCGACGCCCAAACCGGCAGCGAAGCCCAAGCCCAAGCCAAAACCTGAACCAAAAGCGGAGCCCAAGCCAAAGCCGAAACCCAAACCCGCGCCGAAACCGACGCCCAAGCCTGAGCCAAAACCCAAGCCCAAGCCTGCGCCGGAGAAAAAACCGGATCCGGTAAAGAAGCCGGATCCGAAGCCAGAATCCAAGTCTGATCCGGAACCCGTGGTGCCGGACATCGACACACAGAGTGTTGAAGAAATGCTGGCCGAGGAAGAGCTGGAAATGGACAGCAAGAGCAAGGCGTCCGACCAGCCCGATCAGGAAGCGGCCAGTAATGCGGACCAGGCCGACGCTGAAGTGGCAAGTTTTACCGATGCCATTGCCGCCCATGTAGGGCAGAAATGGCGAATTCCCGGCAATTACCGTAACCGGGATGACATCAAAACGCAGGTAAGAATACAGATGATCCCGGGCGGTGAAGTGATCAATGTATCGGTGGCACAAAGCAGTGGTTACCCGGATTTCGACGAATCGGTCATGAATGCCGTCAAGTTGGCCAGCCCGCTACCCGTACCGGATGGTCAGCTGTTTAACGAACAGTTTCGCTCACTGGTGATCGAATTTGATCCTGGAGTTGCACGATGATAGGTGTGTTAAGGATGCAGCAAACCTGTAAACGCAAAATGTGGACACAAGTCAGCATCGCCTTGATGGCGGCCCTGTGGATGGTAAATGCCCAGGCAGAGTTGCTGATCAAGGTGACGGAAGGCCGCGTGGATGCGGTGCCTATTGCCGTTGTGCCCTTTGATGGTGCGCAAAATGCGCCGGAAGATGTGTCCGAAATCATTCAGGCCGACCTGCATCGCAGCGGCCAGTTCAAGCCGTTGCCAGCGGAAGACATGCTCAGCCGCCCGCGCAACGAGCAGGAAATGATTTACCGGGACTTCAAGGTGCTGGGCACGGAATATGTGATCACTGGCAGCATGAAGCGTCAGGAGACCGGTGGCTACGAAGTCAGCTATGCGCTATTTGATGTGGCCCGGCAGAAAAAACTGATGTCGGAAACCTATCGTCCGCCAGAATCGCAGTTGCGTGATGTGGCTCATGCCATCAGTGACCGTATTTATGAGCAGCTCACCGGCATTCCCGGCGCCTTCTCCACCAAAATTCTTTACGTGACGCACAATCGCCATGATGCCAACCCGTATCAGCTGCAATATGCGGACGCCGATGGTCATCGAGTGACTACGATTCTGCGCAGTAAAGAGCCCATCATGAGCCCCACCTGGTCGCCTGATGGCAGGAAAATTGCTTACGTATCGTTTGAAGATCAGGGGCGCCCGGCGATTTATATTCATAGCCTGGCCACCACCGAGCGGGAAAAAGTGTCCAGTTTTAGTGGCATTAACGGTGCCCCGGACTGGTCGCCGGATGGCCAGAAGCTGGCGCTGACGCTGTCGCGCGACGGTAATCCCGAAATTTATATGTTAAATCTGTCCACCAAAGGGCTGACCCGGTTAACCAACAATTACGGCATTGATACCGAGCCGCGCTGGTTACCGGATGGCGAACACCTGGTGTTCACTTCCAGCCGTTCTGGTGGCCCACAGATTTATAAACTGAACATAAATGATAAGTCGGTCCGGCGGGTGTCGTTCCAGGGTGCCTATAATGCGCGCTCGGATGTTACCCCCGATGGCCGCTATCTCGTTTATGTGCATCGGCGAAATGGAAATTTCAATGTCGGTGTGCAGGACCTCCAGCGTGGCACATTTAATATTGTGACCCGCACCGATATGGATGAATCGCCCAGTGTTGCACCCAATGGAAGTATGGTAATTTACGGGACGCAACACGGGGGAACGGGGGTTCTGGAAGCCGTATCCATCGATGGCAGAGTGAAAGTTGAGCTGCCGTCGAAGGAAGGGGAAGTCAGAGAACCGGCATGGTCGCCGTTCCTCTGAGTGGTTCTCGGAATCCAATACTAGGAAATTATAGGAGCTTTTCGCATGCGTTCATTACTTAACCCGCTGTTTGCCATTGTGCTGGCAGCTGCCCTGGCAGCCTGTTCCAGCACCCCGACTGAAGACGACTCTTCTGCCACGGACAACATGTCCCAGCAGACTGACACTTCTCCGGTCACTCCGGTTGAGCCGTCAGAGCCGGTTAAGCCGGACACCAGCAGCATCCCGCTGACTGCTGACAACTTCTACAACCATCCGTCTAACTATGACGGTACTACCGATTCTCGCGTTATCTACTTCGCGTTCGACAGCAACACCGTTCCGGCTGCGGCTTTCGAAACCCTGCGTGCCCACGCGACCTACCTGAAGAATAACGCTAACGCGAAAATTCGCATGGAAGGTCACGCTGATGAGCGCGGTACCCGTGAATACAACGTTGCTCTGTCTGAGCGTCGTTCCAAAGCGGTAGAGAAGTTCCTGCGCGTACAGGGTGTTGCTTCTTCACAGCTGGAAATCGTTTCCTACGGTGAAGAGAAGCCGGCAGCCTTTGGCCACGGTGAAATGGACTGGGCCAAGAATCGCCGCGTAGAAATTAACTACCTGTCCGGCCGTCCGTAAGGCATGAAGGTAGTGATGACAGCGCGCCTGCTCGCAGGCGCGATGCTCAGCTCCCTGGTGTTCTGTGCGCATGCACAGAGCACTGGGCCGCTGGCCGTTGAAGAGCGCAGCCTCGCCCAAGCGCAGTCGCAAATGCGCAATACCTCCACACCGTCTGCTGCGGTGAACGAGGATGGGTTGATGGTGTTGATGCAACAGCAGCAACAATTTGAAGAACAGATTCAGCAGCTGCAAGGGCAGCTGGAAGAATTGCGCCACGAGCTTTCCACTCTCAAGGAAGCCGAACGCGAGCGTTATCTGGATCTGGATACCCGAATTAATACGCTGGCTGAACGGGGACAGACCGAGCAGCCAGAGGACGGCGCTGAAGGGGATAATGACCCGGAAGCGGACCGTGCCGCCTACAATGCCGCCAAGGACAAATTGGTCAGTGGTGACTTCAAGGGGGCCATTGCCGGTTTCGAGGCCTACTTGGGTGAATTCCCGCAGGGAATGTCCCGGGCCAACGCCCATTTCTGGGCGGGCAAGCTGTACAGTGACCTGAAAGAGCCGGACTTGAAGAAAGCCGAAACCCATTTTCAGGCGGTGGCTGACGATTATCCGGACCATAGCAAGGCCCCGAAAAGCCTCTATATTCTGGCTGTCATGCAGGCCAAGGCCGGTGAGGTTTCGCCCGCCAAGGTCAATTTGCACAAGCTGATCAAGCAATACCCGGATAGTAGTGAAGCCGGCCAGGCCAAGAGCTTGCTGGACCAGCTCAACCCGTAGATGTCTTCCTGTCACCGTTGCCGGCGGCACAGAGGCCGGCAAAGGTGATAGAATCCGCGCATTTCCGCCCCAGACAGACCGCTAAGGGGCTCTCAGGAGATGTTGTGGAACTCCGTCTTACCGAAATTTTCCATTCCCTACAGGGTGAATCCCGCACCGTGGGCTGCCCAACGGTATTCGTGCGCCTGACCGGCTGCCCGCAGCGCTGTGTCTGGTGTGATACGGAATATGCCTTTTCCGGTGGGGAGAAATGGACACTGGCGGCGATTCGCGAGCAGGTAGCGGCCCATGGGGCGCAATACGTGACGGTGACCGGTGGCGAACCGCTGGCCCAGCCCAACTGCCTGCCGCTGCTCACGGCGCTCTGTGATGACGGTTACCAGGTGAGCCTGGAAACCGGCGGGGCCATGGATCTTGCCGGAGTGGATGAGCGCGTTTCTGTGGTCATGGACCTGAAAGCGCCGGGCTCGGGGGAACAGCACAACAATCGTCTGGAAAATATCCCCCTGCTCAAGGCGCACCATCAGGTGAAGTTCGTGCTGGCGGATCGCAAGGACTATGACTGGGCGCGTTTTATGCTGGACCAGCACCAGCTGCATAAACGGGTCAGCGATGTGCTGTTTTCGCCGGTGCAGGACGGTCTGGCACCGGGGGACTTGGCGGATTGGATTGTGGCTGACCGCTTACCGGTACGTTTTCAGTTACAGCTGCATAAATACCTGTGGAATGATGCCCGGGGGCGTTGATTGTTGATGCCAGACGCCAGATGTACAACCGCAAAACCTTCTACAATGAGTAATTAAGGAGCCTGCCATGAAAAACGCTGTGGTGTTGCTGTCCGGTGGCCTGGACTCAGCCACTTGCCTGGCCATCGCCCGGGATCAGGGCTATCAATGCCATACCATCGCGTTCGATTATGGCCAGCGTACCCGTTCGGAGCTGGATGCGGCAGTGCAGGTCTCCGGGGCGCTGGGGGCATTGAGCCACCGTGTTATCGAGTTGGGCATGGGCAATATCGGTGGCTCCGCGCTGACCGATCATTCCATCGATGTTCCGGAAGACGGTGGCGAGGGCATTCCGGTGACCTATGTACCTGCGCGCAATACCGTGTTCCTGTCGTTGGCGCTGGGCCTGGCGGAAGTCGTTGATGCACAAGCGATTTTTATTGGTGTGAATGCGGTGGACTACTCCGGTTACCCGGATTGTCGCCCGGCGTTTATCGACGCGTTCCAGTCAATGGCCAATCTGGCTACCAAGGCCGGCGTGGAAGGCCGGCCGATGCAGATTGAGACCCCGCTGATGCACCTGAGCAAGGCGCAGATTATTCAGCAGGGTGTGGCACTGGGGCTGGATTACGGGCTCACAGTGTCTTGCTACCAGGCTGACGAGAATGGCAATGCCTGTGGCAAATGCGACAGTTGCCGTCTGCGGAGCCAGGGGTTCTTGGATGCATTGGTTAAAGATCCAACAAACTATCAATAAAGCGGAAAAAAATTCGGTTAACCCCTTGTCTCCCAGAAATAAATCCGTATTATTTGCGCCTCCTTCGGGAGCGGGTCGTTAGCTCAGTTGGTAGAGCAGTTGGCTTTTAACCAATTGGTCGCTGGTTCGAATCCAGCACGACCCACCATATTTAAAAGGGCTCGCCTACGGCGGGCCCTTTTTCGTTTCAGCCCTTTCCCATTTCAGCCTCCGCTGCCCAACTGCTCCCCTTTGATGTTTCCCTGTGTGGTGGATCTATCAGCGCTGTAATGCGCCTGTCGCCTGAAACAGACCCTCATCCTTTGCCTCCGCAGGCTTCCACACGGGCAGCCCTGCCTGCTCGGCCAGTTCTACCATGTGCGCGGTGCCACGCCCGCCGGGGAAGGCGATGACGCCCTGTGGGCGCCCATGATGGAGCATGCGGCGGTTACGCATGGGGCCGGCGGCCCTGCCGTGGGCTTTCCAGTTGGCGGGGTAGCTCACCTGGTCGATGCCGTGGCTGTGGGCCCATTGGCCAGCCAACCGGTCGGCACCGCTGGCGTTGCCGTGAATCAGCAGGCTTAGGGTGCTATCCCGGTGGAGCCGGCAGAGGGTTTGTTCCAGCAGGGCGTGGTTATCAAAATCGCGGCCACCGCAGACAAGAATACGCATTGTGCTGTCCATAAGGTCAGTGTTCCGGGAGTATAAGCATAGGGGCTGGCGATTGCACCTTTGTGATTGTTGTCTTGCAGGCGTGTGATGCATTCCGGTATTCACAGGCCGTTGACGGGGCGGCAGGTTAAAGTTGTACAAGATTTCCTTTGTGTACAACCTGAAAGGGCAATCCCGTCGTGGTGCTCTTTCCTGCAGCCTGTGAGGTCCTCCATGGACACTGTTCAACCGGAATCACCGTCGTCTACATTGCCCCGCATGCGTATTCCGGTGGGCATCAGTGCTTGCCTGATGGGCATGGAGGTGCGCCACGACAAGGGTCACAAGCATTCCCGTTACTGTACGGAGGTGCTGGCGCCATATTTTGAGTTTCGTTCCCTATGCCCGGAAATGGGGGCCGGCATGCCTGCGCCGCGCAAGGCGATGCATCTGGTGGAACCGGATCCTGACAGTGGCACTGAGGCGCTACGCCTGCTGACTACCGATGGCGAGCGTGATTGCACCGCCCAGATGCAGGATTTCATTGACCGCACGCTGGAGTCACTGGCCCCTCTGCGCGGTTATATCCTGATGGCGAAATCACCCAGTTGTGGCATGGAGCGCATCCGTGTCTACAACGCAGCAGGCAATGTGCAGCGCCGTGATGCCAGCGGGCTGTTCGCGGCGGCGCTGGCAGAGCGCTACCCGCTGATGCCGCTGGAAGAAGAAGGGCGACTGAATGATGCGACCCTGCGGGAAAACTTTATTGAGCGCGTTTACCTGTACGAAGACTGGTGCCAGATGGTGGAGCGTGGGCTCACCGCCCAGCAGCTGATCGATTTCCATAGCCGGCACAAATTCCAGTTGCTGGCCCATTGTCAGAAAACCTACCGCGAACTGGGCCCCATGCTGGCGAATATGAAGGCGCGCCCCTTGGAGGACATTGCCGGGGATTATATCCATGCGGTAATGGTTGCCATGAAGAAGCGGGTTTCCCGCGGGGCACATGTGAATACCCTGCAACACCTGGCCGGGTTTCTGCGCAAGGATCTGGGTGAAGCGGACCTGGCACTGATCAACGAGCAGATTGACGCTTACCTTCGTGAAGAAGTGCCGTTAGTGGTGCCCATGACATTGTTGCGTGGCGCACTGCGTAAGACGGATCAGCCCTATCTGGCCCAGCAGTGCTATCTGTCGCCCTATCCCGATCCTCTCGGCCTGAGAAACCGGGTATGAATGAGCCGGTGAATGCGTCCCCTTTGCCGGCCTCGCAAAACGGCGGCGTCAGTATTCAGCAAGTGAGCCTGCGCTGCGGTATTCCGGCAGTCACTCTACGTGCCTGGGAGCGCCGTTATGGCTTGCTGTCGCCGGGTCGGACCGAGAAAGGGCATCGGCGTTATAGCGAGGCGGATATAACCCGTATTCAGCACATACAGCAGTGGCTGGAGCGTGGCGTGCCGATCAGTCAGGTGGGCGGCTTGTTGGCTCAGCCAGACACCGGCGTGAGCGTCACTCACGAGCAGGATGCCGGTCCCTGGCATGAGGCCGCGGCGGCGGCCATGGCGGCGTTGGAATCGCTCAATACCCGCCGTCTGGAACAGTTGCTCAATGGGTTGTTGAGCGATTACAGCCATGCGCTGGTACTGGAGCAGTTTTGTGACCCGTTGCGGGCGCGGTTGGCGGCGACGCCGTCGCTGGGCGGCTTGCTGACGGTGCTGGACGGCGTGCTGATGGCGAAGTGGTCGTCGCGGGCGTTGTCGCTGGCGCCACGGCGCCGGGAGGCCGGCTGGTTGTTGGTGCCGGTGGGCAGCGCTTTGCCAGCGCTGGAGCTGGCGATGGTCTTGAATCGCCCGCTTTGGTGTTTGGGTGCGAATCTGCTTGCCGGTGAGTCGCGCAGTGTGTTCGAAGGGCTGGTCGAGCGAGGTGGTGGCGTGCTGTGGGTAGTGGATCAATGGCCGACGGCGGCAGAGCGCCAGCAGATGGGTGTCGCGTCCGCCCGCGGTCTTAACGAAGCGTGCTGGGGGATGGATGTCTCACAGCTGTCATTGCCAGCGGACGTGCCGCTGTTCACCGGTCGCCGCCAGGCGCTGTTGAGCGAGCTGGATGTGTTGCAGCAGACCTGGAGAATGCCATGAATCTGGTTTGGTACCGCAATGACCTGCGTGTGGCCGCGCATTCGCCCTTGCAGGCTGCCCTGTTGGAATCATCAGGAGAAGAGGCGTGCACACCACGCGCACTGGCAGTGTACTGTCTGTGTCAGATCCAGTGGGATCATCATCAAGTGGCGCCGCTGCGGCGCTGGTATGTGCTGCAAAGTTTGCGTGAGCTGGGGGAGGCGCTGGCCCGTCGGGGCGTTGATCTGCATGTACTGGAGGTGGATACCTTTGATGACGTGCCTGAGGCGCTGGCGCAGTTTGCCGATGCCCGCGGGGTGACGCACCTGCACTGCAATCGTGAATACCCCCTGAACGAAAAAAAGCGCGACAAGGTGGTTGCCGAGCGATTGCGCGGGCAGGGCGTGACTCTCCACGGTTTCGACGATGGGGTGCTGGTGCCGCCAGCCGCGTTGCGCACTGGAAAAGGAACGCCCTATACGGTGTTTGGTGCTTACAAGAAGCGATGGGATGTGTGGATGGCGGATCATCACCCGGCGGTGACGCCGGCGCCGCCAGAATGTGATGTGAGTGGTGATTTTGTCGGTGCGCCGGTGGTGGAGAAAGCGCTGCAAACCCTGAGCGTGCCTGAGGCATTAACGAAGCAATGGTCAGCTGGTGAAGACGCCGCCTGGCAGCAGCTCGACCGGTTTGTGGAGCAGAATCTGGCGGGCTACCGGCGCCAACGCGACTTTCCTGATCTGGATGCGACCAGTGGTTTGTCGGCGGCGTTATCCGCCGGGACGTTATCGGTGGCCAGCTGTTATCGCGCGGCGACTCAGGCCATGGTCGATGCGGGCAGCCGTGACGGCGCCGCGTGCTGGATTGGCGAGCTGGCCTGGCGGGACTTTTATCGGCAGATCATGGCGCAGTTTCCCCGTGTCAGTCGCGGGCAGGCATTTCGTCCGGAAACCGATCTGTTGCAATGGAACCAGGATGAAGAGCGGTTCGCGGCCTGGTGTGAAGGGCGAACCGGCTATCCATTGGTGGATGCGGCCATGCGTCAGCTGGTTGCCACCGGCTGGATGCATAATCGATTGCGCATGGTGACAGCCATGTTTTTTAGCAAGCATCTTTGGCTGGACTGGCGTTGGGGAGAAGCCTTTTTTATGGCGAATCTGGTGGATGGGGATTTTGCCGCCAACAACGGTGGTTGGCAGTGGAGCGCATCGGCGGGGACGGATGCGGTGCCCTATTTTCGGGTCTTCAATCCGGTGCGTCAGGGCCAGCGCTTTGATAGCGAGGGCCGTTTCATTGCTCGCTGGGTGCCTGAATTGCGAGGCCTGGATAGCAAGCAAATCCATGAGCCCTGGAAGCAACCGTTACTGGCGCCAGATTATCCGCCACCCATCGTGCCCCATGCCGGGGTGCGTGAGCGGGTGACCACTGCGTTCAAGGCAGCAAAGACACAGTTTGATCAGGAGCAATCCATGGGCTCGGCTATGGATGACAATATGGATAACAACGGAAAGGGAAAAGCATGAGTCAGCGTATTGCCATCGTCGGTGCCGGAATCAGTGGGCTGACTGCCGCCTGGTATCTGTCAAAAGCGGGCCACCAGGTGGAGGTGTTTGAAGCCAATGACTATCTGGGTGGCCATACCTGTACGGTGCCGGTTTCCCGGCCCCACGGGGAGTACGCGATTGATGTAGGGTTTATCGTTTTTAACGACCGCACTTACCCGAACTATATTCGTCTGTTGGATGAGCTGGGCATGCAGGGCCAGCCGACCCCCATGGGATTTGCGGTCAGTGACCAGAAGAACGGGCTGGAATATTGCGGTGACGGACTGGGGGGCATGTTTGCCCAGAAGCGTAATCTGTTCAGTCCCTCTCACTGGCGGTTTATCCGTGACATTCTGCGTTTTAACAAGCAGGCTCCGGCCTTGCTCAATAGCGCCCAGGGCGATATCCCGCTGGGGCAATATTTGCGCGACAACGGTTACGGCGAGCGCTTTTCCCGGGACTATATTCTGGCCATGGGCGGTGCCATATGGTCCTGTTCCCTGGAGCAGATGGAAGTGTTTCCCGCCCGGTTTTTCATCCAGTTTTTTCAGAACCATGGGCTGCTGTCATTGAATGATCGGCCGCAGTGGTTTGTGGTGCCCGGTGGTTCCAATCAATATGTGCAGCCGTTGGTAGACGGTTGCGATGCCACTTTTCATGTCGGCACGCCGGTACAGGCCATACGTCGAGATCATCAAGGCGTGCACGTCACCGTACACAAAGAAGATAAGCACTTTGATCAGGTGATACTGGCCTGCCATAGCGACCAGGCACTGGCATTGCTCAGTGATCCGGATGATCGGGAAAAAAGCACCTTGTCGCAATTGGGCTATCAGGACAATGAGGTGGTCTTGCACACCGATACCCGGCTATTGCCGCGTCGCGAACGTGTCTGGTCCAGCTGGAATGCCTTGCTGTTCGAGCAAGATCAGGAGCGGGTTCAGGTTACCTACAACATGAATATTTTGCAGGGCATCACCGCCCCGGAAACGTTCTGCGTGACGCTCAATGCCACGGACCGTATTGATGAAAAACACATCCTGGCTCGCTACCGTTTTGCTCACCCGCTGTTTACTCCGCAAACCGTGGCGGCCCGGGAGGCATTGCTGAAAGAAAACGGTAAGCAGGGTACCTGGTTCGCCGGTGCCTGGTGTCGCAATGGTTTCCATGAAGATGGGGTTGTGTCTGCGCTGAACGTGGTGGAAGGCATCGCTGCCGCCGCTCGGGCGGGGAGCACTACGCAATGAATGCGCCGGCAGAGCAGGGGGTAACATCCTGTGCCATTGCCCAGGGGCGAGTCTGGCATCAGCGGCTGCAACCTTTTACGCACGGCTTTGATTACCCGCTGTGGATGGTCTGGTGCGACCTGGAAAAAATCGATGTGCTGCTGGGGCGACACTGGGCTTGGGGCCGGGCATGGCGGCCGGTGACGTTTCGTGACCGGGATTACCTGGATGGCCGATCCGTTGCACTGGCAGACAAAGTGCGAGAAAAAGCGCTCACCCTGGGGCTGGACTGGTCCCGGGGGCGGACCTTTATGTTGGGGCAGTGGCGCACCTTTGGTTCCCTGTTTAATCCGCTGGTGTTGTACCTGCATTTTCCTGAAGGGAAAGACCAGCCCGACAGCATGATTGCCGAGGTGCAGAATACGCCGTGGCGAGAACGCCACTTTTACCCCCTCACGTTTTCTCGCCATGATGACGGCGCCCTGGTAGTTGACCACCCCAAAGCGTTTCATGTTTCGCCTTTCCTACCTATGTTGTTGCAATACCACTGGTATCTTCACGTTGCCTTACCCGATTTGCGAATAGGGTTGGAGGACCGGGACGATCAGACTCCCGTCTTTAAGGCCGGTCTGAAATTGCAATTATTTGCGTCAGATTCGGCCTCGATGGGCAAGGGGGTTTTCCGGTTTGGAGCACAGGGGCTGGCCACGCTGAAACGTATTTACTGGCAGGCCTTCAAACTGTGGCGCAAGGGGGCGGTCTTCCATGGCCACCCCGCTGGCAAGCGCGATGAACGCGATGATGGAAACAGGGAGTGAGACACATGCTGTCTGGCGATAAAGCCTCTGACAATAAAGGTGACCAGGCCGGCACACTGAGTTGGCCGCAATCGGTGGCGCGTACACTGGTGTTGAACCAGCTTGCGAAACTGCCCCATGGCGGCCTGCGTATCGATGAGCCGGACGGCAATTCCGTCATGCTGGGCAATAGTGCTCAGGCTCATGAACTGGGACACATCGTACTGACCGACTGGCGCACCTACGGCATGATGATGAGCGGTGGGGCGCTGGGGGCGGCGGAAGCGTTTATGGAGCAAGGCTGGTCCAGCCCGGACTTGATCAAAGTGATTCGCTATTTCGCGGCTAATGTGGATGCCATGCAGGCCCTGGAAGGCGGGTTTGCTTCCCTGTCCAAGCCAGCCCTGAAAATGCTGCACCGCTACAACCGAAATTCTCTGCAAGGGTCACGCAGAAATATTTCTGCCCACTATGATTTGGGTAACGATTTTTTCAGCCTGTTTCTTGATCGCACCATGATGTATTCCAGTGCGGTGTTTCCTCGCCCGGATGCCTCTCTGGAAGAAGCGTCTGTGCACAAGCTGGACCTGATCTGCCAGCGCCTGCAATTACAGCCAGGTATGACCTTGCTGGAAATCGGCACCGGTTGGGGTGGCCTGGCCCTGCATGCCGCGCAGCACTATGGGGTTACGGTGACCACCACAACCATTTCCCGCGAGCAGGCCCGTTATGCCCGTGAACAGGTTGCCGATGCGGGGCTGGATGATCGTATTACCATTCTGGAGAACGATTACCGGGAACTGACCGGCCAGTACGATCGGGTGGTGTCGGTGGAAATGATCGAAGCGGTGGGGGCAGAATTTTTGCCGGGCTATTTTGATGTGCTGGGCAAGCGCCTGAAGCCGGAAGGGTTGTTGTTGATACAGGCGATTACCGTGCCGGATCAGCGTTATGACTACGCGCTCAAGCAGGTGGATTTTATTAAGCGCTATATCTTCCCAGGCGGCTTCCTGCCCAGCGTGTCAGTGATGTGCGATAACCTGACGCGACACACTGGTCTGGTGACCACAGAGCTGCACGACATCGGCTACGACTACGCCCTGACCCTGAATCATTGGCGGCAACGTTTTCATGGTGCCTTGTCTCGCATCCGTGAACTGGGCTTTGATGAACGGTTCGTGCGCATGTGGGAGTACTACTTCTGTTATTGCGAGGGGGCGTTTCTGGAACGCGCCATCAGCACGGTACACCTGGTTGCCGCAGGTCCCGCCTATCGGCCCTCGTTAAAGGCTTGAAAACAGCCATTGGCGGGCGCATTTTATTCTCTGCAGGGCTAGCAACAGGCCGCTATTCAGCGGTTTTTCGCTGTTGTGGTATTATGCCCGCCTTATTTTGGTATTAATTTTCTAAGTTGTTGATATCAGGGGGAAACCCCGGGCGGTAAGGCAATGACTGCAGAGGCACAAGCACGGGTTCAGGCGCACCTGGCCAAGGTAGCGCCGGACGATACACTCAGCGATGAGCAGCGTGCATCCTATCGAGACCGGATCAAGGCGCTGTTGCGTCAACGCGATGCGGTACTGGTGGCGCATTACTATACAGACCCTGAAATTCAGTCTCTGGCGGAAGAGACCGGGGGCTGTGTGTCCGATTCCCTGGAAATGGCCCGGTTCGGTAAAGACCATCCTGCGTCCACATTGATTGTGGCTGGGGTGAAGTTCATGGGCGAGACCGCCAAAATTCTCAGTCCGGAAAAGCGTGTCTTCATGCCGACGCTGGAAGCCACCTGCTCTCTGGATATCGGCTGCCCGGAAGACGAATTCTCCGACTTTTGTGACCAGCACCCGGACCGCACGGTGGTGGTTTACGCCAATACATCCGCTGCGGTGAAAGCCCGAGCTGATTGGGTGGTCACCTCGTCCATTGCGGTGGAGTTGATCGAACATCTGGACCGCAACGGCGAAAAAATTCTGTGGGCCCCGGACAAGCATCTTGGCGGTTACGTGCGCGATAAGTCCGGCGCCGATGTGCTGTGCTGGGATGGCGCGTGCATCGTGCACGAAGAGTTCAAGGCCAAAGGTCTGCATGATTTGAAAGCAGCGTACCCGGATGCGGCCATTCTGGTGCATCCGGAATCTCCGGCTTCAGTGGTAGCCATGGCGGATGTGGTGGGTTCTACCTCGCAGCTTATCAAAGCCGCTTGTGAGATGGATAACCAAGCGTTTATCGTCGCGACGGACAAGGGCATTTTCTACAAGATGCAGCAACTGGCGCCGGGGAAAACGTTCCTGGAAGCGCCGACGGCGGGGTCTGGTGCAACCTGCCGCAGTTGCGCTCACTGCCCGTGGATGGCCATGAATGGCCTGCAGAATATGCTGGCGGTGCTGGAAGATGAAAACGGCATGGGCCAGGAAATCTTTGTCGATGAGGATCTGGCAGAGAAAGCCATGGTGCCGTTGAACCGCATGCTGGATTTTGGCCAATCCTTGAAAGCCTGAAGGGGGTGAGGCCGCCTTGTCTGATAGGGCTTGTGGAAATACCGCAGGCCGTATCAACCTCCCAGGCTTTATTGTCTCGCTTTTTTTAGGGAGCCTCTGAGAACGCCCAACACCACTGACTTTCTGTGGGAAGTGATGCTTGCATCACGAATAACCGCTGTGCGACACAGGTTGCTTTGCGATGCAAGCATCGCTTCGCGCACTCGTGCTGGCGTTTTCAGCGGTTCCTTAGAATTCCTCTTCGGAGAGTCGCTTCATTTGCCGTAAGCGTCCGTTCAATTTGCTATACAGGGCAAAGTCGTTTTCTGCATCGCGCAGGGCGTAGCGCATTTGTTGCTGGGCCTTGGGATCGTTGCCGCGCAGGAACTGGCTTTCGGCGCGGGCATGCAGGGCACGCACGGTATCCCCGCTGTTGCCGTAGGCATCGGCAGCTAGATCCCAGATATGCGGATCATTGGTATGCTCATGGACAAGCGGTTTGAGTAGCGGCAGGGCTTTTTCCGGCTGCTTACTGCGCAGGTAGGCTTTGCTCTGCAGGATGGACGCGGCGTAGTTATCCGGAGAAATTTTCTGCACCCACTCGGTTGCTTGAATGGTCCGTGGGTAATCCCCTTCATCCAGTGCCACTTCCGCCAGTCCCAGGCGGAACCAGAGCTCGTCCGGGTATTGATCGGCCAGCCCCTGCATCAGGTCGCGGGCCTGATCATAGTGATTGGCGCGCAGGTAGCTCAGTGCCAGGCCATAACGAGCCGCTTTCAGGCCCAGGGCACTGCGCTCGTTGCTGTAGCGTCTGAAGTATTCAATGGCCTGGTCGTCAGAGGTAATGAAGCCCGCCTTGAGGCGTGCCTGGGCCAGCAGAAAGCCGGTGGATACCGACAGCCGTGCCGGGGGCAGGGTGCGAGCACGGGCGCGGCTGTCGGCAATGCGGCTCTCGGTGACCGGGTGAGTAAGCAGGAACTCCGGTGGGTCGCCGGAAAAACGCTGGCTATCGTGCATGCGTTCGAAAAAGCGTGGCATGGCGCTCGGGTCCATTCCGGAGGCGGCCAGGGTTTGCATGCCGACCCGGTCGGCTTCGCGTTCATTTTGGCGAGAATAGGCCAGCTGGGCCTGAATGGCACCGGCCTGGGTGGCGGCAATGCCGGCCATGCCGGCTTCGCCGTCCCCGGCAATGGCCACGGCAAGACTGGCCAGCATGGCGGCCAGCACGGCGGTGTTCATCTTTTTCGAATCCAGATAGCGGCGGGCAAAGTGCCGCTGGCTCACGTGGGCAATTTCGTGGGCGATTACCCCGGCGACCTCATCTTCGCTTTCTGCATCAAGAAATAGCCCGGCATTCAGCCCGATGACGCCGCCAGGTACCGCAAAGGCGTTAATCTGGCGGCTGTTGATCACCACGATATCCAGGTTCGGTTCTTTCAGATCGCTGTAGGACGCCAGGCGGTAAACCAGACTTTCCACGTACTCCTGCACCATCGGGTCCGACATAATGGAGGTCTGTCCGCGCAGGCTACGCAGCCAGGCCCGCCCCAGGCGGTATTCCTGATCAGCGGACATCAGCGCGGCAGTGGGGTCCCCGAGCACCGGCAGGTTGTCATCGGCGGTGGATGGACTGGCCAGCCAGCAGCAGCTGAACAGCAAAAAGGTACGTAAAAACAGCTTCAAGTTGTGGCTCCGTCCAACGACGAGTAACGGGTCATGGAATTCCGGGTATCGCTACGCGGGCACTGAATCAATGCCCTGCTTGTGACTATAATGCCGTCAGGGCGGCGACGAATGAAGCGATTAGCATGACTGAGTACCCTTTATCCGAACAAACGGTTGATCTCCATGTGGATGCCTCCACGTTACAATGCCCTCTGCCGTTATTGAAAACCCGGCAGGCGTTACGGCAGCTGCGCGCCGGACAATTGCTGGAAGTGATCGCCACGGACACTGGTTCAGCCAGTGATATTCCTGCTTATCTGAGACAGTCCTGCCATGAGCTAGTTCGCATGCAGGAAACCCATGGTCGCTATTGTTTTGTTATTCGCTGCGGCACACAGGAGCCTTGATGCTACGCATATTGAGAAACTGGGCCGATAACTACTTCTCCGATGAAGAAGCGGTCTATCTGGTTGTCCTGCTGCTGGTTATTGGCCTGACCATCGCGTTCTTTGGCGGCATGTTGGCTCCGGTGTTGACGGCCATGGTGGTTGCTTACCTGATGCAGGGGCTGGTGGGGGCGCTGGAGCGTCGGGGTGTGAAACGCATGCTGGCGGTAGGCCTGGTGTTCACGCTGTTCATGGGGCTGTTGATTGCAACGCTGATTGTGTTGTTGCCCATGGTTTGGCGGCAGTTGGTGTTGCTGGTCCAGGACCAGTTGCCCCATGTGCTCAAAAACGGGGAGATCTGGTTGCGTGGATTGCCGGCGCATTACCCGGAAATTATTTCCATGGAACAGGTGAACTCCATTGTTGCGGTGATTCAGCGGGAAGTGGCGGAAGCCGGGCAGGGGGTGCTGACCCTGTCGTTGGCGTCGATTCCGAACCTGGTGGAAATCATGGTGTTCCTGGTGTTGGTGCCGCTACTAGTCTTTTTCTTTCTGAAAGACCGGGAAACCCTGGTGAACTGGATGCTGGGTTTTCTGCCTCGCAAACGCCGGATTTTGTCCCATGTGTGGCAGGAAATGGACGGCCAGATTGCCAACTATGTGCGGGGCAAGGCCATTGAAATCCTGCTGGTGGGTGGGGCGACCTTTATTGCTTTTGTGCTGCTGGACATGAATTACGCGGTGCTGCTGGCGGTGCTGGTGGGGTTGTCGGTGGTGGTGCCGTATATTGGCGCCACCGTGGTGACCTTGCCGGTGGCCGCTGTAGCCTATGTGCAGTTCGGCTGGGGCGGCGATTTCGCCCTGGTGATGATCGTGTACGGCATTATCCAGTTCATTGATGGCAATATTCTGGTGCCGCTGTTGTTTTCCGAGGCGGTGAACCTGCACCCGGTGGCAATCATCACCGCGATTCTGTTGTTCGGCGGGTTGTGGGGGCTGTGGGGGGTGTTCTTTGCGATCCCTCTGGCTACGTTGATCAAGGCGGTGATCAACGCCTGGCCCCGGCAAGCAGATTATTCTCCCGGGAAGCTGGAAGCGCAGCCAGAGGCCTGATAAACGCCTGACGCGTCGGAAGACGGAAGACAACAGGCTTCCGTCACTGCATGGCGCCAGGCTTTGGGCATCAGGCGTTAGGGGTAATCCCCAGCGCATCCAGTTCTGCCAGCAGATCGTCGTGATGGGACTTGGTTTTGAATTTGTCCATCACCTTCAGCAGCTTGCCATTCTTGCCGACGATGAAGGTGGTGCGGATCAGCCCCATGAATTCCTTGCCCATGAACTTTTTCATACCCCAGCACCCGTATTTCTCGGCGGTGGCGTGATCTTCGTCCGATAACAAGGTGAAGTTCAGGTCATGTTTGTCGATAAACTTGGGTAGGCGAGCAACGGCATCCGGGCTGATGCCGAACACAGCCACGCCACGCTTTTCCAGCTCGGCCTTGGTATCGCGAATGCCGCAGGCCTGGGTGGTGCAACCCGGGGTGAGGGCCCTGGGGTAGAAGAAAATCACCACCGGGTTCTTGTCCCTGAAGGATTTCAGTTCTATCGGGTTGCCGTCCTGATCCGGCAATGTGAAGTTGGGGGCCAGATTGCCAATCTTGGGGTGTGCCATGTCTGTGTCTGTTTCCCTTGTTTGGTTGATATCTTTTTACGTGTTGCCTGCAGCGTGATGCGTCGAGCGTCTCGTTAGCGCTTGGGCGTCATGGTGGCGTCCAGGTTGCGCGCTTCACAGAAATCCAGGAACGCATCACGCAACTGGGCCACGGAGTGCTCCGCACTCATGCTCAGGACCAGATGCAGGCTGAACATGCGGGTACCGGTGTGGGGCGCAGCGTAGGTGCCGGTATGCAAATCATCAATATTGATATTGCGCGTGGAAAAGAAATTGGCGATTTCATGAACGATGCCGGGGTTGTCCATGGCGACGACTTCTACCTCATAGGGCAGGGCCGCAGGGCCGGCATCCGGGGCGCGGGTGCGCTTGAGCGTGATCAGCAGGTCCAGCTGTTCGGCCATTTGCTGTTGCCCGGCTTCCAGGCTGTCCAGGGTGGCTGCGTTGCCGGCGACCAGCATCAGCACGGCAAATTCGCCGCCCAATACCGTCATGCGCGAATCCATGATACTGCCGTCGTATTCCAGCACGGCTTTGGACAGGGCCTGCACAATACCGGGCCGGTCGGTGCCGAGGGCAGAAATTACAATCAACTGGTCCATGGCTGCTCTCCATCAGTGGTGGGCCATCAATATTCCGGCCCAAGCAATACCCGAATGGCCATCGGTATGCCGGGCTGAATTCGCCCTCTGATGGGGCGTGTGTGGCTAATGAGTCTAACCAGTTCATCACGGACTGAACACTTGTCGGCTGGGGTTGTCTCAATACCTGGCCGCCGAGGCGCTGCCATTTTTCGCTTCCCCTTGCGTTTGCAGAGGTAAACGGGGGACGCGCGCCTTGTCCGGCTTGGGGGCGAGGTTTACCATAGCGCCCTTCACTCGACGATAGCGCCTGCTTGCAGGAAGCGTCGCGGTTAATTGGCGCATAGCGTTTGCGCACAACAGGAGACAGGCATGATTCGCGGCAGCATAGTGGCCTTGGTGACCCCCATGCGTGCAGATGGGTCCGTGGACTGGGAGCGTTTGCGCTCGCTGGTTAACTGGCATGTAGAGCAGGGCACTCACGCTATCGTGGCTGTGGGCACTACGGGTGAATCCGCCACGCTGGGTTTTGAAGAGCATGACAGCGTGATCCGTGAAGTGGTGGCGCTGGCCAGGGGACGGCTCCCTGTGATTGCCGGTACCGGTGCCAACAATACCGAAGAAGCCATTCGCCTGACCCGTGACGCCAAACGTGATGGTGCCGATGCCTGTTTGCTGGTGACGCCTTATTACAACAAGCCGCCCCAGGAAGGTCTGTATCAGCACTTTCTGGCGGTGGCCCGCGCCGTGGATGTTCCCCAGATCCTGTATAACGTGCCTGGGCGGACGTCCTGCGATCTGTTGCCGGAAACCGTGGAGCGCTTGAGCAAGGTGCCGAACATTGTGGGCATTAAGGAAGCGACCGGGAACCTGGAGCGGGCCCGCGAAATCCGTGAGCGTTGCGGTGACGACTTCATGCTTTACTCCGGTGATGACGCCACCGCCATGGACTTCATTCTGGCTGGCGGTCACGGCGATATTTCTGTCACCGCCAATGTAGCACCGGCAAAAATGGCGGCCATGTGTGAGGCCGCGTTGGCCGGGGATGCGGATACCGCCCGTGCACTGAATGCGGAACTGGAACCCCTGCACCGTGATTTGTTTATTGAAGCGAATCCGATCCCGGTGAAATGGGCACTGTTTGAAATGGGGCTGATTGACGCAGGCATCCGGCTGCCGCTGGTGTCGCTGTCAGAAGCGGCCCAGCCGCGGTTGCGTGAAACCATGCGTCAATGCGGCCTGCTGGAGGTTAAATGAAGAAAGCGGCGTCGCTTGCACCACTCATGCTCGCCCTGCTGGTCACCGGTTGTAGCTGGTTGCCGGATAGCAGCCTGGAGTACCGAAAAGCGGACGTGACAGCTCCGATCGAGGTACCGGAGGGTGGCGTATTTATTGGTGAGCAGCCGCTGTATGCGGTACCCCGTCAGGACGAACGGTTGACGGCTCCCCGTGAAGATGAAGACCGTTTTGAGCCGCCACGCCCGCCGCAGCTGGTGGTGCTGGGGAATGCGCCGGACAAGGAAAATGATGAGCCCGCTCCGGAAGGGGAGTCCGCCAAGGCGTTGCTGGGCCGTGATGGCAACGGCTACCCGATCATCATGATGTCCACCCGATACGCCTGGGCGTGGGAATACGTGGGCGATGCTCTGAAACAGACTGATTTGAAAGTGGGTGACCGCGATCGTGAAGTGGGTATTTTCTATCTCAAGGTGCCCAACCGTTATGAATTGGGGGCCCGCGAAGCCCAGCTGAAGCTGAGCCACACCACTAACGGTATCCAGGTGGCGGTCCTCAACGAGAAAGGCACCGCTCTGGTGGATAAAACCCCGGGGCTGGCTATTCTTGAGCGAATTTACGACGAGCTCGATTAATGCAGCTGGCGTCACTGGGCAGTGGCAGTAAAGGCAATGCCACGCTGGTCCGGGCTGACGATACCCTGGTGCTGATCGATTGCGGTTTTACCGTCAAGGAAACCGAAGCACGGTTGGGCCGTCTTGGGTTGGCGGCGGAGCAGCTAAGCGCGATTCTGGTCACCCATGAGCATGGCGATCATATTCGCAGCGCTGGGGCGCTGGCCCGCAAGGTGGGGTGCCCGGTGTACAGCTCGTTTGGCACCGCCAGTGCGGTGCACGATAAACGCGCTACCCTGAAAGGCGCAGACTGGCAGGAAATTCGCCCCGGTCGGGCGTTTACCCTGGGAGCCATGGAAATTTTGCCGGTGCTGGTGCCCCATGACGCCCGCGAACCTTGCCAGTACCGTTTTTCGTGGCAACAGCGCACCGTGGGCGTGTTGACGGACCTGGGCGCGATTACTCCCCATGTGGTCGATGCTTACCGCGAATGCGATGCGCTGGTGCTGGAGTGCAATCACGACCCGCAATTGTTGGCATCTGGCCCGTATCCATCATCGTTGAAACGGCGCGTGGGTGGTATGTTAGGGCATCTGAGCAATGATCAGGCCGCAGCCTTGTTGCGCCAAGCGAATGTGGATCGCTTGCAACACTTGGTGCTGTCGCACCTGAGCGAACAGAACAACACGTCCCGGCACGCGCTGGATGCGGTCGAACGGGTGATTACCCAAGGGCGTGAACGAATTGGCGTTGCCAGTCAGACGGAAGGGTTTGACTGGCTGCAAGTACATTAATACTGACCTGAGTAATAGGCCTTTCCATGGAAAAACGCGACGAGTTGTATGCCGGCAAAGCCAAGTCTGTGTACACCACCGATGACGCGGACAAGCTGATCATGCTGTTTCGTGACGACACCTCAGCCTTCGACGGCAAAAAAAAGGAGGCGTTGGCACGTAAGGGAGCGGTGAACAATCAGTTCAACGCGGCCATCATGGAAAAGCTGAAGGCAGCAGGCATTCCCTGCCACTTCGAGAAAACCTTGTCGGCCACGGAATCGCTGGTCAAGAGAATGGAGATGATTCCGGTGGAGTGTGTGGTGCGAAACATTGCCGCAGGCTCCATTTGCCGTCGTTTGGGCGTGGAAGAAGGGTTGGAGTTGAACCCGCCCACCTTCGAATTCTTCCTCAAGGATGATGACCTGGGGGATCCCATGGTCAACGATTACCATATTCAGAGCTTTGGCTGGGCCACCGATGATCAGGTGGCGCAGATGAAAGTGCTTACCTTCCAGGTGAACGATGTACTCAAGCAGCTGTTTCTGGATGGTGAAATGCTGCTGGTGGATTACAAGCTGGAATTTGGTGTGTTTAATGGTGAAGTACTGCTGGGCGATGAATTCAGCCCGGACGGTTGTCGCCTGTGGGACAAGAACACCCGCGAAAAACTGGACAAGGACCGTTTCCGCCAGGGTTTGGGCGGCGTGGTAGAAGCCTACGAAGAAGTGGGCAAGCGTCTGGGGATGACGTTCGAGTACTGATAGATCGCGTGGGCCTGCTGGACCGATCGGTGTTGGTGGGCTCCCAATAATAAGTAGAAAAAAGGAAAAGGTATGAAATCCGTAATGCGTCTGGCCGTGATTGGCCTGTTGGCAGCCGTTCTCAGCGGTTGTTTCCTCACCAAGTTGGCAACCACGCCCATGCGTTTAGTGGGGGCGGCCGGTTCCGTGGTCGGGGCCGTGCTGTCGATTATCCCGGTGGCTGGCAATGCCGCCGATGAAGCCTTGGAAAAGGTTGACGGCGCCATTGATGCGACTGCCGACAACATCGATAAAATCCCGCTCTGATCCATACTGCATCGGCCTGGGCCGGCGTTTTTGCCGGCGGGGCGGTGACGCCTTGGCGCTTGTAATTGGCTGGGGTGTTGTGAAAAATACAGGCTCTTTGCCGGAGCTTGCCCGATATAACAACAATAAACTGGAGTTTGCCATGCGCCGCTGGCTGCTTTCCTTCCTTGCGTTGCTGCCTCTGTCGGCAGCGGCGGACGATGCCCTTATCGGTATCGGTTATCTCAATGGTCTGGTCGGGCTTAACCTCGAATGGGCCACCGAAAAGAACAGCTTCTACGGTATGCCTTCCTATTATGTGGATTCCAGTGGCTTGGATACGGAAGAGTTCCGTTGGGTTGCGGGTTGGCGCCATAAAATGGAGCGCGGCCTGATGTCAGAAAAGGGCTTCTACACGGGGCTGATGGCGGGCGATCTGGGTGGCGAGCGCCACTATGAGCGTCTGGGCGCTGGCGTTGAGCTGGGACACCAGTGGGTGAAACCGTATTCGCGCTGGACCGTGAGCGCGGCGGTAGGGGTGCTGGAAGCGCTGGAGTGCGGGGAATACCGTGGTAGCAGGGCTTGCGATAGCGAGGAAGAGCGGGATCGGTATGATCTGGATATCGAGCCGGTGGTTGTGCTGGGAGTGAGTTTCAGTCTGCGCCGTTGATTGCTCAAGCCTAAGGAACCTCTGAATAACTCCTTGCGTACTCAGTCTTTCAGGCTGGTTCGCCCCCCTCGGCCAAGGTAAAGAGGGGCGCTCTTTTGAAGGTGTCCCCTCAAGGGGGATCGAGATATGCCCATCCATCGAAACAAGACACAGCAGCTGCACGCTTCAGGCTCACGCTGAGCATGCCAGGAGTTATTCAGAGGTTCCCTAAGCCTGAAATCCCCGTTTTATAGAAAAGCCGCTCAATAAGCGGCTTTTCTCGTTTTGATGACTCCGCCTGCTTGCCGCGCTGGGTAAAACCGTTCGCCGGATTTTTCGTCAATCGGGCGCTCCTTTCACTTGCTTTTCCTGTCATGCCCTGTTCCCGGGCAACAGTTTTGCACAGCGAAAACGCTTATTTCACCCGATGCGTGAGCGTTGGTGGCTAAGCTATTGATTTGCAGAGCGTATTTGTAACTTCATGATTTTAAAGGGTTTAATTTTATGGCCATTTTTTCATCATTTTAATGACATGGCAGGCACGGCAGGCGGTGGCGGCAGTTCCTGACAGTCTATACACAGAGTTATCCACAGAAGTTGTGAGTAACTTTTCTTGTCGGTGCGCTACGGTTCTGGCGGGCGTGTTTATCGTTTGAGCATGGGCAGGGGGCGCCAGGGCTGGTTGAGTAGTTGCTGGCCGCTGAGCTTTAGTAATAGCGGATGAAAGCCTGCGTTGGGGAAGCCCCGTTTGATCAGCCGGATCCGCGCCATGGGGATGCCGAATCGCAGCAGCCCCAGGCTCACATCAACCCAGTCTGCCCGGCGGAACACTTCGGTGAGGTCCTGATGGTTGCGGCTGAAGCGGCTGAGCTTGTGGTGATTCATGATCATGGTGTGCACGTCCTGACACCAGTCTTCCAGGCCTTCTTCCTGAAGGTAGTGCTCAGCGAGGCGGGCGGATGGCTGTAGGTAGTCGAAGGTACCGGCCAGCCAGATACCGGCATCATGGAAAAAGGCGGCGACTTGCAGCTTGCCCAGCTCTTCGTCGTTGATGGGGCGTTGGGCCATGACCAGGTTTACTAGCCGATACACATGGTTGCGGTAAGCCGTCTGTTGTTTGCCAAAACGCTCCGCGTACTGGTCGAACAGTTGCTCAACTCTGGGTAACTGGGTGATCAAATCCTTGTTCATGCAGCTCCGCCCGGTACTGGGTGTGGTCACAATTTTTTTTGTGGGTGAATCCGTTCTGTGAGTGAATTCAGTATGGCATTGATGTATTTGATACTGGCGGGGGATGGTTGGCAAATCCAGCACTTGGTGGTGGGTTTCTTGTGTACTATAGTCGGACAAGCCTAATTGGATTGTTCAACAAGTACCGGGGGTTCGGTGAGCTTTAAAGCGAAGGAAAGCCTCTCTGAGCAAATTGCCCAGCATCTCGCTCAGCAAATCATTCATGGCGACATGCTCGCCGGTGACCGCATTCAGGAGCTGCGTGTGGCAGGGGAGCTGGATGTTAGCCGGGGGTCTGTGCGTGAGGCGCTGCTGATCTTGCAGCGTCGCCAGCTGATCGACATTTTGCCGCGCCGTGGTGCTGTGGTGAAAGAGATGTCCGAAGCGCATGTGCGTAGCCTGTACGAAGTGATGCAGGTGCTGCTGGGATTGGTGATTCGTAAGGCCATCAAGGTGGTGCGCGAAGAAGACCTGGATTCCTTCATCGAGCTGGTGCATGGCTTGCAAGTGGCGACGGAGGAGCGTGACCACGATGTTTTCTTTACCCTCAGCTTTCGCTTTCTGGAACATGTCTATCCGTTCGCCCGCAATGTCTTCGTGGAAGATGTGCTGATCAATATGCAGCCGGCCATGCAGCGGGCTTACTTTATGGCCTTGCACCTGGAGCCGGATGAAATCAAGGAGTGCCTGTCGTTCTTTAAGGCGCTGGTGGAAACCATTTTCCGCCGTGATGTGCGTTCGGCGTTGGAGATTATTCGCGAGTTCGCCGAGCACCAGTCGGACCTGGTGGAAGAATCCATCACCCGCGCCCGCCAGATTGAAACCGCCTGGGGCTCGCGCCGCCGCAAGTAATGCCTGTTTGCGTGGCGATCGGTTGCGGATAACAGGCAATCTGCGATGGGGTCTTGCCCTGAAGGGCCAAGCTGCATAGAATTGCCACCCTCTTCAGGCAGGGCCGTTGATCAAACGCTTACTGCTCTTCTGAAGGTCGCCATAGAACCGTAGCTCAGTTGGTTAGAGCGCCGCCTTGACATGGCGGAGGTCGGCGGTTCGAATCCGCCCGGTTCTACCATATTAAAGACACAAAAAAGCCCGGCTAACGATAGTCGGGCTTTTTTGTGTCTGGCGTTCGGCTGATCCTTGGCGGGTGCGTCGCTGTGTGTGCAGGAAAACCCATACAGGCTGGATGACTCACCACAGAGAACAAAGATCACTGAAAGCCTGTTGTCGCGTTGTGCCTCTGTGTTGCCTGGCTGGCAACGGTATTAGTTCAGGGCAACGAGGGTGCCGTCGCGGCGGCGGGAGTTTTCAGCCCAGACCAACAGGTCGTAGTAGCGGCGAATATGACGGACATATATCACTGCCTGGCCGCCTCGGGCATTGCCGTAGCGAAGCTGGTCCGCATAGGCGGATTTTGCCAGCAGGGGCAGGCGTTGCTTCACGTCCTGCCAGTTGTCTGGGTCGCCGCCCTGACGCTGGGTCAGCACGCGGGCATCTTCCAGATGACCAAAGCCCACGTTGTAGGCGGCTAGTGCCATCCAGGTGCGGCTGGGTTCAGGAATGCGGTCAGGAATCCGCGCATGGGTGCGGCGCAGGTAGGCGGCGCCTGCACTGATGCTCTGTGACGGATCGGTGCGGTCGCTGATGCCCATCTGGCGAGCGGTGTCGTTGGTGAGCATCATCAGGCCTTTGACCCCGGTGGGGGAGATGGCTTGGGGATCCCACAAGGATTCCTGGTAGGCCAGGGCGGCCAGCAGACGCCAGTCAAAACCGCTATTGTCTTCGGCTTCTTTGAACAGCCCTTCATATAGTGGCAGGCGGTCGTCCATGTGGCGCATGAAGCTGCGAGCCGCGTACAGGTTGAACTGTTCCACATGCCCGTAGAAACGGTCTTCCAGCTTGGCAGTGGTGCCGTCCGCCTTGGCCTGGGTCAGGTAGCGTTGCGCTTCCAGGTACAGGCTTTTGTCATCTTTGGGGTTAAAGGCCCAAGCCAGCGGCATGTCGGTGGCGACGGTATAATCGGCAATCAGGTCAGGCCAGAGCGCACGCTGCAGCGCGTAGCTGTTGGAATTGATCAGGGTGTAATCGACTTGGCCGTCTTCTACCAGTGCCAGCAGCTGCTCAGGGGTGGCGTTTTCCACTTCCTGGAAGTCCAGCTCGGGGTTGTCCAGCTGGGCCTTGATCAGCAGCTCGGCGTGGCTGGAGCCGGCGCTCACTGCCACTTTCTGGTTGTCCAGCTCGCTCAGGTTGGTAATCCGGGGGCTGCTTAGGCGGCGTACCAGCAGGGTATCGATATTCTGATAGTTGGTGCTGAAGCGCAGGCTTTCGCTGCGCTCTGCAGTGGCGACCAGGCCGGCAGCGGCAATGTCAGCGGTGCCCTTGCGGATGGCGTAGCGAATGTAGGACAGGTCGTTGGACTCGAGCATGCGCAGTTCCACGCCCAGGCTGTCGGCAAAGCCTTTGGCCAGCTCGTACTCCATGCCGGTGAAGCCGTGCTGATCTTCATAGTAGGTGGTGTTGGACGAACGGGTAAGCACCACCAGCTCTCCACGGGCGATGACACGCTCCATGGCGGAGGGGGTGGGACGCATAGCCAGCATCATCCCCAGTACGCTGAACAGTGCCAGCGAGGCGAGTAAATGCTTGCTGTGTCGAAAGAATACCGTCACTTGGTGGTACCTCTGTCAGGTTGTCCAGACAGGTCGATACTGCTTACCGCCGACCGGTGGAAGGCCCGTGCCTTCGCTGTAATTCCTTACTTGTGATCTATATCACGAAATTGCGGCGCAACTCTATCATCGGCAAATGGCTGTTCTGTAAAGCTTTGTCGAACAATTGCTCCTTTTTTGCACAATTTTTAAAAGTCAGGAAAAGAGCATTAATTTGCGTATAGGGCGTCAGTCGTAGGTGATTGGCGACTGCCTGATGTCAGGGTGAGAGGCCCGTGGATGGGCGGGTAAATGTCGGTGTAATTGGGCGGTTTGAGAGGCTGCGAGCGGCGAGCAAATCCCGTATCATTGCCAACCTGAATAAACGGCCCTGAACATCTGGCACCCCTCAATCCCCATTGGTAATCATATAAGGCGCACTATGCTGATCCTCTCCGGAAGCCCGGCCCTGTCCGCATTTCGTAAGGAAAAACTGCTTCAGTCCCTGAATGGCGTATCCGTCCTGTCTGCCCGCTATGTGCATTTTGTGGCGTTGTCTGCGCCACTGAATGCTGCGCAGCAGCAGGTGTTGGAAGGTTTGCTGCAGTATGGCCCGAGTGTCGAAGAAACCCCGGTTGAGGGGCAGCGTTTTGTGGTGGTGCCCCGGCCGGGCACGATTTCTCCCTGGTCCTCCAAGGCCACGGATATTTGCCACAACGCCGGGCTCACTCAGGTAGAGCGGATTGAGCGCGGGATCGAGTATCGCCTGGACGGCGACGGTGAGCGTGGAGCATTGGCGGCAGCCCTTCACGATCGCATGGTGGAAGTGGTACTGGCGGAGCTGGACGACGCCGACGCGCTGTTTACCCATCACCAGCCGCGGGAACTGACCACTGTGGATATTCTGGGCGGTGGCCGTGGCGCGCTGGAAACCGCCAATGGCGAGCTGGGCCTGGCCCTGGCTGCAGATGAAATCGATTACCTGGTAGAGCAATTCACCGCGTTGGGGCGCAACCCGTCTGACGCAGAATTGATGATGTTTGCCCAGGCCAATTCCGAACACTGCCGCCACAAGATCTTCAACGCGGACTGGACCATCGATGGCGAAGAGCAGGACCTGAGCCTGTTCGGGATGATCCGCAATACCTACAAGCATGCGCCTGAGCGTGTATTGAGTGCCTATAGCGATAACTCGTCGGTGGTGATCGGCCCGGTGGCTGACCGCTTCTTCCCGGCGCCGGGCACCCAGCAGTATCAGTTCGTGAACGAGCCGGTTCATATGCTGATGAAGGTGGAAACCCATAACCACCCCACGGCGATTGCACCGCATCCGGGGGCGGCCACCGGTTCCGGTGGGGAAATTCGTGACGAAGGCGCCACCGGGCGCGGTTCCAAGCCCAAGGCCGGGTTGAACGGTTTTTCCGTGTCCAACCTGAATATCCCCGGTTTTGGTCAGCCCTGGGAGCAGCCCTATGGTAAGCCCGGGCGTATCGCCTCCGCGCTGGACATCATGATCGAAGGGCCGATTGGCGCTGCTGCGTTCAATAACGAGTTTGGTCGCCCGAACCTGTGCGGTTACTTCCGGACCCTGGAAATAAATGCTCCGGGTGTGAACGGTGAGGAAGTACGCGGTTACCACAAGCCGATCATGATCGCCGGTGGCTTGGGCAATATCCGCGAAGGTCATGTGGAAAAGAATCCGATCCCCGCCGGTGCCAAGATCATCGTTCTGGGTGGCCCGGCCATGCTGATTGGCTTGGGCGGCGGGGCGGCCAGCTCCATGGCCTCCGGCCAGTCTGCGGAAGCGCTGGATTTTGCTTCAGTGCAGCGTGAGAATCCGGAAATTGAACGTCGGGTACAGGAAGTGATCGACCGTTGTTGGGCCCGCGGGGACGACAACCCGATTGTGTCCATCCACGACGTGGGCGCCGGCGGCTTGTCCAACGCCTTGCCGGAGTTGGTCCACGACCATGATATGGGTGCTCAGCTGGAGCTGCGCAAAGTGCCTAGCTCCGAGCCCGGCATGAGCCCGGTGGAGATCTGGTGTAATGAAGCCCAGGAGCGTTATGTGTTGGCAGTGATGCCAGAGGACGTAACGGGCTTTGATGCCATCTGCCAACGTGAGCGCACTCCTTATGCAGTGCTGGGTGAAGCCACCGATGCCGAGCACCTGACCGTGAGCGATGAGCATTTCGGCAAGGCGCCGGTGGATCTGCCCATGGATCTGCTGTTCGGCAAGCCGCCGAAAATGCAGCGCAGTTTTGAGCGTGAAGACTTTGTGCGGCAGACATTTACCACTGACGGCATCGACTTGAAGGAAGCCGGTGAGCGGGTCATGCGCCTGCCATCCGTGGCCTCCAAGAGCTTCCTGATTACCATTGGCGACCGCTCCATTACCGGGCTGGTGCACCGTGACCAAATGGTTGGCCCTTGGCAGGTGCCGGTGGCAGATTGCGCGGTCACCGCGACGGGTTTTAATCCCAACGCAGAAAATAAAACCACAGGCGAAGCCATGGCCATGGGGGAACGTACCCCGGTGGCCCTGGTGGATGCGGCCGCATCCGGGCGCATGGCCGTGGCGGAATCGATTACCAATATTGCTGGTGCGCACCTGGGCGATCTGGGGCAAATCAGCATGTCGGCTAACTGGATGGCTGCTGCCAGCCATCCAGGCGAAGGCCAGGCACTGTTCGACGCGGTGAAAGCCGTGGGTATGGATCTGTGCCCGAAACTGGGGATTGCCATTCCGGTGGGTAAGGATTCGTTGTCCATGCGCACCGAGTGGAACGACAAGGGCATCGATAAAAGCGTGACCGCGCCCATGTCGCTGGTCATTTCTGCGTTTTCCACGGTCACCGATATCGATTTGACGGTGACACCGGAACTGAAAACCGGCGTGGACAGCGAGCTGCTGTTACTGGACCTGGGGCGTGGCCGCAACCGCATGGCCGGTTCCGCTCTGGCACAGGTCTACGGCAAGGTCGGTGACATTGCCCCGGACCTGGACGATGCCAAAGACCTGATCGCGTTTTTTGAAATTACCCAGCAGTTGCTGGCCGAACGCAAATTGCTGGCCTACCACGATCGCTCCGACGGCGGCCTGTTTACTTCATTGGTGGAAATGGCGTTTGCCGCCCGCACTGGACTGGATATCAGCCTGGATCATCTTGCCGGCGATACCCCGGAAGCCATCGCTGCCCTGTTTACCGAAGAGCTGGGTGCGGTGTTGCAGGTGGAAAAATCCCAGGCTGACGCGGTGGTTTCTCGTTATGCCGAAGCGGGTCTGGGGCAATGTGTTCACCGTTTGGGTCAACCGGATGGTGATGATGTGATTCGTTTGCGTCTGGGCGGCGGCATTCTGTTGGAAACGCCGCGCCGCGAGCTACAGCGCATCTGGGCGGAAACCAGTTATCAGGTGCAGTCCCTGCGTGACAACCCGGATTGCGCCCGTCAGGAGTTCGATGCCATTCCGCACAGCAATGGCCCGGGCTTGAACGTGCGTTTGACCTTCGATATGACGGAAAACCCGGCGGCGCCCTTCATTAACACCGGTGCCAAACCGCAAATGGCGATCCTGCGCGAGCAGGGCGTTAACGGCCAGACAGAAATGGCGGCGGCGTTTGATCGCGTCGGCTTCTCCGCCGTTGATGTGCACATGAGTGATTTGCTTGAAGGTCGCGTGAAGCTGGACGACTTCAAAGGCTTGGTGGCCTGTGGCGGCTTCTCCTACGGGGATGTGCTGGGTGCTGGCGGTGGCTGGGCCAAGACGGTGCTCTACAACGAAGAAATGCGTGAAGCGTTCAACCGTTTCTTCTTCCGCGAAGACACCTTTGCATTGGGCGTCTGTAATGGCTGCCAGATGCTCTCGCATCTGAAAGACCTGATCCCCGGTGCCGAACACTGGCCGCGTTTTGTGCGCAACCTGTCCGAACAGTTTGAGGCGCGCACTTCATTGGTGGAAGTGCAGGACTCCCCGTCCATTTTGTTGAAAGACATGGCGGGCACGCGAATCCCGATTGCCGTGGCCCACGGTGAAGGCCGTGTGGAGCTGGCCGACGATGCGCTGAACCGTAATATCGAGCAACGTTTGGTGAGCTTGCGCTATGTGGATGGTCTGGGTAACCCGGCCGAACAATACCCGGCTAACCCCAATGGTTCTCCCCAGGGCGTCACCGGTTTTACCACCACCGACGGGCGCGTCACCATCATGATGCCGCACCCGGAGAGGGTATTCCGTGTGTTGCAGAACAGCTGGATCCCGGATGACTGGCGTGGCCATGAAAACGGCCCTTGGCTGCGCATGTTTGCCAATGCCAGGAAGTGGGTGGGTTAAGAGCAATCGATAGTGGACCGTTGACAGCGGGAAACGGAAAAAGGCGGAAAGGGGATGACCCTTTCCGCCTTTTTTATGTCCTCTTCGGGCCTTGAGGCAGGCCCAGTCTCCGCTCAGAATCAAACGATTGTTTGAACGCATTTTGCTGTCCACCATCAACTGTCGATTGAGACATGCATGTCTGAAAAAACCTTCGGGCCTTTTGAGCTGCAAAAGGCCTACAAAACCGAGCCTGTGCCCAGTGATTTTGTGCAGCGCCGCCGTATCAGCGCGGCCATGCAGCATCTGGCTGAGCGGTTGATCCGTGCAGAGGCGGATGAAGCCACCCTGGCCGCCTGGGCAGAACAGCTGGAAGCCATGGTGGAGACGGTAGGAGCGCCGGCGCGTCGCGATACGCGCGAAGCCAACCGTAAGCTGTTTACCGGCAAGGCTACCGCGGAAGACATTTATCACATGATGGATTACGACCCGGTGGGTGGGCCATCCAACCCGGTTGCGCCCCAGGTGCAGTGGCTGCAGGAAGATCAGGATGGTATCCGGGGTGAGGTGAGCCTGGGGCTGCAGTACCAGGGGCCGCCGGGGCGAGTGCATGGCGGTGTGATCGCCTGGCTGCTGGATGCGGGGCTTTCCCGTGCGCTGCATGCCGCGTTTCGTTTGGGTGTCACCGGTACGCTGAATATTCGTTATCTGGCGGCCACACCGATCGAAACGCCGATTGAATGTCGGGCGCATATTACCGGCCAGGAAGGGCGGAAAATTTTTGTAGAAGGCGGTATCTGGCACGGAGACATCCAGACCGTTCACGCGGAAGGCGTCTGGCTGACGCCCAAGAGTCTGGGGTAATCGATGACTGAAACCACCTACCATTTTCGTGATATTCGTGTGGCGGAAACGCCCGAACCTTCAGCGCGGGCGCAGTTGCATCGCCAATTGGGTCAGGAGTTGGCGGGCCTTAATGAGCAGGTGCTGCGTCTGGATGCGTCGCAGGATACGTTGCAGGATTACATTGCTCAGGTGCAGAAGCTGCGACAGGCGTTGCAGCAAGAAGGACAGCGGGATTACAGCGAGGTGCTGCAGCGCTTGCTGGCTGGGCAGGGCAGTGGTGATGACGTAACCGACCTGGTGGATTTCGAGATTCTGTCCGGCAAGGCTTCCCCGCTATCGCCGCCGCTGGAGCTGTGGCTCGATGGCGACCGCGTGCGGGGTCGGGCCACCTTTGGCTCGGTGTTTCAGGGGCCGCCTGGGCGGGTGCATGGTGGCGTGCTGGCGCTGGCATTGGATATGCTGATGGCCAAGACACAGGATTATGTTCGCCAGATAGGCATGACCGGCACCTTGAATATCCGCTATTTGGCAGCCACGCCGTTGAATACGCCGGTGGATTTCGAAGCCCGGCTGGTTTCGCTGGAGCGCCGAAAATTATGCTGTGAAGGCAGTGTTTGGGTGAATGGTGAGCAAACGGTTTCAGCAGAAGGAATCTGGATTTCGGCCCACGGCGAGTACGCGTTGAAACCGGAATTCTCGCCTGCGCCATCGCGGGATGCCGAGGTGGCGTCGTAATTCTTAGCGGGTCGAGAGGAGGCAAGGATGACTGAAGCCAATGAGCAGCACTACAAGCTGTGCTTTTACGTGCCCGTGAGCCATGTGGAACAAGTGAAAACGGCTATTTTTGAGGCCGGGGCAGGGCATCTGGGCGATTATGATCATTGCAGCTTTCAGACGCTGGGTCAGGGGCAGTTTCGTCCTCTGTCTGGAAGCCAGCCGTTTCTCGGTCAGCATGACCAGGTGGAAGTGGTGGAAGAGTACCGGGTGGAGACGCTCTGCCTGGGCTCGTGCCTGCAAGCGGTCATCAGTGCGTTACGCCTGTCTCACCCCTATGAAGAGCCTGCCATCGATTTGTGGAAGCTGGAGCTGTTGCCGGGTACGCACTGAGTGTTGCTGCCGGACTTCGGTTATTCGTCTTTCGGGCGACGTTTGAGCGGCTGGATATCCTGCGTGCGTACGGGAAAATCGTTGCGCGCAAGGTCATCAATATAAAACCGTAAGGTGCGGCCGATGGTGGGGAAGGCCAATTCATCCCAGGGGATTTCATCCAGAGAAAACAGGCCGGCGTCGCTGCTCTCTTCGCCGACGCCGTATTTGCCGTCTTCCACGTCACCGAGAAAGAACACATATACCTGATTAATGTGGGGCAGGTTGAATACCGTATACAAGTCGCCAATGGCCACCGTGGCGCAGGCTTCTTCCCATGTCTCTCGGGCGGCGCCTTCCTGCAGGGTTTCACCGTTTTCCATGTAGCCTGCAGGTAGCGTCCAATAGCCTTTGCGCGGCTCAATGGAGCGTTTGCACAGCAGCACTTTTCCTTGCCACATGGGCACAGCACCCACCACGATCTTGGGGTTCTGGTAATGGATTGTCTCGCAATCCGGGCACCAGTAACGGGGGCGGTTATCCCCTTCCGGGATACTAAATTGCAGGTTGGGATTACCGCAATGGCTGCAGAATTTCATGGAAAACTCGCTGCGACGGATACCACAAATATCCGCAAATGATTTGGTGTGCCTTACTCTCATTCCGTCAGGTGCCGGTTTTGGGGAGAGCCGGGGCACAGTCGATAATGGTCAATAGACTAACTATCTCGGCTGACAGAAGCTAGGGAGCTTCAAGGCTGGCTGGGCGTGTCGAGGTTTGTGTGATGCTTCAAGATGTCATTATCGTTGCTGTATCGGACGTTCCCTTAATGGCCAGAGGGTGCGAGTGATGACAAGGCTTGCCCAGGGCGCCCGGGCTGTTCAAACTACCGTTTGAATTTGTGAATTGGAGAAGGGTGTGCTTGAGCAGCTCAGGCAGCGTTTGCCTGATTACAAACGCACAGAATTGCCCCTGGCTTTGCCTGAGGCCGCCGTTCTTATGCCGTTGGTGGATGTGCCTGAGCCACGGGTTATCCTGACGGTTCGTTCCAATTCCATGCCCACCCATGCCGGCGAAGTGGCGTTCCCTGGTGGAAAGCGGGATCCGGGTGACAAGAACCTGCTGATGACGGCCCTGCGTGAAAGTCAGGAAGAAGTGGGGCTGTCCCCGGATTACGTGGATGTCCTGGGGCAGTTATCTCCATTGGCCTCCCGTTATGGCATGAAGGTGACGCCTTTTGTGGGCATCGTCAGCCCGGAGGCAGAGTTGCAAGCCGAGCCTGGCGAAATCGATACCATCTTTCAGGTGCCTCTACAGTTCTTTCTGGATGAGGCCCCGGAGCTGTCCAGCCCCATTGACGTGTTTGGCCGCCAGTTCCGGATTCCCAGTTATTACTATGAAGATAAACGAATCTGGGGCCTGACCGCTTTCATGATTCTGGATCTGATCAACCACGTTTATGATGCGGGCATTGAGTTCGAGGTGAAGTAACTTTCTAGTTGGTAACCCTCTGCCTGGCACGAGGAAAAAAGGGGAGTCGAATGATTTACAAGATTGGTGAGCGCCGGCTGGAACAGCGTGGCAGTGGCCATTGGATTGCGGATAACGCAACCGTCATTGGATCGGTGATCATGGAGGCCAACAGCAGCATTTGGTTTAACGCTGTATTGCGGGCCGATAACGATGTGATTGAAATCGGTGAAAATACCAATATTCAGGACGGTGCCGTGTTGCACGTGGACCCGGGTGTACCCATGAAGTTGGGCCGGGACGTGACAGTTGGCCACAAGGTTATGCTGCACGGCTGCACCGTGGGCGATAACAGCCTGATCGGTATCAATGCGGTGGTGCTCAACAAGGCCGTGATTGGCAATAACTGCATTATTGGAGCCAATTCTTTGGTGCCGGAGGGAATGAAGATTCCGGACAATTCCCTGGTGATGGGATCTCCTGCCAAGGTAGTGAAAGAAATTGGTGAGGGCCACAAGGCCATGCTGACCATGGGCAGCATGCATTACGTGGCCCATGCCAAGGAGTTCGACCAGCATCTGGAGGTGGACGAACGGTTCCATGACTGACAGGCAACTGGTCTCACCCTGTGTCTCGATCTGCGCACTGGATGAAAATGATATCTGTGTAGGCTGTTTTCGTACCGGCGGGGAAATTTCCATCTGGGGGCTGCTCTCGGATGATGAAAAGCGCGAAGTCTTTCGCCGTATTGATCAGCGCATGAACGGTGAGCCAGCTCCCTGTGTGGTGCGTAAGGAGAACAATCAATGACAACACAGATTGGTGATCAGGAGCCTGGCCGGCCGGTTGTTGGCTTGGCATTAGGCAGCGGCTCGGCCCGTGGCTGGGCACATATCGGGGTTATCCAGGCACTGGAAGAGATTGGGGTGCATCCACAGGTGGTGGCAGGCACGTCCATTGGGGCGTTGGTCGGTGGCGCGTATGTGGCGGGTGCTCTTAATGACTTCGCCCATTGGGTGGAATCACTGACCGTTAAAGACGTATTCGGGCTTCTGGATATCAGCTTTTCCGGGGGTATGGTGAAGGGGGAAAAGCTGTTCAGTTTTTTCCAGGAGAACCATGAAAACCCGGAGATTGAAACTTTGGACAAGAAATTGGTCACCGTTGCCACGGACATGACCAGCGGCCGGGAAGTCTGGATTACCAAAGGCCGTATGCTGGATGCTGCAAGGGCTTCCTGTGCTCTGCCCGGATTATTTTCGCCGGTGAAGATGCAGGGTCGATGGATGCTGGATGGTGGCTTGGTGAATCCGGTGCCGGTTTCTGCAGCCCGTGCTATGGGCGCGGATGTGGTGATTGCGGTGAACCTGAATGCCCAGTTGGTGGGGGCTCACTTGTCCCGGGATACCCGCAGCCAGGCAGAAGGCGCAGAGGGTACGGATGAGGAGCGCAGCATCTGGCAAAAGATGATGGATTATTTCGCCTCGGGTGATGGGCAGGACCCGGGCTTCTTTGATGTGGTGGCCTCCAGTATCAATATCATGCAAGACCGGATTACCCGATCGCGCATGGCCGGTGATCCTCCGGAGGTCACGCTGGTGCCGATGCTGGAGGATTTTGCGCTGATGGATTTTCATCGCGCCAAGGAAGCCATCGCTGAAGGGCGTGCGCTGGTGAAGCGGTACGAGGCCGATATCCTGGCCTGGGTCGGGTCGCCGATCGCGGATCGTGTTTGAAATAGTAATGGAACGTTGAGCGGCACGGAAAAAATACGCGTCGTATAAACGCAAGAGGCCGCGCTCAAGGTTTGGGCGCGGCCTCTTGCGTTAGAGACAGGGTGAGGCTGGAACGTGGGTTATTAATTGTTCCTTCTTAATGATTAATTAGCTTCCGCCTGCCTGACTCTGACGGCCTTCACCATATTGTCTTTCACTTGTAGAATTTCGATGAGGTACTGGTCGATTTTCACTGAGATGTTGGCGTCGGGAATATCCTGCAGGTATTCCAGAATCAGCCCGTTAAGCGTCTTGGGGCCATCGGTGGGCAGTTCCCATTGCAGCGCGCGGTTGATGTCGCGCAGGGTGGAGGAACCGTCGATCACGAAGCTGCCGTCGTCCTGGGGGTGGATGTCCTGGCTGGTGGCGGCCAGGTCAGTGGTGAACTCGCCGACGATTTCTTCGAGAATGTCTTCCAGTGTAACTAGGCCCTGCACGTCCCCGTATTCATCCACGACAATGCCGATGCGCCGCTTGGCATTCTGGAAGTTGATCAGCTGCTGGTGCAGCGAGGTGGCTTCCGGTACGAAGTAAGGCTCCACCGTGTACTGCATCAGTTCAGCTTTGTTGATGTCTTCCTTGAGCAGTAAACGGCTGAGTTTGCGCAGGTGCAGCAGGCCGATCATGTTGTTCGGGTCGCCATTGAAGACCGGCAGACGGGTATGCTGACTGGCGCGCAAGGTGGTAAGGATCTCGTGCATGTCGTCATCCAGATCAATGCCGACCATCTCGTTACGTGGAACCATGATGTCCTCGACGGTCACGGTTTCCAGATCAAGAATATTGAGCAGCATTTTCTGGTGATTCTCGGGAATCAGCCCGCCGGCTTCATTCACAACGGTGCGGAGTTCTTCCGGACTTAGATGATCGTCATCTTGTTCGTTGGGGCGAATACCGCCCAGGCGCAGCAGCATGCTGCTGACCCCATTCACCATCCATACCAGCGGAGCCAATATCACCTGCAACGGCTTGAGGACCAGGCTGGCGGGGAAGGCGACCCGTTCCGGGCGCATGGCGGCATAGGTCTTTGGGGTGATTTCCGCAAACACCAGCATGATGATGGTAATCACTACCGGTGCCACAGCGGCACCGCTGTCGCCCAGCCAGCGAATCGCTAAAATGGCGGCCACAGTGGCGGCAAAATTATTAACGAAATTGTTGCCAATCAGGATGACGGACAGCAGCCGGTCGGTGCGTTTGAGCAGGGCTTCCACCCGGCTGGCTGCTTTCTGACCCTGGCGAGCCAGGTGCCGTAGGCGATAGCGGTTGATCGCCACCATGCCGGTTTCGCTGCTGGAAAAGAAAGCTGAGACCAGAATCAGAATAACCAGGGCGCCAATTAGCCACCCGTCAGAGTAGGTATCCAAAGGAAATATCGTTTATCCGCCAGTCGGCCCGCTATTGTTCGGGCCGGGGGGTTGAGGTGTCAAGGAAAGGAGGGACGAGTTGAAAGTTTAAAGTTGAAACGCGAGCCGACGCTTGGAGCACACCCAGGGGGTCGATGCAGCGCTTTTCAATTTCTCAGCGTCTCAAAATGAATTCGAGAACCAGCTGGCTGCCGAAAAAGCCCACCAGTAGTACCGCAAAGCCGCTGAGCGTAAAGCGGATGGCGGTGCGCCCCCGCCAGCCACGCACATAACGGCCCGCCAGTAGGATGGCGAACACCACCCAGGACACCAGGGTCAGCACGGTTTTGTGCATCAAGTGCTGCGCAAACAGATTATCCACGTAAAGAAAGCCGCTGAAGATGGCGACGGTCAGCAGGATTTCGCCCAGCCAGATCGCCTCGAACAGCATGGATTCCATCACCTGAATCGGTGGGAAAAGCCGCATGACACCACGGATATGGCCGCTCTTGAGTTGGCGATCCTGGATCCATAGCAAAATGGCCTGACAGGCGGCCAGCGCCAGCACGGCGTAGGCGACAATGGAAAACAGTACATGTACCCCCAAGCCGTGGGCCAGCGGGTGGGCGGTATAGCCGGTGTTGACCCATAACATGGCAGGAATGGTGCACGCGGCAAAGGGATAGACTAATGCTGAAATCCACTCGAAAGGACGATACAGGCTGGACACAACGACCACGGCAGCGCCGGTCATGGCCACGGCGGAAGCGACCGGGAACAGCCCCAGTTGCAGTCCGTTTGCGGTGATCATCACCTGCCACAGGCTGGCGGCGTGGGCGATAACGGCCAGGGTGCCAGGAATCAGGATGCTGGCACGGGACGGGACCGTCTGGCCGCGAAATTGCCGATACAGGATCAGGCAGGCTGCGAGATACAAAACAAACGCCGCGAAGCCGGTGATCACGGAAAAGTTCATAAGTCGTTGTTATCCGAAGTAGGCGCCCAGCATAAAATGGCGGGCCAAGCCCGCTGAAGTCTGGCATAGCCGCCAGTTATCTATCAACAATCATTCTCATTTTGTGTCTGTAATAAGGAAGACTGGGGCCGGGGCCATGACGTTGGTGCCCAAGGAGGGCTATAATCGCGCCCCTGTCACTGCGGCAGGCACGCCTGACCGCAGACATGGTGCATTTGGAGGTAGACCCATGTTCGAGAATCTCACCGATCGGTTGGGATCGTCGCTTAAAAGCCTGGCAGGTCAGGGTTCCCTGACCGAAGACAATATCCGCGACACCCTGCGCGAAGTGCGCAAGGCACTGCTGGAGGCCGACGTGGCCTTGCCGGTGGTGAAAGAGTTTGTCGAACAGGTAAAGGAAAAAGCGCTTGGTCAGGACGTGCTGCAGAGCCTGAATCCGGGCCAGGCCTTCGTGAAACTCGTCAATGACGAACTGGTTCATACCATGGGCGACGCCAACGACGCCCTGGACCTGGCCACCAAGCCGCCGGCCATCATTCTTATGGCGGGCCTGCAAGGGGCGGGTAAAACCACCTCCGTGGCCAAGCTTGCGCGTTTTCTGCAGGAGCGCGAGAAGAAGAAGGTCATGGTGGTATCCGCGGACGTGTACCGCCCGGCGGCCATTGAGCAGCTGAAAACCCTGGCCGGGGAAGTGGAGACCAACTTCTTCCCGTCCACGGCAGATCAAGACCCGGTAGATATCGCCAACGGGGCGCTCGAAGAAGCTCGCCGCCGTTATATGGATGTGTTGATCGTCGATACCGCCGGTCGTCTGCACGTCGATGAAGAGATGATGGGCGAGATCAAGCGCCTGCACGGGGCTATTAGCCCGGTGGAAACCCTGTTCGTGGTGGATGCCATGACGGGGCAGGATGCCGCCAATACAGCGCAGGCCTTCAATGAAGCCCTGCCGCTTACTGGTGTGATTCTGACCAAGGCCGACGGTGATTCTCGCGGTGGTGCGGCTCTGTCCGTCCGCCACCTCACTGGCAAGCCGATCAAATTTATCGGTATGGGCGAGAAAACCGATGCCCTGGAGCCGTTCCACCCGGATCGTATCGCCAGCCGGATTCTCGGCATGGGCGACGTGCTGTCGTTGGTGGAAGAAGCTGAGCGCAAGCTGGACAAGAAGAAAGCCGAAAAAATCGCCAAGAAGTTCAAGAAAGGCAAGGCGATGGACTTCGAGGATCTGAAGGACCAGTTCCAGCAGATGCGTAATATGGGCGGCATGGCTGGTTTGCTCGACAAGCTGCCCGGCATGGGCGGGATGATGGAGGCGGCCCAGGACCCGGCTTCTCTGAAGCAAATGAAACACATGGAAGCCCTGATTGATTCCATGACCCCGAAAGAGCGCCGTAATCCGGACCTGCTCAAGGGGTCGCGCAAGAAACGGATCGTCGCCGGTGCGGGTCTGGAGATTCAGGATCTGAATCGCCTCATCAAGCAGCAGAAGATGATGGCCAAGATGATGAAGAAGATGCGCACCAAGGGTGGCATGAAGAACATGATGCGTGGCATGGAAGGCATGATGGGGGGCGGCGGCCAAGGTGGCCCGGGCGGCGGAATGCCACCGGGTGGCATGGGCGGCCCGGGCGGATTGCCGCCGATGTGAGGCTGCGCACGCATCGCGCAGCATGCTTCTCGCAATAACGCGGGCAGAGTGGGTGGGGATTCCGCCTCTCTGCCCGCGTTGCGTTTGGGATCGCTGCCGTGAAAGTGTGTTGCGTGGAGCTTGTTGCGTGGCCCATCTCCCTGTACAATTCGCGCCCTTCGCGGCCTCTACGTGCTTTTCACGGGTGGCTTTCAAGCGGATACGATGGTCTGGCTGTCTTTCTTGATGGTTGGGCCGGGAAACCGGATTGATAAATAGGTAGGTAAACCATGGTAGTTATTCGTCTCGCTCGCGGCGGTTCCAAGAAGCGTCCGTTCTATAGCATCGTTGTTGCTGATAGCCGTTACTCACGTGATGGCCGTTTCATCGAGCAACTGGGTTTCTACAACCCCATCGCCCGTGGCGGTGAAATCCCTCTTAAGCTGAACCTGGAAAGCCTGGATGCCTGGGTTGCCAAGGGTGCACAGCTGTCTGACCGTGTTAAGACCCTCGCCAAGCAGGCCCGTAAGGCAGCCTGATGGCAGAGCGAGGACAATCCTCTTCTGAAGAGGGCGCGTCCTCTGCGCTGGAGGTTGTCGGCCGCATCCTCGGGGTGCACGGCGTCAAAGGGTGGGTGAAGGTTTACTCCAATACCGACCCGATGGATAACCTCCGGCAGTATCAGCCTTGGCACCTGAAACAGGCTGGCCCGCAGGGAGAATGGAAACCGGTGAAAGTGACCGGTTTTCGCCCTCAGGGCAAAGGACTGATTGCGCAACTGGAAGGGGTCACCGACCGGGAAGCTGCATCGGCCTTGGTAGGGCAAGAAATCGGCGTACCCGCTGATTTGCTGCCACAGTCCGGGCAGGGTGAGTACTACTGGCGTGACTTGATTGGCCTGCGGGTAAAGCATGTGGATGGCATGGACCTGGGCAAAGTGACGCGCATGCTGGAAACCGGTGCCAACGATGTGGTTGTGGTACGCGGCGACAGCAATAGCCTGGATCGGCGTGAGCGCCTGATTCCTTGGCTTCCGGACGATGTGATTACTGCTATCAGTCTTGCCGATGGCGAGATGACAGTAGATTGGGATCCGGACTTTTAAATGATGGCGACGAAGCCTGCGTTTGCCGTCACTCTGGTGACATTGTTCCCGGAGATGGCGCAAGCGATTACGGACTTCGGCGTTACTCGGCGGGCCGTAGATAATGGTCAGCTGCAGGTGGAAACGGTGAACCCTCGGGATTTCACCGAAGACCGCCACCGCACCGTGGACGATCGCCCTTTTGGTGGCGGCCCCGGCATGGTGATGAAAGTGGAGCCGTTGGCGAAAGCCCTGCAGGCTGCACGCACTGCCAACCCGGCAGCGAAAGTAGTTTATCTGTCCCCGCAAGGACAGCCGCTGACCCAGGCCAAGGCCGCGGCGTTGGCGGAGCAGCCCGGCCTGATCTTGTTGGCGGGGCGCTATGAGGGCGTAGACGAGCGGTTGCTCGATGCCGAGGTGGATGAGCAGATATCCATCGGCGACTACGTGCTAAGCGGCGGCGAACTGCCGGCGCTGGTGCTGATCGATGCGGTCAGCCGATTGATTCCCGGAGTGCTGGGTCACCAGGATTCCGCCGAGCAGGACTCTTTTTCGGGTGACTTCGAAAACCTGCTCGATTGCCCGCATTACACCCGCCCGGAGGTGTATGGCGAGCAGGCAGTGCCACCGGTACTGCTCAGCGGCAATCATGAACTGATTCGCCGCTGGCGCCTTAAACAGGCGCTGGGACGGACCTGGAAACAGCGTCCTGACCTGCTGGAGGCCCGCCGGGCGCGGGGCTTAAGCAAAGAAGAGCAACAGCTGCTGGACGAATACATCGCCGAGCAGCCGTCGCATACAGCAAAAACCTCTGATTAGGAGCACTGCCATGAGTGGCAAGAACCTTATTATCCAGGGCATCGAAAACGCCCAGCTGAAGACCGAACTGCCGGAATTCAGCGCTGGTGACACCGTCACCGTGCAAGTGAAAGTAAAGGAAGGTACCCGTGAGCGTCTGCAGGCGTTCCAGGGTGTGGTTATCGCTCGTCGTAACCGTGGCCTGAACTCTGCCTTCACCGTTCGTAAAATCTCCCACGGTGTGGGTGTTGAGCGTGTATTCCAGCTGCATAGCCCGCTGATCGATTCCATCGAAGTGAATCGTCGTGGTGATGTGAGCCGCGCCAAGCTCTACTACCTGCGTGATCGCTCTGGTAAGTCTGCACGGATTAAAGAAAAAATCCGGTAGATTGCGGATTCCGTCTACCGCGAGCGAATGTTGGTTTAGCCTTTGCTGTAGGGCATGCGAAATCAACCTCTGGCCCGGTAGATTGCTCCAACAAAAAAGCCGCTTCCTTTTGGGGAAGCGGCTTTTTTGTTGGAGCGCCGAGCGCTAGATGTCGAATGCATAGCGCTTATGACATCAGGCGTGCTAGTTTTTCTTCATCATCCGGTACAAGGCCAGCAGCACTAGCGCACCGACGATGGCGGTAATGAAGCTGCCCAAGCTGAATCCGCTGACAGAGCCGCCGAGGCCGGTAATGGAACCGAGCCAGCCGCCGACCACGGCGCCGGCAATACCGATCAGGGTGGTGACAATAAAGCCGCCTGGGTCCTTCCCTGGCATAATCCATTTGGCGATGATGCCGGCGATCAAGCCGAATACAATCCAGGATAAAATTCCCACGATTCCTCTCCTTGGTGACGATTTCTTGAAATTTTGCTGACCTCCATTGTTGCCCTAAATCGCGGTGCTTGTCGTTAATGGTGTCAGGATTATGCGTAATATTTGGTAAAAGAGGTGCTGTCAGTTAAAGATAGCGCTGCCGGGTAACTCATTGTTTTTTCTCTTTGAATAAGGCTTGATGGGGTAATGGGAACGGTGACCGATGAGCAATTAACGGATGAGCATGGCAGGCTGATTGATAGCTGGCTGGACCAGCAGTGGCTGGAAAAAGGCCTCAGTGAGCACAGTCTGTCAAATTATCGCCGTGACCTTAGTCAGCTTGCCGTTTGGTTGCAGAGCGAACGAGCGGCGTTGCTGGCCTGCGAACGCTATCAACTGTTGGAATTCCTGGCCGCCCGGCACCAGAAAGGCCTCAGTGCGCGCTCTGTCGCCCGGCAGCTGTCGGCGGTAAAAAGCTTCTATCGTTGGCTCAAGCGGGAAGGGCGCATTGCGGACGATCCCGCGCTGCTGATCGAACGACCGAAACTGGGCAGGCCGTTACCGAAAACACTCAGCGAAGCGGATGTGGAAGCGTTGCTGGCGGCTCCGGATCTGTCTACACCGCTGGGGCTGCGCGACCGGGCCATGCTGGAGGTACTCTATGCCACCGGGTTGCGGGTGACAGAGCTGGTGACGTTGACCCAGAGCCAGATTAACCCGCGTCAGGGACTGATTCGGGTGATTGGTAAGGGCGACAAGGAGCGGTTGGTGCCGTTGGGTGAAGAGGCGCTGCACTGGCTGGGCCGTTATGCGCAGGAGGGGCGTCCCCTGTTGCTGGCGGCGGATGGCAACCAGGAGCTGCTCTTTCCCAGTCGCCGTGGCACCTGTATGACGCGGCAGACATTCTGGCATCGAATCAAGCAGTTGGCCGTGATCGCGGGGGTGCAAAAAAAGCTCTCTCCCCATACACTGCGGCATGCCTTTGCCACGCACCTGCTGAATCACGGCGCGGATTTGCGGGTGGTACAGCTGCTTTTGGGGCACTCGGATTTGTCCACCACCCAGATTTACACCCATGTGGCACAGCAGCGGTTACAAGACGTGTACCAGAAACATCACCCCCGATCGGGAACCTGAGCCTGGTGACGGGTTCTCACAGGTAAGAGAAGGAGTAACGACACAATGAAAAAGGTTTTGCTGTTTGTATTGTTGGGGCTGATGACCGCTTGTGGTGCCAGTTCTGAAACCGCCAAGGGTAACGCCAAGGTCGACGGTGAGAAGGCGAAAGCGGCTTTTGAAAAAGCCTTTCCTGCTGTTGAGGTCAGCGATGTACGTGCTGCCCCCATGGAAGGGATGCTGGAGTTGGACGTGAACGGCGGAGAGACCGTTTACATGAGCGAAGATGGCCGTTTTATCATGATCGGCAAACTGCTTGAGCTCAAAGACGGTGAGGTGGTTAACCCGGCGGAACAGCGCCTGGAAAAGGTTCGTGCTGAAGGTATCAAAACGCTGAGCAAGGACGACATGATCACCTACGCCGCTGAAGACGAGAAAGTGGAAGTCTACGTGTTTACCGATATCACCTGTGGGTATTGCCGCAAGCTGCATCGCCATATCGACGAATACATGGCGTCCGGGGTGACCGTGCATTATCTGGCGTTTCCTCGCGGTGGCCCGACCACCAAGGCGGCTGCCGCCATGCGCCATATCTGGTGTGCCGATGATCCCGCCCAGGCGCTGTCGGATGCCAAACTCAATGACCAGATCAGCGATGCGGAGCTGGGCGAGTGTGCCAAGCCGGTCGATGAGCAGTACGAACTGGGCCTGACGTTTGGGGTTCGCGGTACGCCGGCGATCTACACCACCGAAGGCAAGCAGCTGGGTGGCTATCTAACCCCGGAAGATATGCTCAAGCGGCTGGACTGATCGGCCTGTACCCCCCGTATTACGGCGCTTTGCTGTCGTAAACACGGTGCCGACACATTGACGACGCAGGGTTGCGCCGTTAATGTGTCGGCCTTCTTTTACTCCCACCCAAGGTGCTGTCGTGGAAACCGATTTCCAGCGAATCCGTCGTTTGCCGCCCTATGTCTTCAATATTGTTGGAGAGATGAAGGCCGCGGCGCGAGCACGGGGTGAGGACATTATCGATTTCAGCATGGGCAATCCGGATCAGCCCACGCCCAAGCATATTGTCGACAAGCTGACAGAGACGGCCCAGCGTGGCGATACCCATCGCTATTCGCAGTCGCGGGGTATTCCACGCTTGCGCAAGGCCATGACGGATTGGTATCAACGCCGTTATGACGTGGAGCTGGACCCGGAGTCAGAGGCCATTGTCACCATCGGTTCCAAGGAAGGTCTGGCGCATCTGGCGTTGGCGACCATGGGCCCGGGGGACACCGTGCTGGTGCCCAACCCCAGTTATCCGATCCATCCCTATGGGTTCGTGATTTCCAATGCGGATATCCGCCATGTGCCCATGGTGAAAGGGGTGGATTTCTTTGTGGAGCTGGAGCGGGCGATCAAGGAATCCTGGCCCAAGCCGAAAATGCTGGTGCTCAATTTTCCCGGTAACCCGACGGCCCAGTGTGTGGAGCTGGATTTCTTCGAGAAAGTGGTGGCCATTGCTCGTGAGCACCAGATCTGGGTGGTGCACGATATCGCCTACGCAGATATCGTGTTCGACGGTTACAAGGCCCCCTCGATCCTTCAGGTGGAAGGTGCGAAGGATGTGGCGGTGGAGTTCTTTTCCCTGTCCAAGAGCTACAACATGCCCGGTTGGCGTGTGGGGTTCTGTTGCGGCAATAAAGAGCTGATTCACGCCTTGGCACGTATCAAGTCGTACATGGATTACGGCACCTTTACCCCGATTCAGGTGGCGGCGATTGCTGCACTGGAAGGGGATCAGAGTTGTGTTGCCGAAATCTGTGAGATGTATCGCGAACGCCGCGATGTCCTGGTGGAGGGGCTGTGTGACATTGGCTGGCCGGTGGAAAAACCCCGTGCCACCATGTTTGTTTGGGCAGAGATTCCCGAACCCTACAAGGCCATGGGCTCGCTGGAGTTTTCCAAGAAGCTGCTCACCGATGCGGGTGTAGCAGTGTCGCCGGGCATTGGTTTTGGCGACTATGGTGACGATCATGTGCGTTTTGCGCTGATCGAGAACGAACAACGTACCCGACAGGCCATGCGCGGCATCAAGAAGATGTTCCGTCAGGATGGGCTGTTGGGCTAACAGGCTGCGCCTTGTGCGCCCTGCATAAAGAGAGGAAATCACGTGAAGTCGGTGAAGGTGGGTATTGCTGGTCTGGGCACGGTGGGTTCTGGCACCGTGAATGTACTGAAGCGTAACGCGCGGGATATTGCCCGCCGCGTGGGCTGTCCGATTGAAATTACCCATATCGGTGCCCGCCGTGACAATGCGGCCTGTGACACCAGTGACATTCGTCTTTCCCGCGATATTTTTGCGGTGGCGACAGACCCGGATATCGACATCCTGGTAGAGCTGATTGGCGGCATTGATACTGCCCGTGAGTTGGTACTTACCGCCATCAAGAACGGCAAGCATGTGGTCACCGCCAACAAGGCGTTGATCGCCGAGCACGGTAACGAAATTTTCCAGGCCGCCCAGGACAATGGTGTCGATGTGGCGTTCGAAGCCTCTGTGGCCGGCGGGATTCCGATCCTCAAGTCCCTGGGTGAAGGCCTGGCCGCGAACCACGTGAACTGGCTGGCGGGCATTATCAATGGCACCGGCAACTTCATCCTCACCGAAATGGAAGAGGGTGGTCGGGCTTTTGATGACGTGTTGGCAGAAGCGCAGGCGCTGGGTTATGCCGAAGCAGACCCCACCTTCGACGTGGAAGGCATTGATGCGGCCCACAAGCTGACTATTTTGGCGTCCATTGCGTTCGGTATCCCGCTGCAGTTTTCCAGGGTTTACACCGAGGGGATCAGCCGGATTACCACTGAAGACGTGGCCAGCGCGAAGCACTTTGGCTACCGCATTAAGCATCTGGGTATCGCCAAGGACACCGGCAACGGTATTGAGCTACGGGTGCACCCGACCCTGATCCCCAAGGAAACCATGCTGTCCGCCGTGAATGGTGTGATGAACGCCATCATGATCGATGGCGACGCTGTCGGTCCAACGCTGTTCTACGGCGCCGGTGCCGGTGCCGAGCCGACCGCTTCCGCGGTAGTGGCTGACATCATTGAGCTGGGTCGCGCACTGACCGTGGACCATGACGAGCGTGTACCGTATCTGGGCTTCCACACCGACCAGATGTCCGATGAGCCGATTCTGACCATCGATGACGTGTCCTGCAGCTTCTACCTGCGCCTGCACGTGCAGGACAAGACCGGCGTATTGGCCGATGTGACACGTATTCTCAGTGATAATAATGTCAGCATTGATGCACTGGTGCAGCGCGAAGTGGACCAGGGCCTGGTGCCTATCGTGATGATGACCCACAAGGTACGCGAAGGCGACATGAGCGCGGCCTTGGCCAAGATCGGTGCCCTTGAAGCTGTGAATAGCGATATAATGCGTATTCGGGTGGAAACGCTCGATGCCTGATTAAACGCCCGAAGCCAGACGCTGGAGGCCAGACGCGTTAGAATCCACCCAAGATTCACCGTCAGGCGTTTGGCTTCCGGCGTCGGGCAGTCTGGCAAGAACCCCTGACTTTTGAGAACCGCAGAGCCTAGCTTAGAGGCTTTACACTAGCAGCAGAGACCAAAACCATGCCTTTTCGTGACCGTTACACCGGCCTGATCAACCGTTACCGTGACCACCTGCCGGTGAATGATGACACGCCCATCATCAGCCTGGGCGAGGGGAATACCCCGCTGATTCGCCTTAAGAATATTCCCAAGCTGTTGGGTAAGGACGTGGATATCTACGTCAAATACGAAGGCCTTAACCCTACTGGCTCCTTTAAGGACCGGGGTATGACCATGGCGGTGACCAAGGCCGTGGAAGAGGGCAGTAATGCCATCATCTGTGCTTCCACCGGCAACACCTCTGCGGCCGCAGCAGCCTATGCCGCCCGTGCCGGGATTACCGCGTTTGTACTGATTCCGGAAGGCAAGATCGCCATGGGCAAGCTGGCCCAGGCAATGATGTACGGCGCCGTTATTATGCAGATCCGTGGCAACTTCGACCAGGGTATGGAGCTGGTGAAGCAGGTGGCGGAGAAGGCGCCGGTGACCATCGTTAACTCGGTGAATCCGTACCGCTTGCAAGGCCAGAAATCGGCCGCCTTTGAAATTGTTGAAGAGCTGGGCCGTGCCCCGGATTACCACTGCTTGCCCGTGGGCAATGCCGGCAATATCACCGCGCACTGGATGGGTTACAGCGAATACCACAAGTCTGGCATCGTTAATGCCGCGCCGAAAATGGTGGGCTACCAGGCAGAAGGCGCCGCGCCATTCATGCGTGGTGAGCGGGTGATGGATCCGGAAACCGTGGCAACGGCCATTCGTATCGGTAACCCGCAGTCTTGGGATAAGGCTTGGAAGCTGCAGGAAGACTCCAAAGGGTGGTTCGATGAGCTGAGCGACCATGAAATCCTGACTGCACAGAAGTTGCTGGCCGAGAAAGAGGGGATCTTCTGTGAGCCCGCGTCTGCGGCCTCTATCGGTGGCGCCATGCGCGACATCAAGTCGGGTAAAATTCCAGAAGGCTCTACCATTGTCTGCACGCTGACGGGTAACGGCCTGAAAGACCCGGATACCGCCATTGCCCAGTGCCAAGACAGCCGCATGGTCACCATCGATGCGGACCTGGATGCGGTGAAAGGCGCGATCCTATCCAACATGTCCTGATTGCGTCAGGCGTAATAAAAAACGGAGCCCTCGGCTCCGTTTTTTTATGGGCGGCGTTTTGTGGGGGCACTCATTACTCGATGCCTGTACTGGCGATAAAAGCAAGAAGGTTCGCGGTGTGATACGATGCGCACTCTTTTGTGGCGAAAGGAACGACGACCCGGTGTCGAGATTACTGAAACCACCTACCTGTAACACCCCCTCTTTGGGCTGACTGACTGCGCCCATATCCTGGCTGGATTGCTTTCCAGCCACGCTCTGACCAATGTCTTTCCGCTTCTAACTGCCCGTGTTTATGCGCGCGCTAGTGCATAGCGGTAGTAAGGTATTTGACATTGGTTGACCACTATTTAGTCTGTTTAAAGACAATAAGGAAGGGAGAGACTGATGACGACACGTTTATTGGCCGTGCAAGACGCCGTTGTGTTCCTCTGCGGCTGTACCGATAACGCCCATGTTCCAAGATTTTCTGCGGATGCTTATTTCTGACGAACTGATGAAGGTGCGACCTGATGGGTCGTTTCGCGTTCAGGTGATGTCTGGCTGTTTGGCTGTAGAGGAAAGCAATCCCGTTTCCTCGCATCGTCCGGACCGACTAGCTGGAAGGCAGTGATTCTGCCCCTCGAAGCAAGACGGAATACGGAGCTTAGATGAAAATTAATTACGAGACCGACTATGACGTCGGCCAGGACAATGTGCAGGTCATGGGTATGGACATGCACAACCCTGTCTTTTTTATCAGTGCGGTACTGATCCTCACGTTTGTTATCGGGACGCTGATTTTGCCCGAGCAGGCCAACACCTTGTTGAATGGCTCCAAGGGCTGGGCGATTGAGCATTTCGACTGGCTGTTTATGGTCAGTGGCAATTTCTTTGTATTGTTCTGCCTGCTACTGGCGGTGCTACCGCTGGGTAAAATTCGCCTGGGTGGACAGAGCGCCAAACCGGAATTTTCCACCATGTCCTGGTTTGCCATGCTGTTTGCGGCGGGCATGGGGATTGGCTTGATGTTCTGGAGTGTGGCGGAGCCGGTGGCCTACCTGAATGGCCAGTGGTACGGCACTCCGTTGGCGGTGGAGGCCGGGTCGGAAGCGGCGCGGCACACGGCCATGGGGGCGACTATGTATCACTGGGGGCTGCACCCTTGGGCCATTTATGCGGTAGTTGCCCTATCGTTGGCCTTCTTCACTTACAACAAGGGACTGCCGTTGACGATTCGCTCTGCGTTTTACCCACTGCTGGGTGAGCGTTGTTGGGGTTGGCCGGGCCATATCATCGATATTCTGGCGGTGCTGGCCACGATTTTTGGTCTCGCCACGTCGCTGGGCTTGGGGGCTCAACAAGCTGCCGGCGGGTTACATTTCCTGTTTGGTACGGACAATGCGATCAATGTGCAGGTTGGGATTATTGTCGGCGTTACCGCGGTGGCAGTGCTGTCGGTGGTGCGTGGCCTGGATGGTGGCGTAAAACTACTCAGTAACATCAACATGAGTTTGGCCGTTTTTTTGCTGCTTTTCGTGATTATCGCCGGGCCCACCATGTTGATCATCACCGGCTTTGGCACCACGGCGGTGGATTACATCAGTAATATCATTCCGCTAAGTACCTGGTTTGGCCGTGAAGACAGTGAGTGGATGCATGGCTGGACCGTGTTCTATTGGGCCTGGTGGATTTCCTGGTCGCCGTTTGTGGGGATGTTCATTGCCCGCATTTCCAAGGGACGTACCGTGCGTGAGTTCATTGTGGCGGTGCTGTTGGTGCCCACGGTAATTACCATTATCTGGATGAGCACTTTTGGTGGCACCGGGCTTGAGCAATCCATCAATGGAGTAGGTGAGCTGGCCAATGGCGTGAGTGATGCATCGCTGGCCATGTTCCAGATGCTGGCGCACTTGCCGTGGACCGGGATTATTTCGTTCATGGCAATTGCCCTGGTGCTGATTTTTTTCGTGACCTCCTCGGACTCTGGTTCTCTGGTGATTGATTCCATCACGGCCGGTGGCAAGGTGGATGCACCGGTGCCCCAGCGTATTTTCTGGGCGGTTATGGAAGGTTTGATTGCTGGTGTTCTGTTGTACGGCGGCGGTAAGGAAGCTCTGAAAGCCCTGCAATCAGGGGCAGTAACAACAGGGCTGCCGTTCACCATCGTGCTGTTGTTGATGTGCGTGAGTCTGTTTATCGCCCTTTCGGCAGAGCGGAAACGCCTCAAACTGGCTTGATCACAACGTTGGTGACCCTTAAAAATGCCCGCTTATGCGGGCATTTTTTTTGCGTCATGCCGGCCGTATGACGGCAAAGACTGACGGAGGAGAGAATCATGTCTTTTCAGGTAACGGTCAACGGGTTTGAACAAGATGAGGTGGGAGACTGGGTCATGCTGTTGTCCTGTGGCCATCGCCAGCACGTTCGCCACCAGCCGCCTTTCATTAATCGTCCCTGGGCGGTAACCGAGGAGGGCCGGCAACAGCATCTGGGTATGGTGGTGACGTGCACGCAGTGTCAGCGGGGCATGAAGTTTCCGGAAAACACGCCAGACGCTTGATGCCAGGTGCCCGACGCTAAAAGAAAACCAAAAAAAGGGAGATGGGCTCAACGCCTGTTATCCCCGCGGCTATTATTTATTGGCATCAGGCATCAGGCATCAGGCATCAGGCGCTGCGCAGCCGTGTATGGCGGTTAATGGTGTGCTGTAAGCCGAACAGGGCAGGCAAGTGCGGGCCGACTACGCCTTTGCCGGTGGTTAACAGGGCTCCGCTCAAGTCTCGTTCAGGATCCGCCCAACAATAGATGCTGATAAAGCCCAGATGGCCAAAAGCTTTTGGTGCCCCGGGGCCAAACATGCCCATGCCCCGATTGCCGAGCATAAAGCCACTGGAGAAATTCAGCGGTAGCATCAGTGTGCGGTCGAAGCGGGGCCGGTGGTAGGCCGGCTCCAGTGCCCGGGCCACGGTGTCCGGCTGGAAAATCTGCTGGTCACCATAGCGGCCGCCATTGAGTAGCATCTGGAAAAAGCGGCTGGCTTCATCGGCTGTGGCGTACAAGTTGCCTGCTGGCACGATGGCTTCCTGGAAGCGATCATCGTTGGTGACCTCAACAACCTCGTCGATACTGCCGCCCACGGCATAACTGAGAAACAGATCTACCAGTTTCAGGGGCAGTCCGGTGGAGACGTCCATCGCGCGTTCTGCGCCGGTTTGTCCGAAGGTGAAGTACTTCATCCCCATGGGTTGGCGAATTACCCGGTCGAGGGTGCCATTCAGGGATTCCCCGGTTACTGCTTCCACCACGGCACCAAGAATGAAGCCTGCGGTTATTGCGTGGTAGGCCTGGGTATTGAAGCCGCTGGGCTTGGCAGCGCAGAGGATATCGATGATTTCCTGGGGGCGATAAAGAATATCGGCTTCCACTGGTTCCTGAGGGCGAGGAATGCCTGCCTGGTGGGTAAGCAGGTGACGCAGGGTGGTGCGGCCCTTGCCGTTTTGCCCGTAGGCGGGCAGGTAGCGGGTGACCGGGTCGTCCAGGTCGACTTGGCCCTGTTCTACCAGATGGTGTACCAGCATGGCGCTAACCACCTTGGAGGCGGAGAACAGGCATACGGGAGTGTCCGGCGTCATGATGCGCTGTGTTGCCGGGTCCGCATAGCCGATGCTGCGGTTCAGCATAATTTCCCCGTGACGGCGCAGGCAGAGACTGATCGCCGGGCTCATACCACTGCGATAGAGTTTGCGTGTGGCGCGCCAGATAGACTCAACCTGCTCGGAGCCCATGCCGGTCTTGTCCAGCGGCGCTTCATCACCGTGCTGGATCAGTCCGTCGAGGCTGCGGGGAATGGGGTTGCCATGCTTGCTGATCAGGCGGCGTACACGCGGGCGAAAGGCCATAACTGTCTCGCAAAAAAGGGTCGCAATGAGGGAGCATGCAGGGCGCCGATAATAGAGTTCGACGCTATTTATTGTGAAAGTACGCCATTGTCCATGATGGCTGTGGGACTGCAATGGATACCTGTGCCATCCGATTGGCGCCAAATCACAATAAATTGACCCGTTGGAACCCTGGCGCTGCGGTACAATGGAACGGAATGTTTACCTGACAGCCTTTGGTTACAAGAATGAAGCCAAGGACTGTGCCAAGCTGGATACTGAGAACAAGAGCATCTAAAAGGAGGTCCCATGGAGACCATCAAGCAATCTGATTTCCAGAGCTTCGCGGAGTTCTACCCCTATTACCTCCAGGAGCATTGCAACCCCACCTGCCGACGGCTGCACTTTTTCGGCACCTTGGGTTTATTTGGCGTTTTGGCCGGTGTGTTCATGACCGGCAACCTGTGGGGCTTACTGTTGCTGCCGGTGGTGGGCTATGGCTTTGCCTGGGTGGGACACTATGTGTTTGAAAAAAACCGCCCGGCCACCTTCAAGCATCCCTGGTACAGCCTTGCCGGCGACTTTGTCATGTTCAAGGACATCCTCATCGGGCGTATTGAGTGGTAGCAGGTAACGCACCGCGCAACATGCTGCTCGCTGGCATGCGGAGGGGATAATGACCGCAGTTGGGGTTTTTCGGCCGGGTGAATCTCCCACCAGGGAGAGCGAACTGCCAGATCTGGACTGCCGGGAGAATATTGATGTCATGGTGCACGGGTTTTACCAGCGCCTGCTGGATGACCCTGTGATGGCGCCGGTGTTTCTGGAGGTAGCGGGTATCGACCTGCAACAGCACCTGCCGACCATCTGCCAGTACTGGTACAAGATGCTGCTCGGAGAAAAGGAGTACCAGCGGCACATGATGGCCAAGCATCGGGCGCTGGATGATCGGGAGCCATTAACAGGGGAGCATCACGAACGCTGGTTGGGGCACTTTATGGCCAATCTGGAAGGGCGTTTTGCCGGGCCGATGACAGATCGCGCCCGTCTGATCGCCCAGCGAGTCATGCACAATCTGTACATGCAACTGAGCGCTCGTCGGGGCACCGGGCAGGCATGACCTGCTGTTGGCCGATCAGAACAACGGCAGCAGGATGTTGCCGGCCAGCAGGCCGGCGCCGCTGAGGTAGCAACTGCCGATCAGGATCGGATCGGAGCCGAGAGTCTGGCGCCGGAGATGAAAATACAGGCCCGTGGCCAGTAAGCCCACCGCAACAACGCACACGCCAATCCAGAGAATCTGGGTCATGGTGATGTCCTGCTTTTGATGACGTTTTTTATTTTTAACGCTGTCTCTACGTTGCCGTCAATGACACCGTGGGCGGGCTCCTTCGTTAGCCAATAATGCCCTGTGCCTGCAAGTCCGCAAATTCCGCTTCGCTCAAGCCCAGTTCATCACGGAGCACGGCGTGGTTATGGCTTCCCACCTCGCCACCGGGCCAGCGGGTTTCGCCGGGGGTGTCTGCCAGCCGTGGCGTAATGGCAGGGACCTTGAGTGGTTTGCCGTTGATCTCTACCTGCTGGAACAGGCCGCGGGCCTGGAAGTGCGGGTCCTGCATCATGTCGACCACGGAATAGATGGGGCCGGACGGTACGCGCGCTTCCTCCAGCGTAGCGAGAACCTGATCGCTGGGCAGGCTGCGGCACCAGCTATCCAGCGCGGCGTCGATGGCGTCTTCGTGCTCCACGCGCCCGGCGTTATTGGCCATGGCCGGGTCTTCGGCCATGTCCGGCCGGCCGGCGGCGGTCATCAAGCGTTTGAAAATGGAATCGCCGTTGCCGCCGATCACTACAAATTTGCGGTCGGCGCAGCGGTAGGTGTTGGTGGGGACAATGCCGGTGACGGTGGAGCCGGCAGGTTCACGGATCACCCCGGCGCCATCAAACTCCGGAATCACTCCTTCCAGCAGGTTGAACACGGATTCGTACAAGGCCACATCGACAACCTGTCCTTGCTGGCTGTTTTGTCGCTCGAACAGTGCGAGCAAAATGCCCAGCGCTGCGTGCAGCCCGGCAATGGTGTCGCCCAGCGACAGGTTGGGGCGCACCGGGCGTTCGCCGGGAAAGCCGTTTACATAGCGTAGTCCGCCAATGCCTTCACAGACCGAGGCGTAGCCGGGTTTGCTGGCATAGGGGCCGGTCTGGCCGTAGCCGGAAATGCGGGTATAGATCAGACCGGGGTTGTCGGAGGCAAAGCTGTCCGGGCCCAGGCCCCAGTTTTCCATGGTGCCGGGGCGGAAGTTTTCGATCACCACATCGGCCCCCACCATCAACTTGCGGGCCAGCGCTTTGCCCTGATCGGTTTTCAGGTCCAGGGTGACCGATTTCTTGTTGCGCCCCAGGCTGCGCCACCAGAACGAGGTGCCATCCTCATCCAGTTTGCGCCAGCCGCGAATCGGGTCACCCCCGGGGGGCTCCACTTTCACCACATCGGCGCCGAAGTAGGCCAGCAGGGTACCGGTAAAAGGCCCGGCGAGTAGCTGTCCCAGTTCGATAACGCGTACCCCGTCCAGGGGCAAGCGGCGGGATGAGGGTTGAGTCATGGAGCCTCCAGGGAGTGGGTTTTCACAAGCCCACAAGCCTAGCGGATTGGGCAGGGGAGTGGCAGTGTCCAAAATAACTGACACAGGTCGCTTGGGGGCAGTCTGTCCGGGGGGAGTGAAAGATCAGAGCCCGTAACGAGGGGCGCGTTTCGAAATGCAAAATCCAGTGGTCTTTCGGCAACGCGTGCCTCGCTTCTCGTAACGGGATGTTCGTGGTCGGATTATCGCGCCCATGGGTTTCCGGCTGTAAATTTTGCCTGCCTGCCCGCAGCCTATACAATCCGCGGCTTGCTACGAGGAAAAGCCATGACCCCGGAACGTTACCGTCGCATTTGCGACACCCTGGACCGCCGCCAGCCTGACCTGACTGTGATCATGGATGGCGTGCACAAGCCCCATAATATTGCCGCCATTGTGCGCACCTGCGACGCAGTGGGGATTCTCGATGTGCATGCCGTGCTACCCAAAAACAGGGCGCGTATGGCGGCAGGTACGGCCATGGGATCGCAACGCTGGGTGAAGGTGCACAAACGTGATGAAAGCACCGACGTGATTCGCGAATTGCAGGGGCAGGGCGTGCAGGTGCTGGCGGCGCACTTGTCCGATGATGCGATCCCCTACCGGGAGGTGGACTACACCCGACCCACCGCACTGTTGTTGGGCACCGAAAAATTCGGCGTTAGCGACGAGGTCGCCAGCGTGGTGGACCAGAATGTGACGATCCCCATGATGGGTATGGTGGAGTCATTCAATGTGAGTGTGGCGGCGGCCATTATTCTGTCGGAAGCCTGCGAACAGCGCCGGGCGAAAGGTTTTTATGACCAGCCACGGGTGGCGGCGGACCGCTATCACGAGTTGTTGTTCCGTTGGGGGTATGCCCGCATTGCCCGTTTGTGCGATGCCCACGGCGTACCGTACCCGGAGCTGGATGAAGACGGGCAGGTGAAAGACAGCGCCGCGCTTACGGCGCTGTTGCAGAAGACTCAGACGGAGTCGTAGTGGGGTTGCTTGCCGACTTGGCGGTTGGCGCAGCAACCGGCCCCAGCGGTGTCGCTGTGGGGGCGTGGCTCACCTGCCACTGAAAATCGCTGGCCCCGCCTTCACCTACCCATGCCGGGAACCACAGAGTGTTGTCCATGGTGGCGTAGCGCAGGCGGCGAATATCGATGCCTTGATCGCTGGCCAGGGTAATCATCCGGGCCAATACCTTGCCGTGGTGAATTTGATCCACCGCGGGGGTGGTGTCGACAATGGCCTGATGGACAATCTCGTTGAAGGTGTGGCGGGGAATGCCCGAGAAGTTCATGCGATCCAGATCGGCAATAAACGCATCGGCCAGCTCATCCACTGTGCCGATGCGGCCGTCGGCTTTCAGTTCAGTCAGTTTCTTGTTGACCACCTCATCGTATTTTTCGAACGCGCCGTCCTGTTCGGCTGCGGCCAACGCCACGATTGCTTCACCCAGACTGTCCATGTTCTGGAAATCCAGTTTGGGAATCGCCCCCATCAGGTCAATGACCGTATCGGGAATACCTTCGCTCTGGAAACCCAGCCGTGGTGTCGCGCCGGGATGGCGTTCGTATTTGGTGGTGCTGTTGGCATCATCCTCATAGAACATGTTCATGGTCACACCATCCAGGAAGGAATCGAACAGACCATTGGGCACTACCGGCATGTGATTGCTGAAGAACATTTCCCAGCCCTGGTTGGAATCCAGGTGTAGCCAGTCGCCTGGCAGGCGGGTGGCGTTCATGCGGGTTTCGAAGTCGCTCATGGTGCCGTCTACGATGCCGTACTCCTGATCCTCATAGACCGAATCAAAGGTCAGCCGGGCGCCCTCCAGGTTCTGGAAATCAAGAGCGAAATGGATGCGTGGCTCGCGCAGGAACATCAGGAAAAACTTCAATACTTTCATGCTGCCGATGGCAAACCGCGAAGGGATGGTTACCGACTGTTCGTAGAAATCCACCTGGAATTTCTGGCTGAAAAAAGTGGGCATGAAAGCATACCAGACCCGCGCTTTGACCAGCATGGAGGCGCGCACGGCGCCGTCACGCACAGCGACAGGAGTCGCTTTGATGTTCTTGCGAGTATCCAGATCCACGCGCAGATTCTGGTTCAGGATGCCGGTGCTGATATTCACATACACATTATCAAAGACATTTTCGTCCTTGTGCGGCCCCAGGCGCGGTGCCATGGACTGTATTTGGGTGAAATCCTTTGGCTCGTACTCCATGCGCATCAGGGTGGTCTGGATCCAGCCTTCGTCCAGATTCACCTCCACATAATCCGCCCGTGAACGTTCGCTGTTATTGCGCACCAGATACAGATAACGGGGTTTGTTACGCGGCGAGTCGAGACGGATTTCTTCCAGCATCTGTCCCTCATTCAGGGCATGCTGCTTCGGATCGAAGCGGTCCCAGCCGCCGTCGCGGAACATGAAAACCAGTTCGTCGAAATCATCGAAAATACCGGGCTCGCCTTCTGCCTTGCTGTCGTTCTCGCCATCGATCCAGATCAACCCGGTCTTGTCGAATTCGTCAATCTGGAAGGGCACCGGGATCAGCTTGCCGGCACGCACGGCCATCAGCGAGAGCTCGTCAGTGGCAATGCCGTTGTGGCGAGGCAGGTCGTACCCTTTGATTTCCATCGGGTACAGGTAGGTGAACTGGGTGGTATCCAGCGCTTTAAGGGTGTAATCCAGCTGTTCGGTGGAGATGCGAGTCAACCCGGTGGCCCAGCGGCCCATGGCACTGGGATCGGCCTTGTAGAACTCCACGAAATGTTTGAAATAGGCGTCGGGTACGCCGTCTGTCCAGATTTCCCGTGCCTTGAGGGGGCTGGTCACACTGAGCAGTAGCGCGATAACGCCAATCCATCCCTGTCTGCCGGTCATTTTGTTATTCTCTTCGACGATGTTGGATAGGCAATCAAGGCTCTAGAGTATGACAACAGAACAGGAAAAAGTAGGCCTCAACGCCTTGCACGAGCGGCTCCATCGCGTATTGCCGGCGGTGTCCCTGTCTTGCCAGGCTTTGCCGCAAACCCCGGACCTGCGCCTGTGGCTGCTGGACGAGTTGTTTCCGGAGCAGGCGTTGGACCCGGAAATTGTCAATGCGATCATGGAAGAGCCGCCGTACTGGTCGTTCTGCTGGGCGTCCGGGCAGGTGCTGGCGCAGTATCTGCTGGACAATCCCGAGCAGGTAGCCGGGCGCTGTGTGGTGGATGTGGGACCGGGTTCCGGAGTGGTTGCCATTGCTGCGGCCCTGGCTGGGGCACGCAAGGTCATCGCCTGTGATCTGGACGAGGATGCGCTCACCGCCACAGCCATGAACGCCCGGGAAAACGGCGTCGATGTGGTCCTGAGTAATGATCTCGATGTAGCCCTGGCGGACGCTGACCTAGTGACCGCGGCGGATATTCTCTATGACCGTGAAAACCTGTCGTTACTGGCCCGCTTTCAGGCCGCGGGTGCGGTATTGCTGGCAGATTCCCGGGTGCCGGACCTGAATCCGCCGGGCTATCGTCTGCTAGGTGAGTGGGAGTCCTGTACCTGGCCGGATTTGGGGGAATCGCGGGAGTATAACCATGTTCGCCTGTTTGCTTCGGAACCGTAGGCGCTTGTGCTGGTCAGAAAAAAGTGGGTGACGCTCAATTCCCGGTACCAGCCCTGATCGGCCGGGCCTTTCTGGGCGCCAACCCGGTACTGGACTCTTAGCCCATCATCCCTTTTATCGATGATGTTTTCCTTGGAACAGGAGGAACAACCGTTGTTTGAAAAAACGTTGTCTACGCAAAAAAAATCGATCATCCCTCTGGTCTGGACACTGGCGCTTTTGTGCGTCGCCTTTTCCCCAGCCCGTGCGGCGTTGCCGGCGGTAACCGCTGAAGGCGATGCACTGCCCTCATTGGCGCCCATGTTGGAAAAAACCTCGCCGGCGGTGGTGAATATTGCCATCGAAACCCGGGTGCGGGCGGCGCGCAATCCGTTGATGAATGACCCCTTCTTTCGTCGGTTTTTCGACATGCCAGAACGCCAGCAGCCCTCCGAGCGCCGTGCGGCCAGTGCCGGCTCCGGGGTGATTGTGGATGCCGGGGAAGGGTATGTGCTGACCAACGCTCACGTGGTCAAGAACGCCGACAATATTGAAGTCACCCTTACCGATGGCCGCGAATTGTCGGCGGAACTGGTGGGGGTGGATGAAGAAGTGGATCTGGCCGTGCTGAAACTGGAGAACGCAGAGCGCCTCACGCAAATCGCCATTGCGGATTCCACTGGCCTGCGGGTCGGTGACTTTGTGGTCGCCATCGGTAACCCCTTCGGACTTGGTCAGACCGTTACCAGCGGCATAGTCTCCGCACTGGGGCGCACCGGGTTGGGCATTGAAGGGTACGAAAGCTTTATCCAAACCGATGCGTCCATTAACCCGGGTAATTCCGGTGGTGCACTGGTCAATTTGCGCGGTGAGCTCGTCGGTATCAATACGGCGATTCTGGCGCCTGCCGGTGGCAATGTAGGTATTGGGTTTGCCATCCCTACCGAAATGGCCGAGAACGTGATGCAGCAGCTCATCGAACATGGTGAAGTGCGTCGCGGCATGCTCGGCGTCACTATTCAGGACCTGACGGCGGAGTTGGCAGAAGCCTTTGGTGTTGAGCGCCAGCGCGGTGTGGTGATTACCCAGGTCGTAGAAGACAGCGCCGCTGAGAAAGCAGGACTGAAAAGCGGTGATGTGGTCACCGCCGTGGACGGCCGCCCGGTAAATCGCGCGGCGGACCTGCGTAACAAGGTGGGCATGGCGCCGGTGGGTGAGAAGGTCGAGCTGAGTATCCTGCGTGATGGGAAGAAAAAAGATGTCACCGCCGTGATCAGTGAATCATCACGGGAAACCGCTGGCGGTGAAGCTGTTTCCAAATTCCTGGAAGGCGCCAACCTGCGCGACCTGCGCAAAGGCGAGCTGCAACATGCCGACGCCGGTGTGCTGGTCGACGAGGTAGAACGAGGCTCCCCGGCCTGGCGCGCCGGGCTGCGTAATGGTGACGTGATTATCAACGTGAATCGCCAGGACGTGGAAACCATGGAAGAACTGCGCAAGGCGGTGGACGATAAAGAAGCGGCCTTGTTGCTGCGGGTTAACCGCAACGGCGGCGTGTTCTTTGTGGTGGTGCGTTGATCGACTAACCTTGAAACGGGATCAAAAAAGCCGGCATGCATTGCCGGCTTTTTTGTGGGCAATGATTTGGTGGTCACGTAGGTCGGCTTAGGCCAAAGGCCGTAAGCCGACAATCTGTTTTTTTGTGGCAGTTGAATGTCGGATTACGGCCTTTGGCCTAATTCGACCTACTTTCTGTCGTTTTACGTGTCGTTTTCTTCAAATTGCCCATGGCGGCCTGCTCCTTTTGCGAAACGTTCTGCGCCGGCCAGGGCTTCTTCAAACACTACCGGGAATCCCCCGGCGCCTTCGTCACGCAGGGCGGTTTCCTGGTCCTTGTCCCATTGTTGGTAGGCGGATAGCCGGTCTGCACGCAGACAGCGTTGTGGAAAGGCGGCGATTTGCCGGGCCAGGGTGATGGCTTCATCTAGGGCTTTGCCCTCTGGGGCCACGCGATTGGCGAGGCCAATCAGCAGGGCTTCTTCCGCGTTAACTGGGCGACCGGTGAGAATCATGTCCATGGCGCGGCTATGACCGATCAGGCGGGGCAGACGCACGGTGCCGCCATCAATCAGAGGTACACCCCAGCGCCGGCAGAATACGCCGAAGGTGGCGGTGTCTTCCATCACGCGCAGATCGCAGAACAATGCTAATTCGAGTCCTCCCGCCACGGCATAGCCGGATACGGCAGCGATTACCGGTTTGCTTAACAGCATGCGCGACGGCCCCATAGGGCCGGGGCCTGACCCCGTTGCTTCCACCTCATTTCGCAGCGTTGGATCGCCCATGGCCGACAGGTCGGCTCCGGCACAGAAATTACCGCCGGCACCATGGAGGATCGCCACATACAGAGTCGGATCCTGTTCGAAATGGTCGAAGGCAGCACGCAGCGCATCGGCGGTGGGCCGGTCGACGGCGTTGCGTTTTTCCGGGCGGTTCAGGGTGATGATATAAAGGCCATCGCGTTGTTCTGTTAAAACCGGGTCGCTCACAAGGTCACCTTGGTTGTCTGCCACAGGGGAATCATTACAGTAGGGTTCTCTACAGATGGGAACATCTAAGCATAAGACTTGCCGGTATGTCTGCCGGTAGCAGGCGAGGCTGTTGGAGATGGTGATGGCGTATGTGCGTGAGTATGAAGATGAGAGTGTTATCCGAGCAGCTGGATCAGAGCGAGGGTCTGAGGGTGCTGGAGTTTGGCGCCAATTGGTGTGGCTACTGCATTGCCGCACAAAAAGATATTGAAACGGTACTTACGGATCACCCCGATCTTCCACATGAAAAAATAGCGGATGGGCCGGGCAGGCCGCTGGGGCGCAGTTTTCGGGTTAAGTTATGGCCCACGCTGATACGGCTTCGTGATGGCGAGGAAATAAACCGGGTAGTGCGTCCCTCTAATTCTGAGCATGTAAGAAAACTTTTTGCGTAGGCCTTGTGCTGATGAGTCGTGTTTTGATTATTGCGCTACTTCCAGCACTACCTTGCCGACGGATTGACCCGATTGCAGTAGCGCTAATGCCGCATGAGCATCGTCGAAGGCGAAGCGATGGCCCACATGGGGTGGGGGCAGGGCGATGGTCTGTAGTTCGCTGAGCAGGGCCTTCATGCTGGCTTTCTGTTCCCATAACCAAATGAGATTGAAGGCCATCACTGACCGGTTGCTGCTGATCATGTCCATAATGTCATAGCGGGGTCGGCGCAGGTAGCGCCAGGCGGCTTTGAGGTAGTTGGGGCGGTTGCCGGTGGGGGTAAATTCTGCAGCGCCGAAAACCACCAGGCGACCCATGGGGTTCAGCGCGGCAAAGCTGGCTTGCTGGACGGTGCCACCGATGGCGTCGAGCACCAGATCGAAACGGTGGCCGGTTTCGGTGAGTTGACGGGCAAAATCCGGTTGGCGTACCAGCACATTGTCAAAACCCATTCCTTGCAGCATCGCGGCTTTGTCGGAGCTGCCCACCGTTCCAACAGGATTGGCGCCCAGTAGCGTCGTCAGTTTCATGGCCTGCAGGCCGACTCCGCCGGCGGCGCTGTGAATCAGCACACGCTGTTCCGGCTGGATGGCGCCGAGGGTGGTCAGGGCATACCAGGCGGTGAGGGTCTGGGCCGGGAAGGCGGCGCCCTGAGCGAAGCTCCAGTCGTCGGGCAGGGGGATCAGGTAATCCGGTTCGCTATCAATAATGGAGCAGTAACCGCCGAAGCGGGTGACGCCCATAACCCGGTCGCCAACCTGGAAGGGGCTGTCGGTATTGTCGGTGTCAGAGCCTGTGTCGATGACCGTGCCGGCAAATTCCAGCCCGGGAATGAAGGCCCCTTCCGGGGTTGCGGAGTAAAGGCCGGTAAGGGCGAAAATATCTGCAAAGTTTAGCCCTGCGGCATGAACTTTCACACGCAGATGCCCGGTAGGAAGAGGAGGCAGTGGTACGTTTTGTTGAGACAAATTGGCCAGACTGCCTGCTCTGGGGATTTGCCAGACTGTGACGTTGGGCATAGTGGGTTCCGGCCGTGAAAGGGGAGGTCTGTGTTGTCGCTGTGTGGGTCTCACATGGTCACTGCCAAGCGTTATCACTCTTCTCTTTATCCGAAGAAATACATTCCATATGCTGTCAGTCTATTGGCCAAAATGACAACGCTATTGTGAGGGCACACTTTTGAATAATCCTGATATTGGCAAATTAACGCTGCGGTTGACTCTGGGCTTGCTCATGTTGCTGCATGGCATCAGTAAACTGCATTCCGGGGTGGGCTGGATCGCCAGTGAACTGGCCGCGCATAACCTGCCAGGGTTTCTTGCCTATGGCGTGTTTATTGGCGAAATTATTGCGCCGGTGATGGTGCTGCTTGGGTTTCACACTCGGGTTGGCGCTGCGCTGATCGCCGGTAATATGCTGGTGGCACTGGTTTTGGTTCATATGGGGGAACTGTTTTCGCTCAGCAACAACGGTGGCTGGGCATTGGAGCTGCAAGGATTTTTCTTGTTTACGGCGGTGGCTATTTTTTTCCTGGGCGCAGGAAAGTATGCGGTGAAAAACTGATTACTACGCTGGGTGCGTGATGCCCGATGCAAGGCGATAAAAGATAAAAAAGATTCCGACAGGTTCTCTTCGTCAAGCATCGGGCGTTCGGCGCCAGGCCATGAAAGGCGTTAGGCCAGACGATTTTTCTCAGCGATCTGGCCGTTCAGTGTCCAGAAGTCATAGAGAATCCCCAGTCCGAACAGCCCGGCAGTCAGCAGGTATATAATGCCGGTAATCACCTTGCCCATGTAGAAGCGGTGAATGCCGAAAATGCCGAGAAAGGTGAGCAAAATCCAGCCCACGTTATAGTCGATACCGCCGGCCTCGTAGCGAGCGTCAGCGGCTTCATCCATGCCGGGGATCAGGAATAGATCGATAATCCAGCCGATAAAGAACAGCCCCAGAGTAAAAAACCACAGGGTACCGGTGAGCTGGCGGCCATAGTAAAAACGGTGGGCGCCCATGAACCCGAAAATCCACAGTAGGTAACCAATCACTTTGCTGTGTGTGTCCTGATTCTGCATGTGCGACTCCTTGTTGTTAGTAGGGGTTAGAGATCGACCTTGAGGGCGGCGCTGGCAGTGTTTGCCTTTTCGCGTGCCGTTTCAATGCTGTCGGCTTTCGCCAGTGCCACGCCCAGGCGCCGGCTGCCGTTGATATCCGGTTTGCCGAACAGGCGAACCTCGGTATCCATGTCGGTCAGGGCGGCGTCCAGGCCGTGGTAACGCATGGCCCCAGATTGGCCTTGTACCAGTAGTACGGATGAGGCAGAGGGGCCGCGTTGCTCGATGTCTGGAACGGGCAGACCAAGAATGGCGCGGGCATGCAGGGCGAATTCGGAAAGGGTCTGGGAAATCAGTGTCACCAGGCCGGTGTCGTGAGGGCGGGGTGACACTTCGCTGAAGTAGACCTGATCGCCTTTGATAAACAACTCGACCCCGAAGATGCCCAGACCGCCGAGCGCGTCGGTAATCGCCAGCGCGACCTCCCGTGAGCGTTGCAGGGCCGTCTCACTCATGAGCTGAGGCTGCCAGGATTCCTGATAATCCCCATTCTCCTGGCGGTGACCGATGGGTGCGCAATAGCTGGTTTGGATTTCGCTGCCGGCTTTGTGGCGCACGGTCAGCAAGGTGATTTCGTAGTCGAAGTCCACAAAGCCTTCCACGATGACCCGGCCCTGGCCGGCGCGGCCGCCGGACTGCGCGTATTCCCAGGCAGGTAGAACGTCGGCGTCGTTTTTAAGCGTGCTTTGCCCTTTGCCGGACGAACTCATTACCGGCTTCACCACGCAGGGAAAGCCAATTTCGGCCACGGCCTGTTGATAGTCCGCCTCGTTATCGGCAAAGCGATAGGGGGAGGTGGGCAGTGACAGCTCTTCGGCGGCCAGGCAGCGGATGCCTTCGCGGTTCATTGTTAGCTTGGCGGCGCGGGCGGTGGGGACTACCGTGTAGCCTTCCGCTTCCAGCTTGACCAGTTCGTCTGTGGCAATCGCCTCGATTTCCGGGACGATCAACGCCGGTTTTTCCCGCTCGACCAGAGCGCGCAGGGCGTTTCCATCGAGCATGTTGATGACATGGCTGTGCTGTGCCACCTGCATGGCGGGGGCATGGGCATAGCGGTCCACGGCGATGACTTCGCAGCCATAGCGGATCAATTCCAGGGCCACTTCGCGGCCCAGCTCGCCGGAGCCCAGCAGCATGACGCGGGTCGCGTTGTCGGTGAAAGGGGTGCCAATGACAGTCATAACAGCTCTCAATATGTTCGGTGCCCTGATTGTAATGAAAAGCAGAGCCTACGCCAGCGGCCACGTTCTGTGCCGGTAGCGCTTTGCGGTACACTTTGCCACTGTAGTGCCCTGTGACCGTGTCGGGGGGTTGGGCAGGATAAGGAAGGAGAGCAGGTGGACGATCAGTACTGGATGCAACAGGCGTTGTTGTTGGCTCGTCAGGCGGCGGAGAAAGGCGAAGTGCCGGTGGGCGCGCTGATTGTCCGGGATGATCAGTTGCTTGGCGAGGGGTACAACCAGCCGATTATTGCCAATGATCCCAGTGCCCATGCCGAAATAGTGGCCATACGCAGTGCTGCGCAAGCTGAGAATAACTATCGGCTTAGCGGCAGTACGCTGTATGTCACCCTTGAGCCCTGCACCATGTGTTTTGGTGCAATGGTTCATGCCCGTATTGGTCGCCTTGTTTATGGCGCCAGTGAGCCACGTGCGGGGGTGTGCGAAAGTCAGTTACAACTGCCGGCGGTGGATTTCTACAATCATCGGATGGACGTGGAGGGGGGCGTGCTGGCAGATGAGAGCGCGCTACTGCTCAAAGGCTTTTTCGCCGAACGACGAAAAAAATCGTGATGAGTGCTGTTGGGTAAGCAGGCCTTTCGCGATGCAAGCCTCGCTTCCTGCTAACTCCGTACTAGGCACGTGCCACAGGGTGGTCTGATCTGGCCAGGCTTGTAGTGTGCTGCGTGCCTGTGTGAACCGTGTTGCGGTCGCAGCGCGGCACAAAAAAAGGGGCCGGTAAAAACCGGCCCCCTTTTTTAGTCAGCGTGATTCCTTACTGGAATTGCGCTTCCTTGGTGGTGGCTTTCATGATGGTTTCAACGCGACGGTTCTCGGCGCGACCTTCGCTGGTCTTGTTGTCAGCGATGGGCTTCTCTTCGCCGTAACCGACGGTGCTAATGCGGTCACCGCTTACGTTGAAGTGATCAACAAGGACTGTCTTCACAGCGTCTGCACGCTGCTGGGAAAGTTTCTTGTTGTAAGCCGCAGAACCGGTGCTGTCAGTGTGACCTTCCAGTACCAAGTTGGCAGACGGGTACTGGCGCATGCCTTCAGCCAGGTTTTCCAGAGACGGGTAAGAGGTCTGACGGACTTCGGCTTTATCGTGACCGAATTCAACGTACAGGGTCTCTTTTACGTCTTTGTCCAGGTACTGCTGACAACCTTTGTCGTCAACCAGTGCACCGGCCGGAGTGTTGGGGCACTCGTCCATGCTGTTGACGATGCTGTCGTTATCGTCGTCCAGTTCACAGCCGGTTGCATCAACCTGGGCACCTGCCGGGGTGTTGGCGCACTGATCGCGCTCATCCGGTACACCGTCGCCATCGCTGTCGGTAACCACGTTTTCAACCGGTGCTGGCTCTTCTTTCTCGCTGGAACCGCCAATCAGGAAGTTCAGGCCGGCATAGACTTCTGCATCCCAACGTTCGGTCCGGAAGCTGTAGTAAGGGCGTGCGCCCACGTCCAGCATGAAGTTGGAGTGCAGCATGGTTTGAAAACCTGCCTCCATGGTACCGATGGTTTCCTTGAAATCGTTGGAGCTGTTGCTGTTCGGCTCGGTGCGGAACTCACCGGCACCGATACCCACGTAGGGTTCGAATGCGGAGTTGCCGGCAAAGTGCTTACGCAGGCTACCGTGAGCAATGTTGATGTCTGCGTCGCCGAACATGTTGGTGTTGGAGTTGTTACGCTCCCACCAACCCTGAACAGACCAGTCGCGGTTAAAACGGTAACCCATTTGGGCGCCGGGAAGGGTCACTTCGTTTTCGCTGGTATTTTGGTCAATGTGGTCGCCCACATCCAGCCAGTTTTCACTGATGTGGCCGCCGAAGTAGAAATACTGTTCGGGGATGTCGTCAGCAATGACAGTGGTGGTCGCGGTGACCGATGCGCAAGCAATGCTCGCCGCTAAAAAGCGTTTAGCGTTCATAAGCTCCTTCCTTGTCTTATTCAGTAGGCAGATCAAACACTGAGCCAGTGTTGGCTAGCCTGTCTCCCATGTAAATCCTCACTACTGAGATTAATAAAAAAATTTACAAATATGGAATTTATTTGGTAGCGGGAAGACTCTTTTTTGTAATGTTGTAGTAGGAAAGTATTAAGAAGGGTGTTTCGTTGTGAGCCCTTACTACTAGGGCGAGAGGGGGAGAGCTTTTTCGCGGCCTTCGTTGCGGTTTTGGTAGAGCGCATAGTCCGCTTCATTGAGTAGCGGGTTGAGACTGCGACCACTGTTTTCCGTGCTGGCGACACCGATACGGGCCGATACGGTGGCGGTTGCGCCAGGCTCTGCTTCGGTCCTTGAACTGGATATCTTTAGGTTGCCGGCCAAAGCTTTCAGGCCTTCGCCCATGCGGGCGGCATCATCAAAATTGGTATGGGGAAGTACCAACAGAAACTGGGCACCATCGAAACGTCCAAAAAGATCACTTTCCCGGATTTTTTCCCGAATACAGTCGGCGAACAGTCGAAGAGCTTTCTCGCCGGTATGGCGGCCGTGTTGATCCAGTAGTTGGGTGAAATCCGCTATTTCGATGAGCAGGATGGAAACGGTGTAGTTGTGCCGTTGGCTCAGTGCCAGTTCCCGTTCCAGCATGCCCAGCAGGTGCGGGCGGTTGAACAGGCCAGTGAGGTGGTCCTCACGGGCCAGCTGTTGCAGCTGGTGGTTGTATCGGTTCAGGGCGATCAGCCGGCAGCTGAGCAAGTAGAGCGGTGGGGCAACCAGTAACAGGGGAAGAGCGGCAGCCAGCACCAGCGGCGATAGCCAATCACGCTCGCCCACCAGCATGATGCCAATGCTGGTGAGAATCAGGGAAACCAGAATCGCACTCAGGGTAATAACGGCGGTGCCTTTCAAGGCGGAACGGCGGTCGCTACGACTGACCAGTCTGGCGGACGTCGCTACCACTTGGAAAAGCTTGGCCATGCTCGGTAATCCCCAATTAACGTGCTGATTATTAGGGTTCTCAGTATCACGTTTGCGTGCATGCCGTGCAATAGTGGGTCCGGGATGTCACTGATCCAGCAGATTCTCTTTCAATGAGCGTGAATAGGGCGTTTCACCAAACCAAATGCGTAAATAGTAGCGGGCAAAGGTGGCGCCAGTTTCGTTGGCAAGGGGCTGATCATTGAGGGCGAGCGTCAGGCCGTCTGCGCGGTAGGTCAGGGTGTAGGCGTCGCCATCACTGATGTCCTGGTAATGGCTGTTGAATTGCCTGAAACGGGCCTGGTACTGGTCGAATTCGGTTGGTTCGAGGTTTTTTTCCAAAAAATTTAACGCCGCTTTGGCAAAGGCATCGCCGGGTACATCGCGAAAATAGCGAAAGGTCAGCCGCAGCGGTGGAGTCTGTATGTCGTTGGTCTGGCAATCGTGTCGGGACAGGGTGGCTTCGCCCACAGTGATGAAGCGCAAGGCTTTTACGTCGCTGCGGGTGCAAACCTGCCAAGACGGATCGCTGTCGCTGGCGTAACCGGGTGGAGTGATTGCCGCTGTGGCCAGTAGCAGCGCGGTCGTGATTATTCGTGCTCTCTTAGCCATCGTGTCATCGGTCCTATTACGGGCAGGTGCTGGTCCACGCCTTGGCTGCTGTCCCAAAAGTCCTGCTGGAAGGTGACTTGCCCCTGGTCATTGAAGCGCAGCTGGCTGATGCCAATGGTGCGAGACAAGCGCTCGCTTCCGAGCAGGCTGAAGCGTGCTTCCATGACCCAGCGCAGATACACATCGCTACCGTCTTTGATGATGTGGTTGACGGTCAGAGACATGCTGTTCAGCCCTTCGGCAGTGGCCTGTAAATGGGCGGCCAGCTCGTCGCGCTGGGTCAGCGTGACCAGGGTGTCGTTGAAATACAGGGGATCGGCATAAATGGTATTGATCTGTGCCGGGATGGTGCTGGCATCAAGAGGGTTGAAGAACGCAATAAAGCGATCGAGTGTTGCCGAATCAACCGGCTGCCCGGTGGGGGCAGACGTGAGCGCCTGTTGATACCGGTCGGTATACCCATAAGGACCTTTTGGTGCACTGCTGCATGCGGTTAACAGCAACAGCAGCAGTGAAAACGATAACGTCTTAAAAGCATTCATGGTGTAACTCTGACCGGTGCGTGGTGAATCGGTTGTGAAGCTGTGTTCGTCGGTGTCCGGCTTGGGAGCAGGGAGCTTGCGTCAGGCTTTGCGCCACGATTCACAGCGCTTTGACGAGGCATGCCGCAATGTGAAGCCATGAATATTCATGCACGCGCCGTCATCGTTAATTTTTTTGCGTTCCAGTTGCTCTGGGCGGCCGCCGTGGTGGGGGCGTCGCAGGGGGCAGGATTGCTGGCATGGGGCGTGTTGGCCGTCATGGTTATGGCGCAAGTCGCGCTGACCCGCCAGTGGCGCCAGGACCTGCTTTTGATGGCCAGTGGCGGCATATTATGTGTGTTAATGGAACCGTTATGGCTGTTGCCGGACGTATTGCAGTACCGCCATTGGGAGCCGCACTGGTGGGCGCCGCATTGGGTATGGGCCTTGTGGCTTGGCTTTGCGGTGAGTTTTCGCTATAGCCTGAACTGGTTGTGTGGCCGGCCAGTGCTGGCAGCTTTATTGGGTGCCGTGGGCGGCGTGTTTTCCGTGACCATGGGCATTCGTCTTGGCGCAGCAACCGCGCCGCAAGGCTGGCTGCTGCTGGCGATGGTTTACGGTATCAGTTGGGCCATAGCGGTACCGTTACTGGCGCAGGTCGCGACGATGACAAAACAGGAAACCGAACATGCCTGATATCCATTATTTGCTGCTGATCGCCTTGCTGCTTGTTGCCACTGTGCTTTGGCTACAGCAACGCCAAACCCGCAACGCCGGGTGGGTGGATGTGTTTTGGGCCTGGTCGGTGGGTATTGTGGGGATGAGTTTTCTGGTGACAGGAAACGGCGCCTTGGTTCCTCGTGTGGCGGCAGGCGTGCTGTTGCTGTTGTGGTCGTTGCGGCTGGGTAGTCATATTTTTCAGCGGGTTAGCCAGGAAACGTCGGAGGACGGCCGCTATGCGGCCATGCGCGAGGCGCTGGGCAGCAAAGCGCAGCCTGTGTTCCTGGTCTTTTTCTGGGGCCAGGGGTTGCTGGCCTGGGGCTTTGCGCTCACGTTTTGGGTTGTGGGTGAGCAGGATCTGTTCACTCCTCCCTTTGTGTTGCTGGGCGTGGCTATTGGATTGTTGGCCATTGCCGGGGAAGCGCTGGCAGACAAACAGTTGTCCGACTTCAAAAAGCGCCCGGACAGCAAGGGCAAAACCTGCCGCGAAGGGTTCTGGCGCTACAGCCGCCATCCCAACTATTTTTGCGAGTGGCTGCACTGGGTCAGTTACCCGGTAATCGCCATCGGCGCCCCGTACGCAGGGTGGTTGTGGGTATTGCCGTTGGCCATGTTCGTGTTCCTGTGGTTCGTCACGGGCATCCCTTACACCGAAAAGCAGGCGCTCAAATCCCGCGGCGATGACTACCGTGATTATCAGCGCACAACCAGTGCGTTCTTTCCCTGGAGACCCAAATCATGATGATTCAAATGGCGGAATCCGGGCTGTTGCCCGATGGACTGGTGCGTTTTGGCATTCGCCGCCTGCTGGGGCAGCGTCTGGAACAGGAAAAACAACGCAGCAATCGTCAGACCTTTGAAGAGGCTCTGCGGCAAGGGCCTGTGGCCGTGGGCCAGGACGAGGCCAATGAACAGCATTACGAGGTGGATGCCCGCTTCTACGAGCAGGTGCTGGGCCCGTATCTAAAATATTCCAGCGGTTACTGGCCGAATGCGTCGAGCACCTTGGAAAACGCAGAACGGGCCATGTTGGCGATGACCTGTGAGCGGGCAGAACTGGAAGATGGGCAAGACGTACTGGAGATGGGCTGTGGCTGGGGTTCGCTGACGCTGTGGATGGCGCAGCAGTATCCCAACAGTCGCATTACCGCGATTTCCAATTCGTCGTCCCAGCGTGCCTTTATTCTCGGGCGTGCCGCAGAGCGGGGCCTGGACAACGTGGATGTGATCACCGCCGATGCCTCGGTGTATCAGCCACAGAAACCCTATGATCGGGTAGTGTCGGTGGAAATGTTTGAACATATGCGTAATCACAAAACATTGATGTCGCGTATCCATGACTGGCTGAAACCGGGCGGAAAACTTTTTATTCATGTGTTCTGTCACCGGGATCTGACCTACCTGTTCGAAACGGAGGGCAGCAAGGACTGGATGGCCAAATACTTCTTTACCGGTGGCATGATGCCGGCCTATGACTGGCTGCCTCACTGTGCCGGTGATCTTCATGAGGAGCAGCGCTGGGCTGTGAACGGCACCCACTACGCTCGCACTCTTGAGGCCTGGCTGGTGCTGGCTGATGAGAAGCAGGCCACGCTGACCCAGCTGCTGGATGACCTTTATGGCAAAGGGCAGGGGAAGGTATGGCTGCAACGCTGGCGCATGTTTTTCATGGCGTGCGCGGAGCTGTTTAACTATGGTGGGGGCGAAGAGTGGTTCGTTGCGCACTACCGCTTCGCCAAGCCCAAGGCGAACTGATCGTTGTTCGCACGGACGACCATGAATAGCCATAAAACGAGCAAGGCATGAAAAAGACCGGCGTTCAGCATCGTCTTACCCGTGTTTATCTGGTTCAGCTACTGTTGATCAGTCTGGCGACAGTGCTGGGCGTGTGGGCGACGGCAAATATCATCGAGCATGTGCTGGTCAAACAGGCACTGATAAAGGAAGCCGACCATTATTGGTCGCTTGTGGAAGAAAATCCGACCCAGCCGCGCCCCAATACCCGCCATCTGCTTGGCCTGTTGAGTAGTGATGCCGTGCAGGATTCGATTCCCGGGATGTTGGCGGATTTGCCCGATGGCTATCAGCGTGTGGATCTGGCCGGTGAACGGCCTATTGTTTATATCGAACACCGTGACGGCGCCCGGCTTTATCTGATTTTTGATGAAAAACGGGTGTCGGTGCTGGCGTTTCTGTTCGGCATTCTGCCGTTAACCGGGGTGTTGTTGGTGATCTATATCACCTCGTTTCTGGGTTGGAAAAAATCCCGCGATTTACTTTCACCTCTGGTACAGCTTTCCGATGCTCTGCGGCATACACCGGTTAACGACCCCAGTGTGGCGCGCCCGGATCTTAGTGATATTGCGACGGATTCTGGCAGTGAAGTGGCGGTATTGGTGGCGGCACTGGATGGCTATGCCGATCGGCTGGTGTCCTTCGTGGAACGTGAGCGTCAATTTACTCGTGATGCCAGCCATGAATTACGCACGCCACTGGCGGTGTTCCGCGCTAATCTGGAATTGCTGGTGACCCAGGTGGGCGATCGCCCGCTGATTCGGCGTATGGATGACACCGTCGATGATATGGAAGCGACCCTGGAAACTTTGCTGATGCTGGCGCGCACGGAGCAACACAGCCAGCAGAGTGAAGATGTGATCGTTAATGACCTGGCGGTGAACCTGATTGAGCGCCTGAACCCCCTGGCGGAGCGTAAGCAAATTCGTTTGCAGGTCAGGCAGACGGCCTTGCTGAGTGTGAACTGTCCGGAGGCGGCGCTCACCATCGTGCTGACCAATCTAGTCCGTAATGCTATCAACTATAGTGGTTCCGGCGATGTCACCATCGTGGTGATGGACAAGGCGGTGCAGGTGGTGGACTACGGCGCAGGCATGGATGCGGATGAGCTGGCCAGGGTGCTACAACCGTTTGAGCGGGGCGGCAGCCTGGAAGGTGGACATGGGCTGGGGTTGGCCATTGTACAGCGCCTGTGCGAACGCTATGACTGGGAGTTGATGGTCGCCAGCGAACCGGGCAAGGGAACGGAAGTTCGGGTGCAATTTAGCTGATTTTCTGAAAACGCCTAGCCTGCAGCCAGCGGTGCCGGGTCAATGCGCACCAGCAGTTGCTTGGCGTTCAGGGCGTCGCGAATGCGATGAATCACGCGCTGCGCTTTTTCTGCGTTGGTGTCGGCCAACAGAATACCAAAATGGTTGTTGCCCAGGTGGGCGATGCTGTCTTGCTCGCGCAGCAAGGCGGCCAGGGAGTCGGCAATCACCATGCTGTCGCTGTCTTCCGGCGCCTGCAAATAGAGCGTTGACGATTCCATGCCGAAATCCCGGCTGTGTTGCTGTTCCTGTGCTTTGATGTCCGCCCAGCCCTGTTTTCCGGGCAGGCCGGTATCGGCACAACGATCCGGGTGTTCCACAAAAATACTGACCCGTTGTTGTTGTGCTTCCTGCAGTGCATTACTGAGCAGAAAACCGATCAGGCGGGCTTCGTGTTGCAACGCGGGCAGTGCCTGCTCCAATGACGGATCCTGAGGGTTGGGATCCAGCGCGCAGAGGGTGCCGAACAGTTGGTTGTCCCGGTCCACAAGCGGCAACCCAATGTAAGCACCGATGGTCGGGTCGCTGTTGATGGGGAGGTCGTTGTAGCTGGAATTGCGCTGAGCATTGGTGGCAATGCAGGGAGCGCCCAGTTCCACCATCTGCACACAATAGCTTTTTTGCCATTGCAGGCGCTGGCCCTGTGCCAGCCCATAGTAGTCGTCTCGGGAACGCAGTATCACCAGCTCATCATCGCGCAGGCGGGTGATCATCCACACAGCCATGCCGAAGCGTTGTTGCAGTTCGGCAAGGTGGGCGTCCAGTAATTCCTGGCAGGAAGAATAGCTGGATAACGGTGTGTCAGTTTGGTTGGCTGGCATAAACAAGGAACGTTGCTTTTTCCCTATTCTCAGCCGGGTTCCTACCAATGTGCAAGTGCACAGCGTTTTACTGTGCGGTTTCCGGCGTTGCCTGAATGCTGAAGCCGACACCGGGCAAGGTGTTGAGCAGCGCATGCTCAAAGGGTTTGTCCACGGCTTTGCGCAGATTATAGAGGTGGCTGCGCAGGGCGTCGGAATCGGGAACCAGGTCGCCCCACAGTTCGTGCTCCAGCTGTTCCCGGCTGACTACCTTGGGGGATTCGCGCATCAGAATGCGCAGAATACGAAAGGCGGTGGGGGAGAGTTTCAGTAACTGGCCGTCGCGGCGCACTTCCTGGCGAGCCGGGTCGAGTTCCAGATCGGCAATCTGCAGCGTATTGGCGGTGACTTCCTTACGCTGACGACGCACCAGCGCGGTGACCCGGGCAGACAGCTCCGGCAGGGCGAAGGGCTTGACGATATAGTCGTCGCCACCGCGATCAAAGCCTTCCAGTTTGTCTTCCAGCTGATCCCGTGCCGTCATGAAGACCACCGGCATATCCAGCGCCAGCTCTTTGCGCAGGTACTGGCAGAAACTGTAGCCGTCTTCGCCGGGAAGCATGACGTCCAGAAGCATCAGGTCGTAGTGATGTTCCTGAACCAGCTCCCGGGCCAGCCTTGTGTTGCCGGCATAGTCCACACTGGCGCCTTCCTGCTCCAGGTATTCCAGTACGGTCTGGGCCAGTTGGCGATGGTCTTCTACCAGTAGAATGGACAGATTCTTCACAGGGCTCTCCTTGTATGACTGTGATCATCTTCAGCGCGGGAACGTCAAGGTTCCGTCAAGAACCTTCACGTGCCTCTGTCATTCCACTGTCAGTGGTTTCCTGCTATTGCGCAATCCGCCAAGCGACAAACGGCTAAAACCGGTGTGCTGAATCATATTCTAGTCGTTCAGGGCGCCGGTGCGGGCAAAGCGCTGCCGGTAGTGGCTGGGGGACAGGCCGGTGTGCCGTTTGAATAACCGCGAAAAGCTGCTGACATCCTGATAGCCCACCTGTTCGGACAGTTTGGCCAAGTTGTTGGTGCCACGCTCCAGCATTTTTCGGGCGGCCTCGATGCGCACCCGCTGCAAGTATTGCAGTGGGGGTTCGCCAAGCGTGGTGGTGAACCGGCGTTGCAACTGACGCGGGCTTAAATGCACACGCTCGGCCAGTTGTCCCAAGCTGGTATTTTCCTTGTAGTGTTCATGAATCCAGCCTTGGATAGCCTGCACCTGATCATCCTGATGATAAGTGTGTGCTGGCAGGCCGGCGTAAATACTTTGCAGGTCGTTGCGAACGTCGATGACAAAAGCCCGTGCTAATTCTCGGGCCAGGTCGGCTCCACAAAAGCGCTCGACCAAGAGGATGGTCAGATCCCGCCAAGCGGTGCCGCCACCGGCGCAGAAAATATTGCCGTCGCGGGTAATCAGTTCCCGTTCATTCAGATTCACCTGCGGGTAGCGATGGCGAAACTCCTGGCTGAAGCCCCAGTGGGTAGTGGCCGTTTTATCATCCAGTAAACCGGCTTCGGCCAGCAGGAAGGCGCCGGTGCAGTTACTGGCCAGATCCGCGCCGCCTTGATGCAGAAAGCGCAACCAGGCCAGGGCGTCTTGCTCCTGGGCCAGCACGGTTTCGATTTTCCCGCCGATGGTCGGAACCACGACCAGATCGGCCTGATCCATCTGTTCCAGGGAGCAATCCACCGCCATGCGGATACCATTGGTGCAGCGCACCGGGTTGCCGTCGCGGGACACGACATGAACCTTGAATTGCTGGTTCAGGGGCTGCCCGTGGATGCGGTTCCAGGTCACCCCGGTCAGATTGAGAAGATCCACCACCCCGGTGAGGGCTGACGCAAAGACGCCATCAAATGCGAATACTGCTACCGTGAACATGTGTCGTGTTCCACCATGAATAAGTCATAGGCGACAATGCCAGAGACGGCATAACGATGGCAAGCTGTTGTCCAAAATAACCGGAGCGCTAAAGTGAGTGATGTGATTCTCGACCGCCGTGATTTGAGCTTTCAGCTTTTTGAGGTGCTGGACACCGACAGCCTGTTTGCCCGCCCGCGTTTTGAAGATCACAGCCGTGAGACCATTGAAGCGGCTCTGGATGTTGCCGAAAAACTGGCGCGGGAAAAATTCGCTAACCACAACACGCTGTCCGACAAGGAAGAGCCCACCTTTGTGGACGGCAAGGTGGTTATGCGCCCGGAAGTCAAAGAGGCTTTTGACGCTTATATCAATGCCGGTTTCCTGTCGTCGCGGGCCAGTTTCGACGAGGGTGGCATGCAGCTGCCGGAAATTGCCGCGGCGGCTTGCAAGGGCATGTTCACCTGTGTGAATCCCAGCTCTACCGGTTATGCCTTCTTGACGGCGGCGGCGGCCAATGTGATTCGCAATTTTGGTAGCGACACCCTGAAAACCCGGTTCCTGGAACCGATGATGGCAGGGCGTTTCACCGGCACCATGGCCCTGACAGAGCCTCATGCGGGTTCTTCCCTTACTGATATCCGTACTCGTGCGGTGCCCCAGGATGACGGTAGCTACCGGCTCAAGGGCAACAAGATTTTTATCTCCGGTGGCGAGAATGAGCTGGCCGACAATATCGTCCATCTGGTGTTGGCAAAGATTCCCGGCGGCCCGGAAGGGGTGAAAGGAATTTCCCTGTTTGTGGTACCTAAATACCGCCTGGATGCCGAGGGCAATCCGGATGCTCGCAACGATGTGATTCTGGCAGGGCTGATTCACAAGCTGGGCTATCGTGGCACCACCAGTACCGCCCTGACGTTTGGTGATGGCGATGATTGCCATGGTTACTTGGTGGGTGAGCCCCATCAGGGCCTGCGTTATATGTTCCAGATGATGAACGAAGCGCGGGTAGGTGTAGGGTTTGGTGCCGGGCTTTTGGGTTATCGGGGTTACCGGTTTGCGCTGGATTATGCCCGCGACCGGGTGCAGGGCCGTCACCCGGGCGAGGTGGATTTCTCCAAGCCGCAGGTGCCGATTATTGAGCACGCCGATGTGAAACGATTGCTGCTCACCCAGAAAGCGTATGCGGAAGCCGCCATTGCCATGAGCCTGTATGGCTACCGCCTGGTGGACGAAATACAGACCGGAGAAGAGGCTGCCGCAAAAGAGGCAGAGCTACTGCTTGATCTGTTGACCCCGGTATTGAAAACCTGGCCTTCCGAGTTTGGTCTGAAAGCCAATGATATGGCCATTCAGGTCTTCGGTGGTGCCGGTTACACCCGGGAATATCCGGTAGAGCAGGTGTGGCGTGATAACCGCCTTAACCCGATTCACGAAGGCACCACCGGTGTGCACGGCCTGGACCTGTTGGGCCGTAAAGTGTGGATGGCCAACGGCAAAGGGCTGCAATTGCTGGCAGCACGCATTATGGCCGACGTGCAGGCCACCGCCGATGAGCGCTGTCAGCCCATGGCCGATGCGCTGCAGGCCATGCTGCCCCTGATTGAACAAGCTACCCAGGCGGTGGGCAAACAAATGGCCAGCGCTGGTCCGCGTGAGGCGTTGTCTAATGCCAATGCCTATTTGCAGGTAATGGGTCACACCGTGGCCGCGTGGATGTGGTTGCGTCAGGCCAACGCGGCGGTTGCTCTGGAAAACCCCGACGATGAGGCTTTCGCCAAAGGGAAGCTGCAAGCTGCCCGTTATTTCTTCCGCTGGGAATTGCCCCGGGTGGAATGGGATGCGAAACAACTGATCAACGGCGACGACACCTTTATGGAAATGGACACCCGCTGGTTCTGATTGTGCCTTGATCACGGTTTGTTTGTGATCACTGGATCAACAGAGTGTGCCTATCGTCATCAGGCTCGGGACCTGCTTAGGCAGGAGTAGCTATGACGGTATTTTTGAGCCCCCGCCAGGGGGCTTTTTTTTTGCCATTTTGCGGCCGCAAAACGATTCTCTCAACATGCAACACGCTACCGGTTCTTGTGCTTGAGCGGCTTCTTCTTGTTGGTGCAATAAAACAGTCATATAGTCGTCATGATCTTGCGAACGACACATTGAACGGGGAAGAAACGTGAAAAAGACTTTGCTTGCGGCTTCTGTTGCCACGGCCATGTTGCCTGCGTCTGCCATGGCGGCACCAACCTTTTACGGGAAACTGAATCTGAGCGTGGATAAAACCAGTGATTATCCGGACACCGCGCTGGTGTTTAGCCAGGATGATCTGTCCGACGCCTGGTTCGTCTCCAGTAACAATTCCCGGCTGGGCATAAAAGGCGAAGAGCCACTGTATAGCGACAGCCTGTCGGTGATTTATCAGATGGAAGTCGGGTACGACGCAGACGGCGACAGCAGCGCGACTTTTTCCACACGTAACAGCTTTCTCGGCCTGGGCACCCAGGTGGGCAAAATTTTCGCCGGTCGTTACGACAGTGTCGTCAAACTGGCGGAAGGCAAGATCGACCAGTTCAACGATACCGTGGCGGATATGGGGACCGTGTTTCTCGGCCAGCGCCGCAACAGCAACAGCCTGAACTGGGAAAGCATGGATCTGGGCGGCATCGTGATTCGGGCCCAGCTGGCACCCGGGGAAGATGATGTGGTGGGTGTTGCACCCAATAACGAAACCAAGGATGGGCTGGCCGATACCTGGGGGCTGTCTGCCACCTATCAGCAGGATGTGCTTTACGCCGCGCTGGCGTATGAAAGCAGTTACACCGAAGTGGCTGTTGGCCCAGCCACAGTGGGCGGCGATCTGGACACCTTGCGTGGTTCTTTTGGCTTGAATCTGAACAGCAGTGTGGCGGTAGGCGCCATCGTTGAGCGCAGTAATCTGGATCCTTATGGTGGCTCCGACGGCGACCTGATGTCGTACCTGCTGAGCGGCAAGTTTGGTGTTTCAGAGCGTGTGGCCCTGAAAGCTCAGGCCGGTATGCTCGATAGCAGCGATCTGGATCTGGATGTGGCCACGTTGACGGTGGGCGCGGACTACAAGCTGGGTGATTTCACCACCGCTTACGGTCTGGTCTCTGCCTCCGATACCGATTACGACCCGGCTGGAACTCTCAATGATGTGGACGAATCCGGCCTGGCTTTTTCTGTGGGCATGATCCACAAGTTTTGATCGAGCCGTTGTAGGTGTAGGTCAGATTAGCCTCAAGGCGTAATCCGACATGGTTCGATGCTGAATGGGGAAGGGGAATGAACGGCCCTTGCGGCCCCACAAAAAAGCCCGGCTACGATAAGTGCCGGGCTTTTTTGGTGAGGGCCGAATAACGCTTTTGGCGTTGTCGGCCATTACTGCACAGGGTTAATTCAATCTTCCCACTTACGTAGCACCAAGCTGGCGTTGGTACCGCCAAAGCCGAAGCTGTTGCTCAGTACTGTGGTGGGGCCGCTGTCTTTGCCTTTCACTAACACTGGCAGGCCTTGGGCTTTTTCATCCAGGGTTTCGATATTGGCACTGATAGCAGTGAAGTCATTCTGCATCATCAGCATGCAGTAAATCGCTTCCTGTACCCCGGCCGCGCCCAGACTATGGCCGGACAGGCTCTTGGTCGACCCAATGGACGGGCATTGATCGCCAAATACTTCGCGAATGGCTTTCAATTCTGCCACATCCCCCACCGGCGTACTGGTGCCGTGGGCGTTGATGTAGTCCACTGAGCCATCCATGGTCGCCAGCGCCTGGCGCATGCAGCGTGCCGCGCCTTCGCCATTGGGCGCTACCATGTCGTGGCCGTCGCTGGTGGCGCCGTAACCGAGCACTTCAGCATAGATGGTGGCACCGCGGGCCTTGGCGTGTTCAAGCTCTTCCACGACCACCATGCCGCCGCCGCCGGCGATCACGAAACCATCGCGGGTCTCGTCGTAGGCGCGGGACGCTTTTTCAGGTGTGTCGTTGTACTTGCTGGACAGGGCGCCCATGCCATCGAACAGGCAGCTGAGCGTCCAGTGTTCTTCCTCGCCGCCACCGGCAAAGACCACATCTTGCTTGCCCAGCTGGATCTGTTCCACGGCGTTGCCGATGCAATGAGCGCTGGTGGCGCAGGCGGACGCGATGGAGTAGTTCACACCTTTGATCTTGAACGGCGTGGCCAGGCAAGCCGACACGGTGGACGCCATAACCCGGGGCACCATATAGGGGCCAACCCGTTTCACGCCGCGATTGCGAGCAATATCGGCGGCTTCCACCTGGTTAAAGGAAGAGTGGCCACCGGAGCCGGCAATCAAGCCGGTGCGTTCATTGCTGACCTGTTCTTCGCTGAGCCCGGAATCGGTGATGGCGTTTTGCATGGCCACGTAGGCGTAGGCGGCCGCATCACCCATAAAGCGGCGCGGCTTGCGGTCAATGAAGTCGTCCAGCTGGATAGTGGGTGTGCCCGCTATCTGGCTGCGCATGCCGATTTCCTTGTATTCCTCTTTAAAGCGAATGCCAGAGCGGCCTTCCCGCAATGAACGGGTGACGCTGTCTGTGTCGTTGCCCAGACAGGAGACAATGCCCATCCCGGTGATTACTACGCGGCGCATGAGTCGCTCCTAAAAACCGTCGGTAGAAGTGAACAAGCCGACTTTCAGGTCGTCGGCCTGGTAGATGTCTTTCCCGTCTACGGACACGGTGGCATCGGCCAGGCCGAGTACCAGTTTGCGGGAAATGACTCGTTTCAGGTCGATTCGGTAAGTCAGTTTTTTGGCGGTGGGTAGTACCTGGCCGGAAAACTTCACATTGCCCACGCCCAGAGCGCGGCCACGTCCCGGGTTGCCCACCCAGCCCAGGAAAAAGCCCAATAATTGCCAGGTGGCATCCAGGCCCAGGCAGCCAGGCATCACCGGGTCACTTTCGAAGTGACAATCAAAGAACCAGAGGTCCGGGCTGATATCCAGTTCGGCGATGATCTCGCCTTTGCCATATTTGCCACCTTGGTCGCTGATGTGAGTGATACGGTCCATCATCAGCATGTTAGGTAAAGGCAGCCGCGCATTACCGGGGCCAAACAGCTCACCGTGTGCGCAGGCGAGGAGATCCTCGCGAGAGTAGGAAGATTTCTGTGTTGTCGTAGTGCTCAAAGTCTTACTCCATGCAGGCCAGGGCGGCGCATTTTGAGTATATGGATTATTTGTGACGTTTTATCTTCAGCGCGGTGACACCCTGTCATGTAAGCGCTGATAGTAGCAAAGCGAAGTGAGAGCATACGAATAGCAACCGTCTCAAAATATGTCTTGGCGCCGTTTTACCGAAAATGACCGATGAACGGAGTCAAATGACCGTGGTCTATCTTCTTGTACCGCTCAGGGGGTCTTTTCATTGCGGCACCGCCACGGACTTGCAATTGCCGGACCATCAACCGATGCTATGCGCGCCGGATCGCGCCAAATAGCCGCGTCCGGCCGCCCCTTGACCAGTCAAAAACGCAAGTCGTATATCCAGTCGTATAAGTAAGGAGCTCTCGTGGCGGTAGAAATCGGGCATCTTTCCCTGTGGTTGGCACTGGCTGCTGCCCTGTGCCTATCAGTTTTTCCCCTGATTGGCGTTTATCGCAACCTGCCTGCCTGGCAGTGGTATGCCCGTCCGTTGGCCTGGGTGCAGTGGTTGGCCATGACCGTTGCCATGGTCGCGCTGGGCTATTCTTTCTATATCAATGATTTTTCCGTGGCCTATGTGGCCGGACACAGCAACTCTGCGCTGCCGCTGGAGTATCGTCTGTCTGCTATCTGGGGCGGCCACGAAGGGTCCCTGTTGCTGTGGGGCTGGATGCTGTCCGGCTGGGCGGCCATGGTCGGGTTGTTGAGCCGCAGTGTGCCATTGCCGATGGTGGCGCGGGTGCTGGCGGTCATGGGGATGATTTCCGTGGGCTTCATGTTGTTCATGCTGCTCACCTCTAACCCCTTTGACCGCAACCTGCCCTGGTTCCCGCTAGACGGTGCCGACCTGAACCCGCTGCTGCAAGACCCCGGGCTGATTATTCACCCGCCCATGCTTTATATGGGCTATGTCGGTTTCTCCGTGGCGTTCGCGTTTGCGGTGGCAGGGTTGCTGATGGGCAATCTGGACCCGGCGTGGGCCCGCTGGGCGCGGCCGTGGACCACGGTGGCGTGGAGCTTTCTGACCGTGGGCATCGCACTGGGCTCCTGGTGGGCCTACTACGAACTCGGCTGGGGTGGCTGGTGGTTCTGGGATCCGGTGGAAAACGCTTCCCTGATGCCATGGCTGGCGGGCACCGCCCTGATTCACTCCCTAGCCGTGAGCGAAAAGCGCAACATGTTCCGCGCCTGGACGGTGTTGCTGGCGATCATTACCTTCTCTCTGAGTTTGCTGGGGACTTTCCTGGTGCGCTCCGGGGTGCTGACGTCGGTCCATGCCTTTGCCAATGACCCTGCCCGGGGTGCCTTCATCCTCGGTTTCCTGGTTGTGGTTGCGGGTGGGGCGTTGATTCTGTTTAGCCTCCGGGCATCGGCGTTACGCAGCGATACCGGGTTCAAGCCTATATCGCGGGAAGCCTTCCTGTTGGGTAACAACCTGATTCTGCTTACGGCCACCTCTGTGGTGCTGATGGGGACGCTGTTCCCGTTGATCGGCGAAGCACTGGACATGAAAATCTCCATCCGCAGCCCTTATTTCAATGGCTTCTTTGTGCCATTGGCCTTTGTGCTGATTCTGCTGATGGTGCCGGGCATGTTCAGCAACTGGAAACGTCAGGACGGCAACACCCTGCTCAAGCGCATGGCGTTGTTGGCCCCCGCCGCCATTATTGCCGGCTGGTTTGGCTCCCGCCTGCCAGACCCCAGCCCCTGGCAGGGTGTGCTGGCCATTATGCTGGCGTTGTTTCTGGTGTTTGCCCACGTGGACGATGTGGTCCGCCGCGCCCGTGCCTATAAGCAAGGCTTTGTCACCGGTTTGCGTAAGCTGACTCGTGGTTATTGGGGCATGGTCATGGCCCATTGCGGCCTGGCAGTGTTGATCGCCGGCATCACGCTGGTGAGCTTCCATGAAGTTGAGCGCGATATTCGTATGGCGCCGGGTGACACTGCTGAATTGGGGCATTATACCTTTGTTTTCGACAGCCTGGATGAATACCACGGCCCCAACTTCGATTCCAAACGTGGTCATTTCCACGTGAGCCATGACGGTGACCCGGTGGCGGTGATGCACCCGGAAAAACGCACCTACCACGCCAGCCGGCAGGTGATGACGGAAGCGGCTATTGATGCCGGTTTCTGGCGCGACTTGTATGTCGCTCTGGGCGAGCCGCTGGACAACAGCAATGCCTGGGCGGTGCGCATTTACTTCAAACCGGGCATTCGCTGGATTTGGCTGGGTGCATTGATTATGGCCCTTGGTGGCGCATTAGCGCTGACTGACAAGCGCTATCGTCGCAATCGGTTTGCAGCCAACGACGCAGGAGCGGCCCAATGAAAGCCAATTCTCCCTGGGTATTTTTGCCTCTGGTCGGGTTTGTGCTGCTGGCGGTGCTATTGGCGAGTGGTCTAGGCCGAGACCCGCAGGAGCTGCCGTCTGCGCTGGTGGGCAAACCGGTGCCGTCATTTTCTCTGGCGTCGCTGCTGACAGAAGAAACCTACACGGAAGACTCTCTGAAAGGGCGCTGGCAGCTATTGAATGTGTGGGCCACCTGGTGCCCCACCTGCCATGTGGAGCATCCTTATTTGCTGGAACTGGCGGCACAAGGTGTGGCTATTTCCGGGTTAAACTACAAGGATGAGCTGCCGGCCGCCCGGCAGTACCTGGCCAATCTGGGTAACCCGTTTACCCATGTGATTGTGGATGCTGACGGTCAGCTGGGGCTGGACCTGGGCGTCTACGGCGCGCCGGAAACCTTCCTGATCAATCCCGCCGGTGAGATCGTGCTGCGCCACGCGGGTGATTTGAATGCTCGTGTCTGGAAAGAAAAATTTGTGCCTTTATTGCCCGCGCAGGCGCCAACGCCGGGGCAGGGTGAGGGAGGATAAGAATGCTGCGTATTGTGTTTCTGCTGATGCTGACCATGCCGGCCTTTGCCGCCATTGATGTCTATCAGTTTGATAATAAACAGCAGGAGCAGCGTTTTCGCATCCTGTCTGAAGAACTGCGTTGCCCAAAATGCCAAAACCAGAGCATTGCGGATTCCGATGCCGGTATTGCCCAGGATATGCGAACGAGAGTGCATACCATGATCCTGGAAGGCAAAAGCGATGAGGACATCGTTGACTATTTTGTCTCTCGTTATGGTGATTTTGTTAGCTATCGTCCGCCGGTCAATGCAGGCACGTCCATTCTGTGGCTAGGCCCCATTGTGTTGTTACTGGGGGGCGGCGTATTGATCGTTTTGTTGCTGCGTAACGCCAGCCGTAAAGCGTCAGCAGAAGATCAGACAGCGCAGGATAAAGAACCGGAAGAGGGCACGAAATGATGTTGTGGGTGATGGCGCTGGTTCTAGTATTGGTGATGGCCGCGGTGCTGTGGATGCTGTGGCGTCGTGAAGGCCGCAAGGCCGGCAAGAACATGTCGGGAGCCTTGGGCATCCCGTTGGTGATGGTGGTTCTGACTGCTGCGGGCTACGGGCTGATCGGCCTTAACCAACATACCCCTACCTGGTTGGCCCATAAACAAGAGTACGGTGACGTGGCCCGGCAGATTATTGCTGGGCAGCCGCCGGAGAAGGCGGCCTCGGAAGTCCCCGCCGGCGCCTTGGTTCGGGTGCTGCAATCCGAACTCTCGCAAGCACCATCGGCCGTGGGCTGGTATGCCTTGGGTGCACTGTATGATCAGTTGGGCGCGCCGGTGCAGGCCGAAGAAGCGGCCCGCAAGGCCTTGCAACTGAACCCGGACGATGCCGCCATGCACCTGTTGCTGGCACGGGCCTTGATTGAAAAGAATGAAGCACGGCTTTCCGACCCGGCTTTGGAGGAAATTCGCTGGGTGCTGGACCGGGAGCCGAATCACGATGGTGCCTGGATGTTGCTGGCCATGTCAGCAGATCGGGCCGGGCGCTATGCGCTGTCGGAACAAGCTTGGGCGTCCCTGCTGTCCCGACACAGCGAGGGTGAAACCGCGGACTTGCTGCAGCGGGGACTGGAACGGGCCCGGGAACAGAAGCAGCGGGAAGGCGTTTTTTCCAACCTTACTGCCACTGTCAGCGGTGAAGGCCTGCCAGCTGGTGGCACCTTGTTTGTGTTCCTGCGCAAGGCCGGCAGTGCCGGCCAGCCTCTGGCTGCGCAGCGCAAAGTGGTGCCGCATTTTCCGATCACGGTGTCTCTAACCGCAGCCGATTGGTTACAGAGTTACCCGGGCGAGCAGGCCGACCTGGTCATTGGCGCTCGCTACACGCCGGCACCGGGTGCCTCGGTGGATCAGGCGGCGATTACCGCCGTACCGGTTTCGTTACAACTTCCTCAGGTTCAGCCCGCAACGCTCAATTTGTCCCGCCAATAGGGGGCTTGCAACAGGGGCTGCTACCTAAGTAGCAGCCCCTGTCCCTTGTGATGAAGAAGGCCTCAAGGTAAAGTTGCACCCCTTCGGAGGCTGGGTTCCTCTGATTTGTACACCCATACGCTTGGAAATTACGCCAGTTTACGCCGTCTGTGGCGGGCATTATGCCCTCTTCGATGGGGTGGCCGTGGGCCGTATCCAGGGCCACCAAAGCGCGTGGCCATGGCGATGGGGGTGAATAAATCAGAGGTACTTTGTACCTCTTCTGACGACAGTAAGATGGAGAATCCTATGCGTGTCATCCTGCTTGGTGCACCCGGTGCGGGCAAGGGCACCCAGGCGCAGTTCATCAAGGAACAGTTCAATATTCCTCAGATTTCCACCGGTGACATGTTGCGCGCTGCGGTTAAAGCAGGCACTCCACTGGGCCTGGAAGCCAAGAAAGTGATGGATGCGGGTGGTTTGGTCTCCGACGATATCATTCTTGGTTTGGTGAAAGAGCGTATTAAGGAAGATGATTGTGCCAACGGGTTCCTGTTCGACGGCTTCCCCCGCACCATCCCCCAGGCGCAATCACTGGTGGAGCAGGGTGTCGACATCGACTTTGTAGTGGAAATCGACGTGGATGATGAAGAGATCATCGAGCGTTTGAGCGGTCGCCGTGTCCACCCGGCTTCCGGCCGGGTGTACCACACCAAGTACAACCCGCCGAAAGTGGAAGGTAAAGACGACGAAACCGGTGATGAGCTGGTGCAGCGTGATGACGACCAGGAAGAGACCGTACGCAAGCGTCTCGAGGTGTATCAAGCGCAGACTCGTCCCCTGGTAGATTTCTATCAGGACCTGGCCAAGAACACAGAGGCAAAAGCGCCTGGCTATGTGCGCGTTGCTGGCGTGGGTTCCGTGGATGATATTCGCGACCGGGTTCTGTCTGCTCTGAAGGGCTGATGAGTACGCCTCAACCGCGCCGACTCGGCGGCGGTAGTAAAAAACGGGAAGCCTTGTAGGCTTCCCGTTTTTTTTGGTTCATCGCGCACTGTGTAGAGCGCTCGCCGCCGAATGCCAGGCGGGAAAGCCATACAGACAAAACCCTGGCAGCCCCCCCCCGTTGTAAGAACATAGCAAAGCGGGTAACGCACGTAGTGCCGTGCGGCTCAAAGGGGGAGCAAAGCGCGTCATTACTGTTGAGGGACGGCTCTCGTTAAGCGATGGGGTTGCCAGCAGCGGGCTGGCTCCTTCCGCAGATAAAGCCGGCCACTGGAGGTTAAATTGCCCCCAGATACTGAAAGGCCTGATGCCCTGGAGGGCTGGACGAACTGGGGAACCTGTGAAAACGCCCCGCAGCGTTTTTTCTGTGGGAAGTGATGCTTGCATCACGAATAGCGCCGATGGATTGCACGCTCCTTCATGATGCCAGCATCGCTTCCCACATTCGTGTGGACGTTTTCAGGGGCTCCTTGGCAGCAAAGTTCGCTAATCAATCGCCGACCAAACATTATGCAGGCAATTTTCGACGCCCGTTTTTCGTCAAGCAACAGGTGCTTGGCGTTAGGCTCTCTGAGCACAATTCTGTGGCAAACACACTACGGGCATATCATCCCCTCAAATCCGCGACACTCCTTTAGTAATAAACGGTGCTCTATCCGAGATCGATTCCCGTCTTTCTGATAGCAACGCTGTAACGCTTCTACACAATTACAGGAGTTTGGCTAACAAAAGTGCTCAAGGCAGGGTGTCTGGTTGCCGCTTTCCCCCACGCCTCTTTCTATATATAGAAGTCAGCTGTAGAGAATTAGCGCTTTCTCTCCATATATGGGGGCTGTCATGCATTGCCCTTACGTACTGGTGCGGGGATGCGGAGCGTGGGAAGAAAATAGAATAAACCGTTTTTTTACCCAAAAAAACGGCAAAAAAGAAGCGTGCTAAAAGAAAGAGCGTTGGCCAAATGAGGCATAACGCTTCTGAAAAAATTAAAAGAAGAAGTCGAAAAAAGAAAAGAAATAAAATAGGTCCCTTGCAGGCACAGTGAAAAATTCAGAAAAATAAAAACCAATTGGTCAAATAATGTACCAACTGATTTTTTTTTATGCTATTTTTCCACTTGTCGCAGTATTGATGACAACGCCATAGCTGAGGAGATCAATCATGGCTCGAGCAAAGAAAGCCGCCGCAAAAAAAACTGCGGCTCGTAAGCCAGCAGCGAAGAAAGCCGCCGTTGCAAAAGCGCCGGCCGTTCCCAAGTCCGTCACTAACGCAGAATCCAAGGTAAAACTGCAGGATAAAGCGGTAGTTCAGGCGGAAAAGAAAGTTACTCAATCCCAAACCAAACTTGATAAGCATCGTGCCAAGATCGACGCTGAGAACGCCAAGCTGTCGAAACTGCGTGCGGATGTTGCTGCCAAGCGTGAAAAAGCGCAGAAGACTTCCACTGCCGCTGCCAAGCGCGCCGTTGAAACGGCACGTGGTCGCATGAACACTGCACGCCTGAAGCTTCAGGATATCCGTGGCGAAGCGAAACTGATTCGTGCCGAGATCCAGGCCGCGAAGAAGGTTGTTGCCCGTGAAGTGAAAAAAATGCGCACAGCAGAGCGCAACCTGAAAGCTAAATTGCGTGATCACGAACGCAAGCTGGCCAAAAAAGCCAAGGCTGAGCAGAAGAAAGCCGAGCAGAAAGCGAAAGCGGCTGCTCGTAAAGCAGCGGCCAAGGCCAAGAGTGTTGCCAAGAAAGCGGCCGGCCGTAAGCCTAAAGCGGCAGCTAAAAAAGCAGCAACCAAAAAGCCTGCAACCAAGAAGGCGCCAGCCAAAAAAGCGGCTAGCAAGAAAAAACCTGCAGCTAAAAAGGCGGCTACTCGTAAAGCGCCGGCCAAGAAAGCAGCTCGCAAGCGCGCTCCGGCCAAGAAAGCCTCTTCCTGATCTCAGGAACTGCTTGAAGGCTAAAAGCCCCGCTCTGCGGGGCTTTTTTATGTCTCCTCGCAACGCGGCGTGATCCTTGTCGGGCCAGACGCGCCTATTCAGGCTCATACAGACCACATTCGACACACCCAAACTGAGCGTGGCGAGAACCCGGTTCTGTTTTCTCAGCATGTTATCCACGCTGGCCCCTTCGTGTGCAGCAGCGCCTGTTACAGGCTGTCGGAGTGGCATGGTTAGGAGCAAGCGCCAGGATGAGGGGAGGGGGCAGGGGAACAGGAAGAATAGATTCTTAAAAGTAGTTGATAATGATTCGCGTTAGGTTTAGCATCCTTTCCAGAGATTGAGGAAAGGCGACTTATGTACGTATGCATTTGTAAGGGCATTACTGACAACCATATACGGGAAGCGGCCGATTCTGGCTGCGACAGCCTGCGTGATCTTCGTCGGGAACTTGGGGTTGGAAGTCAGTGTGGTAAATGTGCCCGTCACGCCCGCCAAATTTTGCGTGAGACCCGTAGCGCAAACGAGGCGACCTCTTTCTCGAACTCTTCTACTGCCGGTGAGGCGGTTGTTTTCTGGCCACAAACCGCATAAACAATCGTTCTCATTTGCATAAGCGCTTGTATTTGAAGCGCTTTTTTTCTCTCCTGCCTTGTCTCTGTCACACACTTGCTGAACAATAGGGGGTACCCCAAGTTCATGTGACGGAGATACCCCCAATGAAAGGCGACGCCAAAGCGATTGAGTTCCTCAACCGTGCACTCGGCAATGAGCTGGTTGCCATCAACCAGTACTTCCTCCACGCCAAGATGTACCAGGATTGGGGCTTGCAGGCACTCTATGCCAAGGAATATCACGAATCCATCGACGAGATGAAGCATGCCGACATGCTGGTCGAGCGCATTCTGTTCCTGGAAGGCATTCCCAACCTGCAGGACCTGGGCAAGCTGATGATTGGTGAAAACACCAAGGAAATGCTGGAGTGCGATCTCAAGCTGGAGCAGATGGCTGTGCCAGACCTGCGTGAAGGGATTGCGTACTGCGAATCCATCCAGGATTACATCAGTCGTAACCTGCTCAAGGATATCCTCGAATCCGAAGAAGAGCACATCGATTGGCTGGAGACTCAGCTCGGTCTTATCGATAAAGTCGGCCTGGAAAATTACATGCAAAAACAAATGGCTGCTGCAGAAGGTTGATTGCCGAACTTTTAACCGATCTACGCTTGACTCACCGCGGGGCTTTCGGAATAATGCGCAGCCTCTCGCGGCGTTACAGCAACGAGATTTGCACCGGTAGCTCAGCTGGATAGAGCAACTGGCTACGAACCAGTAGGTCGGGGGTTCGACTCCCTCCCGGTGCACCATACGAATAAAAGAAGGCTCCCAATTGGGGGCCTTTTTTTAGGTTCATCGCGGGTTTCCGGGAAAAGCGGCTTTGATCTTCAAGAAGAAGTAGTCGCTATCCCGGTATCCATAAGCCATTCGTTTGATGACCTTGATCTTGTTGTTTACCCCTTCCAGAACACTGGTGTTCAGTCGATATGAAGCGCTGGCGATAACGCCTTCGGCATAAGGCTTCAGGAGCCGGGCGAAGCGTATCAACGGCTCCAGCTTGCTGGCCTGAGCCTGTCGCATCCAGTGGGTAAACCGCCAACGGGCCGCCCGCTCGCTCTTTGCGTACCACAAGCCTTTGAGCTGGTCTTTCATGATGTAGACGAGCATCAGTGGCTTGTTCACCTCCAACAGTGCCTCCAGCTGCGCCTCCTGGTCTTGTTTGAGATTGCTGCGATTGCGCAGCAGCAACCAGCGTGAGCGCTTTACGGCTTTACGGGCGGGCTTGTCGTGGCGTAGCTGATTGGCCTGATCCACGCGCACCCTGTCGATCACCTCTCGGCCGAACTTGGCCACCACATGGAACAGGTCATACACCACTTTGGCCTGTGGGCAGTGCTCCTTTACCTCCAGATCCATCGCCGTATTCATGTCCATGGCGACCGCCTGGATCTGTTGGCAATGCTTGCCCATCCACTCGAAGAAGGGGCGTATCGCCTCCCGGGAGCGGCCTTCGCCAACCCATAGCACCTGAGTTCGCTCGGCATCCATGACGACCGTGGCATAGCGGTGCCCCTTGAACAGGGCAAACTCATCCATGACAAGAAACCGGACCTGATCAAGATCCGGCTCGGGCACGCTCCGGGCCAGGCGAGCCTTGTCCAGTGCCTTGAGCGTATGCCAATGCAGGCCGCTGAGGAGGGCCACATGCTTGATGGGCAAGAGCGTCAGCAGCACCTCGATATGCTGCTGAAAGCGATGGGTGATCCGTGAATGCGGTGCCAGCCAATCAAGCTGTTCCCGAGCGACTGAACAGCGAGGACAGCGAAGTCGCCGTACCGGCACGTCCAGCCAAACCTTGTACTCGAAAAGGTCACGATCACGGACTCGTCGCACGGTGGTGTCGTGGATCTGCTGGCAGGGTTGCCTGCAATGCTGACACCGGGGAGGCTTGTCGGGGTCGGGTATCAGCTCAATCAGGCAGTGCGAATCAGAGAGGTGAGTGCATCGGGCAGGTAAAAAACCTTCCCAGCAAAAGCCGGGGATCGTAGCATCGAGCATGGCGGCGGTGTCCTTGTCTGGTTGCTTGGTCGCACAAACAACTTAACTCGGATCACCCGCCGCCACCTCATTCGTTCCCGCTAATCCGCGATGAACCTTTTTTTATGCCGCTCTGCGGCCGCTGCACGGCTTCACGCCGCATGCAACAGGTTACGGGCCTGGCTGGCTCAACGCTGTCCGAGTAGGTAGCGACCCCCTCAGTCTTCCCGACGCCGTATGGCACTTCATTCCATAGCGATATTTTTTACTCTACGGTCTGGATAAATCTGTCCTGCACGCCGTCAATTGATCAAAACCACCAACCCGTTCCTCGTATGTCTCATTGCGGATTGTCGACAATCTGTCTACATTGCCCTTTAACCGCGAGAGATAAACCGGCTCACAAGGCCACCATGATGCCCGCCTAAACGGCGGAGCCTCCGCTCTCGCACGCGGTGACTGAATCCGCTTTTGGAACCAAAAGGAGTGTTCCATGAACGCTATGATGGCTCAGGGTGTTGAACTCATGCTTGTTGGCATGGGCGTTGTGTTTGTTTTTCTGATTGTGCTCGTGGCGGTCACTACCGCCATGTCGGCGCTGGTGCGAAAATTCGGTCGTGAGCCACAGGCTTCGACAGCACAACCGGTGCCCTCTCTCCCGCAGGACTTGCCGCCACCGGCGATTATCAAGGCCATTGAAAAAGCGGTGCAGCAGCACCGTCAGTCTTCCCTGTCATAAATACCGGATTATCCCCATGAGTGACCTGAAACCGTTGGGCATTACCGATGTGGTGCTGCGCGACGCCCACCAGTCCCTGTTTGCCACCCGCATGCGTCTGGATGACATGTTGCCGATTGCGGCAGCGCTTGATGATATTGGCTTCTGGTCGCTGGAATCATGGGGCGGCGCCACCTTTGACGCCTGCATCCGCTACCTGGGGGAAGACCCGTGGCAACGCATCCGTGAATTGAAGCAAGCCATGCCGAAAACACCGCAGCAAATGTTGCTGCGTGGGCAAAACCTGCTGGGCTATCGCCATTACGCGGATGACGTAGTGGACGCTTTTGTGGAACGTGCAGCCGAAAACGGCGTGGATGTGTTTCGAGTTTTCGATGCCATGAATGACATGCGCAACATTGAGCGGGCCATCGCCGCCGTGGTGAAACAGGGCAAGCATGCCCAGGGCACCATTGCGTACACGGTCAGCCCGGTGCACACCATGGACATGTGGGTGGAGCAGGGCAAAGTGATCGAACAGATGGGCGCCCATTCTGTTGCCATTAAAGACATGGCTGGCTTGTTGCGTCCTGGTGTGGCGTTCGAGCTGGTGACGCGCCTTAAAGCGTCCCTGAGTATTCCTGTGCACATGCAGTCCCATGCCACAACGGGCCTGTCCACCGCTACCGCGTTGAAAGCGGCAGAAGCGGGCATCGACAACGTGGACACCGCTATTTCGTCCATGTCGATGACCTACGGCCACAGCCCTACGGAATCGGTGGTTGCCATGCTGGAAGGCACGGACCGGGATACCGGGTTGGACATTAAAAAGCTTAACCACATCGCCGGTTATTTTCGTGAGGTGCGCAAAAAATACGCCGCCTTCGAGGGCAGCCTGCGCGGCGTGGACGCACGCATCCTGGTGGCGCAGGTGCCCGGCGGCATGCTCACCAACATGGAAAGCCAGCTGAAAGAGCAAGGCGCGGCAGACCGTTTTGATGAAGTGCTGCAGGAAATCCCCGGCGTCCGTGAAGATCTCGGTTTTATTCCTCTGGTAACGCCCACCTCGCAAATTGTTGGCACCCAGGCGGTGTTGAACGTGCTGTCCGGTGAACGCTATAAAGTGCTCAGCAAGGAAACCCGCGGCATTCTGCGAGGCGAATACGGCGCTGCCCCCGCACCCTACAATGCCGAGTTACAGAAACGGGCTCTGGACGGTGATGAGCCGGTTACCTGTCGCCCGGGGGATTTGCTCGACAACGAAATGGACAGCCTACGTGATGAAGTGCTGGCTCTGGCAAAGGACAAGGGCATGGCACTGGCGGAAGGGGATCGGTTAACCGATGACGTGCTCACCTATGCGTTGTTCCCGCAAATCGGACAACGGTTTCTGGAACACCGGGGCGATGCCACGGCGTTTGAAGCGGCACCGGGCGAAGGTAAAAACACCGGCAGCGGCGAAACCCAGTCAGAAGGGGTTTATACCGTTGAAGTGGATGGCCAGCAGTACACCGTGAAGGTTAACGAAGGCGGTGATGTCACCGACCTGCGCGCTGTGGGCGACACCTCTGCTGCCACATCGTCAGCACCGTCTTCGGGTAACCCGGCCAACAGCGTGCCGATTCCCGCGCCGTTGGCGGGCAATATTTTTCAGGTATTGGTGAAGCCCGGCGACCGGGTTAGCGAAGGCCAGAAAATCATGGTGCTGGAAGCCATGAAGATGGAAACCGATGTGTCCAGCACCGCTGCTGGCGTAGTGACGGAGATCGCAGTAAAAGAAGGCGATGCCGTGACCGTGGGGCAAACCCTGCTCAGCGTGGAGCCCGCCAATGGATAAGCTGCAAACCCTCTGGCACAGCACCGGGCTGTTTCACATGAGTGGCGGCCAGCTGGTCATGCTGTTGGTCTGCCTGGGCCTGTTGTGGCTGGCGATTCACAAGAAATTCGAGCCACTGTTGTTGCTGCCCATCGGCTTTGGTGGCCTGCTGGCCAACATTCCCATGGCTGGCTTGGCGGAATCGGCCATTAGTCAGGCGCTGCATTTTGGCTCTACAGAGCTGCTGGCTTCCATGGCCCAAGTGTTGGGCATGGATGCAGGGGCAGGGCGTGAGGCGCTTTATACGGCCGCTCAGGCGGCAGGCCCAGCAGTGCAAGACCAGCTGCATTATCTGGCGGGCAACGCCAACTATGGCGACGGGATTCTCTATCTTATTTATACCGTTGGCCTGACCACGGGGATCTTCCCGCTGCTGATTTTCATGGGCGTGGGCGCCATGACGGATTTTGGTCCGTTGCTGGCCAATCCGCGCACCCTGTTACTGGGCGCAGCCGCGCAATTCGGCATCTTCGCCGCCCTGCTCGGGGCGCTGGCACTGAATTTCCTGGGCATGGAGTTTTCTCTGTCCGATGCGGCAGCCATTGGCATTATCGGCGGCGCAGACGGTCCCACTTCCATCTATGTCACCACTAAGCTGGCCCCGCATCTGCTCGGCGCCATCGCGGTGGCAGCTTATTCCTACATGGCGCTGGTGCCGATTATTCAGCCACCCATCATTCGGGCGCTGACCTCGGAAAAAGAACGTCAGATCAAAATGGAACAACTGCGCCCGGTGAGCCAGGTGGAAAAAATCCTGTTCCCGATCCTCTTGCTGGTTCTGGTGGCGCTGGTGTTACCCGATGCCGCGCCACTGCTGGGCATGTTCTGCCTGGGTAACCTGATGAAAGAATCCGGGGTGGTGAACCGGTTGGTGGACACCACCAGCAATGCCCTGATCAATGTGGTCACCATCATGCTGGGGCTGGCCGTGGGCGCGAAACTCAGCGCCGACCAATTCTTGGTGATGGAAACCCTGGGTATCCTGGCCCTGGGCCTGGTGGCGTTCATGATTGGCACCGCCACCGGCGTGTTGATGGCCAAGCTGCTCAACCGCGTCAGCCGTCATCCGGTCAATCCCATCATTGGCGCCGCCGGCGTGTCCGCCGTGCCCATGGCGGCACGGGTGGCCAACAAGGTCGGGCTGGACGCCAACCCCCATAACTTCCTGCTTATGCACGCCATGGGCCCCAATGTGGCCGGCGTCATCGGCTCCGCAGTGGCCGCCGGTGTTCTGCTTAACTTCGCCGGCTGATCTTCCCCCCGCGTGGCGTCCGCGCCACGCGCTTCTTTCCTCTCCAATCCCATTGTAGGAGCACCTCTTGAGGTGCGAACCGCGCGAAGCGCGAAGAAAAGGATCCGACGGATCATCGGTAGAGTCAGAGATCCTGCCGGTTCTTCTGTTGTCGCAATAGGCGGCAAGGTGCAAAGCGGCCTTCGTTCGTGCCCTGGAAGAGAACGTCTACAAGTGCCAAGTGGGCATCTGGAAACGGGAGGGCCTTTGCTGCCATCGGGAACCCACACGGCTATAGTACGTCGAAGACGCAACACTTAGCCGGAGCCGCCTTTTGCCACTGACGTTACAAACCCTCACTGCAAAGCTTTATCAGATCCGCCATGTCTGGGCGCTGATCAGCTTTTCGCTGGGCCTGAGCAGCTATTTCCTGGTGGAACGCCAACCTTGGCTGGCGGCGGTGCTGACCGGGTTGCTGGTGTTCAGCTGGCTCTTGCTACTCACCGAGGGGATTTGGCAGAACAAGGTGATCGGCACCCGCTTTGATGGCTTACCCCAGGGCATGCTCAAGTTGGTGTTGCAGGCCGTGCACCAGGAGGCGTTCTTTTTCAGCCTGCCGTTTGTGCTGCTGCAATGGTCTGGCGGCGCGGAATATATTTTCTTCACCACTCTGGTAGTCAGTGCGGCGGCCATCAGCATCATCGACCCGGTCTACTTCTGGCTGTCCCGGCACCGGGCGCTGTATTTCGGCTTTCACGCCTGGGCGTTGTTTGTGGCGTTGTTGGTGTTGTTGCCGTTGATCTTTCACTGGAGTACGGATTCCGCGCTGGCTTGGGCTGGCTGGCTTACCGCGTTGTTTGCGTTGCCCAGCTTCTGGCGATTTGGTGGGCCGCGAAAATGGTTTCGTTGGCTCGGGCTGATCCTGGTCTCGTGCCTGATCGCGTTGTCCCCACGCTGGCTGGCCCCGCTGGTGCCACCGCTGACGTTGTCTCTGCAAGAACGGGCCGTTGCGTTGTCATTCAATCGCGCCGAGCGCAAGCCGCTGGTGAGTGGCGAGGTGTTCAGTGCCGATGAAGTGGCAGGGGGGCTGTATGCCTACACGGCTATCAAGGCGCCGCTGGGGCTGGGCCAGGAGGTGTATCACTACTGGTTTCACGATGGCGAACAGGTAGATCGGATTCCCTTGAAGGTCTCCGGTGGCCGTGAATCCGGTTTCCGCACCTGGTCCCATAAGCGCCATATTCCTGTGCCATCAGAAGGACGCTGGCGAGTAGAAGTACGTACCGGGGATAACCAGATCATCGGTGTGATGCGGTTTTATATCGAACCGTGATAGCAGAGCGACTGAGCCTGTCTCGCGCCGTTGTGGGAGCGGTGGTTCCACCGCGAATCGGCTTTATCGATGGTCTCCCGGCTTACCGGGAGCAGCCGTTCCCGTTATCGCTACCCCTGAGTGCTGCCATGCTCAACAGAACGCGCGATAGCTTTGTAGGATATGGCTTACAGAAAAAGCTAAACGGTTGATATAGAGTGATTTTCTGAACGGGGGAATATCGGTGGAAGTCAGAAAATAGGCCGCTTTTTCGAGTTTTGTCAGACGAGAAAAGTTCTTATCCTCGCTGTAAGAGCCTGACGGCCCAGCGAATTTCAGTATTTTCCCCAAAACTCATAAAAGAATTATGTCGAAGAAAGATATGTCGAATCGTTCGACTGAATACGCTGTTATGAAGAGTGAAAATGGACTTTGACGATATATTTGATGACGGCCTTGTTAAGGGTGCCATTCGCATCCTCGTTAAGGTTTTGCGCGCATTGCTGTTCATCGGCTGGAATTTACTATTTGAAGTAGTCGGCTGGACGATTGGCTGGCCAGTTTGGCGCATTCTTACGCTCGGTAAGTTCCCCAAGGAGCACATACGAAACCATGAGGACGCTCCGTGGGCCACTAGCTTGATCGTCGACCTTACCGGCCTCGCTATTCTGGCTGGAATAGTTGCCTGGCTTTCTCACTATGTGTAGATCCGTGGTTCATAACAAGGCAGAGCACGCGACAAGCGCGTGTCCGCGGCGTTACAAGGCATAAGATAATCCATCATGAAACGTGAAGCAGTATTAGAAGGTGTTGAATTAAATCCTCTCGGAGAAATTCGAATGGGATGTGATGCTTATGGAGTTACGCTTAAGACCAGTTTTGGTGACTTTGATATATTTAAAAATACACCAATTTTAATTGGCCATACTGATCACTCAAAATGTATAGAGCAATCGAAGTGTAATCGCTATTTGCTTCTTAGAGGCGAGTTCGGTACATATATTTTAGATATAAAAGACCAATCTATAAGTGTTTATAAAACGACAATTCGTGGAGAAAACAACGAATGGAGTGAAGAGCAAGCTATCTTTGGTAAAGATAAAACTCATATCAACGGCTTCTCTCGTCATTACTATCTTCAATTTCCATTTGTTAGGCAGGCTTCTTTTTATGAAGTACTTGGGAAATACGAAGTATTGCGGAAAGAACAAATACAGGCAGCAGTAGATGCCTTGTAACAAGAATATCAATGATCGCCAGCAAAGCTGGCTGGACGCGCAAAAAGCCGCGCGCCCATTATATTGGCGTTAGCGAGTGAAACCGGAGAGTCTATTTGGAGAACCAGCAACAATCTCACTTAGAGTCCATCAAGAAAGAGAGTGCCGAAGAAGGGCGTCAAATTCTGCGTATGCTGAAGTTGACGCCGTTGATTGTATTCTACGGCATGTATGTCTCTGGCATTTATAAATCAGAAGGATTTTTGTCTGCTTCAGTTTCCTGGATGTGGATTATTTTTTTGGTTATCGGTTGGCCGAAAGGCTTCATAAAGCAAACGGGGTTGGCTGTGGTTTTTGGGGTTATTCTTCCTTTTATTGTGCTGCCGTATTTGGGTCATTTATAGAGGTGCCAGCCATGTACACTGCTAACAATGCCATGCATGCGACAAGCGCTGATGGCGGACGTTAAAGTCAGCTTCCCTATAAGCTCGCACCTTCTCAAAACCTAAAACCGCACCTTCCCTAACGGCACCAACAACACCGCCGCGCCAATCAACGCCGCCGCTGCCCCCAACAACCCGGGCGCAAAACTGCCGCTACTTTCCAGTAACCGCGCCGTCACCACGGGCCCTAGTATCTGCCCGACGCCATAGCATGCCGTCAGTGCACCCAGGGCGGCGCTGGCGGCGTGGGGGGCGAGCTGGCGGCCGCAGTACATACTCAGGGCAACCACGGCGGTAAAGGTGCCGCCCACCAGCAGGCCGCTGACGACCAGCCCGGTGAGGCCGGGTAGCCAGGCGGGGGCGCTGACGCCTACTGCTTGCACCAGCAGCGCGGTCATCAGGGCGTTGCGTTCGCTGGTGTGGCTGGCGAGCTTGCCCCACAGCAGGTTGGCGGGCACCGCGGCCAGGCCTACGGCCAGCCAGGTATAGAAGGCGGCGCTGTCCAGGCCCGGCAGTTGCGCCTTGGCGATCACCGGCAGGTAGGTGGTGCTGGTGATATAGCCAAAACCGGCCAGGGTGTAGCTGGCGATCAGAAAGCCCAGGGCCGAGCGGTTCACGGGCGCGCGTTCGTGCTGGCTGTGTTTGGCGTGGGGCAGGGCGGGGATGCGGCGCAGCAGCGGCAGCAGGATCAGGGCCAGGGCGCCGCAGGCCAGCCACATGGTGGCGTAGCTGCCGTGCAGGCGTTCAATAAAGGCAACGGTGAGGGCGGCGATGCTGATGCCCAGGCCGATGCCGGCATAGTGAATATTGCCCAGCCGGGCACGCAGATGGTTGGGCATGGCGCCCAGTACCAGCGCGGAGCCGTTGACCATAATGATGGCGCTGGCCACACCCGCGAGAAACCGGTTAATGGCCCAGGGCGTGAAGGTGGTGCTCAGGCCCATAAGGATGCTGGTGATTACGCTTGCCCACAGTGCCAGCCAGAACGCCGTGCGTGCCCGGTGGGCCGGCACTGCCATGGCGAGCATGGCACCGGCCAGGTAGCCCCCATAGTTGATAGCCGCCAGGTAACCGCCACTGACAGCGGTGAGCATTGTCTCGGCAATCATGTCGGGCAGGGCCGGGGTGAACAGGAAGCGGCCAATGCCCAAGGCAATAACCAGACTGAAGGCGCCGGCTATCGCAGTGAGCAGGTGATCTCTTTCGGTGGTCGTCACGCAGTGTCTCGCAGGCAATCAAATGGGAAGGCGAAGTCGGGAAAACCAATATAGGGCGATGTGCCGGGTCTCTCCGATAATCCAGCGCGCAGCCTAACAGGCCGTGGCGTTTTCGGCTTCATCATTCGAATGATGTTCATTATTCACCCCAGTGATAAATGCGGCTTTGGTCGCAAAGGCTCCCAGGCAGTGCGTGGTTTTTTTACCAGGGCGGGGCAAAGCGCGGTGTTTGTGGGCGCAAACCGCTGTTGCAACAAAGAGGTGATGCATTTTGGTGAGCCGGGGCTGACTCACAACGGTGCTGGCTGGGCAATAAACGGGCGCGGGAAATTGGGGTGGTGGTTAGCTTTACCGTTAAGTCGATGAAAACCAAGACATTTAAAAACTGGCACAGCATTTGCGTTATGACAGGGTAAGCACAGTGGCAATGCTGTGCAGACAACCATCTTCGTGGCCAACGGCGGCCACGAGCAGATTCGAGCAAAGGCGCTCAGAGGACCCGGCCAACGAAGGCGGGGGGCTTTGAGCGCTTTTTTTATGCCTGAAAAAAAACGGGCAGACGAGGGAAGGATGATGAACGGTTTCAAAAAAACATTTTGTGGCGTGTTGGCCGCGATGACGTTGGGCCTGTCGGCTACCTCCGTGGCGGATGATGCGCTGGGCTGGCCGGAGAAGGCGGATCTCAAGTTCGGTTTTATCAAACTCACCGATATGGCTCCGCTGGCCATCGCTTACGAGAAAGGCTACTTCGAGGAAGAAGGCCTGTTTGTGACCCTGGAAGCCCAGGCCAACTGGAAAGTCCTGCTGGACCGGGTCATCGACGGTCAGCTGGATGGTGCTTATCGCCGCCGAGATGCTGGCGCAGAACCCGGGGCTGGGGAAATTCGTCTGGGATGAATTCCAGAACGGCAGCTCCCAGTCTTTGGGCCGGATCATGGTGGCGGTGATCGTGATTGGCCTGATCGGCTTCCTGCTGGATCGCCTGATGCTCATGCTGCAGCGCGCTCTGGTGTGGGACAAATCTTCGGTACAGCGTTAAGCCATCAGGTGAGGAGAAAAAACATGAAAGCATTACTGGAACTCTCCAATGTCGGCATGAAATTCGATACGCCAAAAGGCCAGTTCGAAGCGCTGAAGGATGTGAATCTGAAAATTGAGTCCGGCGAATTCGTCTCTCTGATCGGTCACTCCGGTTGCGGCAAATCCACCGTGCTCAACATTGTCGCGGGCCTGCTTCAAGCCACCGATGGTGGCGTGATTCTGGACAAGCACGAAGTCACTGAACCCGGCCCGGAACGGGCCGTGGTGTTCCAGAACCATTCGCTGCTGCCCTGGCTGACCTCGTTCGAAAATGTGGAGCTGGCGGTCAAACAGGTCTTCAAGAAGACCAAAAGCAAAGCGGAAATTCGTGACTGGGTGGAGCATAACCTGGAGCTGGTGCACATGGCGCACGCCATGCACAAAAAACCGGATGAAATTTCCGGTGGCATGAAGCAGCGCGTGGGCATTGCCCGGGCCCTGGCCATGCAGCCCCAGGTGCTGCTGATGGACGAGCCTTTCGGTGCTCTCGACGCGCTGACCCGGGCTCATCTGCAGGATTCCCTGATGGAGATCCATGCCCAACTGGGTACTACGGTGATCATGATTACCCACGATGTGGACGAGGCGGTGTTGTTGTCCGACCGCATTGTGATGATGACCAATGGGCCGTCCGCCACCATCGGCGAGATTCTGGATGTGAAGGTGCCGCGTCCACGGGATCGCCTGGCCCTGGCGGACGACCCCACCTTCGTCCGTTGTCGTCAGCAGGTGCTGCAATTCCTGTACGAGAAACAGCGCAAGGTGGAGCCGCTGCCCAAGCGTACTGACGCTGAGTCTGGCGCCGTGCGAAAACGGGCCTGATAACCGTTTATGACTGATTTGATTCGCCTGCTTTTTTCGCACACGGAAAAGCGGGCAGGGGGAAGGTGTGCCTGATTTCAGCACATCACTGTTTTTTATTTTGAGACGTTACATCGAGGAAATGACCATGAAATATTCTGCCATTGCTGCCGGCGTTATCCTTTCCACGCTTGGCTTTTCGGGGGCGGTTCACGCCGAAGACGATGCGTTTATCACTGCGTTGAAAGAAGGCAAGCCGCTGCTGAACCTGCGCTTGCGCCATGAGGAAGTGGATAGCGACGGCGCCGCAGAAGATGCCCAGGCACTCACCCTGCGCACCCGGCTGGGCTACCAGAGCGGTACGCTGCACGGTTTTGATGTGATGGGGGAGTTTGAAGACACCCGCATTGTTGGAAAAGTCGATAACTTTGCGCCGCACATGACGGGTTACCCGGTGATCGCCGATCCGGAAGTCACCGAGCTGAACCGCGCCGCAGTCCGTTATACCGGTAGCGATGCCCTCGACGGCCTGGTGGCCACCTATGGTCGCCAGCGCATCATTTACGACAACGCTCGCTTCGTCGGCAACGTGGGCTGGCGCCAGGATGAACAGACCTTTGATGGTGCGCGGATCGATTACGGCATCAGTGATTTCAGTGTCTCTGCGGCCCATCTGACCCAGGTGAACGGCATTACGCCGGGGTTTGATGCCAATGTGACCAACAATCTTTTCAATGCCAGCTGGGCGGGCATGCCGGGTGGCTCGCTAACCGCGTACGCCTACTTGCTGGAAACCGATAACGTAACCGACTCGCAGAACGATACCTACGGTGTGCGTTATGCCGGTGCTTTCGATCTGGATGCGGTAAAGCTGTTGCTCACGCTGGAAGGGGCTCAGCAGGAAGTGGAAGCCGGTGATACCGACTATTACTTTGCCGAGCTGGGCGCAGAGGTGGCCGGAGTAACGGTAAAAGTGGCACAGGAAGTGCTTGGTTCAGATGACGGCATGGTGGCTTTCCAGACACCGTTGGCGACCAAGCATGCCTTCAACGGGTGGGCGGACCAGTTCCTGGCCACACCGGCGGACGGCCTGAAAGACAGCTTTGTCAGCGTCGGTACCAAACTGGCGGGCTTCAAGATGGCGGCGGTGTATCACGATTTCCAGGCCGAAGAAGGTAGCAGTGACTACGGTACGGAAACCAACCTGCTGCTGGCACGGCCCATCGGCAAGCACTATGTGGTGGGCCTGAAATATGCCGACTACAGCGCCGATGATTTCGGCACCGATACACAGAAACTGTGGGCCTGGGCCGAACTGAAACTCTGAGCTCGACGTCAGCAACCTTCATCAAAACCGTTACGGAGGTGAAAGGTGGAAGCACGACAGTTTTTTCCTGACAGCGAGATACCGCAAAGCGAAGCGGAGCGGCCGTTAATCATTGTCGGTAACGGCCCGGCGGGAATGCAGTGTCTGGTAGAGCTGCGACGTCGCGGCCTTACCACGCCGGTCAAGCTGTTCGGCGAGGAAGACTGGGCGCCCTATGATCGCGTCAAACTATCCACCTTTCTGTCCGGCTCCACCGGTTTTGATGATCTGACCAACTTGCCCGCCGAACTGGATGCGGATGTGGAGCATCTGGTGGGGCGGGCCATTATTGCAATCAATCCGGCACGGCGCTGGGTTGAAGACAGCCTTGGGCAACGCCACCCCTACAGCCGGCTGGTGCTGGCGCTGGGGAGTGAGGCTCATATTCCCGGTATTCCCGGGACAGAACTTTCCGGCGTGCTGCGTTTCCGTGATATGGACGATGCCCAAGCACTGATGGCACGCCGTCTACGCAGCACCCATACCGTGGTGATTGGTGGTGGCCTGCTTGGTATCGAGGCTGCCCATAGTCTGTGCCGCTTTGGTACCAAGGTTACCCTGATCCAGCACGCTGACCGGTTGATGAACCGGCAACTGGATTCAGAGGCCGCCGACATGGTGGCCGACAGCCTTGCCCGGGCGGGTGTGGATGTGCGTCTGCATGCCCGCGTGAAAAGCGTGAAAGGGCGTGAACGGGTTGAAGGCGTGCGTCTGGCGGACGACCAGGTGTTGCCCTGTGACACCGTGGTGTTTGCCACCGGCATTGCCCCGCGCACCGCGCTGGCCCGCCGGGCGGGTATCACTGTGGCGAGTGGCATTCGTGTTAATGCCAGCATGCAGACATCCAACCCCTACATCTATGCCGTGGGGGAATGTGCCCAGTTTCAGGATCGGGTATGCGGGTTGGTTATGCCGGCCCTGCAACAGGCTCGGGTGGCAGCGGCCAATCTGGCCGGGGAAGCGGTCAGCTACATGCCGGTGGCGGACAGCACCTGGCTCAAGGTGCTGTCGCTGGAAGTCTTCAGTGCCGGCCTGTTCAGTGATGAAGAGCGTGGCCTGGTGCATCGCACTCTGGTTTATCGCGACCGTGAAAAGGGCATCTATCGCGCGCTGATGGTGCGTACCGGGCGGGTGGTCGGCACGGTATCGGTGGGGCCCTGGCCGGAACGTCAACAGGTGCTCAATCGCATCCGCGATGGCAAGCGCCTGTGGCCCTGGCAGGTCGGCCGCTTTGTACTGACGGGAAATCCGGGTGACAGCAACGACCAATCCGTGGGGCAGTGGCCGACTGCGACGGTGGTGTGCCAATGCCGTGGCCTGACCCGGGGGCAGTTACAGGAATATCTGGATCGCGGCGTCACCGCGGTGACGGATCTGAAGCAGGCGAGTGGAGCTGCCACTGTCTGTGGCGGTTGCGAGCCGCTTCTGGACAGCCTTTGTGGCGGGCAGGGCGCTGCCAAACGGAGTGTGCCCGGCGGTCGAAGCCTGGCCATTATTGCCGCCCTGTCTGCTGTTTTCCTGGGGGTCGCGTTATGGCTTCCGCCACCGATGCCGGCCACCTCGGTATTGGAAATGGGGTTCTTCGAGCAGGTTTCCCGCAACCCTCTATGGCGACAGTGGAGTGGCTATGCGGTGCTGATCGCTTCACTGCTTTTACTGCTGATGTCATTGAAAAAGCGCTTTCCCGGTTTGCCGATGGGGGGATTCAGCGGGTGGCGTATTGCCCATGCCGCACTCGGGGCGATGGCGCTGGCGCTGCTTTACGGGCACACCGGTTTTTCCCTGGGGGACAACCTGAATCGCTGGCTGATGCTGAGCTTTCTGGGCGTGGGAATAGTGGGGATTACGGCAGCCCTGTTGACCCGGTTGCAGGGCTCGGTTCCGGCCATGGGGCGGCTGCGTCAGGGCAGTACCTGGTTGCATATTCTGGTGTGCTGGCCGCTACCTGCGCTGCTGGTGTTTCACATCCTGTCTGCGTACTACTTCTAGGGGAATGCCTGTGGGGAAGCCGGGGATCAAGACACTGTGGTGGGGGCTATGGCTGCTGGGGTCGCTGGCACTGGCGGTCTGGCTTGGCATGTTGTTGCTGGATAACGATGCTTCCAAAAGCGTGTTTCTTCCCGGCGCCATGACCCATGGCCATCACCAGATTGAGCTGCAATGCAGTGCTTGCCATGACGATGGTTTCGATAGCCAGGATGTGCTGCAAAACGCTTGCGTAAATTGTCACGGCGAACAACTTTCCGATGCCCGGGACTCGCACCCGAAATCCAAATTTACGGATCCGCGCAATGCTAACCGGCTGGCCAATGTGGATGCCCGTTATTGCGTGTCCTGCCATGTGGAGCACCGCCCTGAGCTGGACGTGGGTATGGGGGTGACGCTGCCCATGGATATGTGTGTGCATTGTCATCAGGACATTGCCGAAGATCGCCCCAGCCACGAAGGCATGGCATTCGATACCTGTGCCAGCGCCGGCTGCCATAACTTCCATGACAACCTGGCGCTCTATGAAGATTTCCTGCTCGCCCATGCCGATGAACCCTGGCTCAGTGAGCGCCCTCGCCTGACCCCCCGCAACCTGGCCAGCCGGATGAGCGACGCGGATCTGGTTGCCCTGATACAAGGTTCCGGGAAGCCACCCGCAGACAAAACCGTGCCGGAGCACTGGGATGGCAACGCCCATGCGGAAGCCGGAGTGACCTGTACTGCCTGTCATGGTGCTGCCAATCAATGGGTCGACAAGCCGGCGCCGCTGCAGTGCGTCCAGTGTCATGAGCAGGAAAGTGAGGGTTTCTTCCAGGGTCGCCACGGCATGCGACTGGCCATGGAGTTATCACCGATGACGCCATCGCAGTCGGTGCTGAACATGCATGTGGAAGCCAGCCACCGGGAGCTCACCTGTATCAGTTGTCATGGTGCCCATGACTTCGACACCCAAAAAGCTGCCGTGGATAGCTGCCTGGGCTGCCACAACGATGAACACAGCAACGAATACCTGCGCTCCAGCCACCATCGATTATGGCAAGCGGAAAAACGCGGCGAGCTTCCCCCGGGCAGTGGCGTCACCTGCGCCACCTGCCATATGCCCCGGGAAACCCATGGTGATGATGTGCTGGTGCAACACAACCAGAGCCTGACCCTGCGCCCGGTGGAAAAAATGATTCGCCCGGTGTGCATGCAATGCCACGGGCTGGAATTCGCCATTGATGCGCTGGCTGATCCGCATCTGGTGGAAAAGAACTTTCAGGGCAAACCCGAACACCATGTGCCATCGGTGGATATGGCCGTGGAACGAGACAAGGCCCGGGAAGGAAAGCGAGGACCGTACTGATACTGACTTTTCATTCAGAGGTTCCTGAACCTGAGGAGGTAACACCCATGCAATATTCAAGAACGTTGTTCGCTACAGCCGTGGCCACACTACTGTTAAGTGCCTGCGGGGGCGGCCAGGAAAGCAAACCTGCCGTCGGTATCGATCCACAGGTCTATACCGATTCCCTGTTCGCAGTGATGAACGCAGACCGCACCAATTACACCAAGATGATCATCGGGCGATTGGGCCCGGCAGGTGCCGACAGCATCAAGCCCCATGAGTACTGGGAAGACCTGGAGAACGGTGCACCGCTGCCGGCGCAGATGTTCCGTTACGGGGCGGAAGCGGTGGCCGAGGTATCCAGTGACTTTTCCTATTCCTTGCAGTCACTGTGGCCCATCAATTCACAAAATGCGCCCAAAACAGAGCTGGAAAAAGAAGGGTTGCAGTACATCGTCGATAACCCGGGCAAAAACTTTTACGGCACCGAGGCTCTTGGCGACACGACCTACTACACGGCGGTATACCCGGATGTGGCGGTGGCCGCCCCGTGCGCGGCTTGTCATAACAACCACAAGGACTCTCCCAAAACGGATTTCGAGCTGGGCGATGTGATGGGTGGCGTGGTGATTCGCGTACCGATGTAAGTCAACCGCTTGCACGCAGACGCGTGCAAGCACTCACCCGATAAAGGGAGAAATAGCATGACACCGGAACAGATTTCGCGGGTTCAGGATAGCTGGCAGCAAGTGGAAGGCATTGCCGATCAGGCTGCCGCGCTGTTCTACCAGCGCTTGTTTAGCCAGGACCCGGCACTGAAGCCGCTCTTCAAGGGCAACATGGAAGAGCAGGGCAGGAAGCTGATGAGCATGATCGGGGTGGCGGTAAAGGGGCTCGACCGGCTCGACAGCATTGTTCCTGCGGTACAGAAGCTGGGGGAGCGCCATAAGGGTTACGGCGTCAAACCAGAGGATTACAACACGGTGGGACAGGCTTTGCTCTGGACTCTGGATCAGGGCCTGGGGGATGCCTTTGATGCTGAAACCGAATCGGCCTGGGCCGCGGCCTACACCCTGCTGGCCAGCACCATGATGGATGCAGCGGACTATTGAGCTGCGTAGGCCCGGCAGCGCCGTTTTGGCGCCGTAGAGTGCACCGCTATGGTGCGCTTTGCGGGGGCTGTTGTGGTGAAAATGGAATGGCAAACAAAAACAGCGAGTTAAACGACCAATGACTGGCACAACCGTTGCAAACCAATCCAGTAACACTCAATCCCTGGATGCTTCCGACACTATGGCCCTGAAAATCATGCTGGTGGATGACCAGCCACCGCGCGCCGCGATTCTGGAGCGTGCCCTGATCGACGAAGGGCACGAGATTCTCTGTCGTCTGACCAGTGCTGCCGGGCTGGCGGAGAAGGTGCATTCCAGCAACCCGGATGTGGTGATCGTGGATATGGACGCGCCGGACCGGGACACCCTGGAGAGCATGGCACTGGTGCAGCGGGATATCCCGCGGCCCATGGTCATGTTCTGCAACCAGGACGACGAAGATCTGATTGTGGCGGCCCTGCGTGCCGGCGTCAGTGCCTATGTGGCCGGGGAAACCGATCTGGCCAGGGTGCGCGGCGTGATGCGCGTGGCCACCGCCCGTTTCCGGGAATACCAGGCGCTGCGCGAAGAGCTGGAACAGACTCGCGAAGCGCTGGCCGAGCGAAAGGTTATTGAGCGGGCCAAAGGGCTGTTAATGCAGCGCCGTCGGCTCAATGAACAAGATGCCTACAGCACCCTGCGCCGCCAGGCCATGAACAGCGGGCAGCCGCTGATCCAGGTGGCCCAGTCGGTGCTGGATTATGCCGAAATGCTCAAGGCGCAAGGGTGAAGAACGCCAGATGCTGGACGCCGGCAGCCTGACGCAAAAAATTGGAGACAAAATGCGACGAGTGATGCCATTGATGAAAGCGCGCAGCCTGATCGAGACACCGGAGAAGACGGTGAGCCGGGCACCTACCGTAGACGGCGTCCGGTGTGTTCGCCGTCAGCCGTCCAGCATTCGTCGTCTCGTGTCCACGGAGCAAGCCTTATGAAAGTGCGTATCGGCTATATGCCGCTGACAGACAGCTTGCCGTTGGCGGTGGCCCTGGAAGCAGGGTTCTTCGCCGCCGAAGGGCTGGATGTGGAGCTGCAGCCAGAGTGGAGTTGGGCCAGCCTGCGCGACCGGTTGCTGGTGGGGCAAGTGGACGCGGCGCCGATGTTGGCGCCGATGCTGTTGTCCACGTCGCTGGGGCTGGGCTGCATCAAGAAGCCCCTCGCCACCGCGTTTTCCATGGGCCTGAACGGTAATGGCGTGACGGTTTCGCCGATGCTTTTTCAGGGTTTGTGCGCGCTCTCGGAAGGGCCCACGCCCAACGACATCGCCGCTGCCATGAACAAGCTAGTGGCCGCCCGTGCCACCAGTGGGGAAAATCCGCTGGTACTCGCAGTAGTGTTTCCGTTTTCCTGCCATGCCTATCAACTGCGCCACTGGTTGAGTGTGGCCGGGCTGGACCCGGACCGCGATGTGAAACTGGTGGTGCTGCCGCCTTCGCAAATGGTGGATCACCTGCGCATGGGCCACATTGATGGCTTTTGTGTGGGCGAGCCCTGGAATAGTTTGGCGGCGTTGACCGGTGCCGGGCACTGTATTTTGTCCGGCTATCAGATTTGGGAGAATGCCCCGGAGAAGGTGCTGGCGGTGTCCCGTGACTGGGTGGCACGCAACCCGGATACTCACCGCGCGTTGCTGCGCGCGCTGTATAAGGCAGCCTGCTATGCGGATGAAAATCGGGTGGAGAGTTTGTCGCTACTGGCCCATCCCGCGTGGCTGGATGTGCCGGAAGAGATCATTCGCGCGCCGTTCAGTCAGCGCTTGCCGGGCGGGCTGACCGGGCAGCCGTTTCCGGCCCATCACTTCCATGTGTTTGCTGGTTTTCACGCCAACTTTCCCTGGCGTTCCGACGCCGCCTTTCTGCTGCAGGAAATGCAGCGCTGGCGACAGTGTTCGCTGGAAGAAACCAAAACCTTTGCCGCGCAGTGCTATCGCACGGACCTGTTCCGCGATGCGGTGGCCGACCTCACCAGCTTGCCGTTAATGGACAGTAAACCGGCTGAACGCCATGCCGGCCATTGGCAATTGCCCGGCGAACCCAAGCCCCTGGAGCTAGGGCCGGACCGGTTGTTGAAAGTCATTGAAGCGGGAGCATAGCCTGTGTCGACCGGAGCGTGCCTCAAACAAGAAAACTTACCCCCACGCACAGCAGTAACAGAGCGAACAGACGCTTTAGCAGTCGTGGCGACAGCTTGTGTGCCATGCGTGCGCCAAAACGGGCAAAGAACATACTGGTGAACGCGATTCCCACCATGGCAGGAAGATACACGTAACCCAGGCTCCATTCGGGTAATTGTGGCTGATTCCAGCCAATCAGCATGAAACTCAAAGCGCTGGCAGCGGCGATGGGCAGCCCGCAAGCCGACGAGGTTGCCACTGCCTGTTGCATGGGCAGGCTGCGCCAAGTGAGGAAAGGGACATTCAGGGTGCCGCCGCCGATGCCAAATATCGCTGAGGCCCAGCCGATTACCCCGCCAGCGGCCGTTAACCCTAGCTTGCCAGGCACAGCACCGCTGGCCTTGGGCTTCAGGTCGAGCGCCATTTGAATGGCAATAACGATCGCAAAAACGCCAATGATTTTTTGCAGCAGCGGCCCCTGGATCATGGAGGCTGTCAACGAGCCGAGCCCGGCACCGAGCAGTATGCCTACGGTCATCCAGGCAAAAATAGGCCATTGCACCGCCCCTTTGCGGTGATGCTCGATCACCGAGTTGATAGACGTGAAGACGATGGTGGCCAGTGACGTACCCACAGCCAGGTGGGTCAATATTTGCGGGTCGATGCCTTGGGCGGTAAAGCTCAAGACCAGTACCGGCACGATGATGATGCCGCCGCCGACGCCAAACAGACCGGCCAATACCCCGGCCACTGCACCCAGAACCACATAAAGCAAAAATTCCATACTAAATCCCTGGAAAGCCACATCCGTTGGCGATGTGATGAAAGAAAGAATGAATCGGCGATGAAGGGCTCTCAGGTGCTGATAGAGGCATCCAAGTTGCAGTATCGTCCTTTGAAGTACAGCAGGGGTTGTGTGGCGGTTGCTTGCTGCAGGCTCAGCGCTCGCACTTCCCCAATCACGATCAGGTGATCGCCTGCCTCGTGTTCGGCGTGAATGTCACAGTCTAGCCAGTGCAGGCTGCGACCAAACACAGGGTTGCCCAGAGGAGACGTGGTCCAGTCGGTCTCTTTCCACTTGTCCGCGCCCTGTTGGGCAAAGATGTTGGATACCGCGGTCTGTTCGTCAGAGAGAATGTTCACCGCGAAGCGGCCCGCACGACGGATCTTGGGGTAGCTGAAAGAGTCGCGCTTCACGCTGAAGGACACTAGCGGCGGGGTTGTCGATACGCTATAGAACGACTGACAAGTAAAGCCGACGGGCTCGTCATCAATGTGCGAGGTAATCACAGTGAGCCCGGAGGCGAAATGGCCGAGCGCTTTGCGAAAGTCCAGAGGATCGATGGCCTTGGTTATTAGTGACATAGTGATTCCAGCAATAGGGGGTAACGCAAACGGGTGAAGCAGGCACTCACATTGTGTTGCCAGGGTAGTCTTGCCCTTGCCAGCGCAGGGCAGCCGCTCCAGCCCGGGAAGAGACGGCGCCGCCCGGCGCCTGACCCTCCCGCCGGGATTCACGCAAGTTCGTTGCGAACGATCTCGGCTCCCGCGCTCAACGCACGTAGTTTGCCTCTGGCGATCTGGCGGGGCAGTGGTGCCATGCCGCAGTTGGTGCATGGGTAGAGTTTGTCGGCATCGACGAACTGCAGTGCCTTGCGCAACGTGTTGGCCACTTCCTCGGGGCTTTCAATGGTGTGGCTCGCCACATCAATGGCCCCCACCATCACCTTTTTGCCGCGAATCAGCTCGATCAGATCCATGGGTACATGGGAGTTGTGGCATTCCAGAGAGACTATGTCGATGGCCGAGGCCTGCAGCTTGGGGAAGGCTTCTTCATATTGCCGCCACTCAGCGCCCAGCGTCTTTTTCCAGTCGGTATTGGCTTTGATGCCGTAGCCGTAACAGATATGCACAGCGGTCTCACACTTGAGCCCTTCAATGGCTTTTTCCAGCGTGGCTACGCCCCAGTCGTTCACCTCATCAAAGAAGACATTGAAGGCCGGCTCATCGAACTGGATGATGTCAACGCCCGCCGCTTCCAGCTCTCTGGCTTCCTGGTTGAGGATCCTGGCAAATTCCCAAGCCAGCTTTTCCCGGCTTTTGTAATGGGCGTCGTAAAGGGTATCGATCATGGTCATGGGGCCGGGTAGGGCCCATTTGATCGGCTGCCGGGTTTGCTCACGCAGAAAACGCGCGTCATCTACAAACACCGGCTTCTGACGGCTAACCGCCCCTACCACCGTGGGCACGCTGGCATCGTAGCGATCACGAATTTTCACCGTCTCCTTCTTTTTGAAATCCACCCCGTTGAGGTGCTCGATAAAGGTGGTAACAAAGTGTTGGCGGGTTTGTTCGCCATCGCTGACGATGTCGATACCGGCCAGCTGTTGTTCGTGCAAGCTCAGCCGCAGTGCATCCTGCTTGCCATCGGTGAGCTCCTCGCCCTGTAATTTCCAGGGGGACCAGAGCGTTTCGGGCTCGGCCAGCCAGGAGGGCTTGGGCAGGCTGCCTGCCGTGGATGTGGGTAACAATTTTTTCATTATTTGTACTGCCGTATATGAGTTAACCGTAATTCGTAGACCATTGATTCAGCACTGTTCGGTAAGGCTCAATCAGATGCTGTTCAGCGAATTTGCCTTGTTTGACGGCCAGCTGACTACGTTCTCCCCGGTCGTATTGAATGCGGGTAAGTGAGTAATCCGAGTGCTTCAGGCTGGGCTGGTAGCGGTTGCCCGCCTCGGAATTAGCGTTGTAAATCTCAGGCCGATAAATTCTCTGGAACGTTTCCATGGTACTGATGGTGCTGATTAGCTCCAGGTTGGTGTAATCGTTCACCAGGTCGCCAAAGAAGAAAAAGGCCAGCGGTGCCACGCTGTGGGGCGGCATGAAATAGCGCACCTTTAGGCCCATCTTCTTGAAGTAACTTTCGGTTAACGATGATTCATTGGGCAGGTATTCAAACCCCAGCACCGGGTGGTGGTTCTCCGTGCGGGTGTACACCTTGCTGTCCGATACACTGATACAGATCACGGGTAACTTGCTGAAGCTTTCCTGGTAAGCGCTTGAGTTAATGAAATGCTTGAATAGCTTGCCGTGCAGATCGCCGAAGTTATCGGGAATGCTGAATTGAGGCTGATCCTTATTATGGTTCAGCAGGGCGATACTGAAATCATAGTCCCGCAGATAAGAGGAGAAATTGTTCCCGACAATGCCTTCTATGTGCTTGTTGGTATGCCGGTCAAAGATGGTGGTTTTCAATATTTCAATGGTTGGGAACGTCTCGCCATTGCCTTCAATATCGATATTCACGGACACGATGTCGTGCTGCACGGCGTAGCGATCGCCATTGGGGTTGTCCCAGTGGGCCAGCGCATTAAATCGGTTGTTGATCATCGTCAGGGTGTCGCGCAAATTTTCTTTGCGTCGCTCACCCCGCGCCAGGTTGGCAAAGTTGGTGGTAATCCGCGTGCTGTCGGAGGGACGGTAATCCTCATCGAAACAAATGCGCTTGATGCTGAAGCTAAATTCATTGCTCATGGTGCCAGGGCGTCCGCGTCAATAATGAGTCATGGCTTGCGTCGCGCTGGGTAACTAACGCGACGAAGCGTGATATGCGGCCATTATGCTCAATGCTTATCATGAGTAAAATTGGTATTATTTCATTGTTATATGAGCTGTGCTCACTTTGGTGGTATCCTCAACACCCGCCAGGCCCGCAGGAAAATGCCAGATCGCGGTGGAACCACTGCTCCCACAATGGGAAACGTTGGAGGATCAAATGCTGGAATTACGACATCTCGCTACACTGCGGGCAATTGATGAGGCTGGGTCACTGGTGGAAGCGGCGGAACGGTTGCACGTTACCCAGTCGGCTCTGTCCCATCAGTTGAAAGATCTTGAACATCGGCTGGGGGTAGAACTGGTGGTGCGGCGCTCTCGTCCGGTGCGCTTCACCACGGCCGGGGTGCGGTTGCTGGCGCTGGGGCAGGACGTGCTGCCCAGGGTGCAGCAGGCAGAGCGAGAGCTGAAGCGCCTGGCCGCCGGGGAGACCGGACGGCTGCACATTGCCATCGAGTGCCACTCCTGTTTTCAGTGGCTGATGCCGGCCCTGGATGCGTTTCGCGAGCACTGGCCGGAAGTGGAGCTGGACCTGTCCGCCGCCTTCAGTTTTGCGCCGTTGCCGGCTTTGGTGCGCGGGGATCTGGATATGGTGATCAGTTCCGACCCGGTGGAAAACGAGGCGGTGCTCTATGTGCCTCTATTTCGCTACGAGCTGGTGCTGGCGGTGTCGCGGCAATCGCTTCTGGCGGCGCAAAAGTGGATTCTCCCGGAAGACTTCGCTGACCAGACCCTGATTACCTACCCGGTAGAGCGCGAGCGCCTGGATGTGTTCAGCGTTTTTCTGGACCCGGCGGGTGCCGAGCCTGCGACCATCCGCACTGCCGAGCTGACCCCCATGACCGCACAGTTGGTGGCGGCAGGGCGGGGTGTGGCAGCGCTACCGAACTGGGCGCTCACCGAATACACCGAACACGACTTGCTGAAAACCGTGCGCCTGGGGGAGAAGGGGGTGTGGCGCACGCTCTATGCAGCGGTGCGTGCGGAGGATGAACAAACGCCCTATGTGCAGGAGTTTCTCGGCACCGCCAGAGAGCTGTGTTTCAAGACATTGAGCGGTATCAAAGCGGTGCGTTAGGGGCGGAGGCCTGTGCGTCAGGCGTCAGGCTTTCGGCATTAAACGGCCACTCATTCCCCGTCCCGGTACTGAATCTGCAATCCTTTAAGAAAATTACGCAGAATCTGGTCTTTGCATTCCCGGTAGTGCTTGTGGCCGGGTTTGCGGAAGAAGGCGCTGAGCTCGTGCTTGCTTATGTGGAAGTTGGCCAGTTCGAGCACTTCCAGTACGCCTTCGGCCTGCAGATTTAAGGCGATTTTCAGTTTCATGAAAATCATGTTGTTGGTGAGGCGGCTTTCCGGTTCCGGTTGCTGCCCGGGTTTCTTGCCGCGCAGTGCATTGATCAGGCCGTTGAGAAAAATGGCCAAGGTGCGATCGGTGCATTTCTGGAAGGCCGGGTCGTCGTCCTTTTTCAGCCAGTCACTGATTTGTTCCCGGGTGACGGTTTCGCCGGCTTCGGCGAAGATGCCGATCATGCGAGTGTCGTCGAAATCGAAGATATATCGGGTGCGGCGGAGGACGTCGTTATTGAGCATGCGGGACCTGTGGTGAGAGAAACGGGAGGCGTGGCCGCCATGGTTCAGTGGCAATAGTACAGGGAACCAGAAGCGGGAACACGCCTGCCTGTCCGTTGAGGCCTCAGGGGGTGAAGATTTTCAGCCCCACAATGCCGGCCAGAATCAGCCCCAGGCACAGTAATCGCGGCACGTTCACCGCATCCTGAAACAGCACAATGCCCAGCAGCACGGTGCCGATAGTGCCGATGCCGGTCCATACCGCGTAGGCGGTGCCCACGGGCAAGGTCTGCATGGCTTTGGCCAATAGCCAGAAGCTGGCGATCATGCCGATGAGGGTTAGTAGCGAAGGGAGCGGGCGGGTGAAGCCGTGACTGGACTTCAAACCCAGTGCCCAGCCGGTTTCGATAATGCCTGCGAGTATAACCAGGGCCCATGCCATGACGTGTCTCCTGTCATGGGGGCGTCCCCGTTATGTGATTGATGCGATGGCGGCGAATGCCGGGGTCGTCCCCGGCATTCGTTAGTGTTCAGTATAGCTCAGACCCATTGGCGGAATCAGGGTTCCTGTGGGGCGAGAATTTCCTCTATGCGCTCGGGGTCGTGGCAGAGCGTGAGCAGGGCGTCCTGAAAGGGGCGCTGGGCTTCTTCGCTGAAATGTTGCTGTGCCCATTGAGCGAGGCGTTGCTGGTAGTGGAAGTAGGGGCAGTCTTCCACCGGTGTGGTGTTGAGGTTGGCGAATAGCGGTGCGGTGATTTCCCGGGGTTGCTCGCCGGTAGGGGGCGCGATGGTGACGGTTTCGGCCACGGCATCCGGATAGTTCGGGTGGCTGATTACCCATTTTTCCGAAGCCATGTAGCTGGCCGGCATGGCCATGTGGAAACCGATGTGGGAGGCGCCGGGCAGCGTGAATTCGCCTTGTGCGTTGCTGGTGGCGGTGCGGGCGTTCGCCTGTGCTTCTTCGGGGGCGGTGATCAGGCTGATAGTGGCGCCGTTGACGGGCGCGCCGGTATCGCCATCGATGATGGTGCCACTGACGGGTTGGGCATCCCACAGGCGCTGGACGGTGGGGATGCAGCCGATCAGTAGTAGGGACAGGCTGGCCCCTGTCAGGGCTGTTGCGAACGACCTTTTGAGTGATGACATGGTTACGGTACGGCCTTTATCAGTGTGTCGAGGAAGGTATCTGTTTGCTCGGGAAAATAGCCGCTGGCAAGACCCAGCAGGATAAGCCCCCACAGGGCCGCGCCCAGCAGGATCCAGATACCGTTGGCCAGCGTCAGCCGGTTATTCAGAAGGCCGTGTTCATCTCCCTGGGACAGGTTGATGGCTTTTTGCGCCTTGAGCATCACTGCCCAGCTAATGGGTAAGAGGGCGAGTGAAACCAGATCGAGAACACCAAAGGTGTCCATGTTGGCAGCCGCCCGGTCGGATACGGTGCTGATCAGGTAGGAGAGTATATAGAGGGTGGCCATCAGGGCGACGGGCAACGGTTTGGCCTTGCCTTCGTTTTCGCTGTTGATGGTTTTCAGCAATGAGGCGAAGAAAAAAATGCTGAACAAGGCACGTCCAACCGGTTGTATTTCTTTCTGCCGGATGTCTTTCTGGCTCTGCCAGTTCTTGAAATTCCAGTAGACGTCATAGATGCCCAGGGTGGCCCAAAAAAGCAGAGTGAATTTCCAGGGAGCGATAACGTAAAGCGCCAGCCCGGAATTTTCTGATTCGGGTGTAATGATTTCACTGGCCGGCGCCTGATACAGGTTGGATTCCATTCGCTGCTCCCCCGAGCTTTTGTGCTGTCGTGTGTGCGTCTGTGCTTTTTCTGGAAAGAGTGTTTATCGCCAGTTTTTATAGGGTGTGGTGCTTAATGCACTGTTGTAATAGCGGGCGTCCCCGGTGACTTCTTCCCCCAGCCAGGCCGGTTTGTCAAAGGGCGTTGCTTCGCTGGGTAGTTCGATTTCCGCCACCACCAGACCATCGTTGTCACCGTGAAACACGTCGATTTCCCAGCACAGCTCTCCTTGCGGCAGGCGGTAACGGGTCTTGTCGATGACGCCGGCACCGCACAGCTCCGTGAGCATCTGCTGGGCGTCTGCTAACGGGATGGCGTATTCGAATTCGCTGCGGGTAGCGCCCACGGTTTTACCTTTGATGGTCAGCCAGGCGGTGTCGCCGGTGGTGCGAATACGCACGGTGGCGTTCTTGTCATGGCTCAGATAGCCCTGGGTAAGCCGTTCCCCGGCCAGAGTATCGGTAATGGTCAGGTCGTTGACCTGAAACTTGCGTTCAATTTCCGTTGCCATGGCTGCCGTCAATTCCCAGTTGATCAAAGCTGATATCAAAACCCAGTGCCTGGTAGCCGTCGATAATCTCGGCAGGCAGATAAAACGTGGGGTCGTCCATAAAGAAGTACTGTGACACACCGATGCCGTAACGGTAATGCTTTTCCCACACGGTGTTATCTGGAGCCGGGTTATCGGGGTCAGGGTTATCCAGGGCCGTCAGCTGTGGCGCCAGACGCTGCAGTTTGTAGAGCAGCTTTTCAAAATGGTCCCGGTGGCTGGCGGTGTGGTCCAGCTGGCTGGAGAGAATCCAGCGGTTTTCCTGGCGCAGGGCCTCGGGGACAGCATCGCTGTAGCTGTCGCCTTCGTGCCAGTAATCGTCAGCGCTTTGGCCCAGTAGCAGATCCAGCTGGCGAGGATCGTGGTCGAAGCCGAACACGGCAAAATAGACGTGGTGCTCCATTATTGAGGCTCCGGGCGCAGGTTGCGGTTGCGCAGCAACTGATCTACGGGGAACCCCTTGTCGTCGGCCACCTGCACCAGTGCCTGGTACTGGTCATCGTTGAGTTCCGGCTGGCGCGCCAGTATCCACAGATATTCACGGCTGGGCTCGCCGATCACCACGGTCTGGTAGTCCTTATCGAGAGCCAGAATCCAGTAATTGCCCTCGGTGATAGTAGGGATCAGTTTTGAAACCCAGTTATCAAAGCGCACTTTCAGCTTGGCGTTGCTGGAGTCGGGGACGACCCGAGCGGTGCCCTGGGCTTCACTGGGCTCGTCGTCTTCGCGCTGGCAGCGGTTTACCACCTTCATGGTGCCGTCGTCATTCAGGGTGTAGGTGGCGGTGGAATCGTAGCAGCCGCGCTGAAACCACTGGGGTAGACGGGCGATTTCATGCCAAGTGCCGGTGTAGCGCTGCAGGTCCACCTGGTCCACGGTGGCCAGGGGTTTGTCGCCGCCACAGGCCGAAAGTAGCCCACCGATCAGTGCGATGGCCAGCAGTCGGGTGGCGCGTGCAATGCTGCTTATGAACATAAATCTCTCCTCTATGCGGCTACCTTTACAGGCTATCGGCTTCTTGCCGGTGATCAAGCCCGTTTTGAACTGTCGTGCTATACTCTGGCGCTGTTTCAGGGAGCCCGATTTGAGCCAGCCATCCACCCATTCTGACGCCAAGCCTGCTACCCGACTCGTGCTCGAACAGCTTAGCTGTGAACGCGATGATCGGCTGCTGTTCAGTGGCCTGAGCTTGACCGCGTCGGCCGGTGAAATCTGGCAGATTACCGGTGCTAACGGGGCCGGCAAAACCACGTTGTTACGCATTCTGGTGGGGCTGCATGGCTTCTACGACGGCGTACGCCAATGGTGGCAGCCTCAATGGCAACAGGAATTACTATACCTGGGCCACCAGCCAGGGGTGCGTGAAGAGCTGAGCCCGCTGGAAAACCTGCGGTACGCCGGTGCGCTAAGCCAGCAAGGCGGTGATCCCATGGTGGCGCTGGCAGCGGTGGGGTTGCGCGGTTTTGAAGACGTGCCGGCGGCGCACCTGTCCGCCGGGCAAAAGCGTCGCATTGCGCTGGCCCGCCTGTGGCTGGAGCACAAGGCGGTGTGGGTGCTCGATGAGCCCTATACCGCCATTGACCAGGACGGTGTGGCGGCACTGGATCAACAGATCCAGCAGGCGGCTGAGGCTGGCGCCTTGGTGATTTATACCTCCCACCATCAAGTTGGCGATGGCGTGCGGCGGCTGCATTTGGACCAAGGGCAGGCCTATGTTCAGGAGGGGGTGTTGGCATGAGCGTGTTTCGTGCGGCCCTGTTCCGGGAATTATTGGTGCTGTGGCGCAGCCCGGCAGAAATTATTAACCCGCTGTTTTTCTTCGTCATGGTGATCAGCCTGTTCCCGCTGGCAATTTCGCCGAAACCGGAACTGCTGGTGCTGGTGGCTCCCGGCGTACTTTGGGTGGCGGCGTTGCTGGCGGTAATGCTGTCGTTGGATGGGTTGTTCCGCCGTGATCAGGAAAGCGGGGTGCTGGAATTGTTACTTACCGCGCCGGTGATGGCGGTGGTGCCGGTGAGTGCCAAGCTGCTGGCGCACTGGTTGCTGACAGGCCTGCCCTTGGTGCTAATTTCTCCGGTGTTGGCGCACATGTTGCAGCTGCCTAATGGCGTGCTGGGTACGGTGATGCTGAGCTTGTTGCTGGGGACTCCAGCGCTGACCATTATCGGCGCCATCGGTGCGGCACTGACGGTGGGGTTGAATCGCGGCGGTATTCTGTTGGCGGTGTTGGTGTTGCCCCTGTACATTCCGGTGCTGATTTTTGGTGCCGGGGCGGTCAGTGCAGCGGTGGATGGTGGCGCGGTGAATGGCATTTTGGCGATCCTCGGGGCCTTGCTGGCACTAACGGTGAGTCTGGGCCCGCTGGCGGTGGCCGCCGGTTTGAAGATCAGTTCAGGGAATTAAGCGCCGCTTTCCCCGGTGGGAACGCGGCTTGTATTGATGGTAGGTGACGCAATGGTTTGGCAAACGATAAAGCGCTGGTACCACATGCTCGGTTCGCCGCGCTATTTCTATAGGTTCAGTTCTGCGCTATTGCCGTGGCTGACGCCTATTGCGTTGCTGGTGTTTACCGTGGGTATTGTCTGGGGGCTGGCATTTGCTCCCAGTGACTACCAGCAGGGCAACAGTTACCGGATCATCTTTATTCATGTGCCTGCGTCCAGTGGTGCGCTGATGGGCTACATGGCCATGGGCGTGGCAGGCTTGGTGGCGGTGGTCTGGCGCATGAAGATGGCGGAAGTGATGATGAAAGCCATCGCCCCTTTCGGCGCGGCGTTGGCGGCCATTTCCCTGGCCACTGGGGCGCTGTGGGGTAAGCCCACCTGGGGCACCTACTGGCAGTGGGATGCCCGCATGACCTCCATGCTGATTCTGCTGTTCATGTATGTGGGCGTGATTGCCCTGCAGAACGTGATCCGCGACCCGCGTCAGGCGGCCCGTGCCGCGGGGCTTTTGGCTATGGTGGGGGTGATCAATGTGATCATCGTGAAATATTCGGTGGAATGGGTGCAGACCCTGCACCAAGGCTCCACCCTGAAACTGGTGGGCGAATCCACCATCAACCCGGCCATGAAATACCCGCTATTGATCAGCATGCTGGGGACCTGGTTGTTGTATGCGGTCAATGTATTGATGCGTGCGCGCACCGAAGTGGTGTGGCGTGAGCGGCGCAGCAAGTGGGTACGAAAGTTGGTGAAAGAGGGAGGGCATTAACGTGTATTTTGATAGCCTTGCCGATTTTCTGGCCATGGGAAAACACGGTTTTTATGTCTGGAGCGCCTACGGAATCAGCGCGCTCCTGATTGGTGCCAGCATGGTGCTGGCGATGCGCGGGCAGGGACAGGTGCGCCAAACGTTGGCGCGGCAATTGCGTCTTGAGGCTCTTGCCAAAGAGCAGGCTCAAGAAAAGCAGCGTCGCCAGCAACACACAGAGCAGAAACCTGAGGTAGATGATGAATCCGGTACGTAAGCAGCGTCTTTTGGTGGTACTTGCCGTTCTGGTCGGGCTGGGTATCGCCTGCGGCCTGATGTTTTATGCGCTGCGTCAGAACATCAACCTGTTCTATACCCCCCAGCAAATTGCTGCCGGAGAAGCGCCATTGGATGCGCAGATGCGCGTGGGTGGTCTGGTGGAGCCTGGCACGGTAATTCGCAACCCGGATACCCTGGACGTTACGTTCGGGCTCACCGATGGCAAGGGGCGCTTCACGGTGCATTATCAGGGCATCCTGCCGGACCTGTTCCGCGAAGGGCAGGGCATTGTGGCCAATGGCACCCTGGTGAGCCGGAGCCGGTTTGAAGCCGAGGAAGTGCTGGCCAAACACGACGAAACCTACATGCCACCAGAAGTGCAGGATGCGCTGGAAAAAGCCGGCCACCCCGGTGCCAGCAAGGCTGACGCCAAGGGCAATGATAAAGGCTACGCACCTGCCGGGTATTAGCGAAACCAAGCCGGGTTTCACACAGTGAAATCCGGCAACGAACGGTCGTCACGGCCGTTCGTCATTCTTGTATTAATCCCCTTGATTTTTTCTTGCTGACAACCCAGCTCCGGCCCTACATTTGCGCTTATCCGGCCCCGCTTCGGGCGCCGACTTTGTTCAGGGCTTTTCATGAGTCAGGTCATCATTCTGGTAGACGATCCCGCCGACTGGGCCGCCTACTATCCCGCCCGTCATCTCCTTTCTGCCAAGGATTACCTGCAAGCGCAGCAGCCTGTCTGTACCGACAAAAAAGTGCAGGTGATCAACCTGTGCCGCAGCTATAAATACCTGAGCCCTGGCTATTATTGCTCGCTGCTGGCGGAGGCTCGGGGGCAGCGCGTGCTGCCTTCCGTGCGCACGGTGAATGACCTGAGCCGCAAGGCGCTTTATGGCCTGCATTTTGGTCAGTTCGAAGCGGCTCTGGACAAGGCCATGAAACGCAAGGGCGGCAGTGGCGATCATTTCAGTCTGCTGCTGTTTTTCGGCCACACCGAACAGGAAGGCCTGGCCGACCTGGGCCGACAGATTTTCGACCAGCTGCCATGTCCGTTGCTGAAGGTGGATTTCCGCCGCCGTGAGCAGTGGGCTATCGAGGCGTTGAAACCACTGACCCTGAAACAGCTGAAAGGGGCAGAGGAGGATGCGTTTGCCCGCGCTCTGGAGCAGTTCAATGCCCGGGTGTGGCGCAACCCCCGTCGGCGTCGTGGCGACCGCTACGAGCTGGCCATGCTGGTCAATGAGGAAGAGGCGTTGCCGCCGAGCAACAAGACGGCCCTGAAGCGGTTTGTTCGTGCTGGCCGGCAATTGGGTATCAAGGTCGACCTGGTAGGTCGCGATGCCTATACGCGTCTTGGCGAATACGATGGCCTGTTTATCCGTGAGACCACTGCGCTGGATCACCACACCTACCAGTTTGCCCGCAAGGCGGAGCAGGAAGGCATGGTGGTGATCGACGACCCGGGTTCGATTCTGCGCTGCACGAACAAGATATATTTGGCGGAGTTGATGCACGCGAATAACGTTCCTGTGCCGCCGACTGCGTTTGTGTTCAGCGACGATGACGCCCAGATTGACCAGCTGGTTGAGGAACTGAAACTGCCCATGGTGCTGAAAATTCCGGATGGCAGTTTTTCCCGGGGGATCAGCAAGGTGGCTACTCGCGAAGCGCTGGCTGAGGCGTTGCGTGGTTACCTGAAACAGTCCTCCGTGGTGTTGGCGCAGGCGTTCATGTACACCGATTACGATTGGCGCATCGGCGTGCTGAACCACCGCCCGTTGTTTGCTTGCCAGTATTTCATGAGCAAGGGGCACTGGCAGATTTACCATCATCAGAGCAGCGGTAAAACGGCATCCGGCAATAGCCGGACGTTGCCAGTGCAAGAGGTGCCGCCCAAGGTGCTGAAAGCTGCCTTGAAAGCCGCCCGGCTGATGGGCAACGGTTTGTATGGCGTGGACCTGAAGCAATCCGGCGACGATGTGGTCGTCATTGAAGTGAACGACAACCCCAATATCGATGCCGGGGTGGAAGATGCCTGGCTGGGCGAAGATCTGTATCGCCAGGTGATGCTGGAATTCCTGCGACGTCTGGAAGCCAAGCGCATCGGGCTGCCGGTGTGAGAGTCAGTGACGAGAAGCGAGGTACGAGTCGCGAAAAGTCCATTTGGTTAGCGATTTTCGTGACTCGCCGTCCCTTTGAGGCTCGTCCGGCGCTTTCCTGTTGAACACTCCGTGACATCCCCGGTTACCCGCATGGATTGCCTTTGCGTCCGCCTTGCTGTCTGATCGGGAAAAAGCACAGGGATTCTGCATGCAACTTCTTGGTTTATTACGGCGCGAGCTGCGCAGCGAATGCCGCCAGTGGGTGGCCGACGGGGATATCAGCGAGGAACAGGGTAACCGGATTCTGGCTCGCTATGACACCCGCTTGGACGACGATGCGGATAGCTCGCTGGCTTACAAGGTGCTGGTCACTGTGGCGCTGCTGTTCGTGGGCCTGGCCATGCTGTTGCTGGTGTCTGCCAACTGGCAAGAGATTCCCCGTGCGGTGCGCATGCTGGGGCTGATCGCCACCACCATTACGCTGAACTTGATCGGTATCCGCGGTTATGTGAAGCAGGGGGAGGGTAGCGGCTGGTTGTTTCTGGGCGGCATCAGCTATGGCGCTTCCATTATGCTGATCGCGCAGATTTATCACTTGGGTGAACACTTCCCGGATGGCCTGTTCTACTGGGCTGTGGGCGTGGCCCCCATGGCTTGGTTAGTGCGCAGCCGGTTACTGGCCTTGCTGATGCTGGTGGTGGCGTTTTTGTGGATGGGCACGCAAGGGCAATACACGCCGCCTTGGGCCATGGTGCTGTTTCTGGGCGTGGCGGGTGCCATTGCCCTGCGGGCGTATTCCGGAGGCTTGTTGCTGGTCGTCATTGCGGTATTGGTGAGCTGGCTGAATTTGCTGCTCGGTTGGGTGTACGGTGACGGCTGGGGCCCGGATTTTGAAGCCGGTCACCTGTCCCTGAACATGGGATTGCTGTCGTTACTGTATGCATTCAGTCACTGGGCGGCGCAAAGCGAGTCTCATTATCTACGGCGCTCAGGCAGTCTGGTGGGTCTGTGGTCACTGCGTGGCTATTTACTGTTGCTGCTGATGTTTTCATTCAGGGAGTTGTCCGAAGGGTATCTGCATGAGTTGGTCGGGCTGGCCGATCCGGGGTTGTGGGCCGGGTTGCTGGCGGCGATGTTGGCGTCTGTGTGGGTGGTCGTTCGTCGTTTGGGGTCCAGTGGCCCCCGTTTGCTGGTGATGCTGTTGCCCTTTTTGCTGCTGGGCCTTCATGGCTTTGGGGGCACTGAAGCGGCGTTTGGGGGCGCTGCATGGTTGTTTGCAGTGGCGGTGAATCTGCTGGCGTTGTTGTCCGCGATTGTGTTGATTCAGGAAGGTCTCAAGCGCGGGCTGACCCAATACTTCTATAGCGGCATTGTGTTGATGTTGCTGCTGGCGTTGATGCGTTATCTGGATCTGTTCGGGGACTATCTGGGGGCCGCGGCCATGTTTCTGGTGGCCGCAGTTGTGCTATACGGCGCTGCCCGCTTCTGGCGCCGACAACAGAACCAGCAGGCGGCAAGCAAGGCAACTATCACCGGGGAGGGGCAATCATGAAGCGCTGTCATGTGATGGGGCTGATGGTGGCCCTTGGATTACAGGTTGCGGTGATGGCGGGGGTGTTCCTCGGTGGGGTCTACCCGCTGTGGTTCGGTGAAGAAATTCGACTGGAAACCCAGCCGGTGGATCCGCGAGATCTGTTTCGCGGCAATTATGCCCGCCTGGGTTATGCTTTCAATAACGTGGAAATACCCGGTTTGCGGCCGGGCGATGTGGTGTATTTGCCTCTGGAAAAGCAGCCGGACGAAGCGCTGTGGCGGGGCGGTGAGCCCCAGGCCTCTGAGCCGGAAATTGGGTTGTACCTGCGTGGCCGAGTGTCGGGCCAGCCTTGGAGCGCAGGCAATACCGTGAAGTATGGCATCGAGGCGTTGTTCGCGCCTAAAGAGAAAGCTCTGGCGCTGGAAAGACAGCTGCGCGATAACGCGGTCGCAGTGGTGCGTGTGGCACCCAACGGCAAAGCGGCCTTGGTGACGGTGGAGGCAAAGGCCGTTGATAACTGACAGTTGAAAGTGGACAGCTACGCGCATCCGCACATAGTCGTTTAAAAGCAAAGAGGCCGCACCCAATATCTGGGTGCGGCCTCTTTGTTAATGCCTCCTGCCTGGCTGCCCATGCAGGTATATCACTGGCGCTGTTACTGTCCGCCCATGACCTTCTGGATAAAGCCGGATTCTTTTTCGATGGTTTGGGCGAAGGGTGCCAGGGCGTGCATGCGCACAATGTGTGCGGCCAGGTTCGGGTAGGTGGCTGCGTCTACCTGTTCGTCGCCATGGCGGAAGTTCACCATCTGGCTGGCCAGAGCAATATCGGCAATGGTCATGCTGTCGCCGACCAAAAATTCGCGACCGTCCAGGGTCTTTTCCAGATAAGCGAATAGCGGCGGGATAGTGGTAGTCAGGGCATGCTGGACTTTCTCTTCATCACATTCCTTGCCGAGCAGGCGCATGACCACGCGGTTACGGAACACTGCAAAGGTGCAGCGCATGGCCAGATCGTAATCGATGAAACGCTCAAACCAGATGGTCTGGCCCATTTCCATGGCGTCGCTGGGGTAGAGAGCCGGTTCCGGGTGGGTCTTTTCCATCCAGGCACAAATCGCCGCTGAGTCAGCCAGGAATTGCCCATTCACTTCCAGCGCGGGGATGCGCTTCATGGGGCTGATTTTGTCGTAGTCTTCTGGCGGATTGTTGGGGTCGACATGAACGGATTCGAATTCAATGCCTTTCAGTGCCAGGGCAACCCGGGTCTTGCGGACGAAAGGTGACAGGGCGGCCCCGTACAGCTTGATGGACATGCGTTTCTCCCGATAGGTGAGTGTTTTTTCGCCGATTTGATGGAATCGGCATGGTTATAGCGCGTCATTACTAGAGCAGCATGACTTTTTCGGGTCAATGGCGGTCTGCGACAAAATTTTTCCTTGACGATAGCCCCTCAGATACCTATTCTACGCGCCGCTTTGACGTACCAAGTCAAGCCCGGGTCCCCTTCGTCTAGTGGCCCAGGACACCGCCCTTTCACGGCGGTAACAGGGGTTCGACTCCCCTAGGGGACGCCACTAATTCGCTAGCGATTAGCTGGCAAGTAGTTAAGCGGGAATAGCTCAGCTGGTAGAGCACGACCTTGCCAAGGTCGGGGTCGCGAGTTCGAATCTCGTTTCCCGCTCCAAATAAGAAAGGGACCCAATCGGGTCCCTTTTTTATTGCGGTTTTGCGGCCGCAACAGGCAACACGCGGCACGCTTGACCCTTCGTCGTCCGAAATTCCGCCCACAGTTTGCTTTCGCTTCGGTGCTCCGTACACTAAGGCTTGACCCAAAGTGAAGAGACTATGGCGCGCCTACACCCGCGATTGCTGGAAGCCCTCAACCTGTTACCGCAGGATAAACCCGTTCATTTGCTGACGCGGCACTCCGTGCGCGAACTAGCCAAAAACGGTTTTGCGGATTACCGCCTGCCCCTGACGCCGGAAGGCATCGATATGGCCAGAGAATGGGGTGGTCAGCTGGCGCGTCCGGTGGATGCTTTTTTCTCCAGCCCGGTGGGGCGTTGTGTGAATACCGCCAAGGCCATGGCCGAAGGCGCCTGCAAAGCCGGTTTGCTTAAGACGATTCCCGAGATTACCACCGACACCACCCTGGTGGAGCCCGGCTGTTACGTAGAAGACCTGAACGAAGTCGGGCCCACGTTTTTGAAAATGGGCGCGTTCAAATTTCTCAATCAACATTTGCAGCAACCCTTTGACGGGATGCTGTCGCCGGCTGAAGGCCGCGCCAAGCTGGCGCGCTACCTGAGCGAGCGTGAACCGGCGCCGGGCCACCTGAATGTGCACGTGACCCACGACACCATCCTTGCCGTGTTGGTAGCCGAACTCCATGGGCACCGGCGGATTACCGAGGATGACTGGCCCTGGATGATGGAGGGGCTGTGGCTGTGGTTCAGTGGTGGCCAGCTTCACTGGATATGGCGGGGCGATCATGGCCACCGTACTTTGGGCGATTGAACGCCCTGACTGCCTTTTTTCTCCGTTTACCGACTTCAGACGAGGTGTGCCTTGTCCGCGCTGACAATTCGCAATCTGACCAAAACCTATGCCAATGGCGTGCAGGCGCTGCGTGGCATTGATCTGGAGGTAAAGAAGGGCGACTTCTTTGCCTTGCTGGGCCCCAACGGCGCCGGCAAATCCACCACCATTGGCGTGATCAGTTCGCTGGTAAACAAGACGGGCGGGGATGTCAGCATTTTTGGCTATTCCCTGGATACCCAGCGGTCTCTGGCCAAGAAGCAGATTGGTGTGGTGCCCCAGGAATTCAATTTCAACCAGTTCGAGAAAGTGTTCGATATCGTGGTGACCCAGGCCGGCTTCTACGGTATTCCCGCACCGCAGGCCCGCGAACGGGCGGAGAAATACCTGCGCCAGCTGGGCCTGTGGGACAAGCGGGATCAGCAGTCGCGGACCTTGTCCGGTGGCATGAAACGCCGATTAATGATCGCCCGTGCCCTGGTCCATGAGCCTGAATTGCTGATTCTGGATGAGCCTACCGCGGGTGTGGACATCGAGCTGCGTCGCTCCATGTGGGATTTTCTCACCAACCTGAATGAGCAGGGCATAACCATCATTTTGACCACTCACTATCTGGAAGAGGCGGAGTCCCTGTGTCGGCATATCGCCATTATTGATCACGGCATGATCGCGGAAAATACCGACATGAAATCCCTGCTGGAACAGCTGCAGGTGGAGACCTTCATTCTTGATCTGGCTCGGCCAGTGACGGAAGCACCGCAGCTGGAAGGTTTCGAGGTATGGCTTCGCGATGCCAAGACCCTGGAAGTGGCGGTGCCGAAAAGCGAAAGCCTCAATACCTTGTTTGCGGAACTGGCGCGGTTGAATTTTGAAGTGATGAGCATGCGCAACAAGGCGAATCGGCTGGAGGAATTGTTTGTGCGACTGGTCGAGCAGAATTTGCCGGGGGAGCAGGCATCATGAGTGCACGCGAGCAATGGGTGGCGTTTCTGACTCTGGTGACAAAGGAAATCCGCCGCTTTACCCGTATCTGGCCGCAGACCCTGTTGCCGCCGGCGATTACCATGACGCTGTATTTCGTGATTTTCGGCAACCTTATCGGCAGCCGCATCGGTGAAATGGGCGGCTTCGATTACATGCAGTACATCGTGCCGGGGCTGATCATGATGAGTGTGATCCAGAACAGCTATGGCAACGTGGTCAGCTCGTTTTTTTCCACCAAGTTTCAGCATTCCATCGAGGAAATGCTTGTCTCGCCGATGCCGTCTCACGTGATTCTCAATGGCTACATTGTTGGTGGTATGGTGCGCGGCATGCTGGTGGGGCTGATCGTCAGCTTGCTAAGCCTGTTCTTTACGCACTTGTCCATGCAGCACGTGGTAATCACTGTCACGGTGGTGGTGCTCACGGCGGCGTTATTTGCGCTGGGCGGCTTCATCAACGCCACCTTTGCCACCAAGTTTGATGACATCGCCATTGTGCCCACTTTTATCCTGACGCCGCTGACCTACTTGGGCGGGGTGTTTTATTCCATTGATCTGTTGCCGGAGTTCTGGCGCACCGTGAGCCTGGCGAACCCTATTGTGTATATGGTGAATGCCTTCCGGTACGGCGTGCTGGGCGTGAGCGATGTGAATGTGTATGCCTCGTTGGGCGTCATTCTGGCGTTTGTGATCGCTTTCTACTTATTTGCGCTGTGGTTGCTGCACCGCGGTACCGGTATTCGGCACTAACGAAACCGGTTAAATCCGGCTATGATTAAAGTCAGTCCCATGGACGGGAGTGCCAAGAGGTTATCATGAGCTATCTGAAGGAAACGCCGCTGGGTCGTTCCAGCGAGTATGTTGACGAGTACATGCCTTCGCTGTTGTGTCCGGTACCGCGCTGGGATGCCCGCGAGTCCCTGGAGCTGGAAGACACCACGCTGCCTTTCCACGGTACCGATATCTGGAATGCGTATGAATTGTCCTGGCTCAACGAGAAGGGCAAGCCCATCGTGGCCATGTGCGAACTGCGCGTCCCCTGTACCACCCCCAATATTGTCGAGTCGAAATCGCTCAAGCTTTACCTGAATTCGTTTGCCAATACCCGCTTTGAAAGCCGCGATGCGGTGCGCGCCGCCATTGAGAAAGATGTGGCTCACACTGTGGGTGGCGATATCGAAGTGCTGTTGCATTCACTGCAAGAGTCCGCCGGTTTTCCCGTGTGGGAAGATCGCGGTGATTGCGTGGACAACATCGACCTGTCCTTCGAGCATTATGAGTACCGCCCGGAGCTGCTGCTGTGCGATCAGGGCTCAGAGCAAACCGGCCAGCTCTATTCTCACCTGCTGCGCAGTCATTGTCCGGTCACGGATCAGCCCGACTGGGCCACCGTGGTGATTCGCTACACCGGCCGCGCCATTAGCCCGGCCAGCTTTTTGCGTTATGTGGTGTCGCTGCGTAATCACCAGGGGTTTCACGAACAGATCATCGAACAGATTTTTGTGGATCTGATGGCCCAGTGTTCGCCCCGTCACCTGAGTGTGTACGGCCGCTTTACCCGTCGGGGGGGCATCGATATCAACCCGTTCCGCTCCAACAGCGAACAAGCCCTGCCCAACCGCCGTACCATTCGCCAGTAAGTGCGTTGTGAAACGTATGCCACCGGTTTTTATTTTTGAAAAAGGAATGTCTGAATGAGTGAAGAGAACAACAGCAATGGTCTGGCGAAACAGGAAGAGCGCAGCCTGGGCCTGGCATGCCACCTGTTGGCGTTTGTGGGTATGGCGCTGCCGTTCGGCAACATTCTTGGCCCGCTGGTAATGTGGCTGATCAAGAAAGACGACAGCGCCTTTGTGGATGACCAGGGCAAGGAAGCCGTGAACTTCAATATCACCATCTCCATCGCCGGCTTTGTCGCCTTTCTGCTCACCTTCGTGGTGATCGGCGCTTTCCTGTTGCCTGTCATCGGGATCTTTTGGCTGGTAATGACCATTGTGGCGGCGGTAAAAGCCAACGGCGGTGAATACTACCGTTACCCGCTGACGATTCGGTTGATTAAGTAGCAGTTGAAAGTGAAAAGTTAAAACGCGAGTAAACAGCTTTAGCTGTCTGCAACTTTAGAGGCCGCGTCCATGGCTTGGACGCGGCCTCTTTGCGTTCTGATCCGAGAGAACAGTAATCGCGTTTAAACTTTTCACTCAGCCGGGTCCCAGTGGCCAGCCAAACCCTATCCACACGCCTAACAGCACCGACCAGCCCAGCAGCAGTGTCAGGCTGTAGGGCAGCATTAGGGCAATCAAGGTGCCGATGCCCGTTTCCGGTTGATAGCGCCTGGCGAAGCCCAGTACCAGTACGAAGTAGGGCATCAGCGGCGTGATGATATTGGTGCTGGAATCGCCGACCCGGTAGGCCGCTTGGCTGGCTTCGGGGGAAATGCCCAGCAGCATCAGCATGGGAATGAAGACCGGTGCCAGGATCGACCACTTGGCCGAGGCGCTGCCGATCATCAGGTTGATTAACGCGGTAAGCACGACAAACAGCAGCAACAACACCACTTTCGGTACCGTCAGGGCGCCAAGCCAGGCTGCGCCTTTCACTGCCAGCAGCAGGCCCAGTTGGCTGTAGTTGAACCAGGCGACAAATTGGGCGGCGAAGAACATCAGCACCAGGTACCCGGCCATGGAGGCCATGGTGGTTTCCATAGCAGTAATGATGTCACCACTGTTGCGAAATTGCCCGCTGACCCGGCCGTACACCGCCCCGCAGATCCCCGCAATCAAGGCCACGATGACCACCAGGCCATGAATGAATGGCGAACCCAGCACGCTGCCGGTATCCGGGTGGCGCAACGGCGCATTGCCTGGCAGTACCAGTAGCGCCAGGCCGGCGAGTAGCACCACCAGCGTGAGGCCGGTCCACCGCATGGCGCGGGTGTGAGTTTGGGGCACGTCCAGTGAGGTGCTTGCAGGCATCGCTGAATGCGCCAGCCGGGGTTCGGTCAGCTTACGGGTAACCAGCGTCACCAGCCCGGTGACCAGAAAAGTGGAGGCGATGATAAACCAGTAATTGCCGGTGGCATCTACAGTGCTCTCCGGGGCGATGATCTGTGCTGCCTCAGTGGACAGCCCGGCCAGGGTGGCGTCCACCGGGCCGACCAACAGGTTGGCGCTGAAACCGCCGGAGACGGCCGCAAAGGCGGTGGCGATGCCGGCGATAGGAGAGCGCCCAGCCAGTTGAAAGACCAATCCAGCCAACGGTATGAGTACCACATAGCCGGCGTCCACGGTCAGGCTGGAGAGTACCCCGGCAAAGGCAACCGTGAACACCAGGGTGCTACCGGAGGCGCGCCGAACCAAGCTGGCCAGGCTCACGGAAAGTAGCCCGGATTGTTCTGCCACACCTAAGCCCAGCATGGCGACCAGTACCACCCCCAGTGGCGCAAAGCTGGTGAAGTTGCCTACCAGGGTGGTGAAGAGATAACGCAGCCCGTCCGCATCCAGTAATGAGCGGGCGGTAATGGTTTCATCGGTGAGTGGGTGAACCGCGGTTACGCCCAGCGCCCCCAGCGCGGCAGTGAGGGGGATCAGCAGCAAGCAGAACCAGACAAACAGCAAAGTGGGGTGGGGTAGTCGATTGCCCAGTTGCTCCAGTCGAGCCAGCCAGCCATGGGTACGGGTCATGGATGTATCCCCCTCAGAATGAACCCACTACTTTAGCGATTGGGATCAATCCCGGGCAAGTGGTGGTGGAAAGCCAGGCGCTTGATGCCCGGCGCCTGACATTATCATCCGGGAGCTACCACCTGGGTCTTGAGCCGCAGGGTTGGGGGCACGCTTTGTAGCGTGTTATTTGTCGCGTGATCCGTGTAGCAGACATAGAGGCAGCAAAAGCGGCACAAAAAAAGCCCCGCGTTTGCGGGGCTTTTATATTTGGCGGTGAGGGAGGGATTCGAACCCTCGATACCTTGCGGTATACACACTTTCCAGGCGTGCTCCTTCGGCCACTCGGACACCTCACCAGATTGTCGTCAACAGCGCACTGGGCAACTCTTGAGGGCGCGTAGAGTACCGGAGGGCGCGGCGGGAGGCAAGCGTCCCGCCGCCGGTTGCTCAGGGTTTGAGCAGTGAAAGCAGGGAGCAAGCCTGATCCACGGCCAACCAGCTGACCAGAGCCACCTGAACCAGGAAGAAGCCGAAGCGGATCTGTACCAGCCAATGGTTTACGCCAACCAGATGGATGATGCTTTGAGCTACGCGGGCGGCGACGATCCAGGGCAGGAGGGTATCGCTGAGTGCGGTGTTGCCGAGCCACAGTGCGGTGGCCACCACGACAATGATAACGCCAAGCAATTCCAGGGTGTTCAGGTAAGCGCGGTGCAGCCGGTTGAGGGGGCAAGCCGGGTTGTAGTGGTAAGGCGGAAACCCGTCGGCTTTGCTTTTGCCGCTCAATACGGCCAGAGAGCGGGCGCTGATCAGCAGGATCAGCAGAAACAATGCCCAGCCCGCGTAGGCAAGCAAGTAAAGGTGAGTGTTAATAATGGTGATGTCAGCAGTCATGGAAGTCCGATCCTCGCAAGATAAAGACCTCGATACTCGCAGACCAGAGTGCCATTGGCACTGGCTCCCTGAGCCAAAATCGCAAGGGTGGCTTTTCCCCGGCGCTGCAGGCGTTGCTCGAAGCGGTTGATGTCGTCGGCACTGGCGGTGGCGGTGATATGCATGCCGCTATCCAGAGGCAACAGGTATTTCAGCCCGGTTTCAACGGCAACCACATCGGCCGTTGCACCTGCCTGCCGCGCCAGCAAGGTGGTAAGGCTCCAGCCGGCCAGGGTTAGCAGGGCCGATTGGCTGCCGGCAAAAAAGGTGCCCTTGTCGTTGTGGTTCGGGGCGAGTGGGGCGCTCACCGTCAGCGCCTGACCATCGAATGCCTCAAGCTGAAAATCCAGATGCCGGGTGAGAGGAATGGCATCACGTACCTGGTCTGCAAGCGCGGCCAGATCCATCATGGCAATTCGCGGATGAAATCGGCCGGGCTGTCGTCTGGCAGGGATTTAAGGCCACTGGCCGGCGTGCCAAGGTACAGATAGGCGACCACCTGGTCCTTGTCGGCGAAGCCCAGCTGTTGTTTTGCCAGATTAGAGTTGGCCAGTGCACCGGTGCGCCACATGGCGCCGATGCCCAGTTCGTAGGCCGCTAGCATCATGTTTTGAACGGCGGCGCCCACTGCCAGTACCTGTTCCCAGACGGGAACCTTGTGATCTTCGGTGACTTCTGCCACCGCAACGATAATGGTGGGCGCACGCAGGGCTTTGCTGCGGGCCTTGTCTTGGCTGCGGCGGTCAGCGTCGGGCTGCTGTTCCAGCAAATTGGCCACCATGATGTCACCCAGTTGTTCAAGCTGGCGATCCTGCAGCACGATAAAACGCCAGGGCCGCAGCAGGCCGTGATCCGGAGCGCGGATGGCGGCACGCAGCAGTATATCGATCTGCTCGTCGCTGGGGCCCGGGGCTTGCAGGCGTGGTGCAGATACACGGGTGGTCAGGGCGGTGAGGGTGTCCATTCAGGGCTCCTATTACAACGGCGCCATGGTAGCCCGAATTGCAGATGAGTCCCAGTTGCAGGGTGTGCCTGTTTTCCGGTGGCCGCGAATAGTGGACCTTTAGTCATCCCAGTCTTTTTTCTTAGAAGGGAAACCGCTAAGCTTCGCAGAAATCGCGTGAAACCGTTCACATGACCTCCATGACGAAAAAGAAAGCTCGCCGCCCCCAGCTGGGCCCCATGGAGCGGGCGCGCCGTCAGGCAAACTATATCCGGCTATTGGCTTTTCTGGTGGCCGCCATGATTCTGATGGCGGGCCTGAAGCTGAACCTGTTTCCCGAGCTATACATGCTGGGGGTGGCGGGACTGCTCATCTATCCCATGTCCGCCCAGGGGGTGTTGTTCCTGTTCGAAAAGCAGGACCGGCCGACCAAAACCGTTCACCAGTTGTTGATGCAGGCTGACGCCATGGTGATTGGGCTGGTCTGCGCCTTGCTGCATTTTTCGCTGGTTCCGGCCATGGTGCTGCTGATTATCGTGCATGCCAATTCCGTTAGCAGTGGGGGGCTCAAACCCTGGCTGCTGAATGTGTTGATGACCGGGGTTGGTGCCCTGCTGATGGGCTGGGCGCTGGGCTTCCAGGTGCTGGAGCCGGAACAGACGCCGGTGCTGTTGTCGGTTATTTCCATGCTTGGGTTGGGCATTTATGTGGGCGCTTCGTCTGCGTTTGCTCACCTACAGGCGCGCTATTTGAAACAGGCCCAGGAGCTGGTGAGGCGCCAGCAGAAGCAGGCGGTGGACATGTCCCGCAAACTGGCCAAGTACCTGCCGCCCCAGGTGTGGGGGTCCCTTTTTTCCGGCAAGCGCGACGCCAAACTGGAAACCCGGCGCAAACGGCTGACGGTATTCTTTTCCGACATCAAGGGTTTTAGCGCCATTTCCGAAGAGTTGTCGTTGGCCACGCTTACCAAGATGCTCAACACCTACCTGAGCGAGATGACCCGTATTGCCCTGCGCCACGGCGGCACCATCGACAAATTTATTGGCGATGCGGTCATGGTGTTTTTTGGTGACCCGAAAAGTGAAGGCGCCCAGGAAGATGCGTACCGGTGTGTGTTGATGGCCATCGAGATGCAGGAACAAATGAAACTGTTGCGCCAGCGCTGGCAGCGCGAAGGTATCGACCACAAGCTGGAAATCCGTATTGGCATCAACACAGGTTATGCCACGGTGGGGAACTTCGGCACCGATTCGCGCATGGATTACACCATTCTGGGCACGGATGTGAACCTGGCCAGCCGACTGGAGTCTGCCTGCCGACCGGGCGGGGTGCTGATCTCGGAGGCGACCCAGGCGTTGGTGAATAATCGGATTCAATGCCGCAGCATGGGCGATATTCAGGTGAAGGGATTTAACCGGCCGATACCGGTGTTCGAGGCGTTGGGTGCCAAACGGGATGCGGGGGCAAAGAACCGTTATGTGTCAGCGCAAACCGATGGCTTTGGCATCCACATTGATCTGGAGCGCATCCGTAATTTCGACAAGAACACGATTTTACGCACCTTGGCTCGCTCGGCCACGGACCTGAAACAGGATAAGCCGGTGGCCGTAGACTATGAAGCGGAAGGCTTTAGCCTGCATGTGAAAAGCGACACCCTGAAAAAGCGGGATCGTGAAAAGGTCATAGATATGATGGGCCGCGCCGCGAAAAAAGTGCAGACCGAGGTGCGAGTCTGAGCTACAAGCTTGAAAAGGAAAACCAGGAAAGTTCCTCGGTTTCCCTTTTCAACTTTTCACTTTGAACTTTCAACGGATCTTTCGCGGGCAGGGCGGTCGCCGTGTGGCCGCGCCGCCAACCCGCGTTGCAGCGTGTGGCTTGAAGCTTGTCGCTGCTTTTATCTCCTTGGTGCCGTAGGTCGGCTTAGGCGTAGCCGTAAGCCGACATTCAACTGATGTACTAATTAAGCGGAAACGCCGCCCAGTTGTCTGCCCAGGTTTGCGCGCTGCCTGGGCGCATGGCGCCGAGGTAATCCGCTGCTTCATCCCAGAACTCTCCCTGCGGAATGGCCGTGGCGCCATTGCGGGCCGGAGAGCGTGAGGTGGGCGCAAAATCCGGGTGGCTGGTGCTGGTGGCATCGCGGGTAAGCAGCGGGTCGGTGCCAAATTGGGCGCCCACGGAACGGTTCTGGAAATAACGACGCTCGTCGAAACCGTTGTCATCATCATTGTCCATGTTTTCTGCGTCGAAGAACGTCAGGCCCCGGCTGCCAATTTTGTGCACCATCAGGCTGTTGAACGTGAGTTCGCCTTCCTCAATACGGCGCACGGTCTCGCCGCCTTTCAGGTCGATGGTCTCGCCGGAGAAACCATCAATAATCATGTTATTGAAATGCCCACCAGTGCCGACTTTGAGGGTCATCGCACGGTGGTATTTTTCATGGCTGCGCGGGCTGATCAGGGTCACGTTATACATGACTGGTGCAGAAATGGGCGTGGCATCCGGGTTGGCCTTAAGGTTGTCGCCTTCAAACGCGTTGTCACCCACGTTGGCATGCTGCTGCACCACCAGGAACTGTACCCGCCCGCGCCATCCCATATCCCAGTCCAGTGAGTCATCCGCCGCACCGGTGATAATGATGTGTTTGAGATCCACTGTGCCCCCGAACACTTCGATGCCATCGTCCAGCGCACGGTGTACCTGCACATTGCGAACAATAGTGTTGCTGCCACAGCCGCCCAGGGTCAGGCCGTTCAGCTCATTGTTGGCGTAGACCTCGAAGCCAGCAAATTCGACACGGGTGTATTCCATCACACCGCAGGAGCTGTCCGCATCGCTGCCACCGAACGCGCCGCGGGTATCGCCGTCGGGGATGCCTTCAATGTGTGCGTTGGCCACGTTGACCGGTGCGCTGCCGAGCATCACCACTCCACCCCAGTCACCGGCGGTACGGGTGCCCTCAGGCTGGGTGCTGGTGAAGACAATGGGAGCGGTTTCCTGGCCACGGGAGAACAGGGTCGCGTCGCGGGTAATGACCAGGGCGGATCCGGGTTTGCCTTCAATACGAGTGCCTGGCTCGATGGTCAGGCTGCCGCCGGCTTCCACATAGACAATGCCATCCAGTACCCAGGTGGTGCCGGCATGCCAGGTGTTCTGCCCAAACAGAGAGCCTTTGATGGTCTGCTGACCGGCAATTAACTGGCGTACCGGGTTATAGGCAAAATATCCCGTGATGCACAGTACCGCGAGGGCCAGTCCCAGCCAGGCATACATGCCTGACGGTTGGCCGGTGGTTGTGTGTCGGCTGCCCAGGGTTTCCGCAATATCCGGGTTGGTGAGTGTGGTCGGCAAGCTGGCAGAGGGGCGTTTGTGGAGCAACACACCGTCCCGGTTGGCCTCCTGGAGTTTCAGCCCCAGTGCCCGGATTTTTCGGTTGTCACTTTGAATGGCGCGGGTAATGATTTCCGCTCGGTAGACCGGGTCGTTCAACAGCGTGTTGAAATGAACAAACCGCAGACTGCTGTCATTTTCCTGATCAAAGTTTTGTTTAAGCTGCCACAACAATTCGACCAATTGTGCACGCGGTGATGAAACTGCATCGACCATACATCCCCCCAAACGGATATCACGCAATCACCAGAAGGGGGGCAGTGTGTAAAATAAATATGACAGTAGGGTGAAACAAGCTACAAGCTTGGATAGGGACGCGGGGAACGTTCCCGGGTTTTCCTTTTCAACTTTTCACTTTGAACTGGTTTTTCGCGGGCCGGGCGGTCACCGTGTGGCACCGCTTCCAACCCGCGTTGTAGCTTGAGGCTTGCTGCTTGCAGCTGCTTTTATTTCCCCAAAATGGCGTCCGCCCCTTTCTCGGCAATCATCACCGTTGGTGCATTGGTGTTGCCGCCAATCAAGGTCGGCATGATGGAGGCATCGATAACCCGCAGGCCTTCCAGTCCGTGTACGCGCAGTTCCGCGTCTACTACCGCCATGTCATCACTGCCCATTTTGCAGGTGCCCACGGGGTGATAGATGTTGTCGCACTTTTGGCGCAGGAAATCGCGGATTTCTTCATCACTCTGCGTGTCCTTGCCCGGGAAGATTTCTTCACCGCGCCAGTCATTCAGAGCTTGTTGGGCCATGATCGTGCGCAGTGCCTTCACGCCACGAACCATGCCTTCCATGTCGTCCGGGTGCTCCAGGAAGTGGGGATCGATCAGGGCCGGTGAGCGTGGGTTGGCATCACGCAGGGTGATGTTGCCGCGGCTTTTTGGGCGCAGGATACAAACGTGACCGGAGTAGCCATAGCCCATGCTGAACAGGGTATTCAGGCCGTGGTTGTCCAGCTTGGCAGCAGTCAGGTGCAGTTGCAGGTCAGGAATCGTTTCTTCCGGGCGGGATTTAATAAAGCCGCCTGCTTCCGCCACATTGGAGGTGAGCTGACCATTACGGCGGTAGAAGAAATTGAAGATGCCTTTCAAGCCGGTGGTGAGTAGCGCACCGGGCGCCAGGCTAAGGGTGTCCTTGCGCAGGCTCTTGTGTACCACTAGGGCATCCGGGTGATCCTGCAGGTTTTCGCCGACACCGGGCAGGTCATGAACCAGCGGGATGTTGTGTTCGGCCAGCTCGGCAGCCGGGCCCACGCCGGACAGCTTCAGCACTTGCGGCGAATTGATGGCGCCACCGGACAGAATGACTTCGTTATCGGCTTTCAGGGTGCGAATCTGGCCGTTGTGTTCTACTTCCACACCGATGGCACGCTTGCCTTCGAACAGGATGCGATTGACCAGCGCATTGGTGAATACGGTCAGGTTGGGGCGGTCCATCACCGGGTGCAGATAGGCCTTTGACACCCCGCAGCGCTCACCGTCCTTCTGGTTAACCTTGTACATGCCCACGCCTTCCTGGACATCATTGTTGAAGTCGTCAGTGGCGGGGTGGCCGGCTTCCACACCGGCCTTGATGAACGCACTGCTCACCGGGTGGGTGAAACGCAGGTCGGCAATGTTCAGCTTGCCGCCGGTGCCATGGAAGGGGCCTTCGCCACCTTCATAATGCTCAGAGCGTTTGAAAACAGGGAGTACGTCGTCAAAGCCCCAGCCCTTGTTGCCCAGGGCCGCCCAGTGGTCGTAGTCCGATTGGTGGCCACGGGTATAGCACATGGCGTTGACGGCGGAGGAGCCGCCCAGGGTCTTCCCGCGAGGAATATAGAGCTGGCGATTATTCAGGGCCTTCTGCGGTACGGTGTAGTAGCGCCAGTTACGCGCGTTGGAACGCATCATCAGAATGATGCCCGCAGGAAGCCGAATGAACAGGCTGTTATCGGCGGGGCCGGCTTCGAGCAGGCATACGCGATTATTCGGATTCTCGGAAAGGCGGTTGGCGAGTACGCAGCCGGCAGAACCGGCGCCGACAATGATGTAATCAAACTGCATGGTGTCTGCCTTCGGCTAATGGCACAGTAAACAGCGTATTTTAGGAATTCGGGCCATGAAAACGAGGTTTGTTTGTGACCGGCGAGTCCAATGTATACCACCTTGGCTGATGCTGTCTTTGGTTCTAATGCCTGCTCTGGCCGTTTCGGCAGCGCCGCAGGGTTGGCGGGAAGTGGTATTCGAGGGGCATACAAAGTACCGGCAAGTGGATGGTTGCTGGCATGCTCTTGCGCAGGGTACGGCTTCCGGGCTAGTGCGCGAACAAGAGGTGGACCTTAATCAGACACCATGGCTTACCTGGCAATGGCGGGGCGAGGTCACGCCGCGCTGGTCTGATTCCCCGGAGCAAAGTAAAGGGGGGGACGATTTTCAGGCGCGCGTGTACGTGGTGAAAAAAGGCGGGCTGCCTTGGCGGACGCGGGCCATCAACTATGTCTGGTCCCGTGATGCTGAGCCCGGCGCCCATTGGCCCAACCCGTTCGCCAGCCAGGCCGAGATGGTGGTGGTGCAGGGGCCGGGTGGCACCGGCGCCTGGCACCGATTCACGCGCAATGTGCAGGCAGACTTTAAGCGCTTCCATGGCATTGAGGTGGATACAGTGGATGCTGTGGCCATCATGACGGATGGCGATAATACCGGCACCCGGGTGTCGAGCTGTTATCGTTTGCCCGTGTTTCGAGCCGATGCGCCGGATCAGCGAGAGTGAAGAAACGGATAAACGACAAACAAAGGTGGATAAAGGAGTGTAAAGACAGTTGCGGCAATCACCGCGAGCTGTTTATTATTTATTCAATCCGGTGTCTGTGATTAGCCTGTCGAGGCAGGGTTAATCAGAGATAACCGGATAAAGGCGCTGCCATCGTGTTCATGCACAGCCACAGGCCATTCACTTTTCTCCGCCGGTATCTACCGGACGGTGCCCCTGCCTCTCCCTGTTCCTTCCCTTGCTGTCGACTCTTGTGTCGCAGAATCGTCACTACTTCCGTTTATATCTGGCCTGATCACATTGCTGAGGTTGCCCATGAGTGAACGTATTTTGCGATTGGATAAAGCCGGTACACCGGTCGAGTGGCTCGACTGGCAAATGGCTGCCACCCTTTATGCGCGAGGGTTAGTGACCTGGACGCTGGGGGATGTGGTTTACCGGCTGCACGGTGGCACCAGCCGCCTCACCGGCACCCGTTCTTGCCTGTCGCTGCATTCGATCATTGCCTGCGATGGCATGACCCACAACCACAAACGCCTGGCCCCGCCATTGACGAACCGGGCGTTGTTCCGGCGCGACCAGCACCTGTGCCTGTATTGCGGCAAGCCGTTCCCTGAAAACGTGCTCACCCGCGACCACATCGTGCCTACCTCGCGCGGTGGCAGGGACCGCTGGCTGAATGTGGTATCGGCCTGCCGGCGCTGCAATCAGCGCAAGGGCAGCCATAGCCTGGATGATATCGAGATGGAATTGCTGGCGCTGCCGTATGTGCCCAACATGGCCGAATACTTGGCCCTGATTAATAGCCACCGTATTCGCGGCGACCAAATGGCGTTCCTGCGTAGCCAGTTTGGTAAAGAAAGCCGGCTTTTGTAAAACAGAATGTAAAAATGCGCAGGGCTAAATTGGGTTTATTGATCTCGCACAAGTTGCATTCACTATTTTTCACTTTGCCTTGATATAGATTCAGATAGACTGGGATCAAGCACGTTATCGCCCAGGGGACAGTCCATTCGCTACATTATCTTTTTGCTCTGCTTTTTTATTGCTACCGCCGCTGCGGCCGCGGTAGAGAGTCGATCTGAATCCAAAACCGCCGCCTTTTACTACGGCCCTGATATTCCATGGTCTTCCTTAGCCGTGTACGACTTTCCTGTGGTGGAGCCAGACCAGGCCAGCGGCGTGCCGGAGGCTAATCGGGACGATTCGTTCTATGCCTATGTGAGTTTGGGTGAAGTGCTTGCTCAGCGGCACTATTTTGCCGGCCTGGACAAAGCCTGGTTGTTGGGCAAAAACCCGGATTGGGGCTCGTTCATTCTTGACCAATCGTCCGCTGAGTTGCGCCGTTATTTTATTGATGCGGTGATTGAGCCGCTGTGGAAGCAGGGTTACCGGGGGTTTTTCCTCGACACGCTGGACAGCTATCAGCTGGTGGCGGAAGACGAGACCGCGAGAAAGCGTCAGCGCGAGGGGCTGGCCGCATTGATTAACGCCATTGCCGAGCGTCATCCGCAAGCGGGCTTTATCTTTAACCGTGGTTTCGAACTGATGCCACTGGTGCAGGCGCGGGTGGACGCGGTTGCGGCAGAATCTCTCTATCAGCGCTGGCTGCCGGGTAAAGACCAATATACGGCGGTCCCTGAGTCGGACCGGGAATGGCTGCTGAATCAATTCAAGCAGGTCCGTGAGCGTTATGGCGTCAGCACTATCGCTATCGATTATGCGCCGCCTGCGGAACGGGATCAGGCGCGCAAAATAGCCAGCGACATTGCCCGGCACAACGTGATTCCCTGGGTCACTAATCCGGCGCTGGACATGATGGGCGTGGGTGAACTGGAAATCATGCCGCGTGAGGTGTTGCTGGTGTATGGCGGCAGCGAGGAACGCACCTGGGAGTTGACCGATGCGGTGCGCTACGGGCTGATGCCACTGCAGTTTCAGGGCCTGGTGCCGGATATCCGTGCGATTGATGCGCCCATGCCGGCCGGCACGTTGGCCGGTCGTTATGCGGGCATTGTGATTTGGCTGGAAGATTCGGAAGTGGCCAGCGATGGTTTCGAGGATTGGCTGACTCAGCAGAAAGAGGCTGGCGTGCCTATTTTGATGCTGGGTTATCCCGCTGTGGATCCTCAGGGCCCTCATGCTCAAGATTTCGGTTTTGAATCACGTAATACCCCAGCGAGCCCCCCGCAGATTGTGTCTCAGCACCCGGATATGGGCTTTGAGGTCCCGCTGCCGAAACTGCTGGAGTTATCTTCGCCGCTGGATAACGACAACGCGACGCCCTGGCTGAAATTACGCAGCGAGAACCAGACGTTTACCCCCGCGGCGACAACCCCCTGGGGCGGTTATGCCTTCCAGCCTTTTCTGATTCGCTCCGTGTTGCCCGGTGTAGAGGGCGATGGCATGGACCGTTGGGTGTTGAACCCGCTCAGTTTCACCCGTGAAGCACTGCAATTGCCGGTCATGCCTATTCCAGACGTGACCACCGAGAACGGACGCCGGCTGCTGTTTGCGCACATGGATGGCGATGGCTTCCCCAGTTTGGCCGAAGTAGAAGGGTACCGGGGGCAGGCGGATGCCCTGGTTCTGCTGGATGAAATTCTCGAGAAGTTTGATATTCCCACCACCATTTCCGTGATCGAAGGGGAAGTGGCTAGCGATGGGTTGTACCCGAAAATGGCTCCGGAGCTGCAGCGCATTGCCCGGGCCATGTTTGCACTGCCCCATGTGGAAGCCGCGACGCACACCTATTCACACCCTTTCTTCTGGTATGACGCTCAGGAAAATCCGGGCGAGCTGTACGGGCCGGAGGGCCAGCTGCGGTTGCCGATACCGGATTACCGCATGGACCCGGTGCGGGAAGTGGTGGGCTCGGCAAACTATATTGAGCGCGAGCTGTTGCCGCCGGGCAAGAAGACCCGCATGGTGCTGTGGAGCGGTGACACCATTCCTACGCCCGAAGCGCTGAAAGCGGCCCGCGAAGGCGGCCTGTTGAACATGAACGGTAGCGATACGACCATTACCAACAGTGCGCCCACCTGGACACTGGTGAAGGGCATTGGTATCCCGAAAGGGGATGAATACCAGGTCTACGCGCCGAACCAGAATGAAAATATCTATACCAATGAATGGACCGGCCCTTTCTATGGTTTTGAGCGAGTCATCGAAACCTTCAAGCTGACCGAAAGCCCTCATCGCTTCAAGCCCGTGGATATTTACTACCACACCTATATCGCCAGCAAGAATGCGTCACTGGAATCATTGCGGCGGGTATATCAGTGGGCCAGTGATCAGCCGTATTTCCCGCTGTTTGCGTCGGACTATAGCCGCAAGGTGCTGGACTTCAATGACATGGTGATTGCCCGCCGGGGCGATCAATGGTGGATTCAGGGCAATGGCCAGCTACGTACGTTACGTTTGCCGGACGAGTTGGCCTTTCCTGCGTTACCAGACAGTACCGGTGTCGCTGGATACCGCGATGACAAACCGGGGCGCTATGTGCATTTGAGCGGTGCTGGCGCCCATTGGCGAGGCCAGGCATCCAGCGATAAGGACAACCGGGTGCCCTATTTGCAGCAGGCGAATGGCCGGCTGACGGCTTTTTCCCGCGATGGGCGCCGGCTGCGTTTTTCCCTGGCGGCCATGGCGCCGCTGGAGTTTACCTTGGGCAATGCTCGCGGGTGTACGCTGTCTCATCAGGGACAAACACTGAAACCCGTCGGCAGGGAAGGCCGGCTATATCACTACAGGAGTGCGGCGCGTGAGCTCAACGAGCTACGGCTACAATGTCCGCACTGAACGGTTGCGGGTTGTCGGTCTACCGGAATTATTTGCCTTTCTGATTCTCATCGGCGTGGTCTGCTGGATGGTATTCCCGCGGGATCTGTCCTCGTCACTGCGCAGCGCGCGGCTGGACGCGGTGACGTTCAGTTATATGCAAGCCTGGCTGAAAGCCAAGCCGGATGATTACGAGCTGCGTCTGTTGATGGCGCGGGAACTGATTCTGCAAGGTAACTTTGTGGCCGCGGATGAACAGCTGAGCGTGGTAACCCGCGACAGCAATGGTCGCTATGACACCCAGATTGCCTGGCTGGAATTGCGCCGGGATTTTACCCGTTTGATGGCCATTGAGCCGGATAATCGCGGCGGCACCATGCTTGAGCATGAAACCCTGACCCGTTTACGGGCGATTGACTGGGCCGCCCTGAACAGTGAAGAACGTATTCGTTTCGCCGAAATGGCGTTGGCTATGGGCAGCGTGGACCTGGCGGTGCAAGCGTATCGCCGGTTGGCAAACAGTGCGGCTAACCCCAGCCAGTGGCACGTAAAAGCGGCGAAAGTGTTGCTTGCTCATGGGCGTTATTCTGAATCTGCGGATGCGTACATTGCGGCTATGGATTCGCGTGGAAACTACACGGTGCGTAAACGCTATTTCCTCGCTGCACTCAATGCACTGCAATCAGGTAGCCTGCATCGTAAGGCATTGCGTCTGGCTCAGAACCGCGAGCGCGCCTTCTATAACGATAAGGACGTGTTGTACCGCTTGATGGCCCTGGCGCAGGCCGGCGGCAACATGCCCCTGGCCGAGCACTATGCGGTGTTGTTGCTGGACCTGCCGGCACTGGAGGGAAGCCGATGAGCTGCCGTCCACTAATGCGACGATGGCTCCATATAGCCATTTTCTCGCTCGCGCTGTCTGCGGTGCCGCTCGCCCATGCGGATACGCCGTCACCCTATGTAGAGCGATACTACGACCGTAGCTATCAAGTGTTCGTAGGCTCGGGTAATTTGATTCGCGCCCGCCAGGTGGCAGAAAACGCGCTTTACTGGCGCCCGGATGATGAACGCTGGTGGCGTCGCCTGGCACAGGTCTCTCGCTGGCAGGGCGATCCGGAAACGTCCCTGAAAGCCTGGCGACAGGTGGCCCTGCGCAGTAATGATACGGAAGCCTGGAAGCAGGTTCTGGTGTTGGCGCCGCTGACCTACAGCAATCGCCTGGCGCTGCGCGCCAACAAAGCGCTGTTGAGCGCATCCCCCTACGATGCGGATATTATTGCCACCATCAGTGAGCAGTATGAGCTGTTAGGCCAGCCGGATGAGGGCCTGCGTTTCTTCGCAGACTGGCGCCGGCGTTACCCCAGTAAAGCGGCATTGCGAGAAATGCAGCGGCTCGCCTTGAACCAGGGCGACGATGTGCGGGCCGCGCGTTATTCCCGCGAGTACATGGACCGCTTTGGTCCGGAAGAAGCCATGGCCGCCCAGGCGGCGGACCTGTTCTGGTTGGATGGCCAGCGCGAGAAAGCCCTGCAGGATCTGAACCGCGACGCCAGTGGTTTGCCATATTCGCCGGCGTTGTCCCGCCGCATCGCGGTGATGGCCGGAGAGTTGAGTGAGTGGGACCTGGCCCTGGACCGTTACCAGCAGCTGGTGGACCACAACGACGATCAGATTACCGATTTGTACCATTACATCACGCTAGCCCGTTATTACCGCCCGGATCGCGTGGCGTCACTGATGGACCGGGCCTGGCAGAAAAACCGTAATCCGCAATTTGCTCTGGGGGCGTTGTACCAGCTGGAATCTCGCCGTGATGATCAGGCCATTGACGCCTTCCTGGCGGGCTTGAGTGACGAGCAATGGCAAACCCTGATACAGAATCCGGAATTTCTGCGTTTCTATGCCAACCTGCAATTGCGTCGCGGCGACCCGCAAGCCGCGCAGCGCTGGTTGCAGAAAGCGCTGGCCTTGAATGGCACTGATCGGGAAACCCGGATTAGCTGGATGTGGCTGCTGATCGCCACCGGCCAGGACCGGGAGCTGCGACAGGCTTTGGTTACCTGGGAAGGCGCAACCCGTTCGGATCGGCGCTACTGGGAAGTGCTGTCGGCGTCGCATATGGCGCTGGGTAATGCGCAGCAGGCGCTGCGCTATGAAACCGAATTGTTGAAAACCGCCCGCCAGAACTGGGAACGCCAGTGGTATTACGCCCAGGCGTTGATTGCCACCGGCCGCAACGGTCAGGCCTGGCCGGTGCTGCGGCACCTGAAGGAGCAATTGCCCTTGACGGTCGAGCCGCAAAAGCAGGCCATTTACCGGGATATGCAATTGACGCTGAGTCTGCTATTTGACGATGGCGATACGTCGCTGAAGCTGGCCCGTGCGCAAACCCAAGGCATGGACAGTGACCCGGTGGCCCGGGCCGAGTGGTTGGCGCAATGGGCGATCGGGCAGTCAGAGCCTTTACTGGCCCAGAGCTGGTATTTGCGTAAACAGCAGGCGGAAGGGGCGCTCAAAGCCGGTTCGGCACTGGCTTTTGCATTGGTGCAGGATGACCTGGACGCGGTGGCGCAGATCCGTGAGCAGTATCAGGGCCAGCTTACGTTGTCCGAGCAGCTGGAAGCTCAGGTGCGCTTGGATGAGCCGCGTCGCGCCGCCAATACTTTTATGGCCATCCAGTCTGGGTCACCGGAACTGGCCGGCAGCAATAACTTGCAGGAAAGTCTGCTGTTGCCCACGGCCCGTTCCTCACAGGTCCATATTGAGCAGCGCCGTCTGGGGGCGCTGGATATTCAGGACCTGCAGTTTGTGCAGTACCAGCCGCTCAGTGACTTTACCCAATTGTCGGTGGAGGCCCGTCAGCGCAATTTCAGCAGCAATGATGATGAACTGCTGCAGATTAGTGATGACGAGCAGCGCCTGTCGATGGCGTTGGCTTACCAGCGCGAACGGTTCCGTAGCCGCCTGGAGCTGGGCCAGCGTGACCTGTTGGGCAACAGCGAAACCATGGCGGACCTGGAACTGGGCGCCAACTGGACCCGATACTGGTCCGGTAGCCTGAATTACCAATGGCGGATGCCGGCGGATGAGTCGTCCCTGCTGATTCTCGGTGCGTCGCGCACGGGCAGCCAGTGGCTGCTGAACTGGACGCCATCCTCGACCTGGCAAAGCAGTGTGGATTGGGCTAACTATGATTATCAGGATCTCAATGATAGTGATCTGGGTAGCGGTAGCATTATCAATGCTCAGAGCACGTGGCGTCCCTGGTTGTCACGCTTCTCTCCCGGGGTACGGGTGAGGCATACCCAGGCGGACTTTACTGCCGGTGAAGACAGTATGGCGGAAGTGCGTGCCTTGCTGCCGCCCGGTGCACAGACCTTGCCACTCCCGGAGGATTACCACGAGTCAGAAGTGGTGCTCTTGCTGGGCCAGCCGGATGTGCATATTCGCCCGCACCGTTTACAGGGTTGGGCAGAAATCGGTTACAGCCATAACAGCCTCTCGGGGGCGGGTTTTACCGGCCGCTTCGGGGTGGAGGGGCCGCTGATCGGCCGGGATGAATGGAAGCTGTATGCAGAACAACAGCTCAATAGTGGGGGTAGTGGTGAAGACAGCTACCGCTTCGGGCTGCAATATAGAGTTTATTACTAGGAGTGAATCCAATGAGACTGAGCATTCCGCTACTGGGATCCTTGCTGTTAGCCACCGTGCTGGCCGGGTGTACCCATGTTCGCAGCAGCCAGGATGTGGAATTGTCCGGCGAGGGCAACTGGCTGGTTCTGCCGATGGTTAACCGTACCGCGACCCCCCAGGCGGGTTTGCGAGCGGCGGCGATTGTGGAATCCGTGCTGTACCGCCATGGCGTGGACACCGTAACTCGCTACCCGGAAAGCGATAACGAAGGGGTGTTGTTTGAAGGCACCTCGGCGGCCAATCGCAAGAAAATGAACCAGTGGGTTGCGTCACAATCAGCCCAATATGTGGTCAGCGGAGTGGTTCACGAGTGGCGCTATAAAACCGGTGTCGATGGTGAGCCCGCGGTGGGTGTCATGATTGAAATCCGCGAATTGCCGGAAGGCCGCATTGTTTACAGTGGCACCGGTTCCCGGGCGGGCTGGGCGCGTGACTCACTGAGTGAAACCGGACAGAAGGTCATCGACAAATTGCTCGCCCCGGTGGTGCAGTAATGCTTGAGCGGATCAGCAACGGCAAGCTGGCGCCGCTATTTATGCCCCAGCCAAGGGTGCTGTGGTCGATGTGCGAATCAGTAATCCTGATGGCCCTGGCTGTAGGTATCGGCCTTTGGTTGCGTCATGAGGATCCGTTGACCCTTGTCGGTACGTTCCGGTGGGTGTTGCTGGTGCCTATATTGCTGGCGCTGCGTTATGGCAGTTTGCTTGGCGTGTTCGGCATGCTGTGCCTGGTGGGCAGCTGGTTTGCTCTCAAGTTTTTCGGTTTTTATGCCGGGCTGAGCTTTCCTGAGGCCACCATGCTCGGTGGTTTCGTGATTATTCTTGTCTGCGGCGAGTTCGCAGATATGTGGCGCGTGAAGTTGATGCGGGCGGAGAGTGCGGCCAGTTATGCACTGGAGCGCTTGCAGAACCTGACGCAGCGCTATGTGCTGCTGCGCCTCTCCCATGACCGGTTGGAAGAGAACCTGCTGATCAAGCCGTATACCGTGCGCGATGCGTTGGTGCGGTTACGTGATCTGACTCTGGATGAAAGTGACAAGGTGCGTCTTCCGGCGGCGGATGATCTGATTCACATGTTGGCCGAATATTGCCAGCTGCAGCGTGCCGCGCTTTATCGGGTGGTGGATGGCCAAATAGACGATGAGCCCGCTGCCCAACTGGGTGAAATGCGTCCACTGGAGCGCAACAATGCTTTGCTCCAGCATGCACTGGAGAACCAGCTGCTGGCCCATATCCAGCAACACGACCATGACAGTAATTACCACGGCCAATACCTGGTTGCGGCACCGATCATCAACAGCGGCGGCGCGCTCATCGGGGTGATGGTGATTGAACGCTTGCCGTTTCTGTCCATCAATTATGAAAACCTGCAATTGCTGTCCGTGCTGCTCAACTTCTATGCGGACGTGGTGCACGCCGGCGATGAAGTCGATGACATGCTGGATCGTTGGCCGACCATGCCGTTCCGGATCGCCAGTGAACTGGCGGCACTGGTGCGCTTGCGAGAGGGTGGCCGGGTGGACACATCGCTGACGCTGTTTGTCGCTGACGACAGTGAGCAGGCAGGCCTGATTCTGGACGCGCTGGCCCGCGGCTTGCGCAGCCTGGATTTGGCCTGGTGGGTCAACGATAACGTGTTGATGATCATGATGCCGATGACCGGGGAATCCAGCCTGGAAGGCTTTGTACTGCGCACCGAGAAATGGCTGGCAGAGGAGTATGCATTCATGAGCCTGCGTCAAGCCGGGGTGCAGTTTTATTATCGTCACCTGGATCAACGTGAAGGGATGGAGCAGGTGGCCGAGCTTCTGGAGGCGTCGAGTGTCTAGCCTCAAGCTGCTTATCTATGCGATCAGTGCGGAGATCGCCTCCCTGCTGTTGCTGTTGAGCAGACAGGCAGACCTGTCCCTGTTCGTGCTGTATCTGCTCTCTCACGGGCTAGCGTCGGCGCTGTTGTCTGTTGTGGCCTGGGGGCTGTTGCCGCCACGTTTCAGAACACCAAAAATTCTTTCCTGGGTGCTGATTTTTTCCTTTGCGTTTTTTATTCCGGCGGTGGGGCTAATCACCATTCTGGGTGGGGTCGCCTTGGGTATCTGGCTGCCGGCGTTGTTTCGAGACAAGCCTTTCGGGCTGGTGGATCAGCCTTATTTTACCCCGGTCCAGGTCAACAGCACGGCCGGCTTTCGACAAATCGACCTGAAAAGCCTGCTGACCACGTCAAAGGCGCCTAATGCCTTGCGAGTGCAGGGGATGCTGGTGCTCAAGGATATGCCCGCCAAGGTAACCGGCAACCTGTTGCGCCATACGTTGGGCGATTCCTTTGAAGACTTGCGGCTGCTGGCTTACGGGATTCTCGATCAGAAAGAAAAGGAAATCACCCGGGGTATCGAACGGGCCTTGCACTTGTTGGAGCGGGCCAAGGAATCGCGCCGTTACCGTTTGGCCCGTCGCCTGTCCGAACTGTATTGGGAGCTCAACTATCAGGATCTGGTACGCGGGGATATCCGTACCCTGACCTTGGAACGGGCGGCATTCTATGCCGATATGGGCTTGATGGAAGCGCCGGAAGATGCGGGTTTGTGGTTGTTGCGCGGTCGCATTCAGCTAACTCAGGGAGAAATGGGAGAAGCACACCAATCCATGACCTTTGCCCGTCGCCTGGGGTTGTCTGCAGCGAAAGTGAACCCCTGGCTTGCCGAGATTGCCCTGCAGCGCCGGCAAATACCGTTGGTGCGGCTGTTGATGCGCGAAATTACCGATGACAGCCAGTTCACCCAACTCAATAAATCCGTTGAATTCTGGAGGGCCTATGAGCCTGCCACGGGCGGATAGCGCCGATATCTGTTTATTACTGGAAGGCACTTTCCCCTATGTGAGTGGCGGCGTGTCCAGTTGGGTAAACCAGATCATTCGGGGTTTTCCCGAATATACCTTTGCCTGCTGTTTTGTGGGTAGTCGCCCGGAAGACTACGGCGAGATGAAGTACGAGCTGCCGGATAACGTGGTGCACCTGGAGGTGCATTACCTGCACAACTTTCAGCGTGGGGAGCAAAAACGTTCCTTAAAGGGCAATCGCAAGGCCTATGCCGACCTGCGCCGTTTCCATGAAATGGTGAAAGAAGGCATTCACTCCAGAGAACGTAGCGAGTTGTTTAGCCGCATCGTTACCCATCTGGGGGAAGGTGAGGATTATTCCGAACAGTCCTTCCTGCACAGCCGGGCCAGCTGGGATTACATCGCTGAAGCGTATCGCGACTTCAGCCGGGATCCGTCCTTTGTGGATTATTTCTGGACCATTCGCATCATGCATTCGCCCATCTGGGTGCTTAATGATATTGCCGACAATCTGCTGCCGGCAAAGATGTATCACACCATCTCCACCGGCTATGCGGGTTTTCTCGGTGCCATGCTCAAGCGCCGTACCGGCAAGCCGTTGCTGCTGTCCGAGCATGGTATTTATACCAAGGAGCGCAAGATCGACCTGTTCCAGAGCGAATGGATCAGCGATAACCGTGGCCTGGTGGAAAAAAACAATTCTGAAATGGCGTATTTCCGCGAGAAATGGGTGAATTTTTTCACCGAGCTGGGCCGTGAGTGCTATCAGGCGTCGGACCGCATCGTGGCGCTCTACGAGCGCAACCGCGAACGGCAGATGGAAGATGGCGCGCCGCCGGACCGCACCCTGAATATTCCCAATGGCATCGACCTGCCACGGATGCAAAAAGTCCGCGCTGCCCGCGGTGAGGCGATTCCGCCGGTGGCCTGCCTGATTGGCCGGGTGGTGCCCATCAAGGATGTGAAAACCTTCCTGCGCGCCATGCGCACCTTGGTCAACGTATTGCCGGAAGCCGAAGGCTGGATCGCCGGCCCGGAAGACGAGGACAAGGAATACGCCAAGGAATGCCACGGCCTGGTGGCCAGCCTGGGGCTGGAAAAAAATGTGAAGTTTCTGGGTTTCCAGAAAATTGATGAGTTGTTACCGAAAGTCGGCGTGATCGTGCTCAGCTCCATCAGTGAGGCGTTACCGTTGGTGTTGCTGGAGGGCTTTGCTGCTGGTGTGCCGGCGGTTTCTACCGATGTGGGCTCCTGCCGTCAGTTGATTGAAGGCCTGGGTGAAGATGATCAGGCCTATGGAAAAGCCGGTGAAGTGGTGGGTATTGCCGATCCGGAAGCGTTGGGCAATGCCGTGGCCGCGCTATTGAAAGACAAGGACGCCTGGCTGCAGGCGCAGCAGGCGGGCATTCGACGTGTGGAGAACCTGTACACCCAGGAAATGATGTTTGGCGCGTACCGCGACTTGTATCAATCGCTGGTGAGTGACACGGCTACAGGCAGCCAGCAAGAAAGCACCGACCGATACCGGGAGGGAAGCCACTAATGGCCGGCATTGGTTTTGAACTGCGTCGATTACTGCGCAAGGACACCCTGCTTGGTCTGATCCGGGCCTATGCCTATGCCGGTGTAATCAGTTCCGGCCCCTGGGTGTTATCGATTATCGGTATTCTGATTATCGGTATTTTCAGCCTGGGTATGGTGGTGCCGGATGCCTCGGTCACACAGTTCCAGGTGACGGTGACCTATCTGATTGCCATCAGCCTGATCCTGACCGGCATCGTGCAACTGGCGTTTACCCGCTTCTGTGCGGACCGCTCGTTTGAAAATCGTGAAGATCTGATCTTGCCCAACTTTGGTGGCGTCACTGTACTGGTGACGATTATCGCCGGTGTACTGGCGTTACCGGCGGCCATGTTCCTGTTTCCTGGGCAGAGTGTGCTGTTCCGGGTGCTGCTGATTGCCTGTTTTGTGGTGCTGAGTAACATCTGGATTGCCACGGTTTTTCTGTCTGGTATGAAGCAGTACAAGGCGATTTTGCTGCTCTACGCGCTGGGCTACACCATCACAGTGATGGGAGCCCTGATGTTGCGGTTTCTGGACCTGGATGGTCTGTTGTTGGGCTTTCTTCTTGGGCAAGTCACACTGCTGGCGGGCATGCTGGTACTGATTGTGCGGGGCTACCCGGCCGAGAGCATCGTCTCGTTTGATATGTTCGGCAAAAAATACCTGTATCCCAGCCTGATGCTGGTGGGTTTTTTCTATAACGCCGGGGTATGGGCCGACAAAGCCATGTTTTGGTTTTACGACGGTACCGGTAGCGATGTGATTGGGCCGCTGCGGGCGTCGCTGATCTACGATATTCCGGTATTTCTGTCCTATCTGTCGCTGATCCCCGGCATGGCCGTGTTTCTGGTGCGTATGGAAACGGATTTCGTCGAATATTATTCCAATTTCTATGACGCCGTTCGTGAAGGGGGCTCGCTCTCGTACATCGAAGACATGCGTAACCAGATGGTCTTTGTCATTCGTCAGGGCATCTTCCAGATTCTCAAGATTCAGGCGATCTCGGCGCTGGTGATCATGGTAGCGGGCGCGCAGATCTTTAACGCCCTGGGGATTTCAGAACTGTACTTGCCATTGCTCAAAGTGCAGTTGGTTGCGACGGCCCTGCAGGTGGTGTTCCTCGCCATCATCAACGTGTTCTGTTACCTGGATCAGCGTCGCATGCTGGTCTTGCTAACGGGGCTGTTCTTTGTGCTCAACGTGATCTTTACCGGCATCAGCCTGTACTTGGGGCCCCAGTTCTTCGGTTTTGGCTTCCTGCTGGCGTTGGCGGTGTGTGTGCTGCTGGGCCTGTGGCTGGTCAGCCGCAAAATGGCAGAGCTGGAATATTCCACCTTTATGCTTAACTGATTAGCGGGATATGCCCTTGGCTAAATTCCATGTCTGTAGGTCGTGTTAGGCGTAGCCGTAACCCGACACCTGGCCTTGTTGGTAGGGGTAAACGGTCAATGTCGGATTACGCCTTTCAGGCTAATTCGACCTACCGGGCTGACCGGTTTTGGGGTTCGTACCTCAAGAGTTTGTAGGTCGTGTTAGGCGCAGCCGTAACCCGACATCTGGCTTTGTTGGTAGCGGTAAACGGTCAATGTCGGATTACGCCTTTCAGGCTAATTCGACCTACCGGGCTGACCGGTTTTGGGGTTCGTACCTCAAGAGTTTGTAGGTCGTGTTAGGCGTAGCCGTAACCCGACATCTGGCTTTGTTGGTAGGGGTAAACGGTCGATGTCGGATTACGCCTTTCAGGCTAATTCGACCTACCGGGCTGACCGGTTTTGGGTTCGTACCTCAAGAGTTTGTAGGTCGTGTTAGGCGTAGCCGTAACCCGAATCTGGCTTTGTTGGTAGGGGTAAACGGTCGATGTCGGATTACGCCTTTCAGGCTAATTCGACCTACCGGGCTGACCGGTTTTGGGGTTCGTACCTCAAGAGTCTGTAGGTCGTGTTAGGCGTAGCCGTAACCCGACATATGGCTTTGTTGGTAGGGGTAAACGGTCAATGTCGGATTACGCCTTTCAGGCTAATTCGACCCACCGGACTGACCGGTTTTGGGGTTCGTACCTCAAGAGGTACGCCTACAGCGGTTTTATGGAAAGCGTGTCGCGGCCGCAGAGCGGCAAAAAAAAACGGCGCCAAAAGGCGCCGTGAATAGTTTTGGCTCGGGAGAGCTATCACGGAGAAAACTCCGCGGCCGGTGAATGGGACTCACCGACGCCCCGAATTATGTGGACAACTGTTCTCGCAAGCATTCGCTTTGTAGACTTTTTGTTTAGCCTTCTAGGTCAATATTTGCACCATCGTCCAGCTTTTGCCCGCCACCAGGCATCAGATTGCATTGCCGCAGGCGTTCCTGCCAGAGCGAGACGTGCAGCTTGAGCGCCCGGTTTAGCTGGGTTTGCAGTCCGCTATTAGCAAAATAATGGGCTTGCCACTGAGCGGAAACAGGCGGTTTTGGGGTGAGTCATTGTTCTATTTTGTGCCAAGGCACTGGCCAGTTACCGGTGCTGGCGTTGTGCGTCGGCCAGGGCCTGTTGCACCCAGCTTCCCCAGCTTTCGTAGGTCGAGTTAGGCGCAGCCGTAACCCGACATTCCAGCCTTGCCGTCAGCTGCCAACGCAGAATGTCGGGGCGCGGCTGGATAGTTGCTACTGTTGCCGAACGAATGTCCCACGTCTGTGGTATGTTTTCCACGTTAACTATTTTGCCAGGGAAGGGTGTCATGCCAAGTCGGGGTTTGTCGGTTTTTCGTCTCTTGATGTTGTGGTCCGTGCTGCTGGTTGCAGCCTGTGATGATACGGATGACACCACTCGCGTGGGAGAGGAAGCGAGTAGCGGTACCGCCGCAGAGCGAAATGCTCCTGATGTCGCTCCTCTGGATGAGCGCTGGCAGACTCACTTGGCGGCCCTGCCGACAGGTACCATCAGTGCCCGCGCGCCGCTGGTGGTTCGCTTTAACCACCCGGTGGCCACTCCCGACCAGTTGGATAAACCCCAGTCCGGGGTCGCCCGGCTGTTGCCTGAGCGAACTATCACCGCGGTATTCACCGCAGAAGATCGGCTGGAAATTCGCCCATCAGAACCGTTGCCCGGCGGAGAACCGCTGACCCTGGTGCTGTACGCCCAGGGCCTGGCCAATGTGGATGACGCGTTTGCGCCTGCTGAGTTCTCTCTGCAGGTGTTGCGCCAGCAACTGAGCCTGACGGTGGAGTCCCTGCTGCCCACAGACGATGGCAGTGAGATGGTGCTCAGCGGCAGCCTGGAAACGCGCGATCTGGCGGATAACGCAAAGATTGAGGCGGTACTGGCGGCCAGCCAAAACGACAATGCGCTGACCATTGCCTGGCAGCATGACAGCGCCGGTCTGCGCCATGCTTTCTCCGTCACCGGGATTGCGCGCGAACAACAGGCCAGTGATGTGTCGCTGCGTTGGGATGCAAAGTCACTTGGTGTGAATAATAACGGCATCCGCCACTACACCGTGCCGGCCCTGAAAAACTTCGCGGTGACCAATGTGCGGGCGGTCAGTTACCCGCAACCCCACGTTCAGGTGAATTTCTCCGAAGCTCTGCAAGCCACCCAGAACTTGAAAGGCCTGGTCACGTTGAATGGCAACGCGCCGCGAGTGGAAGTGGATGGCAGCACCCTGCGCATTTATCCGCAGGATGACCTGGAAGACGACGTGGAGCTGGTGATCGACGGGAGCCTGCGCTCTGCGAGCCAGGGCCGCCTGACCGAGAAACTGGAAAAAACCATCACCCTGATGACCAACAAGCCCGGCGTGCGCTTTGTGGGTGATGGCACCATTTTGCCCGATGGCAAACAGCTCAGCGTGCCGTTTGAAGCCGTGGGTGTACGCTCGGTGAAAGTGCAGGCGTTCCGGGTATTCGATGACAACATAGGCCGTTATCTGCAGGGTAGCGAGCTGAATGAAGCCGACATGGATTCTCGAAGTGGGCGTTATTTGTGGCAGAAAACCCTGACCCTGCCGGGCAATGGCGATGGCTGGCAGCGTTATCAGTTGGACCTCACTGAGTTGATGGCCAAACACCCCAACGGCCTGGTGCATTTAACGTTGGCTATTGATGGCGATGACATTAGCTACAGTTGCCCTGATGGTGCTCTCAAGAATAAAACGACATTGCCGGACAGTTACGAAGGCCCGGGCCAAGACGACGGCCATAACGATATCTACGAGAACTATTACATCGATGGGGGCTACCTGAGTTGGTACGAAAAAGAGAACCCCTGTTCCGACAGCTATTATGAGTACAACGACCTGGCCAGCAGCACCCGTGCGTTCCTGGCTTCCAACCTGGGTCTGATCGCCAAGCGTGGCCAGAACGATACTTTGCTGGTGGTGGCCACCGAGCTGGACAGCAACACCCCCGCCGAAGACGTGGTGCTCAAGGCCTACAACTACCAGTTGCAGCAGGTTGGCATGGGGCTCACCGATGCCGAAGGCATGGCGAGCCTGACACTGGATGGTTCCGCCTATTACCTGGAAGCGGTCAAAGACCGGGACAACGGTTACCTGAAACTGGCCCGCAACCGGGCCCTGCCCACTAACCAGTTCAACACCGGTGGCCAGCAAGTACGCGATGGGTTGAAAGGATTTTTCTACGGCGAGCGGGATGTGTGGCGCCCGGGTGATGACATTCACCTGACCTTTATTCTGGAAGACCAGGACAACAGCATCCCCGAGGGCCACCCACTGACGCTGGACTGGTTCGACCCCCGTGGAAACAAGGTGAAAAGCTATACGCTGGACAAACCCGTGGGCGATTTTTATGCCTTTACGCTACACACGGAAGAAGACGCGCCCACTGGTAACTGGCGCGCTGTGGCCCGGTTGGGCCAGCGTTATTTCGATACTCCAATCCGGGTGGAAGCGATCAAACCCAACCGATTAAAAATCGAATTGGACCTGCCAGAGACGCTGTACACCAACGAAGCCACCGACATTGGGTTATTTACCCAATGGCTTAACGGTGCCACCGCCGCTAATTTGAACGCCGACATGAAAGTGCGGGTGAGTGCGCGCACCACCCGTTTCAGTGGTTACGACGCTTATCATTTCGACGACCCCACCCGAAAGCTCAGCAGCGAACCCTTCACTGCCTTCGATGGCAATGTGGATGCGAAGGGCAACGCCACCGTGCCGCTCACCGTGAATGTGGAGCAGACCCCGGGCATGTTGCGCGCCACCCTGACCACGCGCGTGTTTGAAAACAGCGGTGACTACAGCACCCAGATTCGCAGCGTGCCGGTGTACCCGTTCAAGCATTGGGTCGGCATGCGTGTTCCCGAAGGCAGTGGCTGGGGCGGGGCACTGTCCCGTGAGGGCCTGCACGCCATCGACTTGATCAGCCTGGACAGCGACGGCAAGCCCGACGCCAGCCGGCCTTTGGATATCAGCGTCTATCAGATTGATTGGCGATGGTGGTGGGACCGAGCCGGTGACGATCTGAGCAACTACATCAGTGACCCCAACACCAAACGCGTGGCCGAGGCACAGATCACCACCGACGCAGAAGGCCGCGCCCAGTGGAACCTGAACGGTGAAGACTACGATTGGGGCCGCCATCTGATCCGCATCTGCGATCGACAAAGTGACCACTGCACCGCACAAACCGTGTATCTGGGCTGGAGCTGGGAACAAGCCAGTGGCAGCCAGGATGCGGCCACACGTTTGTCGCTGTCGGCGGATCAGGATCGCTACGCCGTTGGCGACACCGCCCATATTCAACTGCCGGCGGTGGCCAAAGGCCGCCTGTTGGTGAGCCTGGAAACCGGCTCGCGGGTACTGGATCACTACTGGTTACCCGCCAACGGTGAAGCGCAGACCCTGGATATCCCCATCACCGCCAATATGGCGCCTAATGTGTACGTGCACGTGGCGCTGCTGCAACCGCACAGCGGCCGCAACAACGATCGGCCCATCCGCCTTTATGGCCTGGTGCCGCTGCTGGTGGATGACCCGAACACGCGTCTCAGCCCACAAGTGAGCGCCCCGGAAAAGGTGAAACCGGAAGAGACCTTTACCGTGAAGGTCAGCGAGCAGAAAGGTAAACCGATGACTTACACCTTGGCGCTGGTGGATGAAGGCCTGCTGGGCCTAACCAACTACCAGACCCCGGACCCCCACGACAGTTTTTATCGCCGCGAAGCTTTGGGCGTACTGACCTGGGATCTGTTCGACATGGTTGTCGGTGCCTACGGGGCAGAACTGGATCAGCTACTGGCGCTGGGCGGTTCCGACGGCGCCGACGATGGTCGGGAAAAGCAGCGCCGGCGCTTCCCGCCGGTGGTGAAATTCCTGGGCCCGTTCACCCTGGATACCAATGAAACCGCCAACCACGACATTACCTTGCCGCCGTACATGGGGCAGGTGCGGGCCATGGTGGTGGCCGGGGATAACGGCGCCTACGGCAAAGCCGAGCAGGACATTACCGTCACCCAGCCGCTCACCGTGCTGAGCACCTTGCCGCGGGTGCTGGGTCCGGGGGAAAGCGTGTCGCTGCCGGTGACCGTGTTCGTCACCGACGACAGCCTGAAAAAAGTCACCCTGACGGTGGACGCCGATGAGGACCTGTTCGAGGTAGAGCAGGGCAAAGCCACGCTGACCTTTACCGGTCCGTCCGATCAGATAGCCATGCTGAAAATCACCGCCAAGGAGCAGGTGGGCACGGGCGACATCACCGTCACCGCGAAAGGGGGCAAACACCGCGCCTCGGAAACCGTGCACCTGCCGGTGCGCGCGGCGAACCCGCCCACCACCCGTGATACCCGTAAGGTACTGGCGGCCGGTGAAATCTGGGCGCTGGAATCGCAGCCCCACGGTATGGCCGGGACCAACAGCAGCACCGTGGTGGTCAGCGCCTTGCCCGCCATGGGCCTGGAGCGTCGGCTGGACTACCTGCTGCGCTATCCCCACGGCTGCATCGAACAGACCACTTCGTCGGTGCTGCCGCAGTTGTACCTGAATCAGCTACTACAACTGGACGAGCAGCAAAAGCAGGAGGTTCAGGACAACGTGACCGCAGGCATTGAGCGTCTCAAGCGTTTCCAGCTGGCCGATGGTGGCTTTAGTTACTGGCCCGGCCTGGCCAATGCCAGCGACTGGGGCACCAGCTACGCCGGCCACTTTCTGCTGGAAGCCAAGCGGCTCGGTTACGCGGTGCCTGCCGCCATGCTGGAAAATTGGACCAGCTATCAAATTCGCCGCAGCCAAAGCCTGGGCGACCGGCCCTGGCAGTGGAGCGCGGAAGCCTATCGCCAGTACACCCTGGCGTTGGCCGGCAAACCACAAGTTGGAGCCATGAACCGGCTGCGCGAACGGCTGCAGATGGCCAAGCCGGATTACTCACGCAGTGCCAGTTACCACAGTGGTCGCTGGTTGCTGGCGGCGGCTTACCAGCAAATGGGCCTGAGTGATGTGGCAGGGGAACTCACCGCCACCGCCGCGAGCGATCTGGAATACGATGGCGCCAGCTACACCTATGGCTCCTCGCTACGCGATCAGGCTATTCGCCTCACCGTGGCCGATGCCCGTGGCGACACCGCAGAAGCCTGGACCCTGGCGCAAGATATCGCCAGCCAACTATCTGCGGATAACTGGTACAGCACCCAGACCACCGCCTGGTCGCTGATGGCCATGGCACGCTACGCGGGCAGCCAGAGCGATGAGCAGGGGTATCAATTTGCTGTGCGCGAAGGCAAACAAGGTTGGCAGGAAATAGCAGCCACCTCGCCGGTTTACCGCCAGACACTGAGCCATAGTGAATCCGCGCAAGCCTTCAGCGTCCGTAACGACAGCGAGCGCAAACTGTTCGTCACCCTGAGCAACACCGGCACGCCGCCGCCGGGTAACGAACAGGTCAGCAGCGAAGGGCTCAGCCTTACCGCGCGCTTCCTGGTTGACGGTAAATCGGTGAACCCGGCCAGCCTGACCCAGGGGCAGGATCTGGTTGCCGAAGTCACCGTCACCAATACCGGTAACCGCACCCTGGAAAATCTGGCCCTGACCCAGATCCTTCCCTCCGGCTGGCAGATCAACAGCAGCCGACTGGATGGCAGCGCGGATGATCAGGAACGGGTGACGTATCAGGATCTGCGCGACGACCGGGTAATGCATTACTTCGACCTGAAACCGGGCAGCAAACACAGCCTCACCGTGCGCGTGGCGCTCAACGCCTCCTTCGCCGGCCGCTTCTACCTGCCCGCCTGGAACGTACAAGCCATGTACGACGGCTCCCGCCAGTCCCGCAGCAAAGGCCAATGGATTGAAGTGACGCGGGAGTAGGGCTTGATGCTCGCTTCCGATGTGTAGGTCGTGTTAGGCGTAGCCGTAACCCGACATCCGGCCTCGTCGCTCGCGGCACATGCCCAATGTCGGCTTACGCCTTGCAGGCTAAGCCGACCTACGGGAAAAGGCCGCGACGGGCTTCTGGGCTTCCCGATGTGTAGGTCGTGTTAGGCGTAGCCGTAACCCGACATCCGGCCTCGTCGCTCGCAGCAAATGCCCGATGTCGGATTACGCCTTGCAGGCTAATCCGACGTACACGGCGAGGGCATTGCTTACCTTGGGTTGCGCGCATCCCTTCTCGTTTGCCTCCTTCATCGCGCCAATACTCGTCAATTCATGTACCGAAAAGACGGGACTCACATGCACTACCGGCGCTATTACCTCCCCGGAGGTTGTTATTTCTTCACCGTGGTTACCCATCAACGCAAACCGGTTTTGACCACCGATACCACGATCAACGCGCTACGCCACGCTTTTAAAACCGTACAAAAACGCCATCCTTTCCGCATCGACGCCATCGTTATCCTGCCGGACCATCTCCACTGCATCTGGACCTTGCCGGGAGAAGATCATGATTTCTCAACCCGTTGGCGTTTAATCAAAGGTGCCGTCACTAAACATTGCCAAATCAGCACTCGCGTCTGGCAAAAACGCTTCTGGGAACATACCCTTCGAGATGAAAGTGATCTGCAAGCCCATACCGATTACATCTACTACAACCCGGTAAAACATGGTTACGTCCTCCAACCCGCCGATTGGCCCTACAGCAGTTTCCGCCGGGATGTGGCCCGTGGGCGGTATCCGATTGATTGGGGAGGCAGCCCCTTGTTGCCGGACAATACCGGTAACGAGTAATAGCAACTTGAGCGCCGAATGTCGGATTACGCCTTTCAGGCTAATTCGACCTACATGCCTGATGGTAGGTCGTGTTAGGCCGAAGGCCGTAACCCGACAATGAGCCTGCGACACATCCTCCTGACCCTGCTAATCACCGCCGTGCCGATCGTCGCCGCACTGCAGTTCTCGCCCCTGCCAGAGCGGCTCACGAACACCCCCTACGCCACGCTGATGCTGGATCGCAACGAGCGCCTGCTCGGCGCCCGCATCGCCACCGATGAACAATGGCGTTTCGTGCCGGTGGACTCCCTGCCGGACAAATACCGCCAAGCCTTATTGAGCTACGAAGACAAACGTTTCTTCGCCCATCCCGGCATAGACCCGCTGGCCATTGCTCGCGCCGCCTGGCTCAATGCCCGCGCCGGGCGGGTGGTCAGTGGTGGCTCCACGCTCACCATGCAGTTGGCGCGCTTGCTGCGTGATGATCCTCCCCGAACGCTGCCGGAAAAAGCCCGCGAAGCGCTGCTCGCCCTGCAACTGGAGTGGCAGTTCAGTAAGAACGACTTGCTGATCCAGTACGCCAGCCGCGCCCCGTTTGGCGGCAATATCGTCGGGCTGCGTGCCGCTGCCTGGCGGTATTTCGGCCGTGAACCGGCGGCATTGAGCTGGGCGGAAGCGGCGTTGCTGGCGGTGCTGCCCAATGCCCCGGCCTTGATTCACCCGGGCCGAAACCGCGAACGCCTGCTGACCAAACGCAATACGCTGCTGGAAAATTTGCACGAACAGGGCGAACTATCAGCCACCGACCTGAAATTGGCCTTGCTGGAACCGTTACCCGATGCGCCGCGGCCACTCCCCGGCAGTGCCAATCACCTGCTCACGTCACTCACCGCCAACAGCGATCAACACTTGTTCCACACCACCCTGGACGCCGACCTGCAACACCGGGTGCGCGAACTGGCCCGCCAGCATGGCCAGCGGCTGGCGGGAGAGGGCGTGCATAACGTGGCCGTGGTGGTCATCGACCACACCGAGCTGGCCACCCGGGCCTATGTGGGCAACATGACCCACGGCGACGCTCGCGAATACGGTGCTGCCGTGGATATCGCCCGCGCGCCGCGCTCCACGGGTAGCGTGCTCAAGCCCTTGTTGTACGGATTAATGCTGGATGATGGCCTGTTATTGCCAGACACCCTGGTGCCCGATTTGCCCACCAACTACGGTGGCTTCAGCCCGGAAAACTTCGACCACGAATACCGTGGCGCCGTCCCGGCCCATCAGGCCCTTAGTCAGTCCCTGAATATTCCCGCCGTGCGCATGTTGCGTGAATACGGCCTCGGCCGTTTTCACAGCCAATTGCAGCGTATGGGCATGGGAACATTGTTCCGCAGTGCGGAAGATTATGGCCTGACCCTGGTGCTGGGCGGAGCAGAAGGCACGCTTGATGAACTCACCGGCATTTACGCGCGTTTGTTTGCCAGCGCCATGCAGGCGCCATCCTACCCGGTGGCGACGCTGCAACCGCCGCTGGCGGGGCGAGAAGCCGAGCCCCCTGTGCTCAGCCCGGGGGCGGCCTGGCTGACCCTGAATGCCCTGCGTGACGTGGCGCGCCCCGGCACCGCGCGCCAATGGCGGCTATTCAGTTCCAGCCAGCCCATCGCCTGGAAGACCGGCACCAGCTATGGCCTGCGTGACGCCTGGGCCATCGGCAGTAACGGGCGTTACACGGTGGGCGTGTGGGCAGGCAACGGTAACGGCGAACCTGCCCCCAGCCTGGGCGGCGCCGCCACGGCGGCGCCGCTAATGCTGGATGTGTTCAGCCTGCTGGGGCCGGCGGCTTGGCCAGAACCGCCACTGGCCGATCTGAAAACCGTGCGCGTATGCAGCGACGATGGCTACCTGGCCGGCGGCCGCTGCCCCACCGTGGAGCGGCTGGCCCCATTGCATAGCCACTTCGAAACGGTAACCCCGTATCACGTGCGTGTGCATCTGGATGAAAACGGCCAGCGGGTTCATAGCCAGTGCGAACCGGTCAGTGCCATGCGCCACCAGGACTGGTTCGTTCTGCCGCCGGGCCAAGCCTGGTTCTACCAGAGCCGCCACCCGCACTATCGGCCGCTACCCACCTGGCGCGACGATTGCCTGGCGGGCGCGCGGGCCATGAATAGCACACCGCCCATGGCGTTGATTTACCCCCATGCTGGCACGGCGATTTATATTCCGGTGGAACTGAATGGCCGGTTGGGGCGGGCGGTATTTCGTGCAGTCCATCAACGGGCTGACGCCACGCTGTACTGGCATCTGGATTCTGCTTATCTGGGAGAGACCGGGCATTTCCACGAATGGGCACTCACCGCCGAGCCCGGCTGGCATACCCTGACGCTGGTGGATGATCAGGGCTTTCGCCTCAAGCAGCGCTTCAAGGTACTGGGCAAGTAACGAAAAAATGGCTTTGATCTGTGTTTATTGTCGGATTACGGCCTTCGGCCTCTCTGTGCCCTTGGGTAAATTCGATCGACTAAACTCACCTTTCAAGTAGGTCGAATTAGCCTGAAAGGCGTAATCCGACAAACCATCCGGGCGCAGTGAATCAAGATGGCTGTACACATCCACCGCGCCTTTTTGCCGTTAATCTGATAAACAAGGACTCCTTGCACAATGAACGGGAGCGGGGCTAAAGGTGAAGCACCTGCACTTTCACACCAGTAACGGTTACTGCGCCCTGTGCGGTGCCAAAGCCGGGCAATGCGGAGATGAGAGGCAAGCCATTCGCATTGCCGATGGCGGTATGCCGAGGGCACTGGATGGCATCGTCCGGTCCTCCGGCGACAGCAGTATTAACGATGTTATCGATGCTAATCGAGCAAGCCCGTTAACCCCCGTTGCGACGCTCAACGGCACCCCATTCATGCGGATCTCGGCGGCGAAATGAGAGCAAGGCTCCCCCTGTTTTGGCCGGCAGTGTGTGTTGTGTTGTTGTTGCCTGCGTCACTCAGGGCCGCCGTGACCGAGACCGATGCGTTCGTCTCCAACGTGGAGAAGGGCGCCAGTGGCCCCAACCTGGAAACCGGCAACTGGGTCGTGGCACCGATCCCGGTGTCCAACCCCACCATGGGAACCGGCCTGCAGCTGGCGACCCTGTACTTGCACCCCTCCCGTGATGATAACGGTAGCCCTAATCCCACCAGTGGCCTTGGGGCGATGTATACCGACACGGACAGCTGGGTCGTCGGCGCCTTCCATCAGGATTATTTGTTTAATGACCGCTTACGGGTAACGGCGGCGGCCGGCACCGGTTCATTAAAACTCAAATATTACGGTGCCGGAGGCGAGGGCTTTTTCGCTAACAATCCGCTGGATTACACCATCGACATGGCAATGGGTTTTGCCCGGGCACAATGGCGTTTGCCGCATTCCGATCACTGGTTCCTGGGCCCGGCACTGATCTACGGTGAAGGTGATGTGGCCATGGAATTTGACCGGCTACGCCCGGTGTTGCCGGGGCTGAGCAAAGGCATTGCCGTGGGTGGAGCGGGGCTGGTGCTTACCTACGATTCCCGCGATAACCATTATTTCCCCACCCAAGGTATCAATTTCAGCGCCACCTACTTCGATTTCAGTGACGCCTTGGGCAGTGATTTTGACTATGGCAAAACCCGGTTGAGCCTGAGTCACTACCGGCAATTGCTTCCGGATTTTGTGCTGGCCACCAATGCCGCCCTGGAAAATACCTCCGGTCGGGCCCCGTTCTTTAATCAGGCGTCACCGGGTGTGCGTGGCTACAATCGCGGGGAGTACATGGATGACGATGCCTTGAAGGCTAGCATCGAAGGGCGCTATTCCATTTTGCCGCGCTGGGTGTGGGTCGGGTTCTACGACTATGGCTGGGTCAATAACGGTGATAAGCAGATTTTTGATGGCGAAACCGCCCACAGCATCGGCACCGGGCTGCGCTGGCAAACCACCCGCGACAAGCCCCTGCACATCGGCGTGGATGTGGCGTTTACGGAAGACGATACGGTTTTCTTTATTCAGCTGGGGGAAAGCTTCTAGCGCCCGCTAGCTTCTTTCCGGCCGGGGCTGTCAGGTTACGCCTTTAGGCTAACCTGACCTACAAAAGTAATCACCACACCTGCGGCCCTTCCCGGTAGGTCTAATTAGCCTGAAAGGCGTAATCCGACATCAGCCCAGACGATAGCCATCACCACACCTGCGGCACTTTCTGCAGCTTATCCAGCGAGTATCCTCGCGCCTGGGCGATATCCAGCATGTGCGCATAGGTCTGCTCATCTATATGCGGACTGCGCGCCATGATCCACAAGTAATCCCGTTTCTGCCGACCGATGATCGTAGTCTGGTAATCCTCGCTCACATACAGCACCCGGAAATCCGCCTTGAATGGCCAGAGAAAGCGCATCTTCCAGATGGCAGGATTTTCGTCGCTGACAAAGCCGGTGGGCGTCATCGTCTTCAGGTCACCGTCGGGGCCATCTTTACGGAAGGTAAAGGTGGTGGCGATCTCCTGTGGGCCCACACGACGGTATGTCTCTATGGCGTTATAGGCGCCTTTTTCCGGGAAAGTGGGGATGTTGGCGATCACATACCACTGGCCCATAAATCGGTCCAGATCGACGTTGTCAGCCACCTCAATCGGGGCAGTCGGCGTGGTCTGGCAGGCATTGAGCATAATCAGGCTCACTATCAACAATATTGGGCGCATAGGTCTCTCCATAACCCGGAGCATCGCATCAACCGGTGCAACACCAGGTGAAGCTGGGCGCCAGTCGCGTTACCGTCGCCTGCACACTCCGCCATTTTGTTCTTTTGTAGGTCGACTTAGGCGTAGCCGTAAGCCGACATTCAATGTCGCTGCCGTCCCAGAGGTTGAATGTCGGATTACGCCTTTCAGGCTCTCTGTGCCCTTGGGTAAATCTGATCTACACACACCCGTTACCCTTGAAAGTCCTCCACGTCATCACAACCCCTGTTAATACCGAACCGGAAAAGGAGACCCGCGTGAACGTTCTTATCGCAGGCGCAAACGGCAAAATTGGTCGCCGGCTGATTTCACATCTGGCAGCAGACAACATCCACGTCACCGCCATGGTGCGCGATGCAGCTCAAGCCCAGTCACTCAAGGAGCTGGGCGCCGCAGATGTGGTAGTGGCCGACCTGGAGGGCGATTGCAGCGAGGCCCTGAAAGGGCAAAACACCGTTATTTTTACTGCCGGTTCTGGCCCTCACACGGGCCCGGACAAAACCGTCGACGTGGACCAGAATGGCGCCATTTCCCTGGTGGATCAGGCAAAAGCGCAGGGGACGGACCGCTTTATCATGGTCAGTTCCATGCGTGCAGACGACCCAAGCAGTGGTCCCGACAAAATGCGTCACTATTTCGAAGCGAAAGGAAACGCCGACAAACACTTGCGCGATAGCGGGTTGGGTTACGTCATCGTCCGTCCCGGCCGGCTCACCGAAGAGCCTCCGCTGGGCAAAATCAAGCTGGCAGAGAAAATGGACGACTTTGGGGAAATTTCCCGCGAAGACGTGGCGAACGTGCTGGCAGAAGTCGCTCGAATGGAAATCCGAAACCGGGAATTCGACCTGATCACTGGTGACACGCCCATTCGCGATGCATTGCAACGCCTCTGATGGCCGCCAAGTGCAATGTCGGATTACGGCCTTCGGCCTCTCTGTGCCCTCGGGTAAATTCGACCTACAAAACCCAGCCTTTCGAGTAGGTCGAATTAGCCTGAAAGGCGTAATCCGACATTCAGGCGCGAAGTTCTTCCCCTTTCCCTCCTCTTCCCCGATTGTCAGACAAAAGCCCTGCGCCTTTCCTCACCTTAACCCTAGGTATTAAAAGGCCTGCCTCACCAATACGTATGAATTACGTAGAGTTACTGCTGAAACCCATTCGCATTAGGGGAAAAAGCTGTAAAATGCCGCTGCTTGTCATATAGATGACAAAAAAAAGTAGCATGATTTGCCCCTTCGCTGTCAGAACACATGGATAGGATGTCCTAAGTGCAGTTTTTGTCTCAGCTCGCCCGTTGGTGTCTTGGAGCTTTTGCCTTCATGTCCGCCGCCAGCGCACAGGCCGTCTCACCCTGGGTTCCTGCCGGGGACCTGTCTGCACGCCATCATATCGAAGCGCTCCAGTCCCAGGGTTGCCTGGACGGTGTGACCCTGAGCTGGCCCATCAGCTGGGCCGCGCTGATGAAAAGCTATCGCCTGGCCCGCCATAGCCTCCCGGAGGCCGAGGCCAAACGCTGCGAAAACCAGCACGCGGCCTTCCTCGAAAACGCCCTCCACCAGGCCCAGAAAAGCACCCGTGGTGTTTCTATTGAGCTCGGTGGCGCCAACCAGGAGCCGCTCTACACCAGCTTCGATACCCAGGTAGAAGACGAATTCAGCAGCCAGGTGGCACTTTACGGCATGGGCGAGCGCTGGGCCGGGCAGCTGACCATTGGCTATGTGGATGGTGAGCGCGACAGCCAATATGTGCGCCTGGACGACACCTACCTGGCCGGCATCATCGGCAACTGGCAGCTGGGCGTTGGTGCCATTGATCGCTGGTGGGGGCCGGGCTGGCAAAGCTCGCTGGCCCTGTCCAACAACGCCCGCCCGGTTCCCGGCCTGTGGCTGTCCAGGCAAATGCCGCTGGCACCGGAAAGCCCTTGGCTCAGCTGGATTGGCCCCTGGGATTTGCAGCTGATCGCCGGTCAGCTGGAGCAAGACCGTGCCGTGCCCGATGCCCGCCTGCTCGGCGCACGTTTTGTCTTCAAGCCGCTGGATTCCCTGCAAATCGGCCTGTCGCGTCTGGCGCAATGGGGCGGTGAAGGGCGCCCGCAGGACTTCGACGCCTTATGGAACGCCTTGATAGGCCGCGATAATGGTGAAACATCCGGGCTAGAGGAAGGCCAAGACCCCAGTAATCAAATCGCGGGTATGGATTTTCGCCTGTCTCTGAATCCCGGCAATGTCCCTCTCGGTATCTATGGGCAGTTCATGGGTGAAGACGAAGCCGGGGGCTTGCCCTCCAAATTATCATCGTTGGCTGGCGTCGATGTGGTCACCGGCTGGGGTAAGGGCTCCCAGCGTTTCTTTGTCGAAGCCACCGATACGGTTGCCGGCAGCTGGTTTAGTGACCGCCGCCACAATGTCATGTACGAGCATGGCACTTATAAGAGTGGTTTCCGCTACCATGGCCGCAACTTGGCCAGCACCTGGGAAGGCGACGCCCAGGCCATCACCCTCGGCATTCAGCAGTTTTTCCGCCACGACGTGGCGGTCGCGCTCAGCCTTTCGCAAGCGACCTTAAATGAAGAAGGTGGGACACGCGCGGTCATCACCGAAGACGGTGACGCTATTCTTCAAGCCGTTGACGAGCAAGACATCACCCTGGCCGAGCTGCGCATTGGCCACCCTTTCCTGGGTGGCCGCCTGAACTGGCTACTTTCTGCTACGGATGAACCCGTAGTGACATACGAAGAGCGGGAGCGGTTCACCGCCGGCCTTCAGTGGACCCGCCACGTGAACTGGTAACACAGCATATGCAGGTATCTATGAATCATTTCGGGAAATGTCTGGCTGTCAGCCTGCTTGCCATGTTGGCAGGCTGTACTGTTGTCCCCGGGTCCTACCATTCTCCCACGCCTGGCTGGTTTATTGATGACGATGACTCGCCCAAAGGCGAGCCCTTGCCCGATGTGGTGAAAGTGCATTCTATTGGGACCGCCATTTTGAAAAAACAGGATATACATCCTGTCGACAGGGGGGTCCCAGAAGCGATTGATCTGTCCGATGAGGACTACCACTATTTGGTCGGCCCAGGGGATGTGCTGCAAATTACCGTTTGGGATCATCCCGAGCTGACTATTCCTGCGGGATCTCTGCGCAGCTCAGCAGAATCAGGCAACTGGGTTCACAACGACGGCACTATCTTCTATCCGTATGTCGGTATTGTGAGTGTCAAAGGGCAAAGGGTAACGGAAATACGAGACATGCTTACCCAGCGACTCTCTAAATACATCGAAGATCCACAAGTCGATGTGTCGGTCGCGGCCTTTCGGCACAAGAAAATCTATGTCACCGGTGAAGTCGATGAACCGGGCCTGTTTCCTGTAACAAACGTGCCGACTCGGCTGATAGATGCGGTCGGTGCGGCCGGAGGTCTTACCGAGGCTGCCGATTGGAGTAGCGTCGTTCTTACCCGCAATGGCAAAGACTACCGTCTTTCATTGCGTGATATCTATCAATATGGCAATACCAGTCAAAATGTTCTGTTGCAGCCCAATGATGTTATCAACGTAAACCCGGTGACAGATGCCAAGGTGTTCGTACTGGGGGAGGTGGGTGAAGCTACCTCTTTGCGGATGGGGCGCAATGGTATAACGCTGGCGGAAGCCTTGGCAGAGAACGGCGGCCTGAATCAGCGCCAGTCGGATGCGTCCGGCGTCTTCGTTTTCCGTAAGGCTCCGGTGGCAGCGGATCATGGTATTGATATTTACCAGCTGAACGCAAAGGATGCCGCGGCTTTGGTGCTGGCGGACAGTTTTACGTTGCAGGAACGGGATATTGTTTATGTTACTGCGGCGCCATTGGCCAAATGGAACAGAGTGCTTAGCCTGATCCTGCCCTCCGTAAGCGCGCTGTATCTTGGGGCGCGTACTGAGGAATCACTGGCGGATTAACTATGTTTGAGAGAATCCTTGTGATTTGCGACGGCAACATCTGTCGCAGCCCCACAGTAGAAACGATGCTCAGGCTGCACAAACCCAGCTTGACCATATCGTCGGCGGGATTGGTTGGCTTGGAAGGCCAGGATATGGAACCTACAGCCCGAGCGGTGGCCGAACAGAATGGTCTCCGTTGTGGTGAGCATGTGGCCCGCAAACTCACCAGCGAAATGTGTCGCGACAGTGATCTGATCCTGGTCATGGAGGGTCGCCAGAAAGATCGGCTATGCCAGAAGTTTCCGGAAGCCAGTGGTAAGACCTTCCTGCTGACCCACTGGAATGGCAAACATGACATTCCCGATCCCTACAAACGTGGCCGGGGTGCGTACGAACGGATCTATCCGATGATGGAAGCGGCCACCAGGGCATGGACAAAAAAACTGTAGGAGCGCCGCTTGAGGCACGAACCTCCAAAGGCGTTGGCCGGAGGGTCATTTATAGAGAGAAAAAGAGAAAACCCTTCGTCCCTCAAGCGGAACACCTACAGTTATAACCACAACGGACAAATAACGAATGGCAGACAACAGCACTACCGTACAGCGCTACCAGCAGCCCCAAGCCACCGATGATGACATAGATTTCGGCTACTTTTTCGGCCTGCTGCTGGACAACAAGTGGCTGATTATCGGCACCGCGCTTTTGGCGCTGGTGTTGGGAGCGTTCTATGGCATGTTTGCCACTCCGATCTATCAAGGCGACACCCTGCTGCAGATTGAAAAAAAGGGCGGTGTTCCTGGTTTGACTGAGTTGAACAAGGTTTTTTCCAAGGAAGAATCTGCCAGTGCTGAAATTGAGATTTTACGATCCAGAATGGTGCTGGGCGATGTCATTGAACAATTGAAAATGAACATTGTTGTAGCTCCTGATCGCAAACCCTACATTGGTCGTTTCACCGCGCCAGATCCTGCGCCAGCATTTCTTCCTCGTCCTCTCTTTGCGGGTTACAGAGACAGCGAAACGTTTGTCAGTGTTGTGAACTTTTCCGTTCCTGAAGAGCTGGAAGGAAGAGAATTCCTCCTCACTGAGCTCAAGGGGCAGCCTGCGCTTTACTTAGGTGAAGATCTTGTTGCAACGGCCCCCGGCGGGCAGCCACTGGAAAGTGAAGAAGGAAGAATTCGCCTTGTCCTGGGGGAATGGGAGTATGGCAATGAACCCTTAAAGCTTATTCGTAAGCAGGATGTGGTAGCGATTAACCAGCTCCGGGGGGCGCTGGAAATTAAACGGGTCGGTGAGTCTGGTATGCTCAGTCTGGTCATGACTGGCCCCAACAAAGAGCGCATTAAAACCACGTTGGATGCCATCAGCGAAGTGTATTTGCTGCAAAATGTCGAGAGGCGTTCCGCTGAAGCGGAAAACAGCCTGGAATTCCTCGCTGAGCAGCTGCCCAAGATCAAGGACAAGCTCACCGAATTTGAAGAGAAACTCAACGCCTATCGTTTGCAAAGCGAATCCGTGGATTTGAGTATGGAAACCCAATCCGTGCTGCAGCAAAGTGTTTCCATTGAGGCGAGAATCAATGAACTGAAAGCCAAAGAGGGTGAAATTGCCACCCGTTTTACACGGGAGCATCCTTCCTATCAGAGTCTGCTTCGCCAAAAGGCATTTTTGATAGAGCAGAAAAGAAAACTGGATAGCCAAATCAAGGAGCTCCCGGAAACCCAGCAGGAAATCCTTCGCCTGACTCGGGATGTTCAAGTCACCCAGCAGATCTATGTGGGCCTGCTCAACAAGACCCAGGAGCTGCGCATTCTCAAGGCGGGCACCGTGGGCAGTGTGCGCATCATCGACAAGGCCCTGGTGCAACCGGCTCCCATCAAGCCGAAGAAGGCGCTGATTGCAGTCATTGCCATGATGTTGGGTGGCATGGGGGCGGCGGGTATTGTCCTGCTAAGGGCACTACTAAATAAAGGTATTGAGTCTCCAGACAAACTGGAAGAGCAGGGGGTGGCGGTCTACGCCACGGTTCCGCTGTCCGAGAAACAGGTCAAAGCCAACAAGCTGGTCAACATCAAGCAGCGAAGAACCCGGAAAATACAATCTGAGGCAGCGTCCATACCTCTGCTGGCCCTGGATGATCCCAACGATCTGGCCATCGAAGCCCTGCGCAGCCTGCGCACCAGCCTGCACTTTGCGACGATGGATGCCGACAACAAGGTGTTGATGATCACTGGCCCTGGCCCGGCAGTGGGCAAGTCCTTTATCTCTGCCAATCTGGGCGCAGTGCTGGCACAAACTGGTCAGCGGGTGCTGGTGATTGATGCGGACATGCGCAAAGGCCATCTGCACCGTTACTTCCAGTCCGACAGTCAACCGGGTTTGTCGGCGTATCTCTCCGGTCAAAGCAGCAGGGAAGACATCATCCAGTCATCTGGCATTGATAAGCTGGACTTTATTGCCCGCGGCAAGGCCCCGCCGAACCCCTCTGAGCTGCTCATGCACGAGCGGTTCAAGGCGCTAGTGGATTCACTCAGTGATGACTATGACCTGATCTTGGTGGATACCCCGCCAATCCTGGCCGTCACCGATGCCGCCATCGTCGGCCAGCTGGCCGGCAGCAGCCTGCTGGTTACGCGTTTCGGCGTAAACTCAGTCAAGGAAGTGGACGCAGCGCTCACCCGTTTCGCCCAGAACAAGGTGGAAATCAAAGGCGCCATCCTCAACTGCATGGAACGCCGCGCAACCAATGAGTACGGCTACTACGCCTACGAATACGGGAAAAGCACAGATTAAGCGAAAGGCAGCTACAAGCCACAAGCTACAAGCAGCAAGGGAAGATAAAACAGCACTCGCCTCGCTGTAGGAGCGTCGCTGGCGGCGCGATCCACGAGGGATGCAACGGGCAATGACATCCGGTGCGCCACGTAGGACCAGAGCGCAGCGAAGGAACGCACGAAGTGCGGCCCCGAAGGGGTGAGCGGAGCGAATAACACCTCTCGAGGTGCGAAACACCGCAGGCAGAGACCCGAAGGGCAATGTTGTGTAACAGCGGTAGTTCGACCGCGAAATGGCAGAACACTAGGGAAATCGCGGTGGAACCACCGCTCCCACAAAGACAAACAGCAAGGTTCACTGTGGGAGCTTGCCTGCAAGCGATGGTTTTCCGTAGGAGCGTCGCTGGCGGCGCGAACCCGGTAATGGCCCCAAGGGCCGTGACGAACACTGAACAGCAAATTGGCACCGGCAGCGGGCAAAAAGATCAGGTAAAGAGAGACCAAATGGAACTGGAAAACATCAAACTGGCCGTTGTTGGCCTGGGTTATGTGGGATTACCGCTAGCGGTGGAATTTGGGAAACACCGCCCGGTGGTTGGCTTCGACATCAACCAGCCGCGCATCGATGCCCTCAATAACGGCCACGATACCACCCTGGAAGTGGACGATGCAGAGCTGGCTAGCGCAGAGCAACTTACCTTCAGTGCCGATCCGAAAGCTCTGAAAGCCTGCAACGTGTATATCGTCACCGTGCCCACCCCCATCGATGAGCACAAACGCCCGGATCTCACTCCCCTGATCAAGGCCTCTGAAACCATCGGCAAGACCTTGAAAAAGGGCGACATCGTCATCTATGAATCCACCGTCTACCCTGGCGCCACTGAAGAAGACTGTGTTCCGGTGCTCGAAGCCGTTTCCGGCCTCGCGTTTAATAAGGATTTTTTCGCCGGCTACAGCCCGGAACGGATTAACCCCGGCGACAAGGAACACCGAGTTACCACCATCACCAAAGTGACTTCAGGCTCCACTCCCGAAATCGCTAACCTGATCGACCAGCTCTATAGCTCCATCATCACCGCCGGCACCCACAAGGCCTCCTGTATCCGTGTGGCAGAGGCCGCCAAGGTCATCGAAAATACCCAACGCGACCTGAACATCGCCCTGATCAACGAACTCTCCATGATCTTCAGTCGCATGGGCATCGATACGGAAGAAGTGCTCCAGGCCGCAGGCACCAAATGGAATTTCCTTCCATTCCGGCCCGGCCTGGTAGGCGGGCACTGTATTGGTGTAGACCCGTACTACCTCACCCACAAAGCCCAGGCAATCGGCTATCACCCGGAAATCATCCTCTCCGGTCGTCGTATCAACGATGGCATGGGCAGCCACGTGGCCAGCGAACTGGTTAAAGCCATGCTGAATCGCTGTATCCAAGTCAACGGTGCTCGGGTGCTGGTCATGGGCCTCACCTTCAAGGAAAACTGCCCGGACCTGCGCAACACCCGCGTGGTCGATGTGGTCAGGGAACTGCAGGATTACAATATACAAGTCGATGTTCACGACCCCTGGATCAATGCGGCAGAGTCCGAACACGAATACGGCATCAGCCCCATTGCAGAGCCTGAGCAGGGCGCCTACGACGCTATTATCCTCGCCGTCGGCCACAACCAGTTCAAAGCCATGGGCGTCGCGGACATCCGCGGCTTCGGCAAAGCAGAGCACGTCCTCTATGATCTGAAATACATCCTCCCCAAGGAGGAGGTGGACCTACGGTTGTAAAGGCAGCTGTGAGCTTTGAGCTATGAGTAAAAGACAAAACCCCAGGAGCTCTCTCTGCTCGTCAGGGTATGCCTGCAAGCGATTCTCTTGTAGGAGCGGTCGTCCGACCGCGAAATGACAGAAAACCGGCAAATCGCGGTGGAACCACCGCTCCCACAAAAAATGTAGGAGCCTCGCTTGAGAGGCGAATGCCCCAAAGGGGTGGGCGAACCGCCGAAGTCGAAGCCCGGTTTTTGCCTTTCCTTGCAGCTTGAGGCTTGTAGCTCACTGCTAGAAGCTTGTTTAAACGAACAAACAACGGAACCACCATGACAACCCGCTACGAACAGGTACAGCAAGACCTCGAAGCCAACCCCAAAACCTGGCTTATCACAGGCGTGGCGGGGTTCATTGGCTCCAACCTGCTCGAATGCCTGCTGCGCCTCGACCAGACCGTCATCGGCCTGGACAACTTTGCCACCGGCCACCAGCACAATCTGGATGAAGTACAACAAACGGTCATCGCAGACCAATGGGCTCGCTTCACCTTCATCGAAGGCGATATTCGCAACTTGGATGACTGCCATAAAGCGGTAACCGGTGTGCATTATGTTCTTCACCAGGCTGCCTTGGGGTCTGTTCCGCGCTCAATCGAAGACCCCATCACCACCAACCAAGCCAACATCGACGGATTCCTGAACATGCTGGTGGCTGCCAAAGACGAAAACGTGACCAGCTTCACCTATGCCGCTTCCAGTTCCACCTACGGTGATCACCCAGGGCTCCCCAAGGTAGAAGACAAGATCGGCAAGCCCCTGTCCCCTTACGCGGTCACCAAATACGTCAACGAACTCTATGCCGACGTGTTCGCCCGCACCTACGGTTTCACCACCATCGGCCTTCGCTACTTCAACGTGTTCGGTAAGCGTCAGGACCCAAATGGCGCCTACGCTGCCGTGATCCCCAAATGGACCGCTGCCATGATCCAGGGCGAGGACGTCTTCATTAATGGTGATGGCGAAACCAGTCGGGATTTTTGTTTCATCGAGAATGTGGTGCAGATCAACCTGCTGGCCGCCACCGCAGAGGCAGAAGCCAAAAACCACGTCTTTAACGTGGCCTTGGGCGACAGAACCACCCTTAACATCCTGTTCGATGCTCTGAAAACAGGCCTGAAAGAGTGCGGGGTGAACTATGAAAACGATCCTGCTTACCGTGATTTCCGCACCGGAGACGTTCGCCACTCCCAGGCGGATATCAGCAAGGCGAAGGAACTCCTGGGCTATGAACCTGCCTACAGAATTTACGATGGCATCGGCAAAGCCATGCCTTGGTACGAAAGCACGCTGAAAGGCGGGAGCGACGCATGAAAATTTTGATTACTGGCGGTGCAGGCTTTATCGGCTCTGCCGTCATTCGTCACATCCTCAGCAACACGGGCGACAGCGTCGTCAATGTGGACAATCTCACCTACGCCGGCAACCTGGAAAGCCTGCTCAGTGTCAGTGACAGCCCCCGTTATGCCTTTGAAAAGGTAAATATTTGCGACAGGCCTACCCTGGATGAGGTATTACAACGGTACCAGCCCGATGCCATCATGCACCTTGCGGCAGAAAGCCATGTGGATCGCTCCATTGATGGCCCCGCCGCCTTCATGGAAACCAACATCATTGGGACCTACACCTTGCTGGAAGCGGCACGCCAATACTGGAATACCCTGGACGACAACGCTCAGCAGGCCTTCCGCTTCCACCACATCTCCACCGATGAAGTGTACGGCGATCTGGACGGCCCGGAAGACCTGTTTACTGAAATCACCCCCTATGCGCCCAGCTCCCCGTATTCAGCCAGCAAGGCCAGCTCCGACCATCTGGTGCGCGCCTGGCGCCGTACCTATGGCTTCCCGACGCTGATCACCAACTGCTCCAATAATTACGGTCCTTTTCATTTCCCGGAAAAGCTCATCCCTTTGATGATTCTCAATGCTTTGGACGGGAAACCGTTGCCCGTCTACGGTCAGGGCACTCAGGTGCGTGACTGGCTGTACGTGGAAGACCATGCCCGTGCTCTCTATAAAGTCGCCACCGAAGGGAAAATAGGGGAGACCTACAATATTGGGGGCCATAACGAAAAGCAGAATATCGAAGTGGTCCACTCCCTCTGCGATCTGCTCGAAGAGCTGGTGCCGGAGAAACCAGAAGGCGTCCGCCAGTACCGGGATCTGATTACCCACGTACAGGATCGCCCCGGCCACGATCTGCGCTATGCCATCGACGCCAGCAAGATCGAGCGAGAGCTGGGCTGGGCTCCACGAGAAACCTTCGAAACCGGCATCCGCAAGACTGTTCAGTGGTATCTGGACAATAGCGAATGGTGCCAGCGGGTGCAGGATGGCAGCTACCGGCGCGAACGATTGGGTACAGGAGAATAAAGATGAAAGGCATTATTCTGGCAGGCGGATCGGGCACGCGGCTTTATCCCATAACCATGGGCGTATCGAAGCAGCTTCTGCCGATCTATGACAAACCAATGATTTATTACCCGTTATCTGTGTTGATGCTGGCAGGAATACGGGATGTACTCATCATAACCACACCGAACGATCTGGCCAGTTACCAGCACCTGCTGGGCGACGGCCAGCAATTTGGGGTAGCCATTAGCTACAAGGTCCAGCCAAGCCCAGATGGTCTCGCCCAAGCCTTTATTTTAGGCGAAGATTTTATTGGGCAAGACAGTGTGTGCCTTGTTCTGGGCGATAACATTTTCTATGGCCCGAACTTCAGCCCTAAACTCAAGACAGCAGCGGCTATCACTAGCGGCGCGACAGTTTTCGGTTATCAGGTAAAAGACCCGGAGCGTTTTGGCGTCGTCGCCTTTGATGAAAATAAACGCGCTATCTCCATAGAGGAAAAACCGGCAAGCCCGAAATCCAATTACGCAGTGACTGGCCTATACTTCTACGACAACGATGTCATTGAAATCGCCAAGTCCGTGAAACCCTCTGATCGAGGGGAGCTGGAAATTACCAGCATAAACCAGGCCTACCTGGAGCGCGGTGATCTCACGGTCGAGCAGCTGGGCAGAGGGTTCGCCTGGCTGGATACCGGCACCCATGAGAGCCTGCTGGAAGCGGCGCAGTTCGTAGAAACCATCGAGCGCCGTCAGGGCTACAAGATTGCCTGCCTGGAAGAAATCGCGTGGCGAAATGGCTGGCTCAGCACTGAGCAAGTTCAAACGGCGGGTGAGGCCCTCTCGAAAAATGGTTATGGCCAATACCTGCTGGATATTATCAGGGGGCCACAGTGATACCCGTCGTAAAACCGTACCTGCCAAGCCGTGAAAAGCTGGATAAGTACCTTGACGGTATTTATGAGCGAGCTTGGCTGACAAACAATGGCCCCCTGGCGCAAGAACTTACTGCCCGTCTGGAAGAGTATTTGGGTGTTGAGAACTTGCTTCTGGTGGCAAACGGTACCTTGGCGCTTCAGGTTGCATACCGTGCGTTAGGAGCAAGTGGTCACGAACATGGCGAGCAGCAAGAAGCCATCACCACGCCGTTCACCTTCATCGCGACCGCCAGTTCCTTGAAATGGGATGGAGTGCAACCTGTCTTTGCAGATATCGATCCGAATACCTGGTGTATAAACCCGGAGAATATTGAGCAAGCTATAACGTCAAATACCAGAGCCATTGTGCCCGTGCATGTTTTTGGCAATGCCTGCGATGTAGAAGCCATTGATGAGATAGCCTGCCGCCATGGCCTGAAAGTCATCTACGATGCCTCCCATGCGTTTGCCGTCCAATATAAAGGCGAAAGTCTCCTCAAGCACGGTGATGCCGCAACCCTCAGCTTCCACGCCACAAAACTATTTCATACCGGAGAGGGCGGGGCCATTATCTTTAAACGCAAGGAAGATCTGGAGCGTGCGAAGCAAATGATTAGCTTCGGCATCACTGGCCCTGAGAGTATTGGCGAGATTGGCATCAACGCTAAAATGAATGAATTGCAGGCGGCGATGGGGCTGTGTGTTCTTGATGAAATGGAAGAAAACCTGACAGCGCGGGCAGATGTTTGGCAGCGGTACCAGGAAGCACTAGGTAACGCTGTACAACTCCAAGCCAAAGGCCATGCGCTTAGCTACAACTACGCTTATTTCCCGGTGGTTTTTAACAGTGAAGAACAAGCCGTGCGTGTGGTAGCCGCTCTCAAAGACAATGGCGTGCTGGCTAGAAGATATTTTTACCCATCACTGGAATCGGTGGAGCGCCTTGAGGCCAAAGTAAACCAGCCAGTATCAAAAGATATAGCCAGCCGGATACTGTGCCTGCCCATTTACTCAAGTATGCCTACTGAAATTCTAGAAAAAATAACAGGCGTTGTGACAGAGGTGATTAAGGGATGAAAAAAATTCTATTTCTGGGTGGAGCCCCAACTCAGATACCACCTATTAAATACGCGTTGGAGCAGGGGCACCACGTTATCACCTTGGATTACCTGCCCGACAACCCAGGCCATAAACTGGGCCACGAATACTACAACGTTTCCACAACAGACAAAGAAGCGGTTCTTGAGGTAGCGAAGGCAGAAGAGATCGATGGCATTGTTGCCTATGCATCCGACCCTGCCGCGCCAACTGCCGCTTATGTTGCTGAAAAAATGGGGTTGCCCGGCAACCCTTACGAGTCGGTAGAAATTCTCGCTAGAAAAGATCTGTTCAGAGATTTTCTCGCCAAGAACAACTTCAGCGTACCGCGCTCCAAGGCATTTTATGAAGAGGCGGAAGCCAAGGTTTGGCTGGATGAAATTGGTGTTCCAGCGTTTATAAAACCTGTGGATTCTTCAGGCAGTAAAGGCGTAACACACCTTCAAAGCGCAGAGAGTTTTCATGATGCTTTTCAGCACGCTCTTAAATTCTCCCGCGAGAAAAAGGTAGTTGTCGAAGAAAGAATCGTTCGGCAAGGCTACCAGGTAGCTGGCGATGGATTTGTCCTTGATGGCGAATTAGTTTTCCGTTGCTGGGCCGATGAACACTTCGACAAACTCTGCAATGGACTCGTTCCCATAGGGCAAACATTCCCAACATCCCACAGTAACGAACTCCTCAGCAAGGCTCATAATGAATCCCAACGGCTTTTGACATTGCTGGGGATGAAAACCGGAGCATTGAACTTTGATTTTGTGTTTTCGGAAGATGGAAAGTTCTATTTCCTCGAGCTTGGGCCCAGAAACGGTGGCTGCCTGATACCGGAAGTAATCCGCTACGCTACTGGTGTTGATCTTATTAAGTACACCGTGGATGCAGCTTTGGGTTTACCTTGTGTGGGGCTTGAGATGAAACCGGTCAATGGCTTTTGGTCCAGCTATATGGTGCACGCTATTGAAAACGGTCAATACCAAGATCTGTCTCTGTCTGAGCGAGCCAAAGGGTATATCGTTGAGAAAGATGTTCAGCTCCAGCCGGGAAAACAAGTAAACGTCTTCAGCGGATCCCACGACACATTGGGCACAATGATTCTGAAATATCCGAGCCAGGAAACAATGCTGGATATGCTCGACAACATGGAGCGGGATATTCGTGTCATTGTTGAGTGATGCCTTGGGCGGCTACATCGGTCTTGAGCTGCCCGATAACAATGATTTCTGGCTATCCAAAGCCCTTAAATTCAATTCGGCAAGAGCTGCATTTGCCAGTTTGGTGGAGCAGATAGAAGCTCGTAGTGTATGGCTGCCCCGATATTTGTGCGACACCATGAGCGCTATTCTGTCGGGCAGAGGAGTGGAGCTTAAATTTTATGACCTCACCGAAAGGTTCGAGATAAAAGAGCACTTGAGAGTTGATGAAGGCTCCATTATTTTATTCGTGAATTACTTCGGGGTGTGCAGCCAACAGGCCCAAGATGTCATCGACAAGTACGGCGCTGACAGTGCTGTAATTGATAATTCTCAGGCACTATTTGACGAACCGTTTGACGCGCTGGCTACCATTTACTCCCCCCGAAAGTTCTTCGGCCTTCCCGACGGAGGGCTTCTATTTTCGGACGATCCACGAATCAAGCAATCAGAGTTCAGGGATACAACCTCTGAAAGCCGCATGGGGTATTTGATTAGCAGAATCACAGAAAGTCCCGAAGCGGCTTATCAAAAGTACCAGGATGCCGAGAAAGCGATTTGCGATTTGCCTGTTCAGGGCATGTCCAGACTCACGGAGAAGCTCTTGCGGTCGGTTAATTACGATGCAGCTAGGGTTGCACGTACCCGTAACGCGCAGTACCTGGAAAGAAAGCTCCGGGAATATAACAAGCTAAGTCTGGATATCGGCGACATTACCGCGCCGCTATGTTACCCGTTTCTCCCGAATGTGAGCGCAGCAAAAAGGGCAGAGCTAATTGCAAACAGAGTGTTTCTTCCTAGCTACTGGCCTGAAGTGCTGACCCGAGTGGAAGAAGAAAGTTTTGAGTGGGAACTGGTAACTAATGGCCTTTTTCTCCCCTGTGATCAGCGCTATACCGAAGAAGATATGGAAAGGCTTGTAAGCCTGTTGGCAATCAAATAAAGGGTATTTATACATGGCTGCTCCTGAAAACCGGACAGAAAAATACGCACGGGTCTCCACACTTGAGGTGCTACTAAAAGAACTGAACGGTAACCTCGCTGGAGCCAACGAGGCCTATCTAAAGGATTCGGAAGAGCGTTTTTCAAAGATCTTTCTGATGGGGCCACATCGCTCTGGTAGTACACTGTTTATGCAATGGCTAGCCAACACCGGCCTTGCGGCCTACCCAACCAACATGCTCTCTCGCTTCTTCGGCTCTCCGTTGGTGGGTGCCAAAATCCAGCAGCTGCTAACAGACCCTCAATACAATTTCCGGAACGAAATTTTGGATTTTAATTCCGAAATCAACTTTAGTTCTGATAACGGTAAAACCAAAGGCGCATTGGCGCCGAACGAATTCTGGTACTTCTGGCGGCGTTTTCTGCCCTTTGGTGAACTTGATTACCTGCCCGGCGAGGAATTGCGTGAGAAAGGTAACCTGGCAGGGTTCCGTGACGAGTTAAACGTGCTGGCGAACATCTTTGAGAAACCGTTCGCCATGAAAGCCATGATCATGAACCAGAACATTCCAGGGCTGGCAGAGCAGTTCGACAAATCTTTATTTGTTTGGATACGTCGTGATCCAATCTTCAATATTCAATCTGCGCTAGAAGCAAGAAAGCGCCAGTATGGTGATATTAACACATGGTATTCCTTCAAAATTAAAGAATACCCGGAGCTAGCAAGCCTTGATCCACTTGAGTCAGTGGCGGGGCAGATTTTTGCAATAAACCAATCCGTAGAGCTAGGGATCGCGAACTTGCCAGAAAATCGAAAGCTCGTTGTCCAGTACGAAGATTTTTGTCAACGGCCAGAACACTACTATAACGAAATAAGTCGCAGGCTGATTGAGCAGGATGGTGTTGATAAAGTGCCTACCTACAGCGGCGACACTGAGTTTTCTAACACTAATCGGTGGCGGCTGGAGGAGTATTCGCAAGAAGACGCTGAGCGAGTGTATGCATATATTAAGGAACAAGAAAAATGAGTCACGCTGTTTTTAGTAAATTAAAGCGAAAGCTAAAAATGTTACTTGTTGAATTTAAAAGCAAGAAAAAATCCAAAGGCAAAACGAAATATTTCTGTGTTGGAAGAAATAAAACAGGAACCACTTCACTGAAAGCTGCTTTCGAAGCTCTTCAATATCCAGTAGGGCAACAGCGCAGGGCTGAAATCCTCACGATGGAGCATTATTTCGACGGTAACTTTGTGCCGATTATAAAGTACTGCAAGTCAGCCCAAGTTTTCCAGGATGTTCCTTTCAGCTACCCGGAAACATATAAACAGCTTGATCAAGCCTACCCCGGCAGTAAGTTCATTCTCACCGTCAGGGACAACTCGGAGCAGTGGTACCGTTCCATCACACGCTTTCATGCCAAGAGGTTTGGTAAAGAGGGTCGCATACCTACTGTAGAGGACCTGAAAGCCGCACAATATGTTCAGCCGGGCTTCATGCACAACGTCATTCGTGTGCATGGCACAACCGAGGAAGATCCTTACAATAAAGACGTCATGACCGCTCATTATGAACGTTACAATCGTGAAGTGATGGAGTATTTCAAAGGTCGTCCCAGCGATCTTCTTGTGATTAACATAGCTGAGCAGGGGGCTTATCAAAAATTTGTCGAATTTCTTGGGGTCGACTCTCCTTATGATGACTTCCCTTGGGAGAACAAAACGTAATGCAGGGCAGTATTAAATGCAGTCAATGAACCAAAAAATCGGTGCAGGCGTGTTGTGGAACCTGGCAAGCATGTTTCTAACGCGCGGAGCCAGCACCATTTTTTTGCTATTCCTGGCGCGCATACTGGCGCCCGATGCCTTCGGTTTAATTGCCATGGCCACGGTGGTGTTTGAGCTAGCCAACGCCTTTGTCAATTCAGGCCTAGGCGCTGCGCTGATTCGCAGCAAGAGCGTATCGGATGCCGATTTAAACACCGTTTTTCTTACCAATCTTGGGCTTAGCGTGGCAGCCTATGTCGCTATCTTCACTAGCGCGCCCTATATTGCCCTATTTTATAGCCAGCCAGAGCTGGCTGAGGTAGTGCGGGTGATGGGGCTGGTGGTTTTCATCAACGCAGCGAAAATAGTTCAAATCGCTGTGCTCAGCCGAAAAATGGATTTCAAAACCCAGATGAAGGCCAATACGGCCGCCTCTGTGGTGTCTGGTGTCTTGGCGGTAACAGCGGCGTATCAAGGCTGGGGCGTATGGAGCCTGGTTGTGCAAATGCTTAGTCAAGCAGCCATGTCTGCCGTCATTCTTTGGCTGGCTGGAAACTGGAGGCCTAGTTGGCAGTTTTCAATAGAGTCATTTTTGAGGCTGTTTGCTTTTGGGCGAAACCTGTTGGCGGAAGGCTTGCTGTCAGTTTTGTACCAAAATTCTTATGTGCTGGTGATCGGGCGTTTTTTTAGTGCAGAGCTAACCGGGCTTTATTTTTTCGCTAAAAAAATCAGCAATTTGATTTCGCAACAGTTAACCGGTGCAGTTCAGCAAGCGACCTTTCCGGCACTCGCAACCTTGCAAGACGACAACGCCACACTGAAATACAAATACCGTCAGATCATGCAGCTGATGATGTTCCTGATTGCTCCGATCATGATGCTGTTGGCCTCATTAGCACCAATTCTTATTCGCTTGGCGTTCGATGAAAAGTGGCAAGGTGCGGTGCCTTATCTCCAGCTGTTGTGTATCGTGGGAATGATCTTTCCCCTCCATGCCTTGAATATAAATTTGCTTAACGTAAAGGGCCGCTCCGATCTTGTTTTCAAGGTTGGACTAGTGAAGAAGGCAGTGAACCTAACTATGCTATTCGTGGCCATACCCTATGGCGTGTTAGCTATTGTTGCCTCGCAGGTGGCCGCCTCTTTCTTTGGGTTACTACCAAATACCTATTTTTCAGCAAAGTTAATTGACTATTCACTGCTTGAGCAAATCAAAGACGTGATCAAACCCATCGCTGCTGCAATGCTAGGCGGCGCCTCAGCTTGGTGGCTCGGGCAGCTGTTATCAACGCATCAGGTCGTCACGCTAGCCCTCTCCGGGCTTTTGGGCGCGAGTGTTTATCTTGCCAGTAGTGCCGTTATTCGTGCAGAAGGGCTGGTAATGCTGTGGGGTAAAGTGTCCAAACAGCAACAACGCGCTAAGTAATTGAGGAAGTAGAGTCGCTATGTCAGAGCAGCAGCCAAACGTGGGTGGAATCGTCCCCAAGCCACCCGAGCCAAGACCAGAAGCAGAGATTATGGCTGGTTGGGAAGGTGATGTTGATTCGCCGCTCGTGAGCATACTATGCGCCACGTATAACCATGCGAACTATATCGAAGATGCTATTAAAGGGTTCCTTTGTCAGGACACGGGGTTTCCCTTTGAGATAATTATTGCCGATGACGCGTCAACAGATGGCACAAAAGAAATTGTGGAGCGGTATGCAGCCAAGTTCCCAAGAATAATAAAGCCTATTTTTCATTTTGAGAATCAATATTCACAGGGGTTTAGGCCTCCTCGTTATTTCAAGAAATTGATTAAGGGGCGTTATTGTGCTCTCTGTGAAGGAGATGATTACTGGGTTGATTCCAAGAAGTTACGATTGCAGGTAGAGGGCCTAGAAAGAAATCCAAACGTGGATTTGTCAATTCACCCAGCATATATGCTGGATGTGGAAAGGCAAAAAGCAACACTGATGTATGAGCATGGTGATCGAGAATTGATACTACCGGTTGCTGCGCCTGTTGCATCAATGTCCCAGTTTTCGCCAACCGCCTCTTATGTGTTTCGTACGGAGGCATTTCTTTCTATGCCGACTTGGTTCTTTGAAGCAATAGACTTGCCGTTCGGTGACTATTTTGTGGAAGCGATCATTGGAAGACCTGGAATTCTTTATTTCCCTGACGCTTTGAGTGTTTATCGAAGAAATGTGCCAGGTTCTTATACGGCAATGACCAAGCAGGCTGAGGAAACGCAGCTGCTTGAGCGACTTAAGAGTATTTTGGCTTATACGAGAAAGCTGTCGGTTTTTTCTGAGATACCTAAATCAGCATTAGAAATCCGGTTAAAAATGGTGCTGCGTGATTATATAAATATGGCTATATATCGAAAAAGCCATTCTATGTTGATAGTCATTGCTGAAATTGCAGACAGTTACGAGGTTCCGTTTGGTAAGAGAGATCAGCTGCTTGTTCCTAGTCGTGTTTTGTTTTGCTTGTATGCAATCTTGAAAAGAGCAAAAGGAATGGCGCGTCAATTAATTAAAGCCTAACGCCTCGTTGTTATTGAATAGGGAATTTATTGATTATGCTGTCGGTGAATCTGACTACGACCTCTGAAAGGCTAAGCCTCTGCCGCATCGCACTAACATCACTGCTGATGCAGTCGAGACTCCCGGATCAAATTAATCTCTGGGTATCGAGGGAGCCGTATTTGAGTGACCAAGGCATTGCCGGCGACGATATCATTAATCGGCTTGTAATGTCTTTGCCTGAAACTAATCGACATCTGATACAAGTTCGCTGGACACCAAATACAGGGCCTTATCGGAAATTAATTCCTGCGCTGCGTGAAGCTGGTCCCGACGATCTCATCGTCACGGCAGATGATGACATTTTCTATGGTGAGGCTTGGCTTGCTAGCCTTATGTCGGAGTATGAGTCTTATCCAGACAAGGTTGTTGCGGGCAGGGTGCGGCAAATCCGATATGGGATCCTGGGTGCAAAAACCTCGTACATGCATTGGGGTTTGATATCCGAAAGTACCGCTCTTTCAAAGGATTATATTGTCACTTTCGGTGGCGGTGCCGTGCTGTCAAAGGCCATGTTCCGTGAGCAGGATATCTACGATGATAGATTTATCGACATTGCGCCAAGGGCGGATGACCTGTGGTATTCGAAGTTGCTGACGTTAAGCGGCCAGCAAGTAAAAACGGTTCCTGCTGGTATGGACGAACTTTTTTTTATGACTCACCCGCATGGTCTTGCTTATTCGAATCTTTCTACTAGTGCTAATTCTCTTCTGGCCAAAGCTTTGCAAAGAGTATGGGTGTCGTCATATGGTGCGTTAGGTGGCGCTGTTTGTGGTAATGATTATGCATTCATTGGAATTGAACGATATTATGAGCGAAGCTAACTTGATGTGATCTGAAATTTCGCTAAGTATATTCTTATCTGTTTGCAGCTGCTAATTCGACCAACTGATGTAAGGTTTTGATGTTGAAGTAGCTTGTCATTTTTCGTATTTTTTTCAAGACCACGCTGAGCAAATGGGCGATATTTAAAATATAGAAATCGATTTATTGTGGGGCCTCTTTGAAATGTGAGGCGATTCCAAGTTCGGCGAAGTGAGTGAATGAATAGGGTTTTTTTATGAGTGTTAACACTTCTTACGGGGTGCTGGCTAATTTATCAGTAGTGATTCCGTCCTATAAGTCGGAACAATTTATTTCTAGAACGATAACTTCTCTTCTTGAGGAAGGGGTAATGGAAAGCAATATAATAATTGTTGAGGACGGCGTTTTTGATAATACGTCTGTAGTGATTGATAGGTTTACAGGGGTTGTTCATTTAAAAAACAAAAACAATGAAGGGGCTCCCAAATCGAGAAACAAAGGGCTTTCCTTTGTTAAAACTCAGTATGTGATGTTTTTAGATGCTGACGATTATGTTGAGGCAGGTATTCTCGCAGGGCTGGTTGAGTCGGCTGAAAGCGAAAGCGCTGATATGGTTTTTGGTCCTTGGCGCTATAATGGCGAGAAACAGAAGGAAGGAAGAATGCGGTATCCTCCATCTCTAAGCAACTATGAGTGGATATTTTATTGGCTGCTTAAGAGTTGTGTACCGACCTGTAGTGTCGTATGGAAAACAGCTAGCGTTAAACGTATTGGTGGATGGGATGAAAGAATCAAAAAAAATCAAGATGGTGAATTAGCTGTTAGAGCATTTATTGCAGGTTTAGAGGTGGCTGTTTCAAAAAAAGGATATGGAGTTTATTGGCAGCATGAAAATTATCGAATTAGTAATGGGACAGCAAAGAATACCTTGTTTTCGTCTGAAGTTATTTATAATAATTTGATTGAATGGCTTTGCCATTGCCCGAAAAATCAGCCTTTACAGATTCGCTATGCATTGGGGAAGTATTGTTGTATACAAGCTTGGGTTGCTGCCTCTGATCCGTTGGTTTCGAGTGACGACTGTCAGCTTTGGTTGGAGAGGGCGAAATTTCACGGTTATGATAAAAAATATTATAGCCGAGCCTCAAGGATATTTCTTATTGTCGGGTTGAGGTGTGGTGCTATTTTAAAATCTTTCTTTGTAAAACGCGCTGGCCTGATCGTTAAGAGTTGACTTTTAGAGGCTGACGGAATGTAAAACATTAATGTTTATTTGGAATTAATTTATGGTGCTGAATGTAATTTCATCTTTAAGTGGTGGGGGGGCGGAACTTCTTGTCAGGGAGCTTCACAAGCTGTATGAAAATAAAGGTGTTAAAACAAAAGCACTTTACTTTTCTGGAAAATCTGCAGATAAAAATAACGGAGAGCATGTTATTGGCGTTGGGCCCAAAAACCCTTTAGCCATTTTCTATATTCGTAAGTGGATTATTAGGCTGAGTGCAGAATCTAATGATGTGCTGACAGTGCATGCCCATCTCACATGGCCTTTCTTTTATGTTGCACTGGCTTCTTTGGGAATTAATAATGTAAGGTTGATTTACACTGAGCATAATACTACGAATAAGAGAAGGCAGGTTCCTTTTTTGAGGTTATTGGAAAGGTTTATTTATGGTCGGTACTCAAAAATCATCTGTATTAGTCCGGCCGTTAAAGAAAGTTTGATCGACTGGATTGGTGACCGCTTCCTTCCTAGGGTTGTTACCGTTACAAACGGCGCACCAATATATGATTTGTATCACCGCCCTCCTGTTCCGGGCCGAAGGGTCCGTCTTGTTTCTGTGGGCTCGCTTACAGAAAAAAAGAACTTTTCTGTTGCAATTAAAGCGGTTGCAAAAATTCCAGAAATTATTGAGGTATATAAGATTATCGGTGAGGGTCCAGAAAGAAAAAAATTAGAGCACCTTATTAAGTGTGAAGGTGTGGAAGGCAAAGTGGTGCTTGTGGGGTGGTCTGATTATATTGAAGAACACTTAAAAGAAGCGGATATACAGCTGATTCCCTCTTTATGGGAGGGGTTTGGCTTGGTTGCAGTGGAAGGTATGTCAACTGGAATAAGCATTGTTGCATCTGATGTTCCTGGTTTGAGGGATGTATTAGATCCGAATAATATGGCAGTTACGCTTGTTAAGGATGTGGGGAATGTGAGTTGTTGGGTCGATGGGATAGTTAGCAGTGCTGATGATTTTAGGTTGTATAACGTTGCCGACATATCTTTTTCTGCTCACAGTCAGGCTGAAAAATTTTCATTAGAGGAGATGGCCGAAAAATATCTTGATGTTTATAGGTGTGAGAGTTCTGAGTGATTTTTATTAATAATGAATTTCCTGCGGTCTCTGCGTTTCTCTGTCGTTATGCGGAATTTTAATTCAGGAGCGGTTTTGGAAATTATTTCATCTGTTTATCACTTTATTAGTGCCTTTTTCGTTTTGTTTTTCGGGGTTGTGGTAACGATAAAGTTTGGAAGGTTTTTTTTAATTCGAGACATTGAGTCTGTTTTTTTATATGTGTGGCATTCCCTCTTTTCTTTATTCTACCTTTATTTTGTGTTGTCGTCCGGCGGTGATGCGATTAAGTATTTTAATAGTGGGCTTTTTTGGGATGGTGATATTGCGGTCGGCACTGCGGCTGTGGATGCTATTTCTGCGTTGTTAGTTTCTGGGATGGGAATGTCTATTCTTGGTGTTTTCTTAGTGTTTAATATTTTTGGGCAAATTGGGTTGCTCGCGTTTTGGGGGAGTCTGAAACACGCTGTTTCAGGAAAAGTGTGGTGGGTGCGTTACTTGGCTGTGGTTTTTGTGTTGCTGCCTTCTGTTAGTTTTTGGAGTTCTGCTTTGGGGAAAGATGCAATTTCCTTTATGGCTGTAGGGTTGGCGCTTTGGAGCTCACTTAATCTTTCTAAACGTGGCGTGATGATGACATCTTCCATTTTCGTTATGTTTCTCGTCCGGCCGCATATGGCTGGCATTATGGTTTTGGCTGTTGCCAGTGCTTCTTTATTAGATGGTAAGACGCCTATATTACGGAAGTTTTTTCTCGTTTTTGTTGCTTCAGGGGTGGCCTCTGTGTTGGTTCCATTCGCTTTGGACTATGCGGGTATTGGTGAGGTTGTTGATGCTGAAACGGTCACAGACTATATAGATAAGCGTCAAACTTACAATATGGATGGTGGTGGCGGTGTCGATATTGCTTCTATGTCTCTTCCGGTAAAAATGTTTACGTATTTATTTCGCCCGTTTATCTTTGAGGCTCGAAATGCTTTTTCTCTTGCTGCTGGCGCTGATAATATTATTCTTTTGTTCTTATTCGTAGTTGGTGGATTTTCAATGTTTCGAGGAAAGAAATCCGGCTTAAACGAAAATCGTACTTTTATGTGGGCGTATTCACTCGGTTCGTGGCTTATTTTAGCAATGACAACGGCCAATTTGGGGATTGCCCTTAGGCAGAAATGGATGTTTGTTCCCATGCTTGTCTTCCTGTTGATCTCGGTCATTGGTAGGTCACGGGTGCCGGTAGAACCAGGGCAGGTTTCTTTGGAGAGGGGGCGCCGGTGACTAAGTCTGTCTTTTTGCTTGTTGCAAGTTTTCCGGATTCGTTGATCAAATTCCGTGGCCCTCTTATCGAAGCGCTATTGACCGCAGGTTGTGAGGTTCATGTTGCCGTCCCTGGTCTTGATCCCGATTCTGATATTGCGGCACGCCTCAAAATGCTAAGCGTTCAGGTTCATGACATTCCGCTTCAGCGCACGGGTATGAATCCGGTTAAGGATCTGTCTGCCTTGTTTGCACTGCGAACGCTAATGCGAAAAATCGGTGCGGATTGCGTGCTCGGCTATACCATCAAGCCGGTGATTTATGGCTCGCTGGCTGCTTGGCTAGCGGGTGTAACGAACCGTTTTGCGCTGATTACCGGGCTAGGCTATGCCTTTACGGGGGAGGCCACGGGCTTGCGGAGGGTGCTGCGGACGTTGATTCAGCAGTTGTACCGGTTCTCGCTTTCCCGTAATCGGCTTGTGTTCTTCCAGAACCCTGATGATGAGGCGCTATTTCGGGCGCTCTCATTGCTCAAGCCCGCCATTCCCACCTATGTAGTGAATGGCTCGGGGGTGGATGTGGCGGAATATACGGTGGCTGGGCTGCCTGAAAAGCCTTCATTTTTGCTGATTGCACGTTTGCTTGGGGACAAGGGCGTGCGCGAATATGCTCAGGCGGCGGCTTTGGTGAAGGAGCGTTTCCCGGAAGTAACGTTTCGGCTGGTGGGCTGGATTGATGACAACCCGGATGCCATTAGCCAGGCCGAGCTGGACGCGTGGATTTCTGCCGGGACAATCGAGTTCCTGGGCAAGCTTTCTGATGTTCGCCCGGCTATCGTTGATAGCAGCGTGTATGTGCTGCCTTCCTACCGTGAGGGAACGCCCCGCACCGTGCTGGAAGCCATGGCCATGGGGCGGGCGGTGATTACCACTGATGCCCCTGGTTGCCGTGAGACTGTGGTGAACGGCGATAACGGTTATCTTGTGCCGGTTCAGGATGCACCGGCACTGGCAGCGTCCATGATGAAGCTCATCGAGAGCCCGGATCGGGTTGCGGCCATGGGGTCGCGGTCGCGGCAGATGGCGGAAGACAAGTACGATGTACACAAAGTGAATGCGGTGATGCTCAGGGAAATGGGGCTGACATGAAGCGGTTGATGGATATTCTTGGCGCGGTGGCAGGTTTGCTGCTGCTGGCACCAGTCATTGTGGTTTTATCTTTGCTTGTCAGGATAAAGCTGGGCGGCCCTGTGCTGTTCCGGCAGACCCGCCCGGGCAGGGCGGGGCGGTCATTTGCGATGGCCAAGTTCCGCACCATGACGGATGCGCGCGATGCCAATGGCGAGCTGTTGCCTGATGCGGATCGGTTGACTGGCTTTGGGCAGTTTCTTCGCGCCAGCAGTCTGGATGAGTTGCCGGAACTGTGGAATGTTCTCAAGGGGGATATGAGTCTGGTAGGGCCGCGCCCCTTGTTAATGGAATATCTGCCACTGTACTCCGAGCGACAGGCTCGCCGTCATGAAGTGCGTCCTGGTATTACCGGTTGGGCGCAGGTGAATGGCCGCAATGCCCTGTCCTGGGAAGAGAAGTTCGAACTGGATGTGTGGTATGTGGAAAACCGTACTCTGTGGCTGGATATCAAGATCCTGTTTCTGACGGTCTGGAAGGTGATCAAGCGGGACGACATCAATCAGGATGGTGAGGCGACCATGACGCGTTTTACCGGGAGCCAGAAATGAGCCGTCGTCTCGGGATTATCGGTGCCGGAGGGCACGGCAAGGTGGCTGCAGATACGGCTTTACGTTGTGGCTGGTTGGAAGTGGTGTTCTTTGATGGCCTCGCCGCTGAGGGGCCGTACTCGATTGGTCATTGGGATGTGCTGGATGTCCCGGAGAATGCCGATAATCATGATTGCGATGCGTTTTTTGTTGCCATAGGCAATGCACAGCATCGCAGAACCTGGTGCGAATGGGTGCTTTCGAAATCCCTTCCGCTGGTATCACTGGTTGACCCTTCCGCCGTGATTAGCTCCTTTGCGGAGATTGGTGAGGGTGTGTTGGTGGTAGCAGGTTCGGTGATCAATGTCGATGCGAGGGTTGGGCGCGGTGCCATTATCAATACCCGTGCCAGTCTCGACCATGATTGTGTGCTTGGCGATTACAGCCATGTCTGTCCGGCCGCTGCATTGGGCGGTGAGGTCACGGTAGGTGAGGGTACATGGCTGGGCATCGGCTGCCAGGTTAAGCAATGCATTGCTATTGGTCGTGCTGTGACTGTTGGCGCCGGCGCCACGGTAGTATCTGATATTCAAGATGGTTTGACGGTGGTGGGTACGCCTGCACGGTCTGTGTAATCGGGGATTTTCCCTGTTATGATATAGCTAACCGGTATTTTGGTGGGGCTTGCTCTATGGGACGCTCTAAAAATCAAACAGTTGCCTTCAAGGTTGCTCAGGCCGTCGGGTCTATGGCTATTGAGAATGTTCAACTATCCCGTGATGCCCGTGCAAAGATGCTGCGTGTGGCTCGGGGAAGTGAGCCTGCTTCTGTGGCGATTGATGCATTGGTTGAGCAGTATCGGCAGGTTGAGCCCGCTGGCTGAAGTATGGACGCCGATTATCAGAATTATGATCTTCAGGATGAAGATCCTTATCTCATACCGGGTTCATCCTGTCTTGTTAACAGCCTCGGTATTACGGATACCGCTAGATTAAACCAGGCCGAAGCAGATATTAGCGCTGTGGCGTATGCCCAGTTGATTGCCTTTCCAATTACCCCCTCCTTTGATTTGGCGCATTTATGTGCAATCCATGCGGCCTTGTTCGGCAACGTTTATCCGTGGGCGGGAGAGTTGCGGCGTACCGAAATTGGTAAGGGAGGAAAGCTGTTCCTCCCTTACTCGATGGTAGAGACGATTGCCCATGAGATTTTCCGTGACCTGCATGATGAGGGACTATTACGCACGCTTGAGGCCTGGGCCTTTGCTGAGCGCGCGGCCTATTACCTCGGGCGAATCAATCTTGTTCATGCTTTTCGGGAAGGGAATGGCAGAACTCAACGTATTTTGATTGACCAACTGGCCGAACTGTCTGGCTATGCATTTGAGTGGTGGGCTATCTCTGGTGAGCAGATGGCTCAGGCTTGTCGGGCTGCTCGGCAGGATGTGCCGGATTATTCATTGTTGGTAAGGCTGCTGCAATTACACATCACAACGCTGTGATGGCCTGCTTCAGGCTATTTTTTGATACTGAACGGAATCCAATTTCTTATGCTTAACGGCCCTTTCTCCCCCTGGCCTTCCTTTTCTCAGGAGGAGGCCGATGCGGTGTCCCGCGTACTCCTCTCTAACAAGGTGAATTACTGGACTGGCCAGGAGGGGCGTGAATTCGAGCGTGAATTTGCGGCCTTCGCCGGTACCGAGTATGCCATTGCGGTAGCCAACGGCACGTTGGCGCTGGATCTGGCCCTGAAGGGGCTGGGTATTAGTGAAGGTGATGAGGTGGTGGTGACGCCGCGCACCTTTCTGGCGTCTGCGACTTCCGTGATCAATGCCGGTGCGACGCCGGTGTTCGCGGATGTGGACCCGGATACCCAGAACATTACCCCTGAAACGGTTGCCGCTGTGATTACCCCGAAGACCAAAGCGGTTGTCTGTGTGCATCTGGCTGGCTGGCCTTGCGACATGGAGGGCTTTATGGCGCTGGCTGAACAGCATGATCTGTTCATCATTGAAGATTGTGCCCAGGCCCATGGTGCGACTTATCAGGGCAAGCCGGTAGGTGGTCTGGGGCATGTGGGCTGCTGGTCGTTCTGTCAGGACAAGATCATGTCCACTGGCGGTGAAGGCGGCATGGTTACGGTGAATGATCGTGATTTGTGGTCCCTGATGTGGAGTTTCAAGGACCATGGAAAAAGTTGGGACGCCGTTTATGAGCGTGAACACCCGCCGGGGTTTCGCTGGTTGCATGAGTCTGTGGGTACTAACTGGCGGCTGACAGAAATGCAGTCAGCTATTGGGCGGATTCAATTGCTGCTGATGCCTGAGTGGACAAGGTCGCGTCAGTCGAATTGTCGGGCAATCTGGGAGACTGCTGCATCGTTGCCCGGGCTGCGGGTGCCGGTGGTGCCGCAAGGCATCGGCCATGCGGGTTACAAGTGTTATGTGTTTGTGGATGAGGCTGCTGTTAATGAGCCGGTTGCAGATGTGCGTGACCGGATTATGAATACTGTTGTCGCAGAAGGGGTGCCGTGTTTTTCAGGGTCTTGTTCTGAGGTATATCGGGAAAAAGCGTTTACAGATCTTGGCTTGGGGCCGCAAGAGCGTTTGTCGGTGGCCAAGGCATTGGGTGATAGTTCGTTGATGTTTTTGGTACACCCGACATTGACCGAGGCCGAGATTGATAAGACCTGTGAGGTGTTGCGCAAGGTGATGAGTTCGGATGTCGGGTTACGGCCTTCGTCCTAACACGACCTACGGGCGATTGGTCTGTGTTCATGGTTTGTAGGTCGAATTAGCCTAAAGGCGTAATCCGACAATGCATTTGGCAGGTGAGTGCTGCGGGTCATGGCTATGCCTGGCTCAATCTATGGATGGATGAATGTCGGATTACGTCCTTCGGACTAATTCGACCTACCTATGAGGTGGGTGTTTGATTCGATTGTGCCGGTTCTCGGCGAGCGTTCTGCTTTTTTCTTTTCTGGCTTTTCTGCTGGTGTTCCACTCTACGTATGCGGCACTTCCCCTCATCGCTGGGGCCTCAGCAGTGCTGTGCTTACTGTTTTCGGGGCGGCGTTTTAGTGGGGCATTTTCTGTTGATGACTACCTGATACTGGCGGTTCTTGTCTTGTTTTCTGCAGTGTGGCTAGGTGACGTCTGGCGTACTGGGCAGTGGCCGGTGGGTGAGGGGCGGCAGGGTGTCTGGCTGCCGATGTGGCCACTGCTCGCGGGCCTGGTCTTGTTGGTATGGCGATGCGTGCCACCGACAGCCTCAGCGTGGTGGTTTGGGGTGCTGTTTGGCGCGCTGTTGGCCGGCGGAATTGCTGCTTATGAGTCTCTCTGGCTTGGTGGTGGGCGCGCACACAATGGGATGAACCCGATCCCGTTTGGGGACCTTGCGTTACTACTGGCGACGCTCTCACTGGTACTACTCGTATATCCGCGTACATTATTTGGGCATGAATACTCGGGCTGCAAACGGGTCCTGTGTGTATTGGGCGTGTTCGCGGGGCTGCTGGCGTCGGTGTTATCCGGTACACGAGGGGGCTGGGTGGTGTTTCCTGTATTGGCGCTGATTTTGTGTTGGGCTGCGTCATTTATGCTGCCCCGCAAGGGCATTGCTGTCTGGTCTGTGCTTTTGTTGTTTTCACTGTTGATGATCGCGCTATTGCCGCAGGTGTCGGTATCGAATCGTGTCAGCCAGGGAGTGGGAGATCTTGAGGAATACGTTGATGGAGAGCGTGACTCCTCGCTGGGGATACGTTTGGAAATGTGGGAGGCCGGTTGGCTCCTGATCAAGGCAAAGCCGTTGCTTGGTTGGGGCGAGGGCAGGCTTGAGGTGCGCCGGGATGAGTGGGTCGCTGAAGGTCGTTTTACACAAGGGGTGAGTCTTCATGATCAGTTGCATAGCGACATGATTGATACCCTGGCGCGTCGCGGTTTGTTGGGGTTGTTGTCATTGCTGGGCATGTATGGGGTGCCGCTATGGCTTTTCTGGCGCTATTGGCGGCAGGGCGCAAAGGCGGGGAACAGTGAGGTGCAGGCGTTTGCGCTGTGTGGTGTGTTGACTGTGGTGGCCTTTGTCGGGTTTGGACTCAGTCAGTCCATGCTGCGGGACGCCCGGGGGTTGTCAGGTTTTCTGGGCCTGCTGGTGGCCTGCTGGTGCTTGCTCAAACAGGCGGCTGAGTGTCAGGGCGATGCCGGGTTACGGCCTTCGGCCTCTCTGTGCCCTTGGGTAAACACGACTTACGAGTAGATGGTGTGGTTTGTAGGTCGAATTAGCCTGAAAGGCGTAATCCGACAAGGGACTTGGCAAGTGAGTGCGTCTGTCATAGCTGTGCTTGGCTTGGTCTATGGATGAATGAGTGTCGGATTACGTCCTTCAGACTAATTCGACCTACCGGGTTGCCGCGGAGCGTTCGTTTGCAACAGATTGAAAAAGATTCACGATTACGAGGCAGCGTCACTGACTGTGGTTGCCATTTGTCGCTTAATTGTCACGGTTTATGACTAGATTGCACCTAAATTAGTGCTTTTTACCCGTTGGATATCCTGAGGAACGGCCTATAATGCTCCTCCGGCTAATTAGTGTGACGAAAGTCACAGACGTATGGCTAAGAGGGACTTTGCCGTATTAGTCGCCCCTGTGGTCGCATGGATGGACCTGTTATGACGAACAAGTATCTGTATCCCCCGTGCATCAGATGGTATCACTGTCTCGTGCGGCTAAGCGCTTGATTATGCTGAGTGCGGATGCGCTGGCGGCGCCTTTGCTGCTGTGGCTGGCTTATGGGCTGCGCCTGAATTCGGCAACGCCAGACGTTGCTGACCTCTGGTTGCTTGTGGCCGGGCCCATGGTGCTATTGCCTGCCTTGTACGCCTTTGGCTTTTACCGCTCGATTGTGCGTTACCTCGGTGCAGAGGTGGCGTGGTCTATTTTGGCTGGCGTGACGTTTGCTGTGGTGGTGCTGGCTGCTTCCTCCTATATGGTGTCGGCGTCGACGCCCCGTTCTGTCTTTATCATCTTCTGGGCGTTGTTGGTGCTCTACCTGGGCGGCAGCCGTTTCATGATGCGCCGCTTTCTCTATAACGTTCTAGGCAAACGCATTGCCAGTGAGTCAGTGGCGGTTTTTGGTGCCGGCGGTGCTGGTGCTCAGTTAGTGTCTGGCCTGCTTTCCACGGCGGAGTTGCACCCGCTGATGATTGTGGATGATGCGCCAGGCAAACAGGGCACACTGCTTTGCGGCGTGCCGGTAGTCAGTCGCCGCAAGCTTGAAAAGGCCGTTGAGCGAGGTGTGATCCGGACTGTGCTTTTGGCGCTGCCTTCTGAAAGCCGCGCCACGCGCATGGCGGTAGTGCGTTGGCTGGAAACGCTGAATGTACATGTGCAGACGGTGCCTTCGTTTGCGGATATTGCCAGCGGCAAGGCGCGCCTTGAGGAAATCAAGGAAGTCTCCATTGATGACTTGCTGGGCCGTGATGCGGTGCCGCCCCGTACGGATCTGCTGTCGCGCTGTATCAGCGGCAAGCATGTTTTGGTGACCGGGGCTGCGGGTTCCATTGGTAGTGAGCTGTGTCGTCAAATCCTCAAACTGAATCCCTCCCGATTGGTGCTGCTGGATCAAAGCGAGTTTGGCCTGTATGCCATTGAGAAGGAATTGCGGACATCGCTGTCTAGCTTGGGCAGAGATATCGAGATTGAGGTGGTGTTGGGCTCGGTGGTGAATCGTGGGCTGATGGAGCGCCTGTGCCGTGAAAACCGGGTAGACACTGTGTACCACGCTGCGGCTTATAAGCATGTGCCGATTGTGGAGGCGAACCCAGCTGCGGGTGTGCGCAATAATATTCTGGGGACGCTGGAAGCAGCCTTAGGCGCGGAAGCGGCCCATGTGAAGCACTTTATCTTGGTGTCAACCGACAAGGCGGTGCGCCCTACCAATGTGATGGGGGCCACCAAGCGTTTTGCTGAGCTGGTGCTTCAGGCCATTGCCGCGCGGGGCTCGGAAACGGTGTTTTCCATGGTCCGTTTTGGCAACGTGCTGGGGTCTTCCGGCTCCGTGGTGCCCCTGTTCCGTGATCAGATTCAGAAGGGCGGGCCGGTGACGGTGACCCATCCGGATGTAATTCGTTATTTCATGACTATTCCGGAAGCTTCCCAGCTGGTGATTCAGGCCGGCGCCATGGCCAAGGGCGGCGAGGTGTTTGTGCTGGATATGGGTGAGCCGGTGCGGATTGTGGACTTGGCCCGCACCATGGTGCATTTGATGGGTATGTCCGTGCGGGATGACAATAATCCGGACGGCGATATCGATATTGCCTTTTCCGGCCTGCGTCCGGGTGAGAAGCTCTATGAAGAGCTGCTGATTGGGGACTGCAGTACGCGAACCGAGCACGAGATGATTATGCAGGCCCATGAAGAAAAGCTGGAATGGGATGAAGTTTATTTTGCTCTGGAGGCCTTCCGCAAGGGATTGGCCCGCGCTGACCAGGATGCCCTGCGCGCCTTGCTGCGCAGCTATGTGAATGGCTACGAGCCCGGTGGGGCGAGTATCGAGTCGCCGCAAAGCGCCCCAAGCCGCGAATTGCCGCCTATGGTGGCGAAGACGGCGAGCATGGCAGAATAGTCTTGCCTGATTGTCGGGTTACGCCTTTAGGCTAACCCGACCTACCAAACTACACGTTGTGGGAGCGTTGGTTCCACCGCGATGCAATCCCCTTGATGGTGAGTTGCGTAGGTCAGATTAGGCGCAGCCGTAATCCGACATTATCCTGTGAGTGTTGGTTTTTGCTTATAGTAAATTTGACTAAGCCCTTCCTTTTTATATTCCCTTTGCCCTGTAAAATGCCCTTTTGCTGCGGGATTTGTCACGTGGTGTCTTGGCTTGTGTGGTTGACCGAATGACCGTGGACATACTGATAACACTGCTGATTGTGTTGGCTGTGCTGGGGGCGCTGGTGAGTAACCGTGTGCCTGCGGATATGACCATGATGGCGGCGCTGGTAATGGTCTTGGTCACGGGCATTATTTCCCCGGGTGAAGCGCTGTCCGGCTTTGCCAACCCGGGCCTGATGACTATTGCCGCGCTGTACGTGGTGGCGGCGGCTTTGCGGGATACCGGGGCGATTTACTGGGTGGCGCACCGGTTGTTAGGTCAGCCCAAGTCCGTACTTTCCAGCCAGTTTCGCTTGATCGCACCGGCTTCCATTCTTAGTGCGTTTCTCAATAACACCACCGTTGTGGCGATGATGATTCCTGCGGTGCAGGAATGGGCGCAACGGTTGCGGCTGTCTGCTTCCAAGCTGCTGCTGCCATTGAGTTATGCGGCGATTCTCGGCGGTACCTGTACCTTGATTGGTACCAGCACCAACCTGGTGGTGGATGGATTGGTGCAGGAAAAAGGCCTGCCGGCGTTTGGTATTTTCGATGTGGCCTGGGTGGGCGTGCCGGTACTGCTGGGTGGTGCGGCATTCATGTTGCTAATCAGTCGCTTTTTGTTGCCGAACCGGGCCAGTATGGCGTCCCAGTGGGAAGATGCCCGTGAATACCACGTTGAGATGCTGGTGGCGAAAGGCAGCCCGTTGGCCGGCCGTACTATCCAGGATGGGGGGCTGCGTAACCTAACCTATGGCTTTTTGACCGATATTCAGCGCGATGAACGCCTGTTTACGGCGGTTGGCCCGGAAATGACGCTACAGGAAGGCGATCTACTGGCGTTTGTCGGGGTGCCGGAGTGCGCGCGGGAGCTGCAACGCATTAATGGCTTGCAGGCCGCCCATGGTGGTGCGCACAAGCTGGGCCTGAATAACCACCAGCGCCATCTTGTGGAAGTGGTGCTGAGCCCGGAATTCCCCGGCATTGGCCGTTCCGTGAAGGAAACCGGATTCCGGACCCGTTACCAGGCAGCGATTTTGAGCATCAGCCGTAATGGGAAGCGTGTGCCCGGCAAGGTGGGCGAGCAGTGTTTGAAGGTAGGGGATACCTTGCTGCTGGAAACCAGCCAGCAGTTTGTCGAGCAGTATCAGTATCGTCGCGATTTCATGCTGGTGAGCCCGTTGAAGGATTCCACGCCCCCGGACTTTCGCCGTGCGCCGCAGGCAGTGGCAGTGTTGGTGGCCATGGTGATGGCGAATGTGTTGGGGCTGGCTTCGACCCTGGAGGCGGCCATGTTCGCAGCCGGGCTGATGATCGCGTTGCGTTGTGTCACCGTGAACCGCTCGCGGATGAACGTGAGTGTGAACTTGCCGGTGTTGGTGGTGATCGGCGCCTCTTTTGCGTTGGGCAAAGCCATGGAGTCCAGTGGCGCGGCCGCCTGGATTGTGGAACAGGTGATCCCGGACGGCGGCTTGTCGCCCTTTATGGCGCTAGTGATTATTTACCTGCTTACAGCGGTGTTCACCGAAATGATCACCAACAATGCCGCTGCCGTATTAGTTTTCCCCATTGCTATCGGTGTGGCGGAACAGCTGGGCGTCAGCCCCATGCCCTTTATCGTCGCGGTCATGTTCGCCGCCTCCGCCAGCTTTATGACCCCGCTGGGTTACCAGACCAACTTGATGGTCATGGGCCCAGGTGGCTACACGTTCAGTGATTATCTGAAAATCGGGTTTCCGATGAGTGTGGTGGTGGCGGTGATTAGCCTGACGGTGATTCCGATGGTTTGGGGGTTTTAAAGAGAGCTACGAGCTACGAGCTACGCTCGATTGGATCAGGTAAAAGGAAAAGTTCCCAAGGATGGGGCGTTAATAATGTGGAGAAGCAGGGATGCGTCTTGAAAATTTGGATGTTTGGCGTCGATCAGTGGATTTGAGTGTTGAGATTTATCGGCACTTTGCGGGTCATCGTGATTTTGGTTTTAGGGATCAGATAACCCGGTCGTCATTGTCTTTGCCGTCGAATATTGCAGAGGGGTTCGAGCGGGCTTCAGACAAGGAGAAAGCCTTGTTTCTGAATTATGCTAAAGGCTCGGCTGGTGAATTGAAAACCCAGTTAATCATTGGCAGAAGAATTGGTTACATCTCTGATGCAGTAAGCAATAAGTGGGGCGATGAGGTTAATCAGTTATCGAAAATGTTGTTCGCGATCATGCGCAAGTTGAAGTGATTTTATGGTGCTGGGCCAAAGGCCCGGTTGTGTTTTTCTAGCAGCTATAAGCTCGTAGCTAGCCGCTGCTCTTCGAACAAAGTGAGGTATTTATGTCTTCTCCGTACCAGGAAAAAGCAAACGAATCCAAAGCCCATGTCGTTTGGCATGAGTCGAATGTGACCAAGGCGGACCGTGCCAAGGTTAACGGGCAGACGCCTAAGTGTATCTGGCTGACGGGTTTGTCCGGTTCCGGTAAGTCCACACTGGCAAATGCGCTGGAAGTGGCATTGACCGAGCAGGGCCGGCACACCTACTTGCTGGACGGCGATAACGTGCGCCACGGTCTGAACAAGAACCTGGGCATGAGCGATGAAGACCGTACCGAGAATATCCGCCGGGTGTCTGAAGTGGCCAAGCTGATGGTCGATGCGGGCCTGATCGTCGTCACTGCCTTTATCAGCCCGTTCCGTGCTGACCGCGATGCGGCCCGTGAATTGTTCGAAGACGGCGAGTTCGTGGAAGTGTTTGTGGATGCGCCGTTGGAAGAGTGCGAAAAACGTGATCCCAAGGGCCTGTATCAGAAAGCACGCCAGGGCATCATCAAGGAATTCACCGGTATCGATAGCCCCTACGAAGCGCCGGCCAAGGCGGAGTTGGTGGTGAATACCGCTGAAAACGATATTGAAGCCTGTGTGAAGCAGCTGATCGCCGCCATTGTTTAAAGCGGCTTTTTGGCTAAGGAAGATGCCGGATTACGCCCTTCAGGCTAATTCGGCATACAAAAAGTATGAGGCCCGTGAGTTTGCGTAGGTCGAATTAGGCGTAGCCGTAATCCGACATGGTGCAGTGATTGGGTTTGTCTTCAGGTCACGGAGGGACTGCCTCTCGGCCCTTTCAGGAAACGATAGCGTTTTGGCGCTCATCGATTGTGACTTATTCCAAGGGCTCGATCATTCAACACTGGTAAGCATAGGGTAAACGGTAACACAGCCATCGGCATGGTGGCCTTGGCAGCAATCCGCACATCCTCATAGCCAAACGCATCGGCCAGCTGCCGGGCATGCTCCCAGCTATTGGCGGGGTAGGGGCGGGAGGTCAGCTCGACAGTGTCTCTGGTACTGAAGGTGTGGCGGAAACTGGCGCGATAAAATGGCATAGTGTGGACATCAGTTGTGGGGTTGACGACAACCGTGGAGGCTATGCGCCGTTGCGGGTCAAGCCACCCTACGTGTTCGAACGATTCTAGTGTGTCATCCAGTAAGCACTGTTTAAGTAAGACAAGTCTGAGGCCCCTAGGCCTTTTGTTTGTTGATAGCGTAAGTTTCCAAGAGTGAGAAAAATGGTTAAAAAAGCGGTGTTACCAGTGGCAGGATTTGGTTCTCGTATGCTGCCAGCCTCCAAGTCGATTCCGAAGGAAATGCTGCCGATTGTCGACCGGCCAGCGATTGAGTATGTGGTAAAAGAAGCCGTGAGGGCGGGCATCAAGGAAATCGTGCTGGTAACCCATTCGGCGAAGACGGCCATCGAGGATTATTTCGACACCCAGTTTGAACTTGAGCAACAGTTGGAAGAAAAGGGAAAAGCTCAATTACTGGCGGAAGTGCGCGATATTTTGCCTGATGGCGTGAGTGTCATATCGGTACGCCAGAATCAAGCGTTGGGGTTGGGGCATGCAGTTGCTTGTGCCGCGCCGGTGGTGGGTGATGAACCTTTTGCGGTGTTGTTGCCGGATGTGCTTGTGGACTGTGGTGGGGAGGCTGAGGACCTAGGCACTATGGTGGCTAATTTTCATGCCAGTGGTGCTGCCCAAATCATGGTAGAGGCGGTCCCTGCTCATCTGGTTGATCGCTATGGAATTGTGGCGCTGGAAGGCAATGCCCCTGGTCGGGGTGAGTGTGCCCCGATGGTAGGGATTGTGGAGAAACCGGCGGCTGACCGGGCGCCCTCACGACTTTCTGTGGTCGGACGTTATGTTCTTCCTGCGAACATTATGGGGATTCTTGCGCGCACTCCGCCGGGAGCGGGTGGAGAAATTCAGCTGACCGATGCGATTGCCACGTTGATGCAGCAACAGACTGTTGATGCTTATAGCATGCGTGGGCGAACTTTCGATTGCGGCAACAAAGCGGGTTATCTGCAGGCAGTGTTTCACTTTGCGACGCGCCACCCTGAGCTGGCTGATGTGGCCAAAGCCATGATGGTGGCAGAGATCAGTGAAAATCCGGCAGACGAATGACGAGGCTCATAAAGGGAATTTAAGGCTATGCAGATAACGGTTTATGGCGACACCCTCTGTGCACAGGTCACTGCTACTGCGATGGCCCAGACAGGTCATCAGGTGAGCTGGGTAGTAGTTGAGCCTTCTTCCCGTGAGGATTTGTCGGCAGGGAGGCCTTTGTTCCGGGAGCAGGGTCTCGACCGACTTTTCACAGAGCAGCTGGAGAGTGGCAGGCTAACGCCCTGTTTCTGGAAGGACGCTCCCGCCGAGCGCTCTGTGGCTGTGTTCCTGGCTTTGCCACCGGGGCAAGAGGCCATCGCCGAGACGATTGTGCGCCAAGAGGCAGAATCGTGTGAGTGTGAAGTGATTGTTAATCAGACTACGGGGCCGGTGGGCGCTGCTGAGCGCCTGCGAGATGTTTCTCAGCAGGTGCGCGGGACCCTGGCGCTGGTGGCTCTGCCTGATTTGATTCAAGAGGGTAACGCTTTTCTTACTTTTACTCGCCCTGACAGTATCCTTCTGGGGTGCGAAGACAGGGAAGGCGAGGCACTGGTGCGTGAGCTGTTGCGCCCATTCAATCGCCGTAAGGACGTGATTCGGGTTATGTCGCTGCGAGAGGCTGAATTTTCAAAGTTGGCTATCAGCGGAATTCTTGCGACTCGAATTAGCTACATGAATGACATGGCCAGCCTATCGGAATCGTTGGGTGTGGATATTGATATGGTACGTGTGGCGATGGGAGCTGATCCCCGAATTGGAGAATCCTATCTGTACCCTGGCTGTGGTTTTGGTGGCCCAGGGCTGAGTCGTAATGTGCTGGCGTTAGTGGATGCGCTGGATAACCGGCTGTCTGAGCCGGGGCTATTGGAGCAGGTTCTGCAGACTAATGAACGGCAGAAAGAGGTGCTGTTTCGCAAGTTTTGGCAATTTTACCATGGCAATGTGTCGGGTAAAAAGGTGGCGTTGTGGGGCGCCGCCTTCAAGCCCGGAACTCATCGCGTGGACAATGCTCCGGCGCTGAAGGTGATTGAAGCACTGTGGGCTCAGGGGGTGCAGGTGGCTGTACACGACCCGAAAGCGTTACCAGACTTGAAGGCATGGGCTCACGGTCGGGGTGATCTGATTCTCTGTGATGGTCTTTATGAGGCCGTTGAGGGTGCCGATGCATTAATGTTAATTACCGAATGGAAACCCTACTGGAGCCCGGACTGGCAGCGCCTTAAACGACAGATGCGAGAGCCACTGATTCTTGATGGCCGTAACATTTATGATCCCGGTTTTGTCAAAGAGCAGGGCTTAGTGTACAGAGGAATTGGGCGAGTTTGATTATGGTTTCTGAACAGGACGTTCTTACTAGCAGTACGATCTGGTCACAGCTGGCTGACTGTGCCGAAAAGGATAAAGCCCTACATCTGGCGAATTTATTCGCTTCGGATCCAGACCGTTTTGCAAGATACAGCCTGCAAACAGCTGGGCTTTTGGCGGATTTTAGTAAACAGCGCCTGACGAATGAAAGTCGGGATCTCCTATTGAAGCTGGCAGATGATCGTCAGCTGAGATACTGGATTGATGCTTTTTTTGATGGTGCTGAGGTTAACTGTACGGAGGGCCGCCCGGCCAAGCACTGGAGCTTGAGAGAGCCTGTAGATAGCGCCCCAGCTGTACATGAGCAGCTGGATGCAATGGATGCGATGGCGACGCGTATTCTCCAGGGGCACTGGCGCGGCGTTTTGGGCGATGCCATCACCGACGTGGTCAACGTGGGGGTGGGGGGATCGGAACTTGGCCCTTTGATGGCTGCGTTTGCATTGCAGTCCAGTTTGCCGGTGGAAGGGCAGTTACGTCCACGGTTGCATTTTGTTTCTTCCATGGATGGCAGCCAGGTTTCCCAGGTTCTTCAGGAGCTGAATCCCAGAACGACCTTGTTTTTGGTGTCCTCCAAGTCTTTTTCAACCGTGGATACCCTGCACAATGCCAACACTGCACGTTGCTGGCTGGCTCGGGGCTTGTCGTTGGAGCATGAAGACCCGTCTCTGCTGCGTTGCCACTTTATTGGCATATCGGCGAATGCCGAGCGCATGACAGAGTGGGGGATTTTGCCGGAGAATCAGCTGCGGTTCTGGGAATGGGTGGGTGGGCGTTATTCGCTGTGGTCCGCTATCGGTATGCCTATTGCCCTGACGGTGGGCATGCAGGGATTTCGCGAGCTGCTGGCTGGCGCCCACGATATGGATCAGCACTGCCTGACTAAGCCATGGGAAGAAAATATTCCAGTGATGTTGGCGTTGGTGGATGTCTGGAATATTAACTTCCTGGGCATTAAGGCACGGGCTGTGCTGCCGTATGACGGCCGTTTGAAGCATCTGCCTGCTTATTTGGCTCAACTGGAAATGGAATCGAATGGCAAAAGCGTTTCTCGCTCTGGTGAGCCGGTAACGTATGACACCTGCCCGGTGATCTGGGGAGAAGTTGGCCCCAACGCACAGCACGCTTTTTTCCAGCTGCTGCATCAGGGGACACAGCCTGTGGCGTGTGAGTTTTTGATGACGGCGCGACGGTATACCGAAGCGGTTCATTCTGATTCGGTGACGGAGCTGGATGCGCAGCATGCGTTATCCAATGCTAACTGTTTGGCCCAATCCCGGTTGTTGGCTCTTGGGGAGCGGGCACTGGACCCGTCTTTGGCGCTCCCTGCCTACAAACGTTACCAGGGCAATCAGCCTAGTACGACCCTTGTGTTGGATGAGCTTTCCCCGCGAGTACTGGGTGCGCTGTTGGCCATGTATGAGCACAAGGTGTTTGCTCAGGCGGTGATTTGGGGAATTAATCCCTTTGATCAGTGGGGGGTGGAAATGGGCAAGATTATCGCCACCGATATGCTGACGGTATTGGCTGAGCCAGATTCTGTTACCGGGCTGGATGCATCTTCTGTGGCCTTGGCTCGTCATGTTGCTGGCTTTGTGGAGTAAGTTCGGAGGCCTTTGTCGCTTGCCGGATGAATTTTCGCTAAGAGCGAGCGATACTTTGTGTCAAATTTTGGCCGCTTTGTTTTGCAATCGTTTTCTGCATAATTTGTTAATGTAGTGGCTGGACTCTATTGGGGTTTTGGCGTATGTGCCGGATCTGGATCAGCATAGTGTTGTTCCGGCTCGCTTGGATAATATGGCGGCCTTGTTTTTATCTTGAGGATATCAATGAAAATTGTTGTTGCCGGTACAGGCTATGTGGGTTTATCAAATGCGGTACTGTTAGCTCGGCATCATTCTGTGGTGGCGGTAGATATTGATGCGACCAAGGTGGCGCAAATTCGCCAAGGTGAATCCCCTATTCATGATGAGCAGATTGAAGCTTTCTTGGCGAAGGGGGAACTGGATCTTCAGGCGACAACGGATCCTCTGTCGGCGTTTCCAAGTGCGGATTTTGTGATCATTGCAACCCCTACGGATTACGATCCTGTCACGAATTACTTCAATACGTCTTCCGTGGAGTCTGTGATTGATCAGGTGCTAGCGGTGAGTCCGGAAAGCACTATCGTAATCAAATCTACGGTCCCAGTGGGGTTTACGGCGTCAATGCGTGAGCGTTTCGGGGTGGACAATATCCTTTTCTCGCCGGAGTTTCTGCGTGAGGGAAAAGCCTTGTACGATAACCTCCATCCTTCCCGTGTAATTGTCGGTGGGCGAGATAGTGCGGCTCGGCAATTTGCAAACCTGCTTGTGGAGGGCGCGGAGCAGGCGGATGTGCCTGTGCTGTTCACCGATTCCACCGAGGCGGAAGCGATTAAACTGTTTGCGAATACGTATCTGGCCATGCGGGTAGCGTATTTCAATGAGCTGGATACCTATGCTGCCATGAAGGGATTGGATACCCGACAGATCATTCAGGGTGTGGGGCTGGACCCGCGCATCGGGCAGCATTACCACAACCCGTCCTTTGGCTATGGCGGCTATTGTCTGCCCAAGGATACTCGGCAGCTGCTGGCAAACTACGAGGACGTGCCCAGCAGTCTGATCAGCGCCATTGTGGAAGCCAACGACACCCGTAAGGATTTTATCGCGGATGATATTCTGCGTCGTCAGCCTTCCCGCGTGGGGGTTTATCGGCTGATCATGAAGGCGGGCTCCGATAACTTTCGCGCGTCTGCCGTGCAGGGTGTTATCGAACGGCTGCGGGGTAAAGGCGTTGAGCTGGTTGTGTTTGAGCCGTCTCTGGATGATCCTCGTTTTATGGACTGCGAGGTGATTGCTGACTTTCATGACTTTGTCGAACGCTGTGACGTCATTATCTCCAACCGTTTGACGGACTCTTTGGAGCCTTATGCCAATAAGGTATATACCCGAGATTTGTTCGGCAGCGATTAAGTTGCTGTCGGCTCTACCTGCTCTGTTGGTGATGGGCTTTACGCATGATTGCCTCGGTATTCACTTCTTTGTGATCTTTCTGAAATGGATTTGCTATGAGTCATCCTATTCCTTCCTCGATTTTTCGGGCTTATGACATTCGGGGGATCTATAACGACACTCTGACGGATGAATGGGCGCACCTGATTGGCCGTAGTATCGGTTCAGAAGTACTGGCCCAGGGCCAAAACCGTATTGCGCTTGCCCGTGATGGTCGCTTGTCTGGCCCAGCTCTGACCCAAGCGCTGGCAGATGGCATTCGTGCCACGGGGTGTGATGTGGTGTTTGTCGGCATGGTGCCTACTCCGGCCCTGTATTTCGCTACCCATCATTTTGATGACCTGAATTCTGGTGTGATGCTCACCGGCAGTCATAACCCCGGCAACTACAATGGCTTCAAAATTGTGATTGATGGCGTGACTTTGTCCGGGGATCGTATCCAAGATCTGTATCAGCGGATTATTGCTGAGGACCTGGTTGAGGGGCAGGGGAACGAGGAGGAGCGGGAAATTCTGGCCGCATATCAACGGGCATTTCTGGCGGTGCACTCTCTGGCCAAACCGTTGAAAGTGGTCGTGGATTGCGGCAATGGTATCGCCGGTGTCCAGGCGCCTCAGGTGCTGGCGGCGTTAGGGTGTGAGGTTGTGCCCTTGTTCGCTGAGGTGGATGGTACCTTTCCGAATCACCATCCCGATCCGGGAGACCTGAAGAATGTTCAAGATCTGATGGCCAAAGTAGCAGAAGAAAAAGCAGATCTTGGCTTGGCATTTGATGGCGATGGTGACCGAGTGGGCGTGGTGACGCCGGCAGGTCGACTGGTGTACCCGGATATCCTGTTGATGGCTCTTGCTGAGGATATGGTGAAGAGGCATCCTGGGGCCAAGGTGATTTTCGACGTGAAGTGCACAGGGGCCCTGTTTGACGTTATTCGTGAGGCAGGTGGAGAGCCTGAGATGTGGCAGACCGGCCACTCCTTGATCAAGGCGCGCATGAAAGAAACCGCCGCGCTGTTGGCTGGTGAAATGAGCGGTCACATTTTCTTCGCTGAAGACTGGTATGGCTTTGATGATGCTCTGGTGGCATCTGCCCGGATCCTGGGCATTTTAAGCCGGCAGGACATTGATGCCGATGCGTTTTTCGCCGGCTTTCCAGTGTTGTGTACAACGCCGGAAATCACTCTAAAGGTGACCGATGAAAACAAGTTCGATATCGTGGCATGGTTGCAGAACAAGGCTGAGCTGGGTGAAGGTCAGCGATGTGTTATTGACGGTATTCGTATGGACTACGAAAACGGCTGGGGGCTCTGCCGAGCCTCCAACACGTCTCCCAAGCTGGTTACCCGGTATGAGGCGACTGATGAGGTTGCCCTTGCCGAGATTCGCCAGCGTTTCGAGGTGGCTATCAGCAAGGCTATCGAGGCAGCGGGTTAATTCTTTGTAGTTGGCAGTCGATATCGGCTACAGAAGTGGTAGCAAGGGATGCAGTGTATGAAAACAGTTTTGGTTACTGGCGGCGCCGGTTATATCGGCTCTCATACGGTGTTGAGATTGCTTGAGGATGGTTTCCCGGTGTTGGTGCTGGATAACCTCTCCAACAGTGGTCGAGAATCTCTTCGCCGTGTGGAAGAAATTGCTGGTGCAAAAGCTCCACTGGTGGAAGGCGATATCCGTGATCAGGCGTTGCTGGCACGGTTGTTTGAGGAAAACGATATTGGTTCGGTGATTCACTTTGCCGGACTCAAAGCGGTTGGAGAGTCTGTTTCCCAGCCCATGCGCTATTACGACTGTAATGTGGTCGGTTCCTTGCGGTTGCTGGAGGCCATGGAGCGTGCCGGCGTGAAAACCTTGGTATTCAGCTCCTCAGCCACGGTTTATGGCGACCCGGCCAGTGTCCCGATCCGCGAAGACTTTCCGCTGAGTGCAACTAACCCTTATGGGGCTACCAAGCTGCATATAGAAGATATGCTGCGTGATTTGCATATTTCGGATGAAGGTTGGCGCATTGCGTTATTGCGCTACTTTAACCCGGTTGGTGCCCACGAAAGTGGCCGAATCGGTGAGGATCCTACGGGTATTCCCAGCAATCTTCTTCCTTATATTGCTCAAGTCGCGGTGGGCAAGCGCGACAGGCTAAGTGTTTTCGGCGGAGATTACCCGACGCTGGATGGCACCGGTGTGCGGGACTATATCCATGTGATGGACTTGGCTCAGGGGCACTTGGATGCTTTGCGATCTCTGCAGGACGAGGGCAGGCTACTGACAATCAACCTTGGCACCGGGCAGGGTTACAGCGTGCTGGAGATGGTGGAAGCGTTTGCCAAAGCAGCCGGACGAAAAATTCCCTATGAGATAATGGCGCGTAGGCCTGGTGATGTGGCTAGCTGTTATGCCGACCCGGAACAGGCAGAGCAAGTTTTAGGCTGGAAAGCGTTGCGAAGTGTCGATGATATGTGTCGCGATCATTGGCTCTGGCAAAAGAATAATCCGGACGGCTACGGGCTCTGAGGGGTGGGGAGAATCTCAGATTAGCACTGATTTGCAGGTGTGGTGACGGCTGGCTCAGTAGCTAGAGCGAATGGGTTCCGCGTAGATCACAGTTTTTCTGGTTTATGCAGAAGGCCGAAGGCCGTAGCTATCCTTGGGAGCTTGCTCCGCAGAACCCCACGAATCGCGTACTGGGCAAAGTAGTAAGCACTCAGCATCAGTGAGAGCCGTTCTGTCTGGCGATACAGGCGCCAGTTATAGCCAGTCGTTTTCCGCTTGTTTGATGATAGAGAGTCTTCACCGACTCGATATAAGGTTAGCGGAGTGTTGATGCCATACCCAAAATCGGTGGTTCTCAGTATCCTCAGCCATAGTCCAAAATCTTGTCTCTTTCGAAGCTCTGGCATGAATACTTTTCCGATTTTCTCTGTGTCGTAGATTGCTGTTGAGCAGCCGATATAATTTGTTTTCAGCAATGACTTGTAGCTGACCCTGTGGGGGACTCCAACCGTGTTGATTGGCGAGCCGCTGTCATTGATTCTCGTGAAAGCTGTATAGCTAAGTGGCCAATTCTGCTTTTTCATGCGGTTGATCTGAATTTGAAGTTTGTCGCTATGCCATTGATCGTCGGCATCGATAAAGGCAATGAATCGCCCCTTCGCATAAGCAATTCCCGTGTTACGGGCAATTGCGGCGCCGCTGTTCCTATCGAGCTTTATGAGCTGAATTCTGTTGTCAGTGTTGGCGTATGCAAGTGCTTTTTTGTAGGTGTCGTCCAAGGATTTATCGTCTACAAGTAGCAGTTCCCAGGATTTAAATTCTTGAGAAAGGACAGAGTCTATGGTTCGCCCCAGAGTGTTGGCAGCGTTGTAGCATGGTGTAATGATAGAGACTTCCGGGTCCAGGGTCACCGGCGCTCAACCTTTCCGCTTGTTAGCAGCTTGATAGTGGTTGCAATTTCCACCAGCCAGAGTTGTGTTTGTATCAGCAGGGAGGTGATTTTTTGAAGAGGGGTAATCTTTGGGCTGCTGATAACAAACCAATAAGTCCATACAGGGGGGATGAAGGTTTTGATAATAAATTTCATCCTCCGTTTCAGGGGGCCTGAACGAACTTGCCCGCCCTTGACTCGTTTTAGCTTGGTGGCGAGCTCCTCCCAGCTGTTGCGTGCGGGATGATCGACGTTGGCTTCAGGTATATAGACTAATGGCACGCCTGCGCGACCTGCTCGCTGACAGAATTCGGCGTCGCCTCCTGAGAATCTTTGGTCATCAAACGGACCAACACTGCTAAATATGTTCCTTGGAACTGAGAGGTTGGCGGTAACTGCATAACCACGGCGGGTATACCTTTCCTGTGGCAGACCCGTTGCCATGTCAAAGGCTTCTATCTTGTTGGGTTTTTGATGGTCGAAGCGCAGTACGGTTACTCCGCCCGCAATAAGTGTCGGAACAGAATGGGATTGGTATTCTGAGTAGATGATTTCCAGCCAATCTGGGTTGGGCCGGCAATCGGCATCGGTGAATACCAGTAGTTCGCCTCTAGCATCCTGGATAGCTCTGTTTCTTGCAGCATAGGAACCGGGCTGTGGGCATTCAAGTAGGGTTATAAAGTCTGGCAGTGATTCCGAGGCAGGCACAACGTCCGAACCATTATCCACGATCAAGCATTCCCAGTTGGATTTCGGGAGAGTTTGTTTCGCCAGTGCAGAAAATAAAGTCTCAGTAAGCTCCCAGTGCTGATAGATGGGGATTATTACGGTGATTTGGGGCTGAACTTTATCCATCAAAGAGCACCAAATCCCGTCGCTATGGTTTTCAGTGTGCGCATGATTACTAGGAAATCCAGTGCCGGCGACAGGTTTTTTATGTAATAGAAATCGTGCTCTACTTTTTCTCGGGTGCTTTCAGTATCGCTGGCATAACCGTGATTTACTTGTGCCCAGCCGGTAATTCCAGGGCGCACAATATGTCGATAGCTATAATACGGCACTTTGGTTTCGAACTGTTCCACAAAGCCGGGCTGTTCTGGTCTTGGCCCAATTAGGCTCATGTCGCCTTTCAGTACATTGATAAACTGTGGGAGTTCATCAATTCTAAATTTCCGTATGAACGTCCCGAGCCGGGTGATTCTGTGTGAATCTTGGTCAGCAAATTGGGGGGCGTCGTCGTCATCACTGGTAGGCCGCATGGAGCGAAATTTATACATGCGAAAGGGGCGGTTGCCTTTTCCTGTACGTTCCTGAATAAAGATGGCGGCGCCAGGGGAGTCAAGCCGAATCAGGATGGCGACTAGAAGCGAGGTGGGCAGCAGAAGAGGGGCTGCTAGCAGTGTGAGAAGGATATCGATGGCACGTTTTGCTGCTAAGTAGACGGGTTGAGGCTGCAAGTTGGCCAGGTCCGTACTTTGCAACGTGGCCAAGTTTACCTTGCCACTCAGTGTTTCGGTGATCTTGCGGGCATTGAAAACGGGCATGCCGGCAATGTTGCAGTGGCTAACGAAACGAATCCATTCGTCATCCAGCTTGGCGTCCATATCGACGATTATGCCGTCATAGCGAATGCCGTCCAAGTCAGGTCTGGTAAGCAGCCTGCATTCAAAGTTTTGGGAATTATGCGGCAGTATTTCCTGTATCCCTTCGGCGGGGATGCATGCCAGCTTTAGACTGCGAAAACGGTGACCGACGATGACTGACGCGGTTTGTGTAGCAAGTAATAGAGCGAGTCCAGAGACCAGTGATGTTCGGGCATATTCGAGTCGCACCAAAAGAATTAGAGCGAATATCAGGCCAGCGGCAAGTAGCGTGGTGGCGAGGGTATAGGGCAGAGCTTTTCCGCCCGCAAACTTGGCAATGTTTTTGCTCAGGTAAACCGTAATAATATAGCAGAGCCCGAGTAGGCCTAGAGTCATGGACTGGTTGTCGTTCTGGACCCAGCTTTGATAGCTGCTGAATTGGGCGCCAGCAATGATGATTGTCATCGCCCCTAGATGCCCGAGCAGAGGATTGAGAAGAATCCGTTCGTACCACCGATTATGTCGGGATGGGCTGATATTGACGGGATCCTGCTGCATAGTCAGCTCAATCTTGGTGTGCAATGACATGCCTGTTTCCATGTATGTATAACGTTCAGGCGAATGCGGTTAATTCTAACATGTTGTGGGTCATCCACAATTGCCCTATGGGTTTATTATAGCTTTGCTTCTCTCACCGTCGTTGGGGGCAAGTAAGCATGGCTGTATGAGAATAAGGGGGGGGGGCAAGCTTCTGGTTCGGCGTTGTGAATGACGACCGTGTTTGTTGGTCAATGCACAAAGAAAAAGGCTTACCTTATGGATAAGCCCTTTTCTTATTCGGTTCCGCCTGCTGGGCTCGAACCAGGCGAATGCATTGCATTCGCCAATGATTAACCAGCCCCCGCAGGGTGCCCAATCATTGGACAAAGAAAAAGCCCGGTACCTTGCGATACCGGGCTTTTCTTATTTGGCTCCGCCTGCTGGGCTCGAACCAGCGACCCAATGATTAACAGTCATTTGCTCTACCAACTGAGCTAAGGCGGAATGTCTTGAGGCGCGTATATTAGTGACGCCTCTCGGGGCCGTCAACACCCCGGAGGCGCGTTTGTTGCTTATTTAGCCAATGCTTGCTCAATCCGGCGGATCGCTTCCTTCAGCGTGTCCATGCCGACGGCAAAAGACAGGCGCATGCAGCCGGGGGCGCCGAAGGCGGAGCCGGGTACCAGCGCGACTTCTGCGGTTTCCAGCAGCAGGGTGGCCAAGTCGGTGTCTGACTCGACGCCATCCATGTTGGCAATGGCTTCGGAGAAGTCCGGGAAGGCATAGAAAGTGCCGTCGCCCTGGACACATTTCACGCCGGGCAGGGCATCCAGTGCGGCGGTGAGGTAGTCGTGACGTTCCTTGAACGCTTTGACCATTTCGTCCACGCAGCCCTGATCGCCGGCCAGCGCCGCTTCGGCGGCTGCCTGGCTGATGGACGCCGGGTTGGAGGTGGACTGGGACTGCACCTTCTTCATGGCGGCAATCAGCTTCTGCGGGCCTGCGGCATAGCCGATGCGCCAGCCGGTCATGGAATAGGCCTTGGAGACGCCATTCATGACCACGGTGCGGTCGTACAGCTCCGGGGTGGCATTGACGATGTTGATGAACGGCTTGCCGGTCCACAGGATGTGTTCGTACATGTCGTCGGTGGCGACGATGATGTCCGGGTGCTTCTTCAGTACCTCGCCCAGGGCAGCCAGCTCTTCCAGGGAGTAGGCCATGCCGGAGGGGTTGGAGGGGCTGTTGATCACGAACAGACGGGTTTTCGGCGTAATCGCCGCTTCCAGCTGCTCCGGGGTGATCTTGAAGCGGCTGTTTACGTCCGTTTCGAGGATCTTCGGTACGCCGCCGGCAACCAGCACCATGTCCGGGTAGCTGACCCAGTAGGGGGCGGGGATGATGGCTTCGTCGCCGTCGTTCAGCAGGGCCAGGGCCATGTTGAAGAAGCTTTGTTTGCCGCCGCTGGAGACCAGCACCTGGCCGGGCTCGTAGGACAGGCCGTTATCGCGCTGGAACTTGTCGATAATGGCTTTTTTCAGGCCAGGAGTGCCGTCCACCGGGGTGTACTTGGTTTTGCCGGCGTTGATCGCTTCAATGGCGGCCTGCTTGATATGTTCCGGGGTATCGAAATCCGGCTCACCGGCACCCAGCCCAATAATGTCTTTGCCCTGTGCGCGGAGTTCACCGGCTTTGGCGGTAATGGCAAGGGTAGGGGACGGCTTGATGCGTTGTACGCGGTCGGAAAGGCTGATATCGGACATGCACTCCTCGTTCATCTAGAGCGTCGGATCGGTTGCGCTTTTGGCACAACGAGCGACATAGAAAGGGGCGGGCATTTTAGCGGGTTTGGCTGTGAATGTCCCGTGTTTCATCTGGATGGCAGTGCCTGGGCGCTTTTGTGGGAGTGGTGGTTCCACCACGAAGGGGTTGGTCCGGGGCAGGACCCCGGATCGCGGTGGAACCACCGCTCCTACGGGACACACTGGATGCCGCCTTCCGTCGGAGGGGGTACACTATGCGGCGATTCTGAACGCATGACTTTTGTCGCTTTCCCGTCTTCGGGCGGGCGGCAGCCATCAGGAAGCCCTAATGTCTGAAAGCCTCTTCAAACTCCATTCCGAATACCAGCCTGCTGGTGATCAGCCTACGGCCATTGCCCAGTTGATCGAGGGCATTGATGACGGCCTGGGCCACCAGACGTTGTTGGGTGTGACCGGCTCGGGCAAGACCTTCACCATGGCCAACGTGATTGAGCAGACCGGGCGGCCCACCATCATCATGGCGCCGAACAAGACGCTGGCGGCCCAGTTGTACGGGGAGTTTCGGGAGTTTTTTCCGGAAAATGCGGTGGAGTACTTCGTTTCCTATTACGACTACTACCAGCCGGAAGCTTACGTCGCCAGCTCCGATACTTTCATTGAGAAAGACGCTTCGGTGAACGAGCAGATTGAGCAGATGCGACTGTCTGCCACCAAGGCCATTCTGGAGCGCCCGGACACTATTATTGTCGCCACTGTGTCGGCCATTTATGGCCTGGGTGATCCGGCCAGTTATCACGCCATGGTGTTGCACCTGGTGCGTGGTGATCACATTGATCAGCGCGAATTGCTGCGTCGCCTGGCCGAATTGCAGTACACCCGCAACGAGATGGATTTTCGCCGGGCGACGTACCGGGTGCGTGGCGATGTGATCGATATCTTCCCGGCGGAAGAAGAGAAGGAGGCGGTGCGCATCGAGCTGTTCGACGACGAAGTGGAGTCGATCAGCATCTTCGATCCACTCACCGGCGAGCTGATTCGTCGCATCGGTCGCACCACCATTTACCCCAAGAGCCACTACGTGACGCCGCGTGAAACCGTGCTCAAGGCGGTGGAGACAATCAAGGAGGAGCTCACCGAGCGGCTGGCAGAGCTGAAAGAACAGAACAAGCTGGTGGAAGCTCAGAGGCTGGAGCAGCGCACTCGCTTTGATATCGAAATGCTGCAGGAGCTGGGCTACTGCAACGGGGTGGAAAACTATTCCCGGTTGTTCTCCGGGCGGGCGCCGGGCGAAGCGCCGCCGACCTTGTTCGACTACCTGCCGGACAATGCACTGCTGATTGCCGATGAGTCCCACGTGACCATTCCCCAGCTGGGCGCCATGTACAAAGGCGACCGTTCGCGCAAGGAAACGCTGGTGAACTTCGGCTTCCGTTTGCCCTCGGCCATGGATAACCGGCCGCTGAAATTCGAGGAATGGGAGCTGCTGGCCCCACAGATGGTATTCGTTTCCGCGACGCCGGGTCCGTATGAGAAGAAATACGCGGGGCAGGTGGTGGAGCAAGTGGTGCGGCCCACCGGTTTGGTCGATCCCAAAATTGAAATTCGCCCGGCCACCACCCAGGTGGACGACCTGCTCGGCGAAGCCAAAGAGAGCATCGCCAAAGGCCAGCGGGTGTTGGTGACCACGCTAACCAAGCGGATGGCGGAGGATCTGAGCGAATACCTCAACGAGCACGGTATCAGCGTGCGCTACTTGCATTCCGACATTGATACGGTGGAGCGGGTGGAGATTATTCGCGACCTGCGCTTGGGCAAGTTTGACGTGCTGGTGGGGATTAACCTGCTGCGTGAAGGCCTGGATATGCCGGAAGTGGCGCTGGTGGCCATTCTCGATGCGGACAAGGAAGGCTTCCTGCGCTCCGACCGCTCGCTGATTCAGACCATCGGCCGGGCGGCACGAAACGTGGACGGCCGCGCGATTCTCTACGCAGACAAGATGACCGGCTCCATGGAGCGAGCCATCGATGAAACGGACCGCCGTCGCGAGAAGCAGGAGGCGTTCAACAAAGCCAACGGCATTACCCCGCAGGGCCTGAACAAGAAAATTCGCGACATCATGGATGACAGCGGCGGTAGCCGTTTCGACCGCAAATACAAAGGCGATAAGAAGGTGGCTGACGCCTCGGCGGACTATCTGGAGGCTCGCTCTCCGGCGCAAGTGGCCAAGGAAATCAAAGTACTGGAAGCCAAGATGCTGGAGCACGCCAAGAACCTGGAGTTCGAGGACGCCGCCGCCACCCGGGACAAGATTCACCAGCTCAGAGAGCTGGGTTTTATGCGGTAGAGGCGGCTCTGCATTCGGCCCGGAGCTTTTGTAGGAGCGGTGGTCCCACCGCGATGCGAGGTGCGGCTTACTTCGCTAATGTTTTTTCGTGGTGGAACCACCACTCCTACAGGTCATGCGTCTTCACGGCCTTTGTGTGGGTGAGCCAAGAGATTGACTGTTGGGCGCCAGTTGCTCCACCCAGATCAGCGTCCCGGCAATCACCGCCACCGGCATGATGAACAGGTTCACCAGCGGAATCATGGTCAGGGCCATGACGATGGCGCCGAAGGTGAGTACCAGCCAGCGCTTTTCTTTCAGCCTTTTCAGCATGACGTCGAAGGGCACCTGACGGTTGTCGGCGCCGAAATCAATGTACTGCATGCCCAGCAGCCAGCCGGACCACAGAAACCAGATGGCGGAGGCGAACACATTGATCACCGGGATGAAGTAAACCACCCCCACCACAAACAGAATCAGCACGGCACGCCACAGCCAGTACCAGGTTTTACGCAGTTCGCGCTTGAAGGTGCGCACGATCATGGCGGGGATAGATTCGTCGTTCATGGGGTGGCCGGTGACCTGAATATCCACCTTTTCCGCCAGAAAACCCATGAATGGGGCGGCGATCAGCTGCACGCCGATGGAGAACACGCTGGCAAACAGGCCCAGCAGCAGAATCCACACCAGCACCACGGCCGCATCAACGATGAAGTGCAGGGCGCCATTGAGGAAGCTCCAGAAGCCGGTGAGTGCCCAGTCCGCAGTGGCGGCGGTGATCCAGCCGGCAATCCAGCTGCCGCTGAGCCAGTACAGGCCCCCGAACACGAGAATATTGAAGATCAGCGGGATGATCACATAACGCCGCAGCTCCGGGGTACGGGCCAGTTTCAGGCTGCGGGTCAGGTAAGTAATGGCATCGGCGATCTGGGACACGGGCAATCCTTATAAAAGAGACGCTTCACGCAACATGCTGCACGTGGCAACACGAAGACGGGTTGTTCCGAATGGTACCTGTGGTGCCCCGCGCTGCACAGAGAGAGCTTTCTGTTAAGGAATTCGATCTTTCTGTGCCCTTGACCCGCTGAGGGGGGGGATGTTTTGCACTCCTTTGCAATGCAGTGCCGCCAGGATGCGGTATAACGCGGCGGGTTCTTGGCCATATTGTAATCTCAGCGTCTCGGCGGATGAATTCGGCCCGGGTTGTCGCTAGACTTACCCCTTTTATTATTGGCGCCCTTATGGGGTGTTTTGCCGTTGCCGGCGTAGAGACAGCAATCGTATGCGACTGAAATCAATAAAACTGGCCGGGTTCAAGTCCTTCGTGGACCCTACCACCACCAATTTCCCGGAAAACCTCACCGCTGTGGTGGGGCCCAATGGGTGTGGGAAGTCCAATATCATCGACGCGGTGCGCTGGGTGATGGGGGAATCCTCCGCCAAGCACCTGCGCGGTGAGTCCATGGCGGACGTGATCTTCAACGGCTCCAACGCCCGCAAGCCGGTGGCACAGGCGTCCATTGAGCTGATTTTCGATAACTCCGATGCCACCGTCACCGGCGAATACGGCAAATTCAACGAAATCTCCGTGAAGCGCCAGGTGACCCGGGACGGCCAGTCCAATTATTTCCTCAACAACACCAAGTGCCGGCGCAAGGATATTGCCGACATCTTCCTGGGCACCGGCCTGGGGCCGCGTAGCTACGCCATTATTGAGCAGGGCATGATTTCCCGGCTGATTGAAGCCAAGCCAGAAGAGCTACGGGTGTATATCGAGGAAGCAGCGGGGATCTCCAAGTACAAGGCCCGCCGCCGTGAAACCGAAAACCGCATTCGCCGCACCCGCGAGAACCTGGAGCGCCTGACCGATATTCGTGATGAGCTGGCACGCCAGATTGAGCGCTTGAGCCGGCAGGCCAGCGCGGCGGAGAAATACAAGCAGTACAAAGAGGAAGAACGCCTGAAAGGCGCGCAGCTCAAGGCGTTGCGCTGGAAAGGGCTGGATGTGCAGGTCAAGCAGCTGGATCACGTGATCGGCGAGCTGGACGTGTCCATGGAAGCGAAAGTGGCGGAACAGCGCCACGTGGACGCGGAAGTGGAGCGCCTGCGCGAGAAGCACCACGAAGTGCAGGAACGCTTCAACGAAGTGCAGCAGCATTTTTACGCCTTGGGCGCAGAAGTGGCACGCCTAGAGCAGAGCATTCAGCACCAGCGCGAGCGCAAGCAGCAGCTGTACGAAGAACTGGATCAGGTGCGCGCCAGTTGGAAAGAAGGCGACGAGCACCTGCGTATCGACAGCGAGAAAGTGGCGGAACTGGATGCCATCCTGGCCGAGCGCGAGCCGGAGCTGGAAATGGTCTCCGAACAGCAGGAAGCCTCCAGCGAAGCCCTGGCGCTGGCTGAAGAGACCATGCAGAACTGGCAGCAGGCGTGGGAAGAGTTCAATGGCAAGTCCGGCGAATCCCGCCGCCAGGCCGAGGTGGAGCAGTCCCGCATTCAGCATCTGGACAAATCCCAGGAGCGCCTGCGTGATCGTATCGACCGCTTGAAGAAAGAGCAGGAATCCCTGGATGCCGGCCCGCTGGCCCAGGAAATGCGCGAGCTGGAAGAGCAGGTTGAGCAATATCGCGGGCAGTCGGAAGAAAACGAACTGCGCAGCGAATCCTTGCAGGAAGAAATCAATCAACTTCGCCGCGATAACGGCGACCGGGGCCGTCAGCTGGATGAGGCCCGCGAGAAGCTGCAAAGCCTGAAAGGGCGACGCACCTCGCTGGAAGCCCTGCAGAAAGCGGCCATGGGCGACGATGGCGCGGTCAGCGACTGGCTGACCCGGCATGAGCTGGATGGCGAGCCGCGCCTGGCTGACCAGTTACAAGTGGCGGAAGGCTGGGAAAAGGCGCTGGAAGCCGTATTGGGCGACAGCATTCAGGCCGTTGCCGTCAGTGGTTTTGAGCAGCTGGGCGAATGGCTGGATGACCTGTCCCACGGCCGTGTGGCGCTGGTTAGCCCGGGCTCAGTGAAGGCGGCTGGGAGCAAGTCCACCTTGCTGCGTGAACATGTTGAGGGGCAGGCGCCGGGAGGGCTTTTGGCCGGGGTCTATGTGGCCGATAACCTGGATGCGGCACTGACCCTGCGTGGTCAGCTCGATGCCCACGAGTCCGTGGTGACCCGCGACGGCATTTGGCTAGGCCCGGATTGGCTGAAAGTGGCCAAAGAGGAAGATCAGGAAGCCGGTATTCTGGAGCGTCGCCGCGAACTGGATACCCTGGAAGGCGAGATCGATACCCTTCAGGCCACCGTGGATAACCTGAAAGAACAGCTGGAAAGCACCCGCGAGCAAATTTCCGAACTGGAAGAAGAGCGCGAAGAAGTGCAGCGCCAGGCCAGCCGGATTAACCGGGAACTGGGCGAAATCAATGCCCAGGTCAGCGCCCGTCAGGTGCGCCTGGAGCAAATCACTATGCGCCGTGAGCGTCTCAGCCGGGAAATGGATGAGACCAACGAGCAGCTCGAGCAGGAACAGGAACAGCTGAAAGAAGCCCGAGCGGTGCTGGCGGAAGCGCTGGACGCCATGGAAACCGACAGCGGCGAGCGTGAAACGCTGCTGTCCCGTCGTGATGAACTGCGCCTGCGGCTGGATGAATCCCGCCAGAAGGCCCGCCACGACCGGGATCAGTCCCACCAGTTGGCTATGGAAGTACAGGGTGCGCGCACCCAGGCCGACTCCCTGCGCCAGAACCTGAGCCGCCTGGAAACCCAGGTGCAGATGATGGCGGAGCGTAAGGCGCTGCTGGAAGAGCAGACCAACGAGGGCGACGAACCGGGCACGGAACTGCAGATGCAGCTGGAAGAAAAGCTGGAAGTGCGCCTGGAAGCGGAGCACAAGCTCGCCGAAGCCCGCCGTGAGCTGGAAACGGTGGACCATGAAATGCGTAATCTGGAAGGGCAGCGCGGCCAGTTTGAGCGTCAGGCCCAGGAAGTGCGCAGCGCCATGGATCAGAAGCGCATGCAGTGGCAGGACCTGAGCACCCGCCGGCAAACCGTGGCCGAACAGTTGTCCGAACAGAATTTTGATCTGGATACGGTGCTGAAAAACTTGCCGGATGAAGCCGATGAGCAGCAATGGGCCCAGGAAATGGACATGATCGGCCAGCGGATTTCCCGCCTGGGCCAGATCAACCTAGCGGCCATTGAAGAGTATCAGCAGCAGTCCGAGCGCAAGAACTACCTGGACAGCCAGAACGACGATTTGGAAGACGCTTTGGGGACCCTGGAAAACGCCATTCGCAAGATTGACCGGGAAACCCGGGCGCGGTTTAAGGAATACTTCGACCGTATCAACCGTGGCCTGCAGGAGCTGTTCCCGAAAGTCTTCGGCGGTGGCCATGCGTACCTGGAACTCACTGGCGACGACCTCCTCGATACTGGCGTAACCATCATGGCGCGCCCGCCCGGCAAGCGAAACAGCACCATTCACTTGCTCTCAGGCGGTGAAAAAGCGCTGACCGCCCTGTCGCTGGTGTTCAGTATCTTCCAGCTCAACCCGGCACCATTCTGTCTGCTTGATGAGGTGGACGCGCCGTTGGATGACGCGAACGTGGGGCGTTTCTGTAACCTGGTGTCGGAAATGTCTGCAAAAGTGCAATTTATTTACATCACACATAACAAGATTGCGATGGAGATGGCTGCTACCCTGATGGGGGTCACCATGCATGAGCCTGGTGTGTCCCGCTTGGTTGCAGTCGATGTGGAAGAAGCGGCCGAAATGGCGGCAATGTGAGGAATCGGTGTTGCTGTAACAGCGGCACTTCAGCACAAGCAAGGAAGAAGAGGCAATGGGCCTAAACCTGGAAACATTGATTGGCATTCTGGTTATTCTGATTCTGCTGATTCTGGCCGACGGCGTGCGGCGGATGATTCGGGAGCGGCACGGGCGGTTACGCATGCGTATCGACCCGCGCTACCGCGATCAGTCGGAGGAAGAAGAGAGTAGTGGTTACAACCCGGAGCTGATTGGTTCTGCTCGGGTGATCCGCCGAGCCATGGAAGAGGCGGAGCAGGATGAGCGCCCGCCCATGGTGATGGAGCCCGATGAAGCGGCTGCTGAAGGCCGTACTGCAGAACAGCAAAGCCTGTTCGACGGTGAACAGAATCCTGAGCCCCAGCCGGAGCGTGCCCCGGAGCCTGACGTCGAGCCCGCTCCGGTGCCGACAAAACCGGTAGCGGAAAAACCGCCTGAACCGGAACCAGAGCCGGCCCCGGCGCCTCGTGTAGCTCCGCGGCAGGAACCCCGTCAAGAAACGCGGGTAGAACCCCGGCCGGCCCCCAAGGCGCCCCGTGAACCCCAGCCCGTACTGGAAGTGATCGTGGTGCACCTGATTGCACACCGTGGCGCGCCGTTTGAAGGCAGTGCCCTGCTGCGCATGTTGCTGGAAGCGGGCCTGCGCTACGGGCGCATGAATATTTTTCACCGTCATGTGAGCGTGCAAGATACTGATGAACTGCAGTTCTCCATGGCTAATGCGGTGGAGCCGGGCACGTTCGATCTGGATACCATGGAAGACAAAACCTTTGCCGGCGTGACCTTCTTCCTTAAATTACCGGGGCCCACTGACGCGATTGGCGCCCTGGACAAGATGTTATCCATTTGTCAGCGCCTCGCTTCTGAGCTGGACGGTGAACTGAAAGATGAACAGCACAGCGTGCTGACCCCGCAGACCATGGAGCACCTGCGCCAGCGCGTGCAGGAATTCGAGCGTCGCCAGCGGGTGCCGAGCGCTTAAAGGCAGCTATTAGCTGCTAGCGACGAGTGAAAACCGGAATCGTAGGGCGGGAATCGGCGAATGCCGATCTCCGCCAGAAGCCGTTCAGCGTTGAAAGTTTAAAGTTGAAAAGGAAAAGCCAAATCGGGTGATCCTCAAGGCCTGGTTGGCATCATCGCCGGCAATCGCGGGCAAGGCATTTCCGAAAACACGGCGACATCCCGCGTTTCAACTTTGAACTTTACACTTTCAACTCAGCCGATCCTTTCAATCACTAAACTCTCACCGCTGCGATCACTGTGACGAATAACAACGACCCTTCCCAGCAAGCCCAACACCTTCGCGATCAGCTTAACGACTGGTCCTACCGCTATTACGTACAGGATGACCCGGCGGTGCCGGATGCCGAGTACGATCGGGCGTTTCGTGCCCTGAAAGACCTGGAAGCCCAATACCCGGATTTGATCACGGCGGATTCCCCCACCCAGCGAGTGGGGGATGTGCCGTTGGACGCCTTTGAGCAGGTACCGCACGAAGTGCCCATGCTGAGCCTGGACAACGCCTTCGATGATGATGACCTGCGGGCCTTTAACAAGCGCATTCGCGAACGCCTGGATGTGAATGAGACCGTTGATTACGTGGCCGAACCGAAGCTGGACGGATTGGCGGTGTCGCTGCTGTACGAAAACGGTGAGTTGGTGCGGGCTGCCACTCGGGGCGATGGTCAGACCGGCGAGAATATTACTGTTAATGCCCGGACCATCCGCTCGGTGCCCCTCAAGCTTCGTGGCAATGCGTTGCCCGCACGCCTGGAGGTGCGCGGCGAAGTGGTGATGCCGCACGGCGGCTTCGCGGCGTTGAACGCCCGCCAGGAAGCAGCCGGGCTGAAAGTCTTTGCCAACCCGCGTAATGCGGCGGCGGGCAGCCTGCGTCAGCTGGATTCCCGGATTACCGCCGAACGGCCGCTGGAATTTTATGCCTACTCCATGGCTCAGCTTGGGGGCTGGGAGCAGCCGCCCACGCATTCGGCCATGCTGGATGCTTTGCGTGATTGGGGACTGCGCGTAAACCCGGAAGTTCGTGTCTGCCACGGAGTCGACGCCTTGCTGACTTTCTATCAAGGCATTTTGGAAAAACGCGATCATCTGGATTACGACATTGATGGCGTGGTCTACAAAGTGGACCGTTTCGACTGGCAAGAGGACCTGGGCTTTGTCAGCCGCGCGCCGCGTTGGGCTATCGCCCACAAGTTTCCCGCCCAGGAAGAACTCACCGTGCTTAATGGTGTGGACTGGCAAGTGGGCCGCACTGGCGCACTGACCCCGGTGGCACGGCTGGAACCGGTGCATGTGGGCGGGGTGATTGTCAGCAATGCCACACTGCACAACATTGATGAAATTCAGCGCCTGGATATCCGCATAGGCGATACCGTGGTGGTGTACCGGGCCGGGGATGTGATTCCCAAGGTGGTGCGGGCGCTGCCAGAACGGCGGCCGGCAGAGGCACAGGCGATTTCTCTGCCACCGGCCTGTCCGGTGTGCGGCAGTGAGATTCTCCGTGGCGATGATCAAGTCGTGGCTCGCTGTACCGGCGGTCTGATCTGTGGTGCCCAGCAGCGTGAAGCCATCAAGCATTTTGCGTCCCGCCGGGCCATGGATATCGATGGGCTCGGTGACAAGCTGGTGGATGCGCTGGTGGATCAGGAACTGATTGCTACCATTGCCGACCTGTACCGCTTGAAAGCCGAGCAGGTGGCGGGCCTGGAGCGCATGGGCGAAAAATCCGCGGATAACCTGATTGAAGCTCTGAACGATTCCAAAACCGTGGGGCTGGGCCGTTTCCTGTTTGCTCTGGGCATTTTGCAGATTGGTGAAGAGACCGCCAAAAACCTGGCGGACTGCTTTGGTGATCTGGACGGCATCCGTCGCGCCCCGTTGTTGTTGTTGCTGGCGGTGCCGGATGTGGGCATGGAAGTGGCCAAGGCCATCGGTGCCTTCTTTGCCGAAGCAGATAACGAGGCGGTCATCGATGGCCTGCTCTCGGAAGGGGTGGCGCCGCAAGCCAGCGGCGTTCCCTCGGCGGCCTTCGTTAACAGCCTGACGCTGGCGCAATTACTGAAATCTGCCAAGCGGCTGGGCATGAATCTTGAAGGCATTGGCGACAAGACACTGGAAACCCTCGGTGGGCATTTCCGCAGTGTGGCTGAATTAAGCACGGCCGCGACAGAAGGCGCGGGAGCCGAACTCAAGGGCGTGCGTTCCGGTGTCATGACGCAGCTGGCCAAGGCGCTGGTGGAAAACGACTGGCAAGACCGCTTACAGGATGCAGAGGATCAAGTCACAGCATTGGCTGCCCGCGCACCGGCCCAAGCGGAGAGTCGGCCGCTGGAAGGGCAAACCTGGGTGCTGACCGGTACGCTGGAGCAGCTCACTCGCGACCAGGCGAAACAGTCGTTGCAGCAACTGGGAGCGAAAGTGGCGGGATCGGTGTCCAAAAACACTAGCATGGTGGTGGCGGGCGCCGCAGCGGGCTCCAAGCTGGCCAAAGCGGAGTCTTTAGGCGTTGAGGTGTGCGACGAAGTCGCGCTACTGTCCATATTCACCGAGCACGGTATCGATCCGGGAGCGTTATGAAAGTCTGGCTGGTCTGTTTATTGGCAGTGTTGAGCCTGGGTGGCTGTGCCGGCACGCCAACCCACACCGACGATGTCTGTGCGATATTCGACCAGCGTGGTGGGTGGTTCAACAACTGGTATAAATACGCCAAGAATGCCGAGAAGGAATACGGCGTGCCGGTGCCGGTGCTGATGGCCACCATCTACAAGGAATCGGGTTTCAATGCCAAGGCCAAGCCGCCGCGGACCAAGCTCCTCGGCTTTATTCCCTGGAAACGCCCGTCGTCGGCCTATGGGTATCCCCAGGCGCTGGATGGCACCTGGGACTGGTACAAGGACGCAACTGGCCGCCGTGGCGCGGACCGGGACGACTTCAAGGATGCGGTGCAATTTGTCGGCTGGTATCACTACCAAAGTTACAAGAAAAACGGCGTGGCCCGTAACGATACCTACAACCTGTACCTCAACTACTACGCCGGCCACGGAGGCTATGCCCGCGGTACCTGGAAAAACAACAAATGGATGAAAGGCGCCGCTCAACGCACCGCATCCATGGCGAACCGGTATCAGCAGCAGATGCAGGGATGTGGCAGGGGGTAGCTACGAGCTACGCTGGATTGGATTAGGAAAAATAGAAAAGTTCCGTCCTTGTGACTTGGTTTGATTTGAATGGTTCTTGATTTTTACTTGTCGCTGTAAGCTTGTAGCTTGTAGCTGATTTCTCGGGGTGTTTTTTGGATAACGAATCCATCGTTTACGGTTGCATCAAGCATTTGCCGTTTGGCAATTTGCAGGAGCGCAAGACTAGCTGTTTTCAGAACCGTAAAGCCATTCGACAATTGCCTCAGGCGGATGAGTGGCCGTTTCTGTGCCGGGAAATGTTTTCCGTGCCGGGAGATGATCTGATGGGCGGGACGTTCCAGACTCAGGTGATCCATTTCGGCATGTCTTACCGGGCGGTGGAGTACGAGTGGGAACATTGGATCGCCAAGTTTGAATCCCTGCTAAAGAACATGTACTGGGTGAATGCGGTGGTGCACTTGGAAACCGAATTGTCCGGGTTTCATACGTTCGTGTGGGATAGCGCCGATGTCTATCACGAACCCTCTGATGCCCCCTTGCGGGTACGCTGTGAGTGGGCTCGCGAAGGGGCTATAGCCTGAATTTTTTCGTGCGGTAACGATTCCGTTGAGTGTTGCATTACGACCTTAGGCCTATAGACCATAGCGCCTGGGTCGCTCCATCGGCTCTCCTTGTAGGTCGTGTTAGGCGTAGCCGTAACCCGACATCTTGTTTCGTATTTCGCGGTAATAATCCAGTGTCGGATTACGGCCTTCGGCCTAATTCGACCTACGTTAATACCCCTTTCTCTTTGTCGTTTTTTCCCTTTTCTGTGATTGCATTCTTATCCCCTTGCGGCATAGTCGAGGGAGACGATTATAAAAAAGGTGAGGATGATGGCTCTCGATTATTCGTTGCTTGATGTATTTGCAGGCGCACCATTTCAGGGCACTCAGGTTCCCGTGGTTACGCTGGATGCAGCTAACAGTAGTGATGCCAGTAAAATGGCCATTGCCAGTGAATTTCAGCAAACCGAAACGGTGTTTATCGAGCCGGGAAACAGCGCGTCGCCGGTGACGGTGTTCAACAGCAGGGGCAGGCAGTTGTTCGGTGCCCATACCATTTTGGCAGCGTCCTATGTGGCTTATGAAATGGGAATGGCAAAAGATGAGGGCGAGTTTGCGTCGTTTCTACTCAAGCAAAACGAACAGTTGATCGAGAGCTTTATTGATAAGGGCGATACCGCGCCCGGCGCCATTCAGTTTGCCCGGGTGCTGACGCCGACCCTGGATCGCTACACCCCGGAAATTCCACGCCTGGCTGCCGCGCTCAATATCGATGAAAAACACATTTCTTTCAGCAAGTACAAACCGATGGTGGTGAGCGTAGACAAGCCCACACTGATCGTTCCGTTTACCAAGCCGGAGCATGTACTGGCGGCCAGCCTGAACCCGGAGCGCTGGTCGGATTTGTTCGGTGATGTTTATACCTCGGAGTTGTTTCTGTTTGCACCGGGGACTATCACCGGCTTCACGGAATTTCACGGTCGCTTGCTTAACCCGTCATTGCCGCGCGATGCGTTTCCGCCCATCGGGGCGGTAATGCCGGAGTTTATCGCCTACCTGGCTGAGCAGGGTGAGGCAGCACCGGGTACGCATACCCTGTCTGTGGATCGGGGCAGCCACGAGACGCGCAAGAGCATTCTGCATGCGGAGTTCGATAAGCGCCCTGGCAAGGAAGTGCGTTGCCGCATTGGTGGCAACGTGATCAAGATGGGGGTCGGGTCGTTGCTCTATTCCTGACTCGGAGTTACTCGTTGTCGGAGCGATTTTTCAGGTAGACGATGAATGCCACGGTGGCGATCACGCCAAGGAAAACGACGAAGGCCGTGATGAGTTGGTCGAGAGTCAGATTGTTGAGCATGAGGGGTTCCTTGCGGAGTGGTCGGCCCTGAGAATCATTAAAGTATGGCAGCGCAAGCGGTGCCTGCAAGGTTCACGTCACACCCCTCCCGCAGTGGGAGGAGTGTGGTTCTCCTCTTATCCCGTTTCATTTTATCCAATCGCACACAGTTCTGACCGGGTCTTGTCCCATCCCAGGCAGCCATCGGTGATGGAAAGGCCGTATTGAAGCGGTTTCTCCTGGCCTTGCCTGCCATCGTGCAGATGGCTTTCCAGCATGACGCCGGCAATGGCGGTTTGCCCCTGCGCCCGTTGCTGCAACAGATCCTGTAACACTGCCGGCTGCCGCAGTGGGTCCTTGCCGCTGTTGGCGTGGCTGCAGTCCACGATCAGGCGCGGGTTGCAGCCTTTGGCCTGGAGTGCGGCGGTGGCGCGCTCCACGCTGTCGGCATCGTAGTTGGGGCCGTCGTGGCCACCGCGTAACACCAGGTGGGTGTCCGGGTTGCCGGCGGTTTGCACCAGCGCGCTGCGGCCGTGCTCGTCCATGCCCAGGTGGGTGTGCGGATGAATGGCCGCCCCCATGGCATCGCAGGCCACGCCGGTGCTGCCATCCGTTCCGTTCTTGAATCCCACAGGTAGCGGCAGGCCGCTGACCATTTCCCGGTGAATCTGCGATTCGGTGGTGCGCGCACCGATGGCGGCCCAGCTCAGCAGGTCGCCCAGGTAATCGGCGGCCATGGGGTGTAGCAGCTCTGTGGCGAGCGGCAAACCCAGCCGTGCCAGATCCAGCAGCAGGTGGCGGGAGACATTCAAGCCGGTGGCGATATCGTTGCTGCCGTCCAGGTGCGGGTCGTAGAGCATCCCTTTCCAGCCCACGGTAGTACGCGGCTTTTCCACGTAGGCGCGCATGGCGATGAAGATTTTGTCGTCCAGCTGCGTGGCCAGATCCGCCAAGCGGTGGCCGTATTCCAGGGCCGATTTGGGATCGTGGAGGGAGCAGGGCCCGGTGATCACCAGCAAGCGCGGGTCTTCGCCATTGAGAATGTTGCGAATGGTCTGGCGCTGCTGCTCAATCTGCGCGGCAAGGGCGGCATCCACCGGCAGGCGCTCACGCAGCACCGTGGGGGAGGGCAGTGGCAGGCTACGTCGCGGAGCGGCCTGACGATCGCGGATGGGGCTGTCGGTTGTCTCTGTCTGTTGCGTGTTTACCTGTTGCATGGTCTTTCCTTGTGGCGTCGGCGCGTTATCGTCGCGCGTGATTCGTCGATCGCTTCTTGATGCTGTGTTGCGTGCTGTGCGGGTGCAGCCAGCGGCTAAATCGGGTGGTCAGGCGGTTCGGGTAATAGTGATACATGGTGCTGTCCTCTGGATGCTGTCTGCTGCATTTGTCTGTTTGTCAGGGCAATAAAAAACCCCGGGCGGGTTACCGGCCGGGGTTTCGTGTATTCGGCAGGCGTCCCTTAACGGGCGCGCCTGAGTAACGGTCAGGCGCGCGAGCGGCTAAACCAATACCCGTAATAAGACGCAGCAGACACAGCCATACCGGCCACTGGGCCAGTCAGGATGTGTGTGTTGAGCTGTGCTGCGTGCATGGTCATGTCTCTTAAATTTGCTTCATTGAAGGCTAAAGAGTAGCGGCAGCGTGTGAAGGGTGCAAGAGGCTGGGACCATACCGCACGATAGCCGGTGGCTATTTCTGGATGCGGGTAGCGTTTTCGGGTCCACCGCAATCAGGCGTAGCAGGACGATCAGGTATTTAGCGTGTTGCATGCAGCGTGAAGCATGCTGCGGTCGCAGAGCGACAAAAAAACGCCCACCGAAGTGGGCGAGGAAGGTGGAGACAATCCACTGTTAAGACAAGTCAGCAAGACAAGTCGGAGAAAACAGAATCAGAAAATGTTGGCATCCTGGATCGCATTGGTAATGGTTTTGGCATAGTGGTCTGCGCCTTTTTCCAGACCTTTGAAGCCGCCGGTGTTAAAGCTGACGGTCTTACCGGTCCAGACAATGGCTTTTTGGTCCACGTCCCACAGTTCCAGGCGAGCGGTATAGATGTCTTCGCTGATAAAGAAGTCCGGGCTGTAAACCTGCGGTGTCATGGTCATGCCTGCACTGGCAGGGATGGCTACGCCAGGGTCACCTTTGACTTCCGTGGTTTCAGTGGTCTGGTCTTCCAGGTGGATGGCCAGGGCACTATCGAAACCGTTGTCCTTCATGCGTTTGGCCAGGTAGTCCAGGCTTTTGCCTTCTACGCCCTTGTCGCCATAAACGGTGTAGGCAGCGGTGGCTTTGACGCCCATGGTGGCAAACTTGGCGACGATGGCATCTTCCAGATGTTCGCGCAGTTCGTGGTCTACCAGCACGCCAACGACCAAGGACTGGTATGGGCCTTTGGGCGTGGCCTGGGAGCCGGATTCAGCGCTGATGACTTTGGTGTCATGGTAGCCGCTAGCACAGGCTGTAAGCAGTACAGCGAACAGGGCCACCAGGGTAAATTGCAGTTTTTTCATGGTTTCCATCCTCTTGAGAAAAGCCGGCCGTAACCGGCTGTTTCACTATCCGTTTTAGAAGTTGTAGCTGGTGCTCAGGGACAGGTAGTCCCGGTCTTCGACCACGCTGTACTCTTCATCGTTGTAGGTCGTGTAGGACAGGTTGGCGCTGAGTTTCTTGTAGGCCATGCCCATGCTCACGCCCACGGTACGGGCATCTTCCTGCATGGCATCATCGCTGGAGTAACCTTCCACACCGTGGCTGAACGTCAGGCCGGGTGTCAGGGTGACCGCGCCGATGGCGTTGGCGTAGGTGGAGGTCAGGCTCAGCTGATAGCCCCAGCTGAAGTCGGTGACATAACCGTCTTCTCCCAGTTCGCCGACACCAAAGTTGGTGTGACGACGGAAGCGCATCTGGTCCTGCTTGGGTAGATCAGGAATAAATTCCGAGCCCACCTGCATGGAAACGACGGTTTTCTGCGCGCCCATCAACTTCGGAATAATGGTGGTGAAGGCCAGCTCGGCACGCTGAATGTCAAACTCCTCAAAGCCGTGTACTTCGCTCCCGGAGTTGTAGACGTAATCGATGGTTCCCTGTGGAATGGTCGCGAACCCTGAAGCTGCCGCAGCTGGAACGCCGTTGGCTTCCAGTACGCGAGCCGTGGTCATGTCCGGGGTATTGATCTGGATCGGCATGTCCGGCAGGTAGCTCAGGTTCAGCGCCAGGTTGCCCACGCCTTCAAAGGTCTTGTCGGCGGTGAGACCGAATACCTGAATGTCTTCCGGGTATTCATAGAAGTAGGCGATATTGTTGTTCGGAGGGTTGATCCCTTGGGCGAGCGGGCTGTCTTCCTTGGTCACCGAGTAGTAAGGCAGTCGGCTGTGATAATTGAAGAAGTAGGTGCCGATCTTGGCCTTGGATTCCGGGAACGCATAGTCAAACTTCAGGCCATACTGGCCGCCGTCCTTGGGCTCATTTTCATCCCTGCGGGGAATGTAGGTACCGGCGTTGTAGGCATTCTGGTTCGGGATGACGGCGGAGCTGGAGAAGGTGGCATCACAACCCAGTGCGGTGTTGTCCAGGGTAGAGAAAAAGGTCCCGCAACCGTCCAGATTCGCCGCACGCCATTCATACTGGTAGAAAGACTTCATGCTCAGACGGTCAGTGAAGTTGTAATCCACGGTGACCATGCCAGAGGGCGTCAGAAATTCCGTGTATTCCGACCCCGGGCGGTGCAATGCGGCCAGGTCGACCGCATTCAGTGAGCTGAAGGAGCCGCGTGAATAAAGGCTACGGCCCCACAGGAGCAGTTTACGACCTGCTGCCACTTTCAGGGGTTGTTCGTTCACCTGGAAAGTGCCGTGGGCAAAGACCTGCTGGAACGTTGCGCCCTGGAACTGGGAATTGCGATGGAAGCCGTCGTCGCTCAGCTTTCCCCCCTGGAATTCATTGGGGTAGTTGCCATGGGGAACATAGCCTTCCTTTTGGGTGTAGTCGTACCAGGTCTTGGCCTGTACGAAGAGGCCGTAGTTTTTGTACTGCAGGTTGAAGTCACCGATGGCCTTGACCACGGAGGAAACCACTTCACCGCCGTCATAGTTCAGGTTGCCGTCATCAGATACGGCAGAGCCTGAGGTGCCGCCGGGGGTGTCACCGGCGAACAGGTTTTCCTTGCTGGCAGATTCCATCCGGGAGATGGCGCCCACGGAGGCCTTCAGATTCCATTTGGCACTGAAGTCATCGTTGAACTTGTATTCACCGCCGGCCATTGCCGGCGCTGTGGCTGACAGCAGGCCCAAAACCAGGGCACTGCTGTAACCAACAGCGATTGCTTTGTTTCGCATTATTTTGCTCTCCCACTGCACCGGGGATGAACCGGGCAGACATTCCGTTTTTGTTGTAAGCGCGTGTTGTAGCGCACTTTGCATAATCCGCCCGGTCCCTTCCGGGCGCTGAATCCTTTGCACTGAAGATTGTGGAATTCTTTTTTGAACCATGATTCTGAAAATCGACAGGCTGTAATCAATTCATACATACCCTCTGGTATGTGGTCAAGGCGACCAAAGTGAAAGAAATTAGACGTGATTAACGTGCTGTTCGCATGTGATGGCGGAATCAGCTCGATTTGTGTCGCAAACGTCCCAGGTGCCGGGTTTGGGATAAGAGGAAAGGATACGGATGTTCTACATGTGTTTACCTTTTGGCCTAATCCGTTACTTAGAGTAACAGGCAAAAAACGGTTTCATTTTTTAGTGTTTTTTTGTTTTCTGACACATTTTTTAATGATTGTGAGGCAGTTCTCTCCAGGGTGAAGGAAAGGCGGCGAAGAGGTGCCCTGGCCTGGCGTGTTGCATGCTGCGTAAATCGTGTTGCGGCCGCAGAACGGCCAATAAGGTTCTTCGCGGATTTGAGGGAACATCACGTTTTCAGGGGGCTTGGTTTATCGCGAATGCCTCGCACGTTGCCGGCGTCAGGCATCCAGCACCGCATGCATTTCTGGCCACTCTGCGATCAATCAGGCACAACCAGTGTAATCCGCGATGAACCAAAAAAAGGGGCACCAGGCGGTGCCCCTAAGGGGAAACAGAATCAGCGCGATTCCATTTAGAACACTTCAAACAGGCCTGCTGCACCCATGCCGCCACCGATACACATGGTGACCACCACATACTTCACGCCACGGCGTTTGCCTTCGATCAGGGCGTGGCCGGTCATGCGGGCCCCGGACATGCCGTAGGGGTGGCCAATGGAGATGGCGCCGCCGTTGACGTTGTATTTTTCCGGGTCGATGCCGAGGGTGTCCCGGCTGTACAGGCACTGGCTGGCGAACGCTTCGTTCAGCTCCCAGAGGCCGATGTCATCGACGGTCAGACCGAAACGCTTGAGCAGTTTAGGCACCGCATACACCGGGCCGATGCCCATCTCGTCGGGGTCACAACCGGCTACGGCCATACCACGGTAGGCGCCCAGTGGCTGCAGGCCGAGCCGTTCGGCTTCCTTGCTGTCCATGAGTACGCAGGCGCTGGCACCGTCAGATAGCTGGGAGGCGTTGCCGGCGGTAATAAAGCCGCCTTCCTGCACCTGCTGACCGCCTTTGAATACCGGTTGCAGAGACTGCAGCCCTTCCAGGGTGGTTTGCGGACGGTTGCCTTCATCTTTTTCCAGGGTCACTTCCACGTCGGAAATTTCCTTGGTTTCTTTGTTCATCACTTTCATGACGCTGGTCATGGGTGCGATTTCATCATCAAACTTACCGGCTTCCTGGGCGGCGGCTGTGCGCATTTGTGACTGGAAGGCGTATTCGTCCTGGCTGTCGCGAGACACGTTATAGCGGTCTGCGACAATTTCGGCGGTTTCCAGCATGGACATGTAGATATCCGGGCGGTGTTCTTTCAGCCACGGATCGGCGGCGCGGAAGGTGTTCATCTTGTCGTTTTGAACCAGGGAAATGGATTCCAGGCCACCGGCCACGGCCACGTCCATGTTATCAACGATGATTTCCTTGGCGGCAGTGGCGATGGCCATCAGGCCGGAGGCGCACTGACGGTCCATGCTCATGCCTGAGACGCTAGTGGGCAGGCCGGCGCGCAGGGCCGCCTGGCGAGCCACGTTGCCGCCGGTGCTGCCTTGCTGCAGGGCAGCACCCATGATCACGTCCTGAATGGACGACGGGTCGATGCCGGCACGCTCAACCGCGTGCTTGATGGCATGGCCACCCAAGGCCTGGGCCTGGGTGTCGTTGAAGGCACCGCGGTAGGCTTTGCCAATGGGAGTACGGGCGGTGGATACGATTACGGCTTCTCTGGTCATTGCTCTCTCCTGGTCCAGATAAGGGCTGCTGTGAGGGGAGTGTGCAGCAGCCTAAAGTATGTGAGAAGCGAGTGACGAGTGCCGAGTTTCGACGTACAAAACCCAAAGACGTTTACCGCCTGGTTTTGCTTTTCGTAACTCGGCACTCGCCACTCGCTTCTGTCCTTTAACCCAGCTTGATGCCTTTGGCCTTGGCCGCCATGGTCAAAATTTTGGTCACGTGATCGCCGCCGGCCATCATTTCGCTGGCGTTGTCCATGTTGCCGATTTGTTCGAAGTGGGCAGCAACGCCATCCACATTACGCTCTTCGTCATTCAGGTAAACGCCTTCGCTTTCCATCAGGCGAACCATGGCATAACAACCGGCACCGGCCAGCAGGATGCGGTGAGTGGGGGCCTCATTGCTTGCCAGGAACAACACTGCCGGGGTGATTTCCTTGGGCTCCAGCATGGCCAACACTTCCGGGGGCATCAGGTCTTCGGTCATGCGGGTGGCGGCGGTGGGGGCGATACAGTTCACCTTGATGTTGTACTTCTCACCTTCCAGACACAGGGTGTTCATCAGCCCTGCGACGGCGGTCTTGGCGGCGCCGTAGTTTGCCTGGCCGAAGTTGCCATACAAGCCGGAAGTGGAGGTGGTCATCACGATGCGGCCATAGCCTTGTTCGCGCATGATTGGCCAAACGGCCTTGCTGCAAATTTGAGAGCCGGTGAGGTGAACGGCAACGACCTTATCCCAGTCGTCCTGGGTCATTTTGACGAAGCTCTTGTCGCGCAGAATGCCGGCGTTGTTGATCAGCACGTCGATGCGGCCCCAGGTGTCCATAACCTGTTTAACCATGGCCTCAACCTGAGTTACGTCAGACACGTCGGCACCGTTGGCAATGGCGTCGCCACCGGCGGCCTTGATCTCGGCAACAACCTGTTCGGCGGCTTCGCTGGAGCCGCCGCTACCATCGCGGGCGCCCCCGAAATCGTTGACCACCACGTTGGCGCCGAGTTTAGCCAGTTCCAGGGCGTGAGATTTGCCCAGGCCGTTGCCCGCGCCGGTGACGATGGCCACCTGATCATCAAAACGAATTGCCATGTTTATTACTCCTAAAGAAAAGTACCGAGTTGAGAGGAGCGCAAAGAAGACTGAAACCGAGCTTTGGTTTTCGCTACTCGCAGCTCGTCGCTCGCGACGGTTATTTGACGATTGCCAGGCTCAACCATTCTGCGATCAGGGCGGGTTTTTCCTGGCCTTCAATTTCAATCTGCACGCCGTGGCGCAGTTGCCATTCGTTGTCAGAGCGCTGTTTGACTTCCAGAAGGGTGAAGGCGCCACGGATTTTGCTGCCTTCACGGACGGGATTCATGAAGCGCACCTTGTCGAAACCATAGTTGATGCCCATCACTTGCCCCTTGATGGTGGGCAGCACGTCGATGGCCATGGCAGACAGCAGCGAAAGGGACAGAAAACCGTGAGCGATAGTGGCTCCAAAAGGGCTTTCCTTGGCAGCGCGTTCAGGATCGGTATGGATCCATTGCGGGTCTTCGGTTAATTCGGCAAAGCCGTCGATACGTTGTTGGTCGACGGTGCGCCATTGAGACTCGCCAACATTCTTGCCAACGTTGGCTTGCAGCTCTTCGATGCTGGTTTCTGGTTTGCTCATGGTGCTCTCCCGTTAATGGCTCGAATAACCGTTGCCGAGCCTTACTTTTCAAAACATTATTTTAAAAGAACCAGTATGCGAGCGACGCAATCAGCCGTAAAGGGTGAAAAGCGCCACTTAGGGCGGGAAATCCGTCACCGCTCGCTGCACGGTCAATGGGCCTTGGCTTGAGTTGTGTCAAAATTTGCAAGCAAATTGTGTCGATAACAAAAATTGAAAAGAAAGACGATTGCAGGACTGCCTTGCCCCAGCGTGACAGCTGGGCATCGGTAGATTAGGGAAGTGCAGGTAAAGGAGTAAGAAAATGGGGAATGCGAATGAGGCACTGGTAAGCGAACCGCGCCAGGCGATCCTCGATGCGGCAGCGTTGTGTTTCATGGAAAGGGGCTTCAATGCCACCAGCATTGATGATATCGCCCGTCGTCTGTCTGCCACCAAGGGCATGGTTTATCACTATTTCAGCTCCAAAGCGGCGCTTTTTTTCGAAATCCATCATCGCGCCATGGATGCTATTTTTGATGAGGTAGAGCCGGTTGCTGAGTCTGATCTTCCTGCGCCGGAACGGTTTACGGAAATGGCGCGCCGCTATATCCATACCCTAATCCAGACCCAGCCTTATCAACGTACCGTATCGGAAGCGGTGCAAATGATATTGCGCAACAGCACCACGGCAGAGCAGCGCGAACAGTTAACCTATTTACAGTCCCGTCGTATTCAGTGTGAAGCCATGTTCATGGCGGTGCTGGAAGAGGGCATGAGTAACGGGACGATGCGGGCCAGTCGCCCCCGGGTTTCTATTAAACCGGTGTTTGGCGCGATGAACTCGGTCATCAACTGGTACCACTACCGTGAAGAAGAAACCCCAGAGCAACTTGCCGAGCTGGTCGACGAAGTGGTGCAGATCGCACTGCGTGGCGTGATGAAATAACCTCACGCCACACGTCCGACGACTCCGTGGTGAGGTCGTCAGCCCGGATTCGCCACTTCTTGTCATGCGTTGCCTGGCGCTATGAGCCTGATTTGTTCAGGAACCCTGCAAACAGCGCCCGGGTGTCGTCACTGAACATGCGCTCGGCAAACATGACACTTTCCTTTTCTATCTGTGATTTGATCGCCGCGTCGCTCAGGCGTGTCAGCTGCTTGGTCATGGCAATGGCCGCCGGTGTTTTGGCGGCCAGCTTGTCGGCCAGCGCCTGGGCCCTGGACTCCAGCTCTTCCACTCCCACTCTGTAGGCAATCAGCCCCATCCGTTCGGCTTCTTCTGCAGTGAAACTGTCGCCTGCCAGTAGCAGGCGATTGGCGTTCTGGCGGCCAATCAGAGCAGGCAGAATCAAGCTTGAACCCGCTTCGGGCACCAGCCCCAGGTTGATAAAGGCGGTATGGAAGCGGGCGTTGTCGGCGGCAATCACCAGGTCCGCGTGCAGCAGCATGGTGGTGCCGATGCCCGTGGCGTTGCCCTGTACGGCCATGATCACCGGTTTATCCAGCGCCATGATGGCGTGGATCAGTATCATGGCGGGGCTCAATTTGCCGTTATCACGGCTGGCGGGATCGGCCTGCAGGAAGTCCTGAATATCGTTACCGGCGCAGTAGCTGCGGCCTTTGGCGGTGAGGAGCAGGGCATTCAGATCATCACGCTCGGCCAGGTGTTGTACGGCGGTGGTGAGGTCCTGATACATGGCTGCGGTAAGCGCGTTGAGCTTGTCGGCGCGGTCCAGTGTGACGTGCAGCACGGCGTTGTGTTCACGGGTTTGAATAAATCCGCTGCTGAGTGTCAGGTCTGTCATGGCGCATCTCCAAAGGGGGGGAAGTGCTGAACAATATCGAAACAGTGTTCCGAATAATAGCTATTGCACAATGCATGGAATTTATTGAGCGGGATGCAAAATATCAATTTCACTAACTAATAACCCTGATCTAGTCTGGTTGAATCGCTTTTCAGATCACGAGGATTCGCGCATGACCCAGTTTTATCTTGTCCGCCACGGACAAGCATCGTTCGGTACCGATAATTACGATCGCCTTTCCGAACTGGGTCATCAGCAAGCGCGCTGGCTGGGCGAGTATTTTGCCGAGCGGGGCATGGGCTTTGATGCCTTGGTGTGCGGAGATCTGGTACGGCACCGGGAAACCGGGGCGGGTATTTGTGAAGGGCTTGGTGTGGCCTTGCCTGAGGATATTCAGCCAGGCCTTAACGAGTTCGATTTTCAGTCTCTGGTGAATGCCTACCTGACCCAGCATCCGGACCAGATGCCCGGTGAAGGCGCTCCGGTGGCCGCTTTCTATAAGGCCCTGAAGACCGCCATGAAACATTGGCGCATGGATACTCTAACCGGCGATTTACCGGAAACCTGGCAGGGGTTTTCGGACCGTGTCGCTGCTGCACGCGATCATATCCAGCATCAGTACAGCGACAAGGACCGGGTGCTGATCGTCAGTTCCGGCGGCGCCATGGCCATGTTTATCAAGCATATTCTTGATGCGTCGGATGACGCTGTGGTGGAGCTGAACCTGCAAATTCGCAACAGCAGCGTGAGCCACGGTTTCTTTAATCAAAAGGTGGTGCGCATGGCCAGTTTCAATAACGTGCCGCACCTGGATCGCCCGGACCGGTTCGACGCGATTACCTATTATTAAAAAAGACACTCAGCACGCCTGATGGCTCCTTTGCATGTAGCGTGAGGCGTGTTGCGTGTCGCATTTTTCAACAGGGAGAGCTTCATGGATTTTCAGTACACAGAAAAAATGCAGACATTGATCGCCCAGGTGCGTGATTTCATCAACAACGAAATTCGCCCGGTGGAAGGGCTGTACCACGAGCAGCTGGAAAAGAGCCCGTGGGAAACCCCGCCGATTATGGATGAGCTGAAAGAAAAGGCTAAAGCCAAAGGGCTTTGGAACCTATTCTTGCCCAAGGAATACGGCGAATACAGCGCAGGCCTGAGCAACCTGGAGTATGCGCCATTGGCCGAAGAGATGGGCCGTTGCCGGATTGCGTCCGAGGCATTCAACTGTGCCGCGCCGGATACCGGCAACATGGAAGTACTGAGCAAGTACGGTAATGAAGCCCAGAAAGAGCAATGGCTAAAGCCGCTGCTGGAAGGCCGTATCCGCAGTGCCTTCGCCATGACCGAGCCGGAAGTGGCGTCTTCTGATGCCACCAATATTGAAACGCGCATCACCGAAGACGGTGACGACTACGTGATCAACGGCCGCAAATTCTATATTAGCGGCGCCATGCGCAAGACTTGCGAGATCATGATCGTGATGGGCAAGAGCAGCCCGGACAACCCGAACCGTCACCAGCAGCAGTCTCAGGTGCTGGTACCCACCAATACCCCCGGGGTTAACATCGTTCGCCCTATGCAGGTGTTCGGGTACAACGATGCACCGGAAGGCCACGCCGAAGTGATCTTCGATAATGTTCGCGTGCCGAAAGCCAATATGATTCTCGGCGAAGGTCGTGGCTTTGAGATCGCTCAGGGTCGCCTGGGTCCAGGGCGGATTCATCATTGCATGCGCATGATCGGTGCCGCCCAGGAAGCGTTCGAGATGATGTGTAAGCGGGTGAACCAGCGTGAAGTGTTCGGTGCCCCCATGAGCAAGCAGGGCTCCGTGCGTGAAGATATTGCCAAATCCTACTGCGAAATCGAGCAGGCGCGGCTGCTAACCCTGAAGGCGGCAGACGCCATGGATCGCTCGGGTAACAAAGACGCCAAGGATTTGATCGCTATGATCAAGGTGATTGCCCCGAATATGGCGTTAAATGTCATCGATCGGGCGATTCAGATCCACGGTGCCGTGGGCCTGAGCCAGGATACGCCGCTGGTTCATTTCTTCAGCTACGCGCGCACCCTGCGTCTGGCCGATGGTCCGGATCAGGTGCACATGATGCAGCTGGGCCGGAACATGGCTAAACAATTCGCCTGATTTCGGGTGCTGGCCCGGAGCGTTTATAGCGCTCCGGGCTTTGCTATTTGCGCAGCAGAACAGAGAAGAACAGGAGAGCTCCATGTCCCAGGTGGATACACTCGATACACAGAAACTGGCTGAATACCTTGAACAGCACATTGATGGCTTCAAAGGTCCCATCGACGCCGACAAGTTCGAGGGCGGGCAGTCCAACCCCACCTTCAAGATCACTGCCACCTCCGGCTCCTATGTGCTGCGCCGTCAGCCGCCGGGCAAGCTGCTCAAGTCTGCCCATGCGGTAGACCGCGAGTTCCGTGTCATGGCCGCTCTGAAAGACACTGATGTGCCGGTGCCCAAGGTGCTGCACCTGTGTGAAGACCGCGATGTGATTGGCTCCATGTTCTATGTAATGGAGTTCTGTGAGGGCCGTATCCTGTGGAGCGCCGCGCTGCCCGAAGTGGGTGAGGGCGAGGCCGGCAATGCAGTTCGCGGTGAGATGTACACGGAGATGAACCGGGTGCTGGCGGCACTGCATAGCGTCGATGTGGACGCGGTGGGCCTGACCGATTATGGCAAGCCGGGCAATTATTTCGAGCGTCAGCTGGGCCGCTGGACTCAGCAGTATGAAGCTTCCAAGCTGCAGGAAATCCCGGCCATGGATTCGCTGATTGCCTGGCTGCAGGCCAATCAACCGGAAGACGATGGTCAGGTGTCACTGGTGCACGGGGATTATCGCCTGGACAACATGATGTGGCACCCCAGCAAGCCGGAAGTGATTGCGGTGCTGGACTGGGAGCTGTCGACCCTGGGGCATCCGCTGGCGGATCTGGCGTATCAGTGTATGGGCATGCGCATGCCGCAGCGCGACGCCAAGATGGCCGGCCTGCAAGGCAAGGACCATGGTGCGTTGGGTATCCCTACGGAAAAAGAGTACGTGGCCATGTATTGCGAACGCCGCGGTATTTCGCATATCGACAATTGGGAGTTCTATCTGGCGTTCAGCTTCTTCCGCCTCGCTGCGATCTGTCAGGGTGTGGCGAAACGAGCTGAAGACGGTAATGCCTCCAACAAGGAAGCGGCTGCAGTCGGCGCCCTGGTAGAACCGCTGGCTTCCATGGCCATGCAGATTATCAACGAAGGAGCGTAAAAGCAGCTTCAAGCTGCAAGCCTCAAGCTCCAAGGAAAAGCCGTGCTGCGGCGCGGTTATTCCGCTTTTCGAATGGCTACAAGCTATGCGCGCGTTGGTGCTTGCAGCTTGTAGCGTGTCGCTTTTCTCGGGAGAAAATGAATGAGTACCAACCTGTTTAACCTTGAGGGCAAGATTGCCCTGGTCACCGGCGCCAGCCGGGGTATCGGTGAAGAAATTGCCCGCCTGCTGGCAGAGCAGGGCGCCCATGTGATTGTGTCCAGCCGCAAGATTGAGGGTTGTCAGGCTGTTGCCGATGCCATCAAGGCTGATGGCGGCAGCGCGGAAGCGTTTGCTTGCCATGTGGGTGAACTGGCACAGATCGAAGCAGTGTTTGCCCATATCCGCGAGGTGCACGGCAAACTGGATATTTTGGTGAATAACGCCGCCGCCAATCCGTATTTCGGCCATATTCTGGATACGCCAGTGGATGCCTTCGACAAGACCGTGGATGTGAATCTGCGCGGTTACTTCTACATGTCCGTAGAGGGTGGCAAGTTGATGCGCGAACATGGTGGTGGCGCCATCGTGAATACCGCGTCGGTTAATGGCCTCACTCCGGGCGAAGGCCAGGGCGTTTACTCCATTTCCAAAGCTGCCGTTATCAGCATGACCAAGTCGTTCGCCAAAGAGTGCGCGCAATTCAATGTGCGGGTGAATGCTCTGCTGCCGGGCCTGACCAAAACCAAGTTTGCCGGTGCCCTGTTCACCAACGAAGACATCTACAAACAAGCCCTTAGCCAGATCCCCATGCGCCGTCATGCGGAACCGAAAGAAATGGCCGGTACGGTCCTTTACCTGGTTTCCGATGCGTCCAGCTTCGTGACCGGGGAATGTATCGTGGTTGATGGTGGCTTTACGATTTAAAGCGACGCTACACGCCGCACGCACCAGGCTACACGCAACAAGAATTTTTGGCGTGAAGCGTCAGCGTGCTGCGTGAAGCGATTCGACGAAGGAGAACGTAATGGATCCGATTCTTGATTTTACTGGCAAGACAGCGCTGATCACCGGCGCGGCCAGCGGGTTTGGCAAGTTACTGGCAGAAGAGCTGGGCAAGCGCGGGGCGGCGCTGGTGCTGGGTGATATCAATATGGATGCGCTGAATCCGCAGGCTGATGCGCTGGCGGGGCAAGGTGTGAAAGTGGCGGCGTTGCGTTGTGATGTCTCCAGCGAGGCAGACTGCAAGGCCATGGTGGATACGGCACTGTCCCAGTTCGGTCACCTGGACCTGGCGGTGAACAATGCGGGTATTGCCCACGGTTTTATTCCGTTCGCAGAGCTGACCGAAGAAGTGCTTGATCAGCAGATGAACGTGAACGTTAAGGGCGTCATGTTCGGAATGAAGCACCAAATCAATGCCATGAAAGCTGGCGGTGGCAGTATCGTTAACGTTAGCTCCATGGCCGGGCTGGGTGGTGCGCCCAAGATTGGTGCCTACTCGGCGGCCAAACATGCGGTGATCGGCCTTACTCGTACAGCGGCAATTGAATATGCCAAGCGCAACATCCGCGTGAATGCGGTTTGCCCGTTCTATACTCATACCCCGATGTTGGACGAAGGCGAGTTATCGCAGGACCGAGAGCAGATGCATGCCATGCTGGCATCGGGGTGTCCAATGAAACGCCTGGGCCAACCCTCTGAGATCGTTACAGCTATGCTCATGCTACTGTCGCCAGCGAACAGTTATATGAATGGCCAAACCATTGCTGTGGACGGTGGTGTGTCGGCATTCTGATTGCCCTTGTTCATACACAAGCCCCCGCTTTTCTGCGTAATGCTGTTAAGTAAATGTGCCAGCATCTTCGGCAGGCGAGCATGACTTCCCATACGCCCGGCGTTAGAGGCTGGGTATGTGGGAAAGCGATGTTCGTATCGCGAAGGGCTCTGGAGGCCGCACAGGCTTCTTATCTTCTTCTCACCATCCAATCGTCATGCCGGCATACAAGGTGCGGCCGGGCGCGGGTTCAAAATAGCCACGGTCATCAGGGTTGGGTCTATCACTGTTGGTATTAATGCGGATGTTGCTGTAGTACTCACGATCAAAAAGGTTGTTAATCCCGGTGTGTAGTTCCAGGTGTTGGCGGTTAAAGTCCCAGCGCTTGCCGATCCGCGCGTTGGCAACGGCATGGCTTCCTATACGAGTTTCATTGGTGTTTTCCGCGTATACAGAGCTGGCGAAACGGACATCACCAATAACAAATATTCCGTTACTGGGGCGCCATGCCGCTTCGGCAAAAATAATGTGTTGAGGAAGCCCCGGCATGTGATTGTCGCTCACGTCCATACCTTGTTGCTGATCGACGAAGCGTTCGAAACGGTATTGTGCCCAGGTCCAGGCGACGGTGGTGGTTAGTGTGTCTGTCGTGAAATGTTCAAGTGATAACTCCATCCCTTCACGACGAGTGCGTGCGGCATTTTCATAGAAGGTCCGCCCCCCTAGTTCGTAGGGCGTTATTTCATCTTTCACGCTGACACTAAAGAGTGTCATGTCATACAGTAACCCATCGCTTATTGTGCCGCGCATCCCCACTTCCTTGTTTAGTGCGTTTTGAGGATCCAAATTCGGGTTGAATCCCCCTACGCCTGAGGGGTTGGCTAACTCAGTGAAGGTAGGGGTTTCAAAGGCTGAACTGATCGAGGCATAAAAGGTGTGAGCGGGAAGGGCATGCCAGGCAACACCGGCACTAAAGCTACCTTCATTGAATTGTTGTTCGCCGCTATCGTTGCCGTCTGTGAGGAAATCATCCTTTATCTTGAACTGTATTCGATCGGCTCTTGCACCCAAAGAGAGGGTGATGCTATCGGTCAGGAAAGTATCGGTTTGTATAAAGACGCCACTGCTCGTGGCGGTTTGATCTTCATTGGCACTGAGGCCAGTAATTGCGCCATTGAAACTGACGTTACGACGGCCCCTGTCGTCCTGTTGACGATCCACGTCAACGCCAATCAGGTAACGGTGCTGTAAGCCGAAGAGGTCCAGATCATGATGATATTCCACACCAACACCGTAAAAGGTTCGCTGGTAATCAATCAGACTACTGCCGGGAAATGGGAGTTGTTGAGTAAAGTCACGCTGGCTAATGAAGGCCCGAGCTTGAAGTAGGCCTCCGGCTAACGATGTATTGCGGTAACGGAAGCCAAGGCGCTGTTGGTCTACTTCTTGGCCAGCATCCAGTCGGTCTGCAAGCAGGGTCGACTGTTTTCTGTCTGTGTGGGCCTGGAGACGGGTTAGTCCGCTCGGATCCTCTGCATATGGAGTGTCTAGCGCCGTTAGAAACAGGTCTATTTCTTGGTGGTTGTCCAGCTCCCAGCCAACTCGGCTGTTTAGCTGGTATTTTTCCACTGCGCTTTGATCACGGTAGCCGTCGTAGTTGAGACCGCTGAGTCCCAGATAATAATGAGCATTGCCTTTCTGTCCGCCGCTCTTTAGATGGGCTTTGCGAAAGCCATCTGCGCCGCTCGACAAACTCAGCTCACCGTTTCCCCTTATGTTTCGCCCAGATAGGCTTTCAATGTCGATTACGCCGCCGGTGGCATTGCCATAGAGAACGGAGGCAGGCCCACGTAATACCGTTGCTTGGTAGATGGAGTCCAAATCAATATTGTCTACCTGTGATTGCCCGTCCGGCAGTGTTTCGGGGAAGCCGTCAACACGAATGCGCAGCCCCCGGACCCCAAAGGGAGCACGTGCGCCAAAGCCCCTGATAGATAGGCGTTGATTCTGAGCGAAGTTGTATCGGTTTTGCAGGTAGAGTCCAGGTACTCGAGCGAGAGTTTCATCAAGTTGTATATTCTGTTGCCCCTGCTGAGCTGTGTTTGCCTCCACGACGCTTACGGCGGCAGGGGTATCCAGCAGGCTGCGTTCCATCCGCGTTCCGTCAACCTGTATGGTGTCGAGCTCAGAGGGCTGCGCCAAGGCAATCAGGGGCAGGTTGATTGTCGCAAGACCGAAGGCGATTCGCTTCAATGAGGGCATGGCATCTACGGCTTTGTTGTTAGTGTGAGGCTTACGCTATTGGCTTCGGCGCTACTCCTCAATAGATACAGTGCGAAAGTAGTAGTCATGTTCCCCGTAAGTCGCAGTTTCTCTGTTGTTACCCGTAACGGACGCCCATAAAAAAAGGCTGCGAGAAGCAGCCCTTTTTATGGCAGGAAAAGACACTCAGTGAGTTTTCTTGCCCTTGCGCTGGCTGGCCTGGGCATGTTGCTCGGTGAGCATGCCGTCGGTACCGAAGAGTTTCTCGCGCCATTCGTCGAGCAGGGCGTCAGTGTCGTGCTGGGACGGGTGGAAATCCCGTTTGAAGAAATCCAGATACTGGGGCGTCAGTTTGGTAAACAGCCCCTTTCGGCCGAACAGGAACTTCATTCCTTTCCAGTTGTTTTTCAGGCTGAGAAGACGCCCGTCAGAGGCCAGCATGCGAACCTGGAAGGCGGCTAACACGGCAAAGAAGAGGACGGTGGTGGGGATCATGGCTCCCGCACGAATGGCGTAACTACCGCTGACCTTTTCATAGACGTCATAGGCCACAGTCTTATGTTCGTTTTCTTCCAGAGCATGCCATAACCACAGTTTTAGGCTCGCTTCATCGATAATTTTTTCCTGGTGCTCATCTTCGCGTAGCAGCTGTTCGGCGATGATAGCGGTGTAGTGCTCCAGGCAGACCGTCGCAGCTAGCTGGAAAATTTTCGGTGTACGTTTTTGCACCAGACCGAGCAGTTTGCCCAGGGATTTGTCCAACTTATCGGTGGGGTAGCCGAACTTGACCCCCATGTTGTTCCAGGCTTCATGCTCTTTGCTGTGCATGGCTTCCTGACCGATAAAGCCTGAGACCTGGGCTTTTAGTGTCGCCTCAGTGATCTCTTTACGGTAATGGCGTACTGAGTCCACGAAGAACGCCTCGCCTTCCGGAAACAGGGCGGACAGGCTTAGCCAGAACGCACTCAGGAAGGGGTCGTTGTCATAGAAATAGCGCGGTGACGTCTTGTCATCGAACTGGAAGTCCAAGCGGCGGGGTGGAATATTAACGGTGGCGCCCAGCGGGACTTTCTTGGCCTTCGATTGGCCTGATTCAATGGTCGTGGATGCTGTTGTTGTCATGGTGTCCTCCTGATCTCTGGCGGCAGGGGCGCCGCTGAATGCCATACTGTGACATTGCCTGATGTGACGATAGTCGAGGTTGCAGCGGATCAGGTAAATGGCAATTTAGCGCCCCGGGTGGGGCGCTATTGCCAGTACACAGAGTGAGGGATCTTGTGTACTGGTTATGACGCAGGAGGTATTACCGGGGCAGGAACAGGGATTTGGTTTCCAGGAATTCCTCAAAGCCGAAGCGGCCCCATTCGCGGCCAATCCCGGATTGTTTGTAGCCACCAAAGGCGGCCTGTACATCCGGGCCGGCCCCATTGATATGGACATTACCGGTACGCAGGCGATTGGCTACCTGGTGCGCCTGAGCCTCGTCCCCAAACACATAACCGGAGAGCCCGTATTCGGAATCGTTGGCGATATCGACGGCGTTATCCAGAGTGTCGTAGGGGATCATCACCAGCACCGGGCCGAAAATTTCTTCCCGGGCGATAGTCATCTGGTTGTTCACCTCGCTGAATACGGTGGGGCGAGCAAAATAGCCCTGGCTTATGCCCTCAGGCATGCCGGGACCGCCGGCCACCAGTTTGGCGCCTTCTTCCTGCCCTTTCTCGATCATGGCCTGCACCCGCTTATACTGGCGACCATTGGCAATGGGGCCCATCACCGTGGCGTTATCGGCGGGATCGCCGACCACAACACTGTCGCAGACCTGTGCCGCAATACGCTCGGCCTCGGCCAACTGATCCGCCGGCACCAGCATGCGTGAGGGCGCGTTACAGCTCTGCCCGGTGTTGGTCATCATGGACCGTACCCCGTGAGTAACGGCCTGCTCCAAATCACAGCCCGGCAGCAGGATGTTGGCGGATTTGCCGCCCAGTTCCAGAGAGACGCGTTTGATCGTGCTGGCCGCTTCCCGGCTTACCGATTCCCCGGCGCGGGTGGAGCCGGTGAGTGATACCACATCAATACGTGGGTCACTGGACAGCAACGGCCCCACGGCGGCGCCATCGCCATACACCATGTTAAAGACCCCGGCAGGGACGCCAGCTTCATCAATGATGCGGGTCAGCAGGTTAGCGGACAGGGGAGCGAATTCGCTGGGCTTGAGCACCATGGTGCAACCGGCGGCCATGGCCGGGGCAACCTTGCACATGACCTGATTCATGGGCCAGTTCCAGGGCGTGATCAGAGCGCAGACACCGGCCGCTTCACGGCGGATTAGTGATTGGCCCGCGGTTTCTTCAAACGGAAACTCCCGGGCGATGCCCAGCGCGGTTTTTAGATGGGCGAGCCCCATGGGGGCCTGCACTTTACTGGCCAGGGAAATGGGGGCGCCCATTTCCTGGCTGATGGCTTCGGCCATTTCCGGCAGGTGGGACTGGTAGGCCTCGAGCATTTTTTCCATATAGCCCAGTCGCTCTTCCAGCGGCAGGGCAGACCAGGTGGGAAACGCTTGGTGAGCGGCGTCGATTGCCGCATCAATATCGGCGGCCTGAGCCAGTGGCAAGGTAGCAATCTGTTCTTCATTGGCGGGGTTGATAACGGCGTGGGTGGTGGCTCCCGGTGCGGGAGAAACCCAACTGCCGTTGATGTAGAACTGCTGCAGCGTGTCCATGGAATCGTCCTTTTGTCGGTCTTCCATTGTGTGTGGTGGGTCAACATTACAATAATGAAACGTAATTTTAAAATATTGACCACTATAGCCGAAGCGTGACATGGTGAATGTTCCTGCCGTGCCCACACCCCCATTGTGCTTGAGAGAGGGACGCCGGGCCAAGGCAGGCTTGAGCCGCGGGTAAGCGGTGTCTTGGGCAGGCGGAACGCTTTTTGTTATATTTGCGCGCCTAATACATAACTATAAATGAAATCGATGTCCGGTTAGCCGGCGCAGCCGATTTCAGCCATCCCGAAGCCTGATACAGGAACGAGAAGAATGCGTAGAGCTGTTGCCGACCTCGGCGCCAATGATAAAGACCGTAATTTCGTCACGGCCCTGGCACGGGGGCTGGATATTCTTCGCTGTTTCGGCCCCTCAGATGAATACCTGGGCAATGCGGAACTGGCCAAACGGACCAGCATTCCGCGCCCAACCGTCTCGCGGATGACGGCGACGCTGACGCAGCTGGGTTACCTGCGTTATGTGCCGCAGCTGGAGAAATACCGGCTGGGGCCGGGCGTGCTGGATCTCGGTTACCGCTATCTGGCCAGCGAAGGGGTGCGGGATCTGGCGCGGCCTTACATGCAGGAACTGGCGGATTCCACCGATTGCATGGTGGCTATTGGGGCCCCGGATGGCGCCCAGGTGACTTACATTCAAGTGTGCCAGGGCAATGGCCCGCTGGTGCTGCGCCTGGACATCGGTTCGCGAGTGCCCATGGCCACGTCGGCCCTGGGGCGTGCGTTCCTGGCGGCCACGCCGGAAGCCGAGCGCGAAATGTATTACGAACAGATCCGCCAGCAGGATCCCTCTGCCTGGCCCGCCCTTGAGCGTAGCCTGCAGAGTGCCTATGACGAATACGAGCAGTACGGTTTCTGCACCTCTGACGGAGAGTGGAACCGGGACGTGAGTGGCGTGGCGGTGCCGTTGATTCTGGATGGTGGTGCTCAGGTGGTGCCGTTCAATTGCGGAGGGTCATCACTGCGTTTAAGCCGCAGAACGCTGCTGGAAAATCTGGGCCCGCGCCTGAAAGACGTGGTCGGGCAGGTGGGGCAGATGGTACAGGGCCGCGCCTGAACCTCTGGACCAGCCGTGTCGGGCACAGATAAAAACGAACAATGAGTGCGAGAGTATGAGTGCAGTTCCGCCCTCCAAAGGCTTCTCCCTGGCTGATGCCAACGCCCGTTTCTCTATGGGTTTTCCCTCTCTGGTGGGGTTTCATTTTCTGGAATGGGAAGAGGGCAGAGCAGTGCTGGGGTTGCAGATTGAAACCCGGCATTTGAATCTGGGGGGTGTCATTCATGGCGGGGTGCTAGCGACCCTGATGGATGTGGCCGGGGCCTGTGCCGGTACCTGGTGCCCGGACCCAACCCATATCCGCAAGGCCGTTACTTTATCGATGACTACCACGTTCACCGGGCAGGCCAGTGAAGGATTGATTCGTGCGGTCGGTACTCGCCGTGCCGGTGGGTCCCGAATCTACAACAGCACCATGGAAGTGTTCGATGAAAAGGACACGCTGCTGGCGCTGGGTGAGGCTACCTTCCGCTTGCGCAGCGAATAATTTCCTTTTTTCGCGTGATCAAAATACACGTTTTCGCCTTGAGAGGCGCTCCGGCCAAGCCCGTTTATTGCCTACCGACATTGCGCCGCCGGCGCGCTTCCACTCCTTTTCTTGTAGATACCGTCTCTCCTAATGAACTACAACCCTCTCACATGGGTTGTGGTTCATATTCTTTCTGGTGCGCCAGTACGCCGTAAGCGATGTGCACCAGCTTTCTCATGGCGGCTCCAAGCGCCG
>NZ_JBEDTC010000003.1:0-7197 GCF_040118815.1 Alcanivorax sp.
ACATCGGGAAGGCGGGGCGCACATGAAGGCAAGCTGGATATTCTCGGCCAACGACGTGGTGATCAACCTGGGGGTCATCACCGCCGGCGCCCTGGTCGCGTGGACCGGGTCCAATTATCCGGATCTGGTTATCGGTACCATCGCGGGGCTCGTCGTGCTTAACGGTGCCAGGCGCATTCTGGCGCTCAAGGGTTAAAGCATGCCCTTTATTGACAACAATCTCTCGCCGTATGTCCTGTTTTCCATATCCGGCCTGCTGGCAGCATCGGACCAAGCTGTAAAATGGCTGGTTCAACAAACAATGACTTATGGCGAGTCTATTTCGGTGACCCCGTTCTTTAACTGGGTGCACGTATGGAACACTGGTGCTGCATTCAGTCTGTTTGCGAATGCTGGAGGCTGGCAGCGCTATTTTTTGATCGGAATCGCGGTGGTGGTCTCGATCGTGCTGATCAAGCTGATCCGTGAAAAACGTCATAAGGGAGACGCCATCGCTTACAGTCTTATCCTCGGTGGCGCCATGGGCAACCTGATTGACCGGATCTTTCGCGGCTATGTTGTAGATTCCTTCGATTTCTATTGGCGAGACTGGCACTGGCCAGCCTTCAACCTTGCCGATATTGCAATTGTCCTCGGTGCATTGCTTCTCGTTTTCGTAGGCTTACTGCGAAAAGAAAATCCCAATGCCGAGTTGGATGGATCTTCCTGAAACCTACGCGGAAAAAGCCTTAAAAATGCGCTCGGTTTGACCGTGCTTGCCAGTCGGTAAGGCTGCACTTTCTGGCCGGTAATCAATGCCTAACTTGTTTCTCGAAAACGACCCGCTCCCGGCCAAATGGCGGCCAAGAGCGGGCTACCCGCATGCAATTACACCTTTTCATCCTGGCGGTGCAGCAATGTGTACAGAATTGGCAGTACAAACAGCGTCAGTAGCGTCGATGAGATAATCCCGCCTATCACCACTGTGGCCAGCGGCCTTTGAACCTCAGCGCCGGTACCCGTATTGAGGGCCATGGGCACGAAGCCAAGACTGGCGACCAGTGCGGTCATCAGGACCGGACGCAAACGAATAAGAGCACCTTCCACCACGGCGGAAACCAGATCACCCTGGTTGTGCCAAAGATCCCGAATAAACGCCACCATCACCAGACCATTGAGTACCGCCACCCCCGACAGGGCTATAAAGCCCACACCGGCGGAGATCGACAGCGGCATGTCCCGCAGCCACAGTAGCAGCACGCCACCGGTCAGGGCCAGGGGGACGCCGCTGAAGATGATCAGCGCATCTTTCAGCGATCTGAATGCCATCACCAGCAGGGCAATGATGATCGCCAGGGTCACGGGCACGACAATGGCAAGGCGCTGGCTGGCGGATTCCAGTTGCTCGAAGGTACCGCCGTAATCCAGCCAGTACCCGGCGGGCAGATCCACTTCCTGTCGAACTCTTCCTTTGATCTCCTCCACAAAGCCGCCCAGATCGCGATCCCGGACATTGGCGGTGACCACCACCCGTCGCTTGCCGTTCTCCCGGCTGATCTGGTTGGGGGCCGGAGCCAACTCCAGCGCCGCCACTTCTGACAGTGGCACATAGCCGCCTCCCGGCAGGGGCACCGGCAGATCCGCCAGGCTGTCCACATCCCGGCGGATGACCTCGGGCAGGCGCACCACCAGTTGGAAGCGGCGATCCCCTTCGTAGATCAGGCCGGCGTTTTCGCCACCTACACCCGCTGCCACCAGATCCTGAAGATCATCCACGGTCAGGCCGTAGCGGGATAGCGCCATGCGTTTGGGGTGCACCGACAGCATGGGCAGCCCGGTGATTTGCTCCACCCGGGCATCGGTGGCCCCTTCCACTGACTCCACGACTTCGAGCACCACATTGGCGGCATTGAGCATCTGGTCTAGGTCGTCCCCGAATACCTTGATGCCCAGGTCCGCCCGCACACCGGAGATCAGTTCGTTGAAGCGCATCTCGATGGGTTGGGTGAACTCGTAGTTGTTCCCGGGCAATTGCCCGACCGCCGCCTGAATCTCGGCAATCAGCTCATCTCGCGGTTTGTCCGGGTTCGGCCATTGCTCGCGCGGCTTGAGAATCACGAAACTGTCCGCGATATTCGGTGGCATGGGGTCGGTGGCCACCTCCGGTGTCCCGATTCGCGAGAATACCTTGTCTACCTCGGGGAAGGCCTTGATGCGCCGCTCCAAAGGTTTCTGCATCGCAATGGATTGCTCCAGACCTGTGCCGGGAATGCGCAGGGCTTGCACAGTCATATCACCCTCGCTGAGCTGGGGGATGAATTCCGACCCCAGGGTGGTTGCTAGCCAGATACAGACCGCCAGTAGGGCGCCGGCGCCCCCCAGTACCGGCCAGCGGAATTTCAGGGCCAGCTCCAGCGCCGGGCGATAGATCCCTTTGGCCGCACTGATGGCGGCACTTTCCTTTTCGCGGATCCTGCCTGTGAGGAACACCGCAACGGCGGCGGGGACGATGGTGAGCGAAAACACCATGGCTGACACCAGGGCCATGACCACGGTGGCGGCCATGGGATGGAACATCTTGCCCTCTACCCCTGTGAGGGAGAAGATGGGGATGTAAACTACGGTAATGATCGCCACCCCGAACAGGCTCGGACGTATCACCTCGGTCGTGGCTTCATAGACGACCTGCAGCCGTTCCTTGAGCGGCAGGCGCGCACCCGTAGCCTGCTGAGACCCGGCCAGGCGCCGGATGCAGTTCTCCACGATAATCACCGCGCCATCGACAATCAGCCCGAAGTCGAGTGCCCCCAGGCTCATCAGGTTGGCGGAAACGCCGGTCCTCACCATGCCAGTGATGGTGGCGAGCATCGACAGGGGGATCACCGCCGCGGTAATAAGGGCGGCCCGCAGGTTGCCCAGCAGCAGGAACAGCACCACGATCACCAGCAGCGCACCCTCAAGCAGATTCTTCTCCACCGTGGCGATGGCCTTGTCCACCAGAGTGGTCCGGTCATAGACGGCTTCCACGCGAATGCCCTCGGGCAGGGATGGCCGGATATCCTCCAGCCGCTCGCTAACGGCCCGGGCGACACTACGGGAATTTTCTCCCATCAACATCATGGCGGTGCCGATCACCGTTTCCACGCCGTCGCGGGTGGCAGCCCCGGTGCGCAGCTCCTTGCCAATGGCCACTTCCGCGACATCCTTCACCCGGAGGGGCACGCCATCGCGGTTGGCGATCACTACTTGTTCGATGTCGCCGATGGTCTTCAGTTGGCCGGGGGAGCGCACCAGCAGCTGCTGGCCATTGCGTTCGATATAGCCAGCGCCACGGTTGGCGTTGTTGGCCCTCAGTGCCGCCACCAAGTCCTCGAGGCTGACGCCGAGCTCCAACAATTTTTTCGGGGAGGGCGTGACGTGATACTGCTTGTCGTAGCCGCCGATGGAATTGATTTCGATCACCCCGGGCACCTGGGCCAGTTGAGGTTTGATGATCCAGTCCTGCACTTCCCGCAGGGCAGTGGCATCCCAGGGCTCACCATTTTCCCGGGTGGCGCCGGGCGCCGCATCCACGGTGTACATGAAAATCTCGCCCAACCCGGTGGCGATGGGGCCCATCTCCGGCTCCAGCCCAGGCGGAAGGACGCTTTTGATGGCGCCAAGGCGCTCGTTGATCAAGTTGCGGGCGAAATAGATGTCCGTGCCTTCTTCGAACACCACGGTCACCTGGGACAGGCCGTAACGGGACAGGGATCGGGTGTAGGACAGGCTGGGCAGGCCGTACAGCGCCGTCTCCACCGGGAACGTGATGCGCTGCTCTGTCTCCAGGGGTGAATAACCGGGTGCCTCGGTGTTGATCTGCACCTGGACATTGGTGATATCAGGTACCGCGTCGATGGGCAGGCGCTGGAAACTCCAGACACCGACACCGATCAGCACCAGAATCAGCGAAAGCATGAGATAGCGCCGTTCTACAGAGAGGCGCACGATAGCGTCGATCATAGTGGCCTCCTGTTAATCGTCGTCTGACACGCTGGATTTTTCGATATCCGCCTTGATGAGATAGCTGTTCTCCACCACGTAGCGTTCGCCGGGCTTCAGGCCAGAAAGTATTTCGGTGAACTGGCCATCCGTGCGGCCCAACTCGACAGGCCGGGGCTCAAAGCTATTGCCTTCTTGCACAAACACGACCTGGGATTCGTCGAGCAACTGCAGGGCCCGATTTTCTATCACCAGCGGCACTTCGATACGCTCTACCACGATGCTCGCCGAAACCAGCCGGCCCGGAGAAAGCAGATCCTCTGCGTTGGCAATTTCCGCGCGGGCAATGACGTAGGGCGAGTCGCTGTTCTGGGGCACGATATGATCGATCCTGGAATCGTACTGTGCATCTCCTGCGTCAATTCGCACCAGCTGTCCGGGCGCGATTTCGCGGCGCTGCCCCGGGAAGATTTTCAATTCCACCCAGAGCGGGTCGAGCTTGGCGATGGTGAACAGTGTCTGTTGCCCGGCCAGCTCGCCGACGTTGATATTGCGCTGGATAACGGTACCGGCGAAAGGCGCACGCAAAGTGTAGGGCTGGAGGCTGTCGTTGGATTCGATGCTGGCCAGTGGCTCGCCAGCCTTGACCGCGTCACCGAGACTGGCATTGATTTTCGTAACCTGACCCGGGAAGCGTGCCCTGATCAGGGCAATCCCGTCGGGATTGGGAACAAGGCGGCCATAACTGCTGATGGTGCGCTCCAGGATGCCGGCACCTGCGGCCTTGCTTCGGATACCGGCTTGCTCCGCCATCTCGGCGGAGATTTCCGCGTGAGTGCTCTCCGACTCCTCGTGCTCGCCGCGCTCTTCGTTGACGTCACCGTGCGCATGCGAATCATCACTGTGATCATCTTCCGCGGCATGAGTCGGTCCGGCCGTCAGCACATAAACGCTGGCAAGTATGAGTAAATAGTTAACGACTTTCATGGTAGTAATCCTTGTTCAGCGGCCAGCCAGAGGCTGCGCCGTCAGTTGTTCGATCAGCGACTGGTTGAGCAGCGCCGTGGTGGCGGCGTCGACCAGCGCCTGCCGGGCGGAGAGCAATTCCCGCTGCGCGGCGGTCCACTCCACATAGCTGTAGCGACCTTTCTCGTAGGCCTCGCGGGTCTGGCTGAGGGCATCACTCAGATCGGGAAGCACTTGGCCGCGAATCTGCTCAACCGCCTCGATGTTTTGCTGCCGCTGTCGGTAAGCCTCGAACAGGCGCGAGTGGAGGCGAAGCAGGGTGTCCTCCCGGCGGTACCGGACTTCATCCCGCGCCGCCAGAGCGGCTTGCACTTCGCCGCGATTGCGCCGTCCGGAAAACAGCGGTACGGAAAACCCGCCGACCAGCGCCGAGTCATCCGTCTCCTCGAACTGCCGGACACCCACCTGCCAGCGGATATCGCTCTCGGACTGGCTCCGTGCCAATTGGACTTCCGCCTCACGGACGCGCCGCTCGCTGGCATAGATTTGAATGGCCGGGCTCTCACTGACCCGCTGGTACAGGATCTCGAAACTGTCGGAGGACCCGAACTGGAACAGGTCGCCCTCCAGACTCTGAAAGTCCGGACGGGTATCACCCCAGAGCGAAGCCAGAGCTATTTTCCGGCTCTCGTATTCGCTTAACACGCGGGACTGCTCGATACGACTCCGGGTGAGCGCGGCCCTGGCGCGCATGACTTCGGCCTGGGGCGCCGCGCCCCGGTCGGCGCGACGGGTGACGATCTCGTGGGTGGCCTCGGTCAGCGCCACAGCGTCAGCGGCCAGTTCAAGTTTTTCCTGCAGGGCCAAGGTGGCGACAAAACGCTGGGTCACCTGTCCCAGCACATCCAGGGTTTCGGCCTGGCGCTCGGCCTCGACCAGAGCGTATCGCGAGTCGACGACGCTGACGCGGGCCTCACGCTTGCCGCCAAGTTCGAGAACCGATGACAAGGACAGGGTGTACTCTGCCGCGTCGCTCCCCTGCCGGTTGCCGCTGCCGAGGACGTTTTCCACCTCCAGGCCGGCTTCCAGGGCAGGATTTTGATCCGCCGTGAAACGACGGCCTTCAAGGCCCTGAAGGCGAAAATCGAAAACCTGCAGGGTGGGGTTCTGCGCCACGGTCCGCGAGAGGGCATTGGCAAGTGTGAGAGGTGCCTGCTCGGCGTACGCAACAGTGCCCGTCAGGGTTAGCACGAGAAGACACAGCAAGGTGTTAAAAAATTGACTCGGTATTACCCGCCGCCCATTTTTTATGGGCATTCCAAAAAGCATGAAACTACTCCTACGAAAGTCTAAATGACAGTAGTTCCCCAAGCTGGGGAAGGTGCTGCTCGCAGGATCAAACGATAGGAGGGCGGAAAGGAGAGGATTGATCGACAGAGGAAAAACTGGCCTGGTAGCCCGTCAGGCTTTTGTCCGGCATATTGCCCAAAGCGTCCGGCAGGTAACCCATCGATAGCATATGGCAGTGCCCATGGCACAGATCACATTGCACGAATGAATGGCCGGAATCGTCCGGCGCGGCGGGAGACTGATTGCCGGTCGTGTCGGCTGGCTCAATATCCGAGGGGTCAGTTAAAAGTTCAGCATCGTGGTGAACCACTCCCGGACTATAAAACTGACCCATATCAGCAACAGACACCACCGACTGCAAAGCCATCAGGAGCATCATTGCCATTATGAATCTGCGTCTAACCACGCCAGTTATGCCCAAACAAAAAGGAAGCGAAGTCTAGCGGCACAGCAATTGCCTGTAAAGTCCTCTACGCATTCGGGGGCTACGTTCAGCGCCAAGACATTTACCAAGACCATGAAACGGTTGTCCGTGAGTGCTGGATAAGCTCTATTCATTGGAGTTTTTCCTTTGATTAGCGACTAATATCCAGATTCATTTATTATAGATCGTCAAGTCCCAGCGGTCGGTTGGATGGTTTTTTACCGGGTCAATTTTCAAATCGGCCGCCTGCCACCAGTTTTTTCCCAGCCATTGTGATGCGGGCAGAGCGCCTGACTAGACAGCAAATTGAACGGATGATCGACCAGCATGCCGAGAAGTGCAGCCAAAAGGACAGATTTAGCCGACCGCTTGCTGTTTCTCAGAGATATCCCCTTTTCCATTTCTGCAGCTGTGGGTTTCATCGCGCTCTCGGGTATTGCCATCCTCAATGGGTTGGTAATGGTGTCGTTTATCCGTGAGTTGATGCATGAAGGTGT
>NZ_JBEDTC010000004.1:0-108528 GCF_040118815.1 Alcanivorax sp.
CTTAATACATGCTCAGTTCGTTCTCTGAATTAACAAAACTTCTATCAACCAGTTCAGAACTGAAAATCTATTAAAGATTCCGTTCCGAACAGGTCTCACACGTTTGCTTGCCTGATTGTTAAAGAGCTTGGAAGCCTTGGCTTCCTTCACTGCGTCCGTGGCGTGTTGCCGTGTCCGCCGTGTCTGTGGAGGCGCATTCTAGAGATTTACGGGGGACCGTCAACACTTTTTTCATGTCTTTTTTATCAAACGGTCACGTTTTAGCCGGGACGGATGAAAAACCATCAAAAAAGGCCTAAAACGCTCAGTTCTTATGCAATACAGCTATCCCCCCACCCTGCGTTATCCGTAGTAAATACGCTAACGCAGGGCAGATACTTCACCCTCCACACACTTTTTCCTACTGATTTCGCTTTTATTCCCCAATCCCACCACCAACCCGCTGTGAACACAGATAAAAAAAGGCGCCTTGGGGCGCCTTTTTTATCTCGCGTAAGCGACTAGTGCTTACGAAGTTGCCAAATACTCATCACCAATCCAACTGCCACATAGATGACAGCCACACTCAATAGCACCAAAGGCGGATCGAGGAAGACAATCGCGAAGGCAATAATTACCCCTAGAAGCATCTTGAAGGGCACCCTGCCGATGTGAAACTCCTTAAACGAGTGGTATTTCACCGACGACACCATCAACAAGCCGGCCCCTGCAACAACAAAGGCCACCAACCAAGAGATATCTGCCCCCTCAATACCGCGACTGGCTCCCAGCCAGACCAGGGTTGCCACCAGGCCCGCTCCAGTAGGACTGGGCAGACCGATAAAGAAGCGCTTATCCGTGCTTTCCGCTTGCACATTGAACCGAGCCAGCCGCAGGGCCGCACAGGCCACATAGATGAAAGCAGCCGCCCAGCCAAACTTGCCAAGCCCGGACAACGCCCACGCATACGCCACCAACCCCGGCGCGACGCCAAAGGCCACACAGTCGGAAAGCGAGTCGTATTCCGCACCGAACTTGCTCTGGGTATTGGTCATTCGCGCCACCCCGCCGTCCATCCCGTCCAGGACGCCGGCAATGATGATCCCCAGAGCGGCATTCTCAAAATGCCCGTTCATCGCCGCCACGATGGCGTAGAACCCGGCGAACAGGGCCGCCGTAGTAAACAGGTTCGGCAGCAGATACACCCCCTTGCGGCGAGCACCTGTACGATGCTCTGCTTCCACGACCTCGAAGGTCTCCGGCGTATCCGTCGCTGTTGTCTTGTCGTTATCCTGCATGGCTATCCACCCATTAATGATGGCGTTAGTGTAACGCAGTGCCCGCAAACAAAAAACGCGGCCGAAGCCGCGTTTTTTTTGATCAAGACAAGCGCTTAGTTCTTGCTCTTGTCTACGATCTGGTTTGCCTGGATCCAAGGCATCATTCCGCGCAGCTTTTCACCCACCTGCTCGATGGGGTGCTCCGCATTATTGCGACGGGCCGCCGTCATGGACGGGTAGTTATGCGCGCCTTCAGCGATGAACATTTTCGCGTACTCACCGCTCTGGATGCGCTTGAGTGCATTGCGCATGGCCGCACGGGACTCATCGTTGATCACTTCCGGGCCAGTCACGTACTCACCGTACTCCGCGTTGTTGGAGATGGAGTAGTTCATGTTGGCAATGCCGCCTTCGTACATCAGGTCAACAATCAGCTTCAGCTCGTGCAGGCACTCGAAGTACGCCATTTCCGGGGCATAACCCGCTTCGGTGAGGGTCTCGAAGCCCGCTTTCACCAGCTCAACCGCACCGCCACACAGCACAGCCTGCTCACCGAACAGATCGGTTTCGGTCTCGTCCTTGAAGGTCGTTTCGATGATGCCGGTGCGGCCGCCGCCCACGCCACAGGCGTAAGACAGTGCCAGCTCTTTGGCGCTACCGGAGGCGTCTTGGAAGATGGCGATCAGGTCAGGGATGCCGCCACCTTTGGCAAACTCGGTACGCACGGTGTGACCCGGCGCTTTCGGGGCGATCATGATCACGTCCAGGTCGGCACGCGGAACGATCTGGTTGTAGTGAATGGCAAAACCGTGGGCGAATGCCAGGGTAGCGCCTTCTTTCAGGTTCGGCTCGATGTCGGAGGTGTACAGCTGCGCCTGGAATTCGTCAGGTGTCAGCACCATCACCACGTCGGCGGAAGCAACAGCGGACGGCACGTCCGTTACGCTGAGGCCATGGGCTTCGGCTTTGGCGATGGACGTGGAGCCAGTGCGCAGGCCAACGACCACATCCACACCGGAATCTTTCAGGTTGCAGGCATGGGCATGGCCCTGGGAACCGTAACCGAGAATGGCCACTTTCTTGCCCTGGATAATGGAAAGGTCGCAATCCTTGTCGTAATACACTTGCATGCTCATAGCTCTGGCTCTTTCAAGTTAGAAAAAAGGGGAACGGCTAGGCACGCAATACGCGCCCGCCTGATGGGCCAGTACTCTAGGGCATCCACTTTGTTGCGTAAAATGATATATTTGAAACATTGCATTCCATTATCTGCAACAAAAAAGCCGCGGCACCAACTGGGTACCCCATGGACACCAAACCCCTGCGCCTGTTCCTGACACTTGCCGACACCCTGCACTTCGGACGCACCAGCTCCATGTGCCACGTCAGCCCTTCCACGCTCAGCCGCACCATTCAGCAGCTGGAGGATGAGCTGGGCGTGCCGTTGTTCTACCGGGACAACCGCAGCGTCACTCTGACCCGTGAAGGTCAACGCTTTCAAGAATACGCCCGCGATACGCTAATGCGCTGGGATGGGCTGCGCCATGCCTTGCAAGAAGACCGCCGTATTCTGCAGGGTGAACTGAGCCTGTATTGCTCAGTCACCGCCAGCTACAGTTTTCTCTACGATTTGCTAAGCAGTTTCCGGCATCAATACCCACGCATTGAGCTCAAGCTGCACACCGGCGACCCTGCCCAAGCGGTACAGCGCGTCCAGCAGGGCGAGGAAGATATCGCCATTGGCGCGCGCCCCGATCACCTACCCGCCGGCATCGCCTTTCGCCCCATCGCCCGCTCACCGCTGCTATTTATCGCCCAAGCCGGGCAAACCCAACAAGCAGAACGGCTTAACGGCCCGGCTAACAAATCGGCCTGGGAAGACATCCCCATGATTCTCTCGGAGGAAGGGCTAGCACGGGACAGGGTCGACCGCTGGTTTCGCCAGCTTGGCGTCAAACCGCATATCTATGCGCAGGTAGGCGGCAACGAGGCCATCGTCAGCATGGTGAGCCTGGGTTTCGGGGTGGGAGTGGTGCCCAAGATTGTGCTGGATAATAGCCCTCTGGCCGGGCGCACCCGCCAACTGGATGTGCAACCCGCCCTGGCACCTTACGAGGTGGGGCTGTTTACTCAGGAGCGGCGCCAGGAAGAACCTCTCATCAATGCCTTCTGGTCGCAGCTGGGGGACACTTAAAACCAAAAAAACCGCTCCAAAGAGCGGCTTTTTCGTCTGGCATCCAACATCAGGCGTCGAGCGTTACTACAAACTCAACACTTTCTCGCCGCGGGCGATCCCGGACACGCCGGAACGCACCACTTCCAGCACTTGGGTTTCCCCGATGGCACCGATAAAGGCGTCCAGCTTGTCCGATGCACCGGTGAGCTGAATGGTATAGACCGTGCTGGTCACATCCACGATCTGGCCGCGGAAGATATCCACGGACCGCTTCACCTCGGCACGCTGAGCGCCAGTGGCCTTCACCTTGACCAGCATCAGCTCGCGCTCGATGTGCGCCCCCTCGGTGAGATCCACCAGCTTGACCACTTCGATCAGCTTGTTCAGGTGCTTGGTGATCTTCTCGATTTGCAGGTCATCACCGAAGGTGGTCAGCGTCAGCCGGGACAGTGTTTCGTCCTCGGTCGGCGCCACCGACAGGGTTTCGATGTTGTAACCCCGCTGGGAGAACAGACCGATTACCCGGCTTAGTGCGCCCGGCTCATTTTCCATCAGAATAGAAATAATTCGACGCATCAGGTCCGCTCCGTCTTGCTCAGCCACATATCGCGCATGGAACCGTCTGCAATCTGCATCGGGTACACGTGCTCGGTGGAATCAACATAAATATCCATGAATACCAGGCGATCTTTCAGGGCAAAGGCTTCATCCATGGCCCCGTCCAGATCCTCGATCTTGGTGATCTTCATGCCGACGTGGCCATAGGATTCAGCCAGCTTGACGAAATCCGGCAGGGACTCCATGTAGGACTGGCTGTGGCGGCCACCGTATTGCATGTCCTGCCACTGGCGGACCATGCCCAGTGCCTGGTTATTGATGTTGATAATCTTCACCGGCAAGCCGTACTGCAGGCAGGTGGAGAGCTCCTGAATATTCATCTGGATGGAGCCTTCACCGGTCACGCAGGCCACCGTGGCATCGGGGAACGCGAACTGCACCCCCATGGCCGCCGGTAGCCCAAAGCCCATGGTGCCGAGGCCGCCGGAGTTGATCCAGCGACGGGGCTTGTCATACGCGTAGTACTGAGCCGCAAACATCTGGTGCTGACCCACATCGGAAGTCACATAGGCATCACCCTTGGTGGCCTTGTACAACGCCTGCACCACCTGCTGGGGCTTCATGGGGCCGTCTTCATTGGTCTCATAACGCATGCCATGCACTTTGCGCCAGCCGTCGATTTCTTCCCACCAGCGCTCCAGCGCTTTACGGTCCGGCTCGCCACCGTGCTCATCCAGTGCCGCCAGCATCTCTTCCAGCACCTGATGCACCGGGCCCACGATAGGGATATGCGCCATGATGTTCTTGGAGATGGTCGCCGGGTCGATATCGATATGAATAATCTTGGCGCCCGGGCAGAACTTCTTGACGTTGTTGGTCACACGGTCGTCCAGACGGGCGCCCACCGCCAAAATCACATCAGAGCTGTGCATGGTCATGTTGGCTTCGTAAGTGCCGTGCATACCCAACATGCCCACGTTCTGACGATCAGTGCCGGGGAAGCCCCCCAGCCCCATCAGGGTATTGGTCACCGGGAAATTGAGACGGTGAGCCAGTTGCGTCAGCAGCTCGCTGCCCTCGCCCTGCACCACACCACCGCCGGCATAGATCACCGGGCGCTTGGCTTTCATCAACTCGTCCAACGCCTTGCGGATCTGGCCGGAATGCCCTCGACTGACCGGTGCGTAAGAACGCATCTTCACTTTCTTGGGGTATTCGTAAGGATTCTTGACGTTCGGTGCTGTCTGGTCCTTGGGAATATCCACCAGCACCGGGCCCGGACGGCCGGTGGTGGCAATGTAGAAGGCCTTCTTCATGATTTCCGGAATGTCTTTGGCGTCACGGACCATGAAGCTGTGCTTCACCACCGGACGGGACACGCCAATCATGTCGGTTTCCTGGAAGGCATCATCGCCAATCCAGTCTGAACGTACCTGCCCGGACAACACCACCATGGGAATCGAGTCCATGAAGGCCGTCGCCAGACCGGTAATGGCATTAGTGGCACCCGGGCCAGACGTCACCATCACCACACCGGCTTTGCCGGTGGCACGGGCGTAACCGTCTGCCGCATGGGTGGCCGCCTGTTCGTGGCGGACCAGAATATGGTTGACCTTGTCCTGCTGGAACAATGCATCATAAATGTGCAGTACGGATCCACCGGGATACCCGAAGATGTACTCCACTCCCTCGTCTTGCAGCGCACGGACCACCATTTCCGCGCCGGATAACATTTCCACGGTTGCTACCTCAAATCAGAATGCATACAACCCACTGCCACGCAGCGGGACGGTGTTCTAGCTGCCTGCGGATAAAGCACCGTATTTGGGTGCTCTGGGGTCCTGTCGGAGGTGGCCGACACGAACGCAGGCTGGGAGGGCGACACGGAGAATCTGCAAACCTGAAAGGGAATACTCCCGCTTTTAGGAATGAGAAACCTCCGGAGGCTCCCACAGCGGGACGAGAGTGCAGTGATACTGCTGGCAGGACATCGCGGTAACGGTGCCCCGGGTCCCGGCCTCACACACGCCGGTAAGCGAATGCGGGTCCCGATCTCCGGAAAGCCATAATTTTGGCAGAAATGTGCGGCCAATCAAAGCCCTTGATCGACTTTAGGTTGCAGAAAATCCCCTTATCACGTCATGCTAAAGTCTGATGGATCAACCGAAATCATAAGAAGACTGACACCATGACAAAATTCAGCCTGTTCCTCGGGTGCGCCCTGCTTGCCCTTTCCAGCCTGAGCCCCGCGGCCAAGTTTTATAAGTGGGTGGACGACAACGGCGTCACCCATTACGACGCACAACCCCCACAGGGCGGGAACGTGACCGAAGTGAACACCCGGGCCAATGCCAGCTCAGACCAGAGTGAAGCCATTGACGCTCTTGAGGCCAAACGCAGCGCAGCACAGAAGGCCAAAGAGGCGGCAGCTACCCAGGCCAGGGAAGAGAAACGACTGGAAACGGAGCCGGAAGCTGTGGCTCAAGAGCGGTGCGAACAGCACCGCAAGAATCTGGAAACCCTGACCAACAAGCCCACCGTACGGCGCAAGAACCCGGAAACAGGCGAGCTGGAAGTGATCGATCAGAAAGTTAGAGAGGATATGCTCGCCGAGACTCGTAGCGCCCTGGAGAAATGCGAAGGCCGCTAGGTGATACTAAGAGCCCTCCAACAAAAAAGCCGCCGGCGTTAAACCGGCGGCTTTTCTTTACCTGGCCCAAAAGGTTGATTAATGCCTAAAGGTAAAACGCTCCTCTTCCACCTCCACATGGATGGTATCGCCCTGAACGTACTCCCCTTTCAATAGCGATTGAGCCAACGGGTTTTCCAGCTGCTGCTGGATGGCTCGCTTGAGCGGCCGCGCCCCGTAGACCGGGTCGAAACCGGCATCCACCAGCTTGTCCAGCGCCTCGTTGCTGAGTGCCAGACCGATGTCCCGCTCCGCCAACCGCTTGCGCAGGAAGTCCAACTGAATCGACGCGATGCCCTTAAGCTGGTCCTTGGCCAGCGGATGGAACACCACGGTCTCATCCACCCGGTTGATGAACTCCGGCCGGAAGTGGCTGCCCACCACCTCCATCACCGCAGATTTCATCGCCTCATAATCACTACCGGATTCTGCATCAACGCCCGCCAGTTTCTGGATCAGGTCCGACCCCAGGTTCGAAGTCATCACTATCACGGTATTCCGGAAGTCCACCGTGCGGCCCTGGCCATCCGTCAGGCGCCCATCATCCAGCACCTGCAACAGAATGTTGAACACATCCGGGTGGGCTTTTTCCACTTCATCAAGCAACACCACCGAGTAAGGTTTGCGCCGCACCAGTTCGGTGAGGTAGCCACCCTCTTCATAACCCACATACCCCGGAGGCGCACCGACCAGCCGCGCCACAGAGTGCTTCTCCATGAACTCGGACATGTCGATGCGCACCATGGCCTCTTCGGTGTCGAACAGAAAATTCGCCAGCGCCTTGCACAGTTCCGTCTTGCCCACCCCGGTGGGACCCAGGAACAGGAAACTGCCGTTGGGCCGGTTCGGGTCCGACAAGCCAGCCCGTGAACGACGCACCGCGTTGGCCACGGCTTCCACTGCTTCGTCCTGGCCGACGACCCGGTCGTGCAGGGCCTCTTCCATGCGCAGCAATTTGTCTTTCTCGCCTTCCAGCATTTTCGACACGGGAATCCCGGTCCACTTGGCCACCACCTCAGCGATTTCCTCGTCGGTGACCTTGTTACGCAGCAACTGAGTTTCGGCCTGGGCCTGCTCTTCGCGGTCCTGGGCGTCTTTCACTTTCTTTTCCAGTTCCGGAATCTGCCCGTATTGCAGTTCGGACATGCGACTCAGGTCACCGGCGCGGCGGGCCTGCTCCATTTCCACGCGGGCCTGCTCCAGCTCAGCCTTGTACTCGGCGGCGCCTTGCAGTGCGGCTTTTTCTGCCTGCCAAATCTCTTCCAGATCCGCGTACTGTTTTTCCAGTTCGTCGATTTCATCTTCCAACTTTTCCAGCCGCTTGCGGCTGGCGTCGTCGTCTTCCTTGCGCAGCGCTTCGCGCTCCATTTTTAGCTGGATCAGCCGCCGGTCAAGGCGATCCATTTCTTCCGGCATGGAATCAATTTCCATGCGGATACGGCTGCCTGCTTCGTCAATCAGGTCGATGGCCTTGTCAGGCAACTGCCGGTCGGTAATGTAGCGGTGGCTCAGCCGCGCGGCGGCAATGATGGCGCCATCGGTAATATCCACGCCATGGTGCACTTCGTAGCGCTCCTTGAGCCCCCGCAGAATCGCAATGGTGTCTTCCACCGTGGGCTCATCCACCTGCACTTTCTGGAAACGACGCTCCAGCGCCGCATCTTTTTCAATGTACTGTCGGTATTCGTCCAGGGTGGTGGCACCCACGCAATGCAGCTCGCCACGGGCCAACGCCGGCTTGAGCATATTGCCCGCATCCATGGCCCCTTCGCCCTTGCCCGCGCCGACCATGGTGTGCAGCTCATCAATAAAGAGAATGATGCGCCCTTCCTGCTTGCCCAGCTCATTAAGCACGGCCTTCAGGCGCTCTTCGAATTCACCCCGGTATTTGGCACCGGCGATCAGGGCCGCCATGTCCAACGACAACACTTGTTTGTCTTTCAAACCTTCGGGCACTTCGCCGTTGACGATGCGTTGGGCCAAACCTTCCACGATGGCGGTTTTACCCACGCCCGGTTCACCGATCAGTACCGGGTTATTCTTGGTGCGACGCTGCAAAACCTGAATGGTGCGGCGGATTTCATCGTCACGGCCGATCACTGGATCCAGCTTGCCGGACTCGGCCCGCTCGGTCAGGTTGACGGTGTACTTGTCCAGCGCTTCGCGCTTGTCCTCGGCGTTGGGATCGTTCACCGATTCGCCCCCTCGGACTTCAACAATTTTCTCCGCCAGCACCTTGCGGGTCACGCCAGCATTCTTGAACAGCTTGCCCAGCTCCCCGTTATCGTCACAGGCGGCCAGCAATACCACTTCCGTGGACAAGTACTGGTCGCCACGCTGCTGGGATTCCCGGTCGGCAATGTTCAACATCCGGCCTGTTGCCTGACCCATCTGCACATCACCATTGAAGTTATTCACGGTGGGCAGCTTGTCCACAGCCATATTCAGGGCGGTAATCACATCCGCGCTGTTGGCGCCGGCTTTTTCCAGCAGGGGGCGAGCAGCGCCCCCCTGTTGCTGCATTAACGCCAACATCAGGTGGACCGGTTCAATAGTGCTATTTCCCTGCCCCACGGCCAAGGATTGCGCGTCTGAGAGGGCTTCCTGCAGGCGGGCGGTGAGTTTATCCATTCGCATTTTTACTCTCCTGTCCGGACGTGATCCGCAAGACGCCTCCCTGACGGCAAGGGCAGTGCGATCACCGGTTATCTATCAACTGAACGTTAAATGGGTCCGATTGGGCCAGATTCAAGTCAATGGGCAGTTGATCGCAGAGCGCAGCCAACGGAGCGGATTCACGTTGCTGCTTTTTAACCCAAAGAGGCCGCGCCCATGATTGGGACGCGGCCTCTTGAATTTCAGGATCTATCCAACTTCAGAGCGCAAGCACTCAATTGTCCTCGATCAACTAGCCACAGCTCCATCCAGCCAGATCAGCGACGCAAAGCGCCCCGTCTCGCCTTCCTTGCGGTAAGAGTAGAACCGGGACAGGTCACAGGCGGTGCACAGATCGCCACCGTGAACATCGTCAACGCCCAGCTGCGCCAACTCGATCATGGCGGCATGGGCCACGGAAAATCGCCAATGCCTGGGCGTGGCATCTTTCTTGAACGCGGGCTTAAACGCAGGCCGGCCTGCGGTGAAAGCCCGATACACGTCATCGCCCACCTGATAACACTGGCCACAGATGGCCGGACCCAGCCATGCACTCACGGCCTCACCGTTCGGGGCAATTTTGCCCACGCCTTCAGCGATAATGCCCGCCTGTAAACCACGCCAGCCAGCATGCACCGCCGCCACCGCAGAGCCATCCGTGCGGGCCAGCAAAACCGGTAAACAGTCCGCCGTTAGCACCACACAGGGCCAACGCTGTTGGTCGGTCCAAACGCCGTCTGCCTCATTGTCCTGTTCATCCGCCCGGATGACCCGCTTGCCGTGGACCTGCCACAACCAGGCGGCGGGATGATCTGCCTGCAGCAGTTTTTCCACATGATGACGAGCCTGCTCAACCCGGGCCGGCTGATCACCGCAATTCAAACCCAGATTGAACCCATGCCAAGGCTTGGGGGAGTGATGACCGGCACGAGTCGTCACGCACACCCGCACCGCCGGGTGGGGATTCCAGTCTGGGCATAGCCATTGACTCTTGTCAGGCAGTGACATTCCAGGCTCCTTGATCACAGAGGGGAGCAGACCCCTTCCGCCACCCGCAATTTGAACAACACGCCATGTTGAGACAGGCCGGGAGAACTGAAGTTTCCACCCATTTCGCCGCCTCCAATTCTCGCTGGCGCACTGGTCGCCATGTCTGATTGGGCAACATTGCCATGGATTCGGTGGGTGATATCCGTCACCGAAACAGCTTGCTGGCCCAGTAGCGTCTCACAGCGTTGCTGCAAGTATCCATCCAGCACCGCCCAAGCCGTTCCTTTCTCCGCGCTGTAGCTGATCGCATACGTCTGATCCCCCAATGGCTGGTCTTGATAGCCCTTGGCACCATCCCATGGGTGGTAACTGCTCGCACAGCCCGAAACCAGCAGCCACCCTGCGCCCCCTCGAGACAACGACATACCCTGCACCTCTTATCGTTCTTCTTCTTTGATGTCGTTTTCCAGTGCGGCAATCAGCCCCGTCATATCCGCCGGCAGAGGTGCCTCAAATTCACAATATTCGCCCGTGGCCGGATGAATCAGGCCCAGTTTTCGAGCATGCAGCGCCTGGCGGGGGAACTTGTGCAGCGCTTGGCGCAACGCTTCAGTGGCGCCGGCAGGCTGCTTGAGTCGGCCGCCATAAAGCGGGTCGCCCACCAGCGGGTAATTGCGGTGCGCCATGTGAACGCGAATCTGGTGGGTACGACCGGTTTCCAGCTGCACCTGAATGCGGGTGTGCGCTCGGTAACGATCCAGTACACGGTAGTGGGTAACCGCATTCTTGCCACCGGTCTTGACCACTGACTGTTTTTTGCGATCCACCGGGTGACGGCCCATGGGGGCATCTACCTTACCGCCACCGGTCATCACGCCCACCGCAATGGCCTCGTATTGCCGGAACAAGCTCTTGTCCTGAAGCTGCGCCACCAGGCTCTGATGAGCTTCCAGGGAACGCGCCACCACCATCAAACCGGTGGTATCACGGTCCAGCCGGTGAACAATCCCCGCGCGCGGCAAGCTGTTGAGCCGCTCATCAATGTGCAGCAGACCGTTCAGCAGAGTGCCATCAGCATGGCCTGCAGCCGGGTGGACCACCAGCCCGGTGGGCTTGTTGATCACCATCAGGTCGTCATCCTGGTACACCACATCCAGATCAATGGATTGAGGCTGATCATCCAGCTCCGGCTCGATTTCCACTTCCAGCGTCAGCGATTCATTGCCGGTCAGCTTCTCTTTGGGCTTGGTCTTGGCACCGTTGACCGTCAGCACGCCATTCTTGATCCAGGTCTGCAGGCGAGACCGGGAAAAGCCCTCAAACAGCTCTGCCGCCACCTGGTCTACCCGCTGCCCGGCGTGCTCCGGCTTCACCTGTTCGGTGCGCTGAATTTTTTCGCCGCCAAGATGTCCCATATAAAGGTTCCTCAACCTGTGCTTAAATACCGAATTCGCGAATTGTAACCCGTTCAACGAGGAAAGAATGCCACGACTTTTATGGCCACTACTGTGTGTACTGATTCTGGCTGGCTGCGCCGGCAACCCTGACGATCGCCCGGAACTCACTGAGGCAGACCAATATCGGGAGGCCAGCGAGTCCATTGAATCGAAAAACTACCTGACGGCCATCGACCAGCTCAAGGAGCTGGAGGCACGCTTTCCCTATGGAGACTATGCCGAGCAATCAGCACTGGACCTGATTTACGCCCAGTACAAATCTGTGGACTACCCGGCCACCGTGGTAGCGACCCAGCGGTTCATGCGCAATTACCCCGCGCATCCGCGCATGGATTATGCGCTCTACATGCGCGGGCTGGCCAACTTCAACATGGAGAAGGGCCTGTTCGACAACATGGTCACCTCCGACCGCTCCAGCAAGGATATGGACGCCGCGAAAGATTCCTTCCGCGACTTTGAGCGGCTCGTGGCCCGCTTCCCGGATAGCGAATACGCCCCGGATGCACGCGCCCGCATGGTTCACATCCGCAACCAACTGGCCCGTCAGGAGCTCCACGTGGCCCGTTACTACGCCCGCCGTGGCGCCATTGTCGCCTCCGTGAACCGGGCCCAGTACGTGGTCAAACACTACCAGCAAACTCCCGCCGTGGAAGAAGGGCTGGCGATTATGACCAAGGGCTACCAGCGATTAGAGCTGCCAGAACAGGCAGAAAGCAGCCGCGCCGTACTGGCCCTGAACTGGCCGGACAGTGCCTTTCTGGATAGCGACAAACAGGTGGACCTGGCTTGGTGGCCGGATGAGGATGAGGGGCTGCTGAGTCTGCTGACGTTCGATCTGCTTTAAGAGACGCCGCACGCCTCACGCTACAAGCAACACGCTAAAGAGCCCGCAACTGCGGGCTCTTTTTTTTACGTGAAGCATGTTGCGTGAGGCGTGCGGCGTCTCCTGTTAATCCCCCGGCCGCCAGCCGTTAGTGATCGGGTATCGCCGGTCCTTGCCAAAGGCACGCCGGCTGACGCGGGGGCCGACGGCGGCCTGGCGACGTTTGTACTCGTTGCGGTCGGTCAGTTTCACCACCCGGTAGACCGTATCGCGGTCGAATCCGTCACGGATAACCGCTTCAGCGCTCATGTCCTGCTCCACGTAACGCTCCAGAATGGCGTCCAACTCGTCATAGTCAGGCAGCGAATCGCTGTCTACCTGATCCGGGGCCAGTTCGGCGGAAGGTGGGCGGGTAATCACCCGATCCGGGATGATTTCCGCACCGGCCTGCTGGTTGCGCCAGCGGCACAGATTGAACACGGAGGTTTTGAAGACATCCTTCAATACCGAGAAGCCCCCGGCCATATCGCCATACAAGGTCGCGTAGCCCACCGCCATCTCGCTCTTGTTACCGGTGGTCAGCACCACAGAGCCATTCTTGTTGGAGAGCGCCATCAGCAGCACTCCGCGGCAACGGGCCTGAAGATTTTCTTCCGTGGTATCCCGGGCGGTGCCGGCAAATGACTCACTGAGAATATCCATAAAGCCATTGAACGCGGCCTCGATCGGCAACACGCGATAATGGACGCGCAAAGTACGCGCCTGCTTCTCGGCGTCTTCCAGGCTCATGGCAGAGGTGTACTGGAACGGCATCATCACCGCCTCTACCCGTTCCGGGCCGAGGGCATCCACCGCCACCGCCAGCGTCAGGGCGGAATCAATGCCACCGGACAGCCCCAGCAAAGCGCCCTTGAAACCGTTTTTATTCACATAATCACGGGTCGCCAGCACCAGCGCCTGGTACATACCCTCTTCCGGCCCCGGCAACGGCAATTCCTCACCGCACGGCTCGCAGTGGCCGTCTTGGCATTGCACATCCACCGGCACCAGCGCCTCGGTAAAACTGGCCGCCTGCACACAGCGGCTTCCCTGGCTGTTGCAGACAAACGAGGCACCATCGAAAACCAGCTCATCCTGCCCCCCCACCAAATTGCAATACAGCACCGGCAGCCCAGTTTCCCGGCTACGGGCTTGCACTTGGGCAAAACGCTCCTCGGCCTTATTGGTGCGATACGGAGAAGCATTCAGGTTCAAGATCAGGTCGGTGCCCGCCTGCAGCAACTGGGCCGCCGGGCCATCGTGCCAGATGTCTTCACAGATGGTGATGCCCAACGTCCAGCCATCGATATCAAAGGTGCAGGTGTCTGTGCCCGGTTGAAAATAACGTTTTTCATCAAACACCCGGTAATTGGGCAGGTGCTGCTTGAAATATTCATGACGGGGGCGGGTCTCCCCCGGAAATACCACCCCGGCAGCATTGCGGCGATGGCCGTTGCGCACAGCCGGGTAGCCCAGCACCACCGGCACTGAAATAGCCTCACCGATTGTGGCCAGCGCCGCATCGACACGGCTGTTCAGGCTCGGGCGCAGCAACAGATCTTCCGGCGGATAACCCGTTAGCATCAGCTCCGGAAAGAGCACCAGGTCCGCGCCCAGCAGTCGGCGTGCCTCATCCGCCGCCGCAATAACACGCTGGGCATTCCCTTCGATATCACCCACCAGCGCATTCTGCTGGGCCATAATAATTCGCATGATCAACCGGCCTTTCCTCAAGTGAGCGCTGATTGTACTCTTTAGCCGGCAATCGATGAATGCGCCTAGAACACAGAACACGGCAGCATCCGACAAAAACACCAAACCAAGGGGAGCTCCATGGGGCTGATTCGCCTGATTATTATCGCCGCCCTGATTTATCTGGCCTGGCAGGTCATAAAACGACTGCTCGCCCAGGCACGACCCAATGATTCCGGGAACGACGCAGGCAACCCGCAAATCATGGTGAAATGCGCCCAGTGCGGCGTTCATGTCCCAACGCCTGAGGCCTTCAGCCACAACGGACAACATTTCTGCAGCCAGGAGCACCAACGCCAATACCTGGAACACCATGACCGCTAGTCAGGGCTGGACCCCAGGGCGCATTTATAATGTCTACCGCATTGCCATCGCATGCGCTCTGCTGCTGCTGCATTACGGGCCGGACAAAGCCCTTATCGGCACCTATTTTCCCGCGCTTTTCGAGACCACCCTGTTTCTCTACTTGGGCCTGACGCTGGCCTCTGCCACCCTGGACAACAAACGGCATCACCGGGCCTTTCCCGTTTGGGCACAGCCGGCGGCATTAATCAGCGACTTGGTCATGCTGACTCTGGTGGTGCACTCTAACGGCGGCCTGGAGGGGGGGCTGGCCGTACTACTGCTGGTAACCGTTGCCGCCGGAAACATTCTTCTGCGTGGGCGCCAAGGCTTCCTTATCGCTGCACTGGCGACTCTGGCCGCCATGTTTGAGCAATTCTATTTTTCCATCCAGACACATCTGTCATCACCCTTCGCTTTAACCGAATCCGGCCTGCTGGGCATTGCGTTTTTTATGGTGTCGCTGATCATTCAGCAAATTTCCCAGCGACTGGAGCAAAGCGAAAAAATCACCAAACAACAACAAGTCGCCATTGAACGGCTGGAAGCGCTAAACCAGCAAATTGTGCAACGCATGCGCACCGGCATTCTTGTGTTCGACGAGACCTTTCATGTCCTCATGTCCAACCAGTCCGCCAATAATCTGTTTGATAGCCCCATGCTGGGCAATCATCTGCCCGAAGCCCTGACCAGCCGCTTTCAGCGCTGGCAGGACAACCCGCTCCTGCCTCTCACAACGCTACGTGTCTCGGAGCAATCCCCCGTATTAAGCCCGCGTTTCGCACAGCTGGACACCGGCCACGAAAACCTGACCCTGCTGTTTCTGGAAAACACCGCACAGGTGGCGCAGGAAGCCCAGCAGATGAACCTGGCGTCTCTGGGCCGCTTGTCCGCCACCCTCGCCCATGAAATCCGCAACCCACTCAGCGCCATCAACCATGCCTCAGACCTGCTGCTGGACGGCGAACCCAGCCCGGAGGACAAGCACCTTCTGCAAATCATTCGCAATCATGTGACCCGGGTTAACGGCATTATTCACGATGTACTGGACCTATCGCGCAGGCCCAGAGGACAAGCCGAGCGGTTTCCATTGCCGTCGCTCATTCAGGAAGTGGCAGCACAGTGGCAAATGAAAGACATTACTGGCCGAATTATTCTTCACTGCCAGCCTGACGTGGAAGTGCGTTTTGACCGCAGCCAGCTTATCCAGGTGCTGGACAATCTTATTGCCAACGCCCTGCGCCATGGTGGCGACAGCTGTGAAGTCACCCTGCGATGCGGACACCATGACCGCACCGGTCTGCCCTGGCTGAAAGTACAGGACAACGGGCACGGCATCAGCGCCGAAGCGCTGAGTTATCTCTTCGAGCCTTTCTACACCACCGCCAAAGACGGCAACGGCCTCGGGCTCTATTTATGTCGCGAATTGTGCCATGCCAACCAGGCCACACTGGACCTGGAAGAAACCCCGAAAGGCGCCAGCTTTGTGATAACCTTTGCTCACCCGCACCGACAATTCCAATAACAGAATTTCGACAGAATCGCCTATGAGTGCAGACATCCCCCACGTACTGGTTGTTGACGACGAAGCGGATCTGAGAGAACTGCTTGTCATTACCCTTGGCCGCATGAAACTCCAGGCCACCGCCGCCGACTCGCTCTCTGCTGCAAAGCAGCAGCTCAACGAGCAGCGTTACGACCTGTGTCTGACAGATATGAATCTGGGGGACGGTACCGGGCTTGAGCTTCTGCAGTTCATTTCGCAGCATTGTCCAACCATGCCCACCGCCGTTATCACCGCCTACGGCAGCATGGAAACCGCCACCGGCGCCATGAAATACGGCGCCTACGACTTCATTGCCAAACCGGTCGCCCTGGACCGCTTACGGCAGTTAATTGAAGACGGCCTGGGCATCAGCGAAACCGAAGAGCACCATGAGGACGAAGACAACCTGATCGGTGACGCCCCCAGCATGGTGGCACTGAAAACCCAGGTGCGGAAACTGGCCCGCAGCCAAGCGCCCATCTATATCAGCGGCGAGTCTGGGAGCGGTAAAGAACGCATTGCACGATTGATCCACACTCTCGGCCCCCGCCGGGAGAAACCCTTCGTCGCCGTCAACTGTGGTGCCATTCCGTCGGAGCTGATGGAAAGCGAATTCTTTGGCCACCGCAAAGGTGCCTTCACCGGCGCGGTGGAAGACCGGAAAGGTCTATTTCGTGAAGCCGACGGCGGCACCCTGTTTCTGGATGAAGTCGCAGACCTGCCGCTGCATATGCAGGTCAAACTGTTGCGAGCCATCCAGGAAAAGTCCGTGCGACCGGTGGGCGAAGCCAAAGAATTTCAGGTTAACCTGCGCATTCTCTGCGCCACCCACAAGAACCTGGAAGACGAAATGGAAGAGGGGCGCTTTCGGCAGGATCTCTTCTATCGGCTAAACGTCATTGAAGCCCATGTGCCGCCCCTGCGCGAACGGCGTGAAGACATTCCCAAACTGGTCCAGCATATTCTTAACCGGCTCAGCCAGGCCTGGGAAGTTCCGCCTCCCAGCGTTAGCTCTGACGCGGTAAGCGCCATTGAAAACTATTCATTTCCTGGCAATGTTCGGGAACTGGAAAATACCTTGGAGCGTGCTTTAACCCTGTGTGACGGCGACACCATTTTCCCGGAGCATTTGCGCCTGACGTCAGGCCGTTCATCCGCCGCCTCAAACCGCTATAACGCTGCAATATCGTCAACAGCACCACCGGCAAGGCCCAACGAGCAACCTCTGGAAGATTTTCTTCAGGAAATTGAAAAGCAGGAAATCCTCAAGGCTCTGGATACCACTCACTGGAACCGCACCGCCGCGGCCAAAAAACTGGGTATGACTTTCCGCTCTTTGCGTTACCGATTGAAAAAGCTGGAGCTGGACCGGGATGATGACGAAGCAGAAGATAAAGAATAAGGCCGGGGGTCAGTAAACGGCAGCTCACCAGTGATCAGCTGGGCGAGCAATTCAGCACTGGCTGGGGCCGCCACCAAACCATTACGGTAATGGCCTAACGCAGCAAACACACCTTTCGCGCCAGGCACCTGCCCGATAAACGGGATATCTCGCTCACAACCCGGCCGCACACCGGCCCAATGAAAAGCCGGCGAACAGGATGCCAGCTCCGGCCATAATGACGCAGCCAACCGCTCCAACTGATAACGACCAGCCACCGTCGGATACGTCGTCCGGTCACCTTTTCTCAACGTTGAGCCCACCAACACAGAGCCATCCTGCCGTGGGATAAGATAGCCACGCTCAGTCAGCATAACCGCAGGCACCTGACCGGGCTTCATGCGATACAGAAGCATCTCCCCTTTTGCAGGAAACAACGGCATCGTCAGCCCCAGCGGGAGCAACAGATCCGGCGCCGCATGCCCTGCACTGATGACGATAGTATCGCTTTGCCATTGCCTGCCATCCGCAGCCAAAACCTTTCCTCCTGACACAGCAGGGAGCACCTTGCTAACGGTCGCAGACTGGAAACAAACACCTCGGCGCCGCAAATACGCGCGCAACACTTTCAACAGGCCAGGGTTACGAATATTACCCAGCGTCGGGAACAACAGCCCCGCTCCAGCAGCAGACTCTCGCATCTGCTCGCTGGCAGACATAGCCTGCACAGGAACCTGCCAGCGCTGCGCCCACTGATGGGCACGAACAGCGTCATCACCAGCCGTTTCCACCCACAGGCCACCGCTATGCAGCAGCCCATTGCAATCCGGGGTACTTACCGAGTCGCATTCGGCCAGTATCTGTTGATAACGGGAAAAGGCGTCCACTGACAGGCGCGTCATCGCATCGCAATAACGCCAAGCATACAACGGGGAAAGAATGCCGCCACCGGCCCAAGAAGCCGGCGGATATTCAGACGGAGAATCAATGATCGTCACCCTTCTTCCACGCTGCGTAAGCTCAAACGCACAAAGAAGACCGACAACTCCACCACCTACAACGAGCACATCTGACATGGCAATACGGGGAAACGGAAGACATTAAGGAGGGCAACGATAGCATAACCGGCAAGTACATTCTCCCGTAGGCTCCCATAGCAATGCTAAAGGAGCCCAGCCCATGGTCCACTACCAACACCGGCAACAACAAGGACTCACACTGATAGAATTACTAACGACGATGACGATAGCGGGGATTCTCTCTGTCTGTGCCTCACATGCCTGGAACGACCTCATTCCACGCTACCAGGTTCGCACAGCCACAATGACATTACATAGCCTAATCCGGCAGGCTCGTGCCGGCGCGATTACCGATGGAAATCGCATGCTCTGCGATGGCCAGGCAGGCTGCAGCAAGTTCGAAAAAACGCAGATGGTCTGGATGGGGTTTGATCGGAATAATGACGGGGCATTGAAGGCGTCTGAAATTATTGAGCGCTACCAACTCCCCGGAGCAACTCGCTTGGTCTGGAAACGCTTCAAAGGGGATGCACTCGTATTTCACAACCGAGGCAATAGCCATTTCCAGAATGGCAGCTTCTATCTATGCAATCACGTCGCAGCAAGAAGAATTGTCATGAACTGGATTGGCCGCCCCAGAGTGGAAACGGCCAAGCCGGAAGACTGCGATTAATGCTCTTTCCAGGAATCATCAGAGCCAATAGTGCAGCCAGAGACTTTCATACAAGTCTGTCCCTCACTATTGATCTTCAACACTTCGGTGCCTGTCATTAAGCCCGTTTTCGGCGTTGTAGTAATTTCATACTGCTGGCTTCCTGTTCCTGTCACGGAGATTGCTGTCGTGAAATATTCACTATTGGCAAGCACAGGCGACAGATCAGACAACTTTGCATCTTTATAGGAAAAATTCTTGGCGCGGTAACGCTCCAGCGCCCCCGACAACGCCATCATCTCCCCTTGCGCTTCTGCCTGCCGGGTATCCTGAACATAGCGTGTATAACTTGGGTAGGCGATAGCGGCCAGAATGGCCACTATCACTACCACAATCATCAGCTCGATCAGGGTAAAACCACGGTGATTGAGCCGCCCATTACAGTGATTCCCAAGCATTACTCCTCCTCATCGCCAGGTGGCGCTTTGAACTCGTTAGCCTGAGTTTCATCCATTTGATACCAACGACGCTTTCGAAGATGGCTGTACCCCATATCCTGTTCGCCGACGACTTCCGTACCAACCACCACATCAATATTGCCTTCACCATCCGTTACAAGAACAGGAGAAGGAGGTGGGGTCGTCTGATCCAGATCCTCTCTACGGGAATCAGGTACAGTTCCGTCATTATTGGTGGCGGGTTTGGATGTCACAATATCCACCGTATGTAGGAACGATCGGCCGTAGCTTACGGCACATGGATTATCATCCAGGTCCTCCCCTTTCGGTGAATAAGTCGAAAACCGCAGCACACCATCAAAAACCACAGGCGATGACATAGATTTCTCTGCGGACTCCAAATAATAGAACCACCCCATATCCTTAGAGTCTGCCTCCCCGTTTGAGACATTTGTCATCTGACTCAAACTTACATCTTCAGGAGCCGTTATCGTTTGAGCCATCGCTGTTTTGTCCTTCACAACAAAGACTCCATCCTGGGTTTTTTCATCCAACGGATGGGAGCGATATCCGGATGCCGCCGCCACATACAACACTTTCTGACCGCCTTCATTCAGATACACCACAGATGGCGCATCATAAAAACGCCGATTCGTAGACGCTGAAGAGCCACCCAGACTGGCAAGCCGGTGAACCGAGTTATTTAAATTACCAGACTGATCAATATCTACTCGGAACAGTTGACCACCAAGGTCGCCAAAATACAAAAAGTCCGCGACTCCATCAAACTCTTTGTCGACAACCGAAATACCACCAGGCACGGACCACTTCAAATTTGCATTGCTCTTGCTTGTGCCCGACCAGATTAGGCTGCCATTTTCCGCATCGACGATATAGATCGCATTCCCCATGGAGTCCCCGGATACGCGCCCCATTCCCTGGCGATTGTCGTGCCCTGCCGGGTCATAGCCACCCCCAAACACCAAAACTGGCTTAGTTTCATCACCGACCGGAATTTGCGTCAACGTCGGGGTTGACCACGTCTGGCCTAAATCATCAAAGTCCCCGCTTCCGCCTTCAATAACAGAAAACTGCATTTTGGGGCTATTCAGGGACGTAACGTCAAGAGCGTAGTAATTACGCCCACCGCGACGCATTCCACCATAGATATACACGGCTTCAGGCTTATCCGTCACTGATTCGCCAGGCTTGCGCCATGAAACCCAGCTGCCATCCAGCCCATAGCTCTGCCGGGTATTATCGGTATTTAAACCAAGCTTATTTGTAGTCACTTCATCTGCCCGTTTAAGAAAGTCATGGGGCATGAAAGCAAATTCTTCTGAACCGTCGGAGACGTCAATCGCATGCAGCATCCCGGCATTATTTGAAACAAAGACAATATTGTTTTCGCTCTTGCCCCCATAATTCACCATCAGAGGCACACTGTGGAGAGGGTCGCCCCAAACCACCTTAAGCTGGTCCAGCAGTAAATTCAGATCGGCATCCGTCGCGGTAGAGTCAAGACCAAGATCGGTTTTTCCCAGATAACCCGTCGTACCCACTTGATCCCAATCAAGCTTGCTAAGGTTTTTATTGGCATTAGAGGTACTATAGAAAAGCTTCCGCTCACTGACCTCGTCACGGGCACCACCTACCTTCGCATCATAGCCATCAACAACTTCACTCCAAAAACTCTGGGCGGAGTTTTTAAAGTAACCCGTGCTTTCACTAACCGCTGCGCCGTTCTGGCCTTTTATTACACCGCCTTCAAGCTGGTAACGTTTCAGGTTCCCCTCCCAGAAACTACTACTGGTCGGTTCGAATACGGAATAGTAAAGCTGATCAAGGTGCTGAAAACGATTCATTTGGTTAATCGCCACACCAGGCGAAGCAATCGAACGCGAGTTTTCGTCAATCAAATCCAACTCATCAATAAAGGCTTGTGCCAATTGCTGTGCAGATTCAGCGTTATAGGTTTGCCCGCCACCTGCTTTTGACACACCTTCCATATCATCCTTATAGCCACCCATATAAAGACCGATATTAGAGGTGAACACCTCTCGCCCTTTTGCATTTGAGGTGCTATTAAGGTATTTGGCCGTCTTCTCCTGACAAGTGTAGCTACTGGAAATGCTGCCTGTCGCCGAGGAACACAAATTAGAAGGAAGCTCATCAAAATCCTTACTAGGAGCACCATCTGTCATCACAATCACATAGTTTGCTTCGCACTGGTTATTCATTTTCATCGGAGAGACATATCTCCCATCTTCAACGATGGGAGCAGGGTCAGCACAATAATTCTCCATGATTTCCTTGGTGCCAAACTCGAGCTTGTAATATCTACGATTAAAGAAAGACCCTTCTCGCACACAATCATTATTATCTATATTACAGTAATTAACCTCTTTTCTATTGATGACATTATTATAGTCCGGCACGGTTATCGGTCTCTGGGCATACTCCAGACAAACAAAATCCTGGCTGTAACCTCCCTCTCCGTCTTCACCATAAATAGGAGACTGCCCCATCATATAACGACGCATTTCATAGTAGGCTTCAGAAGTCGGAGTACCTCCAGTGGGGTCACTGGAGTGCTTATAGGTACTGACCACCGCATCTTTGAGAACTTGCGTTGTCTGGCTATCCACCTCCACAACAGGGACCATCACATGGCCACCATCGGTCTCGCCCCGGCGGAACCGGCTAACACCGATGCGCACTCCATTGGGCACATTATCAATCATCGTATTAAATGCATCTATCAGCATAACAATGCGTCGATTGTTCTCTTTATTACACCATTTGGGCTGATTGCCACTAAACCCTAAATCTGACTCACAGTACCTCATGCTGCCAGACGTATCTAAAAGAATCATCACGTTAGCCGCAGGCACATTATCATTGTTATCTGCCGTCGCTCGGGAAAAGAAAATTTCCGTATCATCGGCATAGAGGCTGGTTGGAAACAAACAAACCAACAACATTAAAAGAAGTGTTTTCCGGATTTTGTTCATAACTCCCCCTTATTCGATTTCCGAACCTGGCTTGAGGCCGCGTTTAAGCGCTTCCTGCAAATGATGATTATCAAGATTAAAACTGTTCATTTCGCTCTCACCAAGCATCGCAACCTTATAGTCCACATACACTGCGCCGCCTCCGGTGGTACTAATCTGCGAACCCGGAACAGGCTCATATCCATTAAGCTTACTGGCCGACGAGGACTGTAATAGCTGGCGTGAATCAAGGTAATCACCCTTAACGCATGCCCCAGCTTTATTTTTGTTCGAACTGGAGACGCAACGCTGCAACACAGCCCCGCCCCCCATGGAGGCATACAAATCTTCCCCGCTCATGGCATTCAGCTCGGAATACACTTCTGTTAACGCGGTTTCAGCCGCCTCAAACGTCATTGCATCTGCCTGGGTACCCGTGGCCACCTTCGCCGAAAACACACTGGACTTCATTGCTGACACCCCAAGCAGGGACACCACCACCAGAATTAGCAAAGCAACCACTAGGGCGGCGCCCTGCTGGCTTCGCCATGTCGTAATATTGCTATTCATACGGCATCCCATTGGTAGTTACGCATTTTGACTGTAGACATAAAAATACGGCGGACCGAACGATCTTCTGGTTCATCTACTGTCTTTGTCAGCACATAAAATTTTCGACTGCCATCACTTTGCGGCAATGAGTTACTCTCCTCTTTTAGAAGAAGCGAAAAGCGAACTGCGATAACCGGCGAGACACCTTGGTCTCCAGCCTCAACATAACGGCTCACATTGGCGTAGCCATCCTTGCTCTCATCAATGCCGTACAGCACCTCAAAGGCCTCAACGCCATCGAGCAGCACCACACCATTGCCCGCAGTCAAATTGCCTTGGCAAACAAGCTCCGCATCACCATTCACAAAATACGTGTTCACCACTTCCTCCAGGTCGCTCACGACGGAACCTTCGCAGTCCGACATTCCGTGGTAGCCCAGCGTCAACCGATCATAATCGTTGCCGTTTGCTGAGCCTGGCACTGCCCCGGTAGCCGCGAACCGAACCCCTTTTTCATCGGGTAATGCAGACATCCCGTCCATTTCAAGGCCGGCTCTACGCAGATCTGCCACCAAAAAGCGCACGAAAAGCTGCCCGTTTTCCTGAACACGTGACAGTGTCTGCTGTAAGGCGAAGGATTGCTGGTTGGCAATAAACAGCTGCAACGCGGCCCCAGTAATGAGCAAGCCGAGAAGCATCGCCACCATTAGCTCAACGAGGCTAAACCCTTTGCTTTTTTTCATCGTGCCACCTCCAACACTACGCAAGACGTGCCTTCATCCGTGTTTACGCCATCGTTGGTCATGCAATCACTTGGCTCATCGTCGTTCCAGCTAATGATTACACAGCTGATATCAGCAGCATGCTGGCATTCATCCACCGCTATTATTCCGCCAGGCAGTCGGTTCGCCGCCTGCCATTCCAGCAGGGTGATATCCCAAGTGGCCAGGTCGTCTGAAGAGCAAGAACTGGTGATGCAGTCATTTAGTGCCCCCGGTTTCTCCCCTGGGGTCGCACTCTCTTCTTCCCAGCTATCCACATTCGTGTAAGTGGCCATTGCGGTTTCATTGGCAAGAAACCGCTCAAGGGCATCTTGGCCAAGCAAGGTAGCCTGGGCTCGATTATTGGCATCTTCGGCCGTCTTCAATGCGGTAAGCTGCATTCCCGCATAGCCAAGCACCCCAATTGCCAGCACCAGCAAGGCGATCATTACCTCGATAAGCCCAACGCCACGCTGTTGTTTTCTTATGATCTTCATCAGCTGCAACTCTTCACTTCATTGGTGACCTTGCCAAACGGCGACACGGTAATCGTTCTGCCTTCCTCTCCACTACGGTCATCGCACAGAGAGAATTCCGCTTCGCCAGCACCTGATAACCCATTACTGCGAAATTCAATTTCATCGAGCCCGTCTTCGGAGACGATTTTGCCGCTACCGGTTGGCTGAAATTCCTGGTTTTCTTCGGTGATGACAGACGCTGGATACTCGATCATCCAACCCGCCCCCCAGTCACTACCGGAAATGGGCTTGAGGGTTACGTCGGTACGCAGGTTGACGGCCTGAATACGGGCCGTATTGATCGCCGTAATAAAATCAGCAGACGTAGAGCGAAGCGCATTTCTAGCCTGAAGGTCATTAAAGGCCGGCACGGCAATAGCCAAGAGAATGCCTGTCACTGCAAGGCCGATCATCAACTCAATGATGGTGAAGCCCGCCTGACTTCGAATTTTCAACCCTGTTTTCATCCCAGCCCCGGTCTATCGGTTTTTATTCGTGGTATCACTCTAGCAAGGCCGGATATGCCTTCAATTGAATGGAGACCAGCGGAGCATTGCCGCCACCGAACGGTATAAGCTGCTGAAAAACAATAGGTTTTGGTACTTTAGTGTGTGAGAGGCCTCACACTTTAATCGTAGACTGGCGCATTTTTTTGCCTAACATAAAGAACCAGCAATGGAGGCCAGGAATGAACGGTCGAAAAGGCGGGACAGACGCTACGGGCGTAGCGCCTTGGGCATGGAGAAACGGATATTTTCTTCACGGCCGGGGATTTCTTCGGCATCGTTGCCGCCCAGGCTTTTGAGAGTGGCAATCACCTGCTGCACCAGGTCCTCAGGCGCGCTCGCGCCAGCGGTAACGCCAACGGTGGTCTTACCCTTGAGCCAGTCCGCTTCGATCTGGGACGGCTCATCGATGAGGTAAGCAGCAGCACCACAGCGCTCGGCCAGTTCTCGCAGGCGATTGGAATTGGAGCTGTTCACCGAGCCCACCACCAGCACCAGCCCACACTCCAGCGCCAGCTGGCGCACGGCGTCCTGCCGGTTGGTGGTGGCGTAGCAGATGTCTTCGCGTTTGGGACCAAGGATGGCCGGGAAGCGCTGGCGCAGGGCATCGATAACCCTGGCGGTATCGTCCACACTGAGGGTCGTCTGGGTGACAAAGGCCAGTTTGCTTTCATCGCGCACCGCCAGGTTCGCCACATCGGCTTCGTCTTCCACCAGATAGATGTCGCCGCCATAGGAGGTATCATACTGGCCCATGGTGCCTTCCACTTCCGGATGGCCCGCGTGGCCAATCAGGATACTTTCGCGGCCTTCACGGGCATAACGGATGACTTCCATATGCACCTTGGTGACCAACGGACAGGTAGCATCGAAGACCTGCAGCTGGCGCCGTTCGGCCTCTTCCTGCACCGCTTTGGAGACACCGTGGGCGCTGAAGATAACAATGGCGTCGTCCGGCACTTCGTGCAGCTCTTCCACGAATACCGCGCCGCGCTGGCGCAGGTCTTCCACCACATAGCGGTTATGCACCACTTCGTGACGAACATGGATCGGCGGCCCGAACACTTCCAGCGCCCGGTTGACGATGTCGATGGCACGGTCCACCCCGGCACAGAAACCGCGGGGGTTGGCGAGACGGATTTCCATAAACAATCCTGCTTGGCTAATGCCGCCATGGGAATGAAGTAAAGTGTAACCGGGAAGCTGCCGGGTCTGCGACCCTGCCTAAGACAAGGGCATGGACCTGCAGTGTAGTCTAATTCAGCGTGACCGGCTGCTCGGGGGCGTAGCGCTCAATACTGATAATGTCTACCTCAAAGGTAAGATCCCGGCCCGCCAGCGGGTGATTGAAATCTACCATCACCCACTCCTCGTCAGCCTTGCTAATCACGCCTGGCAACTCGGCACCGGCCGCATCGGCGAAGCTGAGCACCATGCCGGGCTCCAGGGAATCGTGCTCGGCGAAGGTGTCGCGGGTGAAATGCTGCACATTTTGCTCGTTGTAATCGCCAAAGGCTTTGGCGGCTTCAAGAAAAACGCTGCGGCGATCTCCAGCCTTAAGCCCGCGGATAGCGTTCTCAAACCCTGGCAGTAGAGACTCGTCTCCCCACACAAAAGAGGCGGGGTCACCATCGAAGGTGGAATCCAGGTCTGTGCCATCCATCAGACGCACGGCAAAGTGCAGGGTGATACGGGTCTCCGGCCCTGCGCGCAGTAACTCAGTCATTGTCTTTGGGCTCCTTTCTGGCCCCCAGCAGCATATCCAGCAGTATCAGTGCTGCACCGATAGTGATGGCGGTATCAGCAATATTAAAGGCCGGGAAGTGATAATCGCCCCAATAAAAATCGAGAAAATCCACCACGTGCCCCAACACCAGCCGATCATAAAAATTACCCAAAGCGCCGGCCAGAATCAGTGACAGGGCCATACCTTGCAGCTTTTCGGCGGCAGTGAGACGTGCCAGCCAGATCAGAATCATCACCGAAGCACCTACGGCGATAGCGGTAAAAAACCAGCGCTGCCAGCCACCGGCATCGGCCAGAAAGCTAAAGGCCGCCCCGCTGTTATAAGCCAGGGTCAGGTTAAAGTGCGGAAACACCTCCAACCGTTCATAAAGCGAAAACACCGCGACCACTTCATGCTTGGTCCACTGATCCAGCGCGATAATCAGCCCGGTCAGCCACAACCAGGATAACTGGCCGGGCAACCATTTTTTTGTACTGCCCGGCGTCTGGCGTCCGGCATCCGGCGTATTATCAGGCATAGTGTCGAACCTCACCGCTGCCATCTACATTGGCGATACAGCGCCCGCACAATTCCGGGTGCTCGGCGTGGCTGCCCACGTCCGGCTGATGGTGCCAGCAGCGGGCACACTTAGTGTGAGCCGAGGCCAGCACCTGCACTTTCAAGCCCGCCACGGCGGCTTCTTCCAGCTCAGCAGGTGCGTCAGCCAACGGCTTGAGAACAGCATCAGAGGTAATGGTGACAAAGCGCAGCTCATCGCCAAGACGCTGCAACAGCGCCTCTTTCTCCGAATCCACGAACAACACCACCTCGGCACTCAGGCTACCCTTGATCAGCTTGGCAGCGCGGGCGCCTTCGATTGCCTTGTTCACCGCCTGCTTGGCGTCCTGAACCTTATCCCAGAATGCCCGGCCCATGTCTGCATCGTCGGCCAGCGCGAATAGGCCGTCGTACCATTCGGCCAGGAATACGGAATCCAGTCGGTCACCGGGCAAGTTCTCGTAGATTTCCTCGGCAGTGAAGCTAAGCACCGGCGCCATCCAGCGCACCAGCGCCTGCGCGATATGGTACAAGGCGGTCTGGCAAGAGCGCCGTGCCACGGAATCGGCCTGGGTGGTGTACTGGCGATCTTTGATGATATCCAGATAAAAGCCGCCCAGATCCAGCGCGCAGAAGTTATGCAGCTTCTGGTAGACCTGATGAAAGTGATACCCCTCGTACAGTTCCTTGATCTCAGCCTGCACTTGCAGGGCACGGTCCACGATGTAGCGATCCAGTGCCAGCATCTGTTCCGGCTTCAAGGCATCGGTGGCCGGCTCGAACCCGCTCAAATTGGAAAGCAGGAAACGGCTGGTATTGCGGATACGGCGATAGCTATCGCCCATCTGCTTGAGGATGTCCTTGGACACGGACATCTCGCCCCGATAGTCCGTGGCACACACCCACAGGCGCAGAATATCTGCACCCAGATCGTTCCAGACTTCCTGCGGGGCAATCACGTTACCCACCGACTTGGACATCTTGCGGCCATGCTCGTCCACGGTGAAACCGTGAGTCAGCACCGTGCTGTAGGGCGCCGCATCGCGAATCGCCAAGCTGGTCAACAGTGACGACTGGAACCAGCCACGGTGCTGGTCCGAGCCTTCCAGATACAAGTCCGCCGGAGCCCGCAGTTGCTCGCGCTGATCCAGCACACAATAGTGGGTCACACCGGAATCGAACCACACGTCCAGCGTATCGGTGACCTTGCTGTACTGATCCGCTTGCTCGCCCAGCAGCTCCGCCGGATCCAGATCGAACCAGGCATCAATACCCTCTTTCTCCACCCGCTCGGCCACTTGTTCGATCAGGGCCGGAGTGTCCGGGTGCAGCTCGCTGGTTTCTTTATTAACAAAAAGGGCAATGGGCACGCCCCAGGTGCGCTGGCGGGAGATACACCAGTCCGGGCGATCGGTAAGCATGCCCTCGATGCGCGCCTTACCCCATTCGGGCAGCCACTGCACCTTGTCGATTTCCTGACGGGCGCGAGGCAACAGGCCCGCCTGATCCATGGACACAAACCACTGCGCCGTAGCACGGAAAATCAGGGGCGTTTTATGGCGCCAGCAATGCGGGTAGCTGTGCTCAATTTTCGCCAGCTTCACCAAATTACCGATGTCTTTCAGCGCCTCGATCACCGGCTCGTTGGCCTTGCTTACATGAAGGCCTCCCACCACTGGCAGATCGTCGCGGAACAGGCCGTTATCCAACACCGGGCTGATCGGGTCCAGGTCATATTGCTTGCCCACCACAAAGTCATCGGCACCATGACCCGGGGCAGTGTGCACCAAGCCAGTACCGGCGTCGGTGGTCACATGCTCGCCGAAGATCACCGGCACTTGGGCTTCCAGGAACGGATGCTGCAAGGCCAGCATCTCCAGCTTATTGCCTGTCACTGTCGCTGAGCGAGACACATTTTCCAGCCCCCAGCGCGCCACCAAATCATCGGCCAGCGCCTCAGCCACCAGCAGCTCACGGGCTACGCCGTCCAGCTCGCCGGAGAGCAGCACATAATCCAGCTCCGGATGCACTGCCACCGCCCGGTTGGCTGGCAGAGTCCAGGGCGTGGTGGTCCAGATTACCAGCGCCGGTTCGCCCGCCTCGATACCCGAGCGCGCAACAAAGTCAGCGACATCGACTACCGGGAAGGCCACATCAATGGCCGGCGAGGTTTTGTCTTCGTATTCCACTTCCGCTTCCGCCAGCGCGGAGGCGCAATCCAGACACCAATGCACCGGCTTGAAGCCTTGTTGCAGGTGACCGTTGTCCACGATCTTGCCCAGCGAGCGGATGATGTTCGCCTCAAAGGCAAAATCCATGGTCAGGTAGGGGTTATCCCAATCGCCAAACACGCCCAGACGCATAAAGTCGGACTTTTGCCCGGCCACCTGTTTGCTGGCGTATTCGCGGCACTTCTTGCGGAAGGTGCCAGCGTCCACTTTGTGCCCGGCCTTGCCGACTTTCTTCTCCACCATCAGCTCGATGGGCAAGCCATGACAATCCCAGCCCGGCACATAGGGGGCATCGAAGCCCGCCAGCGTGCGGGACTTGACGATCATGTCCTTGAGGATCTTGTTCACCGCATGGCCGATATGAATATCGCCGTTGGCGTAGGGAGGGCCATCATGAAGAATGAACTTGGGCCGACCGGCAAAGGTCTCGCGAATCTTCTGGTACAGCTGCTTTTGCTGCCACTCTTTGAGCCGCGCAGGTTCACGCTGGGACAGGCCGGCTTTCATCGGAAAGCCGGTTTGGGGAAGGTTTAGCGTTGCCTTGTAGTCCGTCATGATTCCGCTTATTACACCGTAGGCATATCAAAAAAAGCCCGAACCGCGTCCACATCCTGCCGGATGGCAGTTTTGAGTTGGTCCAGATCCGCGAATTTTTCTTCCGGGCGCACATAATGGCGAAAAGCCACGGTCAGGTGTGCGCCATAAAGGCTGTCTTGATGCGTGTGCTGCGCGTCGCCCGAACCAGAACCACCCACCGAATCACTGTAATCCAGCAGATAGACCTCCAGGCGATTTTCCGTGCCATTCACCGTGGGCCGGGTGCCCATATTGGCCGCGCCCGGCTGGTCGGTGAGTCCGGCGCCGGTAACCGTCACCGCAAACACGCCGTGCAAAGGAGACTGCAAACGCTTAAGAGCCAGATTGACCGTGGGTAAGCCCAGAGTCCGGCCAATCTTGTCACCATGACGCACCCGGCCACTGATCGAAAAAGGCCGGCCCAGCAACTGTTCGGCCAAAGCGAAATCACCGTCACACAGCGCTGCCCGCACCCGGGTACTGGACACCCGCTCGCCGTGAACTTCACAGGTGGCGGTATCCGTCACCGCAAAGCCGAACTGCTCACCAGCCTGCTGCAGGTAGGAAAAATCCCCATCCCGGCCACAGCCAAAGCGGAAATCGTCCCCCACCACCAGATATTTCACGCCCAGCCCCTCCACCAACAGGGCTTTGACAAAAGCCTCTGCGGTCAGCGACCGAAAACGCTCGTCGAAGCGTACGCACAATACCTGATCCACCCCGGCCTCGCGCAAAGCAATCAGCTTGTCACGCAATGACATCAGCCGCGGTGGCGCGGTCTGCGGGGAAAAGAACTCCTGGGGCTGAGGTTCGAACAGCATCACCGTGGATTTCACCCCACGGCGACGGGCCTCTGCGATCACCTGATCCAGAATGCGCTGATGGCCCTGATGCACCCCATCGAAATTACCGATGGTGGCCACACAGCCGCGATGCGTATCGCGCAGATTGTGAATGCCGCGAATCAGTCGCATCTCATCCTCGTATCAAAAGACGCTCGATTATACAGAGTTGCGCAGGCACACGACACACGCCAAGGCGCCACAATGCGAAATCGCTAGCGACGCAGATGGCGCACCCGCAAGCCCAGTATCACCAGGGACAACAAATAAATCGCTACGCCAGTGCCAACAATCAGCGACAACCAGCCCACCCGATGCCACACCCCGGCTTCATGCCACACCGTAGTCTGCAACGACAGCCAGTAACAAGCCGCCACCATTGCCGCGCCCGCCAACAGCATTCGACACCACTGCAAGGCCCAACCCGGCAGCGGCTGGTACACCCCGCTACGCCGTAGCCCCAGGTACAGCAACCCGGCATTCAACCAGGCCGACAGCGCCATGGCGGTGGCCAGCCCCACATGGCGCCACTCCCATACCAGCACCGCACCCAACAGCATGTTCGCTAGCATGGCCAACACCCCGATGCGCACCGGAGTGCGGGTGTCCTGGCGGGCATAAAAGCCTGGCGCCAGCACTTTAATCAGCATGGCCGCCAACAAGCCGGCACTGTAAGCGCGCAGGGAGGCCGCCGTTTTCGTCACATCAAAGGCAGAAAACTCACCGTATTGGAATAAGGTGGACAACAGCGGCTCGGCCAACGCGAACAGCGCCAGCGCCGCCGGCAAGCCAATCAGCAACACCATGCGAATAGCCCAATCCAGGGTGCGCGAAAACGACTCCGGGGAAGCATCCGCATGCTTGCTGGACAAGCTGGGCAGAATCACTGTGCCGATGGCCACCGCAAAAATGCCCAACGGCAGTTCGATCAAGCGGTCCGTGTAGTACAGCCAGGTCACCGAGCCGGTTTCCAGCATGGAGGCCAGAATCGTATTGACCAGAGAATTGAGCTGATAGACGGACGCCCCAAACAACGCTGGCGCCATCAGTTTCATGATCTTGCGCACACCCGGGTCACCCCAGCCCATGCGCGGAATGGGCATCAGGTTCAGCCGGGCCAAAAACGGCAACTGGAATAACAACTGCACCACCCCGGCGATCAACACACCCCAGGCCAGCGCCACCGCCATGCGATCTTCGCTAAAGTGCGGCGCCAGAAACAGGGCGCAGCCGATCAGGCTTAGGTTCAACAGCACCGGAGTAAAGGCCGGCACCGCAAAGCGGTTCCAACTGTTAAGAATGCCGCCGGCAAACGCAGTGAGAGCAATAAAGAACAGATAAGGGAAGGTCAGGCGCAGCATTTCCACCGTCAGCGCCCGTTTTTGTGGGTCGTCGCCAAAACCAGGCGCAAACACCCAGATAATCGCAGGGGCAGCCAGCACACCCACCAGCGTTACCAGCACTAGGGTGCCGCCCAGCGTCCCCGCCACCCGATCCACCAGCAATTTGGTGGCGGCCATACTGCCATTGCTACGGTATTCGCTAAGCACTGGCACAAAAGCCTGATTAAACGCCCCTTCAGCAAACAACCGGCGCAGGAAGTTCGGAATTTTCAGGGCCACAAAAAACGCATCCGCCCCGGCGGAGGCGCCCAGCATGCGGGCAATCACCACATCGCGCACCAATCCCAGCACCCGCGACAGCATGGTCATGGTCGCCACCACGGCGGTGGAGGCCAGTAAACCTGCCTTTTTCGGGGGTTGCTCGGGGCTATCAGTCATGGTCACTCCAGGAAACCGGTGAAGGTTAACGAAAGGCCACCCAAACCGCCAGAGAACCGCGTGCCAATCATCATTTCGGCAGGCTTTTCCCATTGACACAGGCCGCCTTGATCGGCATAGTTGCGCGTCTTTAGACCGTGGCCCGTGTATTTTTTGACCATAGATTGGCTTCCAATACTCAGGTCGGCCCACAGGGCCAGTGTCGTAAACCGAATTTGACCTCGAATTTTAGATAGGAGCAGGACCTTGGCTAACTCACCGCAAGCACGCAAGCGTGCGCGTCAGGCGGAAAATCGCCGTCAGCACAACGCAGCGATGCGCTCCATGGTGCGCACATACCTGAAGAAGGTGAACGCGGCTATTGCGTCCGGCGACCAAGGCAGCGCTCAGGAAGCTTATAACCAAGCGGTGTCTGTGCTGGACAAAGCCACTCGCAAGGGCAAGTTTCACCCGAACAAGGCCGCTCGCCACAAGAGCCGCCTGAACACCAAGATCAAGGCGATGGCTGCCTAAGCTCTTTGGTGGACATAAAAAAACCGGCCTTGAGCCGGTTTTTTTATGTCTGAAAATCAGTAGCAAGTTGCGAGGAGCGAGTTTCGAAAATCCAAACCGGTCTTGCCTTTCGCTTCTCGAAACTCGCTCCTCGCTTGCGCGTCAAGCCTCCGGCGTCAGGCTTCCGGCGTCAAACACCACCAGATTATCCCGGTGGATCAATTCTTCCTCATTCATAAAGCCCAGAACATCAGCGATCTCGGCGCTTTTCTTGCGACAAATCCGCCGCGCATCCGCCGCATCGTAATTCACCAGGCCACAGCCGACCCGCTCGCCTTGCTCATCCTCACACGCCACCATCTCACCACGGGAAAACTGGCCAAACACATCCACCACGCCCACCGGCAGCAAGCTCGAGCCGCCATCACGCAAACGCGCCACGGCGCCAGCATCCAGCACCAGACGTCCGCGCATTTGCAGGTGCCCCGCCAACCACTGCTTGCGAGCATTCATGGGCGAGGTATCGGGAAGTAACGTCGTGCCCGGCCCCTGACCGTCTGCCAGCTCAATCAGCACTTGCGGGCTACGCCCGGAGGCAATGGTGGTAATGGCCCCGGAACGCGCCGCCAACTTGCCGGCCCGCACCTTGGTGGCCATGCCTCCGCGCCCCAACAAACCGCCACCGCCAGCAACGCGTGCAATGGTCGGGTCCGAGGCCTGGGCCTCGCGGATTAGATTAGCACCGGCATTACTGCGTGGATCCGCGTCAAACAAACCGTCCTGATCCGTGAGGATCAGCAGCCGATCTGCCTCCACCAAATTCGCCACCAGCGCCGCCAGAGTGTCGTTATCACCAAAGCGAATTTCGTCGGTGACCACGGTGTCATTCTCGTTCACCACCGGCACCACACCAAACCCCAGCAGGGTCAGCAGCGTGGAACGGGCATTGAGATAGCGCTTACGGTCGGAAAGATCATCATGGGTCAACAACACCTGGGCGGTGTGCAATTGATGCTGCTGAAAGCGGGACTCCCAGGCCTGCACCAGACCCATTTGCCCCACCGCGGCGGCAGCCTGAAGCTCGTGCACGGACTCCGGGCGCACCGACCAGCCCAGCCGGGTCATTCCCTCGGCCACGGCCCCGGAGGAGACAATAACCACCTCGATGCCGCGCTCACGCAGGGCCACCATGCGGTCCACCCAAGTTTGCATGAGCGCGCAGTCCAACCCCTTGCCGTCATTGGTCAGCAGAGCACTGCCAATCTTGATTACCCAACGCTGGCGATCCGCCACGCTCACTCCTTATTACCGGGGCTGAACATCGATTATTCGCTTACTACCCGTGCATCACCGCAGACCTCTACGGCTCGTAGACGATTTCCACATCGTGATCGTCATCATCGTCGTCATCACTATCATTTTGACGAGCGCGGCGGGCTTCGACCTTGAGCTCCTGCACCTTTTCGCGAGCCTCTTCCTCAAGGCGGGCACGCAAATCCAACTGGGCCGCGGCGTAGGCCGGATCTTCTGTCTCCAGCCGGCGACGATCCTCAATGGCATTCATCAAGGCGTAAACCAGATCTTCACAGCCAACGCCAGCAGCGGCGGAAATTTTAAACACCGGCCCCTGCCAGCCCAACTCATCCACAATGGCATCCGCCTGCGCTTGGGCTTCGTCATCGGCCATCAGGTCGATCTTGTTGAATACCAGCCAGCGCTCCTGCTCAGCCAGCGCCGGGGAAAACCGGTCCAGCTCATCAGCAATCGCATCAATATGATTCGCCGGACTGGAACCGTCCATGGGCGCCAGATCCACCACGTGCAACAACAAACGGGTGCGCGCCAAATGCTTGAGGAAACGGATCCCCAAGCCAGCACCATCCGCCGCCCCCTCGATCAGGCCGGGAATGTCCGCCACCACAAAACTGCGGTAGCGGTCCGCCTTCACCACCCCAAGATTCGGGATCAAGGTGGTAAACGGGTAATCCGCCACTTTCGGCTTGGCCGCGGAAATAGCACGAATCAGGGTGCTTTTGCCCGCATTGGGCATGCCGAGCAGCCCCACATCCGCCAGCACCTTCAATTCCAGGCGCAAGCGCCGGGACTCACCAGGCTTGCCCTTGGTGGTTTTTCGTGGCGCCTGGTTCACACTGCTCTTGAAGTGGATATTCCCCAAGCCACCCCGGCCCGCCTGGGCCACCATCACCGGCTTGTCGGTGGCCGTCAGGTCCGCCAGCACCTCTTCGGTATCCAGATCCACCACGGTGGTACCGACCGGCACATACAAAATAACGTCATCCGCGGACTTGCCCGTCATCTGCCGCCCCTTGCCCGGCTCACCATTGCGCGCCTTGAAGTTACGGTCGTAGCGGTAATCCACCAGGGTGTTGATATTGGTGTCGGCCTGTACAAAGACATGGCCGCCAGCGCCACCGTCACCGCCGTCCGGGCCACCGAACTCCACGTATTTCTCGCGACGAAAACTCAGACAGCCGTCTCCGCCTTTTCCAGCATGGACATCAATAGTGGCTTCATCGACAAATTGCATGGGGAACAGACTCTCAACGGGGTAGATGCCATTTTACGGCATAGGGTACGGCTTGGAACACGAAAAACACATACAAAAAAGCCCCGCGGGCGAGAGCCTCACGGGGCTTTTCAGGATCCCGGCAGGATCAGGCCACAGGCTCGATTACCACATATTTGCGGCTCAGCGGACCTTTGACTTCGAACTTCACACGACCGGTTTCCTTGGCAAAGATGGTGTGGTCTTTGCCCATACCGGTGTTACCACCAGCGTGAAATTTGGTGCCGCGCTGGCGAACAATGATTTCGCCTGCACTGACAACCTGGCCGCCATAGCGTTTCACGCCAAGGCGCTTACTCTGCGAATCGCGACCGTTACGAGTACTACCACCGGCTTTTTTATGTGCCATGTCTCAATCCTCTCTACTCAATTTCTAAAAATCAGGTCTTAAGGATCAACCCTGGATCCCGGTGATTTTCACCGCAGTGTACCACTGACGGTGACCCTGTTGCTTACGGGAATGCTTACGGCGACGGAACTTCACAATTTTGATCTTCTTGTGACGGCCCTGCTCCAGCACTTCCGCGGTCACCTTGGCACCATCCAGCATGGGCTGGCCGACTTTCACGTCGTCACCATTGGCAACCAGCAGCACCTGGTCGAAATCAACGGATTCGCCGGTGGCTACTTCAATTTTCTCGATGCGGACAACATCGCCTTCTTCAACGCGATACTGCTTACCACCGGTTTTGATTACTGCGTACATGTGTGTGCTCCAGCACAACTCCACTCAGGCGGGCGATCCACGGCGTCCACATCACTGTAACAGTGCAGGAAACAGCCACCACCACTTGCAAGCCAGGCAGAGGATGAAATTGGGTCGCGAAGTGTACGCGAAGCGCCGCCACCCCACAAGCCTTTCCTGCACGTCTTGACCCAGTAATCACGGGGGCTGCGGTTTCCTTGACTACCCGCCAGCCACTGCTAGCATTGCCCGCTGTCGCGCCACCCTTTGTCTGGACCTGAATACATGGATTTCAAGGCTATCTATGCCGTCGTCGATGACGACTTCGAGGCGGTGAACCAGTTTATCAGTCACCACCTGGATTCCAACGTCCCCCTGATCCGCGAAGTGGGCGATTACATCATTCAATCCGGCGGCAAGCGGCTACGCCCGCTGATCGCCGTCCTCTGCGCCCGGGCCTCCGGCTATCAGGGCGATCGCCATGTAGACGTGGCCGCGATCATCGAATTTCTGCATACCGCCACCCTGCTGCATGACGACGTGGTGGACGAGTCCAACCTGCGCCGCGGGCGCCCCACCGTCAATGCGGTGTGGGGCAACGCCGCCAGCGTTCTAGTGGGCGACTTCCTGATTTCCCGCGCTCTGCAACTGATGGTGGCCCTACGGCACCCGCGCCTGCTGGACATTTTTTCCCAGAGCACCAACACCATTTCCGAAGGGGAAGTCCTGCAGCTGATCAATGTGCGCGACCCCAACACCAGCGAAGAGAACTACATGCGGGTGATCCATCACAAAACCGCCAAAATGTTCGAATCCGCCGCGGAAACCGGTGCGGTACTGGGCGCAGATGATGTCAACGACCATGTGGACGCCTTTGCCACCTACGGCCGCCACCTGGGCATCGCTTTCCAGCTGATCGACGACGTACTCGACTACCAGGGTGACGCCAGCGAACTCGGCAAGAACGTGGGCGACGACCTGGCCGAAGGCAAGCCCACCCTGCCGCTGATCTACACCATCGCCAACGGCTCCCCCGAACAGGCCACCCTGATCAAGGACGCCATTCGCAGCGGCGGACTGGAGCATCTCGAACAAATCGTTGAAACCGTTCGGGCCAGCGGCGGTCTTCAATATACGGTGGACAAAGCGGCAGAACAGACCCGCATCGCCCTGGAGGCCATTGCCCAGGTGCCTGCCTCACCCTACAAGGATGCACTCTTCCGCCTGGCGGAAGAGTCGCTGAAGCGTACCTACTGAGCGTACAGACCAAGGAGTTACCATGCTGCGTGCAGCCCTGATTTTGACCGCGACCACCCTGTTTGCCGGGTGCGCCCTGAGCCCACAAATGATCAACGTGACCCCCAAGGCCAACGTTGAAGCCGCCAATGTCGGCCACAACCAACCGGTTAAGGTCATTGCCGTGGATTCCCGTGACCAGGCGGCTTTCGGCACGCGTGGCGGCGTCTACAAGGAAACCGCCCTGGTGCAACCCGCCAATGACGTAAAAGCCGCCATCGAAGAGGCCGTGCGCAAAGGCCTGCAAACCCAGGGCTTTAACGCCTTCAACGCCGGCGACGACGCCACCCGCCTGGAAGTCCGTCTGGAGCAGCTGGACTACGTGCCCGAAGAAGGCTCGGTAGTGAACGAAGTGACTCTATCGCTAACCCTGTTAGCCGAAGCCAGCCGTGACAACGTGGTCCATACCGGCACCTACAAGAGCAGCGTGGTCCACGATCTGCCGCTTACCCCCACCGCTGATCGCAACCAGGCCATGGTCAACGAGATCCTCAGCGGCGCCATCACCCGGATGCTGAACGACCCCGAAATGCAAGGCTTCCTGGCCGGCAACGACACCCCCTGATGAACCGCGTATTGATTCACTACTGCAGCAGGGATCCCCTGCAACTGGCTGCTGCGTAGCGGCTGGTATGCGCAAGAACTGCTGGCCACCTTCAGCGATGAGCTGGACGAAGTCGCCCTGCAACCGGGGACCTGCGGCGTATTCTGAATTGAAGCCAACGGCCAGCAAATCTGGGAGCGCAAACACGATGGCGGGTTTGCGGAGATTACCGAACTAAAACGGCGAGTGCGCGATGCCGTCTGCCCGGAGCGGAAGCTTGGGCATATTGATAAATAGTTAGCAACAAGCCGCATAGCTCAAGCTACAACGCGCCATATGCTTGCGATTAACAAAAACAGCTGTAGTCGCGTGGCGACACTTACGTTGCGGCGAGAGAGGCCGATTCTTCGGGAAAGCTCCCCGGCGCGTTGCGGTTTATAGCTTGAGGCTTGCAGCTACTCATTCTCCGGCCGCACCTCTATTTGCGGCTCTTCACTGCCAAATGGCACCGCCACGGTAAACAGCAACGGCTGGCAACACACCTGGCAATCCTCCACGTACTCCTGCTCCTCCACCGACGGGTCCACCAACACCTCAATGGACTCCCAACAATGGGGGCACTGAACGGTCACCGGCAGCAATCCGTCCATCAGGCCTCCCCTGCCGACGGCAATACCAGCTCGGCTATCCAGTCTGGCACCTGATCCTCCGCCCAAGACTCTGGTTGACCCTGCCCCCAGACCGGCCCGGGCCAGCAAGGGTCATCCACAAAACGCGCGATGATATGGATATGTAGCTGCGGCACCATGTTGCCCAAGGCGCCAATGTTGATCTTGTCCGCCCCGGTAACCCGCTCAAGTTGGCCTGCCAACGTATTCACCTGTGCCAGCAACGCCTGCTGCTCGCCCTCGGGCAGATGGTGCCACTCGCGCAGCCCATCGCGCTTGGGCACCACGATAATCCAGGCAAACCGCTGATCGTTCATCCAGCGCAACCAACACAGATCCGTTTCTCCCAAAGGGCGGGTATCGACAGCAAGACGGGGATGAAGCGTGGCCATAATTCCTCCTGGTAACAGGTCTTGAAACACCGCTTGGCATCAAGCACCTGACGTCATTCTATGGGCGATAATCCGAGGGACTACGTGCCGTCCAGCGCCTAAAGGCCCGAGCAAAATTGGACGCATCCGAATACCCCAGCGTCATCGCAATTTCGTCCACTGTTTTTTCGGACTGGGTCAAATACTCCACCGCCAACCCTTTACGCAGACCATCCAGCACTTCCTGATAACTGGTACCCAACTGCTGCAGCTTGCGCTTCAACGTGCGCGACGACATGTGCAGCTCACCTGCCACCTCTTCCACCCCAGGGAAGCGGCCACCACCGCCCAGAATGATGCGCCGCACTTGCCCAAGCAACGGCGGCGGCAGCTTGATGCTGGCCATCTCCTGCTCGCACTGATCCGCCGCCATTCTCGCCAGGCGTGGATCCGCAAACTGCAGCGGATATCGCATCCGCTCCACCGGAAAACGCATCTGGTTATACGCACAGTCGAAATACACCGGCACCGGCATCACTTCACGCATTCGCGCGAAATACGCCGGCTCCGGGTAGGAGAAACGCAACTCACCAACCACATCCAGCCCCGGCACCAGCTTCTCGCCCATGAAATGAAAACTGGAAAACAGACTCTCCATGATCAGCGGCGCCAACTCCCCCAGCGCCAATAGCTCGTTGATCTGCATCACGGCCATGTCGCCATCGGTAAAGGTTTCCAGCTGTACCAGTGTGCTGCGGGTGCGGAAGTATTTGACCGCCAGCTCCAGTGCCTCACCTAGCGTGGCACTGCTCATGGCGGCATAGCCGAGAAAACCATGGGACGACAGGGTCATGGACGCACCCAGCTCCCAACCCAGCCAGGGCTCGCCGGACAACGCAATTGCCCGGGCCGCCACCTTCTCAAAATCCTGAGCGGTAATGCGCGCCTGCGGATCACGCCAGCACCCGGGCTCAATGCGAGTATCTGCCAGCAGCGTTTCCGTGGCCACACCGCGCCGGGACAACACATCCAGCAGCAACGCCAGATACTCTGCTGATACGGAGTACTCCGTCGGGTCCATTTTTAGAATTGTCATGACTGCATTCCGATTTCGCTCTACTGGCCCCAAATGACCGAGTGGATCACCATAGCGTCACCGCGCAAAAGTGACAAGTAACTGTCGTGTACTTGCCAACAAACCAAGCGCTTGGTAGGTTCCTTGTTATTCACATTAAGGCTCGGGAGAGAGCAGCATGAGCACACCATCATTAAAAGGGAAAACCCTGTTTATCACCGGTGCCAGCCGCGGCATTGGCAAGGCCATCGGGGTGCGCGCCGCCCGCGACGGCGCCAACATTGTCTTGTTCGCCAAAACCACCGAACCGCACCCGAAATTACCCGGCACCCTGTACACCGCCGCTGACGAGATTCGCGAAGCCGGTGGCACGCCACTAGTCTGCGTGGGCGACATCCGTCACGAAGACCAGCTGCAGGCCGCCGTGGACAAGGCTGTCGCCACCTTCGGCGGTATCGATATTCTGGTCAACAACGCCAGCGCCATTGCTCTCACCGGCACAGAAGCCACCAGCATGAAGTCCTACGACTTGATGCACCAGATCAACAGCCGTGGCACTTTCCTGGCTAGCAAGCTATGCCTGCCCCACCTGCGCAAGGCAGAGAATCCGCACATCCTCAACCTGTCACCACCGCTCAACATGACACCACACTGGTTTGGCCGCCACGTGGCCTACACCATGGCCAAGTACGGCATGAGCCTGTGCGTTCTGGGTATGGCCGATGAATACCGGGGAAAAGTCGCAGTGAACGCACTGTGGCCGAAAACAGTGATCAACACCGCCGCCGTTCAGAACCAACTCGGCGGCGTTCCGGCAGTACAGGCGGCTCGCCAACCCTCCATCATGGCCGATGCCGCCCACGCCATCCTGTCACGCCCCATGGAGACAGCGTCCGGGCAATATTTCATTGATGAGGAGATTCTGAGAGAAACGGGCACCACGGACTTCGGCCCGTACCGGGTCGACCCAGCAATGGAAGACAACCAGCTGCTACCGGACTTTTTCCTGGACTAGCCAACACCACAGGGCAGGCCTGCGAGACGGGGTTACCAAAATTGTCACTTGCTGCCGCACCTCGCTCGCCACCCTGTACTCTTTTTCATAGCATTTTTTTAAATCATTGTTATAAAAAGAAAAAAGCAGCAACCCGAGACTGGCACAGTTCTCGCTTTATTGATCCCAAACCACAGGGAACAGTGCCATGAGCAAGATACTGACCTTACACAAACACCGCCCTGAAACAGCCCTGAAGAACCTGAACCGGCTCACCGGGCTGGATTTTCAGAGCTGGCCGGAATCGCTGGTCGACAACGGCGACGCCACAGTGCGTGCGCAGGACAGCGAAGACACGGACAGGCCGGCCGCCCCGCAACGCGTCAGCCGACAAGGCTGACACAAGCATTCAGGCAACCGACTGCACGCAAAGCAGAATCAGTAGTTGGAAATCAATTTGTCGGAAGATTTCAAGGCCGCGCCACGCCGCTGCATGAACAGCTCTTCCACCACATGGGTCATGGAGGGGTCCGCCAAACGCAAAGAAATCTGCACCTGCTCTACCTCGGCACTCAGCTTCAAGCGAATAGACCCGGACAGCAGGGCACTGCCCTCGCCGCCCACATCGGCCGTATCCACCAACACCGCCTTGTCATTCTTATTATCGATATAGCGCACCAATAGCTGCACCTTGCCCGGCGAACCCGCGATACGCACCCAGGACGCCACATTAAATTCCGCCTCCCATTGACGGGCACGGCCCGGGCGGCCATCCGCCCAAATTCGGGAGGGCACCTTGGCGATAAACTTTTCAATCATGTCGCTCTCTCTAAGCCGGTACAGTCTTTTTTGCCAGTGTACGCATGGGACGAAATCCCGACCATGGTCGGTTTGGCGTACTGACTTTGACGGATATCACACCTTGGAACTTCACCGTCACTTTTCTAGTGTCCAATTGTTAGACAGCCTCCAGCTGCTCTATCCAAAAGAATCCTTACTCTTTGTCCACGCAGCGCGACAAACGTTGCAGCGAAATTTTTTCTTTTTCACCGAACAACGTTAAGGAATGATCGAAATGGGCGAACTGAAAGATCTCCGCGAACAAAGCGAATCTCTGGTAAACCGTGCCAAGGAACTGGGCAACAAGCTCTACCTGGCAGGCTTGGGCGCCTATGAAAAGGCAGAAGAAGGCTCTGAAGAGCTGCTCAGCAAATACGTCGAAAACGGCTCCAAAGCCTTTGGCGACGACGCTGAAAGCAAGCCTAAAGCCCTGCTGGCAAGCCGCGGCGCCCTGGTTGCTGCCCGCGAACTGCTCGACAGCGCCCCGGAAAAGCGTCAGGCCCTGTACGAAAAGCTGCTGGAAGCCGGCAAGAAAGAGCGCGGCGAGAAAGCTGAAGAAACCAATGAATACCTGCTAGCCGGCCTGGGCGCTGTTGCCACGGCCCGCGAAGAAGGCGAGAAACTGTTCAACGAACTGGTTTCCACCGGCGAAAAGCGCGCCTGATTCTGTTTTTCCATTAAAGATGTAAACCGTGTTGTTTTAACTCTGCTTACTCTCCTTTTGGGGGCCCCTATTTGGGCCCCTTTTCTTTGCCTGATTCTCCCGCACAACCAACGCTCACCTTCACCCTTCTGGCACCATTTCACCTTGTGCACAGGGCTCACATGACGCTAGCCTTGATTCAGCAGGAAACAGAACCGCAGACATAACAAGAAAACCCGCGAGGTTTTACCATGGCCGACGACCGTCGCCGAAAACGCCCCACCACCGCTACCGGCCGATTGTTTCGACTCACCGGCATGACCACCTCTATCGCTACCCGCGTGGCGGGTCATCAGGTCAAGGGACTGTTCCAGTCGGATCAATCCAAGGCCGCCGACCGGGAAAAGCTGCTGCAACACATCGGCAAGGAAGTGGCGGCAACACTGGGGGAAATGAAAGGCGCGGTGATGAAAGTCGGCCAAATCGCCTCGCAAATGCAGGACATCCTGCCCGCCGAAATCAGCGACCAGCTGAAAGTCCTCCAGAACGCCTCCGCCCCCATGCCATTCCATGTGATCCGCCGGCAGCTGGAGCGCGAACTGGGCGCCCCACTAAACGAATTATTCACCCGATTCGATGAACAACCTTTTGCCGCCGCATCCATTGGCCAGGTACACCACGCGGTGACCCCGGACGGCGCCGAGGTGGTGGTAAAAGTGCAGTATCCTGCGGTCAAGGAATCCATCGACTCAGACATGAAACACCTGCGCCGCATTCTACGCCTGGGCAGCTTACTGAAAGTGGATGAAGCGGCACTGGATGCGGTATTTCGGGAAATTCGCAACCAGCTCCACGAAGAACTGGATTATCGACAGGAAGCCACCAATTTAGAGCACTTCCAGGCCTTCCACCGGGACCAGCCCTGGCTGGTGATCCCCCAGGTTTTTGCGGCGCTTTCCAGCGAAAAGGTGCTGACCCTGAGCTACGAAACCGGCACCGCGCTGGATCAGGTCGACGACGCGCACGGCTTCGACCAAGACACCCGCAACCAACTGGGCGAGCGCCTGTTCGATGCCATCGGCCAGCAGATCTTTCAGTTCCGTGCGGTCCACTGCGACCCCCATCCCGGCAACTTTGCCTTCCGCCCGGATGGCACCATCGTGATCTACGATTTTGGCGCAGTGAAGCGCCTGCCTGAACAGGATGCCGAATTACTGAAACGCCTGGTACGCACCGCCATCAACAAGGAATGGGACACCCTGGACACCCTGTTGCTGGAACTGGGCGCTCGCAAGAAAGACACGCAGGTCAGCGGTGATTTTTATGCGGTCTGGATCGAACTGCTACTGCGAGCTTTTGATGACGAACCCTACGATTTTGGTCGCTCCCAGCTGCACACCGACATCATGCGCCAAGTGAAACGCACGCCACTGGAGCAAATGCTCAAATTCCAGCCCTCCTCGCGCAGCCTGTTGATTGAGCGTGTGATTAGCGGGCACTACTGGACCATGATGAAGCTCGGCGTGAACACTGCTTTTCGTCCCAACCTGAAGAAAGCGATCGATACCGCTACCCCCGGGGACTAGCCCACGCCAGCCACGCAGCAAGCTTACCCTGCCTATAACGTGTTACGTGAACCGTGTAGCGGCCGCAAAGCAGCACAAAAAAGCCCCTCATTGGAGGGGCTTTTGCTTTACCGTTTGTACAACAGCAATTAGAACGCGGAACGCAGACCCACGCTGATACCGGAAATTTCTTCTTCATCGGTATCCACATAGCGCATGTATTCCAGGTTCGCGCCAACGGTCTCTGTGATATTGAAGTCCAGGCCGGCACCGTAAGACTCGTCTTCAAACGTTTCCGTATCGCTGTAGGAGTAGTCCACTCCAGCAACCGTGCCATTCGCCGACACCTTGCCTTTCACCTTGGTATAACCACCGATGATATATGGGCGGATTGTTTCACCAATAGGCGCACCGAGCTTCACGTAGCCCCCGTACAAGTGATCCATTTCGAAATCCGCGATACCTTGGGAGTCTTCATCAAACCCCAAACCACCACGCGCTTCCAGCGCCAGAAAATCCGTGAACTCAAAACCGGCATTGACGGTAGCCGAATCGATTTTCAGGGTGTCCGTGTCGTATTCTTCATTGTCGTACTGAATCTGGCTGTAGTTACCGCCAATGTACGGACCGGCTGCAAACGCACCCGGGGCAGCAATCAGTGAACAGGACAGAACCAGTGCATTACGCATAATGACTTTCATACAGGACTCCTTTATTCCGTTAAGTCACCCATTTCGAGACCTTGTTTGTCGCACAGTTCCAGTGATTACGGTAAATTCTGTAAAATGAATCAATAACACCAACTCCGTATCCACATAACAGTGATAACAGGATCGGGAATGACACAGGGATTCGTCATCTTCAGGCAGTGGATTGCCAGCCTTTTACTGCTCGTGCTGGCCGCCTCAGCGCACAGCTTGACCCTCAGCGATGACCAGGACAGCTACCAGGCGTCACTCGGCATGCGATGGCTCGCCGACGCACAGCACGCCTACAGCCCGAAAATGGCCCTGCAGGCTTTTCTCGACGGCGAGGGCGAAGAAATTCACGACAAGTATCCCTCACTGGGCTTTCGTGAAGGGCCGCAATGGTTCCTCGTGCCGATCGACAACCAAAGCAGCCAGGCATTGTGGTTTGCGCGCCTTGGCCGCCCGCACCTGGATTATCTCGACCTCTACCTGTTTGACCGGCAAGGCACACGTCTGTGGCACAATCGCCTTGGCGATCGCGTTCCTTTCGGCACCCGCACCTTTGCCCACAATCACCTGGTCTCCACGCTCAACTTGCCTGTGAATTCGCAGCGCTATCTGCTACTGCGCGCCCAGGGTGACAACGTGATTGAGCTACCTGTCTCGTTGATGTCTCCCATCGCTTTCAATCAGCAAGACACCCAAGTCTCCATTTTTCATGGGCTGTATTTCGGCGCCATGGTGGCCATATTCCTGTTCAACCTGCTGATCTTTGTTTCAATACGAGACCGCAGCTACCTGCTTTACGTTCTCTACCTGGGGACCTTCACCCTGAACCTGCTCACCCGGGAAGGCCTGAGTTATCAGTGGTTGTGGCCCCAGGCCACGCTATGGAACCATTACTCATTACCCGTACTGAATCTGCTCACGCTGGCGTTTTCAATTCTGTTTACCTGCCAGTTTTTGGAATTAAAAAAACGCGTCCCCGCGATCAACCGCTGGCTGGTGACAACCGCCAGCGCATTAGTGCTATTCGCACCACTCACACTGGTCAATTTTCATTTTTTCATTCAGGCCAGCACCGCTGTCATTCTGCCCTGGCCGCTTATCGCCATCGCCCTGTCTATCTGGCTGATCCAGCAAGGTTATAGTCCTGCCCGCTATTTTTTACTGGCATTCACCGCCGTAGCACTGGCCACCATCGCCTATATTCTGAAAACGTTTCAGCTTATCGATGGCGGCTGGATACTGGAAAACATCATGCAGCTGGGCACTTTTACCGAAGCGCTGCTATTGTCCTTTGCGCTGGCGCATCGCATGACCGTATTGAAAAGCGAGAACGCCCGCATTCAGCGCGAAGCCAACGAAGTACTGGAACAACGCGTCACCGAACGCACCGGCGAACTGAATGCCGCACTCAGTGCCCGCAGCGAATTTCTGGCAGTCATGAGCCATGAAATCCGCACGCCGCTAAACGGCATTATCGGCACCGTGGACATGCTCAAGGGCACCCCCCTGGATGATGACCAACGCCACAACCTGAACGTGATTGAACAGTCTGGAAACAGCCTGCTGAACCTGATCAACGACATTCTCGATTATTCCCGCATCGAAGCGGGGAAAATGCCCATCGAGCAAACCAGCTTCAACCTGTTCAACCTGATTAATGAATCCCTGGCCCTGTTCCAGCACAAGGCCCACGTTCACTCCAACACCCTGACCCTGGAGATTGCCCCCCACGTAGGCGAACGCTGCCTGGGTGACCCTGTGCGACTGCGACAAATTCTGGTGAACCTAATCAGCAACGCGGTGAAATTCACCGACAATGGCACCATCACCGTGCAAGTACAGCGGGATCCGGACAATGCGGATTACGCCTTTTTTGAAGTACAGGACAGTGGCATCGGCATTTCTGAAGAGCAGCAACACCGGCTTTTTGATCACTTCCAGCAAGGCGACAGCTCCACCAGCCGGCGTTATGGCGGCACCGGCCTCGGGCTTGCTATTTGCCGGCAACTGGTGGAAATCATGGGCGGAGAAATTGGTGTCGACAGCCGACCCAAGCAAGGCTCCCGCTTCTGGTTCCGCCTGCCGCTACCGTCCACAGACCCCGCCGACACCTTCACCAGCGAACCTGTGGCGGACAACCTGCCAAGCCTGCCCGGTGGCCGATTGCTGATCGTTGATGACAACCACATTAACTTGATGGTGGCCGAAGGGCTGTGCCAGAAACTGGGCTACGAAACGGAAGTTGCGGAAAGTGGACTGGAAGCCATCGCCGTCTTGATGTCCGCCGAGACCCACTTCGACCTGGTATTAATGGATTGCGAAATGCCAGACATGGACGGCTTTGAAACCTCACGAGCGATTATCAAGCTGCAACAGGAAGGCCGCCTGCCCTGGGTGCCCATTATCGCCCTAACCGCCCACGCCATACCCGACAAAATCCATGCCTGCCACGATGCTGGCATGATCGGGCATCTGGCCAAGCCGGTGAACCTGGCGCGACTACAAGCCACCTTGCGGAAAATCCTGCGCGACGCAGGGACTCCCCCACCGAAAACCCAAAAACGTTAATGGCGGAAACGCCTAATTCAGCCCTTTGAGCAGCGAGTCCACAATACGCTCAAGGTCATCCAGCGAGGCGCACTGGCGGGCCAGCCGGCAATGGGGCAAATAACGATCCATCACCGCATCGCCGCTGTTCCAGCGCGAACGGGCTTCCGGATTCAACCACCACACCTGCTTCACTCGCCGACGAATCTGGGCCAACACCTCTGCCCCCTCCGGGAGGTAGTTGTTGCGGGCATCGCCCAGAATGATAACCGTAGTGTGGCCATCCAGCTCCCGCTCGCAACGGCGCCAGAAATCCGCAAACATCTCGCCGTAATCGGTACCACTGCCAGAAAGACGATCCAGCACCCGCCCCACCGCCACATCTGGACTGTAGCGCTGAAAGTCCTCACTGATTTCATCAAAGCGTGAGGCAAACGCAAAGCTGCGCACCCGTGGTAGCACGTCATTCATGGCATAGAGAAACTGGAGCAGAAAGCGGGCCGCATCACTCACCGAGCTGGACACATCGCAAATCACCATCACCCGACTTTTCTGCACGGGCCGCTGTCGCCAGTGCAAACGGGCCGGAACACCGTCATGACGAATACTCCCCACCAGCGTACGCCGGGCATCCAGCATGCCGCGCCGACTTTTCTTCATGCGCCGCTGATGCAGGCTGGCCAGACGCCGCGCCATACGGCGCACCAGGCTTTTAACTTCCTGAAATTCGCGTAAATGCCGAAACGGGACCGCACGCATGGTTTGCTCGCGCAGCGCCCTGCCCTTGCCCACACCGTGTAACAGAAACTGGCGCCGCACATGATTGGCCGCCTGCTCTCGCACTTCGCGCCGCCACTGGCGCAATGTATCTGCCTTCGCCTGCCGGGAGGCATCGCCTTGGTCCAGCTGCAAAATCCGGTCACCCACCGCACCCATGCCCATATTCATCAACAGCCGGCGGGTATACAGGCCCTGCTGGGTAATCACCTCCATCTGGGTGAAATCCATTTGTGCCGCAGCCTCCGCCAGACTCTGGTCCAGCTCAGCAGGGGTTTGTGTCGTCAGGTCGGGGACGCCATTTTCCTCGCCATTGCCCGCCACCCCGTCATCGCCTTGGGATGGAATATTTCCTTCGCGAGCGACCTCTACCGGCGCCGGCATAGCACCGTTTTGCGATGAGGCTGACGCCTCATCAGACGATACGGCAAAGAATCGCGCAAAGGTTTCCTCAAAGGCAGGACGATCCTCTTCGCGCTTTACCAGCGTCATCGCCAAGGCGTCATGAAAACGCTGCTGCCCCTGATAGCCCACCAGCGCTGCCGCATCCATGCTCTGGGTCGCCTCATCTGGCGATATCCGCAAGCCGGCTCCTCTCAGTGCCTGCACAAATTCAGAAAGGCGACGGACCGGCATCAGCGTTTGCCCAGCTTGCGCAACCAGGCAGGCAATAACTCCCGCGCCAGGGTCACGTCCTGTTCGGTCTTCAAGACCAGGTTCAACGTATCCGCCACCTGCTCCTGTTCCAGCGAATCCGCATGCAACAACACCAATGCCCGGGCCCAATCCAGGGTTTCAGAAATGGCCGGCAATTTTTTCATGTCCTGCTCGCGAAGGTACTGAATAAACGCTACCAACTGCTCGCGCAATCGTGCATCCAGATCCGGGACCCGTGCTGCCACGATATTCGCTTCCAGCTCGGCTTCGGGGTAGGGAATATACAAGTGCAAACAGCGGCGCTTGAGCGCATCGGAGAGCTCACGCTGATCGTTACTGGTCAACAGCACCAGGGGCTGATGGCGCGCCTTGACGGTGCCCAGTTCAGGGATGGAAATCTGGAAGTCCGATAGCAGCTCAAGAAGAAACGCCTCGAATTCCTGGTCCGCCTTGTCGATTTCATCAATCAACAGCACAGCGGGTTCATCGCTGCGTAACGCATGCAACAGAGGGCGAGGTTCCAGGAATTTTTCGCTGTAAAACGCCTCGCCCAGATCCCCCAGGCGATCCATGCTAGCTTCCAGGCTATCCGTATCGGCCAGCATCCCGCCCAACTTGTCGCGCAGCAGCTGCGTGTACAACAACTGCTTGCCGTACTTCCATTCGTACAGCGCCCGGCTTTCATCCAGCCCTTCATAGCACTGCAACCGAATCAGCGGCGCCTCCAGGAATGCAGCGGCCGCTTTGGCCAGCTCGGTTTTTCCCACTCCCGGCGGGCCTTCCACCAGCACCGGCTTGTGCAACTGCGCAGCCAGATACACCGCCAGCGCAATACGCTCGCTACAGATGTAACCCTGCTCGGAGAAGCTGCGAATAATATCTTCGACGGAATCAATACGGGTCTTCATGGGTGCTCCTGCAACAGACCTCAGAGGGTAGCGCAGGAAGCTCTGGCCGGGAATGGCATCTGCACGCCTGAAACGTGGAGGGAAACGTGAGAGAAGATAGCGGGGAGCTAGAAACCGTGTTGCGAGACACTCAGTGCAGGGTGATATTGCCCGCCAGCACCACAGGGGCGATCTCGTTCACCTCTTCCACAATGGGGTCACCATCCATGCTGGACACGTCAAAGCGGGCCGACGTGACATCGCCATCAATCATGTCGGGTATGGCGTCGAGAAAGACGTCCACATGCTCGGAACCAAAATGGATTTCCAACGCATCCAGGTTTGACCACTGCTGCCACACCATAATCACTCTGGGTGCATCCGCCTGCAGGTATACCTCATAGGCCAGACACCCACACTCTCCCCGCGACGCACTGGCAAGCGCCTGCACCAGCTCCAACGCATGGGGCTGTTCGTCTTCTTTCACGGGAAAGGAGCCTTTCACTATGATCATGGAGGGTCACTACGCTGGGAAAACGACCATTGTAGCACAATCGCGCCACCGCTGCCCGGACCCTCCCTGTCTTCAGGGCATGAAATCAGCTACAGGCTATCGCAAAACTGCACCGAATCGGAGACAGGCACCCGGCCTACCCGAGCCTGGTTTGCCGCGATGTCCGGGTCCTCATACCCAAAGCTAATCCCCAGCACGATGGCCGTGCTGGATGGAATTCTCAGCATCTCCCGCACGTCGTCCGGGTAGTAACGCATGCTGCCCTGGGCACAGGCCCCCAGCCCATAAGCGCTCATGGACAGCAGCAGCGACTGCACATACATGCCCACATCCAGGCCCACGGTGACGCCAAAATCCCGCTCCATGCCGATAAACGCCACGTGGGGCGCATCGAACAACTCGAAATTACGCAATTCAGCCCGCTGCCGCCCGGGGCGATCTTCGCGGGCAATACCCATGCTGCCATAGAGCGCCATGGCACAATCCACCTGACGCTCTCGGTAAACGCCTTCGAATCGAGGCAGGCTGTCGTAGTCTGGCGCAAACGGCACGCCGCTGGTGACCTTCTCCACCATGCGCTCGCGCAGCACATCGCGGGTCGCCCCGGAGGCCACCCACACTTTCCAAGGCTGGATATTGCAGTTTGAGGGGGAATGCTGGGCCAGAGAAAACACCGCATCCAGCACCTCTTGAGGCACTGGCTTGTCGGTAAAGCCGCGTACGGAACGGCGCTGGATCATGGCATCAGCCAGGGAAATATCGTGGGCGGTCATGGAAGGCTCCTGTCAAAACTCGCTCCGAGTCTACCGGGGCAAGAAGACAGACACGATGACCGTAGTGATCAGGCCGCTTGTTCGGACGCGTCACGCATTGCTTGGCAGATCTGGTCGATCACCGGCGCGGCCAGCTCCATGCGACCATCGCAGCCATCCACACCCAAGCGCCGGGCGCACGCTGGGCAAAGCACATTGAACACCAGTTCATTACCGTGGCTACGGGCGGGCAACACGGCCCAGTTATCGATCCGAGCCTGCTGACCGATACGGTGGTAATAATCCAGATTCACCTCACCACCGGGTTCAAAATCAAAGGTGACAGGGCAGCGGCTGCAATTAAGCCACATGTCATACAGCGCTGCTGCGTCGTATGGGTCCTTCGGATCGAACGGCATCGCCACCTCCTGTGGCAATCGACAGCAACGTTGCGGTATTAACGCTGCTGGATTAGCGACCCTTTTTAGTGCATTTTTCGACACAAACCCACGAATTACGTCACAAACAGCCATTTCATAGCCGATTACCTACCGCCATCTGCCTACCGCCCAGCGCCATCATTTCCAGCTGCAGGCAAGCATGATCGGCCACCATACGGCGCGCCGCCGGGCTGCTGTCGAGCATGGAAATGCCGGCGCCGAACATGATCGCAATGGCCGCTTGCGCCTCTTGTTCCGCTGGCACCTGCACCCGCCCCTGGCTGGCGACCGCCTGGCGCACGTCTTCGGCCAGCTCATCCACCAGCAGCTGTAATTCGCGCTGAATTCTCAACCGGTAGCGGTCATGGCTGCCCAAACGCTGCTGCACCAGCAGCCGAAAATCATTGCCGTTCTCTGCAATGTAACGGGAAAACCGCCCCACCAGCTCCTGCACCGCCTGGGCCGCACCGATTTCAATCATGCTGCGCCGTTCGTACTCCATGGCCGAGCGCAGCCGAAAACAGCAGGAATCGATCAACGCCAATCCCAGCGCGTCCATATCCGGGAAATGGTTATACAGGGACGTGGCCGCCAGGCTGGATTCCCGGGCCACTTCGCGCAGGCCCAGGCTGTCCAGTCCTCGCCCGCCCGCCATAAGATGTCGGGCGGATTCCAGAATCCGCTCCCGGGTTTGCCGCTTCTGGCGCTGCCGCGCTGTTTCAGCCATAACAGTATCACTAACAAATGTTAGTTAAATAATCCCATAAATCATAAGCAAGGCGCAACCAATGGGCGATTACAAAACAATCTTTGACAAACACTTGTTAGCTGGAACAGAATTCACCTTACAGATGTAAGGCCGAAGATTTGTCACCCGGCCTGATCACGGCGCATGATCAGACAGCGCTACAACACAAACTGCCTGCCCGAGCAGGCAGCAAGGAAGCACAAGGGGAAAACAATGAACTATTTCGTTACCGGTGCCACCGGGTTTATCGGCCGTTTTCTGGTTGGCCGCCTGCTGAAACGCGACGATGCCCGTGTTTTTGCCCTGGTTCGCTGTGGCTCCGAGTACAAGCTGGACGCCCTGCGCAGCCGGCTTGGCGTGGACGCAGACCGTCTGGTGGCCATTCATGGCGACATCAACGAAAAGCTGCTCGGCGTCAGCAAGCGCGACCAGGATGACCTGAACGGGCAAATCGATCATTTTTTCCATCTGGCCGCCATTTATGACCTGACCGCCGATGAAAACACCCAGCGCTACACCAACATCGAAGGCACCCGGCAAACACTGAAACTGGCTGAGAAAATCCAGGCCGCCCGCTTTCACCATGTCTCCTCCATTGCCGCCGCCGGCCTTTACGACGGCACCTTCACCGAGGACATGTTCGAAGAAGCTACCGGGCTGGATGACGCCTACCTGCTGACCAAGCACGAATCCGAAGCGCTGGTGCGCCAGGAAAGCAAAATCCCCTGGCGCATTTATCGCCCAGCCATGGTTGTCGGACACTCCGAAACCGGCGCCATGGACAAAGTGGACGGCCCCTACTACCTGTTCAAATTCATCCAGAAGCTGAAAGACGTGCTGCCCAACTGGGTGCCCCTGATCGGCGTGGAAGGCGGACACTTCAATGTGGTGCCAGTGGATTTCGTGGCGGACGCCCTGGAGCACATTGCGCACCAACCCGATCACGATAGCCAATGCTTCCACCTGACTGCAGACCGCAGCTACAGCCTGGGGGAAATCATGGACATCGTTGCCGGTGCCGCCCAGGCTCCACGCATGGCGCTAAAACTGGAAAACCGCCTGTTCGACGTGGTACCCGGTTTTATCCGCAAAAGCGTCAGCGCCCTGACCCCCAACCTGCTGGTCAATGCCGCGTTAGACAACCTGGACATTCCGCCCTCGGCCATGAAGTTCCTCACCTTCCCCACCGAGTACGACAACAGCCGCGCCAAAGCCGCCCTGGCAGGCACCGGCATCGCTGCGCCCGAGTTGGAAAGCTATATCCAACAACTGTGGGATTTCTGGGAAAACCACCTGGACCCGGACCGCGGTGAGCGCAAAGATGAACTGCAACCCCTGCCCACCCTGCCTGAACGGGTGGAAGGCAAAGTGGTCATGGTTACCGGCGCCACCTCCGGCATCGGCAAGGCCAGCGCGCTGAAACTGGCTCGCGCCGGCGCCACGGTGCTGGTGATTGCCCGTACCGCCGAAAAACTGGAAGAAACCCTGCATGAAATCGACCAGCTGGGCGGCACCGCACAGGCCTACAGCTGTGACGTATCCGACCTGACCGACGTGGACAACCTGGTGCAACAGGTTCTCGCCGACCATGGCCAAGTGGACATTCTGGTGAACAACGCCGGGCGCTCCATTCGACGTTCCGTGGTGCATGCGTTTGATCGTTTTCACGATTATGAACGCACCATGCAGCTGAACTATTTCGGTGCCCTGCGGCTGATCATGCAGCTGATGCCCAGCATGATCGAAAATGGCAGCGGCCACGTGATCAACATTTCCAGCATCGGCGTACTCACCAACGCGCCCCGCTTTTCCGCCTACGTGGCATCAAAAGCGGCGCTGGATGCGTTCACTCGCTGCGCAGCCAGTGAGCTCGCCCATGAAGGGATCAGGTTCACCACCATCAACATGCCGTTGGTTCGCACCCCGATGATTGCGCCCACCAAAATCTACAATCACGTCCCAACCATCAGCCCGACCCAGGCGGCGGACATGATTTGTGACGCCATTGTGCGTCAGCCAAAACGCATTGCCACCAACCTGGGAGTCATGGGGCAGGTGATGCACTTCATCACCCCCCGGGTTACCGAAACCATCATGAACACCGGATACAAGCTGTTCTCGGATTCCACTGCAGCACTGGGAGACAAGGAAGGCTCGCCGAAGAAGATTCGCCGCGAACAGGCAGCCTTCTCACGGCTGTTCAAGGGGATTCATTGGTAAAGGAAGACGCTTCACGCGGACAAAAAAAGGCCCCGTTTCCGGGGCCTAATTGTTTCCGGAGACAACCGGAAGCATACGCAGCGGGATCAAATCCCGCAGCCATAGTGCCGCCCCTTGCTCCACCCCGCCTTGATATGGGTCAGGGTTTCTTTATTTCGTCTGGCCAACCAATAGCGCGCGCAGCCTACAGGTTACTCAGCGCCACACTCGCCACCCGCTTGAGCCGCCAGTAACGGCGCCAACGACGGAGGCGAATACGCCGGCCCCTTCAGCACCTTGCCCCGCGCATCCTTCATCGGCTTACCGTCGGCGCCCAGCTTACTCATGTTGCTGCGATGCACCTCTTCACAGCAGGCATTGAGGTCGATACCAAAGGTATGCCCTGCGCCGTAGGTAACATAGTTGATATCGGTAAGCGCATCCGCTACCTCAACCAGGTCCACCTGAAAGCCACCCAGCGCCTCCAACTGCTCGCGGGCCTGGGCCAACGTCGCCAGAAACGCCTGCTGACTATCACTGGCATTCTGGCAGGTCGCTTCGGCCAGCTCATGAAACTCCTCCAGCAGCAGGGCGAGCCGCAAACGCACGGTCGCGTCGTCCGGCACCACCGGCTTCGGCTCCACCGGCAGGGAAAAAGCCCGATGAAAGGCGCCCACCTTGTGAAAATTACTGGCGCTATTTTTTACTGGCACTTCTTTCACTGGCATGAATCTCCTCCAGAAACGCCAAAATTTCGCGGTTTACTTCCGCCGCCTGCTCCATCTGGATCCAGTGACCGCACTGATCCAGCATGACCGTACGCAGGTCAGGAATATAATCTGGCATGCGCTGCAGAGCTTTCTGACCAAACATGATCACTGGGTCCTGCAAGCCACCGATAAACAAGGTCGGCATGGCAATCTGCCAGTGACTGTCCTCGCGGCTTTCTTCCCAGGAGGCATCCATCGCGCGGTACCAGTTGATCGGCCCGGTAAAACCACTGTGTTCAAAACGCTCCACGTAGTAAGCCAAATCTTCCTCGCGCATCCAGCGCGGCTGGGTATCCGGGACCGGCATGGATTGAAGAAAACCGGTGTCATCGGGCTTCGCATTGAAATCCGCAATACCCTCCGCCGACAAACCATGGAAGATACATCGCAAGCTATGTGCCACATCGGTTTCCAGCTCCTGCTCCGGTAACGCCGGTTGCTGGAAATAGAGCATGTAGAAGAAACGATCTTCAAACAGCTTGCGCATGGCGGCGGTGGGCGGCTCCGGGGCCGGCCCACCATAGGGAACCGACATGCCAATCACGGCTTTGATGGTTTGCGGGTGCTGCCGCGCGACCTGCCAGGCCAAACCGCATCCCCAGTCATGCCCCATCAAAATGGCACTTTCGTAGCCCAGGGCCTGAATCAGCGCCATCACGTCCTCCACCAGCAGACTCTGCCGATAGGAATCTGCCTCTTTCGGGCCACCGGTAAAACCATAACCGCGCAAATCCGGGGCTACCGCGTAATAACCGGATTGGGCCAGCACCGGCAACTGATACCGCCAGGACGCCCAGCATTCCGGGAACCCATGCAGGCACAGTACCAGCGGGGCACCGGCCTCACCGGACTCCGCCACAAAGAAATCCAGCCCATTCGCGGGGACCTGCCGCTCTCGCGTAAACGCCATACTCATATCCTAATTCAGGGCCGGGTAATAAACAGTCAGACGGCTACTTACCCGGCACGACGAAAATGCTATTGTTGGCATAAGGCACATGCCTGAATTTGACAGCAAGGACTGCCGCTGACAAGCACAGCGGGGGCCTGCTTGTCTTAGAAATCCGGAGAATCACCGGACAGCTATACCAGGGACAAGACGTGAGCACTGCACAGGGACCCGAACAATCCAGCCCGCCTCAACGCACCCGCCTCGGCGAGTGGCTTGCTCCCTATGTGCCCGCATATTTCCCGGTGGCCTGGAAGCTGGGGCTATCCATCTCCCTGCTGATTCTTTGCGGCATGACCATCCTCGGCACGCTGCTACTCAACAATCAGCTCAGCCGCATGCGCGACCAGGCCGACAGCTTTGGGACCGCCATCGCTCAGCAACTCGCTAACACGGCCCGGGAACCCCTGCTAGCTGACGACACCTTCTTTCTCAAAGTACAGCTCAACAACCTCACCCGCAGTGACAGTGTTCGCGGCGCCGCCCTGTTTGGCCGGGACGGAAACCTGATCGACAAGGCCGGCATTCTGCCGCTGGCCGCCAGCCCACTGCACGAACAAGTAAAACGGTGGGACTTGGAAGATGAGCCAGTCACCACCTACTACGCGCCCATCAAAATTAACGATGCAGTAGCCGGGCATACCGCCATTTCCCTGTCCGACCGCCCCATCATGGCTGCCCGCCAGGCCGTTCAGGACACCATGGTGACCGCCACCCTGATCATGAGCGTAATCGCCATTATCGTGGCCTTTCTGATCAGCCGCCGGCTTGCTCAGCCCATTCATGATCTGCTGGCCGCCACTAGCGCCATGCGCAAAGGCGACCTGAACTACCGCATTCAAGACCGCCGTAACGATGAAATCGGCGGTCTGATCGAAGCCTACAACACCATGGCTCACGGCATGCTGGAGAAAGACCAGGTGGAACGGGTGCTGCAACGTTTTGTCAGCCCCTCTGTGGCCCGCAACATGATGGCTGACCTGGATCAGGTGCAGCTCGGTGGCCGTGACGTTTCCGCCACCGTGGTCTTTGCCGATATTGTCGGCTTCACCCGGCTGTCCGAAAATCTGACGCCCGAAGCGATCGCCGACATGCTCAACGTCTACTTTGATGCTATCACCACGGCCACCAGCTTTTATCGGGGTACCATCGACAAATACATGGGCGATTGCGCCATGATTGTCTTCGGCGTGCCGGAGAAAGATGACGAACATCTGTTTCACGGATTGTGTTGTGCCGTGATGATCCAGCGGCTGGTTGAACGGCTCAATGAATATCGCAACGCCCGTGGCGAAACCACCGTGGCATTTCGTATCGGCATCAATTCCGGCGACATGCTGGCCGGCAATCTTGGCTCGCGCGATCGCATGCAATACACCGTGGTCGGCGATGCGGTGAACCTGGCTTCGCGACTGTCGAACATGGCCGGTGGCAACGAGATCATTGCTGCCGCACCGCTACTGTCCAACCCCAACATCGCCTCCCGGGTGCGTGCTACGGAATTCGGCGCCATGCGAATTCGCGGCAAGGCGGAACCGGTGAGCACCCACCGCATCGACGGTGTCCACGCCTTGTCGGAAACCCTGATGGAACAGCGTATTGCCCAGTTCCTGGCAAAACTGAACACGGAGCATCAACGTGTACAAGGCGAGTAGCCTAACCCTGGCCACGGTACTGGCTGGCTGCACGACCTTCGGCAATCCTCACCCGGAAAGCGACATCAGCGCCGCGCTGGAACAGCACGACTACGCCCGGGCTGCCACTATTATTGAAGAGACAAAACCCGGCCACCCCGAATACCCGGCCCTGCAAGAGCAATATCCCGGGATTCGCCAGGCCAGCAAGGCGTACCGCCAACACATCATTCAGCAGGCACAGGAACTGGGCAGAAACCAGCAATGGGAGGACGCCTTCACCCTGCTGAACAAGAACCGCGACAAGGTGCTGAATCCGGCGGCCATGGATGAATTAAGCACCGCCCTGTCGACCCTGGAAGAGCGCCAGCTGAACCATTTACTGGCAGAGCGACGCCAGGCCCAGGCTACCGCCATGCTGGCCCACGATAGACTGGAGCAGCAGCTGGCCGCCTTCCACGCCCCCCACGCCAAGCAGGAACGCCAGACCCTGGCCGAAGAACGTCAACAGCTGGTTCAGGACCTGACCACCCTGGGCGAATATTTCGGTGAACGGGAGCAGTGGATGCAGGCCCGCGACCTGCTGCGCTCCGCTCACCTGCTGGCTCCCCAAGCCGACGCCTCCCCGGTACTGGCTCAAGCCCAGCAAGTACTGAACAACGAAGAACAACGCGCCCGCGCCAAGCGTAACCAGGCCCTGCAAACCGAAGCGGAACAACTAATGAGCCGCTACCAGCGCAATGGCCAGCTGCAATCCCTGCTCGCCGCCCGCGCCTTCCTGAACCGGCATCAGGGCAACCCGGCCCTGGCCAGCCACCGAAAACGGCTGGAGCAATGGTGCCGCCGCCGCTTCGCGGAAGAGATGAACACTGGGGAAGCGCTCTACGCCCGCGGCCAATATCGCGAGGCTTACCGCATCTGGAAACAGGTCGCCCCGCTATATCCGGACAACGAAGAGCTCAATAAGAAACTGGAGCGCAGCCAGCGTGTACTGACCAACCTGCGCAGCCTCCAGCAATCCTGATCAGATTCTGATGCCTGATGCCTGATGCCTGATGCCAAGACATTCGTGGCAGCACTTACCCAGGCACAAGCCCATAAAAAAACGCGCCGAAGCGCTTTTTTTTGCCGAGAAACGAGCCCTGATTAAATATCAGGCTCACTCTCCGCCTTGCGATCGACACCAGGCACCTTGCGCGGCTCCTTGTCCTTGATCTCTTTCTGAGTGGCCGGAATCGGCGCATCCTGCTGATCAAAGTAGGCATCACGGAAGTCCTGTGGGACCGGGTTGCGCCCTTCAAAAATATGGTCCAAGGCCTGCGGGATCGGGTGTTTCTCTACCTGCTCCAACTCGCCCTCTTTGTTAAGACGGAACTGCAAGGCGGTGAGCCCCATGTACTTCTCGCGGCTCATCTGCACCAGCCGATCGTTGTTGGCCAGAATCGTCGGCTTCAGAAAAACCATCAGGTTACTCTTTACCCGATCCTTACTGGTGGACCGGAACAAAAAGCCCAGCACCGGGATATCGCCGAGCAACGGCACCTTGCGCACCGTAACGCGAATATCGTCCTTGATCAGACCGCCCAGCGCGATGGTTTCACCGTCGTCCGCCAGCACCGTGCTTTGCAACTTGCGGGTAGTCGTCACGATATCCACCGCATCACCGGCTGAATCTTTCACCGCGGAGTTTTCCTGCTCCAGCTCCAGACGAATGGTGGACAAGCCCGCCACATGAGGGGTGACCTTGAGAGTCAGGCCCACGTCTTCACGCTGAATGGTCGTAAACGGGTTAGACACCCCGGAACCGGTGTTGGTGCTTTGCCCGGTCACGAAAGGCACGTTTTCACCCACCACGATGGAGGCTTCTTCGTTGTCCAGGGTCAGAATGCTGGGCGTGGACAGCAGGTTCACATCCGATGACGTGGACAGCGCCTGAATCAGCGCCCCCCACTTCAAGTCGCCATTGGAATCGGTTTCGCCCAGGCCAGCAGTGATGCCATCGCCCAGACTCAGACCGGAAGGATCATCGGTGGCCACCGCCTGCAGCACAGAGTTGATGCTTAGCCCGTTGCCGCCAAAATTCACTGCGCCCACACCACTATCATCGCTACCGGCCACATACTGGAAGCCCAGGTTTTTGCCCTGCTCCCCGGAAATTTCCACAATCGCCGCTTCTATCAGAATCTGCGCTCGGCGCACATCCAGCTGGCTGATTACCGATTGCAGCTCTTTCATCATGGCCGGCTCGGCCCGGATCACCAATGCATTGAGTGACTCGTCTGCCTGGATGGAGACCTTGCTGTTGCCCGATGTCGTGCTTGCCGTAGTCTTGCCGTCGCCACCAGCCTTGGTCACCGAAGCGCCTTCGGCAAAGTTCTTGAGCAATTCGGCCAGGGTCTTGGCGTCGCCATGGCTGAGGCGCACGACCTGCACACCGCCGTTGTCGCTTTCTTCGGTATCCAGGCTGTTCACCATCTGCACCATGCGCTGACGAGTGATCCGATCACCTTTAATAATCAGGCGATTGGTGCGCTCATCGGCGACCACTGTGACGTCGCCTTCCGACGTTTTGCCACGTCGACCGCCGGTCTGGGGTGTCAGGCTTTCCAGCATTTTCACCATATCGCCGGCGAACGCATGCTTCAGCTTAATCACCTGCAGATCTTCGGATTCCGCATTGTCCAGGCTGGCAATAATGGCTTCCATACGGCGAATATTGTCCAGATGGTCACTGATAATCAGCGCATTGGCCGAGCCCACCGCAGCCAGGTGGCCGTACTGTGGCACCAAAGGACGCAACACCGGCACCAGCTCTTCCACCGGCGAGTTCTCCACCGGAATCACGCGAGTCACCAGTTCCTCACCGGAGGTGGTCCCCTTACCCACCAACGGCAGATTGCTCTGCTTGGCAGTAGTATTGGGTACAATCTTGATGATGTCGCCGGCCGGCACCGCCGCGTAGCCGTGCACCTGCAGCACGGACAGGAACAACTCATAGACTTCATTGGAAGTCAGTGACTTGGTGGACACCACCGTCACATCCCGAGCCCGAACCCGAGGATCCACCACGAAGTTCTTGCCCGTCATGTCAGCTACCTGACTGATAAACGCCTGAATGTCCGCATTGCGGATATTCACCGTCCAGCTCTTGCCGTCGTCACTGGCCTGCACTTCATTCGTTGTCCGCGCATGGGCTGTGGCCATGACAGCCGACAGCGCCAGCAGCATTATTATTCTTGATAGAGACGTTCTGAAAAAAGGCGTCATAAAACCACTCACTAAGGCGGATAGTTCACGGTAAATTGCTGGTCACCCCGTTGCACCACGATGGATGCCTGCTGGGTGTCCTGATACGAACGCAGAGCCGCCATGTCGTTGCTTTCTGTTCCCAGCGGGTGTCCGTTAACCGAGAGAATTACGTCATCGCTTTGCAGGCCAACCTGCGCAAGCAACTGTTTTGGCGCACGTTTGCCCAACCGGTAACCGGCGCTGCCACCCTCTGTGACAGGCTCCAGCCCCAGTTGGCCGATAATGGCGGTGCGCTGGCGTCCCAGGTCGGCTTCGCCCCCTTCATTGCCGGCAGGCGCGGGGCGCGCAGGACGCGTGGGTTCACGACGCACTTCGGTGACACCGCCCAAAGCGTTGTCACTCCAGCGCAGCGTTTCCAACCGACCCGCCCGGCGTAGGATCACCCGGTCGGGGTACACTTCTTCCAATTTGGCGTTACCCGGAATGCTGTCACCGATATGGTACAACTCACCTTCTTTGCCTTTCTCGGCAATAATCGCCGTGGCGCGCTTGGTATCGGCATTCTGGAAGACTCCCAGCAGCTCCAAGCGCAGGCGAGTATCGGGGGCGTCGGTGGGCTTGTCATTGCCGGTGCTGGCGACGGGTTCATAGTTACCGAACAGTTGCCAGTTATCGATCTGTGCCTGGGTGAGGGTCGGGGCATCGCCAGAGGAAGACACCTCCAGGCGCGTGCCGGTATTGGCCGGCACAGGCTCACTGGGCCCATACCACAATAGCCACACGGTCTGCGCCAGCACATAGGCCAGTGCGACCACCAGCAACACAGCGATCACCCACCGAAGCGGTGCGCCCCATTGCTGCTGCTTTCCCCAACTCGCCAGTTGCGACATAACCGTCCTGCGACTTCCTTTATCGTTATTGCCCATTACCGATATAACACAGGCTACAAATCTACCGGATTCTACGGCTTATTATTGCAATATAGTGTTACTGACCATCCAACAGGGCGAAAGGTTGCGACATCTGGAACACCACATCTTCCGGGTTGCCACCCTGGCTCACCCCCAGCAGCATGGGCCAGGCGCGCCGCACTTCCAGTTCGAAGCGCCCATCAGCAAGCCGGGCATCCACCAGCGACTCACTTTCTGGCCCCACCACCTGCAAGGTAGGCTGCGTATTTTCCATACTCAAACGGCCCTGCAGCACAGGGACCGTTGCGGAGCCATTGCGCCCCCAACTCACCGTACCACCACCGTACTGCAGCGTGCCTTGCAGCTGCTTGATCTTGCCATCGCCAAGGGTAATCTGCATCAGCGTCGCGTCCACGCGCCCGTCTGCGCTGCCCTGGGGAATATGATCAGCCACCAGCGACACCGGCAAGGAAAGCCGGGTCTGCTGCAATTGCCAATCGCCCCAATCCGCACCAAGCCAACCGGACAGGCGCGCGGCGTCATCATTACTGCGGGTCTTCAGCGCCAGGCCCGGCACTAACCCGTGCCAGTCCAGCGCCCACTGCACAGACCCTTGGCGGCGCTGCCATTGCCAATCAGCCTGACCGTCCCACCAGAGCCCCTGGGGGTTAGTGAGCACCAACGGTGCACCGCCGGGCCGCAAGGCCGGTACGCGCTCCACTAGTACGGCTGCCGGCATTAGCAGCAGCAGAAACAGTAGCAGGCTGACGCTGAAAAGCAGCGCCAGTGTTATTTTTCGTGGCATAACGGAGCCGCTTTCCTGTCTACCGATCAGAACGGGATGTCGTCGTCGAAGTCATCCGCCGGGCCGCTGAAACCGCCGCCCTGGTTGCTATTCTGGTTCTGCGCCGGCTGGCCACCACCGGACTGGCTATCATTGCCGTAGCCACCCTGGTTGCCTTGGGCCGGGGGAGACTGGGTATATCCGCCGCCCTGGCCGCCACCTTCACCGCGGCCATCCAGCATCTGCATTTCATTGGCCACAATTTCGGTGGTGTAGCGGTCCTGGCCATCCTGCCCCTGCCATTTGCGGGTACGGATGGAGCCTTCGATGTACACCTTCGAGCCCTTTTTCAGGTACTCGCCAGCAATCTCGCCCAACTTGTTGAAGAACACCACCCGGTGCCATTCAGTGCGTTCCTGCATCTGGCCGCTCTGGCGGTCTTTCCAGCTTTCGCTGGTGGCCAGCCGCACATTCGTGACAGCGCCACCGCTGGGCATAAAGCGGGTTTCCGGGTCCGCCCCCAGGTTACCGATCAAAATTACCTTATTAACGCCGCGCGCCATGTTTCTCTCCGTGACTTCTTATGGTCTGACTACTGTCTATCATCCTGTCATCGCCGGTGGACAACACACTCGGCCAAGCTGTCCATTGTGTCAGCTTTGCCCGGCTCCGGCGACACCCTGTAACTGTTGCTCATCCAGCTGGTCGGCATCCACCTTCAGCAGGGCTAAAGCCTGCTCTTCCACAATCACGGTTTCCACCACACCGGGCACGGATTTCAACCGCTCTGCGAGGGCCTGCCAGTCCTGTCCGGGTGACAACGGCAGAACCCGATTATCCAGCTTGGGCAGCTCTTTCATGCCCGCCAGCACCAAAAACCAGACCAGTGCCAGCAGCCCGCAGCCATAAAACACCGCTTCCGCACCCACCCATTGATACAAGGCGCCACCCATTTGCCCGCCGACGAACACACCGAGAAACTGGCTGGTGGAGTACACCCCCATGGCCGTTCCCCGGGTGCCGGCTGGGGCAGCACGCCCCACCAGCGAGGGCAGCAAGGCTTCCAGCAAATTAAAAGCCGTAAAGAAGACCAGCAATGCCAGCACGAAATGCCACAATTGTGCTCCGGCCAAGGCCAACAACAACTGGGAAATCGCCAGCAACACCACTGCCAGGCGCTTCATGGGCACCGCCCCGCGGCGCTCAGCCCGGATAATCAACGGCACCATGGCCAAAAAGCCCGCCACCAGCACGGCCAAATACAGCAAACTATGGCTTTGCAGCGTCAACCCCAGGCGCTCACTGAGCAGGGCTGGCACCACCACAAAAGACGCGGTCATAATCAGATGCAGGCTGAAAATGCCCATATCAAAACGCAACAATGTCTTGTTGCCCAGCACGCGCCGAAAGCGCTCCGACACCGGCAACGCCTCACCTTGCAAGGCTTTCGGGGCCGGCACCACAAAGGCAACCAGCAGGGCAAAGCCCCCCAGCACCGAGGTCATCCAGAACAGGCCAGATAAACCCAGCCAGCCCGCCAGCAGAGGCCCCAAAATCAGTGCCAGAACAAAAGCGCCGCCCACGGACATACCGATTAATGCCATGGCCCGGGTGCGGTGCTTCTCGGTCACCACATCGCCAATGAGTGCCATGATCACGCTGGCGATGGCCCCGGCGCCCTGCAGGGCACGCCCTGCAATGACTCCGTAGATATGGTCACTCATGGCCGCCACCGCGCCACCGGCAATGAATAACAACAGACCGATTAATAACAATGGGCGACGCCCAAAACGGTCCGAGAGCATGCCGAAAGGAATCTGCAGCAGGGCCTGCATCAGGCCATAGGCGCCAATAGCAGTACCAATTAATAGTGGAGACGCTCCTTCAAGCGCCTGCCCGTAGACTGCGAAAATCGGCAGAATCATGAACAGACCAAACATCCGCAACGCGAAAATGGTTGCCAAATACCCTGTGGTTTTCAGTTCTGTCCGCTGCAGGGCTTGGGAAGATGATGCCGTCATGAACCGTGATCGCTCCTAACCCGGGGAGGCCGCAAACACCGCAGCACACAGCTGCCGTCACCCCGGCCGATACAAAAGGGCACGCAGTGTAGCAGATTCCTGCCCCGTCAGGACTAGTGGGCCGAAGACGTAGCGCACAGCCTTTGATCGTGAAATCGGTAAAACTCGACTGCATCAAATTGAACCCCCGCCAAAGCGGTGATAAATTGGCAGGCTGATCAGTTTTTTTTCTTAGGTGTTTGCCTGAGCAATCACGGACGGGGCCAATGAATAGCCAAGAACATACCCAGCAAGTTTACGTGGTCGGCAGCCAACAGCTGCAAAACGCCCTGCTTACAGAGTTTCTCGTCAAGGAAGACGTGGCAGCCAAGAGCATTCCCACCGCCCTGGATATCACCACCGATATTCTTCGCGAACTGAACCAGAACCTGTTTCTGGTGGATTACCACTCCGTGGACGTGAATGAAGTCATTGCCCACTTGCTGGAAGCCGACCAGGAAGTGGAAAGCGATGTACTGATCGCCGTTTTCAACGTGGACAGCGATGAGTCGCTATCCAAGCTGGCCGGCCTGCCCATGGTGAACGGTGGTTTCCAGCACGACTGCCCCCAGGCCCTGCTTAGCAAAGGCATCAAGGCAATCTTCGATGGCGAATTGTGGTTCCCGCGTGCCGTCCTGCAAACTTACCTAATGAAGAGCCGGACCTTCAACAAGACTTTCTCACGCAGCGAAGTCAGCCTGACTGACCGGGAAGTAGAAGTGTTGAAAGTAATGTCCACCGGCGCCAAGAACTCGGAAATCGCCAGCAGCCTGAATCTGAGTCCACACACCATCAAGACCCACATCTACAATATCTTCAAGAAAATCAACGCCTCCAACCGCCTGCAAGCGGTGAACTGGGCCCAGGAAAATCTGTAACGGCGCCTGACACAAGACGCTCCGTGCCTGACAACGGCTTTTCGCGTCCTGCGTCTAGCGTCAGGCATCCAGCGTCCCTTATACTGCCCTGTTCATTTTGACAGTACTCAGGGGCAGTTGATGGATACCATTCTGGTTCGTGGCGCACGCACCCATAACCTGAAGAACGTGGACCTGGATATTCCCAGGGACAAGCTGGTGGTAATCACCGGCCTGTCCGGTTCCGGCAAATCCTCCCTCGCATTCGACACCCTGTACGCCGAAGGGCAGCGCCGTTATGTGGAATCGCTGTCCACCTACGCCCGCCAGTTCCTGTCGATGATGGAAAAACCCGATGTGGACCACATCGAAGGGCTAAGCCCGGCCATTTCCATCGAACAGAAATCCACTAGCCACAACCCTCGCTCCACCGTGGGCACCATTACCGAAATCTACGACTATCTGCGCCTATTGTTCGCCCGGGTCGGGGAACCCCGCTGCCCCGAACATGATGCCCCGTTGGCAGCACAAACCATCAGCCAGATGGTCGATCAAGTATTGACCATGGAAGAAGGCAGCAAGCTCATGCTGCTGGCACCGGTGATCCGGGAAAAGAAAGGTGAGCACGTCCACCTGTTCGAAGAACTGCGCGCCCAGGGTTTTATTCGGGTACGCATTGACGGCCGCATCTACGACATGGACGACACGCCGGACCTGGACAAGAACAAGAAACACACCATCGAAGTGGTCGTCGATCGTTTCAAGGTGCGTGATGATCTGCAGAACCGTCTGGCGGAATCTTTCGAAACCGCCCTGAATCTGGCCGACGACATTGCCGTGATCGCCCCCATGGAAGGCGACGGCGAGGAAACCACTTTCTCTGCCAAATTCGCCTGCCCCACCTGCGGCTACTCGATCCCGGAGCTGGAACCTCGCCTGTTCTCATTCAATAACCCTGCCGGCGCCTGCCCCAGCTGTGACGGTTTGGGCATGAAACAGTTTTTCGATGAAAGCAAGGTGATCAATTCCGACGAGCTTTCTCTCTCTGAGGGCGCTATCCGGGGCTGGGATCGACGAAACGTATATTATTTCCAGATGCTCAACTCCCTTTCCCAGAGCATTGGTTTCGACATGGATGCGGCCCTCAAGGATCTGCCCAAAGACGTGCGCAAGAAGGTGCTGCACGGCACCGGCAAAGAAAGCATCGAGTTCCGTTACCTTAACGACCGCGGCGATATCATCAAACGCAACCACCCGTTCGAGGGCATCATTCCCAACATGGAGCGTCGCTACCGGGAAACCGAATCCGACGCGGTACGTGAAGACCTACTCGGCTATATGTCGACCTCTAGCTGCCCCAGCTGTAACGGATCACGTTTGCGTGAAGCGGCTCGCCATGTCTTTATCGAACAAACCAACCTACCGGATGTAGTGCGCCTGGCCGTGGGCAAGGCGCACGCCTATTTCAGCGACTTGAAACTGCCTGGCAGCAGAGGTGAAATTGCTGACAAGATCCTCAAGGAAATCCGCGACCGGCTACAGTTCCTGGTCAACGTGGGGCTGGAATATTTAACCCTGGAACGTAGTGCAGAAACCTTGTCCGGCGGTGAAGCCCAGCGGATTCGTCTGGCCAGCCAGATCGGCGCGGGCCTGGTAGGCGTGATGTATGTACTGGACGAGCCATCCATCGGTTTGCATCAACGCGATAACGAGCGCCTGCTGAGCACCCTGACTCGACTGCGCGACCTGGGTAATACCGTCATTGTGGTGGAACATGATGAGGATGCCATCCGTCTGGCCGATCATGTGATCGATATCGGCCCCGGCGCTGGCGTCCACGGCGGCGAAGTCATCGCCCAGGGCCGCGCCCAGGATGTAGCCGACAACCCGGCCTCACTCACCGGCGATTATCTCTCCGGCCGGAAGCAAATCGCCATTCCGGCCCAACACCGACAACACAATGACGATCGCTGGCTGACACTGCACGGCGCCACTGGCAATAACCTGAAAGGGCACCCACTCAATATCCCGGTAGGACTACTGACCTGTATCACCGGCGTGTCCGGTTCCGGCAAGTCCACCCTGATCAACAGCACCCTGTACCCGTTGGCAGCCACCAAGCTCAACAAGGCCACCACACTCACCGCCTCACCCCATGAGTCCGTCGAAGGCCTTGAGCATTTCGACAAGGTGGTGGATATCGACCAGAGCCCCATCGGTCGCACCCCCCGCTCCAACCCTGCCACCTACACAGGCATTTTTACTCCGGTGCGCGAACTGTTCGCTGGCACCCAGGAAGCCCGCGCCCGCGGCTACAAGCCGGGCCGCTTCAGTTTCAATGTGAAAGGCGGCCGCTGCGAGGCCTGTCAGGGCGACGGCGTCATCAAGGTAGAGATGCACTTTCTACCCGATATCTATGTTCCCTGCGAAGTCTGTGATGGCAGACGCTACAACCGGGAGACCTTGGAAATCACCTACAAGGGTAAAAATATCTTCGAAGTGCTCGACCTGACTATCGAAGATGCCCGCGAGTTTTTCGATGCCGTCCCGTCACTGGCGCGCAAGCTACAGACATTGATGGATGTAGGCCTCAGCTATGTGAAACTCGGCCAGGCCGCCACCACCCTGTCCGGCGGTGAAGCGCAACGGGTCAAGCTGGCCAAAGAGCTGTCTCGGCGGGATACCGGCAACACCCTCTACATTCTCGACGAGCCCACCACCGGCCTGCACTTTCATGATATTCAGCTACTGCTGGACGTGCTTAACCGTCTGGCTGACCACGGTAATTCCGTGGTGGTGATAGAGCACAATCTGGATGTCATCAAAACCGCAGACTGGATTGTGGACCTGGGCCCAGAGGGCGGCGATGGCGGCGGCGAGATCATCGCCGAAGGCACCCCGGAAGAGGTAGCCAACGTCAAAGGCAGCCACACCGGCCGCTTCCTCAAACCCATGATGAAATAAGGCCGTTCGCCTGACACAGAAACGGGCAACGCAGTGCGGAAAAAGACTTCCCACTTATCCGCCAGCTCGTCAAAGAGGCTTAATCACCTGGAGCTACGCCGCTGCCCGCTCAGCGCTACCTGATCGCCTGCCTACTGGAGCCAGCCATGCAAGCGCGGGGCGGGCACAACCCAAGCATGGCTTCCGCCACCACCACCTTTTATGCCAACTGCCTGCGACCACACCGCCCGGCACGCTCCCACGCACAACAATAGCGCAACCACCCCACACTTTGCCCCGCCCGCCCCGCCACGGGGCACTATCCCCATCAGGAAAACCTGGATTAATGGCACGTTTTCTGCTTTGTACAACCCAATACACAGGCCGAGGAGTACGAGTATGGAATCCACCCCGGACCACCGTTGGCTGATGCAGTACAACATCGTCAATCTGGTCAATCAGTGCCGACGTTTGATCCGTGCCGAATTCGACGAAAACCTGTCCCTCACCGACCCACAGCTCCGCTTTAAACTGGCTCATTTTGCAGGCCATACCCGCTCTCAGGGATTCCAAAGGCTGTACTGCGAAATCCGGCTGGCGTTACTCAACCTGGAAGGTGCAGATCCGGAACCACAACAGCCCGCTGCCGCTACCGTGCGACGTTACCGAGGACAAGCGATCGATCCTTCACCTGAAGTCAGCAAACAGATGCCCACACGCAGCCGCTCAACACAGAAGGCCGTTATTTACCGGGGAAGAACGGTGGCACAAGGGTAACAAGAGGAAAGAGCCTGACATGTCAGGCGGAGAACTGAAAAATGCTTAAATCCAATGGCAGGCTCTCCCCCAGCCACATCACCAGCTCGCTATGATCGCGGAGATCGTCGCCGCTGAGCCCATGCACAAACACTGTTAGCCCGTTCCGGCTGGCCATCAGCCAGGGGATCACCTCTCCCGCCAAGCGCCGCGGAATGGTCAGCTGACAGCTCCAACAAGGGTGCGGCCCCACCGGCTTACGGTGCATGTGCCCCATGGGCACAGCAAAATGTTGATGGGCGGCCTGACAGAGAGCGGCCGCCTGAGAGAAGGTGTGCTCGTCGAAATAGACGTGTGCATGAAAACCGTTAATCGCCATACGCTATGCCTGTTAATCACAAGCCCAGCATAGCCGATGCTTTCACACTTGCAACAGGCACAAAAAAACCGGGCACAGGCCCGGTTTTTTCTGGAACCGTTAACGCTTACTCTTCGTCAGCGTCAGCCAGCTCAGGACGATCAACCAGTTCAACATAGGCCATCGGTGCGTTATCGCCCGCACGAAAACCCATCTTGAGAATGCGGATGTAGCCACCCGGACGCTCCTGATAACGAGGACCCAGCTCGTTGAACAGCTTACCGACCATTTCCTTTGAACGGGTGCGGTCGAAAGCCAGACGACGGTTAGCAACGGAGTCTTCTTTAGCCAGAGTGATCAGCGGCTCAGCCACACGGCGCAGCTCTTTGGCTTTCGGCAGAGTGGTTTTGATCACTTCGTGATCAAGCAGAGACACAGCCATGTTACGGAACATCGCCTGACGATGAGAGCTGTTCCGATTCAGTTTTCTGCCGCTTTTGCGATGACGCATGATTCTGTTCCTATGTTCAGGGGCGCTTCACAGCGTCCACAACAACTAATTAGCGCAATTTGGTGTTCAGCCGGTCATCATCCCGCAGGCTGACCGGTGGCCAGTTCTCGAGACGCATGCCCAGTGACAGACCTTTAGAGGCCAGCACATCTTTGATCTCGGTCAGCGACTTCTTACCCAGGTTCGGGGTTTTCAGCAGCTCAACCTCAGTACGCTGTACCAGATCACCGATGTAGTAGATGTTTTCCGCTTTCAAACAGTTAGCGGAACGAACGGTCAGCTCAAGATCATCCACCGGACGCAGCAGGATAGGATCGATCTCCTCACGCTCCTGCTTCGGCTCAGGCTTGGCATCCTGCTCCAGGTCTACAAACACCGCTATCTGCTGCTGCAGAATCGTTGCTGCACGACGAATCGCTTCTTCCGGATCAATGGTTCCATCTGTTTCCAGATCGATAACCAGCTTGTCCAGGTCAGTACGCTGCTCAACACGAGCTGCTTCTACCACATAGGCCACGCGACTAACCGGGCTGTAGCTGGCATCCAGCTGCAGGCGACCAATACCACGAGTCTCGTCGTCTTCTGACTGACGGGAATCCGCAGCAACATAGCCACGTCCTTTCTGAACCTTAAGCTTCACACGCAGTTCGGTGTCGCCTGTAATGGTGCAGATCAGGTGATCCGGGTTAACAATCTCAACGCTGTGGTCGCGCTGGATGTCATTCGCGGTAACAGCACCCGGGCCTTTTTTGACCAGCTCGAGGGTCGCTTCTTCGCTATCTTCCATTTGCAGGGCAACGCCCTTCAAGTTCAGCAGGATGTTGATCACATCTTCCTGAACACCTTCAATGGAAGAATATTCATGCTGCACACCGTCGATCTCCACTTCGGTGATCGCACAGCCGGGCATGCTGGAGATCAGGATGCGGCGCAGCGCAGTCCCCAGAGTGTGGCCAAAACCACGCTCCAGCGGTTCCAGAACCACTTTGGCGCGGGTCAGGTTGATCGCGTTGACCGCGATCGAGCGGGGCGTGAGAAAGTCGTTCACGGCGGTCATAGAGATCCCTCAGGCAGTCCTTACTTGGAGTACAGCTCGACGATCAGATTTTCGTTGATCTCGGCAGGCAGGTCGATACGCTCAGGCTTCGCCTTGTAGGTACCTTCCAGCTTCTTGTCATCAACTTCAATCCACGGCATAAAGCCGCGCTGTTGAGCGAGCTCCATGGCGTTCTTCACGCGCAGCTGGGTCTTAGACTTCTCGCGAACGTTGATCTGATCACCAGGCTTCACCTGGTAAGAAGCAACATTCACAGACTGGCCGTTAACCAGGATTGCACGGTGGCTAACCAGCTGACGCGCTTCGGAACGGGTAGAACCAAAGCCCATGCGGTAAACCACGTTATCCAGACGACCTTCCAGCAGCTGCAGCAGGACTTCGCCTGTGGCACCTTTGGAAGCAGCCGCTTTCTTGTAGTAGCTACGGAACTGCTTTTCGAGCACACCATAGGTACGACGAACTTTTTGCTTCTCGCGCAGCTGAACACCGTAGTCAGACAACCGTGCCGGGCGACGGCCGCTGGCACCAGCAGCCTGGCCAGGAGCCTGGTCAGCTTTACACTTGGATTCCAGAGGGCGGATACCGCTCTTCAGGAACAGATCAGTGCCTTCTCGACGGGAAAGCTTGCACTTGGGACCGATGTATCTTGCCATCTTGCTCTAACTCCCGTTACACGCGACGCTTTTTAGGCGGACGGCAACCGTTATGGGGAATCGGCGTTACGTCCTCAATATGGGTGATCTTGTAGCCGCAACCGTTCAGGGCGCGAATAGAAGATTCACGACCGGGACCGGGGCCTTTCACCCGCACTTCAAGATTTTTCAGACCGTAGTCCTTCGCAGCATTACCCGCAGTTTCAGCCGCCACCTGGGCAGCAAACGGGGTGCTTTTACGTGAACCACGGAAACCAGCGCCACCGGAGGTCGCCCAAGACAACGCATTGCCCTGACGATCAGTAATGGTGATGATGGTGTTGTTGAAGGAAGCGTGCACGTGCGCAATACCGTCTGCAACGGTGCGCGTTACCTTCTTACGACGTGCGCCACTATCTTTCTTTGACTTAGCCATAATGCCTATCCAAATCCAGCCGCTGTCTAATTCAGCTTATTTGCGAATCGGTTTACGCGGACCTTTACGGGTGCGCGCATTGGTCTTGGTACGCTGGCCGCGAAGCGGCAAGCCGCGACGATGGCGAATACCACGGTAGCAACCGAGGTCCATCAGACGCTTGATGTTCATGTTGATTTCCCGGCGCAGGTCACCTTCGGTAGAGAACTTGGCCACTTCACCACGAATGGCATCAAGTTGCTCACCGGTCAGATCGCGAACTTTCGCGGTCTGCTCAATACCAGTCGCCACGCAGATTGATCCTGCGCGGGTGCGACCGATCCCGAAGATGTAGGTGAGAGAAATCACCGTGTGCTTATTTTCCGGGATGTTAACGCCTGCAATACGGGCCATCCGAATATCTCCGATTCACAAAACGGGTGGCGCCAGGCTCACAGGCGCCGAAAGGCGGCAGAGTCTAGCGCTACACCGACTGAATTTCAACCAAACACTTAAAAGAAGACTAAACCTTAACCCTGGCGCTGCTTGTGCCGGGGTTCGGCACTGCAGATTACCATGACACGTCCCTTACGACGGATCACTTTGCAGTTACGGCAGATCTTCTTTACAGAAGCCTGAACTTTCATCGCACTCGCCTCGTTCGTTAACGCACCAGACCGGTGCCACCATACCCTTTCAGGTTGGATTTCTTCATCAACTTCTCGTACTGGGTGGACGTCAGGTGCGAATTAACCTGCGACCAGAAGTCCATAACCACTACCACAACGATCAGCAGAGAGGTGCCGCCCAGATAAAAGGGCACATTGGCAACAGCTTGCAGACCTAGCGGCAGTAAGCACACCAGCGTCATGTATACCGCACCGATCAGAGTCAAACGCCCCATCACCGTGTCGATATAGCGAGCGGACTGCTCGCCCGGGCGAATGCCCGGAATATAAGCACCGGATTTCTTCAGGTTGTCCGCGACATCCTTCGGATTGAATACCAGCGCTGTATAAAAGTAGCAAAAGAACACAATTGCCAAGGTAAACAGCAGAATGTACAGCGGTGTACCTGGCAGCAGGGCTTCACTGACATTACGCAGCGCCTGGCCCCACCATGAATCCGGATTGGAATCACTGAACCATTGGGTCAGCGACGCCGGAAACAGCAATATAGAGCTGGCAAAAATCGCAGGAATCACCCCTGCCATATTCACCTTCAGCGGCAGATGACTCTGCTGCGCTGCATATACACGACGCCCTTGTTGGCGGCGCGCATAGTTTACCGTAATTCGGCGTTGTCCGCGTTCCACGTATACCACACCGAAAATAACGGCCATGGCGACCAGGAACACAAACAGCATCATGATCAGGCTGAGGTCACCGGTACGCGCAGATTCAAACGTCTGCGCCACCGCACCGGGCAAGCCGGACACGATGGAGGCGAAAATCAGCATGGAAATACCATTGCCGATACCGCGCTCGGTAATCTGCTCACCCAACCACATCAGGAAGACAGTACCTGTTACCAAGGTGCTGACTGCCACAAAGTAGAAGCTGGCAAGCTGCATGGTGCTGGCTGTTTCAGGCAGCAGCGTAATGCCCTGACTGTTAAGACCGGCCACCATGCCGAAAGACTGAATCGCCCCCAGAACTACCGTCAAATACCGGGTGTACTGGGTAATCTTGCGCCGCCCTTGCTCACCTTCTTTACGAAGCTGCTCAAGCGTGGGGACTACAGCAGTCATCAGCTGAATCACGATGCTGGCTGTAATGTAGGGCATAATGCCCAACGCAAAGATACTCATGCGCTCCAGTGAACCACCAGAGAACATGTTAAACAGGCCAAGAATTGTGTCCCGGTTATTGTTGAACATCTGTTGCAACGCTTCCGGGTTCATGCCCGGGACCGGGATATGAGCCCCGACCCGGAACACCACCAGGGCGCCCAACAGAAAACCGATCCGCCGCCACAGTTCACGCATTGCGTTACCGTCAGCTTTCGGCGCACCGCCATTTAGTGTTTGAGCGCGATTCTTCGCCATAAAGCGCAGCCTTACTCTTCGACTTTACCGCCAGCTTTTTCAACCGCTTCACGGGCGCCTTTGGAAATGGCCACACCACGAACGGTCACTGCACGATCGATTTCACCTTGCAGAACAATCTTGGCACGCTTCATGTCACGACGAACAACGTTGGCAGCTTTCAAAGAAGCCAGGTCGATCACGTCACCTTCCACTTTTGCCAGTTCAGCAAGACGGACTTCAGCAGTACCCATTGCCAGCTTGGACGTGAAACCGAACTTCGGCACACGACGCTGCAGCGGCATTTGACCACCTTCGAAACCGGGCTTAACGGTACCACCGGAGCGAGACTTCTGACCTTTATGACCACGGCCACCAGTCTTACCCAAACCGGAACCGATACCGCGACCTACGCGCTTACCTTCCGGACGGGAACCTTCAGCGGGATGCAAATCATTAAGACGCATCACTTATTCTCCCTCTACCTGCACCAGGTACGAGACCTTGTTAATCATGCCGCGTACTGACGGGGTATCTTCAACTTCAACGGTGTGGCCAATACGGCGCAGACCGAGGCCACGCACGCAGGCCCTATGCTTTTCGAGCCGGCCGTTGGTACTTTTAACCAGCTTTACCTTGATCTTTTCAGCCATCGTATCGATTCCGCTTATCTGCGCTTAGTTCAGAATCTCTTCAACAGACTTGCCACGCTTGGCAGCCACAGATTCCGGAGAAGCCATGGATTTCAGACCATTGAAAGTAGCCCGAACCACGTTTACCGGGTTAGTGGAACCATAGCACTTGGCCAGTACGTTCTGAACGCCTGCGACTTCCAGCACGGCACGCATGGCGCCGCCGGCAATCACACCGGTACCTTCATCGGCCGGCTGCATGTACACCTTGGAGGCGCCGTGACGGGCCTTCATTGGGTGCTGGATGGTAGAGCCGTTCAGCTCTACCTGAATCATGTTGCGGCGGGCAGCTTCCAGGGCTTTCTGGATAGCAGCAGGCACTTCACGCGCCTTACCACGACCAAAGCCAACTTTGCCCTTGCCGTCACCCACTACAGTCAACGCGGTAAAACCAAAAATACGGCCGCCTTTTACTACTTTAGCAACCCGGTTTACCTGAACCAGTTTTTCCTGCAGACCTTCGTTGGGATCAACCTTCGCCATAACCAAGCACCCTTAGAATTCAAGCCCGTTTTCACGCGCGGCATCAGCTAGCGCCTTTACGCGACCGTGATATTTAAAACCAGAACGGTCAAAGGCTACGCGCTCAATGCCCGCTTCTTTGGCACGCTGAGCAATAATCTGACCAACTTTGGTCGCTGCATCAGCATTGCCGGTAGCGTCAGCACGCAAATCTTTCTCCACTGTACTGGCAGAAGCCAGAACCTGGTCGCCTGCCGCAGAGATTACCTGCGCATAAATATGACGCGGGGTACGATGTACGCAAAGACGAACTTCGCCCAACTCGCGGATCTTCAGACGAGTGCGCTTGGCCCTGCGTAGACGTGCAACTTTTTTGTCTTTCATGGCATCAATCTCGACGATTATTTCTTCTTGGCTTCCTTACGGCGCACTTGCTCATCAGCATAGCGCACCCCTTTACCCTTATAAGGCTCAGGCGGACGGAAGGCCCGAACATTGGCAGCAACCTGACCAACCAGTTGCTTATCAATGCCCTTAATGACAATTTCAGTCTGGCTCGGGGTTTCTACGGTAATCCCTTCAGGCAACTCGTAAGCCACCGGGTGGGAAAACCCGAGGGTCAGGTTCAACACCTTGCCCTGAGCCTGTGCGCGGTAACCAACACCCAAGAGTTGAAGCTTACGCTCAAACCCATCGGCCACGCCGGTTACCATGTTATTCAGCAGAGCACGGGTGGTCCCTGCCAGAGCCCAGGCCTTCTGGGAGTCGTCGTGAGGCTTAACAGACATCACGCCTTCTTCCAGAGACACGGCTACCAGCTCGTGAACTTCATGCTCCAAGCTGCCTTTGCCACCTTTTACGGCGACTTTCTGGCCGTCGACTTTAACTTCGACGCCCTTCGGCAGATTTACCGGATTTTTTGCTACTCTAGACATTGTTGCACCTAACCTGTCTACGCCGCTTCTGTTAGGACACTTCGCAGATCAGCTCGCCACCAATATTGGCTTTGCGCGCTGCGCGGTCAGAAATAATGCCCTGATTAGTGGATACGATCATAACACCGAGGCCGTCTTTGACCTTGGGGATCTCACCAGCGGACTTGTAAACCCGCAGACCAGGACGGCTTACCCGTGCGATCTTTTCGATCACTGGGCTGCCTTCGAAATACTTCAGATCAACCGTCATTACCGGTTTTTTATCGCTGGTCACTTCGTAACCTGCGATATAGCCCTCGTCCTTCAGTACTTTGGCAACAGCTTCCTTTGCTTTTGACGCAGGAATCTCTACCTGTACTTTCTTGGCCATCTGGGCGTTACGGATACGAGTAAACATATCCGCCAAGGTATCTTGCATGCTCATGCCGCAATCGCTCCGCTACCTAACTCTTGGCTTACCAGCTGGCCTTAACCAGACCGGGAACATCACCGCGCATTGCTGCTTCACGCAGCTTGATCCGGCTCAAGCCGAACTTGCGGTAGTAACCGTGCGGACGACCGGTGATACGACAGCGATTACGCTGACGAACCGGGGAAGAATCGCGCGGCATTTTTTGCAGCTGAAGCTGAGCATCCCACTTCGCTTCAGGTTCTGCATTGGGATCCTGGATGATCGCCTTAAGCGCTGCGCGCTTGGCGGCAAAACGCTGAACCAGCTTAGCGCGTTTTGCTTCCCGGTTTTTCATGGATTCTTTAGCCATGACAAATCCTCTTAGCCCTTCAGCGGGAAGTTGAAGGCGCGCAGCAGCGCCCGTGCTTCGTCATCGGTCTTGGCTGTAGTGGTAATGGTAATATCCATACCACGCAGCTTGTCGACCTTGTCGAAATCGATCTCCGGGAACACGATCTGCTCACGCAGACCCATGGAGAAGTTGCCCCGGCCATCGAAGGATTTCGGATTCAAACCACGGAAGTCACGGATACGCGGAATGGCGACAGAAACCAGGCGTTCCAGAAATTCATACATTCTCTGGTTGCGCATGGTCACCTTGCAGCCAATCGGCCAACCCTCACGGATCTTAAAGCCTGCAACAGACTTGCGAGCGTTGGTTACCAGCGGCTTCTGACCAGAAATGGCCGTCATGTCCGACAGTGCACCTTCCATCGCTTTACGATCCGCAGAAGCTTCACCAACACCCATATTCAGGGTGATCTTGGTGATCTTCGGCACTTCCATGATGTTACCGAGACCAAGCTCTTCTTTCAGCTTGGGCGCGATTTCGTCTAGATAAATCTTTTTTAGATCACTCATGGGTCACCTAACCTACAGCGTTTCGCCGTTGGACTTGAAGAAGCGAACTTTTTGGCCGTCTTCAAAACGGAAGCCCACACGATCCGCTTTCTGCGTCTTGGGATTCCAGATGGCAACATTGGAAGCGTTCAACGCTGCTTCCTGTTCTACGATGCCGCCTTGAATACCGCTGTTAGGGTTAGCCTTAACATGCTTCTTGACCATGTTAACGCCAGCAACGATGAGCCGGCCGTTGTCCAAAACCTGCTGGACAGCGCCACGCTTACCCTTGTCCTTACCCGCAATTACGATAATTTCGTCTTCACGCTTAATCTTGAGCATTACCTTCACCCGCCTTTACAGAACTTCAGGTGCCAGGGAAATGATCTTCATAAATTGCTCAGTACGCAGCTCGCGCGTTACTGGGCCGAAGATCCGAGTACCGACCGGTGCTTTGTTGTTGTTCAACAAAACGGCGGCATTTTCGTCGAAACGAATCAGTGAACCGTCGGGACGACGTACACCTTTACGGGTACGAACTACCACAGCGGTCATCACGTCGCCTTTCTTTACACGGCCGCGTGGAATTGCTTCCTTTACTGTGACCTTGATGATGTCACCAATGCCTGCATAGCGGCGGTGAGAACCACCCAGCACTTTGATGCACTGTACTCGACGGGCGCCACTGTTATCAGCTACCTCGAGCATGCTTTCGGTCTGAATCATCGCTTAATCTCTCCAACTCTGCCTCTACAGGCAGCCACAGCAACGGTCCGTTTAGGCCTTAGACTGTTCAACTACGTTAACCAGCATCCAAGCTTTACGCTTGGACAGCGGCCGGCACTCCTCGATGGTGACCAGGTCACCTTCACGGCACTGATTCTCTTCATCATGCGCCATCAATTTGGTGGAACGCTTAATGATCTTGCCGTAAATCGGGTGCTGAACCCGGCGCTCTACCAACACAGTGATAGTTTTGTCACCTTTATTAGAGATGACTTTGCCGGTAGCGGTCCGGCGCATTGTGTTCGCCTCTGCCATGACTAGTTACCCTGTTTCTCTCTCAGAATGGTCTTAACGCGCGCAATATTGCGGCGAACCGTCCCAAGCTCATGGGTTTTAGAAATCTGACCGGACGCGCTCTTCATACGCAGCTTGAATTGTTCCTCAAGCAGCTCGATTTGCGTCTGCTGCAGCTCCTCGACACTCTTATCTTTCAGATCGCTCGCTTTCATGGCTTACATCACCGTCCGAGTAACGACACGGGTGCTTACCGGCAGCTTGGCCGCGGCCAGACGGAACGCTTCACGCGCAACGTCTTCTGACACACCTTCCATTTCGTAAAGCATCTTTCCAGGTTGAATTTGCGCAACCCAGTACTCTACAGAACCTTTACCTTTACCCATACGCACTTCAAGAGGCTTATTGGTAATCGGCTTGTCCGGGAATACCCGGATCCAAATTTTACCGCCCCGCTTGATATGGCGGGTCATCGCACGACGGGCTGCTTCGATCTGGCGCGCAGTAATACGGCCACGACCGGTTGCCTGCAGGCCAATGGTGCCAAAAGACACCTTGCTGCCCCGCTGTGCCAGGCCACGGTTACGGCCCTTCATCACTTTCCGGAATTTGGTACGCTTCGGCTGCAACATCGTTCGTTACCCTTTAACCGCGGCCGCGCTTCTTCGCGCCCTTGGACTGCTTCTGCTCTTCCTGTACCTGCTCCATGCCACCAAGCACTTCGCCGCGGAAGATCCAGACCTTCACACCGATGGTGCCGTAAGTGGTTTCAGCACGTACGCTTGCGTAATCGATGTCAGCACGCAAAGTATGCAGTGGCACTCGGCCTTCGCGATACCATTCGGTACGCGCGATTTCTGCACCACCCAGACGACCGGACAACTGAATACGAATACCTTCAGCGCCTGACTTCATGGCGTTCTGCACCGCACGCTTCATGGCGCGACGGAACATGACTCGACGTTCCAGCTGGCCGGCGACATTGTCACCTACCAAGCGGGCATCCAGGTCGGGCTTGCGTACTTCCTCGATGTTGATGTGCACAGGCACACCCATCTTGGCAGCAACATCACGACGCAGACGCTCAACGTCTTCACCTTTCTTGCCAATAACAATGCCCGGACGCGCAGTAGCAATAGTGATGCGAACGTTTTCAGAAGGACGTTCGATCTTGATACGGCTTACCGATGCACTTTTAAGGCGCTTGAAAAGATACTCACGCACTTGCAGATCGGTAACCAGGCAGTCTGAATAAGACTTCGGTCCGGCATACCAAAGCGAATTATGCTCTTTGACAATGCCAAGGCGAATACCGACCGGATGAACTTTCTGACCCATCTGGTTACTCCTGACCTTCTGAGACTTTCACAGTAATGTGGCAAGTACGCTTGAGGATACGATCAGCGCGGCCTTTGGCGCGCGGGCGGATCCGCTTCATCGTCATGCCTTCATCCACGAACACCGTGGACACCTTCAGCTCATCAACGTCAGCGCCGTCGTTGTTTTCCGCATTTGCAATCGCGGACTCCAGCACCTTCTTAACGATTTTTGCCGCCTTCTTCGGGCTGAATTCCAGAAGATTCAGCGCCTTCTCGACCTCCAGGCCACGGACCTGGTCGGCTACGAGGCGGGCTTTCTGAGCCGAAATTCTTGCACCGCGCAGACGGGCTGCAACTTCAGTAGCCATAACTGTCACCTTATCGCTTAGCCTTCTTGTCCACGGCATGCCCGCGGTAATTGCGGGTCAGGGCAAACTCGCCCAGCTTGTGGCCAACCATATGCTCGGAAACCATTACCGGCACATGCTGCTTGCCGTTATATACCGCAATAGTCAGGCCTACCATCTCCGGAATGATCATGGAGCGGCGAGACCAGGTTTTAATCGGCTTACGGGAGCCGGCTTCCACCGCATCTTCCACCTTGCTTAGCAGGTGGTGATCCATAAAAGGACCTTTTTTCAGTGAACGTGGCACAGCCTGAACCTCTCTTTATCCCTTACTTACGACGGTCACGCACAATCATTTTGGTCGTGCGCTTGTTTGTACGGGTCTTGTAGCCTTTAGTCGGAACACCCCAAGGTGTAACCGGGTGACGGCCACCAGAACTGCGCCCTTCACCACCACCATGTGGATGGTCTACCGGGTTCATCGCCGCACCGCGTACGGTGGGTCGAACGCCCCGCCAGCGCGTCGCGCCCGCCTTACCCAGTGAGCGCAAGCTGTGCTCACTGTTGGATACTTCACCGATTGTGGCCTTGCAGTCAGCATGAACCTTGCGCATTTCGCCGGAGCGTAAACGCAGAGTCACATACTGGCCGTCTTTTGCCAGCAACTGCACGGAAGTCCCTGCAGAGCGAGCAATCTGGCCACCTTTGCCAGGTTTCATTTCCACATTGTGGATAGTGGAACCCAGCGGAATATTACGCAGCGGAAGGGCGTTACCCAGCTTGATCGGCGCATCTTCGCCAGACTGGATACGATCTTCTGCTTTCAGGCCTTTAGGGGCCAGAATGTATCGACGCTCACCGTCCAGGTACTTCACCAGTGCGATGTGCGCAGTACGGTTTGGATCATATTCCAGGCGCTCAACAACACCGGCAATGCCGTCTTTGTTGCGACGGAAGTCGATCACACGATACTTCTGCTTGTGACCACCACCTTTATGACGGGTGGTAATACGACCGTTGTTGTTACGACCGCCGTTTTTCGCCTTGGCTTCCAACAGCGGCGCGTAGGGAGCACCCTTGTGCAGATCTTCGTTGACCACCTTGACTACAAAGCGGCGGCCCGGAGAAGTCGGCTTGCACTTTACAATCGCCATTATTCCTTACTCCCTTCCTTACTCTGCGCCCAGGAAGTCAATGTCCTGGCCTTCCGCGAGGGAAACATAGGCCTTCTTCCAATCGACGCGCTTACCCGCGACACGACCGAAGAATTTGGACTTGCCTTTCATGTTGGCGGTACGAACAGCTTCAACCTTCACTTCAAAAAGCGCTTCTACCGCTTTTTTGATTTCCAGCTTGCTCGCATCTTTAGCAACCTTGAATACGAAGGTGTTATTCTGATCGGCTACAACTGTGGCCTTTTCAGAAACGTGCGGCGCACGCAGCACCTGCAAAATACGCTCTTGATTCATGCCAGGGCCTCCTCAAGCTTCTTCAGAGCCGGCACAGTGATCAGCACCTTCTCAAAAGCAATCAAGCTTACCGGATCAACGCCCTGAGAATCGCGCACATCAACCTTCGGCAAATTACGTGAAGCCAGGAACAGGTTCTCGTCAACATCATCAGTGACGATCAACACGCTACTCAGCTCCATGTCTTTCAACTTGGCCGCAACCGTCTTGGTTTTGGGAGAGTCAACAGAAAACTCGTCCACAACAACCAAACGCTCCTGACGCACCAGCTCAGACATAATGCACTGCAGCGCACCGCGGTACATCTTACGGTTCACTTTCTGAGAGTGGTCACGCGGTACAGCAGCAAAAGTCTTGCCGCCGCCACGCCAAATCGGGCTACGAATCGTACCCGCACGAGCACGACCAGTGCCCTTTTGACGCCACGGCTTACGACCACCACCACTCACATCGGAACGGTTTTTCTGAGCCTTGGAACCCTGACGGGCACCTGCCAGAAACGCAGTCACAACCTGATGAACCAGAGGCTCGTTAAAGTCCTTGCCGAAGGCGACTTCGGAAACGGTAACGGTACCTCCAGAGGCAGTATTGAGATTCATCCTCTATTCCTCTTTCAGGCCTTCGCCTTCACTGCCAGACGCACGATCACATCACCACCGGTAGCACCGGGGACCGCACCTTTAACCAGCAACAGATTCTTGTCAGCATCGACACGCACCACTTCCAGATTCTGGACAGTGACACGCTCAGCACCCAGATGACCAGCCATCTTCTTGCCTTTAAACACACGGCCCGGGGTTTGGTTCTGACCAATAGAACCCGGAGCACGGTGGGACAAGGAGTTACCGTGAGTGGCGTCCTGGGTGCTGAAGTTCCAGCGCTTAACGCCGCCTGCGAACCCCTTACCCTTAGAGGAGCCAGTGACATCGATCATCTGACCGGCCTCAAACCCCTCTACAGTCACCGAGGAACCCGCCTCAAACTCACCAGCTTCAGCACGAAATTCCCAGACACCACGACCCGCCTCAACACCAGCTTTCGCAAAATGACCGGCTTGCGCCTTGGTCACGCGGCTGGCACGGCGCTCACCTACAGTTACCTGTACGGCCTGATAGCCATCTGACTCTTCGGTCTTGACCTGGGAAACCCGATTAGGGCTCACCTCAATCACAGTCACCGGAACACTGACACCTTCTTCAGTGAAGACCCGGGTCATGCCGCATTTTCGACCGATCACACCAATCGCCATTGTTTACCTCTTCACAACCTGTCGGGATAAACCCGCCCGTTGTTAACCCAGGCTGATCTGCACGTCCACACCAGCAGCCAGATCCAGCTTCATCAGCGCGTCTACGGTTTTATCCGTAGGCTCGACGATATCCACCAGCCGCTTGTGGGTGCGGATCTCATACTGATCTCGCGCATCTTTGTTTACGTGCGGAGAGACCAGCACTGTAAAGCGTTCTTTACGCGTCGGCAGCGGGATTGGACCCGTTACTTGCGCGCCTGTCCGTTTGGCCGTATCCACAATCTCCTGGGCGGACTGATCAATCAGACGATGATCAAAGGCCTTGAGACGAATACGGATTCTTTGGTTAGCCATAGCTAACAAACTCCAGACCGTTTCGAGCCATAGTTTATATGGCAAAAAGCCCACCTACCTCATCGCTATCGGATAGGTGAGTGGTATCAAAACAAGCCCGGGAACAATGCCCCGGTTGGTACTGCCCGAAGGCAGGTGGCGAATACTAGCCATCCCCCGGGGGTATTGCAAGGGGCTTTTCAATAAAAACCCAAAATCAGTCGCAGAAATCATCGCCAGAGCACGACCGAAAGGCCGCAACGCCCTCTGAAACCGTCATATCCGGGCGCCTCGCACTGGATCAAACATAAAACGCCCAAACAAATATTTGCTGTTCACGCCTATGAGGCCAGCACCCTACGCCAGTTTCCCCTCCCCTCCAAGCCCTGCATTGCCTTATCCGAGCAGACCAGACCACGACTCTCTCATCAGCCAGCCAAACGCCGTCGCAGACAACCCAGACCAACAACCCTTGAGCCATTCTTTTGCGGAGCGCTCGACCGCCCAGGAGTCGCACCAGAGGCTATCGTTACTGGCTTTTCGGCTCCCCGAACCCCAGCCCCGCTAAGACTTGAAGCCTCCTGAGTGGCGTCATGAGCCACATTGTACCCCTCACCCACTCACAGGCTCAGGCCACAGCACTACAGCATGAACAACGAAACCTCATGGCGAACCTGCGACAACCCGCCGCTCCCTTGACAAAATAACGGGCAAAAAAAAGGGCCGCCGAAGCGACCCTTTCTTTATCACCGAAAGACTTACTCGGTGATTTTAGCTACCACGCCGGCACCAACGGTACGGCCACCTTCGCGAATCGCGAAGCGCAGGCCGTCTTCCATGGCGATCGGAGCGATCAGCTCAACGTCCATCTGCACGTTATCGCCCGGCATTACCATTTCGGTACCTTCCGGCAGAGTACATGCACCTGTCACGTCAGTCGTACGGAAGTAGAACTGCGGACGGTAGCCGTTGAAGAACGGAGTGTGACGACCACCTTCGTCTTTGCTCAGGACATAAACCTCAGCAACGAACTTGGTGTGCGGCTTGATGGAGCCCGGCTTGGCCAGTACCTGGCCACGCTCAACTTCATCACGCTTGGTACCACGCAGCAGAACACCAACGTTCTCACCAGCGCGACCTTCGTCCAGCAGCTTGCGGAACATCTCAACACCGGTACAGGTGGTCTTGGTGGTATCGTGGATACCCACGATTTCCAGCTCTTCACCCACCTTGATGATGCCACGCTCTACACGGCCAGTTACCACAGTACCGCGACCAGAGATGGAGAATACGTCTTCGATCGGCATCAGGAACGGCTGATCAACGGCACGCTCCGGCTCCGGAATGTATTCGTCCAGGCACTCAACCAGTTTCTGCACGGCAGGCATACCGATTTCGCTGGTATCACCTTCCAGTGCTTTCAGGGCTGAACCCTTGATGATCGGAGTATCGTCACCCGGGAAGTCGTAGTCGCTCAGCAGCTCACGCACTTCCATTTCTACCAGCTCGAGCAGCTCTTCATCGTCAACCATGTCCGCTTTGTTCAGGAACACAACGATGAAAGGTACGCCAACCTGACGGGACAGCAGGATGTGCTCGCGAGTCTGCGGCATGGGGCCGTCAGCTGCGGAACATACCAGGATTGCGCCGTCCATCTGCGCGGCACCGGTGATCATGTTTTTCACATAATCAGCGTGACCGGGGCAGTCTACGTGGGCGTAGTGACGAGTCGGAGAATCGTACTCTACGTGTGAGGTCGCGATGGTAATACCACGCTCACGCTCTTCCGGGGCATTATCAATACCATCGAAAGCAATGGCGCTACCGCCCCATACTTCTGCACATACGCGTGTCAGCGCGGCAGTCAGGGTGGTTTTACCATGGTCAACGTGACCAATGGTGCCTACGTTTACGTGCGGTTTATTACGTTCAAACTTTTCCTTTGCCACGGCTCTATACCTTTAACAAATTAACCGTAAATTTAAGATTTCTTGCCGCTGATGACTTCATCAGCGATATTCTTCGGTGCCTCAGCGTACTTCAGGAACTCCATGGAGTAGCTGGCACGGCCCTGAGACATGGAACGCAGGTCAGTAGCGTAACCGAACATTTCAGACAAAGGCACCTCGGCACGAATAATCTTGCCGGCCATGGTGTCTTCCATGCCCTGAACGATACCACGGCGACGGTTCAAGTCACCCATCACGTCACCCATGTAGTCTTCCGGGGTGACTGCTTCCACCTTCATCATCGGCTCAAGCAGAACCGCACCGGCTTCCTTCGCTGCGTTCTTCACAGCCAGAGCGCCCGCCATGCGGAAAGCGTTTTCGTTGGAATCCACCTCGTGGTAGGAACCATCGTACAGAGTCGCCTTCACGCCCAGAATCGGATAACCCGCCAGCACACCGGATTGCAGCTGCTCGTCGATACCCTTCTGTACCGCGCCGAAGTATTCCTTCGGTACGGAACCACCGTGAATCTGTTCTTCGAACTGGAACTCTTCATCACGATCGATAGGCTCGAACTTGACCTTAACGTGACCGTACTGACCACGACCACCGGACTGCTTCACGAATTTGCCATCCACATCCGCTGCACGGGTGAAGGTTTCGCGGTATGCAACCTGCGGCGCACCGATGTTCGCCTCTACCTTGAACTCACGTCTCATACGATCCACGAGAATATCCAGGTGCAGCTCACCCATACCAGAAATAATGGTCTGGCCGGTTTCTTCATCGGTCTTCACACGGAAAGACGGATCTTCCTGCGCCAGACGACCCAACGCCAGACCCATTTTTTCCTGGTCCGCCTTGGACTTCGGCTCTACCGCAACAGAGATCACCGGATCCGGGAATTCCATACGCTCAAGAACGATCGGGTGCTTCATGTCGCACAAGGTGTCACCGGTGGTGACGTCTTTCATGCCGACACAAGCCGCGATATCACCTGCGAGAACTTCTTTGATTTCTTCACGGCTGTTCGCGTGCATCTGCAGCAAACGCCCCACACGCTCTTTCTTTTCGCGCACGGAGTTGATCACGCTGTCGCCAGAGTTCAGCACACCGGAATAAACACGAATGAAGGTCAAGGAGCCTACAAACGGGTCGGTGGCGATCTTGAACGCCAGTGCAGAGAACGGCTCGTCATCGGAAGACTTACGCGCTTCAACCGTTTCACCATCCGGCAACACACCCTGGATGGCTTTTACCTCATCCGGCGCCGGCAGGAATTCAATCACTGCGTCGAGCAGAGCCTGAACACCCTTATTCTTGAACGCGGAACCACACAGGCCGAGAACGATTTCGTTGGCCAGCACCTGCTGGCGCAAACCTGCTTTGATCTCGTCATTGGAAAGGTCACCTTCTTCCAGGTACTTTTCCATCAGCTCTTCAGAACCGTCCGCTGCCGCTTCCGTCATTTGCTCACGGAGCTCGTCACAACGATCCTTAATGTCGTCCGGGATGTCCTTTTCTTCGTAGGTCATCCCCATGTCGTCTTCGCTCCAGTAGATAGCCTTCATCCGGATCAAATCGACGACGCCCTTGAAGTTATCTTCCGCACCGATGTTGTACTGAATCGGCACAACAGTGGCCCCCAGACGCTTGCGAATCTGGTTACAAACGGAGTCAAAGTCTGCGCCGGCGCGGTCCATCTTGTTGACGAACACGATACGCGGCACTTCATATTTGTTGGCCTGACGCCATACAGTTTCGGACTGCGGCTCAACGCCGGAAGAACCACAGAACACCACCACGGCACCATCAAGTACACGCAAGGAACGCTCTACTTCAATAGTGAAGTCAACGTGCCCAGGAGTATCAATAATGTTGATACGGTGCTGGTCGTACTGCTGGTCCATGCCCTGCCAGAAAGTGGTGGTTGCAGCGGAGGTAATGGTAATACCACGCTCCTGTTCCTGCTCCATCCAGTCCATGGTGGCAGCACCGTCGTGCACCTCACCAATTTTGTGAGACACACCGGTGTAGAAAAGAATACGCTCGGTAGTAGTGGTCTTGCCCGCATCAACGTGCGCACAGATACCGATATTGCGATAGCGATTGAGAGGAGTCTTACGAGCCACGGTGCTAACCTCGATTCACTGGTTCAAATACAAAAACCGGCCTGTACACAGGCCGGTTTCACTCGCTTATCTTCTGCCTTAGAAGCGGAAGTGGGAGAAGGCCTTGTTGGCCTCGGCCATACGATGCACGTCTTCACGTTTCTTCATCGCAGCGCCTTTGCCTTCAGCAGCATCCATCACTTCGCCGGCCAGACGAGCAGGCATGCTCTTCTCACCACGCTTACGGGCAGCATCTACCAACCAACGCATTGCCAAAGCAGTACGACGGCTGGGGCGAACCTCAACAGGAACCTGGTAAGTCGCACCACCAACACGGCGGCTCTTTACCTCGACGGCAGGACGGATATTGTCCAGCGCCTTTTCGAACGTCTCAAGGGAATCAAGCCCCTTACGTTCAGTGATGATATCCAGCGCACCGTAAACAATACGCTCAGATACCGATTTCTTACCACTGACCATTACATGGTTCATGAACTTGGCCAGAATTTGGCTTCCAAACTTCGGATCCGGCAGGATCTCCCGTTTGGCGACAACGCGACGTCTTGGCATCGGATGTGTTCCTCTAACATTCCCGCTTTGGGCGGGGAAAGCTTCAGGTGACTCCGGAACGGCATGCCGTCCGGACCTTACTCATCCCTCCGCAGCCACACAGGCTACGGCATTCAGAAAAGGTAGCTAGGTATTACTTCGGACGCTTGGCGCCGTACTTGGAGCGACGCTGCTTGCGATCCTGCACGCCTGCCGTATCCAGGGTGCCACGCACAGTGTGGTAGCGAACACCGGGAAGGTCTTTTACACGACCGCCACGGATCAACACTACGGAGTGCTCCTGCAAGTTATGACCTTCACCACCGATGTAGGAAGATACTTCATAACCATTGGTCAGACGCACACGACACACTTTACGCAGCGCGGAGTTCGGCTTCTTCGGAGTAGTGGTATACACCCGAGTGCAAACGCCGCGACGCTGGGGGCAGCCCTGCAGGGCTACGGAGTCGCTCTTTTCTACCTTGCTTTTGCGCGGCTTGCGCACCAGCTGGTTTACAGTTGCCATGAAACTACTGCCTCACGCTTACAGTTCTGTGACAAAACCGTCAATTTACGGTCCATGCCACCCAATTACCGCCCATGAAACCATGGGGGGCAGCGATTGTAGGGAGCCCCCGGCATCCCGTCAAGGCACCGGAGAATCTCTACTGTTAGCCCCTGGGGGCCAAATGGCACCAGCCACAAGTGACAAGTACCATTATTGGGACAGGAAACGCCCGGATTACTCGTCGGAGGAGCTAAGCGCCTCAGACAGAGCGGCTTCAACCTCATCCATGGTCGGCGCTTCCGGCCCGCGCGCTTCAACACGCTGACGGCGACGATCCATGTGGTAGGCATAGCCAGTACCCGCCGGGATCAGACGACCCACGACCACGTTTTCCTTCAGGCCACGCAGGTCATCTTCCTTGCCGGTTACCGCCGCTTCGGTCAGAACGCGGGTGGTTTCCTGGAAAGACGCCGCAGAGATGAAGGACTCGGTCGCCAATGAAGCCTTGGTGATACCCAACAAAAGGCGCTGGTACTGCGGCAGCATCTTGTCTTCGGCTTTCAAGCGATCGATCTCTTCCATAACGCGAGCATATTCTGCCTGCTCACCCTTGATGAAGTGAGACTCGCCCACTTCCTGGATCTCTACTTTGCGCAACATCTGGCGGATGATCGTTTCAATGTGCTTGTCATTGATCTTCACACCCTGCAGGCGGTAAACCTCCTGCACTTCGTTAACGATGTAACGAGCCAGTTCAGACTCACCTTTCAGGCGCAGGATATCGTGGGGGTTCAGCGGCCCATCAGAAACCACCTCACCCTTCTCAACCCGCTCACCTTCAAAGACGTTAAGCTGACGCCACTTGGGAATCAGTTCTTCGTAGTTGTCATCACTGTTATCCGGAGTGATAACCAGGCGAACCTTGCCTTTTGTTTCTTTACCGAAGGATACGGTACCGGTCTTTTCAGCCAAGATTGCCGCTTCTTTCGGGTTCCGTGCTTCGAACAGGTCGGCCACTCGGGGCAGACCACCGGTGATGTCACGGGTCTTGGAGGATTCCTGCGGAATCCGCGCAATCACGTCCCCCACACCGATGCTGCCACCGTCTTTCAGGCCACACAGCGCACCGCCTGGCAGGAAGTACTGCGCCGGCATATCGGTGTTGGGCATCACAACCGCTTTGCCCTTGCTGTCGACCACACGCACGACAGGACGCATATCCTTGCCTGCGGACGGACGGTTCTGGGAACCGAGCATTTCAATGTTAGTCAGGCCGGTCAGCTCGTCGGTCTGATGGTTTACAGTGATACCTTCTTCCATATCACCGAACTGCACCTTACCTTCCACTTCCGCAATGATCGGGTGTGTGTGCGGATCCCAGGTCGCAACGACCTGACCACCACCAACCTCATCACCTTCATTCACGGTAACGGTGGCACCGTAGGGCAATTTGTAACGCTCACGCTCACGACCCAGCTCATCAGCAACCGCCAGATCAGCAGAACGGGAAACAATTACCAGGCCGTCCTTATGCTGCACGTGCTTGGCGTTATGGAAACGCACCTTACCACCGTGCTTGATCTGGATGCTGGACACCGCAGACGCTCGGCTAGCCGCACCACCAATGTGGAAGGTACGCATGGTCAGCTGGGTACCCGGCTCACCAATGGACTGTGCCGCGATAACACCGACAGCCTCGCCCACATTGACCTGATGGCCACGAGCCAGATCACGACCGTAACAGGTGGCACACACGCCCCAGCGGGTGGCACAGGTAATCGGCGAGCGCACCAGCACTTCGTCCACACCCATGGTTTCCAGCTGCGCAACCCAAACTTCGTCCAGCAAAGTACCGGCCTCAACCGCTACTTCGTCCTGGTTGAGAGGATTCATCACGTCACGGGCAACCACACGACCGAGTACACGCTCGCGCAGCGGTTCCACCACGTCACCACCTTCGATCAGCGGCGTCATCAGCAGGCCCTCTTCGGTGCCACAGTCGATATGGTTGATCACCAAATCCTGTGCCACATCTACCAGACGACGAGTCAGGTAACCGGAGTTCGCTGTTTTCAGTGCGGTATCCGCCAGACCTTTACGAGCACCGTGAGTAGAGATGAAGTACTGGAGTACGTTCAAACCTTCACGGAAGTTACTGGTAATCGGCGTTTCGATAATGGAGCCATCCGGCTTCGCCATCAGACCACGCATACCGGCCAGCTGACGAATCTGAGCTGCGGAACCCCGCGCCCCGGAATCGGCCATCATAAAGATGGAGTTGAATGAGCCCTGCTCTTCGTCCTTACCGTCGCGGTTTTTCACCACTTCGACACGGAGGTTTTCCATCATCGCCTTGGCGATCTGGTCATTGGTGCGGGCCCAGATATCCACGACCTTGTTATAACGCTCGCCGCGAGTCACCAGACCGGAAGCAAACTGCTCCTCAATCTCGCGCACTTCCTCTTCGGCCGCGTCGATCATGGTGTACTTGGCATCCGGAATCACCATGTCTTCCACACCAATGGAAGAACCGGACAGCGTCGCTTCGCGGAAGCCCAGGTACATCAGTTGGTCAGCGAAGATACAGGTCTCTTTGGTGCCGAGAATCCGGTAGCAGGTATTAAGCAACTTGGAGATGGCCTTCTTGGTCATGTTCTGGTTGACCATATCGAAGCCCAGACCGGCCGGCACGATATCCCACAGCTTACAGCGGCCGGGGGTGGTATCGGCGATGAAGGTGCGCTCTTCCACGCCACCTTCCAGGTCTTTCACCACTTCATGCACACGTACTTTAACGCGGGCATGGAGATGCACCTGCTTGTTACCCAGCGCACGCATCACTTCTTTGGTATCCGCAAACACCTGGCCTTCACCCTGTGCATTTACACGGTCACGGCTGATGTAATACAGACCCAGCACCACGTCCTGGGTCGGGCCGATAATAGGCTCGCCGTTGGCGGGGGAAAGGATGTTGTTGGTGGACATCATCAGCGCACGGGCTTCGAGCTGGGCTTCCAGGGTCAGCGGTACGTGTACCGCCATCTGGTCACCATCGAAGTCGGCGTTGAATGCCGCACAAACCAGCGGGTGCAGCTGGATAGCCTTACCTTCAATCAGTACCGGCTCAAACGCCTGAATACCCAGACGGTGAAGGGTCGGCGCCCGGTTCAACATTACCGGGTGTTCGCGAATCACTTCGGCGAGGATATCCCACACCTCAGCTGTTTCGCGCTCGACCATCTTCTTGGCCGCCTTGATGGTGGTCGCCAGACCACGACCTTCCAGCTTGGCAAAGATGAACGGCTTGAACAATTCCAGCGCCATCTTCTTGGGCAGACCACACTCGTGCAGCTTCAGAGTCGGACCTACCACGATCACGGAACGACCGGAGTAATCAACTCGCTTACCCAACAGGTTCTGACGGAAACGGCCCTGCTTACCCTTGATCATGTCAGCCAAGGATTTCAGAGGACGCTTGTTGGAACCGGTAATGGCACGGCCGCGACGGCCGTTATCGAGCAACGCATCCACAGATTCCTGCAGCATACGCTTTTCGTTACGCACGATGATGTCCGGCGCACTCAGGTCCAACAGACGCTTGAGGCGGTTGTTCCGGTTAATCACACGGCGGTACAGATCGTTCAGGTCGGAGGTCGCGAAGCGGCCACCATCCAGTGGTACCAGAGGACGCAGATCCGGCGGCAGGACTGGCAGAACCGTGAGAATCATCCACTCAGGCGCGTTACCAGAATCCTTGAAGGCTTCCATCAGCTTCAAGCGCTTGGACAGCTTCTTCAGCTTGGTATCGGAGTTAGTGGATTCCACTTCCTCGCGCAGGATCTTGATCTCTTCAACCAGATCCAGCTCCATTAGCAGCTGCTGTACAGCCTCGGCACCCATCTTGGCTTCGAATTCGTCACCGAACTCTTCCAGGGAGTCGAAGTATTCTTCATCGGTAAGCAGCTGCCCACGCTCCAGCGTGGTCATGCCCGGCTCGGTCACGACAAAGGATTCGAAGTACAGGACCCGCTCGATATCACGCAGGGTCATGTCCAGCATCAGGCCAATGCGGGACGGCAGTGACTTCAGGAACCAAATGTGAGCCGTGGGGCTGGCCAGCTCGATATGGCCCATACGCTCACGACGCACCTTGGACAGGGTGACTTCAACGCCACACTTCTCACAGATAACGCCACGATGCTTCAAACGCTTGTACTTACCGCACAGGCATTCGTAGTCCTTGATCGGACCAAAGATACGCGCACAAAACAGACCATCACGCTCAGGCTTGAACGTGCGGTAGTTAATGGTCTCAGGCTTTTTTACTTCGCCAAAAGACCAGGAGCGGATCAGATCCGGCGGCGCAAGCGCGATGCGGATCTTGTCGAACTCCGTGACTTGTCCCTGACTTTTGAGCAAATTCAGCAAGTCTTTCAAGGCCAGTCCTCCGTAGTGAGCTTTCGCTCTAGATTCTTTCCTAAACCCGGGTAACAGTGGCGCTGCCGATTAACCGGCAGCGCCCACTGCCTCAGTCGTTTTCCAGCTCGATATTGATACCGAGTGAACGAATTTCCTTCAGCAACACGTTGAAGGATTCCGGCATACCCGGATCCATGCGGTGGTCACCGTCCACGATGTTCTTGTACACGCGGGTACGGCCATTCACATCATCGGATTTCACAGTGAGCATTTCCTGCAAGGTGTAAGCGGCGCCATAGGCTTCCAACGCCCACACTTCCATCTCCCCGAAACGCTGACCACCGAACTGCGCCTTACCACCCAGCGGCTGCTGGGTAACCAGGCTGTAGGAGCCAGTGGAACGTGCATGCATCTTGTCGTCCACCAGGTGGTTCAACTTGAGCATGTACATGTAGCCCACGGTGACCTTGCGATCGAAGGCTTCACCGGTACGACCATCCCACAACTGCACCTGACCGGAACGGTCATGGCCTGCCAGCTCCAGAAGCTCTTTGATCTCGAACTCTTTGGCACCGTCGAATACCGCGGTCGCCATGGGCACACCGCCCACCAGGTTCTTGGCCAAGTCGATGATTTCGTCATCGCTGAAGCTGTCCAGATCTTCCGGAGTGCCACCGGCACCGGCCTGATTGTAGATCTTGTCGAGAAAGACGCGAATGTCTGCAATCTTCTTCTGCTCGGCCAGCATTTCGCCGATCCGCTCACCAAGACCTTTGGCAGCCCAACCCAGGTGGGTCTCAAGAATCTGCCCCACGTTCATACGGGACGGTACACCCAGCGGGTTCAATACCACATCCACCGGCACGCCGTTCTCGTCATGCGGCATATCTTCTTCAGGCATGATTACGGAAATCACACCCTTGTTACCGTGACGGCCGGCCATCTTGTCACCGGGTTGAATACGACGCTTGATTGCCAGGTAAACCTTGACCACTTTCAGGACACCGTGAGCCAGATCATCACCACCGGAGATCTTGGCCTGCTTGTCCTTGTAGCGCTCGTCCTGCTCTTTCTTGTGCTGCTCCAGATACTGCTGGGCACGCTCAAGTTGCTCGGCCACATCATCGTCAGCCGGACGCAGTTCGAACCACTTGTCAGCATCGAGGCCATCCAGGATTTCACCGGTCATCTCAGCACCGCGCTTGAAGCCAGCACCGCCATTGACCTTCTTACCCACCATTACGGTGCGCAGACGCTCAAGAATATCCACCTCGAGAATACGGTACTCGTCCTTCAGATCCTTGCGGAACTGCTCTAGGGCAGCCTGCTCGATCTGACGAGCGCGTTCGTCTTTCTCTACACCGTCACGTGTAAATACCTGAACATCGATGATGGTGCCTTTTACGCCAGAAGATACACGCTGAGAGGTATCTTTAACGTCGGAGGCCTTCTCACCGAAGATGGCACGCAATAGTTTTTCTTCAGGCGTCAGCTGGGTCTCACCTTTTGGCGTTACCTTACCCACCAGAATGTCACCGGCTTCAACTTCTGCACCGATGTAGACAATGCCGGACTCATCCAGTTTGGACAGCGCCGCTTCACCCACATTGGGGATATCAGCGGTAATCTCTTCCGGACCCAACTTGGTATCGCGGGCGATACATGTCAGTTCCTGAATGTGAATGGAAGTGAATCGATCATCCTTCACCACCTTCTCGGAGATCAGGATGGAATCCTCGAAGTTGTAACCATTCCAAGGCATGAACGCCACGCGCATGTTCTGACCCAGGGCCAATTCGCCCATGTCCACAGAAGGACCATCAGCCATGATATCGCGGGCAGCAACCCGATCACCCACTTTCACCAGCGGACGCTGATTGATGCAGGTGTTCTGGTTGGAGCGGGTGTACTTGGTCAGGTTGTAGATATCTACCCCTGCTTCACCCTCGCTCACTTCGCTGTCATTAACCTTAACAATAATACGTGATGCATCGACCTTATCGACGATACCGCCACGGGTCGCAACCACACATACGCCGGAGTCACGGGCAACATGACGCTCGAAACCAGTACCTACCAGCGGCTTGTCCGCACGCAGAGTTGGCACAGCCTGACGCTGCATGTTGGAACCCATCAAGGCACGGTTCGCATCATCGTGCTCGAGGAACGGGATCAGGGACGCCGCAACAGACACCACCTGACGGGGAGAGACATCCATATGAGTAATGGTGTCTCGCTCCATCACGGTAAATTCGTAACGGTGACGCACGGTAACGAAGTCTTCTTCGAAACTGCCGTCTTCGTTCATCTTCGCGTCAATCTGTGCGATTACGCACTCGGCCTCTTCGATCGCAGACAGGTATTCGATATCTTCGCTGACCTTGCCATCAATCACCTTCAGGTACGGCGACTCCAGGAAGCCATACTCATTGGCGCGGGCATAGGTGGCCAGAGAGTTAATCAGACCGATGTTTGGACCTTCAGGGGTTTCGATCGGACACACACGACCGTAGTGGGTCGGGTGAACGTCACGCACCTCAAAGCCGGCACGCTCACGGGTCAGACCACCCGGGCCCAACGCAGAAACCCGACGCTTGTGGGTCACCTCAGACAACGGGTTGTTCTGATCCATGAACTGGGACAGCTGAGAAGAGCCAAAGAACTCTTTCACCGCAGCGGCAACTGGCTTGGAGTTAATCAAATCCTGCGGCATCAAGCCTTCGGATTCTGCCAGGCTCAGGCGCTCTTTGACTGCACGCTCGACACGTACCAGCCCCACACGGAACTGGTTCTCTGCCATTTCACCCACTGAACGCACACGACGGTTACCCAAGTGGTCAATATCATCGACCACACCGTTGCCGTTGCGGATATCGACCAGCGTTCTCAGCACCTCGATAATGTCGGAGGTTTCACCGCCCATCTGCTCAAAGTACTGCTTGCCTTCCTCATCAGAGCGATTGCTGAAGTAGCGACCATCGTAGAGGATGCCCGGGCCTGTTTCGTCTTCACGACCCAGACGACGATTGAACTTCATGCGGCCAACGCCAGACAGATCATAGCGCTCGTCGGTGAAGAACAGGTTCTTGAACAGGTTTTCGGCCGACTCTTTGGTCGGCGGCTCACCGGGACGCATCATGCGATAGATTTCGACCAGCGCCTCAAGCGGAGTGCGGGTCGGATCAGCACGCAAGGTGTCGGCAATGAACGGGCCGTTATCCAAGTCATTCGTGTAAAGCGTTTCAAAGTCGGCAATGCCGGCCTGATCCAGCTTTTCCAGCGTTTCCGCGGTCAGCTCGGTATTACACTCCACCACGACTTCACCGGTATCCTGGTCGACAATCGTCTTCGCCAGGTATTTGCCCTGCAGGTATTCAGCCGGGATTTCCAGGTATTCGATGTTGGCTTTTTCCAACTGGCGAATATGGCGCGCGGTAATACGACGACCACGCTCCACAACGACTTCACCGTCCGCCAGAATTTCGAAGGTTGCGGTTTCACCACGCAAACGCTCCGGCACCAGCTTCATGCGGTAAATGCCGTCTTCCACTGCGATTTCGTTTGTGTCGAAGAACATCTCCAACACTTCGTCAGAGGTATACCCCAACGCACGCAGCAGGATAGTCGCCGGCAGTTTGCGGCGACGGTCGATCCGTACAAAGACCTGGTCTTTGGGATCGAATTCGAAGTCCAGCCAGGAACCACGGTAAGGAATCACCCGGGCAGAATAGAGCAGCTTGCCTGAAGAGTGAGTCTTGCCTTTATCGTGGTCGAAGAACACACCGGGAGACCGGTGCAGCTGAGACACGATTACACGTTCGGTACCATTGATAACGAAGGTACCATTCTCGGTCATCAGGGGAATTTCGCCCATGTAGACCTGTTGTTCACGAATATCCTTGATCGCCCCGGATGATTCACGATCGTAAATCACCAGACGAATACGCACACGCAATGGCGCCGCGTAGGTAGTACCGCGAATGATGCATTCTTTTACATCAAAAACGGGTTTGCCGAACTCGTAGCCGGCATACTCCAGCGCTGCATTTCCTGAATAACTGGCGATCGGGAATACCGATCGGAAAGCGGCTTCCAGACCTTCTTCCAGGCGTTCTTCTGCGCTCTTATCCTGCTGCAGGAATTTACGGTAAGAATCGAGCTGTATCGCCAGGAGATAAGGCACCTCCATAACTTTCGGAAGCTTGCCGAAATCTTTGCGGATCCGCTTTTTCTCAGTGAATGAGTATGCCATCTGCGTTCCTCAGCTGTTGACCTATCACCCTGTGGTGATATTTCTGCATGAAACCCTTCATACAGAAACGACAAAAGGCTGGCAGCCAAAAAGCTGCCAGCCGGCGCCTTTCCGCGAAACCGCGGAAAGACATAGCGCTAATGCGCTTACTTGAGCTCGGCAGCGCCGCCAGCCTCTTCGATCTTTTTCTTGATCTCTTCGGCTTCGTCTTTAGTAGCGCCTTCCTTAACAGGAGCGGGAGCGCTTTCTACCAGCTCTTTGGCTTCTTTCAGACCCAGGCCAGTCACTTCACGGACAGCCTTGATCACGCCAACTTTCTTGTCACCGAAACCGGTCAGAACAACGTCAAACTCGGTTTGCTCTTCAGCGGCAGCAGCTTCACCACCAGCGGCTGCAGGAGCAGCAGCAACAGCAGCAGCGGCGGTAACGCCGAACTTCTCTTCCATGGTCTCGATCAGTTCAACGAGATCCATAACACTCATATCAGCGATAGCGCTGAGGATATCTTCTTTGGAAACGGCCATTTTCAATCTCCTAAATCACCCCGTGGGTGATCCGATTGGATCGGGTAGTTACGCAACCTGAAAAATCAGGCAGCACTCTGTTTCTGGTCCTTGACTGCAGCAACCGTGCGAACAAATTTGCCAGGCACCTCGTTGAGGGTACGAACAAACTTGGCCACCGGGGCCTGCATAACGGACATGAGCTGAGAAATTGCTTCGTCGCGAGTCGGCAACTTGGCGAGGACATCGATATCCTGTGCACCATAAGTTACGCCACCCACGGCCAGAGCTTTTACTTCCAGCGCGTCATGGTCTTTGGCGAAATCCTTGATGAGGCGAGCAGCAGCGCCCGGATCATCCTGGGAAAAAGCCAAAACAGTGGGGCCAACCAGTGCATCGTTCAGACACTCAAATTCTGTGTCTTTCACGGCGAACTTCGCCAACGTGTTCCGTACTACTTTCAGGTACACGCCGGTTTCACGGGCCTTACTACGCAACTCAGTCATCTGAGAAACAGTGAGACCACGATAGTCAGCAACCACAGCAGACAGCGCTTCAGTAGCAATAGCATTAACCGAAGCAACAATCGCTCGTTTGTCCTCCAGATTCAAAGGCATGATGTACCTCCTGGATTCACAAACATTAACCGTCAAAATCGACTGCAATCTGATTTCGAGGCGGTCGCCAGAGCCGGTTTCCCGGCTATTATCGCGGAGCCACAACCTGAACAAATCAGGAAACAACTACCGCGCCTGCGCAGGCGGTTACCCCTTAATTCCGGCGGCTTACTTACCTCATAAAGGCAGACACCAAAACGCACCGGAAACCTGCGGTCTTTGACGCCCCGGCGCCGCTCACTGCAAGAGACGCGCCGCCGGGATCAAAGCCCTTTTGATCCTGTCTTGCGACAGGATCGAAACTTCTTACATCGCCAGAGATGCAGGATCGATGGACAGACCCGGACCCATGGTGGTGGACAAGGTCACTTTCTTGAAGAAAGCCCCTTTAGCGGAAGATGGCTTGGCCTTTTTCAGGTCAGCGATCAACGCTTCCACGTTTTCTTTGATGGCATTGGAGTCGAAACCCACCTGACCGACGGTGCAGTGAATGATACCGCCCTTATCGGTACGGTAACGCACCTGGCCACCCTTGGCGTTTTTCACCGCCTGGGCAACGTCAGGAGTCACGGTGCCAACTTTCGGGTTCGGCATCAAACCGCGCGGACCCAAAATGGTGCCCAGCTTGCCGACAACGCGCATGGCGTCCGGGGAAGCAATCACCACGTCAAAGTCGAGCTCGCCCGCCTGAACCTTCTCGGCCAAGTCGTCAAAACCGACAACGTCCGCACCGGCTTCTTTCGCTTCTTCGGCTTTCGCGCCTTGAGCAAACACGGCAACACGTACCGTTTTGCCGGTACCATGGGGCAGCACAGAAGCACCACGAACGTTTTGGTCGGATTTACGCGGGTCAACACCCAGGTTCACCGCCACGTCCACAGACTCTTTGAATTTCACGGCAGAAAGTTCAGCCAGCAGGGCGACCGCTTCCTCAACCGGGTACAACTTACCCGCTTCAATTTTCTCGCGGATGGCACGGTTACGCTTAGACAGTTTAGCCATTGGTTAACCCTCCACATCCAGGCCCATGGAACGGGCAGAACCCGCGATAGTGCGCACAGCGGCATCCAGATCCGCAGCGGTCAGATCCGGCTCTTTAGCCTTGGCGATCTCTTCCAGCTGCGCACGGGTTACCTTGCCCACTTTCTTGGTGTTCGGCTCACCGGAACCGCTCTTGATGCCAGCAGCTTTCTTCAACAGGTAAGCTGCCGGCGGCGTCTTCATGGTGAAGGTAAAGGAGCGATCGCTGTAAACGGTAATCACGACCGGAACCGGCGCACCGGCATCCAGCTGTTGAGTCTGGGCGTTAAACGCCTTACAGAACTCCATAATGTTTACACCGTGCTGACCCAGAGCGGGACCAACCGGCGGTGACGGATTAGCCTTACCCGCTGCAACCTGCAGCTTGATGTAGGCCTGTACTTTCTTCGCCATTTTAAGACTCCTTGGGTGCAAACGCCGCGCCTATGACGGGCTCCCCTCAGGTTGTCAAAACGCCCCGGCCACCTTTACAGCGACCAGGGCACCCTAATTTATCCACTGTTATCAATCAGGTTTTTTCGACCTGACCGAACTCCAGCTCTACCGGTGTAGACCGACCAAAGATCATCACAGCCACCTGCAAACGGCTTTTCTCGTAATTCACTTCTTCAATCACACCATTGAAGTCAGCAAAGGGCCCGTCATTAACACGCACCACTTCACCAGCCTCAAACAATGTTTTCGGCTTCGGCTTCTCAACCGCATCATCCATGCGACGCAGAATAGCATCAGCCTCTTTCTGGGTAATCGGCGAAACACGACCCGGATTCTTCGGATCCTCACCAATGAAACCCATGACTTTCGGGGTTTCTTTGATCAGGTGCCAGGAGTCATCACACATCTCCATTTGCACCAGAACATAACCTGGAAAGAACTTACGCTCTGACCTGCGCTTTTGGCCGCCCTTGATTTCCACAACTTCTTCTGTGGGCACCAAGATCTCGCCAAAAAGCTCTTCCATAGAACGCAAATTAACGCGCTCCTCAAGAGCACGTTTTACGTATTTCTCGAAACCTGAATAGGCGTGTACTACGTACCAGCGCTTTGCCATGCTTACCCCTTAGCCAATAACCCAGGACATGAGCCCACCGAGAATCCAGTCGAGCACAAACAGCAACAGGGCCACAATCACAACAAAGACCAAAACAATCAGCGTGGTCTGCAAGGTTTCCTGACGCGTCGGCCACACAATCTTGCGCAGCTCGACCAGCGAATCCTTGCGCAACTGGTTGAACGCTTTGCCCTGCTCAGTCTGCAGAGCAACAAACACCGCCACCAGAGAAACAGCAACAACACCGATCGCCCGATACAGGGTCGCCTGGTCGGAGAAATAGCTATTGCCCACTACGGCCGCAGCAACAAACCCCACAACCAACAACCACTTCACCGCCTCAAAGGCGGCAGAGCCGGAACGCGCTTCTGTTTTCTCGCTCATCTGACGATGCACCCCACCACCCGAGTGGCAGTTTTGGGAAAATTGGCAGGCCAGGAGGGACTCGAACCCCCAACAGCCGGTTTTGGAGACCGGTGCTCTACCAATTGAACTACTGGCCTGTAACTCTTTAAACCTGAAACAAAACAGGGTGGCGGGCCTGCCCGCCACCCTTTATCACCGAAAGACTTACTCGGTGATTTTAGCTACCACGCCGGCACCAACGGTACGGCCACCTTCGCGAATCGCGAAGCGCAGGCCGTCTTCCATGGCGATCGGAGCGATCAGCTCAACGTCCATCTGCACGTTATCGCCCGGCATTACCATTTCGGTACCTTCCGGCAGAGTACATGCACCTGTCACGTCAGTCGTACGGAAGTAGAACTGCGGACGGTAGCCGTTGAAGAACGGAGTGTGACGACCACCTTCGTCTTTGCTCAGGACATAAACCTCAGCAACGAACTTGGTGTGCGGCTTGATGGAGCCCGGCTTGGCCAGTACCTGGCCACGCTCAACTTCATCACGCTTGGTACCACGCAGCAGAACACCAACGTTCTCACCAGCGCGACCTTCGTCCAGCAGCTTGCGGAACATCTCAACACCGGTACAGGTGGTCTTGGTGGTATCGTGGATACCCACGATTTCCAGCTCTTCACCCACCTTGATGATGCCACGCTCTACACGGCCAGTTACCACAGTACCGCGACCAGAGATGGAGAATACGTCTTCGATCGGCATCAGGAACGGCTGATCAACGGCACGCTCCGGCTCCGGAATGTATTCGTCCAGGCACTCAACCAGTTTCTGCACGGCAGGCATACCGATTTCGCTGGTATCACCTTCCAGTGCTTTCAGGGCTGAACCCTTGATGATCGGAGTATCGTCACCCGGGAAGTCGTAGTCGCTCAGCAGCTCACGCACTTCCATTTCTACCAGCTCGAGCAGCTCTTCATCGTCAACCATGTCCGCTTTGTTCAGGAACACAACGATGAAAGGTACGCCAACCTGACGGGACAGCAGGATGTGCTCGCGAGTCTGCGGCATGGGGCCGTCAGCTGCGGAACATACCAGGATTGCGCCGTCCATCTGCGCGGCACCGGTGATCATGTTTTTCACATAATCAGCGTGACCGGGGCAGTCTACGTGGGCGTAGTGACGAGTCGGAGAATCGTACTCTACGTGTGAGGTCGCGATGGTAATACCACGCTCACGCTCTTCCGGGGCATTATCAATACCATCGAAAGCAATGGCGCTACCGCCCCATACTTCTGCACATACGCGTGTCAGCGCGGCAGTCAGGGTGGTTTTACCATGGTCAACGTGACCAATGGTGCCTACGTTTACGTGCGGTTTATTACGTTCAAACTTTTCCTTTGCCACGACTCTTCACCTCTTAACTTGGCTGTGCTTTCTCGCCATATGGCGCGCATACACCCGATAAAGTCACATTTAAGGACTGCAGCTCATTCGCGCAGACCACCTTGGCACCATCAAGACACATGAAGCCGGACCCAGGATATACCCGGGCCCGGAAATTGGAGCTCATGACCGGATTTGAACCGGTGACCTCACCCTTACCAAGGGTGTGCTCTACCTACTGAGCTACATGAGCATAACCTTCATGCCACCTTAGCGGCGACCAAACCTCTCCGGATTGGAGCGGGTAGCGGGAATCGAACCCGCATCATCAGCTTGGAAGGCTGAGGTTCTACCTTTGAACTATACCCGCTAACCTTGTTTTGCCTTCCAGCAATCCGGCTTTTGATTTCGCTGCGCCGCTCATGCTGCGTGGCGAAATCAACTTATCTGGTGGAGGGGGGAGGATTCGAACCTCCGAAGCTTTCGCGTCAGATTTACAGTCTGATCCCTTTGGCCACTCGGGAACCCCTCCAGAAAAGGGCCTACATTCTCTTTACGCTTCAACAACTTGTCAACTTGTTTTCAAGTAGTTACCAAGCGTTTAAAAATTGGAGCTGGCGAGAGGAGTCGAACCCCCGACCGGCTGATTACAAATCAGCTGCTCTACCAACTGAGCTACGCCAGCTCACAAGGGTTGCGAATTCTATAGAAAGGTATGGGGGGACGCAATCCACTTAGACATCAAACGCCTAATAATTGCGCACTCAATCAGTAGCAAGAAACCTTGTCGGTACCAAGCGACTGATTTCCTTCGAGAAACACCTTCAAGTCGGCATTTTCTTCAGGCCTTGTGTCAGCCAGGTAAACCCAATATTCGGTCACATCTCGGGCCGTTTCACGGACAAACGCCGGATAGCCTGCATTCTGCATCTTCAATCGCAGCCCTTCTGCAGACTCAGAACTGGAGAAGTACCCCAGCGAAATGGCATTGGCGTCCCCTCCCTCCTTGACGATAAAGCTGTCCACACCGTGATCCTGCAATTCTCTCAGCACCCGCAGTGCTCGCTCTCTATCCTCATAAGGAGGCAAATAAACCCAGTTAAGGCGGTCTTTTTGCACGCTCAACCCCCGCACCCGCCCCGGCAGCCCAATAGCGTTGAGCTGCACTGCGCCAGCCTCTGCCTGTTCACGGCTTTCCCATGGCCCCACCACCGGACACAAGCTCCCACCGGACACGCTCGCTGCCGGCACACTCTGCGGCTGAGGACTATCCGCAAGTAACTGCAAGCGCTCGCCGCCCGCCGCAGCCTGAGACACCCGCAAGCGCAACGAAGGAGGCTCAGGGGCCAACGACTTAGTTAACTGAACCCCCACGTAGACCAGATTGATTACCAGCAAACTGTAGAATATCCACCGCACAGGTGTTCCCCCATTATTTATTGTTGTCGTGCCGCCACTCGCTCCAGCCCATCCAGGACCAGATCCGGTGCGTGCTGAAAGGCAAACGGAAACGATCCAATCAATTCCGGCGCATCGCCGCCCGTGACGAGCACTTTGCTAGTATCATCAAGCACTTGGCGCAGTTCAACCACCACCTCCGTGACAAAGGCCACAGACATGCGCAAGAGTCCGTTATGGACACATTCGCCGGTAGACTGCCCGAGCTGCAGCCGTGCCGTTCCCGGCTCAATATGTACATCGGAGGTATCGCGCAGCAAGGCGCCGCGCAACATGCCAAGCCCTGGCACAATGTACCCACCCAGAAAGTCGCCACGCCCATCTACAGCATCGATGGTCAACGCACTGCCGCAATCGACAATGATTGACGCCCCGTAGCGCTGAAAGCCTTCAATCATCGCAACCCAGCGATCGACGCCCAGCTTTCTCGGATCCGGATAACAGCTACGCACCCCAAAATCAGACTGGCAGGAATAATAAAACCGGGGCAGGCAGCCAGTAAGATCCGCAAGACAAGAGGCAATCACTGCATCAGCCTCCGGTCCGGCGACAGACGCGATCCATATTTCATCAGGTGACCGCCCCGCTCCCACCAACATGACATCCACCACTCGCGACCATTCGCGCTCATGGCGGCAGCCACCCTGATGCACCGTTGCGCCGTCGCAGTAACGCCACTTCATGGCGGTATTGCCCACATCAACAAACAGCTTCATTGGATTCTCAAACTCACTTCTCCGCCGTACAGGGAGCGCAGCCCATCTTTTGTTTTCAGCAATAGCGCCCCATCAGAGGCCACCCCAGCAGCAACACCAACGAGCTCCTGATCCACGGCCCTGACAACCACATTCTTGCCGGATACCGCATCAAGCTGAGCGAACGAGTCCGCAAACGCGTCAAATCCATCGCTCTCGAAAAGCGGCAACATACCCAGTAACCGGGCAATCACCAGGCTGGTGAGATCCGTGCGCGATGGCATCTGCGGTAATACAGCCGCCAAATCGACCCAGCGCTGATCAATGGCATCAGCCTGGCCCGCCGTCATCCGGCCATTGAGCCCCACGCCGATAACCACATCTACACGCCCATCCATCTCGCCCGCAAGCTCGATCAACACACCACCAATCTTGGCGCCATCAACCAAAAGGTCATTGGGCCATTTGAGCGCAATTGGCAGGGCGGGCTCAAGCTCGCGCAATGCCTCGGCAACAGCCACACCAACAGCTAAACTCAACCCACCCAACGCGGCAAAGCCACCACGTAACGTGAACCGAATGGAAACATAGAGATTCGCGGCGAACGGAGATTGCCAGGCCCGGCCGCGGCGACCGCGACCAGCCAACTGGCATTCGGTGACAAACACTTGGGGACGGGAGACAGGCCCCTCAAATGCAAGGGCATCCGCATTGGTGGAGCCGGTGACCCACTGATAGTGGAGGTCCGCAGCCCCGCCCAAGCGGCGCTGCACAATATCCGAGTCGATCAACTCCAGCGGCTGGGCCAGCCGGTAACCTTTGCCCTTCACGGATTCCAGAGTGAGGCCAAAATCTGCCAAGCGCTGGACACGCTTCCAGACCCCGGCCCGGGAAATACCCAACACATCCCCAAGCTCTGAACCTGAACGAAAATTTCCGTCGGCGAGAAGACGGACCAATGACTGGTCCGCCTCTTTCATCGCGCTCAAGCCTCCCAAACAACCCCGCGCGTCTTGGACCACTGAACAATATCATCGCCGTAACGCTTTTCGATTTCGTTGCGCTTCAGCTTCAGTGTCGGGGTGATCAGGTTATTCTCGACATTCCAGGCATCCTTGCACACGATCAAGGTCGTCATACGCTCGTGAGGATCCAGCACTTCATTTACTCGAGCGAGAAGCTTCTCCAGCTCCTTGGTGAAGTGCTCTTTCTCACTGCCTTTGCTCAAACGCTCCTGCTCTTCCGGAGTAATGTTAAGCAAGGCAACCGGCTGCCCCATTCCTTGCCCGACCACACAGGCCAACTCGAGACCCGGCATCGTCGACAGACGGTTCTCAATCGGCGCCGGCGCGACATACTTGCCTTTTTCAGTTTTAAAAATCTCTTTCACGCGACCAGTGATGCGCAAGCGACCCTTACCGTCAACCTCACCCACATCACCCGTGCGCAACCAACCGCCTTCGGTCAGATCTTCCGCTGTCTTTTCTGGCTGCTTGTAGTAACCCTTCATATTACCCAAGCTGCGCACCAGGATTTCGCCACTCTCGCCAATACGGCATTCCACACCATCATTCGGCGTCCCAACCCAACCGATTTGCTGGTCACCCACTTCCGTGGTGTGAGACCAAGCCAAGTTTTCGGTCATACCGTAGACTTCGAGAATTTCCAGATCCAGTTTCTTAAACCAGGTAATAATTTCCGGTGACAACGCAGCAGCTCCGGACAGCGCAATGCGGCATTCATCCAGGCCCATGGCACCAAGCACTTTTTTCTTGATGATCTTGTTGAGGAAAGGAACCTTAAGCAACCGATTGAGTTTCTTCGGTGGCACGGCCTCAGAGGCCTTCTGGTAAAACTTGGACCAGATACGCGGCACCGCAAAAAATATGGTTGGCTGTGCCCGCTTGATATCTTCGCCAAAGGTATCCAGAGACTCGGCAAAAAAGATTTTATTACCGACATACAGCACGGCGATTTCGACTGCCACGCGCTCAGCCACATGAGACAGAGGCAAATAAGAAATCATACGCTCGTCGGGCTTAAGATCGTACACCTTGATCATCTTCTCACCGACAGTGGAAAGACTCGCAAAGTCGTGCATCACGCCCTTTGGCATCCCGGTGGTGCCAGAGGTATAAACGATGGTTGCCAGATCGCTGAGATCCGGCACATTCACATCCGCCAACGGCGCCGTATCACGAATAATGTCCGGCCATTTCGGGAACGCCTGCAGGGCATCTTCAGGCGCCAGGCTCAATGCGATTTGTGCGACCCCTTCTGGCACACCGGCCTTCATCATGTCCCAGTCGTCAAGCTTGCCAACAAAGAGGAACTTGGACTCACTGTGCTCCATGATCTGACGCACCGTCTCGGCCACCAGCGTCGGGTAAAGGGGAACACTGACGCCACCGGCCATCCAGATTGCCACGTCAGTGATAATCCATTCCGCACAGTTCTTGGACACCAACGCAACGTGATCGCCTTTCTGCATCCCCTGGGACTGCAGGTAGGCAGCAATTTTACGCGCCTCTTCATCCACTTGCTTCCACGTATACTCACGCAGCTTACCGCCACCCAGGGGCTGAACAAACGCCACTGCATCACCGTGCTGTGAGCAGCGCTGAGCCAGCGCTTGCAATGGAGTTAGCGCACTTTTTTCTGTTGTCATAATCTTCAACCTTTCCCGAGTCCAAAATTCAAAGAAACAGACTGCTCAATGGCAAACCGGTGCGGACCGAACCTGCGGATTCTGTTAGCGATGGCCGGGCAGATGAAACATCTTCCCGGCAAGCCACCAGCCAAACGCTGTCAAGCAGATCACTTCCGCTACCAAGCCAAAGCAGCAAGGCTCAACCATACCACTTTCGCTCCCAGCAATGGAGCCTTTCCAAGCTACCGAACGAACGGTAAACGCTTGTTTACCTTAGGGATACCCAATGGCACAGCAACAAGAATAAAGACAGAAAGCCCCCGAATAAAGCGTGTTTAAAGCAAAACATTTATTAACTCGATGTGAACTAAATTCAGAGAGCTGATCCCGAATTGCGCACTGTCTACGCTTTAGCTCTAACGCAGAACAGATAAAGAAGGAAAACTTATTCAAATTAAAATCGCTTACACAATAAAAAAGAGCATCTTATGAATAAGCAGAGGGTTGCGACTTAGGGCCCGAACCTAAAACCATACATACTGCATCATAGCGAAAGGCCGTCGCCCTAACGCTGCCTCGAACTGACACACTCAGAAGAAACGATCAGCGGCGGGTCTTTTTGGCAAGGGTATTACAGGGAGGGTGTGGGGGCCTAGCAGTGCCTGGTGGTGACACAGAGCACGATTCTGCCCAGCCCGAACGCAAAAAAACCCCGACGCTTGCGCGACGAGGGTTCTTTGTTTCTTTAAGAGCCTGACGATGACCTACAGTGTGTGACGAGCATGCTCGTCATCCCTGCGGGACGCCTTCGGCGCACCAAGCTTGCTCCTGCGGAGCACTGCTTGTCACATGGTGGCCTTGCCGCAAGGTAGGGAAAATTAATTACCGTATCCACGTGCTTCGCTTGCGAAGCCGAACAGCCGTTTTTCAGGCTGGCCCGAAGGGTGAGCGCAGCGAATCAAATACAAAAAAAGCCCCCTAGCGCATTATGCTAGGGGGCTTTTTTTGTATTTAAGAGCCTGACGATGACCTACTCTCACATGGGGAAACCCCACACTACCATCGGCGATATGTCGTTTCACTTCTGAGTTCGGCATGGGATCAGGTGGTTCCAACATTCTATGGTCGTCAGGCAAA
>NZ_JBEDTC010000005.1:0-6640 GCF_040118815.1 Alcanivorax sp.
ACACGGCGAAAGGTCAGGAATAACAGTACGAAAATAATCAGTAAGGTCGCCGGTACCACCACTTTTAGCCTCGCATTGGCCCGCTCCAGGAACTCGAACTGACCGGCAAAGGACAAGCTGACCCCCTCTGGCAACCTGACTCCATCATTCACTGAGGCACGTAGATCATCCACTACCGAGGCCAGGTCACGCCCCCGAACATCGATATACACCCACCCAGACAGTCGGCCATTCTCACTTTTTAACATCGGCGGCCCATCGGTAATCTTGATATCCGCCACGGTTCCGAGGGTAATTTGTTTTCCTTCGGGAGTGACTATGGGCAAATCGCGTAAGCGATGCACCGTGTCGCGCCACTCGCGAGGATATCGAAGGCTGATCGGGTAACGCTCCAGCCCTTCCACTGTCTCACCGATGTTTTCACCACCAATCAAACCACTGACCACCGACTGAATATCCGCGATGTTGAGGCCATACTGAGCCGCAATGCCACGCCGAATATCGATATCCACATAACGACCACCAGTCAACCGTTCAGCCAATGCTGAGGAAACACCGGGTACTTGTTTGGCTACCTGTTCGATTTGACGACTCACCTGGTCAATGATCTCTAGGTCATTACCCGCTACTTTGATGCCAATTGGGCTCTTGATGCCAGTGGCAAGCATGTCGATACGATTGCGTATCGGAGGAATCCAGATATTTGCCAGTCCAGGCACGCGTACAATACGGTCCAGCTCTTCGACAAGTTTCTCCGTTGTCATGCCTTCACGCCATTGGTCCTTGGGTTTGAAACGGATGGTGGTTTCAAACATCGTCAATGGTGCAGGGTCAGTCGCTGTCCGCGCACGCCCCGCCTTGCCGAACACCTGCTCCACCTCAGGCACCGTTTTGATCAACCGATCGGTCTGCTGTAGAAGCTCGGTAGCTTTTTGTGCTGACAAGCCTGGTAAGGCACTTGGCATATACAGCAAATCGCCCTCATCCAGCGGTGGCAAAAATTCACCACCAAGCTGACTTAGCGGCCAAAAGGCGGTAACAAAAACTAAACCGGCAACCAGCAAGGTGGTTTTCGGCCACGCCAAGACTCGCTCTAGTGCGGGTTGATAACAACTAATCAAAAAGCGACTGATTGGATTACTTTCCTCGGAAGGTATCTTTCCCCGAATCCAGTACCCCATTAACAGTGGAACCAATGTCACCGATAGGCCGGCTGCCGCCGCCATAGCCCAGGTTTTGGTAAATGCCAGTGGGCCAAATAGCCGCCCTTCCTGTGCTTCCAAGGTAAAGACAGGAATAAACGACAAGGTAATAATTAGCAACGAGAAGAACAGCGCCGGCCCCACTTCGACAGCTGCTTGCTCTATGACTCGCCAATGCGCATTACCAGTCAGAGATTGCCCTGGGTTATCCCGATGCCAAATCTCAATTTTCTTGTGAGCGTTCTCGATTAACACCACTGCTGCATCCACCATCGCGCCGATAGCGATAGCAATGCCGCCAAGCGACATGATATTGGCATTGATGCCCTGGTAACGCATCACAATAAAGGCAGCAAGGATTCCCAGCGGTAGGGAAATGATGGCCACCAGTGACGAACGCAAATGGCCAAGAAACAATACGCACACCAGTGCAACTACAATGAACTCTTCAATCAATTTGTAACTGAGGTTTGTTACCGCTCGATCAATCAGCTCACTTCGATCATAGGTGGTGACGATCTCAACCCCTTCCGGCAAGCTTTCCCGCAGTGTCTCAAGTCGCTCATGCACGGCAGATAGCACGGCGCGGGCGTTCTTGCCTGAACGCAGAATGACGACCCCGCCGACGACTTCCCCTTCACCGTCCAGCTCGGCAATACCACGCCGCATCTCCGGACCAAGGCGAATCTGCGCCACATCTCCAAGCTGTACTGGCACTCCATCAACCAGTTTTAGTGGGATTTTTCGGAAATCCTCGAGTGACTGAAGGTAGCCACTGGAGCGCACCATGAACTCCGCTTCGCCCAGCGTCAGCACTGCTCCCCCGGTTTCCTGGTTAGCTTGTTCTATCGCCTTGCGTACTTGTTGATGACTGATCCCATGGCTGGCGAGTTTGACCGGGTCAGGGACTACCTGATACTCACGTACCATGCCGCCTATGGTTGCCACTTCTGCAACGTCAGGCAGAGTCTGCAGCTCGTATTTTAGAAACCAGTCCTGTATCGAGGTTAGCTGCGATAGATCATGCTGGCCGGTGCGATCGATCAATGCGTACTGATAAATCCAGCCGACACCGGTAGCGTCTGGCCCAAGTGATGGTCGTGCTGTACGCGGCAATTCAGACTGGACCTGACTAAGGTATTCCAACACCCGTGAGCGTGCCCAATACAAGTCGGTACCATCTTCAAACAACACGTAAACATAACTATCACCGAAGAACGAGTAACCACGTACTGTGCGCGCACCTGGCACGGCCAGCATGGTGGTGGCAAGTGGATAGGTAACCTGTTTTTCCACCAGCTGCGGTGCCTGACCTGGGTAACTGGTGCGGATAATCACCTGTACATCGGACAGATCCGGTAAAGCATCTACGGGGGTATTGTTGATAGACCAGATTCCCCACGCACTCATGAACAGCGTCGCCAGCAGCACCAAAAATCGGTTAGCCAACGACCAGCGAATCAGGGTAGCGATCATGGTGCAACCTCCTGTTTGTCGAGAGACACCACAGTCAAGCCATTATCGGTATCTTTGACGCCGACGCGCACACGATCGCCCACTGCTATATCGCTGGCCACCTGTTCGCTGGCAAGACGAAAGCGCATGGTCATGCCAGGCATACCGAGCGTCTTAAAAGGACCGTGTTTAAGCTTGACCTTGCCGTCGGATAGCCCCTCGATAACCCCCTCGGCGTAATGCAACGAATTCACTTGGGTGTCTTTTTGTTCCGCCACCTGCTTTTCTAGGCGCTCCACAATCAACCCTTTGTCTGTATCACGAATGCCAATGCGCACGCGATCACCTACCGATATCCCTTTGCCTACTTGTTCATTCGCCAGGTTAAAACGCATGGTCATGGCAGGCATGGACAAGCTCTTGAAAGGGCCATGGTCCAGCATTATTTTGCTGCCATTCAGTTGCTCGACAACACCTTCGGCATAGTGCAGTGCGTTCATCATTTCCGTCTCATCTGACATAGCCAGCTCCTGAACGGCAATGCCTTGCAGGCTGGCTTCGGAATCGAGCAGGAACTGACCACTGACAACCACCTTCTGGTCTTCCTTCAGCCCTGCCAGGATCAGCGTTTGGTCTCCCAGCTCGCCCCCCGGCAACACTGCCTGCGGACGATATCGACCCTCCCCCTCATCAAGCATCACCAGGCTGCGCTTTCCTGTATGCAATAAGGCTGCGGTTGGTACGGCCAATGCTTTCTGTGTGGCTTCGCCATGAATGCGTACCTGAGCGCTCATGCCCGGACGCAGATCACCCTCGTCATTGGACAAGGTCACTCGCACCGGCACAGTTCGGCTGGACTGATCCACCAGAGGCAGAATGTCGGCAACTTGCCCCTCACGCAGTGCTGGCTTCACTCCTTGAACGGTCACGTCAACAGCGTTACCACTACTGACTTGCCCCAATTGGCGTTCCGGGACTGCTATCTCCACCCACACGGGGTTGAGTGACTGAATCTCCGCCACGGGAGCACCGGCCGACAGCGTCATGCCAGCACGAGCATTGAGACTGCGTATCACGCCATCATGCGGAGCTGTCACCGTCCAGGTTTCCAGCGGTTTACGTTGGCGTTCAATACTTCGGATCAGGGATGCAGGCATGCCCAATGACAACAGGCGCTCCCGCCCGGCGACGATCAGTTCGTTGTTGCCGCTGCCGAGCACGGCCAGCCATTCATGCTGAGCTCCAGTCCAGGCCGGAACTCTCAATTGCATCAGCGGCTGACCACTGGAGATGGTGTCGCCCTCAGCCAGAGGCCAGACCTTGTCTACGAAGGAAGGCGCGGGGCTTTGCAGGCGTGTCAGGGCGCGGTCGTTGTAAGCAATCAACCCCGTGACATCAAGCTGAGATTGTGACTGAGCCACGACCACCGAGGCACTGCGAATTCCCAGATTTTGTACCATGGCTGCATCAATACGGACCGTTGGCTGATCGCTATCATCACCACCATTGGCATAACGGGGCACCAACTCCATATCCATGAAAGGTGAGGGCCCGGGCTCGTCAAAGTGCTGCTGGGGATACATAGGGTCATACCAGTACAGCACTTCCTTTTCATCCGCTTTGCTGTTGGTTTCACCGCTGTCCATCGCCATCGATATACTGCTCTGCGAAGGGGTGACGTAACGGCCCAAATATATTCCGGCTAACAACAACAGCGAGGCAGCCAAACCGATCAAGGCATTGCGTTTAATGTTCATCATCTTGCTCCTCGCCCACCATGCCGTGGTGGTCGTAGGTAAAATGGAGGGCGGCTGCCTGCTGGTCATACTGCCCGCTGAGATCAATTTCTTTCAGTTTGGCGTCCAGCCATTCGCTACGTGCCCGTACAAGATCGGCCAAACTGCCATCACCGCCGCGCCAAGCTGCCCTAGCCAGTCCCACTTTCTCTTTTGCCAGAGGCACCAGTCGCTCCCGTTGCCGGGCAAGCGTGCGTTCCTGGCGTTCATATTCGGCCAGATCGCTCTGCAGCATCGCTTCATGTTCGCGACGTACCGCCTCTGCACGAGATTCCAGTGCTTGCCACTCAGCTTCCGCCGAGGCAATGCGAGGCCCCTGGCGCGACCGGCTGAACAATGGCAGGTCCACATTGACCTGTAGCATCGCCATGTCACTGAATTCTTCACGATTCATATAAGCCAGAGTTAAAGCCCAGTCCGGCTTCTTGGCGGCACGAGCCTCGTCCGCGTTAGCCTGGGCGACAGAAGCCTGACGCGACGCTATCTCAAGTTCAGGGTGCTTATGCAGGCTATTCAGTAACTGTTCAGCATTGATGGCGAAATCAGGTGCTTGGCCAGCCGGTGATTGCCGGCCGGCTTCCCCCAGCCAGCGTATTAAACGAGCCTTAGCCTGGCGTTGCCTGGCCAGAAGAGCATCTCGCCGATCCAGTAATGTCACGGCTTCCTGCCTGGGTGCCACGCTATCAATAGCCTTTCCTTGACCCGATGAAAGCCGGGCACGCACTGCCTTGTCGAACAAACGATTTTCAGCAATGAGTTCTTCCAGCAGGACTAGTTGACGATCCAGAGTGTGGAGCTCGATCCAGGCTTGAGCGGTCTGACGCAGCACGGCCAGACGAGTGGCCTCTTTCGTGGCCTCCGTTAAGCCGATTTGCTGTCTGGCACCTTCTGCCCTTGCTGTGCGTTTGCTGCGATTGGGGAAACGCTGGGTTACACCAATACGCTGCATGGTCATGAAATCACTCGACAGGCTGTAACGATCGGCACCATCCACAGGTACATTGTCGAGGCCAAGAATCAGGGTGGGATCGGGCAAAGCATCGGCAGGCCCTTCTGCCTGCTGAGCGGCCTCGACGCGGGCCGATTCCGCCCGCAATTCCGGTGATTGACGTAAGGCGAGCTGTAGCGCCTGATTAAAAGTCAGGCCTTCTGCCCCAAACGCCTGGACACTAGCTAGCAGCAGGGAGGGCGCTAGCCAGCCGAGTGCGCGCCGATACCGGCCGGCGCTCAGAAATATCCAATACATGTGTCACTCCAACACGGATCATGGCGCGCAACGCGCCCTCAGTGGGCCCAGACCAGGCCGGACCCCGAAAAGATCAGTGAGAAAGTGCTAGAGGCGGTCGCCAGATGGTAGATAAGGCAAGGGGGAGATAGAGAGGGTTAGAAAAATGAGGGGTAGCCGGATTTGCTGCCTGAAAAGAAACCGCCGGAGCCGTATTCATGATCGAGAGCTGCCCAGCATGGCACTCCTGGCCAGGCTTGCAAACCGGGCCGCTGTGCGTGTTGGATTCACCATCCAGACAACAATCGTTTTGTGGCATGGCGGACATCATGCTGCAACGGTCATCCATGTCTGCCTGCATCATGGTTTGTTCCATGGGGCAAGGCTGCGCCAATTGCACCGCTGCCATCCCCTGCAAGGAGATGCTAAGCAGAAATAGGCAACTAATGAAAAACCGAGCAATAAACATATGGTGTCAGCATAGTCCGAAGCAATGTGCTATTAACAACATAAACCTTGGGGTAGCCCCCCATGTCAACGTTTAATATTGAGCTATGTAACTATTGATCGCCAGCTCTGCTCCCTCTGGCATGCTCTTCTGCTACGCCACAGCCTTCAATAGCATTACTTGATGAAGCGTGAAAGTGTCTCTCGATGCCATTCCAGGCGCCTGTTGGCATGCTGGGTACCGAGGCTTATGTCGACAGGTGGCGGCGTGGTTAAGAACTATAAAATCGACACTTTGATCTATTGCGGTTGTAAGATGCCCTCGCTGATGCCAGCAAGAACCCCGCAAGCATCAACTTCACGGCCATCGTTGCACCTCGCTCTCAGGGAAACGAGTTGCTTCTCAAGCGATTGCAAAGCCGTTATCTGCGACCGCGCATCAGCAGACTTCCTGTTATAAGCAACCTGTTGGCTTTACACACCTAGAGAGTTAATCACAATGAGTTGGATTAAAG
>NZ_JBEDTC010000006.1:0-533724 GCF_040118815.1 Alcanivorax sp.
TACAAGCTACAAGCTACAAGCTACAAGCTACAAGCTACAAGCTACAAGCTACAAGCTACAAGCTACAAGCTACAAGCTACAAGCTACAAGCTACAAGCTACAAGCTACAAGCTACAAGCTACAAGCTTGGATAGGAAAACCGGTAAAGTTCCTCGGTTTTCCTTTTCAACTTTTCACTTTGAACTTTCAACTGACCTATCGCGGGCAGGGCGGTTGCCGTGTGGCCGTGCCGCCAACCCGCGTTGCAGCTTGTGGCTTGGAGCTTGTCGCTGCTTTTATTCCGCCAAACGAATCTGCCCGGCCAGGTGCGGCTTGATGCCGTCTTTGGCGAGCAGGCGGAAGTCGCTGCCATCGGTTGCCGGCTTGTTCTCGAACTTCACGGTGGCGGGGATGAACATGGGCAGTTTGAACTGCACGTCCACGGTGAAGGCTTCTTCCGGCAGCTGGTTCTGCAGTTCCGCCAGGCAGCGGGCCTTGGACCACATGCCGTGGGCAATCTGGCGCTTGAAGCCGAACAATTTGGCTGACAGCGGGTACAGGTGAATCGGATTGCGGTCACCGGAGACGGCACCGTAACGGCGGCCAATGTCACCCGGGACTTTCCATTCCACCGTGTCCGTGGCCGGTTGTGGTTTGGGCGCGTCTTTCTTTTTGCTGCTGCTACCGCCGCCGCTGCGGAAGAAGTTCACCGATTCACTTTCCCAGACCCGCTCACCACCCGTGCTGACGCTGGTGAAGATGGAAAACTCGTAGCCCTTGTCGACTTTCTGCAGGTTGCCCAGGAAGCACTTCACGTTCAGTTGTTCGCGTTCCGCAATCGGGCGGTACTGGGTGATGCTGTTGCGCACATGCACCAGCCCCATGGCCGGGAACGGAAACCCGTCGGAAAGAATCAGGGCCATATGCAGCGGGAAAGCGTGCATGTGGGGGTAGGTCACCGGCAGTTTGCCGTCGGCGGCAAACCCGCACACCTTGCGGTAGGCGGTCAGATGCTTTTCATCGAGGGAGAGATCATTCAGGCGTAGGCCCACGTCTGGCAGGGTGGGGTTGCTGCCCGGCTTAACAGTGGCGCGCAATACGGCCTTGGCGAAGTTGATCACCATGGGCGGTGAATTACGCAGCTCGCGGAATTTTACCTCACTCATTACTCAATCCTTTCCCGTTGATTGCGTTGCAACGTGGGCAACGGTGGCAGTGCAAGGAGTATAGAGCAGGGCAAGCGAGGCGCTATTGGCCGTATAGACAGGGAGTCTGGTGAGTTAAGCACAGGCCGGCGGGAGCAGAGGGGCAGAGTGTGAAACAGGTTTAGGCATTGCTCTTGTCTGAGCGCCACATGCCCACGCCGAAGTAGATTAGACGCAGTTGTTTTTCTGCGGTGATCAGGACTTCTTGCTGGCCGGTTTCATCAATTTCTTCCAGTTCCAGCATTTCCTGAGTTAGCGCAGTGACATTGTTGACGACGAGCCCCGCCATCATTTGCAAATCTTCTGCATTAACGTGATTCAGGAAGGGGAAGCGGGCCATATCCATGGCCAGTTCATTGGTGAACATGCGAATTTCCCGGCGGATGGCGTTGCGCATGGTGGGCGTGCCGCCTGCCAGCTCCTTGGCCACGAACAGGAAGTGGGCGCGGTTGTCGCGCACATAGTTGAAGTAGGTCTCCATGGACCCGCGCAACATGCGCTCGTTGGGGAGTTCTTGTTGGCGTACCTGGCGCATCATCTGGCGCAGGGTGCGGAAAGACTCATCCAGCAGGGTAAGGCCTAAGGCGCTCATGTCAGGGAAATGCCGATAGAAGGCGGTGGGCACCACGCCGGCTTTCTTGGTGACTTCGCGCAGGCTGAGTGCAGAAAAAGGGGCCTTTTTCACCACGAGATCCAGCGCTGCTGCCATCAGGGCTTCCCGGGTTTGCCCCCGTTTTGGCTTGCGCGATCGGCTGGTGGTTTCCTTGGTCATCGGTTTCTGCCTCCAAAATCAGCTGCCAATTCTCTTCTCTGCAGGCCCGTGATGCAACTAATTCCCTTAAAGCCATTGTAACGCCATGATAACTCAGGCCTTTATTTTTTTAGTGAACAAGTGTTGACGAGTCTGGGTGTGTTGTGAATAATGCGTACAACTGTTCACAAATAGGGTCTAATCCCATGAACTCGATGACACAGACATCCAACCGTTTTCAGCAAGGCATGAATCGTCTGCTGCAATCCCGTGTAGCTACCATCCTGGCGACGCCGCACGGCGTGGATCGTTATCTGGAAGTCCTGAATCCGATGTGGTCGGTGAATGATGTGCGTGCTGAAGTGGAAGACGTGCGCTATTTGACCGACGACAGCACCACCCTGACGTTGCGCCCTAACAGTAACTGGCAGGGCTTTATCCCGGGCCAGTTTGTGCAGCTGACCGTCACTATTGACGGCAAGCAACAGACCCGTTGCTACTCCCCGGCAAGCTCCCTGCACCGCGCAGATGGCCGCATTGAGCTGACTGCCAAGGCCCACCCCAACGGTTTTGTCTCCCGCTATTTGCGTGAGCAACTGACCGTGGGCGAGGTGGTTACCCTGTCCCAGGCGGATGGCGAATTTGCGTTGCCCGAGGAGCGTCCAGAACGGGTATTGCTGATCAGTGGTGGCAGCGGAATTACCCCGGTCATGTCCATGCTGCGCACCCTGTGCGACGAAGGATTTGCCGGTCCGGTGACCTTCTTGCATTACGCCAATAGTGCGGCTGACATGATCTACGCCAGCGAGTTGGACGCCATCGCCGAGCGTCACGACAACGTGACATTGGTACGCTGTTTCAATGATGAAAGTGAACACGGAGAGCTAACTGGCTTGTTTAATCGTGAACACTTGTTCAGCGCTGTGCCGGACTATGCTGACGCCACCGCCTTTCTGTGTGGCCCGCCGCCGATGATGGCTGCGGTGGAGAAAGTCTGGGACGAAGATGGCCTGAGCGAGCGCCTGCATAAAGAGCAATTCACCCTGGCTACGCCGGACTTGTCGAGCGACAGCGCTGAAGGCGAAGTGCGCTTCGTTCAGAGTGAGCGGGTGGAAATGAACAGCGGTGCCACGTTGCTGGAGCAGGCGGAAGCGGCTGGGCTGACCCCGGAATCCGGTTGCCGCATGGGTATCTGCCATACCTGTTCCTGCCGCAAGACGGCGGGCAAGGTCCGTGACATTCGTACCGGCGAAATCAGCGATGCCGGTGAAGAAACCATTCAAATCTGCGTGACCGTGCCGGTAGGCACCGTGACGCTGGATATCTAAATTGATCAAGGAAGGCGAGGTATTATCATGAGCATTTTCAGTACTCTTACCGCCGAGCAATTCGAAACTATCGGCCAGGAACTGGACGCTATTCGTAACCGTGAATTGGCTGACTTGGGCGAAAAAGACGAGAAGTACATCCGCACTGTGGTCAAGCGCCAGCGTCAGCTGGAAGTGGCCGGACGTGGTCTGTTGATGCTGGGCTTCTTGCCGCCGGCATGGTTGGCCGGGGTGGCGTGTCTGTCCGCGTCCAAGATCATTGATAACATGGAAATCGGCCATAACGTGATGCATGGCCAGTACGACTGGATGGGTGACTCGACCCTGAACTCCAAAAAGTTCGACTGGGACAACACCTGTACCAACAAGAACTGGAAGCTTACCCATAACTTTGAGCATCACACTTATACCAATGTGCTCGATATGGACCACGATATTGGTTACGGCTTGCTGCGCATGTCAGAAGACCAGGAGTGGGAGCCGCGCTTTCTGTTGAACCCGGTGCTGTCCGTTCTGCTGGCGACGTTTTTCCAGCACTTTGTTGCCGTTCAGAACCTCAAGCTTGAGGACTACCTGATCTACAAGACCAAGACAAAGGAAGAGCTTAAGGAAGAGTTCAAGCCGGTCTGGAAAAAAATGCGCAAACAGCTGGCGAAAGACTATCTGTTGTTCCCCGCCCTGGCCGGCCCGTTTGCCCCGCTGGTGTTTGCCGGCAACATGAGTGCCAACGTGGTGCGTAACCTGTGGTCCTGTGTGGTGATTTTTAACGGTCACTTCCCGGAAGACGTGGAGCAGTTCCCCGAGTCTGTGGTGGAAAACGAAACACGTGGGCAATGGTATGTGCGCCAGATGCTGGGGTCGGCCAATTTTGAAGGCGGCCGCCTGATGCACCTGATGAGCGGCAACCTGAGCTTTCAGATTGAGCATCACCTGTTCCCGGACCTGCCGGCGCATCGGTATGCCCGACTTTCCCCGGAAGTGCGCGCCATCTGTGAAAAGCATGGCCTGCCGTACCACACCGGTTCCTTTATTGGTCAATCCGTGAGCACCTGGAAGCGGATTATGAAGTTGAGCCTGCCGGGTAAAGGCAACAAGAAAGGCAATGGGCCACTGAAAGGCCTGCGCGCCAAGGTCGTGTCACTGACTTCAACGACAGAAGTCGAAACCCGTAAGGCTGCCTGATCCTTTCCGATCTCCTGGGCAGGGCCGGCGCGCTGTTCCGGCCCTGCTATCCTTATGCTACTCTCAGTTCTTCTGAGAGTAGCTTTTTTTGTATCGGGGACAAGGCAAACGCATGGCAGAAATGACGGATTCCGGTGTGCTGTTACGGATGGCCTATAAGGCCATGGTAAAAGCCGGTATTGATGCCGATGCCGTGTTGGCGGAGGTCGGGCTCGACAAGTCCATTTTGCAGGTTCCTGACCTGCGCACCCCTCATGATGCCCAGGAGTGGTTCTGGCAGGCGCTGGAAAAAGTGGCCGGCGATGAACACATTGGTTTGCACCTGGGCGAACATATTCCCGTCTATAAAGGGCAGGTGCTCGAGTACCTGTTCCTCTCCAGTCCTACCTTTGGTGAAGGCTTGAAGCGCGCCCTGGATTACCAGCGCTTGCTGTCCGATGCCGCCCAAGGGGAATTGTTCGAGGAAGGCGATCGGGTTTTCCTCAAGCAGATGATCTGGAGTAACCGCCTTAGCCATCTTAATGAATGCATGATGATGGGCATTATCAAGTTTTTCCGCTTTGTCACCGACGATGCCTTCGAGCCCGTTGAAGTGCATTTTGGCCATGCTCGCCACGCGGATGCACAGGAATACGAGCGTTTGTTCGATTGCCCGGTGAAATTCGATATGCCCAGTGTCGGTATGTATTTCGATGCGAAGGTCATGAACCTGCCTTCTGCGCATCACGAACCGGAACTGCTGCATTTGCATGAACAGCTGGCCAGTGAGCAGGTGGCCCGGCTGGAAAAACAGGACCTGGTGGCCCAGGTAAACCGTCTTATCGGTGAGCTGCTGGAATCCGGCCATGCCAACCTGGAAGAAGTCGCGGAGCGGTTGGGCATCAAGGCGCGCCAGCTGCGCACACGGTTGGCGGATGCCGGCACTAACTTCAACCAGCTGGTGGCAGACTACCGTTGTCGCTTGGCGAAACGCCTGCTGGCTGGCACCGATGAATCCATCGACGAAATTGTCTACCTCACCGGGTTTTCCGAACCCTCTACCTTTTATCGGGCATTCAAACGCTGGGTCGGCATGACCCCGATTGAATACCGCAAGTTGAAGGCGGAAGAAGACGCAATGGGTTAGCACCCTTGTGAGCGGTGTACAGAACTGAAAAAGGCGCCAATGGCGCCTTTTTTATGTGTCACTTGCGGGTTAAAGCACCATGGCGGCCAGCCAGCCGGCAGCAATCAGGGGCAGGTTGTAGTGCAGAAAAGTGGGGATAACGGTGTCGCGGATGTGGTCGTGCTGGCCGTCGGCATTGAGGCCAGCGGTGGGGCCGAGGGTGGAATCAGAGGCCGGTGAGCCTGCGTCGCCAAGGGCTGCGGCACTGCCAACCAGTGCGGCCGTGGCCAGCGGAGAAAAGCCCAGCGCCAGGCACAGTGGCACATACAGGGTGGTGATGATGGGAATGGTAGAAAAAGACGAGCCAATCCCCAGAGTCACAAACAATCCGAGCAGCAGAAGCAGAGCCGCTGCAATGGGTGGGCTTTGCAGGCCACTGGTGACCGCTTCCACCAGCAGGGGAACCTGGCCGCTGGCGTTCACCACGGACGCATAGCCGTTGGCTGCGATCATGATAAACCCGATCAGGGACATCATTTTTACCCCTTGGGTGAAGGCATCCTGAGACTCCCGCCAGGGCACGACGCCCCCCGCCGTAAACACCAGAAAGCCCACCAAGGCGCCGAGAATAATGGAATCACTGTAGAGCTGCAGAGCCAGCGCTGACGCCAGCGCCAGGGCGGCCACCACCACGTTGCGCGTGGAAAGTGGTGCATGTTGTTCTTCGCCGGGGAGCTGTACAGGGCGGTAATCACGAGGTTTGCGGTAACGGAATATGGCGAGCAGCAGGCCGACAACCATGCCGGCAGCGGGTAGCAGCATGGCCAAGGGCAGGGTGTCGTTGGGTAACGTCAGCCCGGCTTTGTCGAGGCTGGGGCCCAGCTGGGTATGCAGGAAAATGCTGCCAAACCCCACGGGCAATACCATATAAGGGGTAATCAACCCGAAGGTCAGAATACAAGCGGCTAGCCGTCGATCCAGCCGCAGTTGGTGCATCACTTCCAGTAACGGCGGAACCAGAATCGGAATGAAAGCGATATGAATGGGCACCAGGTTTTGGCTCATGATTGCGGCTGCCAGCAGCACGGTGAGTAGCAGGGTGCGGATGCGACGCAGCTGGGTGGGATCCGGTGAGCGGCCAAGCTTTGCGATAATGCGCCCGGCCAGCCATTCGGTGATACCGGAACGGGCGATGGCCACGGCAAATGCCCCCAGCAGGGCGTAGCTGAGGGCGATATTGGCACCGTCGCCCAATCCCTCAGTAAAAGCAGATAGCGTGCTTTGCAATTCCAGTCCGCTGCCCAACCCTGCCACCAGTGCGGCACAGAGTAACGCCAGCACTACGTTCATGCGGGCAATACTGAGACCCATCAGGATCAATACGGACCAGACAATGGGATTGAATAACGGATTCATGGTGCCTCCACCGGGCGGGCGCTGAATCTACCGCGAGGGAGCGCAGTCTAGCAGGGGCGGCAAGCACTGCCTAACCCGGAGCCGGGCGCTTTTGGCTCGCCGGCGGCGTAATTATCCGTGGCATCCTGTGAACAAAATACGCCTGGACCAAGGTGGGTGGGGGTGATTTTCAGCTGGTAGGGCAGCGGTCGAGCTGATGATCAGGTGTGAAAGTGGCTAGCGATCATCCGTGCGGTGCGACTCACCGTCAATGGTGTCACCGTCGAGGCTAGCTCGATCATCATTGCTGCCCGGCTGTTGCTGGAACGGGTTGGTGCCAGCGCCGGTGTAGTGGCTACGCGTGTAGGCAAACCCGGCCCCTTGAACGGTGGTGAATCCCTGCAGTGATCCTTTCTTAATCACCTTGCTGGCCATCCAGCGCCGGGAGCCAGGGAGCAGCAATGCGAAGCCCACGGTGTCGGTAATAAAGCCGGGAGTGATCAGCAAGGCACCCCCAAGCAGCAGCATCATGCCTTCCACCATTTCCTGGCCGGGCATTTCACCTTGCTGCATACGCTGATTCAGGCGCACCCAAGTATCCAGTCCCTGGCGGCGGAACAGGTAGCTACCCAGCAACGCGGTAACCACGGTGGCGATAATGGTGATGGGCCAGCCGATGGCGCCGGCAACCTGTGCCAACACAAGCACTTCCAGCAGGGCAAAACCGAAAATGAAGAAGAAAACGCGACCAAAACCCATGGGGTGTCCTGTTTGCCGTCAATAGTCAGTATATGGTCATGATTGGACCTGAATTCAAGGGGCAGGTTCCTGCGCGATGGTTTGCTCCAGTTGCTGGCGCAGCCAGCGGTGGGCCGGGTCTCGATGCTGGGTCGGGGACCAGATCATGTAGATGGGAACCGGCGGCAGATCAACGGGGAAGGGCAGCACCTGCAGCTGCATGGTGTCGGCATATTGGCGTGCCAGTCTCTCGGGCACGGTGGCGATCAGGTCTGAGCCGCTACATACCGCCAGCATGCTGGCGAACTGGGTGACTCGGGCCCCGGTGCGACGTTGCCAGCCCGGGGCATTGAGAATCTGATCCAGGGGCAGTTGCCGGTTACGATCCGGGAGCACCACATGCTCGGCATCCAGAAACTGTTGTTTGTCGCATTGCCCCTTGATATGAGGGTGCTCCCGCCGGGCAATAACCGCCAGGTTTTCTTCGAGCAAAACGCTGCGCTGCAAGCGATCATCGTCGGCCACAAAGGCATCCACGGAGAGATCCGCCCGGCCCTTGTGGAGCTCGTCGGGCATGTCATCGTTGGCAGAAATGATTTCGAGCACCACATGGGGGGCCTGTTGCCGGAGCTTTGCCAGCAGCGGTGCAAGCACCACCATTTCAAAATAATCCACGCTGAGAATGCGAAAGTGGCGCTGGCTGGTGGCCGGGTCGAAACGGTTTTCCGGGTTCAGCGTGTCGCGCAGGCCGGTCAGGTGAGTGCTGAGCTGCTCATGGAGCTCGCGGGCTCGTGGGGTGGGCTCCATGCCCTGGCGTGTGCGGACAAACAGCTCGTCATCCAGGGTGTGCCGTAAACGCTGCAGGGCCGCACTGATGGCGGGCTGGCTCATACCCAATTGCTCCGCGGCACGGGACAGCTGCCCTGCGTCCATGATGGCATCGAAAACGGGGAGCAGATTCAGGTCGATACTTCGTAAATTCAGCTTCATGGATATTACTTATACCAAATATTAATTAGGAAGGGGAGAACAGGCTGTTTATGGTCAGTTTGTGCGCAATAACACGAATGACCTCGGAGAATAACAATGGACCAGCAACTCACTTTATTTGTGACGGCGTTTATCGTCATCAGCGCCATCTGGGAAATCGTCAGTGGCCGGACACGCAATGGCCACAAAACCAAGCAGGACTGGAAAGTCGCCTTTCTTGCGTCTTTTGTCATGATCGCTGTGCAGCGTCCGTTGATGCTGCTGCTTATCACCCTGGCACTGACCAACCTGTTTCCGGGTAGCGCCGGTTCGCTAGCCTGGCTGGGAGAGCAGTATTTCTGGCCGACCCTGATTGCATTCTTCTGCATTGAAGAATTTATCCATGGCTCGTTCCATCTGTTTGCCCACAGCCGTCGCCCCAAGAACAAGGCGCTGCAGTGGGTACAGGCGTTTTATAAAATGAGCCATCGACCCCATCACCTGGCTGGTGGCCAGGACAACAAGGGCCAGCTGTCTGTGACTCAGACCTTTGTGAATGGCTGGGCCTGGTGGATGATCATGCCAAACTATGCTTTCCAGCTGGTGTGCCTGTACCTGGGGCTGGTGGAGGTGTTTCTTATCGCCACAGCGTTCAAGGGTATCTGGGCGGCACAGACCCACGTGAACTGGAATTGGGATCTGTATTTTCACAATCATCAGTGGGCCTGGGTGCGTAAAACCATGTGGGGGTTGTCGCATATCCTGACATTCCCGACCCAGCATCATCATCACCATTCCCGTGGCCCCAATTCGGCCAAGAACGTGACCGCCACTCTGGCAATCTACGACTGGTTGGTTTTCGGTACCTTGGCCATCGAGAAAGAGAAACCGAAGATGTACGGCTGGCGCCAGAATGATGAAGAAGCCAATAGTGTGCTAAAGCGTTACTTCTATTGGGATGTTCGCAACTTCATGCCCGGTGGGGCGGCAAAAGCCAAGGCCCGTGCTGAAGCGAAGCTAGCCAGAAAGGCGGCCAAACAGGATGAAAGCAAAGCGGCCGAGGCCGCCTGAGGGGAAGACGTTTCTGAGCTATCCACGCTCGGGAGAGTGTGGAATACGAAAAGGCCCCGCCGGGAAACCGGCGGGGTTTTTTTTGCCGCACTGCGGCTGCAACACGTTTATGGCCAACCTTGCTAAAATACCGCTGTAGGAGCACCGCTTGAGGTGCGAATCCGAGCCTTGGCGAGGGAGAACGGCGACTAGTCTTTATTAAACACAGAGCCCTGTAATGCCTATCGCCCTTCGGTCGATTCCGTGCTGCGCACGGTTCGCACCTCAAGCGGTGCTCCTACAGCGGCTTTGTAGCCAACAACAAAAAAGCCGCACCTTGCGGTGCGGCTTTCAGTGGTGTCTTGCGTGTTGCGTGATGCCTGCTGCGGGTTTAAGCCCCCAACAGCATTTGGCCACACACGCGCACCACGTTGCCGGTCAGGCCCTGAGACGCCGGGCTGGCAAAGAAGGCGATGGTTTCGGCCACGTCCACCGGTTGACCGCCCTGGTTCATAGCGTTCATGCGGCGGCCCGCTTCACGGATGGTGAAGGGAATGGCAGCGGTCATCTGGGTTTCGATGAAGCCCGGCGCCACGGCGTTAATGGTAATGCCTTTCTCCGCGTACTCGTCCTTGAACGCATCGACCATGCCGATTACTGCGGCTTTGGAGCAACCGTAGTTGGACTGGCCCAGGTTCCCGGCGATCCCGGCGATGGAGCTGATGGAGATGATGCGGCCACCTTTACCCAGGCCGCCTCCGGCGAGCAGGGCGTCGTTAATGCGCAGCTGGCTGGCGATGTTGATGTTCAGCACCATGTCCCAGAATTTTTCCGGCATGTTGCCCAGCATTTTGTCGCGGGTTACACCGGCGTTGTGGACGACCACGTCATAGCCGCCGATGGCTTTGGCTTTCGCAGCAATGGCTGTCGGTGCTTCGTCAGCGGTGATGTCCATTTCCAGAGTATCGCCACCAATCTGTGCAGCAACGGCATTCAAGTCATCGGCCATGGGCGGAATATCCAGCACGGTGACGGTAGCGCCGTCGCGGGCCAGTACTTCGGCAATGGCTGCACCGATACCGCGGGAGCCGCCGGTCACCAGGGCTTTCTTGCCGGCCAGGGGCTTGTCCCAATCGAACTTGGCGGCTTTAAAGCCGGCTTCGGTTACGCGCACGATCTGGCCGGACACATAGGCTGATTTGGGTGACAGGAAAAAGTGCAACGGCGAAGCCAGCTGGGCTTCTGCGCCTTCATCCACATACACCAGCTGGGCAGTGGCGCCTTTCTTGATTTCCTTACCTACTGAGCGGGTGAAACCTTCCAGGGCGCGTTGGGCGACGCGCACGGCGCCAGCCTGTTTTTCCGGTGTGCGGCCGATGACGACAACCCGGGCGCATTTATCCAGCTTGCGGATAACCGGGTGGAAGAAGTCCCACAGGGCTTTCAGTTCGTCCGGGCTCTGAATGCCGGTGGCGTCGAACACCAAACCTTTGAACTTGGCGTCGTCATCGCGGTTGGCGGTGTAATTGTCTGCATCAACACCGAGTTTGCCGGCTTGCTTCTGCAGGTCGGTGGCGTTGGCTGTGTTAGCAAGAACCGCTACCTGGGCGTCCGGAGAGCCTTTCAGTGTGTTCAGGACGCTATCAATGCCAGTGGAACCGTTGGCGGCACCTACCAGAACACGGCCTTTAATAAAGGACGCCTGGCCCGGCTGCCAGCGCTCCAGAATGACTGGAATCGGCAAGTTGATTGCGCCGAATAGCGCCTTGCCCATGGGAGAGTTGGCAATCGTCTGATAGGTATCGCTCATGGTTCTGTCCTTTTCCATCGAATGATGAATGTGTCCGTTTTACCTTAGGGTAATCGGAACGGGTTTAAAGGGGTGCCGCGTAAAGAAGGGATAAAATACGCCGTCCTTCGTAGGGCAGTAACTCTGGCCCTGTCGCACACTGGCGCGTATTGAATCACTGCAGTGTGACGGGTGTATTGACCGGCCCCGGTCGTCAAACAGTCGTTTGAGCCAATGAGGCGGGCACGGTTGGGGGTAGACTGCGCCCTGTCGAGTGAATACCGTGGCCAAATTCGCCACCGTCGTCATCGTTGATGACCGTCCATCTCTAGAGGAAATGATTATGCTGGCAGGTAAAGCCGTTCGTAAGGTCGCCATTATTGGTGGTAACCGTATCCCGTTTGCCCGTTCCAACAGCGCCTACATCGACACCAGCAACCAGGACATGCTGACCGCAGCTCTGGATGGCCTGGTGGATCGCTTCAAGCTTCACGGTGAGAAGATTGATGAAGTGGCTGCAGGCGCAGTGATGAAGCACGCGCGTGACTTCAACCTGGTTCGTGAAGCCGTACTGGGTTCCAAGCTGGCGCCAGAAACCCCGGCCTACGACCTGCAGCAAGCCTGCGGCACAGGCCTGGAAGCGGCCATTCTGGTGGCCAACAAGATCGCCCTGGGTCAGATCGATTGCGCGATTGCCGGTGGTGTGGACACCACCTCTGATGCGCCGTTGGGTGTGAACGAAGATGCCCGCAAGGTGTTCATGGCCCTGAACCGTGCCAAGACCAATGGCGAGCGTGCCAAGCTGGGCCTGAAGCTGCTGAACCCGAAATCCCTGATGCCCGACATCCCGAAAAATGGCGAGCCGCGTACCGGCCTGTCCATGGGTGAGCACCAGGCGATTACTGCTGCAGAGTGGGGCATTCCCCGTGAAGCGCAGGATGAGCTGGCATGGCGCTCCCACCAGAACCTGGCCAAGTCCTATGAAGATGGCTGGCAGGATGACCTGGTTAGCCCGTTCAATGGTTTGGAGCGCGACAACAACATGCGCGGCGACTCCACCCTGGAAAAGCTGGCGACCCTGAAGCCATGCTTCGGTGGCCCGAACGGCACCATGACCCCGGCCAACTCCACGCCGCTGACTGACGGTGCCTCCACGGTATTGCTGGCCAGCGAAGAGTGGGCTAAAAAGCGCGGCCTGCCGGTACTGGCTTACCTGACTATCGGTGAAGCGGCGGCAGTCGATTTCATTGGTAAGAAAGAAGGCCTGCTGATGGCGCCGGCGTATGCGGTACCGAGCATGCTGGACAAGCTGGACCTGAGCCTGCAGGACTTCGATTTCTATGAAATTCACGAAGCCTTTGCGTCCCAGGTGCTGTCTACCCTGAAGTCCTGGGAAGACGAAAGCTTCTGTAAAGAGCGTCTGGGCCGTAAGAAGGCACTGGGCAGCATCGACCGCAGCAAACTGAACGTGAAAGGCTCCTCGCTGGCAGCCGGCCACCCGTTCGCTGCTACCGGTGGCCGCATTATCGCCAACGCTGCCAAGCTGTTGAATGAAAAAGGCTCCGGCCGCGCACTGATCTCTGTGTGTGCCGCGGGCGGCCAGGGTGTGGTAGCGATCCTCGAGAAGTAATCGCTCCCTCCTGGTAATAAAAAAACCGGCCAATTGGCCGGTTTTTTTATGCCGCTTTACCGCCGGTACACGGTTTGCGCAGCATGCATCATACCGCTCTGATTGTTATTCCCCTTTTGCTATAGCAACCGCAAGGCCCCGGATAACAGGGGGCAAATCTGTTCTGCTGTCTGTAGACGTCCTTATTGGCGAGGTTAAGGCTGGCGTCAGTCCGGATTCAGGTTCCATTCAGCTTGGCGCGTTATGGTTCTCCCGACTTCAACGAAAAGGAGACAAGCATGACTTTGACGAAAACAACGCTGATCGCTGCTGTACTGGGTGTCGTTTCTGTCAGTGCGGTACAGGCTGATGATGTGCCACACAGCCAAGTGGACACGCTGGTGAAAGACGGCACTATCCAGTCCCTGGACAAGCTCGATAAGGTAGCATTGGATAAACATCCTGATGCGAACATTACCGACACGGAACTGGAAAACGAGTATGGCCGCTACATCTACCAGGTTGAGCTGCGCGACCCGCAGGGCGTGGAGTGGGATCTGGACATTGATGCCAGTAACGGTGAGCTGTTGGGCGAAGAGAGGGACTAAGTCCTTGCTTCCCCACACATTGCTGGGCCAATGGTCACGCAAGAGCAGGGCGATCTTTATCGCCCTGCTGTGCGTGTGTTCGTTGTCCAGCATGGCCGATGATATCAGCCAGGATGAGGCTCTGCGGTTACGTCAGCAGGGTGAAATCCTGTCGTTTGCCTCACTGCTGGCGACCCTTGATCAACGCTACCCCCAGGGGCGTGTGCTGGAGGTGGAACTGGAGCGTGACGATGGCTTGCTGGTCTACGAAATCGAGCTGCTGACCCGGGATCAAGTGGTACGCGAGATTGAAATGGATGCTCGCACCGGCCAGGTGCTTGATGATGAGCGTGACGACTGATGCGGATATTGTTGGTCGAAGACAGTATTGCGCTGGCGGATCAACTTATGCCGCTGCTGCGCGAGCACGGCTATGCGGTTGATTGGCTGGCGGATGGTCGCGATGCCTTGCCCGCGCTCAACGATGATCCTTTTGATTTGGTGGTGCTGGACTTGGGGTTGCCCGGTCTGGATGGTCTGCAAGTCTTGCAGCGGTGGCGGGCGGAGGGGCAGCAGGTTCCTGTGCTGATTCTGACCGCCCGCGACAGCTGGGCCGAACGCATTGAAGGCCTGCAAAGCGGGGCGGATGATTATCTCGCCAAACCGTTTCATCCTGACGAATTGCTGCTGCGGGTGCAGGCCTTGTTGCGCCGTACCCATGGCCGCGCGAACACCTCCCAGCTAACAGCGGGCACCTTCAAGCTGGACGAAAGCCGTCAGAGTGTCTGGTCTGGGGAAACGGAAATCACCCTTACCGGTGCGGAATTTCGCATGCTCCGCTACTTCATGCACAACCCGGATCGGTTGCTCTCCAAAGGACAGTTGGCCTCCCATCTTTACGATAACGAAAGTGACCGCGACTCCAACGTGCTGGAAGTCCACGTGAACCGCCTGCGCCGCAAGTTGGGAAAAGCCGTGATTGAAACCCGCCGTGGTCAAGGCTACGTCTTCACCGGAGAAGCACGATGACGTCCATGGGGCGCCGGTTGGGGCTCAGCCTGTTTGTCAGCTTGCTACTGGCTGGTGTGCTGATCAGCCAGGGCGCGCTGTGGTGGCTGGAGCGGGATCAACGCCAGGCACTGAGTCTGCAGTTGCGTGATGATGCGGCTGGTGTGCTGGCAGCCCTCGTGACTGGCCCGCAAGGGCGTTTGATGCTGGATACGTCACGTTTGCATCCGGCCTACCGGCGCCCGTTGTCCGGGCGCTATTTTGTGGTGTTGCTGGGCGATCAACGCTGGCGTTCGCGCTCTCTGTGGGATCAGCAGTTGACGCTTCCCGTCGCGCCGGGCGTGCACCCGGTGTTGCAAGCCGGGGCATCGGATCAGCAGTTGCTGCGTTTCCGTGGCGAATACGAGAAAGAGGACCAGGCGGTTACCGTGGTGGTGGCCCAGGATTACACTCCGATTTTGACCACCTATAACCAGACGCGCACGGTCGTGTTGCTGGTCTGGGTGGGGGTGCTGTTGTTATTGGCCGCGGTGCAGCAATGGTTGCTGCGCCGAGGGTTGGCACCGTTACGGCAGGCGCGTAAGGAAATTGAACAATTGCGCGGAGGAAAGCGCCATGAACTGAACGAAGCGGTGGCGCAGGAACTGCATCCGTTGGTGGTGGAAATCAATCGACTGCAACGCCACACCGAGCAGCAGTTGCAGCGTTCCCGCCATGCACTGGGTGACTTGGGTCATGCATTGAAAACGCCGTTGGCGATTCTCAAGAACCGCTGTACCCAGGAACTTCAGGACTCTGATCCGGCCTTGTATGCCATGCTGTCCGAGCAGCTTGCACACATGGAAGGCAATATTCGCCGCGCGCTGGGGCGGGCACGGGTGGCGGCGGGGGTTACCGCCAGCAATCCATTGCGTCCGCTGGTGGATATCCCATTATTGCTAAAGACCCTGGAGCAGGCCCATCAACGGGATTTGGCGGTTCAGTTGGTGATGCCTGAGCTGTCAGCGCAGCCGTTTGACCGGGATGACATGCTGGAGGTGTTGGGTAATGTGCTGGATAACGCCTTCAAGTGGGCAGACTCGCGCATTGCCCTCACCGTGGATGTGGAAACCGGCAATGATCGCCGGCGACTCACTGTGTGTGTGGACGATGATGGACCGGGTATTCAGGCGGATCGCTACGCACAGGTGGTGCAGCGCGGGCAGCGGCTGGATGAACGTGCAGCCGGCCACGGGCTGGGATTGTCGATTGTTAGCGATACGGTTGTCGCTTACGAGGGTACGCTGGTGCTGGAGGCGAGCTCCTGGGGAGGGCTGCGAGTATTGTTGTCTTTTCCCTATCCGTCATAACGCCGCAAGGTGTGCGTGGGAACCGCTTGGGGCGAACAGGACTCACAGAAAGAAGAAAGATACCGTCGACACTGTTTATCTATCTGGAAGGAGGTTTTATGAGGGGAAAGTCCCTGCGATTGTCCCAGTCACTACAATGGAGACGCTGGCTTGCTGCATTGTGCTGCCTGCTGTTGTCCCGCGCGGCATTGGCCGAGCCGGTGGCGCTGGATGCCCGGCTCACTGACTTCGCGTATCCCTACCCGGTGAAGACGCTGACGGTGAAGGATCAGCAGCAAAGCCTGGAAATGGCCTATATGGACGTGAAGCCGAAGCAGGCCAATGGCGAGACAGTGTTGTTGCTCCACGGCAAGAACTTCTCCGGGGCCTATTGGAAGACCACCATGGATGCCTTGCTGGAACAGGGCTATCGCGTGGTGGTGCCGGATCAAATTGGTTTCGGCAAATCGTCCAAGCCCGCCCATTTTCAGTACAGCTTCCAGGTGCTGGCGGATCAGACCCGTCGCCTGCTGGATACCCTCAAGGTGGACAGCGCCACGGTGGTTGGTCACTCCATGGGCGGCATGCTTGCCACCCGGTTTGCACTGATGTTTCCGCAACGCAGCGACTCCCTCGTGCTGGTGAACCCCATCGGTCTGGAAGACTGGCGCCCGGTGGTGCCCTGGCAATCGGTGGATGCCTGGTATCAGGGCGAGTTGAAGAAAACGCCGGAAAAGGTGAAAGCCTATATGACGGCCAGCTATTTTGATGGCGAGTGGAAGGATGACTACGCGCCGTTGCTGACGTTGCAGCAGGGCTGGATTCGCGGGCCTGACTATCAGCGTATTGCCTGGAACTCGGCGCTGGCCTACGACATGATTTATAGCCAGCCGGTGGTACAGGACTTCCCGCGCCTGGCGGTACCCACCTTGCTGATTATCGGCACCCGTGACCGTACGGCCCTGGGCCGTAACCGGGCGCCGGAGCCGGAGCGTGCTCAACTGGGACGCTACGATCAGCTCGGCAAGAAAGCGGCCGAGCGTATTCCCGACGCTACCTTGGTGGAGCTGGAGGGTATTGGTCATGTACCCCAGTACGAAGCCTTTAATGCCTACCGCGGGGCCTTGCTGGACTTTCTGGCGGCGCCGAAGCGCTGACGTTTTGCCGACATCGGCCCCTAAGAGGGGGCCGGTTTCGCAAAATCCTCAATGAGCCGCTGGTGGCGCCAGCGGATCGTGCAACGATCTGACACTTATCCCGCCGCACAATTGAGAGTGCCGGATGCCTGAGGCTTGGAGTCTGAGGCAATAGTCAAAATGCCTTTCGAATGCGTGTTTGTCGTATCAAGTATTAGGCATCGAGCAAGATCCATATTCGTTTCCTTTCCCGCTTGTTTGTCATGGCATGGCTTGCTCCCTTGAGTGTTATGTTATAACGTATCCTTTGTCGTAAACGTCCAGGTTATGCAATCACCCAGCAGTCATGTCTAACGACACCCTTTCGAGCGGCAGGGACAGCTCGATGGCATTTTCCCGGCAACCGTACGGTCTCTGTCCTCCAATAATGAATCGGATAAAGTCATGACAACCCCACCAGCCAGCGTTGTTCGCCAGTTACCCGTCACCGTCTTGTCAGGGTTTCTGGGGGCCGGCAAAACCACGGTGCTTAACCACATTCTCAACAACCGGAGCGGTCTGCGCGTTGCCGTTATTGTGAATGACATGAGCGAGGTCAATATTGATGCCGCTCTGGTTAATCAGAACGTGTCTCTAAATCGGGCGGAAGAAAAACTGGTAGAGATGAGCAATGGCTGCATCTGCTGCACCTTACGCGAAGATTTATTGGTGGAAGTGAATCGACTGGCCCGGGAAGGGCGTTTCGATTATTTAGTCATCGAATCCACGGGGATTTCCGAGCCCTTACCGGTAGCAGAGACGTTCACCTTTGAAGATGAAAACGGGGAGGGGCTGTCGACGGTGGCGCGGCTGGACACCATGGTCACCGTGGTAGATGCCGTGAATTTTCTGCGTGATTACCGAAGCACCCGTACGTTGCAACAAGAGGACGAAAATCTGGGCACAGAAGATCATCGCAATGTGGTGGATCTGCTGGTTGAACAGGTGGAATTTTGTGATGTGATCCTGATCAGTAAAACTGATTTGGTGACTGATCAGGATTTGCAGGTGCTCACAGCGACGTTGCGGTTATTGAATCGTGACGCCCGCATCTTGCCGATTCGGCACGGTATGGTTCCCCTGGAATCGGTACTCGATACCGACTTGTTCGACTTTGAAAAAGCGCGGCAGGCACCAGGTTGGCTGAAGGAAATGCGAGGTGAGCATTTGCCGGAAACGGAGGAATACGGCATTAGCAGTTTTACCTACGAAGCTCGGCGCCCGTTCCACCCGCAACGGTTTTGGGATTACCTCCAGCAGCCCTGGCCCCACGGCACTTTGCTGCGTTCCAAAGGGTTTTTCTGGTTGGCCAGTCGCCCTGCATTCGCGGGTAATTGGAGCCAGGCGGGAGACATTGTTCACCACGGTCCGGCCGGAATGTTCTGGAAAACCGTGCCGGAACAGCACTGGCCCACTGATCCGGAGTACCACGCGTTGATTATGGAGAAGTGGCAGGAGCCGTTTGGAGACATGCGACAGGAGCTGGTGTTTATTGGCCATAATCTGGAACCGGACGCCACGCGGCGGGCTCTGGATGACTGCTTGCTGAGCGAGGAAGAAATGCTAGCGGGTAAGCAGCTGTGGGAGCAGTTGCAGGATCCGTTTCCCGTATGGGAGATGGAAGGATGAGCGCTGCGAGATCGTTTGCTGAAAACACGGATCATGCGCCAGGGCTGTCGATTCAGTCTGATCCAGCAGTGCTGGCCGATATCTACCAGAGTGACGTGCAAGTGGCTGTTTGGGACCGTCCGGATGCGGTAACGGGCAACGCGGTTAGCCGAGCATACCAGGCTGGCCTGGCAGCGAAGTGCTGGTTGTCGATGTCGTCACTGGAATCCTCGCTGCAGCGCGCGCTGCCGCACGACGATTACGGGTCCCTGCGTGAGGATTTGGCGCTATTGGCGGACATGAGCGCCTGCCTGTTTGGGGTCACCGAGCTGGGGTTGCGTGTGACCGCGTTGAGCAAGCCCATGTGCCCGCGCTTCCATGTAGACCGAATTCCTGTGCGATTGCTTTGTACCTACGGGGGCCCGGGGAGCCAGTGGCTACCTGCGGATGCCGTTGCGGCGAATTTGCTACTGCCAGGCGTGGAGCAGAACGGGGCATATCGCGCAGATCACGTGCAGCAATTACAGGCGGGGCAGGTCGCTCTGTTCAAAGGGGACACATGGCGAGATAATTCGGGTTCGGGCGTGGTCCACCGGTCTCCGCCCATGTCTCCCGGGCAGCAGCGCTTGCTGGTCACTCTGGATATTTAACACCAAGGGTTCCGCCATGACTCGTACCGATCGCATCCTCGCCAGCGCCGAGCAATTTTGCCGTGAACAGGGTGTGCGCATGACGCCGCAACGAAAGCAGGTAATGAGTTTGTTATTGGCGCAGCCCGGTCCGCAAAGTGCTTATCAGCTACTGGATCAGTTCAAGTCTCGCTATCAGAGCAATGCTCAGCCGCCAACTATTTATCGAGCCCTGGATTTTTTGATCCAGCAAGGGCTCGCTCATCGACTGAGTTCGACCAACCAGTACTTGGCGTGCGGCCACATTACTTGCCATCACGGGCACAAGGGCACGGTTTTTTTACTCTGTGGCGACTGCGGTGGCGTGCAGGAAACACCGTTGGCCGATGCGGTTGTCAGTGAGCTGGAGCAGACACTGGATACGCTGGGCTTTCATATCCAGCAGGAACCGTTGCTGGAAGTTCATGGTCGCTGCGCCCAATGCGTAGCTTCCTAATTTATCGCTGAATTCCTGGAGATAACAATGCAACGCTTTCGTCTGGATCAGATGGCTATCATCCTGTCCAGTTTGTGCATGATTCACTGTATTGCCAGTGTGGTGGGGCTTTTTGCTATTGGGCTGTTGTCTGCATTTGGGCGTATGGAAGAAGCGTTTCACATGACGATGCTGGCGATTATCGTGCCTGTGAGTGTCGTGGCTATTGTGGCGGGCTACCGGCGTCATCGCCGCCTTCTGGTGTTGGTGCCGGGGGGGTTGGCATTGGTGGCATTGTCTCTGTTAACCGTGTTTGAGGAACGGTTGCATGGTTCTTTATGGGAGCCGTTGCTGACAAGTTTGGTCGGGATCTGCCTGGTAATCACGCATGTGGCCAACATTCGTACGTGTAAGGATTGTGATGTTTCTCATGGTGAGGTGTCGAATGAAGAATCCAGCCCTGCGTAGCGGTCTGTGTGCGTTATCGCTTTTGCTTAGTGTGTTGGTTAACGCAGCAGGCGTCCATCAGCATGGGCTGGCTGAGGCAGCGGTGGTGCTGGAAGGAAAGACATTAACGGTGCGTTTTCAGGCGCCGCTGATGGATATCATCGGCACCGAGCAACCGCCTGCCGATGCGGCTGAACGTGTGCGTTATGCCAAGGCGTTGGCCCGGGTGACGCAACCGGAGCCATCCATGTCAGCGCACTGTGAGCTTGAGCAGTCGACTCGCCATGATGTGGATGCGTTGTTCTCTCATGGCAAAGCGCAGGGCCACGACGGGCACGACCATCACTCTGAGCACGCGGACGTGGAAAACGAATGGACGTTTGTGTGCCAGAACCCAAACAAAATCAAGGACGTGACCTTGCCGTTCCTGGCTACCTTTCCCAGCCTTAGCACAGACGTAATTTTGTTGTTGCCCACTGGACAAAGCTCACTGCGCCTGGCGCCTGGGGAAAACCGGATTGAATGGGAGTGACCGTGGCACTGAAACTGGACGCGCTACGTTACTGCCACCCGGGTCAGGTACACCCTTTTCTGGAAATACCGTCTTTTTCGTTATCGGCGGGTGAACGTGTGCTCCTGCACGGTCCCAGTGGCTGTGGCAAGAGCACTCTGTTGTCGTTGATTACCGGTATTCGGCCCGTGCAAGCAGGCACAATTCGCGTAGCAGGTCAGCCGTTTTCAGCCTTGCCTCAGCGGCGACGTGATCGGTTTCGCGCGGACCATATCGGTGTCATTTTTCAGGCCTTCAATCTGCTTCCTTACTTAAATGCAGTGGATAATATTTGCCTGGGTGCGAGTTTCTCCCGCCGCCGGTGCCATCGTGAAGGGGCTAGCAACAAGACACAGCAAATCGCCGCCGCCGAACGCCTTCTTACGCGCCTTGGGTTGGAGTCTTCTTCTTGGGCGCTACCCGCCTGGCAGCTCTCTTTCGGGCAACAACAGCGAGTGGCGGCGGCACGAGCGCTGTTTGGCAAGCCGGACCTGATCATTGCCGATGAGCCGACGTCGGCTCTGGATAATGCTAGTCGCGATGCCTTGTTAACGCTGTTGTGTGAGTTATCTGAGCAGGCCGGCAGTGCCTTGTTGATGGTTAGCCATGACCGGCAGGTTGCCGGGCATTTCCATGGCAGTATGGATTTTGCCACTCTGAATCAGGAGCGAGATGATGCTGCTTAAGGTCATGTTGGCTTCGCTTCGCACACGGAGAACATCCGCTGTGCTTATTGTGGTCGCGATTGCCCTCAGTGTGGTGATGATCATCGGTATTGAGCGGTTGCGTCACCAGGTGCGTGCGAACTTTTCCAGCACAGTGTCCGGCATCGATCTGATTGTCAGTGCACGGGGTAGCCCGATGAATATCCTGCTCTACAGCGTCTTTCGATTGAGCGATCCCACTGCCGGTATTCGCTGGGATACGGTAGAGCACCTGGACGGGCACCCGGACGTGAAATGGTGGATTCCCATTGCGTTGGGGGATTCGCACCGGGGATTTCCGGTGGTGGCGACAAATCAGAGCTACTTGGAGCATTACCGTTACGGGCAGGGTCATTCCCTGTCTCTGGCTGAGGGACAATGGTTTGTCGGCCAGGATCATGCCGTTTTAGGGAGCGTTGTCGCGGATCGGCTGGGTTACCAGATCGGGGATCCCATCGTCCTTGCGCATGGGGCCAGTGGCCCGGCAATTGTCACGCACGATGAGCATCCCTTTAGCGTAGTGGGAGTACTGGCTCCCACAGGCACACCGGTGGATCAGAGCGTGCATATTTCCCTTGCGGGAATGGCGGCCATCCATCGTGGTGGTGCTTTCCTGTCGGGGATGCCTCCCTTGCCCGGTCAGCAGGCGGATAAACCGGATTCTGTGAATGCGGTGATGTTGGGGCTTAAGCGTCGAACCGCGGTGCTCAGTGTACAACGGGAGCTTTCGCGTTATGACCGAGAGCCTTTGAGCGCGATCATGCCGGGAGTGCAGCTACAGAAGCTGTGGCGAATGACGGCCGCCGGTGAATATGCCTTGCGGGCCACGTCGCTGGCGGTGCTGCTGGTGGCCTTGTTGGTGTTAGTGTCCACGATTCTTGCTGCGCTGGAAGGGCGGCGCCACGAGCTGGCCATATTGCGTGCTGCCGGAGCGGGCCGCTTGGCGATCTATCGCGTGATTGTCGGTGAAGGTGTCTGTCTAATTTTCATTGGTGGCTTGCTGGGCTTGGCAGTGCTTTTCCTTGCCCAGTGGGCATTGGCGCCGCTGGCGTTGTCGGAATGGTCCCTGCGATTACCGGAGTCATTTTTGCGTTGGCGAGAGTTACCTGCCCTCGGCGCCCTCGTGCTTGTGGGATCTTTGATCGGCCTGTTACCGGCTGAAAAAGCGTTCAGGAACAGCCTTGCGGACGGCTTGACGCCGAGGAGTTGATGATGCGTTTTAGGGTTTTACTGCTTGGCATGGTGTTAAGTTTGCCGTTACACGCGGCTGATTCCCTGGATTGGGACGACCTGGTGCCTGCGGGGTACGATCCTGGGAAAATTTATAGCCGCTTGTTTGATGAAATTTATACTGACAAGGAGCCTGAAGACATCGCCGATGGCGATTCCCGTGGTGTGCAGATGCTGGATGCCATCGACAAGGCCTGGCGGGAGGCACCACTGAAAGCGTCGTTGGATAATACCCGGGTTCGCCTGGCTGGCTACGGCGTGCCGCTGGAAGGTGATGAAAACTATGTACGCGAGTTTTTACTGGTGCCTTACTTTGGTGCTTGTATCCACACGCCGCCCCCGCCACGGAATCAGATTGTGCTGGTGAAAATGAAAGGTCAGGGCGTTCCGTTGGATCTGGCTGTTGACGCCATGTGGCTGGAAGGCACTCTCACGGTATCCAGTGAAGATACTGAATACGGCACGGCTGGCTATGTGCTGAAAGGGGAAAGTGCCGAGTTATTTACCGGCTATGAAGAATAATACTCAGTAGTTCCGTTCTCCGGTGAGTGAATCAGGGCGCTGGCCTTGAAAGCGCTGCCATGATCAGGGCAATGGACTGTTCACTCACGGTCTCGATGTCTTCGCGGTTGACGTAAATGCCATCGATCAGCAGGCGACAGAGACCGTGAACCGTGGCCCAGCTAGCTTGCGCCACGCGCAGGGAATCGGTTTTGGCCGGCAGGCGACCTTCCAGCAGTGTGGCCAGCCGCTCGGCGTAGTGCCGGAAACTGCGATAAGCAATGTTTTTTAATTCATCGGTGGGATCGCCACTTTTCCAGATGGTGCGACCGAACATGAGCTCGTACTGTTCCGGGTTTTCGGTGGCAAAACGCAGATATTCCCGCACAAAATCCTGAATCCCCTCTTGGGACCCTGCCTGGTGCAGCTGGCGGTTGATCATATCGTCTAATTGCCTGAATGCCTGGGTGGCCAGGGCGCAGAGCAGCGCATTCTTGTCCCGAAAGTGGTGATAGGGTGCGGTACGCGAGACGCCAGCCCGCTCAGCCAGCTTGCGCAACGATAAGCCTTCTACGCCTTGCTTGCTGAGCAGAGTATTGGCTTCCTGCAGCAAGGTATCGTGCAGGTCGCCGTGGTGATAGCGGCCGGTCTGTGTCATGAGTGTCCTGCCTTTTGCGTGGTGGCGTGTCGTGTGAAGCCTGTTGTGTCTCTCTCGATCTTGACACTGTCAAAATAACCCCTTAACTTGACGCTGTCCAGATCAATCAACACGTAGCCATCTGTGGTGCAGATGCCCTTGGAGACAACACCATGACAGCCAACCGCTATTCCAACCTGCTTTCCCCGCTGGATCTGGGGCATACCCAGATCAAGAATCGGGTGATCATGGGGTCCATGCACACCGGTCTTGAAGATCGCTTCTGGCAATTCCCCAAGCTGGCGGCTTATTTTGCCGAGCGGGCCCGTGGCGGTGTTGGCTTGATTGTGACCGGGGGGTTCAACCCCAACAAGAAAGCCTGGTTTTATCCCTTTGCCGGGCTGTTCAATAGTCGTTTTGATGTGCGCAACCACCGCAAGGTGACGGATGCTGTGCATCAGGAAGGCGGCAAGATAGCGCTGCAGATTCTGCATGCCGGGCGTTACAGCTATCACCCGTTCTCCCGTTCGGCGTCTGCCATTAAAAGTCCGATCAACCCTTTCAAGCCCAAGGCCATGTCCACCAAGGAAGTGGAGCAGACGGTCAAGGATTTTGCCCACACCGCATTGTTGGCCAAGAAAGCCGGTTACGATGGTGTGGAAATTATGGCGTCCGAGGGTTACCTGATTAATCAGTTTACCGCGTCGTGCACTAACAAGCGTACTGACAAGTACGGTGGTAACCCCGAAAACCGTCGTCGTTTTCCGGTGGAGATCGTCCGAGAAGTGCGCAAGCAGTGTGGCGATGACTTTATCGTCATGTTCCGCATTTCCGTGATCGACTTGGTGCCGGACGGGGCCACCCGTGAAGAGGTTTTGGCACTGGCTAAAGAAGTGGAAGCAGCGGGCGCGAGCCTGCTCAATTCCGGAATTGGTTGGCACGAAGCGCGCGTGCCCACCATCGTGACTTCTGTGCCCAGAGCCGCCTTTGTGGAAGCTACTCGGCAGGTAAAAGACGTGGTGTCCATCCCGGTGGTGGCGTCTAATCGTATCAATGACCCTGACGTGGCGGAAGCCATTCTGGTCAACGGTCAGGCGGATGCCGTCTCCATGGCGCGCCCGTTGCTTGCGGACCCGGATTTCGTAAAGAAAACGGAGCAAGGTAAGGCTGATGAGATCAATACCTGTATCGCCTGTAACCAGGCGTGCCTGGATCATACCTTCCAGCTCAAACGGGCTTCCTGTCTGGTGAATCCCCGTGCTTGTCACGAGACGGAATTGCTTTATCTAAAAACCGCCAAGCCCAAAAAAGTGGCGGTGGTGGGTGCCGGCCCGGCAGGATTGTCCTGCGCCACCGTGGCGGCAGAACGCGGTCATGCAGTAACGTTGTTTGATCAGGCCGGTGAAATCGGCGGTCAGTTCAATATGGCGAAAGTGGTGCCAGGCAAGGAAGAGTTTCATAACACCATTCGTTATTTCAGCAAAAAACTGGAAAGCACCGGTGTCACCATGAAGCTCAATACCCGGGTTGAAATTGCCGATCTGGAAGCAGCCGGCTTTGATGAAATTGTCATCGCTACGGGTGTTCTTCCTCGCACGCCGGGCATTCCTGGTGTGGATCATCCAAAAGTGCTGTCCTACGTGGATGTGCTGCGCGGTAAAGCTGAAGTCGGTGAAAAAGTGGCTGTGATTGGTGCCGGTGGTATCGGTTTTGATGTGTCCGAATTCCTGGCCGAACATCCCCGTGAAGGCGAGCAGCCATTACCGGAATGGATGAAAGAGTGGGGCGTGGATATGGCGGGTGATACCCCCGGTGGCCTGGTGAAAGCGGCACCGGAAAAACCGGCTCGCCAGATCACCTTGCTGCAGCGCAAGCCAACATCGCTGGGTAAAGATCTGGGTAAGACCTCAGGCTGGGTACACCGGGCGACACTGAAATCCCGTAATGTGGAAATGCTGAAGAACTGCAGCTACGAAAAAATTGATGATGCGGGGCTGCACATCAAGATCGGCGAGGAAAGTCGGGTGCTTGACGTGGATAACGTCATTCTGTGCGCTGGCCAGGAATCTCTGCGTGAGTTGTACAAGGAAGACGGCAAGAACTTCCACCTGATTGGCGGTGCGGACCTGGCGGCGGAGTTGGATGCCAAGAGGGCGATTAAGCAAGGTGCGGAAGTGGCTGCGAAGTTGTAAAGGTGGTTGAAAGTTAAAAGTTGAAAGTTGCAACGCGCCATCGGTGGGTTGGATCTGAAACGTAAGAGGCCGCGCTTATCGTTAAGCGCGGCCTCTTACGTTCTAGGGACAGGCAACACCTGTCTCGCGTTTCAACTTTAAACCTTCAACTAATTATTTGCCCGCAGTCGACGGGTCTTGAAGCTGCCAATACCCATGGTTGCGATAACCTTGAATAAGGCGAGTAAGACGCTTTCGTCAGGTTTCGGGTCTTTGCCTGTGCCCATGCGGTGCAACTGGCGGGAGAACCAGGACACTTCCATCATGGCCATGTTATCAATGGTCTTGATGCCGGTTTTTCGCGGGGTCACACGGCTGACAACGCCGCTTTGGCCCGCAAGGATGGCGTTGGGCAGATCCGGTTCCACTGCCAGTGGGCGCGCAATACCGATGATATCGGTAGCGCCGCTATCCACCGCTTCAGCCATGACTTTGGCCGAACGGAAGCCGCCGGTGACCATCAGAGGAACGGAGACGCGTTTGCGGATCTCGTTGGCGTAATCCAGGAAGTAGGCTTCGCGATTTACGGTGCTCTCTCGAACCCCTTTGGCACCGGCCATGGCCGGGTTTTCGTAGTTGCCCCCGGAAATTTCAAGCAGGTCCAGGCCTTCATTCGCCAGCGTTTCGGCCACGGTCATGGATTCTTCTTCGGTGAAACCGCCACGCTGGAAATCCGCGGAATTCAGTTTGATGCTGACGGGGTAGTTCTTACCCACTGCCTGACGAATGGCCCGGTAAATTTCCATCGGGAAACGCATGCGATTTTCCAGCGACCCGCCCCATTGGTCGGTACGGCGGTTATGGTGTCCGGAGAGAAACTGACTGACCAGGTAACCGTGGGCGCCGTGAATTTGCACACCGCTAAAACCGGCTTTCTGACAAATTTTTGCGCTGGTGGCAAACCGCTGGATGATCTCCTGAATTTCTTCTTCGGTCAGCGCCCGAGGCGTTTTGAACGCGCTTTTGAGTTCCTTGCCAAAGGGCACGGCAGAGGGCGATAGCGTGTCGCCGCTGGCCAGCATGCGGGGAATTTGTTTGCCAGGATGATTCAGCTGAACCCAGATGGCACCGCCCCGGGATTTGCCCGCGTCAGCCCAGCGTTTCAGCAGCGGCATATCGCGTTCATCGTCTACCACCACATTGTTCGGCTCGCCGGTGTGGCGACGGTCGATCATGATGTTCCCGGTAATCACCAGGCCGGTGCCACCTTGGGCCCAGCGGTCATACAGGAGTTCCAGTTTTGGGGTCACATGGTTATCGATTGTGCCGAGCGCTTCGCTCATGGCGGATTTGCCGAAACGGTTGGGCAGGGTGACGCCGCAGGGCAATGTCAGGGTCTGGCCGAGAATATCAGCGTGGTTCACAGTGTCTCCTCCGATGGCGACGAACAGTGGCGACAAGGCATGTCGCAACAATATAGTTTGATGATAATCAAACTATAAGTTAGTTTTATAACCGTCAAACTATTTCCTTGGGAGGTGTCGGTTTTGGCACAGAAAGACACGGTAACGTCGGAGCAGCTTGCCGCAGCCTTTCGTGCGCTGTCCAATCCCAATCGATTGCGCATTTATCAGGTGATTGTGGATCATTGTCGCCAGCATGGTCCGGCTGATCTGGCGAAAGTGCCTGCGGGCTGTGCGTTCGGGGATTTTATGCAGCGGCTTAATATTGGCGCGCCGACGGTGTCCCATCATGTTCGGGAGCTGTCTGAGGCAGGGTTGATCCGTGTGGAGCGCGAAGGCCGTCGTCGGTTCTGTCATGCGGAGCCGGTGATGCAGGAACGGTTGGCGCACTTTTTTGAAATGTAATGAAATTGAACACAGGGGCAGGGAATGACAGCGGATCAATGGGCGCTTTGGGGCTGCGGGCTTTTTTTTCTTACCGGGTTGCTGACCGGGGCTTGGAAATATGCACAGGTGGCCAACAGTGAAAAAGCTCGGGCGCACTATTATGTGGATATCGCCCACCGGGCCAGCTTGATGTACGCCTTTGCGTGCCTAGTACTGGAGCGCTTTGCCTTGCTCAGCGTCTGGGAGGATTGGGTCAATACCCTGGCGGTGCTGGCGTGCCTGATTTTCTTCGCCCTGGCCATCGGCAGCTATATTCTGCACGGCATGCTCAAGGACACTCGCAACCAACTGCAAAAACCCCACAGCATGGGCACGGCCACACTGCCGGAAGCGGCCATGACCGTTTTTATGGTGGCGCTAATTGTGGCGGAGGTCGGCGGCTTTGCCGTGTTGTTCGCGGGCTTTGTGATGAGATGATGGCGCGCTACGAGCTTGGATAGGGGGAGGAAAAGTTCCTCGGTTTTCCTTTTCACCTTTTCACTTTGAACGTTCAACTGATGTTTCGCGGGCAGAGCGGCTGCCGTGTAGCACCGGCCTAACCCGCGTTGCAGCTTGAAGCGCGTCGGGTGTTGCGTCTCTTATCAAGTGCAATAACGCCCGTACTGGCTTAGCGCCTTGCTGCTGTGCGGGTCCACGGTATCGACCCAGACCTGCATGGAATCCTTATTGCGGTTGTTTTGCAGGTTGCTGAAGTCGCCGGGAGTGAATTCGCCGAGCAGTGTGTCCCCTTCCTGGGGGGTGATGCCGTCAAGCTGTTTGACCAACACCATGCCTTTACTGGAATTCAGCAGCATATAGTCGCAGCTTTGGCTGATAATCACGGTCGCTTGCTGGTTGGCATGCGCGGTGTTACCCAACATCATGCATCCAGCCAGCCCAACACCCATGATGGTGTGTTTGAATGCTGACATGTGGCTCCCTTCCTTTTTTATTGTCCCACTTCACCTTACTGCGCCACCGCGGGAGAACCTGTTGTGGTATCGCGGTAAAGCTGTAACCCGGTGTAGTGTTTTTATTGCGGTCCATCGGGTTTCGATACTGGCACACATGATGGCAAGGCAACATCATTGTTATGTCTCTTTGTGCAGTAGGGAATAAGGATGGGTGACTGGTGCATTAGTAATGGAAAGGGCTCGCTTTTTTCGTAAATCAGGTGGTGGGTGTATCTGTGACTGATCGTTTTTTTCATCAGACAAGAAAAAACCGCCTCTGAGAGCAGAGGCGGCTTTTTTTACCTGGGAGTATTATCCCGTTATTGCTACTTCAGTTCTTTGGAGCTGAGCCCCAGCACACGGCGGGCGATAACCAGTTGCTGGATTTGTTGGGTGCCTTCAAAGATATCCAGGATCTTTGAATCACGGGCCCATTTTTCCAGTAACTCGTCTTCGGTGTAGCCCAGGCTGCCAGCCAGTTCCACGCAGCGCAGGGTGATGGCGTTGCCGACCCGTCCGGCCTTGGCTTTGGAGATGGAGGCCTCCAGGGTATTGGCTTTCTTGTTGTCGGCCATCCAGGCGGCTTTTACGGCCAGCCAGTAGGCGGCTTCCCAGTCGGCTTCCATCTTGTAGAGTTCCGCTTCCACTGCGGAGCAGTTGTCCACGGGCTTACCGTAGTCATAGGTGATGCTGTCTTTCAGCAGCTCTTTGATGCGCTCCAGCGAGGCCTTGGCACAACCGATGGCCATGGCCGCCACCAGTGGGCGGGTGTTGTCGAAAGTCTCCATGACACCGGCGAAGCCTTTCTTGGTGTCGATCTCCGGTGAACCTAACAGGTTTTCTGCCGGTACCCGGCAGTCCACGAAGTTGATGGCGGCAGTGTCGGAGGCGCGGATACCAAGCTTTTTCTCCAGACGGGCCAGTTCCATGCCCGGAGTGCCCCAGTCCACCACGAACGACTTGATGGCAGCGCGACCCAGTTTCGGATCCAGTGAGGCCCATACCACCACGCAGTCAGCGCGCTCACCGGAGGTTACGAAAATTTTCTCGCCATTGAGAATGTAGTGATCGCCGTCTTCTTTTGCGGTGGTGCGGATGGCGGCAGAGTCGGAGCCGCAGCCCGGCTCGGTAATGGCCATGGCAGCCCATTTACCTTTGAAGCGTTCCAGTTGTTCATCGTTGGCGACGGCGGCAATGGCGGCGTTACCCAGGCCTTGTCGGGGCATTGCCAACAGGAAGCCGGTATCGCCGTAGCACATTTCCATGGCCCCAAGGCAGACGCCCATGTTGGCGCCATTTTTGACGCTACCATCATCCTTTACCTTGCCGCTGCCGGTAGTGGCTGCGCCAGCAGAGTTGGCCGGGTCCCCTTCGTTGAAACCATCCAGCACCGAGGCGAGCATATCCAGCTCTTTCGGATACTCGTGCTCACCGCGGTCGTATTTACGCGACAGTGGGCGGAGGGTGCTTTGTGCTACCTGATAAGCATTGTTGATCAGGGGTTTAAACTTCTTGGGAATTTCAATATTCATGACAGTCTCCCTCCTTACAGGTGCAGGCCGCCGAAGGCGACCCCCACAGCACGCAGATCCCGATACCAGCGTTCCACCGGGTACTCTTTGGTAAAGCCATGACCGCCGAGTAGCTGAACGCCGTCGGTGCCGATCTTCATGGCTTTGTCTTTCACCAGGGTGCGAGCCAGGTGAGCTTCACGCTGGAAGCTTTTACCCTGTTCAGCACGGCTGGCGGCGCGGTAGGTGAGCATGCGCATGGCATCCAGCTCGATGGCCATATCGGCAATCATGAAGGCCACGGACTGGCGATGGCTGATGGGTTCACCAAAAGCGGTGCGCTCGTTGCAGTAGGGGCCAACGTAGTCGAGCACGGCCTGGCTGGTGCCAATGGCCATGGCGCACCAGGCGAGGGTACCCAGGTCCACGAAAGCGCGGTAATCAAAATCGCCGTCACCCAGGCGGTTGTCCGCCGGGATACGTACGTTATCCAGTTTCAACGGGCGCTGACCGCTGGCACGGATGCCCATAGCGGGATCTTCACCGGCGGTGAGGCCGCCGGTGCCTCCTTCCACGATAAACACGGCCGGGCCGTTATCGGTTTGTGCGGCAACCAGAAAAATTTCGGCGTCGGCCGCTAACGGCACCAGGGATTTTTCACCGTTGAGAATATAGTCGTTACCGTCCTTGCGGGCGGTAGTGGCCAATGTCATGGGGTCGAATAGCGGGCGCGGTTCGCACACGGCAATGGCGGCCTTGGGCGGGTTTTCTTCAGCGAAGCTGCTCAGGTACTTGTCTTGCTGTTGCGCGGTGCCCCATTGAGTCAGCGCATTAGCCACGCCCATGGGCGCGAGAATCGCTACCGCTTGGCCCATGTCACCACGAGCCAGGTCTTCTGCCAGCAGCATGCTGGTAACAGTGGATTTTTCAGTAGCGGCGCCACCAAGAGCCTCTGGTACCGCAAAGAAGTTCAGGCCGAGTTCTTGCGCTTGAGCAATGACCTCATCGCTGGTCTGTTGTGCGGCGTCTGCGTGCTCGGCCTGTTCACGCAATACGTTCGTGGCAAAACCCTGAACACTGTCGCGGATCATTTGTTGTTCGTCGGTAACGCCAAGGTCGAACAGATCACGGGTGTGGCCGGGTGCAGTCAGGCGCTGGGGTTTGTTTCCTGAGTTACCCGATTTAAACGCACGGGCAGTGGTGGTAAGAACCTGAAAACCGCTTTTGGTCAGGGTGTAGGCAAGTCGCTCGACGCTTTTGCGCATGCCCATCTTGTCGAGCATTTCCGAACTGGCCAGGCGGTTAAGCGCGGTCAGCGCATAACCCACTGCATCTTTCGCCATGGTGTAACCTCATTGTTATGTCTATGCATTGCAATTGATTATGGAGAGGTGAGAGAGAGTCACATTGACCAGTGTGACTGGTAGGTCGGGCATAGTAGCAACCGACCTGGCGCTATGGGCCTAGTCATTGGTGGGCGGAAAGAGTATGGGAGGTTGTTTATCGCGTCGCCAGCGACGCTTCTACGGAAAAAGGGCGGGGGGAGCTTTTGGATGTTCCTTTTCAACTTTTCACTTTGAACTTTCAACTAAATCTCGCGGACAGGGCCGTCGCCGTATGGCACTAAACCCTACCCGCGTGGAAGCGTACCGCTAATCCTTCACAGATTCTTATACCGGTTCATATCGAGAATGCCGGCCTGAGTCGGTTCATGTTCTTCCTGATATTGAGTCAGGGCGTGGAAGTAGTGCCAGAACTCCGGGTGGGTGCGGCGGATGCCGTAGGCGTCGACGACTTTGGTGAAGTCCTCTTCCGTTTTCACCGCTTCCATCTGGGTGACGAACGCCTGCAACTGGTCATCCTGCACCAGGAACATGAAGTTGGGGTAGCTGGCCATGACGCCGGGATACAAGGTGAGGGTATCCAGCGGGGGCTGGTAGCGCAGTGATTCGCCCATCATGAAGGCTACATTGCTATGGGCCCGGTTGCGGAAAAGGGAGTAAATTTCCTGCTCTCCCTCGCTTCCCTGTACATGCACCATGCTGACTTCCGGCATAAAGTTCACCGCGGGCAGATTGGCCGCACGCCGTGAAGAAATGACACTTAGGGTGTGGTCTGCATGCTGCTTCCAGGTCGACACATCACGGCGCTGACACTCGTCTCCATCACAGCGGTTGATCGGGTCCGGGCGGGCGTTCAAGTCCGCCAAGCGCACCAGCAGGTTGTCATTGAACTCGTTCATCGGGCTGCTGGTGTCATAGTCAATATGGGTGGGCAGTTCGGTATCCACGGAAGCGTAGCTGATCGCCAGGCGCAGCTTGCCGGTATTCTGGTACCAGTTGGCCAACACGGTTTTACGCAGCTCGGCCGGGAGGTAGCGGAGGGTATTTTGCTCGGCGCCGTTGCGGATCAGGTCAAAATAGAGACGGGTTTGCGCTTGATGGGACACGGAACCGAATACATTGAAATTGACTACCAGGTTGTAATAACTGCGCTCAAGTAGAGGGTAGTCCATGACCCAGGTGGTTAGGGGCAAATCACCGATCAAGCCCTTACGTACGGAGGCGTTGTCGTGATGACGGAAGATGGTCAGCAGCGCATTACGGTTGTTGCCGTCGCCATGCCAGAGAGACTCCCAGCCTGGCCCCTGGGGTTCATGGCTGCCATAAGCCTGTTTGCGGGCTTTCAGGTAGTCGTTGCGTTTGTCGCTGTATTTGAGCCATTCCGGGCCGAGCGCCAGCAGATCATCATCTTGGCCGGGCAGGGCAAGCAGGTCGTTGACCTGGGCGCGGTAGTTTTCATCGGTGATGTAAAGGTCGTGGTCCGGGCTTTGGAATACCGCCCAGAAATGGTCGCGAATTACATCGGTGGCGATTTGTCCGCGGCAGACCGGGCCACGAATAAAAGTGCGGATGAAAAATTCAGCTTCATCGAGCATGAACTGATAACGGGCTCGAGAGGGAATATCCGCAAAGGTGACAAAGGGGTTGGCCCGCTGTTTATCGCTGTACCCTGGAAGAGTTTTAACACTCCAGTCGGTGCTGAAAAATTGCTCTTTGGTGCGCGCCAGCTTTTCCTGACTCAGAGCAAAGGTGATGTGTGTTTTGTGGACTATGGTGCCGCGGACCGGGGCAAAGCGATACCAGAACGTTTCTGGCGGCATACCGTTGGGGCGGTCCGTGGCGACGGGTTTTACGGGCTTTCCGGGCGGGGTGCTGGAACGTGTGAGTTTGAAGAAATGGGCCGGTTTGTTGTTATTCCCTTGATCCAGATACAGGTGGGCAAGGAAAAGATGCTCGTACAACCAGCGAGCCACTAGTTGATGCTTGGGATCACTCTGATTGAGGAAGGTTTCCCAGTCGTTGATCAGTTGCTGTTCTTGTGGGGTGGGCGTAATGGTTTCCGGCTTGAAGTTGGCCCCCTGCTCCAGCCAACGGCTGATGGTGGAAAACTCATCGTCTGTCAGGCCGGCGACGGCCAGTGGCATGCCTTCCATGGGATGATCGTCAGCGTAATCTTCGAATTCATCCGGGGCGGGGCATTCGTTCTGCCGGCTCAGGCCCAGGGCGATCTCCTCGGGCAGCTTTTCATTGGGGTTGAAGGTGTGTTGCTTGCCCAGGTTGAGCATTTGATACAGCAAAGACCCTTGCATGCCTGACGTGCTGTCGATGACAGAATAGAACTCCTTGTCGCGCCATTGTGCGGTGGTTTGGGCATCCTGGAAAAGGCGAGTGGGATCCACGGTGTGTTTGCGGCCACCGTTGTACACGTTCTGCTTGCTGGCACCGCGATCCAGGCCTTCCACGGCTTCCATTTTCAGTTGGCAAGGGGCGTCGTAGCAGCCGTGGCAGGCCAGGCACTTGTTCTCGAAAATGGGACGAATGTCGGCGTGGTAATTGGGCGATTCATTTGAGGCAGTCGCTGGGGATAAAGCGGGTGCGGCCAAGGCCGAAAAAGAGGCAAATAATAACCCAAGTGCAAAGGTAATGCGCCGTAACCCGTGCTGTTTCATAGACCCGAATCTCCCAGTAACGAGCCCGTAGTGTAGCGGGGGATGGCTAAAGCGACCACGGTTGCCCCGCCTGCAGGGGCTGTTGTTTTGTAAAAAAAGGGAAAGTTTGCGGGGCAGGTGATGTAATTCTCTGGATATCCACAGTTCACAGCATCCAGAACATGGTTGCGGCCCAGCCAATCAATACGGCGATAACGGCAGCGGCGGTAAGCTGGTGGCGAAGATGCCGATACCAGGTGGGCAGGGTGTCGTTGAATACCATCTGTTCGGTGCCCCACACATACATGAGCCCGGCCGCGAGCATGGGCAGGGCCAGTTCCAGTGGAAGCAACAGGGCAAACCAGCCGAGCAGGGCAGGCATTAAACCAAACAGCAGGGTGGGGTACTGATTGCTGTCGGCCATTTTGTCCAGGGCGCGGCCCCAGTGAATGGCGCCGAGGAAGGTAATGACGATGGCCGCGTAGGTGGCGAGGGTATGCAGGGCCCAGTTGCCAGTCTCGGCAATCCAGGCCAGGCCGGCCAGCCCATAGAAGGGGATCAGGCCTGCATAGGACAGCCCTTTGGCACGACGGATGTTCTTTCCCAGACGTGTGCTCACATTCTTAATCCTGGCGGGTACTTTGCTCGTATTATCGTGGGTTAAGGGTGAAGGTCAGGACAAGGCGGGATAGCCCTCCCAGGGCTGGGGTCTGAGATTCTTGGGAAGATACAGTGGGTGCGCCGGTTCCCCTGAGCCGTTCATGCGGATGCAGTGCATTGCCGGTAACTGCGAGGCTACCTGCAAGGCGCGTTCGTTGAACCGGCCGTGGTTGCCCCAGGCGGCGACGACAAGATCTGCCTGCCGCGCTAGTCGGCGTAACCATTGGTCGTTTTTCGGCCCCACAGGGTCGGTCGCCGCAAACAGGTCTTTCGGGTAGGTGGCTCGGTAGGCGAAGAGATTGGCCACGCACAGACCGGAGTAGCCCCAGTCGTGGGCAAAGCCCATGCAGCGGCGAATGGTGGGATTATCTTGGCGATGATCGCCAGTGGACGGGTTGAGTCCAATGAGCAGCATGAAGTCGTCACCGTCCCCCCATTGGCGCCAGAGGGCGTAGCGGTATTGCCGGCAGCGGGAAAAGTTGGCGCGACGTTGCAAGGTATCGGTGGTCTTGGTCATGGCTCTGCATTGTAAGTTTCTGGCACAGTGAACGCTAAGCGAAAACAACAGGTTTAAGGCATGGAATTTCAGGATGTAATGGCGCAGCGGCATAGTGTGCGGGCGTTTACCGATCAGCCAGTGAATGATGCGCTGTTAACGCAGTTGCTTGAGCGTGCCAGTAGCGCGCCTAGCTGGTCTAACACTCAGCCGTACCAAATCGCGGTGGCCCGTGGTGAGGTTTTGGAAAGCTTGCGCCGTGAATTACCTGAACGGTTTGATCAACTTATGACCTTGCAGCGGGCCCCGATGGTGAAGAAACTCACGGCGTTGCTGACTAAAAAAGGCATGCCGGATGGTGATTATCGCCCGGTGGTGAAGTACCCGGATGACTTGCAACCCCGACGTGTGGCCACCGGGCATGGGCTGTATAAATTGTTAGGCATCGGTCGGGAAGATAAGCAGGCCCGCCACCAGCAGATGGCGGCGAACTTCCGTTTTTTTGATGCGCCGGTGGCACTTTTCATCTTCGTGCACGAAGGCCTGGGTGTTTACAGTGCACTGGATGCGGGGATTTTTTTGCAGAGCCTGATGCTTGCCGCCACGGATGAGGGGCTGGGAACCTGTGCCCAGGGGGCGTTGGCATTATGGCGTTCGCCACTGGAGAAACATTTCCAGTTACCCGGGCACTACAAGCTGCTGTGCGGGTTGTCGCTGGGCTATGAAGCCCAGGAAACCATCAACCAGTTCCGCCCGGACCGCCAGCCGTTGGATCGTTTACTGATTCCTGAAAAATAGCATAGAACGCCTGATAAATGACGCATGACGCCATAAGCCTGACGGGTGACGCTTAAAATCCAAGGATAAAAGCGGCGGCCACTTCCTGAAAACGTTTTGGTTAGACAGCCGAGCCGTGGTGGCTGCTTTTGGTTTGTCGGGCATCAGGCCTTTGGCGTCTGGCTCTTCGCCATAGATCTTGTCGGTCGACTTTGCTTTAGCCAAGGGCACAGAGAGGCCGAAGGCCGTAAGCCGATATCTCTGTCGGTTTACTGCTGAGCCTAAACCGACCTACTGTTGTGTAAAAACGCGCAGGATGGGGAAGCGGTGGTAGCCGAAAAAAGCCATCTTGCGCTGTTGTTCGCCGGCGGCGAAGGAGCCTTCCAGGTTGCTGGCATGGCGACGGTCGCCGTTGGCGAATTCCGCCACTAGATAGTCGTCGCGCAAAATACGCTGGCCACCGGCATCGTTTTGCAAGGACACCAGTGCCCATCGTTCTCCGCTGTCACTGCTCAGGCTACTGGCGTCCAGCAGGATAAAGCTGCTGCTGTCTGGTTCAAGCGGGTTATCCCGATCAAAGTCGGCATTGTCGGTAATCGCCAGTGGCGTATCAAAACGCAGAACGGCGCTGTTCTCCGCGTGGAGTGGCGCCGTAAAGCCCAGCGCCATGGCGCAGACAGCGCCGGCCAGAAGGTGGTGACGTTGCCGCGTGTTGGCGGCTTTGTGGCCCCCGCTTCTGGGGGTGAGTAAGCGCAGACGCATCGCCGGGTTCTCCGTGGCTGGCCAGTAGAGTTCCTGATTACCCGTGTTGTTTGGTGATGATGCCGTGAAACCCCGGCAATGAGGCTGAATCCACGGGCTGAGTATGGTTCCGGTGCGTGCCGGGCGACCTTCAACATTGTCGACGGATTACTCCGGTCACGGCCCCGCGAGCAGGTATGGAGCGCGGGCCGTGACGTCAATAGCGAAACACCGGTTCTTCGCGTTGTTGCTTGAAGCGTGCAGCCTGTTGCGTCTCCTCAATCAATGAATCTCGATACGCCGACTGCTGTGGCTGTGATGCTCATGACGAGGAATGGTGAGTGACAGTACACCGTTGTGGAACACAGCATTCATTTGCTCGGCATCCGCATCGGCGGGCAGGGTGAGCATGCGTTGAAAGCGGCCGAAACGGCGCTCGCTGTAGTGGTAGCCGTCGCGGTCGTTTTCCTGAATGTCCTGTTTGCTGCCGCTGATTAACAGTGTGTCCTTGTCGAGCCTGACATCCAGTGCACTTTTTTCTACACCGGGCAACTCAGCGGTAATCAGGTAATGGTCGTCACGCTCCAGAATATCCAGATTGGGACGGAACGGAATACTGGGTGCGGCGCGGGGGGCCGGGGTGGTCCAGGCCATGTCGCCGAGCATCTGTTCGAACCAGTTATCGAACTCGCGCTCCCAGCGCAGCAGGGGATGGCCGGGTTGTCTTTGGGGGAGCGGCCGTTCACGGCTGCCCTCCTGACGAAGCCAATTCCAGGGTGTCATTTTATGCATATCCATCGCGCGTCCTCCTGAGGGGGGTTGGAAAAACGGTTGGACAATGACCGTGTGCTTCATCTCTTGTTATGAGGGAAAGGGGGGCGGCTTTCAATGCCTCGACTCTAGAACGAATGGCGAATTTTTGATCGACTGGGCAAAAGCGCCCCTTGTAATCGGCGGGCTTCGGTGTCACAGATGAAAAGAGATGGATGAGGGCAGAGGATGCTCCAATGAGAGACGCTGCCGCTCAGACACAATGGAACACGTATCGAAAAGGAGAGCAGCCATGTCTGACCATCATGTATACAAGAAGGTTGAATTAGTTGGGTCTTCGCGTACTACCATTGAAGATGCCATCGAAAACGCACTGGTCACGGCTAATGAAAGTCTGGATTTAATGGACTGGTTCGAAGTGGTGGAAACCCGCGGCCATATTGAGAGTGGCAAGGTGGGGCATTATCAGGTGACGTTAAAAGTGGGCTTCAGACTTTCCGGATCGTGAAGCAGTAGCTACGAGCTACGTTCGCTTCGATAAAGAAAGGCGGAAAAGGTCCTCAGCATCTGCTTCTCTACGAAGCCGCTGCAGGAGCACCGTTTAGGGTGCGAACCGAGCGAAGCGAGGACATCGTCCGCAGGACGATCAAAGCTAGAAGCTAGAAGTCACAAAAAAACCGCACCCTTTCGGGCGCGGTTTTTTTGTAGAGAACCCAGCGCGGTGCTCGGCCTCTCAGTCACGAATTAATCATCTTCGTGTTGCAGCGTGAAGCATGAAGCTTGTTGCTACTTTTATACCATTTCCAGATCCAGTGCCTGCTGGCAGACCCGCGCAGTGCGGATCACGTGCAGCTGTTTCGGCGACAGATCTTCCGGCAGTTCCACGGTGCTGTGGTCCTGATGGATCTTGATCGGGCCGATCAGGCGGCTGGGCAGTTTGGCTTCGTTGGCAATGGCGCCAACGATGTTGCCCGGTTTTACACCGTGGTCGTGGCCGACCTTGATCCGGTAGCGACGCATGGTTTTGTCAGTGCGACCTTTGTCGCCGCGGTTGCGCGGGTTGCGGTCTTCGCGACGGCCCCCTACGTGAGCAGATTCGCGACGGCGCGGCTCTTTCACCATTTTGGGTTCTTTCAGGATTAGCGGCTCACGCTTGAACATCATGGTGGCCAGGGCGGCAGCCATGTCGTTGTCGCTGATGTCCATGGCGTCACGCAGCTGATTAACCAGCGCGCGCGCTTCATCCACGTTTGTTCCAGAGGTGAAGCCGGCCAGTTGCTCCTGGAAGCGGGCAATGCGCTTGGCATTCAGGTCGTCAACGGATGGCAACGCCATTTTCTCGATGGTCTGGCGGGTAATACGCTCGATTTGACGCAGCACGTGTTGCTCGCGACGGGCCACAAACAGGATGGCGTCACCCTGACGACCGGCACGGCCAGTACGGCCAATGCGGTGTACGTAGGCTTCCGGGTCGCCGGGCATGTCGTAGTTCACCACGTGGGTGATACGGGGCACGTCCAGACCACGAGCGACCACGTCGGTGGCGATCAGCAGGTCGAAACGTTTGTCTTTTAAGCGCTGTACGGTTTTTTCCCGTTGTTGCTGGGGGATGTCGCCGTTCAAGGCTTCCGCACGCAGGCCGCGACGGTTCAGTTGCTCGGCCAGCTCCAGGGTCGCCTGCTTGGTGCGCACGAAAACCAGCACGGCATCGTGCTCTTCCGCTTCCAGGATCCGGCACACAGCGTCCAGCTTGTTCAGTCCGGCCACCGGCCAGTAACGCTGGCGGATGGTGGTGCCGGTGGTGGCGCCGCCGTTATCGATGCGAACCAGTTTGGGTTGCTTGAGGTGTTGGTCGGCAACCTTGCGAATGACCGGGGGCATGGTGGCGGAAAACAGCGCCAGCTGGCAGTCATCCGGAGTACGCTCGAGTACCCATTTCACATCGTCGATGAAGCCCATACGGAGCATTTCATCGGCTTCGTCCAGCACCAGGGCTTTCAGATTGTTCAGTTTCATGGAGCCGCGTTCCATGTGATCCATGACGCGACCGGGGGTGCCGACAATAACCTGAGCGCCACCGCGCAGGCCTTTCAGCTGGGTGCGGTATTCTCCGCCGCCGTAAATGGGCAGAACCTGCAACCCTTTGATGTCTTTGGCAAATTCTTCACACGCAGTGGCGACCTGGATAGCCAGCTCGCGGGTTGGGGCCAGGATCAGCATCTGCGGTTCACGCAGAGTGGGATCGAGGCGGGCCAGAAGGGGCAATGCAAACGCAGCCGTTTTACCTGTGCCGGTTTGTGCCTGGCCCAGAAGATCGTGTCCATCCAGCAACAGCGGGATGGCTTGCGCCTGAATCGGCGAAGGCTGCTCGAAGCCCTGACGGGCGATCGCAGAGAGCAGAACCTCGGGCAGGCCTAAAGAGGCGAACCCGGAACGGGAATCTGACATGTAGTACCTATGGATTAGGGGGAGGGGCCGACGAGTAGGGGTCGGCGAGGGCGCGGAGTATACGCAGACTTCACGCAAATTGCACGTTTTTTCGCCAATTCCCCGATGGAGAGGAAAGCGGGCAGGCGAGGTGCTGCAGGAGGTGGAAGTGCAGGAACGCGGGCTTGGTGTAGGACTCAACCGCGCGGAATTAAAGGGATGGCGGACAAGGGATTGCCCCGCCAGGCTGGGCGGGGCGGCTTCATGAGGTGCGTTTACATGGGTAGTACTTCAACAGTACCCAGATACTGCATGTAACGCTCGGCGGCTTTCGGGTGGCTGACGTTCTTGTCGCCGGTGCCCGCTTCCAGGAAGTAACGGCCAGCGGAGGGCCACTGGATGTTGACGATGCCTTTGTCATCGCTGGTGACGGACCAGTTTTCCTGGCTGTCACGGTAGCGGGTGCCGCCGGGGACCAGTTCCACCTTGATGCCTGGAGCCGGTTTGCCGTCCACCAGCAGTTTCCACTGGGCGGTTTCACCGGCGTACAGATCATTCGGGTGGGTTAGCAGGTCCAGCTCCAGACCTTTGCCCGTGGGTTTCAGGCCGGTTTTGTTGGGCGCGCCCAGGGTTACATAGGTTTCCAGGCGGTTGAGTACTTCCAGCAATTTTACTTCGCTGGCGCCTTTGGGAACCTCGGCCAACATCTTGTCCGCGTCTCTGCCACGGCTGCGTTGACGTTCGCCATCTACTTGATAAGAGACGAAATAGCTGGGCTGGGCCACGCTGATTCGGTAGCTGCCTTGCTGTTCCAGCTGCACGTCAAACACACTGCGGGTATGCATTTTGGCAGCGTTCTCCACGGTGGCGGGGTTGCCATCCGGGCCGGTGACTTCCAGGCCATCGACAGGGTAGGCCCGCTCGAAACCGAAGATTTCATTGGAAATGCTGGCGTCCACGGTAATCCACTGGGGCTCGGACACGGTGGTGTGGCTGGGTAGCAGCCATAGTTTGTGGGCCTGGGCGGGCAGAGCGGTGGCCAGCACCAGTGCGGCCAACGCGGCTTGATGGAAACGGACTCGGATCATGGTGGAGCTCCTTGCGTAGTCGGTTGCGTTGTCAGTGTTATTGAGAAACGGTCAGGGTCACGGTGCCTAGTTCGTCAGTGCCTTTAACCTGTTGTTGCTGTGGTGTTTTTTCGGCTGGCCAGTGGAACGGTAGCTTCAGCACTTCGCGGCCCCCCACTTCCCGGGCGGCTTCCACCACCAGGGTGTACTCACCGGCGGGCAGGGATTGCAGGACGTCCAGTTCGCTGAAGTTCACTGTGTGCGTGCCCGGTGAGCGGGTGGCGCCGGTGAGGCCGTCATAGGGCGCTGACTGGCTGCGACCGGTGCGGCGCCACCACTGGCGGATATCCTTGAGCCACTTTTCCTGATCGTCGTACCACAGGCCCAGAGGTTCCAGGGTGCTGCGATCGGCGTTTTCAACCCAGAAGGCCACATAGGGGGCGTGGTACTCGGCCACGCGTTTGCGCGGGATTTCCACGTCCACCGAAAAAGTATCAGCGAGGGCCTGGCTGGTTAGCAGGGGGAGCAGAGCGAGGTAACGCAAGCGCATGGGGGTGTCCTTTCTCTTCATGTCTCTGGAGTTAATGCATGAAAAACACGATCAACAGCCAAGGCAGTACCAGCCCGGCCAGGGTGACCGGCCAGGTGGCCGGGCGTCGTTTGGCGTGAAGCATCATCAGGCCCAGCCCGGTGAAGGCGAACAGCAGGCTGGCCACGGCAAAAATATCGATAAACCAGATCCACACGGTGCCGGTGTGGCGTCCTTTGTGCAGGTCATTGAAAAAGGCGATCCAGCCGCGGTCGGTGGTTTCCGCGAGTACCGAACCGTCATTCATATCAATGGCCAGCCAGGCATCACCGCCGGGGCGGGGCATGGCCAGGTAGAGCTCATCCGCAGCCCATTCCGGTTCGTCGCCGGTGTTCTGTAAATCCATTTTCTGCGCGAGCCATTGCTGGACGGCGGTGGGCAGCTGGCCGCTTTGCTGATCTGTCAGTGGCTTCAGTAGTGCCGCCGGCAGTTGGCCCTGGTGCTCGCGGATGATCGGGTCGGCGCTGATCTGGCTGGCGTGGTTGAGGGTGATGCCGGTCAGGCTGAACAGCAGCAGGCTGATCAGGCAGAGCGCAGAGGTCACCCAGTGCCACTGATGGAGTTGTTTCAGCCAGAAGGCTTTGCGTTTTTTATTCACGGTGGCGTTCGGTCGTTCGCGGCAGAGGGGAGAAGATGTTAATGAGAATGGTTATGTTTAAATACCGTTATCTTCGTAAAGAATGTAATGACAGGCGAGTTACCTGAATTTTGTTCAAAAAAAGCTGGTCCAGTTAAATGATAATCTTTATCATTCGTGAATGAATGCCATTGTTCAAATCCCCGCCCGTTTGCTGGTTATCGAAGATGATTCGGTACTCAGTGGCCATCTGCACGACTACTTTTCTGAGCGTCACTATCGGGTATCGCAGTGTCCGGAAGGGCCTGCGGGGTTGGAGGCAGCGGCTTCCGGCGATTATGACCTGGTGCTGCTGGATATCCTGTTGCCAGGGCTCAATGGGCTCGAGTTGCTCAACGCCCTGCGCAAGCAAAGTCCGGTGCCGGTGATCGTGGTGTCTGCGCTGGGTGATGAGCAGGCGCGGATTCAGGGCCTGATCAACGGCGCGGACGATTATCTCCCGAAACCCTTCAGCATGGCTGAATTGGCTGTGCGGGTGGATGCGGTGCTGCGCCGGGTGGCGCTGGAGCGCTGGCGACCGGAAGCATTGCAGGTGCAGTCAGAGTCAGTGGGTAAGCTGGTGCTGCGTGACCATGACATGGTGGGGCTTTATCGGCACATGGATCTGGGCCTTACCAACACTGAATTCCGTTTGCTTCAAGTATTGCTGGAACATCGTGATACGGTGCTCAGCAAGCCGTTCCTCTACCAGGCAGTATTGCACCGCGGTTGCGGTCGCCATGATCGCAGCCTGGATCTGCACATCAGTCATCTGCGGCGAAAGCTGCGCGATGCTGGCGCTCCGGAGTCCGCTGTGCGGACAGTCTGGGGGCAGGGCTATACGCTGATCACCGACAGCCTCTGATGCTGAAACGCTATTCCCTTCTTTGGCGCCTGGCGCTGGTTCTCGTGGTGGTCGCCGTTACCACCATGGTCGTGGGCACGCGCATTACCGGTGCCCTGCGCAATGATGCCCAGCGGCTCAACCAGCATGCGGTTGCCGTCATGCAAGGTTATGCCGCGGCGGCCGAGCAAGCTTGGCGGACAGGGGGCCAGGCGGGGGTGGATCAGTGGCTGGCGGACATGGAGAACCGTGAAACGGGGGACATTGCGGTCATCAGTGCCACGGACCAGTCTCTTAGCAGTGCCCCGCTGACCCAGCAGCAACGGGCTGGTCTGCACTTTCAGCGTGGAGTGCATAGCCGCATGAGTTTCCGCTACGGCAAGAAGATGCCGTATCTGGGCGTACCGTTCCCCGCAGTGCCGGACCAGGGCAGCCTGCTGATGCAGTTACCCCCCCGTTTGCGCCCGGGAACTTACTGGCCATTGATCGAAAATTTACTGCTGGTTGGTATGCCCACGCTGTCCGCATTGCTGTTGGGGGGGCTGTTGTTCTGGCGCGCTCGGGTTCCCCTGACAGCCCTGCAGGCGCAGGTGCTGGGCTTCAAGGATGATACTCAGGCGCGTGTGACCGGGCCGTTGGCAACACGCTCGGATGAATTTGGGGAGCTGGCCCGCAGTTTTAATCACATGGCGGAACAGGTTTGCGGGATGCTGGATACCCAGAGGCAACTGCTCAATGACATGTCCCACGAGTTGCGTACCCCATTGAGCCGTTTGTCCGTGGCACTGGAAAGCCAGATGAGCGAAGCCGAATTGCGTCAGCGGGTGGAGCAGGAGCTGCACCACATGCGCACGTTGGTCGATGACACCCTGGCGCTGGGATGGCAGGACACCGAGACCGGAACCACCGACCTGGAGTCCCTGTCGTTGCCTGCGCTGTGGGACATGATTGTTGAAAATGCGGCGTTCGAAAGCGGCTGGGACAAGCGCCGTTTCCCCTGCGCGCTGCCGGACAATGCGTTGGTGTACGGCAACCTGAATGTGCTCGCCCAGGTGTTTGAGAATCTGGTCCGTAATGCCATTCGCTATTCCCCGGAGCAGGGGGCTGTTCAACTGCTTGGGCAGCGGGAAGGGGGCGCCTGGCACCTTCAGGTGGTGGATCAGGGGCCAGGTGTGCCGGACGACAAGCTGTATGCCATTTTTGCCCCCTTTGTCCGTCTGGACGTCGCCCGGGCCGGCCATACCGGTTTTGGGCTGGGCTTGAGTATCGCCCGGCGTGGGGTGGAGCGCCTGGGTGGAGAACTGTGGGCCCATAATCGCGAGCCGGGCTTGTGTGTGCATTTGCGCTTGCCCGCGCCGCCACGTGTATAAATTGTAAATCCCCTTTCGTTACAAATAAGAATCAATATCATTCCGTTTCTTGAAGTGGATTCATTACTGCTTCCTGGGGCCTTGTATGGCCTGTTTCCGGGGGATCTGCATTGATTTTTATCGCTCGCCTCAGACCACGTGGTGAAAGGGGGGAGCGGTTTGCACTCCGGTTTGATGTTGTTGCTTACCTTTAAGGAGTAAAGACCATGGGAATGCGTTTGGGGACGTTGGGGTTGGTACTGGCTACCGCCAGTGGCGCCGTCTGGGCAGACGATGAGGTGCATGAGCTGGGGCAAGTGTCTGTCACGGCGGGTGGCTATGTACAGCAGGTGGAAGATGCGCCGGCGTCGATCAGTGTGATCAACCGGGAGCAAATTGAAGAACGCTTCTACCAAGACACCACGGACGCCCTGCGTGATGTGCCTGGCGTGATTGTCACCGGGGGGGGCTCCGGTGATCGCGGTACCGATATCGTTATCCGTGGCATGCCATCCTCGTACACGCTGATCATGGTTGATGGTAAGCCGGTCTCCACTCGCGAAAGCCGGCCCAACGGCAGCGCCGGGTTTGAGCAGAGCTGGCTGCCGCCGTTGCAGAGCATTGAACGTATCGAAGTGGTCCGTGGCCCCATGTCGACCCTGTATGGCTCCGATGCCATGGGCGGCGTGGTGAACATTATTACTCGTAAAGTGGAAAAGGAGTGGGGTGGTTCCCTTCAGCTGGACACCATCATTCAGGACGATTCCCGCTCCGGAGACAGCCAGCAGGGCAACTTCAGCCTAAGTGGGCCGCTGAAAGAGGACCTGCTCGGCCTGCAGGTGTATGGCGGCTTTTATAACCGCCAGGAAGATTTATTCGTGGATGGTTATGAACAGAAAGATCTGCAGAACCTGACTGCGAAATTAAGCCTGACCCCTACCGATAATCATGACTTTTCCGTGGAAACCACCCGCACTAAAGACAGCCGTCAAGGTTTGATGGGACGCAGTGCCGCTTCTACTGGTTGCCGTGGTGGCTGTACGGACAGCTTCAGCGATCATAACCGTCAATCCTTCGCGCTGACCCACACTGGCCGCTGGGCCATCGGTACCTCGGACACCTACATTCAACGCGAAGAAGCGGAAAATGAAGGCCGTGAAATCACCATTACCAATACCAATGCCAAGACCGCGCTGGTCATGCCCATGGGTAACCATATGGTGACTGTGGGGGCCGACTTCATTGAAGAGGAGCTGAAAGACAAGACCACCAACCGGATCTCGAATCGCACTAAAGTCGATACGTCCAAATACGCCTTGTTCGCAGAAGACGAGTGGATGCTGACGGACACCTTTTCGGTGACCGCAGGTGCGCGGATGGATGACGACAGGGACTATGGGACGCATGTGAGTCCGCGCCTTTATGGTGTGTGGGGCTTTAGCCCGCGCTGGACGCTCAAAGGCGGCGTGTCCACCGGTTTCCGCTCTCCGTCTTTGCGTGAAATCACCCCGGATTGGGGGCAGGTCAGCCGTGGCGGTAACATCTATGGTAACCCGGACCTGGAGCCGGAAACCTCCGTTAACCAGGAGCTGGGCCTGTACTTCAACGCCGGCCGGGCACTGATGGCTAACGTGACCGTGTTCCATAACGACTTCAAGGACAAGATTACCCGCATTACCTGTCCGATCAGTATCTGCCCGGATGGTCCTAACCAGTTCGGTTCTGACCCCACCTACCGGGTGAATGTGGATGAAGCGGAAACTCAGGGTGTGGAAGCTGCGCTGTCCACCACGCTGGCGAGAGTGTTGTCTATCAATCTGAGTTACACCTACACCGACTCTGAACAGAAATCCGGTGAATATAAAGGTGAGCCACTGACTCAGCTGCCCGAACATCTGGCCAGCCTCAACGTGAACTGGCAGGCCACGGATACGGTTTCACCCTGGGCGACTGTGCGTTATCGCGGTGAGGAGAGCCAGCCGACCACCGGGCCGTCAAACAGCGCCATCATTGCGCCATCCAATACATTGGTGGATGCGGGGATTGGTTTTCAGCTGACACCGCAAACCAAGCTCAACACAGGCATCTATAACCTGGCCGATAAAGAAATCTTCTATGAGGAATACGGCTATGTGGAAGATGGCCGACGTTACTGGTTGGGTGTGGTAACCAATTTCTGATTGTCAGCCTGACGTGGAAAAACGTCTCAGAAAAAGCAACGCCGGCATAAGCCGGCGTTGTGCGTTTTGCTGCGCTCAGGATTACATTTTTTCCTGAATGCGCGTGCGGAAGTCCGCATCATACTGGGCCAATTGGGCAATCTGGTTATAGGTGCTCAATTCCAGGCCACTGTCCTTCACGGCTTCAACCATTTTCTCTTGTGCTTCCTTCTGCACTTTCATGGCTTCTTCAGGCTTGTCTTTCTTGGCCTGCAGCTCCTTGGAGTATTTCTGCTGGATGCCGGACATGTCCTTCTGTGCATCGGCGAACGCATCAAGCTGTTTGTCACTGAACTCAGATGCCTTGGGCAGCTGCTGCATTTGCTGTTGTTGCATCTGTTGCTGCTGTTGGCTCTGCGGCGTTTGTGACGCGGGCGCACCGGGCTGCTGTGCGGCTACCGTGCCAGTGAAAGTCGCGGAAATCATCAGGGCGCCGAGCGCCATCATCCGTTTGCTCATGCTTTATCTCCTTGTCAATCGCCCCGAAATTGCCGGGGATTACTGTGTTACCGAAAAGTGGCCGAAACCAAAATACGGCGGCACTGGAAACTCCGACCGCCGTCAGCGTGTAAGTTCGACCTGAAATGTTAAATCGTGATTCACAGTGAAGTAGTTCGCGTATGCGGTGTGTATAAAGCTTGTTCCTGGTGCCAGACAGCGCTTTCAATTCAGGCGGTTAATCGTTTCAATGAAAGACAGGAACGCTGCTAATAAAGGATGGCGGTCTATAACAATCATAATGAGGAGAGCAGGATGCTGAATTCATTCCCTTTGTCTGCCCGCAACATCGCGCGTGGCGCCGTATCGGCCGGGTTGCTGGTGGGGACCGTGGCGGTGCAGGCGGAAATGTACGCCGGAGCCCAGGTCAATCTGATGAAAATTGACCGTGGCGCGGTCAGCGATGCGCAACTCAGTGCACTGACGTTGCGCGGTGGCATGGTATTGCACGAACTGGTCAGTGCGGAGCTGCGTTTGGGCACCGGGCTGAGCGATGATTCCTATCGCAATATCGATGTGGAGAACGACTTTTTCTACGGCGCCTATGCGCGCTTGACACCGCCTCTGGAAGGTCCGGTTCAGCCGTATCTGATTGGCGGGTACGGGTATGTGGAAAACGATATCAACGGCACCACCCAGCGTGATGATGGCAGCTCTTACGGGGGCGGCTTCGACCTGGGCGTGGGGCAGCACTCAACCCTGAATCTGGAGTACCTGCGGCTGGTCGACAACGATTTCGGCAAGCAGGAGCTGATTGGTTTGGGCGTGAATTACTCGTTCTGATAGCGTGCGACGGGGTGGGGCGATGGCAGCGACCTGGCGTCGTACTGCATCACCCATATCCCGTTTCGTTATAAAAGTATCACTATATATTCCTTTATATTCTTCCTCGAGTTCCTATCATGGCCCCTCGACATTCCCGTTTGAGGTGCTGTAGATCATGGGTAGTGCACAGCTGATTACACGTTTTGGTGACAATGCCGCCGGCCTGTCCAAGGAGACGCTGGAGGAGCTGAACCGTGTTTATCGCCCGCTGAGCTTTGCGGAGCGCATTCGTCGTGTCTACGAGGATTTTCCGCCGGACCGCGTCATGGTGACCTCGTCGTTTGCGGCCACCTCCGCGTATTTTCTGCACATCATTTCGACGATTCGCCCTGAACAGCCGGTGCACTTTATCGATACGGGCTATCACTTTGCGGATACCCTGAAGTACCGGGATTACCTGGTTGAAAAATTTGGCCTGAACGTGGTCGATGTGACCCCGGACCCGGATCACCATCAGGTGTCTCAGGAAAATCGCATGTGGGAAACCGACCCGGACCTGTGCTGCCAGGTGAACAAGGTCAACCCGTTGGAAGAAGCCAAGGAAAACTACGATCTGTGGATTTCCAGCCTGATGGGGTGGCAAACCGAACACCGCGCTGGCCTGGAAGTGTTTGAAGAGCGCCGTGGCATGATTAAGTTCAACCCAATGATTGATGTCACCAAAGAACAGCGTGACGCCTATATCAAGGAGCACGACCTGCCGTTTCACCCGCTGGTGACGCAAGGGTATGACTCCATTGGTTGCAGCCACTGTACCTTCAAGGGCGAAGGCCGCGAAGGGCGGTGGAAAGGCAACCAGAAAACCGAGTGCGGCATTCATATGTAACGGTGTTCGACTGGTACTGAACGACGAAAAAGCCCCGCAATTGCGGGGCTTTTTATCGTCAGGCGTTAAGCATCAGCTGGATGCCCCGTTGTTACGCGGCAGAGTCCTTGTTATAGCCATCCACATCGCCGATCAGGCTGTCCATTTCTGCCAGAAACTCTCGGTTGTCGTGATCCCAGGGGTGGAAGCCGGGTTTGAACCAGTCCAGCCAGGGAAGAATTACCCGCCGTAATCCGCCGGGTTTGAGCCACTGGAATTTGAATGAGGCCCACCAGTCTTTCAGGCTGAAAAGCTTGCCTGTCTTGTACATGTTGATCACATAGAATGGATAAAACAGCGAGAAGAAAATCACCGTGGCCAGCACCAGTCCGCTGGCGCGCAGCAACCAGGATTTGAAGCCTCTTCCGAAGGCGGTGATAAAGACATCAAAGGCCACTGCCTTGTGTTCCGTTTCCTCCAGGGCATGCCAATGCCAGAGCTTCTGGTATTGCGGATCGGACCCATCAATCAGCTCCGGTTCACGCAGCAGAACATCGGCCAGAATGGCGGTGAGATGCTCCAGTGCCACGGTGGCGGAAAGCTGCATGGCATTGGGCATGAAACGGGAAATCAGGCTTAGCAGCCGGGTGACAATGGCTTCCTGTTTATCCACCGGTAAACCGGCGGCAACCATCTTCTGGTTATAGTCCTCGTGTTCGCGGCCGTGCATGGCTTCCTGGCCGATGAAATTACGTACGGCTTCCTGCAATTCCGGGTCATCGATCTGGTCGCGGTACTTGCGCACGCTGTTGATAAAGAAACGTTCCCCTTCCGGGAAAAATAGAGAAAGGGTATTGAAGAACTGGGAAATGCCCGGGCCCTTTTCGTGCCAGTTTAGAACGGTGTCGTCCGGCACGTGAAATTTCAGGTTGCGGCGGACGGGCATGATGTGCATTTTCATTGTTATGTCACCTTTATCCATGGTCCTGACTTCTACTAAACGCCTGTTGCCGAAGAATTACAATTGCACTGTGACAGTCAGATACGTAATTGAAACAATGACGGGATAAACGGTGAGACGCCGACAACGAGAGAGTAATGGCGAGGACTGAAACAACGATGCGAATGCGGTGGCGGCTTTGGCTCAGTGCAGTGGTGTGTGCGGTGGCGATCGCCTGTGCCTTTCATGTTTTTCTTCTGGATCGCATAGGCGTGCCTGATACTGGGCTGCGCGTCACTGAGACTGGCACCGAGGATGGGGGCCGGGATTGGATAATACGATTGTATGGCAGTGTGGGAGTAGAAGCGGAACGGCAGCACTGGCGAGCGATTGGTGAGGATTATCGCATTGATATTGAGCGCCGGGGCGAGAACGGCTTCGTGCTGGATATTGGCTACAGGACGGCCTCACAGGGCCGTCACCGGGTGCGCCAGCAAGTCCGCTTGGCGGAAGGCCCCACATTAGTGGCGGCATTCGGCCAGGCCGCTGATGGCGGTGAAACGCGCATCATTGTTGATCGGGTGAAATAGTCGCTGGCGTCGCGCCCTGTGCGTCGTCGCTATCATCGTCCGGTGTGCGTCGCAGCATAACCACGACGCCCACGGCCGTTATCGCCAATATCACGGCGCCAATGGCAGCATTGGCATGCAGTGCCAGGTTAAAGCCTGCCTTGGCCGCGTCCATCAATGGCTGTGCTATGTCCGCAGGCAGCTGAGCCGCAGCACCAATCGCGCCACCCAGGGTGTCGCCTGCCGCCAGGGCGAGCGTGTCGCTTAGCCCGTCCGGCATGGACGTCAGCATGTGGTTGCGGTACAACGCCGCGCCAATACTGCCAATCACGGCAATGCCCAGTGCCATGCCCAGTTCCGTGGCCGTTTCTGATGTGGCGGAGGCGGCGCCGGCTTTGCGGGCGGGGGCTGCGCTGACCACCATGTCGGTGCCGAGAATCATCATCGGCATCACGCCAATCCCCATGATGGTCATGCCGGCGATCAGCAAGGGGATATGCGTTGGGTTTTGCACAGGTAACATCAGCAACAGGCCAACAGAGGCCAGCATCAGCCCTCCGCTGACCAGCTTCCAGTGTGGCAGTCGGCCGGCCAGCCGGGGAATCAACAGCGAGGTTGCGGTCTGCACCACGGCAGGTGGCAGCATCACCAACCCGGATTCCAGTGGCGATAGATCCAGCACCCCTTGAAGGTACTGAAACACCATCAACCAGGCGCCGGACAAGGCCAGAATGGTCAGCATCATGGCGGCCACCGAGGTGCTGAATGTGCGGTTGGCGAACAGGGTCAAGTCAAACATGGGGTCGGCCAGGCGGCGTTGGCGCCGCACAAAGATCCCCCCGATGATTAGCCCAGCTGCCATGGTGAGCAGTGGTGCCAGTGCAATGCCGTTACGCGCCATGTCTTTGAGACCATAGATTACCGCCAAGACCATAGCCACGGATAACAGGGCGCTGGTCCAGTCCTGGCTGCCGGCTTGTTCGTCACGGAATTCCGGTAATAGCACGGGGCCGCAGACCAGCAATAGCACCATCACCGGCACCCCCAGCAGAAACACCGAGCCCCACCAGAAAAACTCCAGCAAGGCGCCGCCCACCAAGGGGCCGATGGCGCTGCCAACAATAAAGCCGGTCATCCAGACGGTAATCGCCAGGGTGCGTTCCTGTTCGAGCTGGAACATGTTGCGCAGCAGCGACAGGGTGGACGGCATCAGGGTGGCCCCCGCAATGCCGAGCAGGGCACGGGTGGCAATCAGCATTTCTGCGCTGGTGGCGAAGGCGGCCATGGCGGAGGCAATACCAAATGCCGTGGCGCCGGTGAGCAGCAGGCGACGCCGGCCGATACGGTCGCCCAGCGTACCCATGGTCACCAGAAAGCCTGCGATCATGAAACCGTAGATGTCCAGTATCCACAGCAGCTCAGCACTGGTGGGCTGCAGATCGGCGCTGAGATGGGGGGCGGCCAGATGCAGTACCGTCATATCCAGTGCAAGCAGCACGGTCGGTAGCATCAGGACGGCCAGTCCCAGCCACTCGCGGCGGGTGGCAGGTTGAGGGGTGGACATGATCTGTTCCTTGCAACAGGGCTTATGGGGTAGTCGTTTCCGGTGAATCCTTTTCGACACCAAAATCGATGCGCAAGCGATGAGAACGCAACATTCGCAAAGGCTAAAGTTTCAACCTGACTTGAGGTCAAGATAAATGACCGTATGTGGTTGGTGGGCGGTCGAGAGCCCGAGACTATTCTACGACCAGGATGGGCTGAAAGGGTTGCAATGGCAGGTCGTCAATCACATTAAAAGGGCGCCAACTGGCGCCCTTTTAATGTGATTGTGTTGTGTGGGACTACAGTCCGCGATTTTTCAACCGGTTGGCATGCTGCCGGAACACGCTGGCCGGGTTGGTTTCGAATGGGCTGGCCAGGCCGGCAACCTGATTGACCTCATCAAGGTGGTTCATGCGGTAATCGTCACGAATTACCAAGCCGAGGTGGCTGGAGCAGCTGGAGACCAGGCCGTCGTTTTTTTCACCTAAATAGAGAAGGGCAAGCAGGCTCATGCCGGCATCGCTGATGTCCAGCACGTTGGTCAGTGGTTTGGCGCCGGACCAGGAGTAGTAGTTTACCCCGTTGCTGGCTTGCTCTGGGCCTTCGCCGCAGGCTTGTTGAGGTAGGCCTTCAGGGTAGTGGCTGTTGAACTCGGCGCTGCCTGACGTGGACAGGGAATACAGTGCCGCCAGGGAATCCTGGTCATAACCGCCGCTGGAAATTAGATCGAGAAAACCTACCGCAGCGTTGACGATGTCACCCAATAGTTCGGTGGTCAGCGGCAAATTTTCCTGTACGCCAAGCAGCACATCGGCCATGCGTGCGCCGGTATGTGGGCCGGCGACAGACGTGGCAGACGCGACATACTGTGGGTAAACCGATGCCACATAGCGTACCGTTGGGCCGCCGTGGCTGTGCCCGATCAGGTTTACTTTCTCGGCCCCGGTGGTGGCAAGAATGTCTTCCACCTGTCGGGCCAGTTGTTCGCCGCGCACCTCGGTGCTGTTGGCTGCGGCAACCTGGGTCACATAGACCTCGGCGCCGCTGCGGCGCAATTCTTCCGGGATGCGGTACCAGTAGTTGTAGCCGACGATGTCGTCGAAACCGAATAAACCATGACTGAGCACAATGGGATAACGGGTTTCGGTGTAGGTATCCTTGTATAGCCAGTCAAACCAGCCGGCTTGCGCGGGCATGCTGATTGAAAGGCTTAGTAGAAAAAGGGCAAGGCTGAGCGCCCGCATGGGGGCACGGAATAAGGTTGTCATAGTGATTACCTGGCTCGTTGTTGTTATCGGCGGTACTGCCGTTTCTGCGCCGAGCGTTCCCTGGTAAGGGGGTGTGAACACCTTAAGGTAGATGAAATAAAAAGTTAACACTGGTGTTAATATTTATAAGTTATAAGGGGGTTGATAGAGGAAGTGAACTGTTTCCGTCTTTTTGTTTCCATTAATAGTGATTAAAAACAGTGGCTTGATGGTTTTCTTCTGGCCATGTGCTAGGAGTTCTGTAAGGTAACATTGGTGTTAATAAGGGTGGGTGGTAATGAATGAAAGGGCAGCGCAGCGTCGGGGGAGCCCTGCGGGCAAGAATGGCAAGGCGGAAGCAACCCGGGCACGCATTCTCGCTGCGGGGCGTAGCGTGTATGGCGAGCAAGGTATCCACGGCACCACGGTGCAGCGAATACTCAAGGAGGCGGGTATTTCCCGGCCGACCTTTTACAAGTACTTCGCTTCTTCCGCGGAAGTGATCGATGACATTGTGCAAAGCTGCAATGCAGAAGTGGAAGGGCTTTTTTTGAAGGTATTCGCCCAGCCCCAGAAAGCCTTTTATGACTACTTGCCCATGGCGCTGAGCGGCTATTTGAACTGGGGGCGCTCACTGGGGCCATTAATGACCGCACGCTTTCGTGAGCTGCACGATTTGTCCTCACCGGTATCGCGTTACCGTGATGCGCATAACCAGCGTATTGTCACCATACTTCACGACGCCATGCAGGCGCATGGCCGCACGCCACCGGATGGCTTGGCACTGGAAACGCTGGTGCAGGGGATCGAGCACCTGGGTTACCAGTTTTGTGCAGAAGCGGAGCACACCGACATGCCGCGCTATATCACCGTTATGGCCCGGCTGTGCGTGAGCATGCTTGGCAAGCGCGAAGACTGGGACGCCATGCTGGCCTCACCCTTTTTCAGCCGCCTTATGGCACTGGAGGCATAGCGCAAACGGGCATCCCATAGATGTAAGGACATGACATAAAAAGGAGAAAATCATGTCACGTATTCAGTGGACTCTGATCTTGTTTGTCGGATTACTTGTGGCTGTTCTGGTTGTCGTGTTTGTGGCGCCTGCCGGCACGGATTCCGCTGCCGTTGGCCTGACGGAAAGCACAACGAAACCGGCTTTATCGAATCATCCGCATTCCGGCGTTTCTCCTGACAGTTTTCAGGCCGCATTGCGCCGCGTAGAAGCGTTGGGAGCCATGCCCGCATCACTTCGTGGCACCGATGTGGACGGGCACCTGCAAGCGACATCTGACGGGGAGTTGCTAGTGACACCGGATCTGCGTCGCGTGTTTGATTACTTTCTGGCGGCGCAGGGGGAGGAATCTCTGGCGGATTGCCAGACCCGGCTGGCTGCGTACCTTAATGAAAACCTGCCTGCGCAAGCTGCTGCGCGTGCCTGGCAGTTTTTTCAGCAGTACATGACGTTGGGCGAGGCGATGTCGGCCTTGCCCCCGCATGATGGTTCGCCAGCCAGTATTCGTAGCGCGGTAACGCAACGCCATGATTTGCAGGTGGCATATCTGGGCCAGGAAGCGGCCGAAGCATTCTATGGGATGGATATTGCCTACGACCGTTATATGGCCGATCGGCAAGACATACTGGATCACCCATCGCTGAACGATGCCCAGCGACAGCAGCAACTACAAGGGCTGACGCAAACACTGCCAGCCGCGATGCAGAACATGCTTGAGGAAACCCACGCTCCTGCGCAGTTGGCCGCAGACACACAGGCACTACGAGAGCAAGGGGCCAGCGAGGCCGAGATTCGCCGGCTGCGGGAGCAACAGTTTGGAGCGAAAGCCGCGGAGCGGCTGGAATTGCTGGACCAGCAGAGGGGGCAATGGGAGGCCCGTTATCAGAGCTACCGCGCGCAGCGTCAGGTGATTATCGACAGTGGCCTGTCCCACCTGGATCAGGAAACCGCGCTGGCGCGTTTGCGGCAGCAAAGCTTCAGTAATCAAGAGCTGGGCCGTGTCGAGGCGCTCGACCGAATTCAAGCCCGTTAAACCGGTTTCGATTTGCGTTACAGTAAAAAGCCGCGCTGTTACCAGTGCGGCTTTTCATATTTTGCCAGGGCAAGATCAGAACTGAAAGCGTAGCCCTGCGCCGAACATGTCGATGCCCGCATCATTGTCAAAGTGCATAAACTCGCCATACACATACAGCTTGTCCAGCAGATCGATGGTGGCGCCCACACCGCCAAAGGCATCGGTGGAGGATTCATCATCCTTGAAGGACGGGTGCTTTACATCAAAGTCGGTGTTGGCCACGCCGCCTTTGCCGTAAAGCCCCACGGGACCCAGTTCGAAGGTGAGCAGGCCTGCAAAGGTAACCGCGCCGCCTTCAATTTTGCTGCCGTTTTCACCTTCCAGTTCGCCGAAGTCGTAATAGCCCACTTCCGCACCAACCAGCTCTATCGGCCGCCAGCCCAGGAACAGACCGCCGGACGTGTCGTCGTCATCAAATTTGATGTTATCGATTTCTTCGTCGGTGCCGGAATTATAAATCCCCGCACCCACATAGAAACCGGCACTGGCCAGCGGCGCCAGTGAAAGGATTGCGGCACCTGCCAGCACTTGCGTTAGGCGTTTCATAAGCATCACTCCCTGAAAAAGTGTCTCCAGTATTACTCAGAATAGACGCGCTGTGTATGGGGACGATCACATTGCCATCGATGCGGGTCGGTAGCTGACAGGAGGGGCTAGTATCGGGGGGCTGAATTTGCTTTCCTTGATGTCAATAACAGGGAGCGGGTCCCGGTAGACGGGGCAGTGGGGGAACGCATGAAGCGAAGGGCGCAGCAGGGGCGTCGATATCGGTGGGTGTTGCTGGCGAGTGTTTGGCTAGTGATGGCCGTGAATGTATTTGCTGAGTCGGCATCGGTGCGGCCCTCTGGCAATGTGCAGCTGGACTTGCGTACGGATGTGGGCTGGGAAACTGACCACTTTCGTTATATGGGCCAAGATTTTAGTGAGGCGTTGCTGATGCAGGCTGGGCAGACGGTTGATTTGACCCTCCTTACCCACAAGACCGTTCCCCATCGCTGTATGCTTGATTTTTCCCACGATTATTGTGACGACCGCGGACATCTGGATACCTGGGGGCGCTCGGCGGAACCGGTGGTTTGTGCTGGAACCACGCCGGCCTCCCGTTCGCTGCTAACCGCTGAGCAGGCCGGTGCCAACCAGCTTTGCATTACTTTTCGCGGGGGCTTTTCCTACCCGGCAGCCGGAGCGGGTGTAGCGCCGGATCTGGCCAGCCATTACCGCGCCCGGGTTGGCGAACCTGAAAGCGGGGCGGACCCGGAGACCGTAGCGCTGACGCTGACACTGACACTGGACAGCGAACAGCCGCTGCATCGATTGTCTTCTGACTGTTACGGATCGGTCTGTACGGGCGATACCTTGTCCAGTGTGCAGGCGACGACCAAGGTGCCGTTGGAGATTATTTCGGGAAAAGGCGTCTGTGGCCGGGTGCGTAGTGATCAGTGGCCCGTCGGGCTTTCCGCCCAATTCAGGGACAGTCGCATTGCCCGGCTGCAGGTTAAGCCGCCTTCGTTTATCCGTACCGATACCGGAGTTGCCCTGGGCGAATCGCCGCCGTTATATGAACTTTATGAGGACGAGCTGGAGGAAACTCTGGAAGCCGGGCCCGGTTCATTGCCTGTAAAGGCGGTGTACTGGCAGGTCCGCGGTGAGAAAGGGTTGCAGTTCTTTTTCGACAGCAACTTGCAGCTCACCGCGATGGCCGCAGGCGGTGAGTCGCTGACGGAGGAATGGCCGTGCCGTTAGTGTCTTTGTTCGCCGTTGAGGCGCGGGGTGCACATGCCAGCTGCCAATAGCCCGCCAAGCTTTGACGGTATCATCTTTGATCTGGATGGCACCCTGGTGGATTCCCGCCTGGATTTTGCGGCCATCCGCGCGCACCTGAACTGCCCTCCTGATGTGGGGGTGCTGGAATTTATCGACACCTTGCCAGCCAACGAACAGGCGGCGGCTCATGGTGTGGTGCTGGAGTATGAGCGGGCCGGTGCAGAGCGCGCCGTGTGGATGCCGGGGGCTCAGCAGTGCCTGGCCAGGCTGGAGAATGGCGGCATTCCTGCCGCTATTCTGACCCGTAATGCGCGCCAGGTTGCCCGCCTCACCCTGGATCGTTTGCAAGGTGCCATCGGCTGCCTGCTGGCCCGGGAAGATGCGCCGCCCAAACCGGCCCCGGATGGGTTGTTGATGATCGCGCAAACCTGGCAATTGGCGCCCGCGCGCCTCGCTTACGTGGGCGACTTTAAATACGACCTGCTGGCCGCACGGAACGCGGGCATGTGCGGCATCTACTACGACCCAAATCACACCGGCCTGCATAATCATCTGGCGGATAGGGTGATTCATCATTTTGATGAGTTGCTTGCCTGACACGGGCAGGGTCTGACTTCCCCTTGTGCGAAACCTTTATGGGTTACCCATGGTAACGGTTTCTTTTTTTTGTTGGGCTCCAGCTGAAAAAAATGCCTTTCCAGCCTCGGATGTGACGTTTTTGACCCTTTGTTCAACCCTGTTACATTTTACATACTGGAGAGAATGTAAAGCTTCAGATAGGCTCGAAGAAGCTGAATAAATATACACCAGAACAATAAACCCCCCGGGAGAGAGGGACCATGGATATACTCCAGCTGCTGGTCAGCGGGGTCGCAAACGGCTGCATCTACGGGTTGCTGGCGCTGGGCTTCGTACTAATCTACAAAGCATCAGAAGCCGTTAACTTTGCTCAGGGTGACATGATGATGCTGGGGGCCTTTTTAGGCATTACCTTCATCAATGCCGAGTATGCTGACCTGCCATTCTTAATAGGCATTACCTTCGCAGCTATTACTTTAGGGGTCTTTGGCTACCTGCTGGATCGTTTTGTTCTACGCGCCATTTTTGGCCAGCCGCAGTTCGCCATGGTTATTCTCACCATTGCATTGGGTTTCCTTTTGCGCTTCGCCGCAGGGGTGATCTGGGGGCATGATCCTGCGTCGTTGCAAACACCTTTTGTCGGGCGAGTCTGGGAATTCGGTGAGTTAATTATCCCGGTAGTGGATGCCGTTATCATCATTACCACTGTGGCCCTTACCTCGATCCTCTATTTCTTCTTTGCCCGCACACGCCTGGGCGTGGCCATGCAGGCCAGCAGCCAAAATCAGATGGCGGCCTACTACATGGGCATTCCGGTGAAACGGATCAACGCGATTGTCTGGGCCCTGTCCGGGGTGGTGGCTGCTATTGCCGGGGTCATGTTTGCCGCGAAGGGGGCGGTGGAACCATCGGTGGGGCTGCTGTTTGGCATCAAGGCTTTTGCCGCTGCGGTAATCGGTGGGCTGGGGTCCTTGCCCGGTGCGTTGCTGGGGGGGTTGTTGGTGGGCATCGTGGAGCCATTCGCGGGCCGTTACCTGCCTTCTGGCGTCGGTCAGATCGCTCCTTATGTGCTTATGTTGCTGGTGCTAATTCTGCGCCCCGGCGGCCTGTTTGCACAGATCAGCCAGAAGAAGGTGTAGGCCATGAGCAACCGTTTTAAAAGCCGTTACGACGACGATATCAATTTGTTTGAAGGCCGCTGGCACCTGGCCCAATACGTATTGCTGGCAGCGCTGTTGCTGGCGGCGCCCTGGGTGCTCGGTAATTATTATTTGGGAGAACTGACCGCTGTATTAGTTTGGTCGCTGGCGGGGTTGGGGCTGATGCTGATCAGTGGCCACACCGGGCAGGTTAGCCTTGGCCATGCAGCGTTTATGGCTATCGGTGCCTTTACCAATCTGGCACTGATGCAGCGTGGCTGGCATTTCCTGCCCGCGCTGCTGGCCAGTGCGGTGACCTCCGGGGTGGCCGGCGCCGTCATTGCCCGGCCGATACTGCGCATGAGCGGCATCTATCTGGGCATCGCCACCCTGGCACTGAGCATCATTGTGGAAGATGTGTCGATCATCGCGGAGCCTGTTACCGGCGGGGTCGCCGGTGTGTTTGCGCCGCCAATTAATTTGTTTGGCATGGAGATCGACCGTTACGCCACGCCAGAGGCTTTCTATTATCTCTGCCTGGGAGTGCTGGTGCTGGTGACGCTGGGCTACCTGAATCTGCTGCGCAGTGCGTCGGGACGATCCTTTCTGGCGGTGCGTGACAGTGAGGTTTCTGCCCGTGCGCTCGGCGTTAATGTGGCCCGTGCTAAAACCCTGGCATTCAGCTTGTCCTGTGCCATTACCGGTCTGGCCGGTGCGCTTTATGCCCACCTGGCTCAGGCCGTGAACTACGAAAGTTTCCTGGTGTTGATTTCCATCACATTGTTGTTGCAAGTGGTGATCGGTGGGCTCGGCTCGGTGCACGGCGCTTTCTTCGGTGCCATCGTGGTGGTGCTGTTGCCGCAAATTATTGCCATTACCAGCGATTACCTGGATAACACTGCCGGTATCCAGATCGCCGCTTATCCTGGCCTCGATACTGCCCTGTTCGCGCTGTTAATCCTGCTCATGGTGATTTATGAACCCCGAGGGTTGTACGGCGTCTGGTTCAAAGTACGTACCTGGCTGCAGCTGTTTCCTCTGTATCGCAAGGGCATGTTCCGACGTACCCGAACTTACCTGAAAACGGAGCGCCAACGATGAGTCTGTTACAGGTTAAGGACCTTTCCATCTCCTTCGGGGGTGTTAAAGCGGTGGACGGGGTCAGCTTCGATGTGGAAGCCGGCGAAGTCTTTACCTTGGTGGGCCCCAACGGGGCCGGTAAATCCACCATCTTCAATCTGATTAGCCGCCTTTATGAACCGAGTACGGGGCAGATCATATTCGATGGTCAGGATATTACCCGCTTGCCCGCTCACGATGTGGCAGGCCTGGGTATCGCCCGTACCTTCCAGAATATTGAGTTGTTCGATCACTCCTCCGTCTTGCAGAACCTGTTGATCGGCCGGCATTGCCGTCGTAAAACACGCTGGTTCGAGGAGCTGTTGTTCTTACCCAAGGTGCGGCGCAGCGAACGTGAACAGCGCTTGCTGGTGGAGGAAGTCATCGACTTTCTCGATCTGGCGCCGTATCGGGACAAATTAATCGCAGGCTTGCCTTACGGGGTACGCAAGGTGGTGGAGATTGCCCGCGCACTAGCCAGTGAGCCGAAATTGATTCTGTTAGATGAGCCGGCTTCCGGCCTCAGTGTGGAAGAAACCCAGAACATGGCCTGGTGGATCGAGGACATGCAGAAAGACCTGGGGCTTACCGTACTGATGGTGGAGCACGATATGAGTCTGGTGTCACGTGTCTCCGACCGGGTGCTGGCGGTGGCAGAAGGCCACCCGTTGGCCATGGGAACCGCTGCCGAAGTGCAGGCGAATCCGAAAGTCATTGAAGCTTATCTGGGCACGGAGGCCACATCATGAGTGACGCGGCAGAGAAAGCCCTGAGCGCCCAGCCCCTGTTGCAGGTGAAAAACCTGGAAGCATTTTATGGCCCGGTGATGGCCCTGCGCGGGGTCTCCATCGATGTTCATGAAGGCTCGGTGGTCACCATCCTGGGTGCCAACGGTGCCGGCAAAACTACCCTGATGAAAACCATTTCCGGTGCGTTGGCACCGCGTAAAGGCAGCGTGACTCTGGCCGGGGAGATCATTGCCGGCAGCGAACCGGACAAACTGGTACGCAAAGGCATTGCCCATGTACCCGAAGGGCGAGAGGTATTCCCTTTCCTGAGCGTGGAAGAAAACCTGGTCATGGGCGCCTATATTCGCCGTGACAAGGCTGCAGTCCGCCAGGATATCGAAATGGTTTATGACTATTTCCCTATCCTCAAGGAGCGCCGTAGCCAGGCGGCAGGCACCTTGTCCGGCGGCCAGCAGCAAATGCTGGCCATTGGCCGTGGGCTGATGTCGCGCCCTTCATTGATGCTGCTGGATGAGCCTTCGCTGGGTCTGTCGCCACTGTTGGTGCAGGAAATCTTCGAGATTATCCGCCGGCTCAACAAAGAGCAGGGCGTAACGTTATTGCTGGTAGAGCAGAATGCCCAGGTAGCACTGAATACGGCTGATCACGGCTACGTACTGGAAACCGGGCGCATTGTCATGGATGGCAGTGCCGACGATTTACTCGCTAGCGATGATATTCGCGAATTTTATCTGGGCCAGTCGGCGGGGGATGACCGACCGGAAAAACGCTGGAAACGAAAGAAGACCTGGCGCTGATGATGACTAAAAATAACACCACACCGACTCAGCTCCACGGTTGCGATACCGTGGTCAAACTCTGGCGAAAGCAATGCCTGGAGCGGGGCAATAATATTGCTCACCGTGAAAAGGATCTGGGCATCTGGCAAAGCCATAGTTGGCTGGATTATTACGAAAAGGCTCGCGCCATTGGCGTTGGGCTCTTGTCTCTGGGGCTGGAACGTGGCCAGCCGGTATCGATTCTCAGCGAAGATAACAAGGAATGGCTGTACTGCGATCTGGGTATTGCCGGCGCGGGCGGTATCAGTAACGGCGTGTACACCACCGACAGCCCCGAGCAGCTGGCCTATCTGATCAACGACAGCGAATCGGTCTTCCTGTTTGTGGAAAACGATGAACAGCTGGATAAATATCTGACCGTGCGCGATCAGGTGCCGTCCCTGAAAAAAGTTATTGTTTATGACCGCAAGGGGCTGCGAGATTTTGACGATCCCATGATCATGTTCCTGGACGAGCTTTACGCGCTGGGGGAACAGATCCCGGATGCAGAAGAGCAATTCAGCACCTGCATTGCCCAAAGCCAGCCCGATGACATCCGGATGCTGATCTACACTTCTGGTACCACCGGAGCGCCTAAAGGGGCCATGATCAGTCATCGCAATGTGCTGTTCCAGCTGGCCGCTGGCGAGCAGGTACTTGATGCCCATGAGGACGATGATCAGCTGTGCTTCCTGCCCCTGTGCCATATTCTGGAACGGCTGGTGTCCGTGGAGCTGCCTATCTACAAAGGCTGCACGGTGAATTTTGCAGAAAGCCCGGAAACCGTATTTGAAAACCTGCGCGAAGTGTCTCCCCATACTTTTGCCGCCGTGCCGCGTCTGTGGGAAAAAATCTATAGCTCCATGATGACCCTGCGTGACGAAGCCACCGGGTTCGGCCGCTGGTGTTTCGATCGGGCGGTGGCCGCCGGCGAGGCTTGGCATTGTGATCGTAAACGTAATCCGTTGTCGGCCCTGCAATACCAGTTCTGGAACCTGCTGGTGTTACGCAATGTTCGTGACTTGATCGGCATGAACCGCTTGCGTCGTGGCACCACGGGCGCGGCTCCCATTGCGCCGGAGCAGATTCGCTGGTTCCAGTCACTGGGCGTGCCGTTGTTTGAAGGCTACGGCATGACCGAGACCACCGGTGTGGCTTCGCTTAACAGTGCCAAACGCGAGAAGGTGGGCACCGTGGGTGAAGCGCTCCCCGGAACCGATGTACGGATTGCCGACAACGGCGAAGTACTGGTGCGCGGTGATCATGTCTTTGCCGGTTACTGGCGGAAACCGGAAAAAACCGCTGAAGACATCCGCGATGGCTGGTTGCATACCGGCGATGTGGGGCGCCTGGAAGACGGCATGCTCACCATTACCGGCCGCCTCAAGGACATCATTATCACCGCAGGGGGCAAGAACATTACGCCGGCAGAAATTGAAAGCCGGATGAAATTCTCGCCTTATATTTCTGATGCCGTGGTAATTGGCGACAAGCGTAAGTACCTCACTTGTTTGATCATGATTGATCAGGAAAACGTGGAAAAATACGCCCAGGATCGCCAGGTACCGTTCTCCAATTTTGCGTCACTGTGTCGGGCCAAAGAAGTGCTGGACCTCATCGACAGTGTTATTCAGGACGTGAATAAACAATTCGCCCAGGTGGAACAGATCAAGTATTTCCGCCTGATCGATGTGCTGCTCACCGCTGAGGATGAGGAGTTGACCGCAACCATGAAGCTGAAGCGTTCCTTTGTGGAGAAAAAACACAAGCACCTGATTGATTCCATGTATTAATGGTACGAGAGGAGAGTGCATCATGAAGAAGCTCTGTCTGGCGGCTGTAACCGCCGTGGCCCTGGTGGGCTGTAGTGACAACAATAATAAGGAAGACGACAAAGCCGCAGCCGAATCGGTGCGTGGCGTGACCGACACTGAAATCAGAATTGGCGGCATGCACGACCTGTCCGGGGTATTCGCAGCGTTCTCTTCTCCGGCCGTACAAGTGGCCAACGACATGTTCGAAGAAGTGAACGAGCAGGGCGGCATTCATGGCCGCAAGATTCGTTATATCGTCGAAGACCATGCCTATCAGGTTCCCAAGGCAACGCAAGCGGTGAACAAACTGGTTAGCCGGGATGAAGTCTTTGCCATGCTGATGAGTCTGGGGACTCCCCATAACCTGGCGGCGTTTCCGATCATGGACCGCAACAATGTTCCCAGCATTCTGCCGTTATCGCTTTCCCGGCAGATGGAAGAAGAAGGGGACTTTCGCTACCGCTACGTGCTCGGCCCCAGCTATTACGATGGCGTATTACAGGGCGTGAACCGGTTGGTCGAAGACGAGGGCATTGAGAAAATTTGTGTGATGTATATTCCCTCTGACTTTGGTGAAGAGGTGAATCAGGCGGTTAACGATGCAGCCGACGCCAACGATGCACTCACTCTGGCTGAGAGCTCTTCTCATCGTCCGGATGAAAGTGATTTCAGCGGTACGCTGGCGCGCCTTCGCGATGCCAACTGCGAGCTGGTGGCGGTAGCCCTGCCTGTGCGCCCCATTATCACCGTCGTCGCGACAGCCAAACAGATGGGTTGGGATGATGCCAAGTTCATCGTATCCCAGGCGGGCTTCCATTCTGCCGTTGCGGCGGCTCCGGGTGGGGTTACCGAAGGGTTGTACGGTGTTGCTTCCTGGGAAGACATCGTCAGCCGCATGACCCATGTGCCGGAAGCTGAGGAGTGGGGTAAAGCCTACAAGGAGCAATACGGTGAACTGCCCAGTGGTGGCGCCGTGCTCGGGCGTGTTGGTGCTATGCTCACCATCAATGCTCTGCGCGAAGCCGGCCCGGACCTGACCACGGAATCTTTCCTGGATGCCTTGGAATCACTGAAATTCAGTGACAAGGTAACCGGCGTGGAGACGGAAATGAGCGAGAGCAATCACCGCGCGGGTAGCGGGATTATTCTGTCTCAGGTTCAGGATGGTATCTGGCGGCCTGTTGCCGAAATGGAATAAAGACCCATAGATTGACCAAGGGCGTTTCTCAGAGGCGCCCTAAAGAAAACCACCGTTCCTGAAAGGGGGCGGTGGTTTTTTAATGTGTATCAGGCTCTTTACGCCAAGTAGTGAGGCTATTTGCACTGCCGTAACATGGCCCAATGTCGTACCGAGGTTCCGGGGATCTCATCTTCATGCGCGATCTCAAAGCCGAACCGTTGATACAAGGACACATTGTTCGGGTTATGGGTATCCAGGTAGCAGGGCAGGCCTTGCTCATCCAGCCGATCCAGTGAAGGTTGCAGCAACGGCGTCGATAGCCCGCGGCCCTGTTGCGACGGATCGATGCCGAGCAGAAGCAGGTATGCATGAGGCGCGCTGAGGACACGGTGGTGTACCGCCTGCATGGCATCGCCCGCCTGCATCTGGCGCCTTATCGCGCCGGGGCCTTGTTTGAGCATGGCGTGCACCGCGCCGAAGCGCAGCATATCGGCCACACTGTGCCGCAGGGCTGACGATGGCAGCCAGACAGCGGCACCATCCTGCGGTTGCGCGGTGGTGTGTATCTGGCCCTTCTTGCCGGCATGGGCAACCAGAAAACGGAAAGTGTAGTACGCCCGCGCTTCACGCTGCGACGGGTTCGGGAAGAAGTGGACAAACAGCGGGTCGCGGAAAAAGGCCCGGCTGAACATGTGGGCGATGTCGTTGAGGGTCGCTTGGGTCGTTGTCATGTAAGGGGTATCCGGCTGCGTCATGGAGGAGCATACCGGAAAAGCACAGGTCCGGTGCAGACAGTTGGGCGCACCGGGCCAGGCAGGGCCGTGCTGCGCCGGTTGCTTCTGATGAGAGAGGTTGAATTTCGTTGAGCTAGTGCCAGACAGCTCCGGGCTGAGTGCGCTGGATGGGGGACGAAAGAGCTAACTTCCTATACAAAAGTAAGAGAATGCTTACAGACTCAGGGTGTTGATCTGGTGATAATTTGATCATCTGCTACGCAGAATTACCGATCTAACTGCTAGGCATTGATTCTGATCTGTCCCGGCAGGTGTTCACCGAAAGTAATCAAAGGGCGCATTTGCTCCTTGCCTGAAACGCAACACCGTGAAATCCAATGCTGCTGCTGGTTCCTCGTTTGCCCCGGTCCTGCCGGGGTTTTTTCTTGCCTGCTGTAAAGTGCAGGTTGCAAGTATGTCCTCGTTTTCTGCAATACCCATATTGCGCCAAGCATGTCGAAGCCCGCTTTTTTTGCTAGATTTCGTGGACTCTCGTTCGACACCTCAACCACAGGAAGACCCCATGACCCACACCAAACAACAATGGCTGCAAGCGTTCACGGGCGGATTCATCGCCACCTTGCTGTTTCATCAAGGTGTATTGGCGTTGTTTTGGCTGGCAGGCCTGGTTCCGGCGGCGCCCTGGAACATGACGCCGGCACCACCGCTTGCCATTCCTCAGGTGTTGTCGCTGGCGTTCTGGGGCGGCGTTTGGGGGCTGCCGATTTGGTGGTTGATTCGCCGTTGGCAGGGCGCCCGTTATTGGGTCGGGGCCGTGGTGTTGGGCGCCATCGGTCCCACCCTGGTGGCCATGTTGCTGGTCTTTCCCATGAAAGGATTGGACGTGAATGCAACCAAGGTCGTCGGCGGGCTGATCGTTAACGCGGCCTGGGGTTTGGGGTTGGCCATCTGGATGCAACTCAACCGGTCGCGGTGGAATAGCGGATCGCGTTGAACGAGGGCTGAGCTGACACCTGGCTGCCACCACCGTCGGGTGAAGTCGTTGTCCCGTGGTGGTGAATAAATGGCTCGAACAGCCCTAGCCAATCCGCCACCCCATCGTGGTAGCGTTAGCGCTCTTTAAAAACGGCGGGAGCCAAGCATGCCCAGTAATACCCATACCGTGATGATCACCGGCGCGTCAGGCTACATTGCCGGGTGGATCGTCAAACTCCTGCTGGAAGCGGGCCACACCGTGCATGCTACGGTCAGGGACCCGAACAAAGCCGCCAGCGTGGCGCACTTGAATGCCATTGCCGAGAAAGCCCCCGGTACCTTGAAACTATTCAAGGCCGATTTGCTCGACGCCGACAGCTTTGACGCCGCCATGCAGGGCTGCGACATCCTCATGCACACCGCTTCGCCGTTTGTGTTGGATGGCTTTACCGATGCCAACGAAGCGCTGGTGCGCCCGGCGGTGGAAGGCACCCGCAATGTGCTGAATGCCGCACTGCGCTGCGACACGCTCAAGCGTGTGGTGCTGACCAGCAGCGTGGCCTCAGTCTACGGTGACGCGACCGACATGAAAGGCAAAAAGGCGTTCACCGAAGCGGACTGGAATACCACCAGCAGCGTTAATCACAATCCGTACCAGTACTCCAAGGTGGCCGCCGAGCGGGAAGCCTGGAGAATCCATGATAACCAGGAGACCAATGCCGAAAACCGCTGGGATCTGGTCACGATCAACCCGGGAATGGTGTATGGCCCGTCACTGACCAACGCCAGCAACTCTGCCAGCATTGGCACCCTGTTGGACATGGGCCGTGGCAAGCTGAAAACCGGTGTGCCAGCGCTTGAATACGGCATGGTGGACGTGCGCGAAGTGGCTGAAGCGCATTTGCTGGGTGCGTTTACTCAGGAAGCTGAAGGCCGCTATATCCTGGTCAGCGATTCCGTTTCCATGCTGGATATCGCGGGCATCCTGCGCAAACAGTTCGGTCGCAAATATCCCTTCCCAATGATGAAAGTGCCCAAGCCCGTGGTATGGGCAGTCGGCCCGTTTATGGGCCCGATCACCCGCAAGTTCATTAGCCGCAACGTGGGCTATCCATTGCGCTTCGATAACAGCCGCAGTAAAAATCTTGGCGTGAACTATCGGTCAGTGGACGATACCTTGAAGGATCATTTCGAGCAGGTGTTAGAAGATGGTTTGGTGCGTCGGCGTTAACTGCTTGCTTGCCGCTCTCTCTTGGCAGGAGAGGGCGGCAGACACCCGCGGGCCGGTGCCCACAAGGAGAACTGCATGATCAACCGATGGGGTGCGTGGATACTGTGTAGTCTGCCCGTGCTGGCGCTGGCCTGCGGCGATTGGCCCCAGGACAGCAATCTGCTGTACCCGGCGGCCTTCCGGGTTAATGTGGCGCAAAATTGTGCCGGGCGAGAGCCCAACGTGCGGACGCAATGCCTGCAAGAGGTGATGAGCGACTCGCTGATCGCCCATCCTGATACCCCTGCGCTTCTTCCGCTGCTTCGCAACAGCAGGCTTCGTGATCTACAGGCTTGCACCCCGGACGAGCTGCAACAGATTCGCCAGGCAGGCGGTCAGACTGCCTCCCTGTGGGTTTGTATGACTCTGCTGCACTCTCCACAAAACCCACAAAACCCACAAAACCCGCAATCCACCCGCCCGGTACGAGGGGTGGCTGTGGCCGTGGATAACTGGGAAACCGAGGGCGCTCCCGGACAGAGAGCTGCTGTCGCCAAGATCACCCAGGTGGTTACGTTGCCGTTAGCGCAATAGCGCGTGCGTTGAAAAGAGCAGGCCACCCATTAATCGGCCTGCTTTCTCGCCCCTGGGTTATCAATACCCATGGGGGGATCAGGTATACTCGCGGCTTTTGTCTCATTGGGTGATGTTTCATGCAGGCCACGTCTTCTTCCGTCCCCGCGAATGGCTGGCGCCAGCGCCTGACCGTTTGGCTGAACTCCTCGTTATTCGGTAACAGCATTACCGCGCTGATTCTCCTCAACGCCATCATTCTTGGGGTGGAAACCTCCGCCGTAGCGCAGGAGCGGGCAGGGCAATGGCTGACGCTGGTCAACCAAGTGATTCTGTTCGCCTTTACGCTGGAAATTGTCCTCAAGCTGGTGGCCTTCGGCCCGCGCTTTTTCCGCTCCGGCTGGAATGTGTTTGATTTCCTGATCGTCGCCATTTCCTTAACCCCGGCCTCCGGCCCACTGGCTATTTTGCGGAGTCTACGCATCCTGCGGGTGCTGCGCCTGCTGTCGTCAGTGAAACGGCTGCGCATGTTGGTGGAGTCGTTGATGCAGGCGTTGCCCGGCATTGGCTGGACGGCGGCGCTGTTGCTGATGATGTTCTACATCTTTGCCGTCATGGGCACCGAGCTGTTCGGTGAAGCGTTTCCGCAGTGGTTTGGCACTTTGGGCGCCAGCATCTATAGCCTGTTCCAGATTATGACCCTGGAAAGCTGGTCCATGGGGATTGCCCGGCCAGTGATGGAAGTCTATCCCATGGCGTGGATCTTCTTTGTGCCATTTATCCTCATTTCCAGCTTTATGGTGCTTAACCTGTTCATCGCTATCATCGTCAGCGCGACACAGGAAGTGCATGAAAGTGAACAGCGCGCCGAGCGGGAAGCCAACAACCTGGTGGCCCACGATGAGCGCCAGGAAATGCTCGATCTCATGCGCAACATGCACGAAAAAATCGTCGCCCTGGAAGCCGCTCAACAGAGCAAGGGCAATCAGTAAGATCTTTGCGTCCAAGAAGGCAAGAAAACAGGGGAGGGCTGGCAGCGTTTAAAGATTCGCCGGGCCCCTGTTTTGTTCGAGCGCCTCTCGAGACACGAACCTGTCTTGATCCTGGAAAATAGATTTTGGCTTCTCAATAGTGCACGTTTAAGTGGTTGTTTTGCCCCCAAAGAGTGCATGCCGCACCCCCATGACCACTAATCTAGCCTGCTTTTTGGCACAGCTCAGCCAGCTTCTGGTCCAGCATGTGCAGAATATGGCGGCGGCTGATTACCCCCAGCACCTTGTTTGACGCATCCACCACCGGGTAGATCTTGGGCTTGGCGGCCAGCATCTGCTGGGCCAAGCTCAACACATCGTCCTCCAGCGATACCGTCAGCACCTCGCTCTGCATCAAGTCTTTAACCGTGGCAACGCGCTGGTTGTGATACACCACCTGTAGCGCGGCCTGCAGGCATTCGCGCTCACTGATCCAGCCCACCAGGGTGCCGGTATCATCGACAACCGGGCTGCCCAGCATTTCCAGCTTGATCAGGTGGCTGGAGGCTTCCACCACCGGCATATCCGGGTGAATAGCCGCAAAGCGGGTGCACATCAGGTCTTTAAGGCATGCTGAATCCATGGGGCTTACCTCTTGCTCTAGTCAGGGACCACAAAGGGATAGGCCAGCGCTTACACCGGCCACTGAGCAAGTTACTGCGGGAACCATGCCAACTTGCTGCAAGCGATACCTGGCTCCTCTTTCTGTGGGAGCCTCACTTGAGGGGCGAGCACCTAAACGGTTAGTTCAAAGCTCTGCTTGACCTAAAGACGACTTGAAGTGGAATACTGGCCAATACACCCCAAGGCAAAGCCCCGGAGACTGAGCATGAGTACACCTGACATCCCCCGCGAACACCCGTCAACGTTGTGGAAAACCGTGGGAGGTCGCAACTGGGTGGCATCGCAGCAGCTGATTGATCATTTGTTTAAACCTATTGAAGTGTTGCTGGCCGAGGCGGTGAAAGTGCAATCGCCGCGCCGTGTGCTCGATATTGGCTGCGGCACGGGCGGCACCACCCGAGCTATCCATCGCCATACCCAGAGCGGCGGCTATGCTACCGGGGTGGACGTGTCCGAGGTAATGATTGAGGCGGCCCAGCAGGGTGTTGAGCAAGATAGTGCGGGGCAGGGCGAATCGGCTGCAGAGTTCCTCTGCGCGGATGCCGCCCACCATGATTTCGAGGGCGACGTGTTTGACATGCTGGTCTCGCGTTTCGGCATCATGTTCTTCGAGGATTCCGTCCAGGCTTTCCAAAACCTCAGGCGTGTCGCCTCGAAAGACGCCAAGGGGCTGTTCTTTACCTGGCGGTCGCCACAAGAAAACCCGTTCATGACCACCGCTGGCCGGGCAGCCAAGACCCTCGTCAGCTTGCCAGCTCAAGATCCGGACGCACCCGGTCAGTTCGCCTTTGCGGGTGCCAAGCGGGTAGAGGGCATTCTTGACGCTGCGGGCTGGCACAGCATTCACATCGAACCCTTGGACTTCGAATGCACTTTCCCGGAGTCAGAGCTGGTTAGCTATTTCACGCGCCTGGGCCCTCTCGGGCGCATTCTCCCCGACCTGGATGAAAAGACTCAAGCCCAGATCATTACTGTAGTCAGAGACGCCTTTGAGCCCTTTGTGTTCGGCGATACTGTGAAATTCAACGCCGCCTGCTGGCAGATCGAGGCGCGGGCCTAGCGGGCGGGTTGGTCTTGTTGTTTTTATGCTCTGGGGCAGTAGTCAACACGGCCACTGCCGCCGCCCATCACAGGATTATCCGTGACTGGATATGCTAGAGGCTATCAGGCACCGGGGTTTCGGTTTTGCCGCCTGAACAATTTATAGAAACTGAATCGGTTTTCCGGAGGGGTTCCCAAGGACTTCTCCGTCAGTCATAACAATGTTTCCACCGATGATCGTTGCCGAAGGCCAGCCCTGGAGCATCATGCCGTCGTAGGCGCTCCAGCCAGACGGCGAAGCCAGTTTGCGATCATCTACCGCTTGTTTGCGTTGCATGTCTACGAGGGTCAGGTCTGCATCGTATCCCACGGCAATTCGGCCCTTGCCCGCCATGCCGAACAGTCGCGCGGGATCGGGGGGCAGGTCTTGTCCCGTGCGTTTTATTCAGGCACACAAGAAGCGGCCCCCAAAAATTGCAATGCGGAAAAACAACAGGACACCCATCAATTGTTAGATCTCTCACAGACCGGGTGGGTGTTGTCCGATAGAGTCATGTTCGTATAGTCAGTATGTTGGGGTCATAGATTAGCAAGCGTGAAGCTAGGGTCAGGTCTTTCATCGTGCATAGTGTTTTGAACTTTTCTTGGTGCACGATGCAAGACTTGGCTCCAATGCCTTGATCCGTGCGCACTTGGTCTAAGATAAGAATGTACATTTTGGTTTCAAGATCCAGCATATCTAAACTGGTTGCGATTTCAGTCGCATTGTTCAAAGGCCGCTTTCCGCTGCTGGCCGTAGTTATTCAAAACAACAAGGGGGAAAAATGAAGAAGTGGATAGTGATTATGGTTTTGTTTCTGTCGGGGTGTGCTTCGACACAGAAAATTTCCGATGAGTGTGGATATCGAGTTGATACGTCGCTGAGTACCGAAGAGATTTTTTCAAAACCCGGATTGGTGGATTTTTATACCCGAGTTAATGGTCATCCGCCTCCTGAGGGGTATGACACCTTCAGCCTGGCAAGGGGAGCAATGACGGAATCAGGGTCTGTGGACGTTTTTAAGGTAATGTATAACATCAATTACGATGGCATGATTCATGATGGAGCTAGCGAAGGGGCTGCAGGGTGGACTGCAAAAATGGCTGGAAAGTCATATCGATCTAATGCTTGGGGTGCAGGGTACGATAAGAGCGTATGCCCCCGTCAAAAAGCACTAACCAACCAGGCTGCACTAGTTCAATAAACACAAAGAACGGGATCCGGGGTCAGGTCTTGCCCCGTGCGTTTCGCCACAGAGGCTAGACCCAGGGCTGAACAATTCTGTTCAGCCAATCGGGTTCTCTAAACAAGTCTCGGAAAAAATCTTCAGCTGGCTTGCTCACCTTCTTCTCGACTAAACGACGAAGACGACGAAAAGTTCGTGGCATTCAGGCTGTCCACGATCTTGTGCAGGTTGCGCCGCTGACGCATTGAGGACAATTGCTTGGTATCCCAGGAAGAGGGTCGCAGCGAGAACTGGTCTTCGTTGTAGGTGAGGTCGAAGCCGCGCTCCGCGCCAATGGGCTTATTCTCTGGCCCATAGATACCGATTAGGCGAATTTTAATGTGGGTGAACTCAATATCACCCTGTGGCACGTGCCCATCCATGTTGATGTCTTCACAGCGGGCGATGCGTTCCACCAATTCCCTGAAGGTGCCGATGTGCGAGAAGCCCCCCGGTCTGATGGGCCCCTGGCGGGTGTTTTCGGTGACATCGATAACGCCTGACGTGTCGTTATTGCGTTGTTCCTCGTCTTCATCGCCCTTGTTGTACTCCTGCTCGAAGTCCGTCACATCCATGGTGATGACACCTTGTGAGGTGTGCAGCTCGGCAATGATGTATTGGACGAAAACGGATTCGGCGCTCATGTTACTGATGAGGCAAAGCGCACTGATGTCTTTGTTGCGGCCACGGTTAATGATTAACCGAGAGCTGCGTTGCCGGCGAAAACCCAGGTAGAGCAGTTGCGCGTAGACCAGCCAGATAAGCACAGAGCTGAAGCTCGCGATAACGGAGAGGCTTTTTTCGTGTTGTGCAATCCAGTCAAGCATGCATCCATCCTCCATGATGTCGGTCGATAACGCGTGGCCGTGTTGCGCTTTTGTGCAGAGAAAACGGTGTCTCTGCTCGCAACCAGAAAGCCCAAGCTGAATGGTTTCCGTTTGCCGGACGCATTCCAGCCTTTGTTGATGGCGAATTGACTACTGTACCGGAGACGGTGGTGGGAGTTCGAGGGAGGGGGTTTGCGCTGTGTCCAAGAATGGGCGTTGCTTTGTTAAATAAAGAAAAACCCCGGCGGGTAAGCCGGGGTTTTTTGTTTCCAGTCCTGCCCTTGTGAGGCAGGCCGGAAATGGGGTGCCGAGCCTGACACCGGATCGCATCCGACGTCAGGTCTCGGGCATCAGGCGTTTTCGATGCCCAACTTATACACGCTCGATCACGGTAGCGATACCCTGACCCAGGCCGATACACATGGTGGCAAGACCGATTTGGCCGTCTTTCCATTCCATGACGTTCAGCAGGGTGCCGGTAATACGTGCACCAGAACATCCGAGAGGGTGACCCAGGGCGATGGCGCCGCCGTTCAGGTTCACTTTCTCTTCCATCTTGTCGATCAGCTTCAGGTCCTTGGCCACCGGCAGGGACTGTGCAGCGAACGCTTCGTTCAGTTCTACATAGTCGATGTCGTCGATGGTCAGGCCTGCACGGGCCAGTGCTTTCTGGGTCGCTGGTACGGGACCGTAACCCATGATGGCAGCGTCACAACCGGCAACGGCCATGGAGCGGATCTTGGCGCGAGGCCTCAGGCCCATGGCCTGGGCACGCTCGGCGCTCATTACCAGCATGGCGGAGGCGCCGTCAGACAGGGCAGAGGAGGTACCGGCAGTGACGGTACCATTGGCCGGATCGAATACCGGACGCAGTTTCTGCATGTCTTCGATGCTGGCGCCAGGACGGATCACTTCGTCGATTTCGCACAGCACTTTGTGGCCATTCTGGTCGTGACCTTCGATGGGAACGATTTCGTTGTCCCAACGACCTTGCTGGGTTGCTTCCCAAGCCAGGCGGTGTGAACGAACGCCGAAGGCGTCTTGCTGTTCACGGGTGATGCCATGCATCTTGCCCAGCATTTCTGCGGTCAGGCCCATCATGTTGGACGCCTTGGCGGCCACTTTGGACATTTCCGGGTTCAGGTCGATGCCGTGATCCATGGCCACGTGGCCCATGTGCTCTACACCACCGATAACAAACACATCGCCGTTGCCGGTCATGATGCTTTGTGAGGCGGAGTGCAGTGCCTGCATGGAAGAACCACACAGACGGTTCACGGTTTGTGCAGCGCTGGTGCGCGGCAGGCCGGCCAGCATGGAGATGTTACGGGCGATGTTCATGCCCTGTTCTTTGGTCTGGTTTACACAGCCCCAAATTACATCTTCAGTGAGCTGGGTGTCCCAGTTCGGGTTACGGGCCATCAGTGCCTGGATCAGCTGGGCTGACAGTTTCTCGGCACGCACGTGACGGAACTGGCCATTACGGCTCTTGCCCATGGGGGTACGGACCGCATCGACGATGACGACGTCTTTAGGATTCAAACTCATATCTCTTACTCCTGCTTGTCCGTGGCTTAGGCGAAGAAAGACTCGCCCTTGGCGGCCATGTCTTTGAGCATCTGCGGTGCTTCGTAGATGCCACCCAGGTGCGCGTACTTGTCACACAGTGCGACGAATTCTTTAACGCCAACACTGTCGATGTAACGCAGCGGACCGCCACGGAAGGGAGGGAAGCCGATGCCGTAGATCATGGCCATGTCGGCCTCGGCAGCGGAACCAACGATGTTGTCTTCCAGGCAGCGAACGGTTTCGGTGCACATGGGGATCATCATGCGGGCGATGATTTCTTCCGCATCAAATTCCTGGGTGTCCGCAACGTGCGGCTTGATCAGTTCGTAGGTGGACTCGTCGACAACCTTTTTGGTTTTGCCTTTCTTGTCCAGCTCGTACTTGTAGAAGCCGATGCCGTTCTTCTGACCGTAACGATCGTTTTCGAACATGACGGTAGACACATCTTTGAAGTCGTACTGCATGCGCTCGGGGAAGCCTTCAGCCATAACCTGGGCCGCGTGAACACCGGTGTCGATGCCAACCACGTCCATCAGGTACGCCGGGCCCATGGGCCAGCCGAACTTCTGCATGACTTTATCGACCGCCTGGAAATCGGCACCGTCACGCATCAGCATGCCGAAGCCGCCGAAGTAGGGGAACAGTACACGGTTAACCAGGAAGCCGGGGCAGTCGTTAACCACGATGGGGGTTTTGCCCATTTTCTGAGCGTAGGCCACCAGGGTGCCAACGGTTTCGTCGGAGGTCTTCTCGCCACGGATCACTTCCACCAGCGGCATCATGTGTACCGGGTTGAAGAAGTGCATGCCGGCGAAGTCTTCCGGACGCTTCAGGGCTTCAGCCAGTTTGGTGATGGAGATGGTGGAGGTGTTGGAGGCTAGCACGGTGCCCTCGGTCACTTCGCCTTCCACTTCAGCCAGCACGGACTGCTTCACTTTTTGGTTCTCAACAACCGCTTCAACCACCACGTTCACATTGGCGAAGTCGCCGTAGTTCAGGGTCGGACGGATGGAGGACAGCACTTCGGCCATTTTGGCCGGCTTCATTTTCTTGCGATCAACGCGCTTGGTCAGCAGTTTGCTGGCTTCGCTCATGCCCAGGTCCAGCGCCTTGTCGGCAATGTCCTTCATGATGATCGGGGTGCCTTTGGAGGCAGACTGGAAGGCGATGCCGCCGCCCATGATGCCCGCGCCCAGTACCGCAGCCTGGTTGATGTCTTTGGAGGCCTTGGCGGTTTTGCCGTTAACTTTTTTCACTTGCTGGTCTGCCAGGAACAGGCCGACCAGGCAGGTCGCCTGTGAAGACTTGGCCACTTTGGCGAAGCCTTTGGCTTCCACTTCCAGGGCCTTGTCGCGGTTCATGCCACCGTGCTTTTGCATGGTGTTCACGGCTGCAACCGGTGCCGGGTAGTTCTTGCCGGCCTGACCCATCACCATGGCGGTGCAGGTCTGGAAGGCCATCATGTTTTCCATGGGCGGCAGTTTCAGCGGCTCGAGCTTCTCGGCGCGCTTGGCGCGGAAGTCGATTTTGCCGGCCAGACACTGCTTCACCAGGTCGATGGCAGCGTTCTGCAGTTCGTCAGGGGCGACGACTGCGTCAGCGACGCCGTCTTTCAGCGCTTTGTCGGCCTTGTGTTGGCCAGCAGCGGCGATCCATTCAACAGCGTTGTCCACACCGATCAGGCGGGGCAGACGCACGGTGCCGCCGAAGCCCGGGTACAGGCCCAGCTTCACTTCCGGCAGACCGACCTGGGCTTTTTCGCTCAGTACGCGGAAATCTGCGGCCAGGCACATTTCCAGGCCGCCACCCAGAGCGATGCCGTTAACGGCCGCCACTTTGGGAATGTCGAGGTCTTCAAAAGCGTTGAAGACTTCGTTGGATTTCAGACACCAGCCGGCGATTTCATCTTCCGGCAGCTTGAACATGTCTGTGAATTCGGTGATGTCGGCGCCAACAATGAAAACCCCTTTGCCGGAAGTCACGATCAGGCCTTTGATGTCGCTGTTACCTTTAACAGCTTCCACAGCCTTACCGAGGTCTTCCACGGTTTCCTGATTGAACTTGTTAACGGACTCGCCCTGAAGGTCAAACTTCAGTTCGGCGATGCCGTCGTCAAGCAGTTGTACGCTTACGGCGTTGCCTTGATAGATCATAGCTTCTGCTCTCCAGTCCCAAAGTACGCGGCTTTAATGACCGCTTTGGTGTGCCCCAGGCCCCGAATTCCGGGGTGGGCGCGCCGTTTATATAGCATTCATGTGAGTGTTTGCTTACATAAACAACGAAACTCGTAGGCCCGCAAGTATAGGGAAGCGGGATGACTTTTTTAGCCCTAATTTGTGACTATCTGGTCGTAGTGGTGATTGTGGGGCGCCGTATGGTGAAAATTTCATCACTTACTCCTTGTGTTCGTGCTGTTCGAGCGACGCCGTGGCAGACTGCCGGGCTTGAGCTTCCACTGTAGGAGCGGCGCTTGAGCCGCGAACCGAGCGCAGCGAGGATCGGGATCGTTCTTTGAACGATTCCGCGTTATCGCGGTTCGCACCTCCAGTGGCGCTCCTACAAAAAAGTCGCGCCCCTAGGTCACCGAGCACTGCCATGCCCATCGACAAACCCAGCTTGCCCAAGATCACCCGCCGGCCGCAGCACACGCCGGACTGGCCGGATGTGCCGCCCATGCTGGCGCGGATTTTGGCCGGGCGAGGGGTCACCGATCCGGCCCAGCTGAACCTGGGCTTGAAACGCCTGCCCCATCCCGAGCAGTTCACTGGTTTGCGTGGGGCTGTGGAGCTGCTTTTACAAGGGCGGGCTGACCATTGGCGCATTTGTATTGTGGGTGACTACGATGCGGACGGCGCCACCGCCACCACTTTGATGGTGCGAGGCCTGGAGCGGCTGGGGTATCCACGCCCGGACTTTCTGGTGCCGGACCGCTTTGAATACGGCTATGGCCTGTCGCCCGCCATCGTGGACCTGGCCAAAGAGCTGTACAACCCGGACCTGATCATCACCGTGGATAACGGCATTGCCAGTGTGGATGGCGTGGCTGCTGCTCGGGCACAGGGCATGCGGGTGCTGATTACTGACCATCACCTGCCCGGCGATACCCTGCCGGAAGCGGATGCGCTGGTGAACCCGCGCTTGCCCGGTTGCGAAGATTTTCCGGCCACCAATCTGGCCGGGGTCGGGGTGGCGTTTTATCTGTTGATGGACCTGCAGCGTGCACTGCGTGAGCAGGGTGTCGCCGCCAGCGCGCCGATTACGGATTTGCTGGATTTGGTGGCGCTGGGCACGGTGGCCGATGTGGTGGTGCTGGATGATGCCAACCGGGTCTTGGTGGAACAGGGCCTGCGGCGGATTCGCGCCGGTAAAGGCTGCCCAGGCATTCGCGCGTTGTTACAAGTCGCCGGGCGTGATCCCAACCGCGTGCTGGCGGCGGACATGGGCTTTGCGGTGGGGCCACGGCTGAATGCGGCGGGGCGCCTTACCGATATGACCCAGGGTATCGCTTGCCTGCTGGCGGAAACCGACGCCGAGGCCACCGAGATGGCACAGGACCTGGACACCATTAACCGCGAGCGTCGCTCTATCGAACACGGCATGCGCGATGCGGCCATGGAAGAGGTGGCTCGGCTGGATGCGGACAACCTGCCCGCCGGACTGTGCCTGTACGGCAAGGAGTGGCACGAAGGGGTGGTGGGGATTCTTGCTTCACGGGTGAAAGAAGCCATTCACCGCCCGGTGATTGCCTTTGCGCCTGCCCAGCAGCGTGGACAGTTGAAAGGCTCTGGCCGGTCCATTCCCGGTTTGCATCTGCGCGATGCCCTGGATGCAGTGGCCACGGCCAACCCCGGGCTACTGAACAAGTTCGGCGGCCATGCCATGGCGGCGGGTCTGTCGCTGGAACTGGATAAGCTGGACACGTTCAAGGTGGCCTTTGAAAAAGCGGTGGGTGAGTTGCTGCCACAGAAAGCGCTGGAGCGTATCGTCGAAACCGACGGTGAGCTAACCGATCAGGAATTGTCTCTGACCAATGCGGAATTACTCAGCCACCGCTTCCCCTGGGGTCAGGGCTTCCCGGCACCGAGTTTCGATGGCGAGTTCGAGGTGCTGAAGCATCGCATCGTTGGCGAGCGGCACCTAAAGCTGACCCTGGGCCTGCCCGGGATCAGCGGGGTGATTGATGCCATCCATTTCAACGTGGCCGTGGAGGCGTTGCCCAGCCGCATCAGCAAGGTGCGCGGGGTGTACCGTCTGGAGGTCAACGAATTCCGTGGCCAGCGCAATCCCCAGCTGTTGTTCGAGCATTTGATTCCGGTTTAGTGGGTTGGATCCGGTGGGGTGTCGGATTACGGCTACGCCTAATCCGACCTACATAACCCGCCAGCCCCCGTGACTATGTAGGTTGAATTAGCCTGAAAGGCGTAATCCAACATTGGGCCTCGAATCGAAACCGCTTTATGTTCCCACCCCCATCGACTCCTGCAAAATTGTCGACAATGGCTGTCGGGGGGCGTGGTTTTTGCTAGCATTGCCCATCGCGCTCGCCACCGGGCGCCTTTATTTCTTTGGTGTACGGCCCAAAAGGCCGTACCTGCAATGACTTTGCGGCGTGGCTATCGCCACCGCCGTGGTGTGTCCTTAACGGAGGGGACTCAAATGAAGACGATTCATAAACATCGGCTCAATACCAACAGTGACGTGCAGGACATCCGGCTGCCGGCAGAAGGCAAGGTGCTGCGGGTAGATTACGTTCTGCAGGAAGCGGTGATTTTTATGTGGGTGGAAGTGGACGCGGATACGGTGATCGACACCCCCAAGGAAGTGCGTCGCTTCAAGGTGTTCAACACCGGTTCCGGCATTCCCAATAATGCGAGCTACATCGGCACCACCATCGATAATATGAAAGCCGCGGCCTATCACGTCTACGAGCTGAAAGACTGATCGGCGCTACCGTAGGAGCGTCGCTGGCGGCGCGCTCACCACAGTCTTGAGTTGCGAGAAGCGAGTTTCGAAAGGCAAACCCTGGAATGCGGGCAAGCTTGATGATCGCTTCTCGTGACTCGAAACTCATGACGGGCTCTATCGCGCCGCCGGTGACGCTTCTGCCGGGCGGAGCAGCGTCGCCCCCTCGTCAGTTAACCTGCAAACCGGTAAACTGCGCCGCTTGCCGAGCGGCCATTTAGCCAGGCACCAATTTCAGTCATTTCAGAGAGACGTAATGGAAGTCAATCCGCTGCGAACCCACCTTTCCGACCTCGCCGGGCGCGTCGAAGCGCTTAGGGGGTATCTTTGACTACGCTCACAAGAGCGAACGTCTGACCGAAGTCGAGCGCGAGCTCGAAAACCCGGATGTCTGGAGCGATCCGGATTACGCCCGGGCTCTGGGCAAGGAGCGGGCCCAGCTGGAAATGGTCGTGAACACCATCAACGTCGCCTCCCAGGGAGCGGAAGACACCTCTGCCCTGTTGGATCTGGTGGTGGAGGAGGGAGACGAAAACACCCTCTCGGAAGTGGAAAGCGACCTGCGTGATCTGGAAAAAATGGTGGCGGATCTGGAATTCCGGCGCATGTTCTCCGGGCAGATGGATGCCAGCAGTGCCTATCTGGATATCCAGGCCGGTTCCGGTGGCACCGAGGCCCAGGACTGGGGCGAGATGATGCTGCGCATGTACCTGCGTTGGGGTGAAGCCCACGGCTTCAAGACCGAGCTGGTGGAAGCCTCCGCCGGTGATGTGGCTGGCATCAAGTCTGCCACTGTGCGTTTCGAAGGCGAGTACGCCTACGGCTGGTTGCGTACCGAAACCGGGGTGCACCGGCTGGTGCGCAAGAGCCCGTTCGATTCCGGCGGCCGCCGCCATACCTCGTTCAGTTCGGTATTCGTGTCCCCGGAAGTGGACGACGATATCGATGTGGACATCGACGTGGGCAGCATGCGGGTCGATACCTATCGTGCCTCCGGTGCAGGTGGTCAGCACGTTAACCGGACCGATTCGGCGGTGCGGCTGACCTATGAATACACCGATGATGGTGGCGAGAAGCACACCTTGGTGACTCAGTGTCAGAGCGGACGTAGTCAGCACCAGAACAAGGATCAGGCACTGAAGATGATGCAGGCCAAGGTCTACGAAGTGGAGATGCAGCGCCGCAACGCCGAAAAGCAGGTCCAGGAAAGCAACAAGTCGGATATTGGCTGGGGCAGCCAGATTCGCTCTTATGTACTGGATGATGGCCGCATTAAGGATCTGCGCACAGGCGTAGAGAGCCACAATACCCAGCAGGTATTGGACGGCGCGCTGGATCAGTTTATCGAAGCCTCCCTGAAAGCGGGATTGTGATTGATACGCCTGAGGCTTGAGGCCTAACGCCTGACGCTAATCCCAAAGCGTCTGGTGTTAGGCATCCTGCGTTTGGCGCTTTACCGGAAGCACTGAGTTATGAGCCAAGACGAAACCACACAGAATGCTGACGCCTCTCAACAGGCGGCCACCGAGAACCGCCTGATTGCCGAGCGCCGTGCCAAGCTGACCGAACTGCGCGAACACGGTAATCCGTTCCCGAACCATTTCCGTCGGGATTCGCTGGCCGCCGATCTGCAAGCGCAGTACGGCGAGTTCACCAAGGAAGAGCTGGAAGAGAAAAACATTCAGGTGGCAGTGGCTGGCCGCATGATGCTGGACCGCAAAGCCTTCAAGGTGCTGCAGGACATGTCCGGGCGCATCCAGATTTTTGCGCCCAAGGATGAAACCCGCGATGTGCGCAAAGAGACCAAGAGCTGGGATCTGGGCGACATCATTGGGGTGCGCGGCACGCTGTGCAAATCCGGCAAGGGCGACCTTTACGTGATGATGGATGAGTATCTGCTGCTCACCAAGTCTCTGCGTCCGCTACCTGAGAAGCACAAGGGGCTGACTGACACCGAAGCCAAATACCGCCAGCGCTATGTGGACTTGATCGTCAACGAGGACACCCGCAAGGCGTTCCAGATCCGCGCCAAAATCGTTGCCGGGATTCGCAATTTCCTGGTGCAGAAAGATTTCGTGGAAGCGGAAACGCCTATGTTGCAGGTGATTCCTGGTGGCGCCACGGCGCGGCCCTTTATTACCCATCACAACAGCCTGGATATGGACATGTACCTGCGCATTGCGCCGGAACTGTACCTGAAACGATTAGTCGTGGGCGGCTTCGAGAAGGTGTTCGAGATCAACCGCAACTTCCGTAATGAAGGCCTTTCCACCCGGCACAACCCGGAATTCACCATGCTGGAGTTCTACCAGGCATACGGGGACTTCCACGACCTGATGAACCTGACCGAGGAAATGTTGCGTACCTTGGCTGAAACCGTGCTGGGTACCACGGATGTGGCTTATCAGGGTGATGTATACGATTTTGGTAAACCCTTTACCCGCATGACGGTTTTCGATTCCATTCTGCATTTTAATCCCGATATGGATGCTGCCAAATTGGCGGACCCGGACGGGGCCCGCGAGATCGCCACCGGGCTGGGCATTCCGCTCAAGGACGGTTACGGGCTGGGCAAGGTGCAGATCGAGATCTTCGAGAAGACGGTTGAACACCGCCTGAAAGATCCGACCTTTATTACCGAGTACCCTACCGAGGTGTCGCCGTTGGCGCGCCGCATGGACGATAACCCCTTCGTGACAGAGCGGTTCGAGTTCTTCGTGGGTGGCCGCGAAATCGCCAATGGCTTCTCCGAGCTGAACGACGCGGAAGATCAGGCCGAGCGCTTCCGGCAGCAGGTGGAAGAGAAGGCGGCGGGTGACGATGAAGCCATGTTCTATGACGAAGATTATGTGGTTGCGCTGGAGCATGGCCTGCCGCCGACGGCTGGTGAAGGCATCGGCATCGATCGTCTGGTAATGTTGTTCACAGATGCACCGTCCATTCGGGACGTGATTCTTTTTCCGCATATGCGGCCTCACGGGCGGTAATGGCGGTTTTTCGGGCGCATGTTGCGCCCGCTGCTTGCGAGTTTGAGGTCGGGAGAACGACACACAAATTCAGGGCTTACAACAAAGGCTGGCTGCGTCCATGACAAGTGCAATTCAGTACCAGGGAAGAAAAGCGCGCCGCACTGGTAGCGAGCAGCGCCGACAGGCCATTCTTGAGGCCTCGCTTAGCATTATCGTGCGTGAAGGCATCCGTGCCGTTCGTCACCGTGCTGTTGCGCGGGAAGCGGAAGTCCCTCTTTCGGCGACCACCTATTATTTCAAAGACATCTCTGATTTGATCGCTGACACTTTCGCATTGTTCGCTGAGCGAGCAATCAAGGAAGTGATCGAACCCTTCAAGGAGCAGGCGTTCGGGCTGATGTCGCAGTTTTCCCGCGATAGCCTGAGACAGCCCGATGAGCGAGCCCGGTTGGTAAGGCTGCTTGCCCAGATGATGGGGGCTTTCATCGTTGATGAGTTGCAGAACCGTCGTGGCCATGTGGTTGCTGAGCAGGCCTTTATTCAAGAAGCTGTGCTGGATGCCCGCCTGCGGGAAATGGCCGATATGTATCTGGCTCAGCATGTGGAAACCTTGGCAATGGCCTGCGAGCTGTTTGGCTGCAAAGAGCCCAAGCTGGACGCAGAGTTGATTTTCTCGACCTTTTTATCCATTGAGCAGCGTTTGTTAGTGCACCCGGAAAAAATTTCCCAGGAGTATGCGGAAAAACGGATGTACAACTTGATGGAGAAAGTGTTGCCCCATGGTTAGTCCTGATGCCGTGAACAACCTGGATAGTAAGGCTGTGCAGTTAGAGCCGGGTTGGAAGCGGCATCTGGCGGGCGAGTTCGAGCAGGATTACATGGCGCAACTGCGCGCTTTTTTGGCTGAACAAAAGTGTGCGGGTAAAACGGTCTTTCCTCCCGGACCGGATATTTTCAATGCTTTCAACCTGACGCCGTTCGAGCAGGTGAAGGTGGTGATTTTGGGTCAGGACCCTTACCACGGCCCCGACCAGGCCCATGGCCTGTGTTTTTCTGTTCAGCATGGTGTGAAGATGCCGCCGTCTCTGGTGAATATCTACAAGGAAATTCATCGGGATCTGGGTTTTGCGATTCCTTCCCATGGAAACCTGACCCATTGGGCTGAGCAAGGTGTGTTGCTGCTCAATGCGGTGCTTACTGTGGAAGCCGGGCAGGCCGCGTCTCATCAGAAGCAGGGCTGGGAAAGGTTTACCGACGAGGCTATCGAGCACCTGAATCGTGAGCGTGACGGCCTGGTATTCCTGCTGTGGGGAAGCCATGCCCAGAAGAAGGGTCGGCTGATTGATCGCGACAAACACTGCGTGCTCACCGCTCCACATCCCTCTCCATTGTCTGCCTATCGCGGTTTCCTCGGCTGTGGCCACTTCTCCCGCGCCAATCAATACCTGCTTCAGCAGGGAAAACAGGCCATCGACTGGTCGGTGCCGGAGTGAACCCGCTACGAGCTGCTAGCTCCTAGCTGCGACGCGAATCAGGCTTTGGTGCCGCACGATAAGCGATGGCGCCGCGCCGCTTGCCTAAATCCATGCGACACAACGACAGCGCGGAGTAAGGGAAATAAGATCTGCATGGCCTTTCCCCGTGTTACAGCTTGTGGCTTGGAGCTTGCCCCAGCCCGCGGTACCATCTTTGCCGAATTGAGACCAAGGAGTTGTTGTGTCTGACTGCGTGCTGTTTTCTGAAATTGAAACCCGCTGCGGCCGTGTGATCGCCCGCGCCACCCTGAATGCCCCCAAATCCCTGAACGCGCTTAGCCTGGAAATGATCCAGTTGCTGAGTGAAAAGCTGGATGCCTGGGAGCAACGTTCCGATGTGGTGGCGATCTGGTTGGATGGTGCGGGTGGCAAGGCGCTCTGTGCGGGCGGCGATATCGTGCAGATGCACAAGTCCATGGTGAAACATGCGGGCGAAGGCCGTAACCCGTTTACCGAAGAATATTTTGCGGCGGAATATGTGCTGGATTATCGGCTGCACACCAGTGCGATTCCGGTAATTGTTTACGGTGATGGCATTGTCATGGGCGGCGGCATGGGCCTGCTGCAGGGTGCAGATTTTCGTCTGGTCACGCCTCGCTCGCGCATGGCTATGCCGGAAATTACCATCGGCCTGTTTCCTGATGTGGGCGGCAGCTGGTTCCTGAATCGTTTGCCTGGCCGTGTTGGTTTGTTTCTCGGTTTGACCGGTGTGCATATCAACGGCCGCGAAGCGGTAGAAGTGGGTATGGCAGACCGTATGGTGGACGCTGATGCAGACAGCTTGTTGAGCGCTCTGGCCGAGCAAAACTTTGTGGATGATGAAGCGGGCAACCGCGCGGTAATGTACCGCTTGTTCAAGCAGCACGCGGCAGACATGAAGGATCTGCCTCATCCTCTGATTGACCACTTGCCGTTGATCAATCGTTTGTGTGATGGCGAAAGTATTGAGGTGGTCACCGATCAGCTGCTGAATGTGAAAGAGCGTGATCGCTGGTTGGACAAGGCACTGGGCAACCTGGAACGGGGCTGCCCGCAAACCGCCCACCTGGTCTGGGAGCAGTTGGACCGCTCTACCTATTACGATCTGGCTGAGGTGTTCCGCATGGAGTGGTGCCTGGCGGTGCAATGTTCACTGCACGGCGACTTCCGGGAAGGGGTGCGCGCCTTGTTGATCGACAAGGATGGCAAGCCCGGTTTCCGGCATCGCGATGTGGCGTCGGTGCCCAAAGATTACATCGACAGCTTCTTCCGCTGTCCGGCACCGAAGCACCCACTGGCGGATTTGGGTAAGACCCAGTAATCCCGGCAATGCAAAAAAGGCGCTTCGGCGCCTTTTTTGTGTGGAAAGGGGGCAGTTGGCGTAGGTCGAATTAGCCTGAAAGGCGTAATCCGACACAGGAGGTGGTCGTGGCGGCACCTTAGGTTGTCGGATTACGGCCTTCGGCCTAATTCGACCTACTGGCGCGTGCGGGCTGTGTAGGGATCAGTCCTTCCAGGGCAGTGTATAGGGCAGGGTGCCGAGCGTGCTGTTTAGTGGCTCGTCGTCCTTGAACAGTACGCCGTCGGTATCCCGGCGGAGCACTACCAGGGCGCTGTAGCCGTTGGCGGTGCGGGCGCTGCTGACCACTTCGCCGGCGGCTTTGCCGTTGCTGTTGCGCAGGGGCTCGCCTGGTAGCAGCTCAACGTCGGCGGTGTAATCGATGCGTTGCATGCGTTGCTTGAGTTTGCCCTTGAAGTGCATGCGCGCGACCACTTCCTGGCCGGTGTAGCAGCCTTTCTTGAAATTCACGCCGGCAGTGACGTCATAGTTGAGTACTTGGGGCAGGAACAGGTCTTCCGCACCCGGGTAGACCATGCCTTCGCCTGCATCGATGTCGGCTTGCCGCCAGCCGTTGGCATTGGTGGCTGTACGGTCCTGGGCTAATACGGTCCAGACGGATTCGGCCCGTTCTTTGTCGCTAATCAACAGGGCATGATCCGTATTGGGGTAGCGTAACCACAGGCCTTGCCCGTTACGGCCGGTTTGCCCCGGCTCTGGCAGAGTGGTTGGCAATTGGCCGGTCAGGCCGATGATGACGGCTTGCTCGTCTACCTGAAAGTCCACTTTGGCGCGCAGGCGGTATTTCATCAGTGATTTAATCACCGCCTCGGATTGTCCTGTGGGACAAAGCATCAGGTAATCGTCGCCGTCACGGACGGTGCGCACGCTGACCAGGCCCCGGCCTTTCAGGCTCAGATGCATACCGGTGAGGTGACCGCCGGTATCTACGTCATGCAGGTCGCAGGAAAGCTGCCCTTGCAGGTAATGGCCCGCTTCCTCGCCGTGGGCACGAATGACGGCCAGATGATCGCAATGGCTTAATGCCGGTGCGGTGCTTGCCTCGGCATGTTCGACGAGGGGTTGGGCGGCGATAAACTGAGACCAGCTCATGGGGCTCCTGTTGTCTTGTGGTGTGTCTTGCTGTGCGACCCCGGGGGAGTCGAGAAATCATCAGGCATGATAGATAATGCGCGCACAGCCTGAAAGCCATGGCTGGTAATTGGCGCAAGACGCCGGAGTGTCTGATCAGGATAGCGCAGAAATGAGTAATGAAGACCTGAAACGTAAATATCGCTGGCAGTGCCGCCGGGGCGCCTCGGAAGTGGAGGTGGTGCTGTACGGTTATCTGGATAACCATTTTGATGTAGAGCCGGCGGAGCGCCAGGCGCAGTTCGCCACTTTGCTCGCGTGCGAGGATGCGGATATGTTCGAGTGGTTCACCTACCGCAGTGAGCCCACTGACCCGAAGTTGCAAGAGTATGTGAGCCATGTCCTCGGCCTGGTCTCCGCGAAGAAAGGTTAAGTTGGCCTCCTCCCGCTATCCGGCGCGTCTGCGCTGGCTGGCGATAGGGTTGGCGGCACTGGTTGTTGTGCTGTCGCCATTGCCGGGCTCGGCTACCTTGCTATTGCTCGTGGCGCTACCGTGGCTGGTTCTCGGTTGGCGCCTGCCGCAGCCGGAGACGCTGGAGTTGCACGCGCAGACGTTGACAGTAGCGGGCAAGCACACCCAGGTGATGGAGAGGCCCCTGCGGGTTATTCGTCATGGCCCCTGGCTGGCAATGCAAACGCCGAAGGGCTGGCTGCATGTGTTTGAGGACCAGGCACCGGTGGCGGAGTTGCAGCCGTTTTATCAGTGGCTCTGGGTGAAGCGCAAGAGAGGGTAGCTACAAGCTACAAGCTACAAGCTACAAGCTACAAGCTACAAGCTACAAGCTACAAGCTACAAGCTACAAGCTTGGGTGGGGAAGCGAGAAAAGTTCCCCCGGTTTTCCTTTTCAACTTTTCACTTTGAACTTTCAACTCATCTTTCGCGGGCAGAGTGGCCAACGTGTGGCAGCACCTCCAACCCGCGTTGCAGCTTGAAACTTGTGCCTTGCCGCTATTTCAATCAGAACGTCCCCGGCACCAGCACCGTATCCCCGGTTTCCTCATTGATTCCCGGGAAGTCCCGCATGAAGTGCAGGCCACGGCTTTCCTTGCGTTGCATGGCGGAGCGGATGATCAGCTCGGCGATCACCACCAGGTTGCGCAGCTCCAGCAGGTCGTTGCTGATGTGGTAGTTGCTGTAATACTCGGCGATTTCGCTTTTCAGCAGCTCGGCCCGGTGCAGGGCGCGCTCCAGGCGTTTTTCCGTTCTCACAATGCCCACGTAATCCCACATGAAACGGCGCAGTTCATCCCAGTTGTGGCTGATGACCACGTCCTCGTCGGAATCGGTGACCTGGGAGTCGTCCCACTCGTTGTCGTCGCGGGGTGTAGGGATGCCTTCCAGATGGGTGCGGATATGATCGGCGGCGGCTTTGCCGTAGACGAAGCATTCCAGCAGGGAGTTGCTGGCCATGCGGTTGGCGCCGTGCAGGCCGGTGAAGCTGGTTTCGCCGATGGCGTAGAGGCCGGGCACATCGGTTTGTCCGTGTTCGTTGATCATTACGCCGCCACAGGTGTAGTGGGCGGCAGGCACCACGGGGATCGGATCGCGGGTGATATCCAGCCCCAGTTGCAGGCACTTGGCGTACACAGTGGGGAAGTGCTCGATGATGAAATCCGCTGGCTTGTGGCTGATGTCCAGATACAGGCAGTCCGCGCCGAGGCGTTTCATTTCATGGTCAATAGCGCGCGCCACTACGTCGCGCGGGGCCAGCTCGCCACGCTCATCAAAGCGGTTCATGAAGCGTTCGCCATTGGGAAGCAGTAGGTGCCCGCCTTCGCCGCGAATGGCTTCGGTGACCAGGAAGCTCTTCGCCTTGGGGTGGTAAAGGCAGGTGGGGTGGAACTGCATAAACTCCATGTTCGCCACCCGGCAGCCTGCGCGCCAAGCTATGGCGATGCCGTCGCCAGTGGCCACGTCCGGGTTGGAGGTATAGAGATACACCTTGGACGCGCCGCCGGTGGCCAGCACCACGGAACGGGCCAGGATGACGTCGGTTTCGCCGGTTTGAATGTTGTGTACGTAGGCGCCGCAACAGCGTTTTTCTTTGCCTTGTCCCCCGTTTGGGGCGTCGTGCTCCTGCACGATCAGGTCCACGGCCACCCGGTGTTCAAAGCGGGTTACGTTGCTCTTCCGGCAGACCTGCTCGATCAGGGTGCCGGAAATGGCTTTGCCGGTAGCGTCGGCGGCATGAATGATGCGCCGGTGGCTATGGCCGCCTTCGCGGGTCAGGTGGTAGGGCAATTTGCTGCCATCGCCGCTGTCAAAACGGGTGAAATCCACCCCCAGATCAATCAACCAGCGGATGGCGTCCGGACCATTTTCCACGGTGAACCGCACTGCATCGTCATGGCACAGCCCGGCGCCGGCTACGTGAGTATCGGCCACGTGGCTTTCCAGCGAATCTTCCTGGTCCAGCACCGCGGCCACACCACCTTGGGCGTAGTAGGTGCTGGCACTGGTGAGCTCCCCTTTGGAGAGCAGGGCAACCTGACACTCATCCGGCAGGCGCAATGCGGCGGTAAGGCCTGCAGCGCCGGAGCCGATAATGAGTACATCGTGTCGGTAGGTGGCCATGGGCGATCCTGTTAGTGAATGGCTCGGAAAGGCCGTCAGTATAGCGACGATTGACGCCCCTGCTAATGACGTTTTTATCGGGGCATCCCTCATTTGGGTGATGTCTGCCGTGTGACTTGCTGCTAGATTGCAATGTGATTTTCATCTCATCTTTGTTGGTGCTGCCGGATAGCCGTTGGTAGGCGGTGGGGAATGCCTGTAAGCCAGCGAAGCGATTGATACGACTGTCTGGGGAAGGCAATGAAAAGAATATTGATGCACCTGGCTGGGGCCGTGGTGCTTGTGGCGGGGCTTAGTGGCTGCATGTCGGCGAATTACTATACCGAGCAGGGGACGCTGATCACGCAGGACACGATTGATCTTTTTAACACGAATCCGAATAACCCGATTATCCCTTACAGCAAGGGGAAGGCTACCTATAACGCCTACCCGTGGGCCAGTGAAAAACACCAGCAATGGTTGAGTGAGCAGCCGAAAAGGAACGCCAACGACGAAATGGCGTTGGCAGCGAATTACTGGCTGCATGATGGCGGGATGCCGCCGTTGGATATTACGGTGACGCGCCAGACACCCAAGAGTAGCGTTGGCACCATTGCAACGGTGGTGGTGACAACCCTGGGGTGTACGTTCAGCCTTTGTCTGGTCCCCATGGTCGCGCCGCAGCAATTTGATACAACGATTGAAATGCGATCAGAAGGCGAGCTGGTCTACAGCGCGAAGGCGCATTATCGAGGAACAGTTTTCATGAGCTGGTTTCCGCTAGGCAAGTTGCGCGGAACTCAGAAAATCACGGATGCGGCCTGGTATGCCACCTTCTTTTCCCATGAAGAGAAGCTGACACGTAATATCGTTGCGGAAGAACCACTGTACGATTCACTCAAGAAATCAAAAGATACGGATAAGCTGGCGGCAGCGCTGGATAACCCGCAACTGAAGTTCTATCGCCCCCTGGTTTCTGCCCGTTTGGCGGAGGTGCTGGCGGGGCAGAAACGCAACGAACGCCTCAAAGCCTATGCCGCTATCATCGAGAAACACCCGGAATTCGCTGGTGACATTCAGGGCAATGAGAGGCTGTTGTTTGTGGGGCCGGCGGATCTGCGGGTGCTGGATGTGCTCAAGCAGACCTACCGTAAGCGTTCCGCTCCTGCCATGTCGGCCAGCATTAAGGCGGCGGGTCAGCCTTATGCGCTGTTCACGCCGGAAGAGTCCAGTTGGCTGACCCGCGAAGGGCTGCCGGCCGATGTGGTGGCCGCCATGATAGAGGCCAGTGAGCCAAAGGCGGCACCAAACGCCGTGCCTGTGAACTTGGTGGCGGGTGTTGCGCCGGGTGGGCAGGCCGGGGCGCAACCGGTAGCAAGCAATACCCTGGAAGCCACGGCCACGGAATGCTCCAAGGCGTATGCGGCCAAGAAAGTCTGTGAAACCATGCCCGGTGACCCTTTCGGCCTGTTGATGCGAGGCTGCATGGCCCAGGTGAAGAAAAAATTCGGCGGCTCGGGCTGTTCTATTTTCTGATCCGCCCCGCGTTCGATTGCCTCACGGGCCTGCCTGGGCTCGTGAGAGCGCCTATGTTGTTGCACCAGTTCTTACTCTAGTCTTGAGAATGCGTCTGGTTTTCATATTTTCCGGAACCATCGGGTCTTGCGTGTGTCCGATTCTGTCCTATAACAGGTTGTAACGCCGGTACAGCGCCGCCACAGAAATGTTCAAGCAATGTGAAAAGGTGGCGAAATCGCGCTCATGGTGTAGCCGCCACGCCGGCAACTGCTACAATGGCGCGTTTTAGCGGGTCGTCATAATACGGCCATGGTTACTTCACGCGTTTCGCGATAGATCCGGGGGATCGGTGTCAGACGAAGAGTTGGTCAAGAAAGCCAAAACCGGCGATCAGCGTGCCTTTGAGGTGTTGGTGCACAAGTACCAACAGCGCCTTTTTGCGTTGATTAGCCGCTATGTGCGTGACCAGGACGAGGTCCAGGATGTTGCCCAGGAAGCCTTTATCAAAGCCTGGCGCGCGCTGCCCCGATTCCGTGGAGACAGCGCCTTTTATACCTGGCTTTACCGTATCGCGGTCAATACTGCCAAGAATCATCTGGTGTCTGCCAGCCGGCGGCCACCGGGCTCTGATCTGGATGCTGCTGAGGCCGAGCAATACGCTGGCGCAGAAATGCTGCACGAGATTGGAACCCCGGAGTCCCTTGTGTTGTCAGAGGAACTGGAGGCGGTAATCCACGCAGCGATTAACGAGCTGCCTCAGGAACTGAAGACCGCTGTGACCCTTCGTGAATTCGAAGGTTTCAGCTATGAAGACATTGCGGTCGTCATGGAATGCCCAGTGGGCACAGTTCGGTCCCGGATTTTTCGGGCCAGGGAAGCAATTGACACAGCTGTTCGCCCGCTATTGGGCTCACAGCGCGGCGATAAAGGGTGAGAGTATGAACAGGGATTTGGAAACGTTATCCGCGTTCCTTGACGGTGAAACCAGCGAGCTGGAAACCCGCCGGGTGATGCGTGATATCGATGATAGCGAGCTGGATACGTTGGCGCGCTGGCAACTGGCCAGCGATGTTATGCATGGTCAGGCTTCCATGGCGGTACCGGCAGGCTTTAATGCCAGCCTGTCTGCCGCTTTGTCGCAAGAAGCCCTGCCGGCCCGTCGTCCAGCTTGGCTGGGCGGTATGGCGCGTCTGGCCGTGGCGGCCTCTGTGGCAGCGGCAACGGTCGTCGGCTGGCAGACCTGGGAAGGTAGCCAAGCGGTAAATGGTTCGGCCGCACCGGCCTTGGCTGCTGCTGCCCCGGATAACCGCATCAACCGCCCGTTTGGTGAAACGTCCCTGGTTTCCCAGGCGTTCAAGACCAGCAACGTGACGGCGACACCGGCTGCTGCGGTGCCAGTCTCCCAGCCCCGTGTCAACAACATGCTGCTGCGTCATAGCGATTTCGCAGCGCGCCATAGCGGCCAGGGAATGATGCCCTTTGCGCGCTTGGTGAGCATGGATGCCCGCCACGGGGCCCGCTAACGGATGATGCTTCGAGCCCTTGCCTTCTCTCTGACCCTCTGCTCGCCGATGGTGGCGCTGTCTGAAGTGGCGCTGGCGAATACATCGCCAGCGCAGAACCAGCTGCAATCCATGGCACAGGCCAATCGATCCCTCGATTACACTGGTCGTTTCCTTTATCAGTTCGGTGCCGAAGTCAGCACCATGGAAGTGAGCCATGCAGTGATCGGTGGTCGCGAATTCCAGCGGCTGACCCACCTGGATGGCCGTCTGGTAGAGGTGCTGAGCCGGGGAGATGAGGTGGTCTGCCTACACCCGAATGGCACCCTTACCCGTATTAACCGTGAGAAGGGTGGCCCCTTGGCGCTAGGCGACCGGATCGCCAGTGATGTGCCGGAGCAGTACAACATTCTGGTGGATGGTGATGGCCGCGTTGCCGGTCGTGCGGCTACGCGTATGCGCGTAGCGCCCTTGGATAACCACCGTTACGGTTACCGCCTGTGGCTGGATAACGACAGTAATCTATTGCTGAAATCGGAAGTGGTTGATGGCAGTGGTGTGGCCTTGGAGCGGGTGGAGTTTGTTACTCTGACGTTGGCGCCGCCGCTCACCGAGCAGGACTTCGCCATCCCGGAAACCGTGAAAGAAAGCGATCTGAAGCAACTGGCGGATTCTCACCCGTCTCAACAGTTGTTGGTGGATGCGCAATGGATGCCCGCGGGGTTTACCTCCGTGGATAAAGACTGGCGCCAGGGTGGCTCCGATCGCGAGCCGGTGGCAGCACAAGGCTACAGTGATGGCTTGGCAGCCTTTACCGTGTTTGTGGAAGCGGTGGCTGACAGCACGGTAGAAGAGGGTGTGAGTCGCGTTGGTCCTACGGTCGCCGTTAGTCGCAGACTCACTGCTCCCAGTGGAGCCTATTTGGTGACGCTGGTGGGTGAGGTGCCGCAAAACACCGCAGAGCGGGTGATTGAAGGCATCAGCGTGCGAGACAGCCAGCCCTGATGCTGCAAGAACAGGGAGTCGTCGTGGCGGTAGAGCCCGGGGCTATCTGGGTCGAAACCGTGCGTGCGTCCACCTGTGGTGCCTGCAAGGCGAAAGCCGGTTGCGGGCATCACCTTATCAATGAACAGCAGTCCGGGCAGCGTGCCCGCCTGCGAGTTCCTTCTCAAGATTCTCACCAAGTTGGCGATACCGTGAATGTGGAACTGCCCGAGGGCGCGCTGATGCGTGGTGCCCTGTGGGTGTATGGGTTGCCACTGGTATTGTTGTTTATTGGTGCCTTGCTGGGCTCGGCTCTTGCCATCGAAACCGTTGATGCGTCTGCCATATTCGGTATGGCGGGGCTGTTTCTCGGTTTTGCGATCAACCGTGTCATGAGTCGCCGCGCGGGGCATACTCTGGCTTATCAGCCACGCCTGATGGCATCCGGGGACGATAGTTGTCAGGCGGTGGTAATTAAGCCTGCATCGCAATAAAAGGCCGCGAAAAGGCCTGACAAAGGAGACTTCAATGCGACGAGGATATCGTTTCGCAGCCGTGTGGCTTGTAATCTTGAGTGCCGTACTGGCGGCATGCTCCGACCCTTCCCCTGAACCCTCTGCCCAACGCGGTGAGCCTCTGGTAACCGGGTTGCCTGATTTTACCCGCCTGGTCGAAAAAGAAGGTCCGGCAGTGGTGAATATCAGTACGGTGACGCATCGGGATGAATCCTCCGCTGCGGATCAGCTCAAGCAGTTGCCGAAGTTTTTCCAGCATTTTTTTGAACAGTTCGGCGGTGAAGGTGACATGCCGTCGTTGCCGGAGCAGGAAGATACTCGTTCATTGGGTTCAGGCTTCATCATTTCCGCCGATGGTTATGTGCTGACCAACAATCATGTGGTGGCTGAAGCGGACGAAATTATGGTGCGCCTGCAGGATCGCCGGGAATTGCCGGCTGAGCTGATAGGCGCCGATGAGCAGAGCGACCTGGCCCTGCTGAAAGTGGATGAAGGGGATTTGCCGGTGGTAGATATCGGCTCCTCTGCGGATTTGAAGGTCGGTGAATGGGTGTTGGCCATTGGCGCGCCATTCGGGTTCGACAGCAGCGTGACGGCCGGGATCGTTAGCGCTAAGGGGCGTAGCTTGCCCAGCGACAGTTATGTGCCCTTTATTCAGACCGATGTGGCGATCAACCCGGGTAACAGCGGTGGGCCGTTGTTCAACCTGAGTGGTGAAGTGGTGGGGATTAACTCGCAGATTTTCAGCCGCTCGGGCGGTTATATGGGCGTGAGTTTTGCCATCCCCATGGATATGGCCATGGACGTGGTCAGCCAGCTCAAGGATGGCGGCAAGGTTAGCCGTGGCTGGCTGGGTGTGCTGATTCAGGAAGTGGACCGGGATCTGGCGGAATCATTCGGGCTGGATTCGCCTCGCGGTGCGCTGGTTTCCCAGGTGCTGGCGGGCTCGCCGGCCGAGGCGGCCGGGGTGGAGCCGGGTGATGTGATTACCCGCTTCAACGATGAAACCATCTATCGCTCCTCGGAGCTGCCGCGTTGGGTTGGCCTGGTAAAGCCCGAGTCGGATGTGAATATGGTGGTGATCCGCAATGGCGAGAAAAAGACCTTGTCGGTGACCATCGGCCTGCTGCCGGATAACCCGGAAATGGCCCTCAAAGGGGGGGAGGAATCCGATAAGGCGTCGCCCGCGGTGAAGCTGGGCCTGTCCGTTCGCGAAGCGTCTGCGTCGGAATTGAGCCGGTTGGACCTCAAAGCCGGGGTGGTAGTCACCCAGGTGAGCGACGGCCCGGCCCGCCAGGCGGGTATTCAGGCGGGGGATATTCTGGTGACCCTGCACAATACCCCGATCAACAGCGCGGCGGATTTGGCCGATGCGGCGGCGGCCTTGCCGGAAGAGGGCACGGTGGCGGCTCTGGTCAACCGTGATGGCACCCCCCGTTTTCTGGCCTTGAAGCTGCCATAACCCCTTTTTCAGGGTCTGGCAGCGGGTTTTTCGGCGCACCGGACGGTGCGCCGTGCAACTCCCCCCCGATATCCGCTAGAATCGCGGCCCATTGTTTGTCGTTTTGAGTATCACGGTGTGCTGCCCGGCGCAGGGTTGGGCAGCAGTACGGTTCTTTTTGATCCCCGGTTTGTGACCACGGGACGAAGAAGGCCGGTGCGACAACGACTTTTTGTTCAACAGGCCTTATGACTGACATCAAGAATATTCGCAACTTTTCCATTATCGCCCATATCGACCATGGTAAATCCACGTTGGCAGACCGCTTTATTCAGGTTTGCGGCGGCCTCAGCGACCGAGAGCTTAAATCTCAGGTGCTGGATTCCATGGAGCTGGAGCGGGAAAGGGGCATTACCATCAAGGCCCAGAGTGTGACCCTGCACTACACGGCTCGTAATGGCGAAACCTACCAGTTGAACTTTATTGATACTCCCGGCCACGTGGATTTCTCCTACGAGGTGTCCCGCTCCTTGTCCGCCTGTGAAGGGGCGCTGCTGGTGGTGGATGCCGCCCAGGGCGTGGAAGCCCAGTCCGTGGCCAACTGTTACACCGCTATTGAACAGGACCTGGAAGTACTGCCGGTCCTGAACAAAATCGACCTGCCCCAGGCCGAGCCGGAAATGGTGATCAACGAGATCGAGGAAATCATCGGTCTGGATGCTCACGACGCCTGCCGGGTGTCGGCAAAGACGGGCGTTGGCGTGGATGACTTGCTGGAGCAATTGGTCGAGCGCATTCCCTCCCCGGAAGGTTCGCGCGAGTCTGACCTGCAGGCGCTGATTATCGACTCTTGGTTCGATAACTACATGGGCGTGATCTCGCTGGTGCGAGTGAAAGAAGGCCGCCTGAAAAAGGGCGACAAGATTCTGGTGAAATCCACCGGGCAGACCCATGTGGTCGATAGCCTGGGTATCTTCACCCCCAAGCGCACCGAGACCAAATTGCTGGAAGCCGGCGAAGTGGGCTGGGTGAGCGGCAGCATCAAGGATATTCACGGTGCGCCGGTGGGCGATACCCTGACCCTGGCGAAAACCCCCAATGTGGTGGCGTTACCCGGCTTCAAAAATGTGAAGCCACAAGTCTACGCAGGCATGTTCCCGGTGAGCGCCGATGACTATGAAGATTTTCGCGATGCACTGGCCAAACTGACCCTGAATGACGCCTCCCTGTTCTATGAACCGGAAACCTCTGACGCATTGGGGTTCGGTTTCCGGGTAGGCTTCCTGGGCATGCTGCACATGGAAATCATCCAGGAACGGCTGGAGCGTGAATACGACCTGGATCTGATCACTACGGCGCCCACGGTGGTGTATGAGCTGGCGCTGGTGTCCGGTGACATTCTGCACGTAGATAACCCCTCCAAACTGCCCGAAGGCAGCAAAATCGAGGAGTTCCGCGAACCCATCGCAAGGGTGAATATCCTGGTGCCGCAGGAATTCGTGGGCAATGTGATCACCCTTTGCGTAGAGCGCCGTGGTTCACAGATCAATATGCAGTACTTGGGTAAACAGGTCGCTCTGACCTATGACATTCCCATGGCGGAAGTGGTGCTGGATTTCTTCGATCGCATCAAGTCCGTGAGCCGGGGCTTTGCCTCCATGGATTATGCCTTCGAACGGTTCGAAGCTACCAAGCTGGTGCGGGTCGATGTGCTGATCAATGGCGATAAGGTGGATGCGCTGGCAATGATCTGTCACCTGGATCAGTCCGCCTACCGGGGCCGTGCCCTGTGTGAAAAAATGAAAGAGCTGGTGCCGCGCCAGATGTTTGATGTGGCGATTCAGGCTGCCATCGGCAGCAAAATCATTGCCCGCCAGACCGTAAAGGCCCTGCGCAAGAACGTGACCGCCAAATGTTATGGCGGTGACGTGTCCCGTAAAAAGAAACTGCTGCAGAAGCAGAAAGAAGGCAAAAAACGCATGAAGCAAGTGGGGAACGTGGAAATCCCCCAGGAAGCGTTCCTGGCCGTGCTCAAGGTGGATGATTAAGGAGCCGCAGCATGCCGCACGCTTCACGCAACACGCGAGGAAAGACCTGTTCTTCGGGTCTTCATTTGTGTCTGAGATTCTTGCGTTTAGTTTTTCGCTTTTGGCATGTTGCGTGATGCGTGCAGCCTGTCGCGACTCTTTAATGGAGATTTCTATTGGATATTGATATCGGCTTTTGGTTGACCTTGGCGCTGACTATTACGGTTGTTGTTTGGCTAATCGACAAAGCGCTAAAACTGAAGAGCAAGGGCGGCCCGGTGGGCAGTGTGGTGGAGACGTCCAACTCGCTCATTTCAGTGTTCTTCGTGGTGCTGGTGATCCGGTCGTTTATCGTGGAACCGTTTACCATTCCCTCCGGTTCCATGTTGCCAACGCTAGAGGTGAATGACTTTATTCTGGTTAACAAATTTGCCTATGGTTTGCGATTGCCGGTGACCAATACCAAAATCATCGAAACCAACGAGCCATCACGTGGTGATGTGATGGTGTTCAAGTTCCCGGAAAACCGGAAGCAGAACTTCATCAAACGCGTGGTGGGGTTACCCGGTGATACGGTTCAGGTGAAAGATAATGTACTGACCGTCAATGGTGAGGTTATCGATCGTGATCTGGTGAATGAATGGGCCGGCACGGGAGTATGGCGTAAGCAATACGTGGAACAACTGGGTGATGCCAGCCATTTGATCTGGCAGGAAGGCAAAACCAATCCCTATACCGGTCGCCAGGTGCCGCAGGCACGCACTCAGGGCGAATGGACCGTGCCGGAAGATGCTTACTTTGTGATGGGCGACAACCGTGATAACAGTAACGACAGCCGATTCTGGGGTATAGTCCCTGAGGGGCTGGTCGTGGGGGAAGCGTTCATGATCTGGATGCACTGGAAACCGGTTTTCTCTCTGCCCAGTTTTTCTCGTAATGGCGCCATTGATAAGGTGGAGGCAAACTAAAATGATGACAACAAGGCCCTCACAGCAACGTGGGATGTCCATGATCAGCTGGGCTGTCGTGCTGATTGTTGTGGCTATTCTGGGAACGGCCGCATTTCGTATGGTTCCGGCGTACATGGAGCACAACACGATTGCGACAACCATCCGTTCATTGCTGCAGGACAGCAAAACAGCACTGATGTCCCCGCGGGAAATTCGCGACGGGCTCAGCAAGCGGTTCACTATTAACCAGGTCAATGTGATTCGTGTGGATGATCTGGCTATCGCTAAAGAAGGCGGTGTTCTGACCGTGTCCACGGACTATGAAGTGCGCGAGCCGATGTTTTACAACGTGAGCATCGTGATGACCTTCAAAGACGAGTTCAAAAAAGACATTCGCAAGTGAACGGTGACCTTAACCGACTGATGGCCCGTCTGGGCTATCAGTTCCAGGATATTTCTCTTCTCGAGTTGGCGCTGACACATCGCAGCGTTAGCCGTCACCGTAACTACGAACGACTGGAGTTCCTCGGTGATGCCCAGCTTGGGCAGATTATTTCCGTTGCCCTGTTTGAACAGTTTCCTGAAGCGGCCGAAGGACAGTTGACCCGGATGCGGGCTTCTTTGGTGCGTGGTCAGACGCTGGCACTGGTGGCACGCGAGTTGGGGCTGGGCGAGTACCTGGTGCTGGGCGGCGGCGAGTTGAAAAGTGGGGGGTTTCGTCGCGAATCTATTCTCGCAGATGCGCTGGAATCGATTATTGGTGCCATGTTGCTGGATGGCGGCGAGCCCCGTTGCCGTGAGGTAGTGTTGTCCTGGTTTGCGCCACGTCTTGAGGCTATCTCGCCGCAAAGCGCTCAGAAAGATGCCAAGACCCGTCTGCAGGAATGGCTGCAGGGACGAAAATTTGAATTGCCAACCTACGAAGTGACCCAGGTGGAAGGATTGGCCCCGAAACAGACCTTCGATGTGCAGTGCTCACTGGATCAGGTGCAGCAGATATTTACCGCCCAGGGTGCGAGCCGCCGCAAGGCTGAGCAAGAGGCCGCAAGCCTGGCGCTTGAATGGCTGGAGCAGCAGTATGACTGATACCCCAACGTCCCAACCGGACAATTCCCAAGCTACCCGTTGTGGCATGGTGTCTATCGTCGGGCGCCCCAACGTGGGCAAATCCACGTTGATGAACCACTTGATCGGCCAGAAAGTCAGCATCACCTCGCGCAAACCACAGACTACCCGTCATCGTATTCACGGTATCCTCAGCCGGGATAATTACCAGATTATCTTTGCCGATACCCCTGGCATTCACACTGGCCAGGAGAAGGCTCTTAATCGCGCCATGAATGAAGCGGCGGTATCCACCCTGTTCGGTGTGGACGTGATCTGCATGATGGTCGATGCCATGAAATGGACGCCGGCGGACGAGCACGTGCTGTCTCTGTTGCCGGAAAAAGATCAGGTGCCGGTGCTGCTGATCATTAACAAGGTGGATAACGTGGATGACAAGGCCGCCTTGTTGCCGCATATCCAGACCTTGAGTGAGCGTTACCCCTTCGATGCGGTGATTCCGGTATCCGCTTTGCGCGAACAAAATCTGGTGGAGCTGGAAAAGGCACTGGTTCAGCGCTTGCCGGAAGGGGACTTCTGGTATGAGGAAGACCAGCTTACCGATCGCAGCCTACGTTTTATGGTGGCGGAAATTATTCGTGAAAAAGTGGTTCGCCAGCTCGGGCAGGAAGTACCCCATCAGGTGAGTGTGGAAGTGGAGATGTGGGAAGATGGCCCCCGTGTCACCGAAATTTCCGCGGCGATTCTGGTGGAGCGCCGCGGCCAGAAGAAAATCCTTATTGGTGACAAGGGCGAGCGCATCAAGCAAATCGGCATTCAGGCCCGTGAAGATATTGAACGCCTGATCGAGCGCAAGGTGATGCTCAATCTGTGGGTGAAGATCAAGGCGGGTTGGTCCGATGATGCCCGCGCGCTGCGCTCACTCGGCTACGATGAGCCGCGCTGAGACGTCCCTGCAAGCCGCCTGGCTGATTCACCGGCGGCCTTTTCGTAATACCAGCCTGACGGTAGACCTGTTTCTCCCTGCGCTCGGCCGCGTTGGCGCCGTGGTGCGTGGCGGTCGCAAAGATCCGTTATTGGCACCGTTTACGCCCTTGTGGGTAGAGTTAAAGCCCTCCGGCGAGATGTATTCACTGCGCGCGTGCGAGCCGCGGGGTAATCGACTCACGCTGACGGGCAAGGCGTTGTACTGCGGTTTTTACCTGAACGAACTGCTTACGCGGCTGTTGCACCGGGATGACCCCAATCCGTCGGTGTGGCCATTATACGAACAGGCGTTGTCTGACTTGCAGACGCAGACACCTTTCGATATTACCCTGCGTCAATTTGAATTGGCGGCGTTGGAGCAAATCGGTTACGGCATTCCCCTGGATCAGGATATTCACGGGCACGGGCTGGCCCCGCAGGCGTTCTATCAGTTAAACCCTGAACAGGGGCTGGCGCAGACAGAAACCGGTGCAGGCTATGCGGGTGCGGATTTGTTAGCGATTGCACAGGGGGATTGGCATCCCGCCGCGCGCAAGGCAGCATTAAGTCTGTGTCGACATTTACTGGCCCCGCATCTGGGCAACCGGCCACTGAAAAGCCGGGAGCTGTTTCGGGAGAAATGAGTTACAAGTTTAAAGTTCAAAGTTGAAAGTGCGCGTCAGTCTGACAGATACGGTATTGCCATACCGGGGAATCGCCCGCGGCAATTAAACACGGCGCTGTTGGTTCCTGTTGGTCGTCATTTTGTCGGGGTTTTCAACTTTGAACTTTGAACTTTCAACCGGGTTTTGAAAATGTCGAATTCTTCCCGCGTCCTTCTGGGCGTCAACATCGATCACATCGCCACTTTGCGTCAGGCCCGTGGTACCCGTTATCCCGAGCCGGTACAGGCGGCATTAGTTGCGGAGCAGGCGGGTGCGGATGGCATTACCGTACACCTGCGCGAAGACCGTCGGCATATCAACGACCGGGATGTGGAGCTGCTGGCGCAGACGCTGCAGACTCGCATGAATCTGGAAATGGCGGCCACTGAAGAAATGGTGGGCATTGCCTGTCGGATTCAACCGCCGCATTGCTGCCTGGTACCGGAAAAACGTGAAGAGCTGACCACCGAAGGTGGGCTGGATGTGGCGGGCAACAAGGCCTGGATTGCTCAATGTTGCCAGCGACTGGGGCAGGCAGGTATTGAAGTGTCGTTGTTTATTGATGCGGATAAAGTGCAGATTGCTGCTGCCCGCGAATGCGGCGCCCCGGCAATCGAAATTCATACCGGTGGATACGCCGATGCAGAAACGGTGGGCGAACAGCAGCAGGAGCTGGCTCGCATCCGTGAAGGCGTGGCGTTTGCGCTGGAGCAGGGGTTAGTGGTTAACGCCGGGCACGGCCTGCATTACCACAATACCCTGCCGATTGCGGAAATTCCGGGCATCAACGAGCTGAATATTGGGCACAGCATTATCGCCCGGGCGGCGATCACCGGGCTGGATGAAGCGGTGCGCAGCATGCGGGCCTTGCTCGACAAGGTCTAGCCCGGCTTTGCTGCGTGGACTCAGCACCCGGCTAGCCCAGAGTCATGGCTTCACTCTGATCTTGCCAGAGTTGTTCCAGTGCGCAGATCTCATCACACAGGGCAGAGACCAGAGGCCCCAGGCTGGCTCGGTCACTGCCCGTTTTCAGGGCTTCTTCCAGCTGCCGGGCGCTCTGCTCCAGTCGCGGCGTGCCACAGTAGCGGGTGGCGCCGTGGAGTTTGTGCACCCGTTCCAGCAAGTCGTCGTTATCGTCCCGGTCAAAGGCCGCTGAGATAGCCGGTCGATCCGTTTCCAGGCTATCGAGCAACATCTTCAGCATTTCGTCAGCAAGGTGATCTCGCCCGCCGGCACGACGGCGGGCCAACTCAGGGTCGAAGACCTGGTCGCTGTTATCGTTGCTATCAGGTGCATCCGGCAGGTCATCATCGGTGCTTCCCAGTACCCACTTTTCTAGCGTATGGCGCAGTTGCCCTTCTGTTATCGGTTTACTCAGGTAGTCGTCCAGACCCCGATCCAGCAGTTCCCGCCGCTCGCTTTCCAGCGCGTGGGCGGTTAGCGCGACAATCGGCGTGTGGGTACCATCCGGTTCGCTGTCGCGCATGCGCTGGGTGGTTTCCTTGCCATCCATCCCGGGCATCTGGATGTCCATGAAGACTAGATCGAATGGCTGTTCGCGGAAGGCTTCAAGGGCGCTTTGACCGTTATCACAGGCGGTGACGGTGACACCCAATTCTTCCAGGAAGACCCGTGCCAGTTTCAGGTTGCCCGGGTGATCATCCACCAGTAGAACGGAAACCGGCCGGGGAAATGGGCGGCTGACCGATTGCCGGCGGGGCGCGGGAGAATCCTGGCCGCTTAATGTGAGCAGGGCGCTGTGCAGGCGCTGGCGAGTGGCGGGTTTGCCCTGAACCTGGCAATGCGGGTAATCCTCCAGCCAGCGGGACACACTTTCCGGGTTATTGCACAGCACCAGAACCGGCGTGCCCAGGGCAGCAAGGTCATCAAGCAGACGTTGCAGGTCGATGCCCGGTGCCCGGCTGGGTAGGCCGATTACCAGAAAATCACTTTGCGACAGAGCGCCCTGATCCAGGCTGGCCATGAGATCGTTGAGGCTGTGTTGCTTATGGATGCGAAGCTGCAAATGGCTGAGCATGTGGTACAGGCCCAACCGGCCGTATTCATCGTTTTCGATCAGAGTGGCGGTGCAGCCCACCAGAGCATGGGGCGGTTGCTGGGCCGGTTGTTTCGGGTCGCGCTCTGTGCGCAAGGTAAACCAGAAGGTGGAGCCGCTGCCTTCACTGCTGTCGATGCCGATTTCGCCACCCATGCCTTCCACCAGGCGTTTGCTGATGGCCAGTCCCAGCCCGGTTCCGCCTTCCTGTCGGCGGGCACTTTGGTCGGCCTGGGTAAAGGCGCTGAACAGATCCTTCTGGGCTTCCGGGTTTAGCCCCGGGCCGGTATCGGTGACGGTGATCTTGATGATTGCCTCCGCGCCCCGGTCTTCCTCCAGCATGGCGCGCACCACCACGGAGCCCAGGTCGGTAAACTTGATGGCGTTGCTGACCAGATTGGTGAGCACCTGGCGAATACGTAGCGGGTCGCCCAGTAGGGCCACCGGCACATCGGAATAGATAATCGCCGCCTGCTCCAGCCCGCGCTCTTGCGCCATGGGGGCGAGCAGGGTCTGCACATCCTCGATCAGGTCGTGGAGGTTAAGAGGGGTGTGGTCCAGGGACAGCTTGCCGGCTTCGATCTTGGAGAAATCGAGTACGTCGTTGATGATCGCCAGCAGGGATTCTGCGCTCTTGTGAATGGTGGAGAGGTAGTCCTCCTGACGCGGACTCAGGGGCGAGCGATCCAACAGTTTGGTGAAGCCGAGAATACCGTTGAGCGGGGTGCGAATTTCATGGCTCATATTGGCCAGGAACTCGGATTTGATATGGCTGGCTTTCAGGGCTTCCTTGCGCGCCATGTCCAGTTCGATGTTCTGGATCTCAATGGTTTCCAGGGTCTCGCGAAGATCCTGGGTAGCCTGATCGACGTTTTGCTGTAGCTCAGTCTGGGCGTCGGCCAGTGCTGCGACCATTTGCCGCAGGGCGGTTTCCAGCTCGGACAATTCCCCCTTGGCGCGAGTATGGATTGCCATACTCAGGTCGCCATCGCGGATGCGCTGAACCGCACTGACCATGTCGCCGATGGGCAGAGTCAGCTGGCGGGAAAAGCGCAGAGCGGGAACCATGGCGATCATGATCAGCGCCAGCATGACCAGAAACAGGGTGAGCAGGTTTTCCAGCGTAGACAGATACTGCCCCTGCTGGGAAAACTCCACAGTGAGCTGGGCGGGCAATACACCGCTCAGGTCTCGCTGTAGCTGCCAGCTGGTATCGGTGGTGATCCGCTCCTGGCTATTGGCTGCTGCGGCAACAGGAGCGGGGCGCAGCCTCGGACCTGCGTGCAGGGTCGGCCGGCCATCGTTGAACACCAGGGTGGCTGCGCGAACGTCCTGTTCCTCGAGCAATTGGCGTAACAGGTTCTGCTGTTTGCGCTGGCTATTATGAGGCAGGGTTTCCAGTTGCGCGGCATAACTATCGGTGACCAGTTGCTGACGCTGAGCATTGGTCTCGCGGACATCCACGATCCGGTTGACCATGGAATAGCCACCAATGACCAGCGCCGCCAGCAGGGCGGGCAGGGCGGCCATGAACATCAGGCGTGAGCGAAGGCTTTGGTTGACCATGAATCCCCGATTGCTGTTATTTTTCCCCATTATGCCTGAAGGATAGCAACATACAGCACGCTTCACGCAACCCTATTGTTGCGTGAAGCGTGCGGCATAAAGCGGCTTTTTAGGTACAATACGCGCCATGAATCATAAAACCATTGAACAGACCGTGGGGAATACCCCCTTGGTGCGTCTGCAGCGCATGCCAGGCAAGACCAGCAATACCATTCTGGTCAAGCTGGAGGGCAATAACCCCGCCGGCTCGGTGAAAGACCGCCCGGCATTAAACATGATCCTCAAAGCTGAACAGCGCGGGGACATTCAGCCCGGTGATACCCTGATTGAAGCCACCAGCGGCAATACCGGGATCGCGCTGGCCATGGCTGCCGCCATGCGCGGTTACCGCATGAAGCTGATCATGCCGGCTAACCAGAGTCAGGAGCGCCGTGATGCCATGGCTGCCTATGGCGCCGAGCTAATTTCGGTTAGCAAGGAAGAGGGCATGGAAGGTGCCCGCGACTTGGCTCAGGCCATGCAGGCCCGTGGTGAAGGGACGGTTTTGGATCAGTTTGCCAATCCGGATAATCCGCTGGCTCACTACGAAAGCACCGGCCCGGAAATTTGGCACGATACCGACGGCAGCGTTACCCACTTTGTCAGTTCCATGGGCACCACCGGCACGATCATGGGGTGCAGCATGTATCTGAAGGAGCAGAACCCGGCTATTCAAATTGTCGGCCTGCAGCCTACCGACGGTGCCTCCATTCCTGGTATTCGCCGCTGGCCGAAGGAATATCTGCCCACCATTTATGATGATTCCCGGGTCGACCGTGTGATGGATATGGACCAGGACCTGGCCGAGCGCACGATGCGCCGGTTGGCCCGCGAGGAAGGCATTAGCTGCGGCGTGTCATCCGGCGGGGCAGTGGCCGGGGCGCTACGGTTGAGCGAAGAGCTGGACAATGCCGTGATCGTGGCCATTATTTGCGACCGGGGCGACCGTTACCTGTCCACCGGCGTGTTTCAGCAAGCTCAGCAAGGAGAGTCTCAGGGATGAACGTACTGGTATTCGATATTGAAACCATTCCGGATCTGGATGGTGGTCGCCGTATTTATGATTTGGACGGCCTGAGTGACAAGGACACCGCCAGCGCGTTGCTGAACCTGCGCCGTCAGGAGAATGGCACCGAGTTTCTGCGCCTGCACCTGCATCGCATTGTGGCTATTTCCGTGGTGCTGCGTTCTGCACAAGGCGTGAAGGTCTGGTCCCTGGGCGATGAGAACAGCACCGAAAAGGAGCTGATCGAGCGCTTCTACGACGGCATCGACCGTTTCACCCCGAACCTGGTGAGCTGGAATGGCGGCGGTTTCGACCTGCCGGTGTTGCACTACCGCGCGCTCAAACATGGCGTGCCTGCCCATCGTTACTGGGAAACCGGCAACGAAGATACCAGCTTCAAATGGAACAACTACCTGAGCCGTTACCACCAACGCCACCTGGACCTGATGGACGTGCTGGCCATGTATAACGGCCGCGCCAATGCGCCGCTGGACCAAATTGCCACCTTGTTGGGTTTTCCGGGCAAGATGGGCATGAGCGGTGGCAAGGTCTTCGATGCCTTTCAGGATGGTGATCTCAAGGGGATTCGGGACTACTGCGAAACCGACGTGCTCAACACTTGGCTGGTCTATCTGCGTTTTCAGTTGATGCGCGGTGAGCTGGACGCCACCGGTTACGATCAGGAGCTGGCGTTGCTGCAGGACTACCTGAAGGAGGAGGGGCACCCGCACTTCCTGGCGTTTCTGGAGACCTGGCAGAAGGCGTCGGCCAGCTGAGTTGATGCCGCAAGGGCGTCACAAATCTGACGCCAGCGGCCTGAAACGCTACAATCCGCACCACATTGGCAGCCGGCAGCATGGCTGCCCACCCCAGATCTATCCCCAGAGTACTGAGATTTTCCATGGCACGACGTCGCAAGCCGCTACCGGAAACCCCGGAACCCGCCAGCATTGAAACCCTGAGCCACGATGGCCGGGGCATCGCCCGTCGCGATGGCAAGACCACCTTCATTGATAATGCGCTGCCCGGTGAAGAGGTGATGTTCAAATTCACCTACATGCGCCGCAAGTTTGATGAAGGCAAAGCCGTGGAAATCGTGACCGCGTCCCCGGACCGGGTAACTCCGCCCTGTGAACACAGCAATCTGTGCGGCGGCTGTAGCCTGCAGCATATGAGCCCGGAAGTGCAGGTATCACGCAAGGAAGCGGTATTGCGTGAGCAACTGCAGCATTTTGGTGGCCTGGCGCCGGAGGAGTGGCTGGCGCCGCTGACCGGCCCGGTGACGGGGTACCGTAGCAAGGCTCGCTTGGGGGTGAAGTACGTGGAAGCCAAAGGCGAAACGCTGGTGGGCTTCCGGGAAAAGCGCAACAGTTTCATCGCTCAGCTGCGCACCTGCGAAGTGCTGATTCCGGACGTGGGCCATCGTCTGGATGAGCTGCGCACCTTGATGCACGGCCTGGAAAGTCGCAGCCGCATCCCACAGATTGAATTGGCCGCCGGCGATGACGATGTGGCCCTGATTATCCGCCACCTGGACCCATTGCCTGAGCCGGATCAACAGGCTTTGTTGGGCTTTTGCCAGAATCTTGGCTGGCATTGTTACCTGCAACCGGGCAACGAAAGCACCGTGCACCGCATCTGGCCGGAAGAAGGCGAGCAGCGCCTGTACTACAAGCACCCGTCTGCCGGGGTGGAATTGGCCTTTCACCCCACCGACTTCACCCAGGTGAATGCGGACATTAACCGTAAGATGGTGCCGTTGGCATTGGACTTGCTGGAACTCTCACCAGAACACACGGTGCTGGATCTGTTCTGCGGCCTGGGAAATTTCACCATTCCCGCCGCCAAGCGGGCCGGCAAGGTGGTGGGCGTGGAGGTCAGCCAGGCCATGGTCGAGCGCGGTTATGAGAATGCCCGCCGTAACGGCCTGGAAAACCTGGAGTTTCACGCCTGGGATTTGAGCCAGGATGTTAGTGGCCAGGCCTGGGCCAGACAGACGTATGATCGTATCTTGATCGACCCGCCGCGCACCGGTGCGCTGGAGATGGTGAAGTTAATGCCCAGGCTTGGTGCATCGAAGATTGTTTATGTGTCATGCAACCCCGCCACATTGGCCCGTGATGCCGGGGAACTGATGGCGCTGGGCTACCGTCTTAAAGCGGCAGGTGTGATGGACATGTTCCCCCACACCACCCACGTTGAGTCCATCGCTGTATTCGAAAAAGCGAAGAAGAAGTAGCAGGTTATGCCATGGTAACGGTACGGCGACAGCCCTCAGAAGGTCCCATAGCTCACTGGCGCGAGTGGATAACGCAGTTGGAAAACCGCGCGCCTGTCCGTGAGCGAGCCTTGTTGGAGCAGGCCTGCGAACGCGCTGAGCAATGTCAGCTGGCCGGTGAAGCTGTGGGCCGGGTATGGCCTTATGGTAAAGGGTGCCTGGATATCGGCCTGGAAATGGGCGAAGTGTTGGTGGATCTGGGGGCCGACAGTGAAATTCTTCCCGCTGCTATTCTTTACCGGGCAGTGCGCGAAGGGCAGATCACCCTGCTGGAAGTGGAAAAGGAATTCGGCCCGGATGTGGCCAACCTGATCGAAGGCGTGCTGCGCATGGCGGCGATCAGTACCTCGCTCAACCCCACTCGCAAGGCAGTACTTGGCCAGCAGGATGGCCAGCTCGACAACATGCGCAAGATGCTGGTGGCCATGGTCGACGACGTGCGCGTGGCCCTGGTCAAACTGGCCGAACGGACCGTGATTATCCGTGCGGTCAAGGAAGCGGACCCGGAGCGCCAGCGCAAGGTGGCCCAGGAAATCTTCGATATCTACGCGCCGCTGGCCCATCGCCTGGGCGTTGGCCAGTTGAAATGGGAACTGGAGGACTTGTCGTTCCGTTACCTGCAGCCGGGGGCCTACAAGAAAATTGCCAAGCTGCTGGATGAAAAGCGGCTTGCCCGCGAACAGTACATCGACAATGTGCTGGAGCAGTTACGCGGCTATCTGGAAAAAAATGAGATCAGCGGTGCTGAGGTGAATGGCCGGGCCAAGCACATTTACAGCATCTGGCGGAAGATGCAGAAAAAACATCTGGATTTCGGTGAGGTGTATGACGTGCGCGCGGTGCGAATCCTGGTGCCGCAAGTGCGCGACTGCTATGCCGCTCTGGGCGTTGTTCATTCGCTCTGGAAGCACGTGCCCAAAGAGTTCGACGACTACATCGCCAGCCCCAAGGGCAATGGTTATCAAAGCCTGCATACGGCGGTGGTGGGCCCGGAACGCAAAATGCTGGAGGTGCAAATTCGTACCTTCGACATGCACGAAGAAGCCGAGCTGGGTGTCTGTGCTCACTGGCGCTACAAGGAAGGCGCCAAGAAGGGCAAAAGCGGGGTTACCGATTACGAGCAACGGATTACCTGGCTGCGTCAGGTACTTGAATGGCACGAAGAGCTGGGAGACGACAGCCCGGATGCCATGGTGGACGAGCTGCGCCACGGCTTGGTCAGCGACAGGGTGTATGTCTTCACCCCGGAAGGCCATGTGGTCGACTTGGAGTCCGGTGCCACGCCGGTGGATTTTGCCTACCACATCCATACCGAAGTGGGGCACCGCTGCCGGGGTGCCAAGGTCAACGGCCACATCGTACCGTTGAACTACAGCCTGAATACCGGCGAGCAGGTCACTATTCTCACCACCAAAGAAGGTGGCCCCAGCCGTGATTGGCTGACGCCCTCACTGGGGTATGTGGCCACGTCATCCGCTCGGGCGCGCATCCAGCAATGGTTCAAACGCCAGGACCGCGATGTGCATATCGTCCAGGGCCGCACCATTCTGGAAAAGGAAATGTCGCGCCTGGCACTGGAAAAAGTGGATTTGGATATTTTGGCACCGCACCTGAACCTGAAAACGGGTGACGACGTATTGGCGTCGCTGGGTGCCGGCGATCTGCGCCCGGGGCATGTGGTTAATCAGGTGCAGGCACTGCAGCCGGACCATAACCAGCAGGAAATGGAGTTTGTCCCGGCCAAACCGAAAGCCTCCACCAGTGGTGATATCACCATCCATGGCGTGGGCAATTTGCTCACCCATATGGCCGGCTGCTGCCAACCGGTGCCTGGCGATCAGGTCATGGGCTTTATTACCCAGGGGCGCGGTGTCACTGTTCATCGTGCAGACTGCGAGAAGCTGCTGGCCATGCAGGGTGATGAGCCCAACCGTGTCATTGAAGTGACCTGGGGTGAGGCAAACCGGATTACTTACCCGGTGGACGTGTTCCTGCGCGCGTGGGATCGCCAGGGTCTGCTCAAAGATGTTATTGCCGTTCTGGCCAACGAAAAAGTCAACGTAACTGCTGTGCACACCCAGTCTGATCAGGATGACAATACAGCAACCATGCTGCTCACCCTGGAAATTGCCACCTTGGGGAACCTGGGCAAAGTGTTGGCCAAGATGGATCAACTCAAAGGCGTGCTTGAAGTGCGGCGTTATAAAAAATAGTTGCAAGTTGAGAGTTCAAAGTTGAAACGTGAGGGATGACGTGCCGTGTACGGCTCCGTATCGCTCGCGTTTCACCGTCCCTAGTAAGCAGGCAAAGCTTTCGTGAACGTCACGGTTATAGCCTTGCTTCTCAACTTTAAACGTTGAACTCATCTTTTCGTAAGCACGGCCGCTACCAATAGAGGAAAGCATGTCTAACACCGATCTGCTGCTATCCATCATGGCCAAACTCCGTGACCCGGAAACCGGCTGTCCCTGGGACGTAAAGCAGGATTTCGATTCCATTGCGCCGTACACCATCGAAGAGGCTTTTGAGGTGGCAGAGGCGATTGCCCAACGCGATTACCCGGAACTGAAAGAGGAGCTGGGCGATCTGTTGCTGCAGGTGGTTTTCCATTCCCAGATCGCCAGTGAACGCGGCCTGTTCGATTTTGATGCCGTTGTCGATGTCCTCAACGACAAGATGGTCCGCCGTCATCCGCACGTCTTTGGTGATGCCGAAGCAGATGACGAACAGGCAGTGAAAGCCAATTGGGAACAGATCAAACAGCAGGAGCGCGCTCGCAAGGGGCGTGAGCATAGTAGCGCCATCGATGGTGTGCCGGCAGGCCTGCCAGCACTGCAGCGCGCTGGCAAGATACAAAAGAAAGCAGGCAAGGTGGGTTTCGACTGGCCTGCGCCTGCGCCCGTCCGCAATCAGGTTGATCGGGAGCTGGCAGAGCTGGACGAAGCGCTGGCCAGTGGTCACAAAGATGCCATCGAAGATGAGTTCGGCGACGTCCTTTTTACCCTCGTAAACCTGTCCCGTCATCTGAAGATCGACCCGGAGCAGGCACTTCGCCGCGCAACCAACAAGTTTGAACGGCGCTTCCGCACCATGGAGCGGGAGCAGTCCAAGTCTTTGAAATCATTAGATGAAAATGCGTTGGAAGCTGCTTGGCAGCAAGCGAAAAAATCTGCAGATTGACCCCCAATAATCCCTTCTTGTTCCTGTGAAATAAAAACTTCACATAAGAGAAACTTTTCAGTCATCCACTCTCCCCATACTGCGCCACCAAGCAGTCAACGTTACCTCGCTTGGTTGGGGTTTCAGTCACGCTGTTACGTTGCATACAAAATATTGCCTGATTGAAGGAGTGTTGGAATGAAGAAGAATTTGCTTGCGATCGCTGTGGGGGCCGCTGTAGCCATGCCTGGTCTGGCCCTGGCCGATGGCCCGACTGTATACGGTAAAGTAAACGTTTCCCTGGAAAACGCTGAGTTCGACGATGGCGTAAACCCCAGCGACGATGCTTGGGAGCTGAACAGCAATGCGTCACGTCTGGGCGTTAAAGGGGATTTCGACCTGGACGTGGCCGGCCTGAAAGCTATCTACCAAGCTGAGTTCGAAATCAGTGTTGATGATGGCGACAAAAGCGGTCAGACCTTCACTCAGCGTAACATCTACGGTGGTTTGAAAGGCGGCTTTGGTACTCTGAAAGCGGGTAAATTCGATACCCCGACCAAGAAAGCCCAAGGCAAAATCGACCAGTTCAACGATATCGGCGGCGATATCAAGAACGTTCTGTCTGGTGAGAACCGTGTTTCCAACATCGTCCAGTACAGCACTCCTAAGCTGGGCGACATCGTAACGTTGAATGCTGCATTCATCCCTGCAGAAAACAACGACATCAACGGCGACGGTGATCCGGAAACCGGCCTGGCTGATACCATCTCCGTGTCGCTGGTCGTTGAAAAAGACATGTTCTTCGGTGCTATCTCTCACGATGCAGATATGGTCGACGAGCTGATCACTGACGAAACCACCACCAGCCCCACTATCGATATCACTCGTGTGGCTCTTGGCCTGAAGCCGGGCAACTTCGAAATCGGCGCACTGTTCCAGACTGCCGAAGAAACAGAAGCAGACGGCGAAGAAACCTCCTACATCCTGAGCGGTGCTTTCAAGATTGATCGCGTGAAGCTGAAAGCCCAGTACGGCATGAGCGAAGGTGAACTTTCCGACGAAGAAGCGACTCAGGTAAGCCTGGGTGCAGATTACAAACTGGCCAAAGCCAGCAAAGTCTACGCCTACGGTACACAGCTTGAATTCGATCTGGCCGACACAGAAGAAACCATCTTCGGTATCGGTATGGAACACAAGTTCTAAATAAAAAAGCTCAGGCAACATAGATTGCCTGAGCCAGCTTTCCTCGACGCAAGTAACAGTTGCCCGCCTTTTGGCGGGCTTTTTTATATTGGAGGGCAGCACAAACCCGCAAGGGTTGATAGAAGAAGGAAAGGTATTGAGATTTAATAGTGCGCTATTTAATATTGAGCTATGAACCAATCAATTAAACCAAACAACGGATCGCTGGATCTGGATATGCAGGTCTGTTTTGCCCTGTACTCCGCCCAGCTGGCGATGAACAAGGTCTACCGCAAGTTGCTCAAAGCGCTCGGGCTGACGTACCCCCAATATCTGGTGATGATGGTGTTGTGGGAGCAGGATGCGCAGTCGGTGTCGGAAATTGGTGAGCGGTTGTATCTGGATTCTGCCACGTTAACGCCGTTGCTGAAGCGACTTGAAACTGCCGAGCTGGTGAAACGTGCTCGTTCTCGTGCGGATGAACGACAGGTGGAAATTTGCCTGACCAGCCAGGGCAAGGCATTGAGGGAATCCGCGCAGTCGGTGCCTGAAGCCATATTGTGTTCCACGCAGTGTGAACCGGAGCATCTGCGGCAATTGCGCGATGATCTGCATGCGCTGCGCGGCAGATTGGCGGATAGCGATTTATCGGCTTGAAAACATCGGCAACGGAAGTATTAAAGGGGCGAGGCCTCTTTTTTTAAACACTTCTAAATAGCGCACTATTTAATAGTGAGCATAATGGAAAGGAGAATGATGATGAGTCTGGAAAAAGTACTGTACGAAGCGAAAGCGACGGCGACAGGCGGCCGGGACGGCAAGGCTGCCAGTGATGATGGCCAGCTAAGCGTCAAGTTAGCGACACCAAAGGCCCTGGGCGGCTCAGGGGGTGAAGGTACAAACCCGGAACAGCTGTTCGCGGCGGGGTATTCTGCATGTTTTCTCGGAGCATTGAAGTTGGTTGCTGGCAAAACGAAGGTGGCATTACCTGATGAAACGGCGATTACCGGGCAGGTAGGGATTGGTCCTTTAGGTGGCGGTTTTGGCATTCAGGCAACCTTGAACGTGCATATTCCGGGCTTGAAGCAGGATGAAGCGCAAGCGCTGGTGGAAAAGGCGCACCAGGTTTGTCCGTATTCCAACGCCACTCGCGGCAACATCGACGTGGAATTGGTGGTGACGGTATAGCTTTCCGGTCATCAAGCCAGCCTTCATGTGGCTGCTTCTCAATAAAGCGTAAAAGAAGCAGCCTGCGGGCTGCTTTTTTGCTCTGTCTTCGTTTTACTGGTGTGGGAGCGCGGTGGAACTGCTTTTCCACCGATGAGTCTGATCACAATGACCAAAACGAGGACCTGCCATGATGCGCAATAGCAACGCTCTTTTATCTTCATTACTGCTGGGGGCAGCTTTGTCCTTTGCCGGTTGTGACCAGCCAGAACAGGATGCGCAACGGTTACCGGATGAGAGGGCGAAGCAGGAAAACGCTCAGCAGCGCGTGCTTGCCGGGAAGGTGATGTACCGCGAGCGGATGGCTATGCCGCCTGAGGCAACGGTGACGGTGACCTTGGCGGATGTGTCTCGGGCAGATGCGCCGGCGCAATTGATTGCCGAGCAGCAGATTGATAACCCAGGGAATGTCCCAGTGCCTTTTGCGTTACGCTATGACAAGTCTTTTGCGCAGAACAGTCACCCGATGGCTTACGCCGTGCGTGCGGAAGTCCGCGATGGTGAGGGGCGCTTGCTATGGACGACCACTCAGCGTCATACGGTGGAACTGGGTGAGAAGGAAGCTAATCAGAATGTCACCATCATGCTGGAGCGCGTCGCTTCGGATGCCCAGGCAAAGCCGGCTACCAACACAGCGCAGGCCAAAGCGGACGGGGCCAATTTCTGGGCTGCCGGAAACGAGCCGGGTTGGCACCTGGCGATTTATCCGGAGGAGCGGCTGGTCTTCGTGTGGGACTACGGCAACAGCAGCATGACGACACCGAACCCCGGGGCGAAAACTGAAGGCCCAGAGACCATTTACATGGCCAGCACTGAGACCGGTGCTTTGAAAGTCGAAATCAGTGAACAGGAATGTGAAGACGTGATGAGCGGTGAAGCCTCTGCTTATAAGGTGAAGGTGACTCGTAACAACACCTTGTACAGTGGCTGTGGTCAGGACTTGTGACACGGCAGTAAATAAGTTTCTGGTAGGATAGCGCTGAGCGGCCGGAAGGGGCCGCGATTCATAACGAAAAAGGATGGCCGGTATGTTGAGTTACGTGGCCCTTGGCCTGCTGTTTTTTGTGGCGCTGGTGCTGTTTTACGGCATCATCGCTATTCACGATATTCCCTACGATATAGCTAAAAGCCGTAATCACCCGCACCAGGATGCAATCCATGTGGCGGGTTGGGTCAGCTTGTTTACTTTGCATGTCATGTGGCCGTTTTTATGGATCTGGGCCACCTTGTACCGGCCGGAGCGGGGTTGGGGATTCCAGCAGATTGAGGAAAAACAGCGCAGGGAGGAATCCCTAGTGACGGAGCTTGAGGAGAAGGTTAACGCCCAGTCCGAGCGGTTGGAGCGGTTGGAGCAATTGTTGGCTAAGCAGACAGGCCAGAACGGGGAGGGGAATCTCTGATGGAAACTTTATTGCTCCTTACCTATGCCGCTATCTGCATTTTTATCTTCAAGGTATTCAAGGTTCCGTTGAATAAATGGACTGTCCCCTCCGCTGTTCTGGGCGGCATTGCGCTGGTTGGTGGGTTGGTACTGTTCATGAACTACAACCATCCGTTTACCGATAAAGTACGCCAGGTGTATGTGGTCACACCGCTTGTCTCGGAAGTTCGCGCCCGGGTCCTTGAGGTGCCAGTGAAAGCCAACACACGGGTGAAGCAGGGTGAGCCGCTGGTGGTGCTGGACAGCACCCGGTTTAAAGCTCGGGTGGCTCAGCTTGAAGCGCAGCTGGCAGACACGGGGCAGCTGGCTCAGGGGAATGTGGCGGTGGTGGCGGAGGCGCGAGCAAAAGTTAGCCAGGCCACGGCTGAACGGGATCAGGCACTACATAAATTGCGCCGTTACGAAGGCGCGCCCACCGCCTTCAGCAAGCAACAAATTGATACGCAGTTTGAGCGTACCGTTGCGACCAACGCGGACTTGGAAGCGGCGAAAGCTGCTTTGGCAAAAGCCGAGACCGAATTGAATGGCTCTGTGGATGGTGACGACCCTTCTGTGGCGGCGGTGAAAGCCCAGCTTGAAGAGGCCCGCTTCAACCTGGAGAACACCATCATTCGGGCTCCCACTGATGGATTCGTGACTCAGCTGGCGGTGTTACCCGGCATGATGGCGGTGCCGTTGCCGCTAAAGCCCCTGGCTAACTTCGTTAGCGATCAGGAGCGTCGCTTCGTGGCGGCGTTCCGTCAGCAATCGTTGTTGCGGCTGCAAGCGGGGTCTGACGCGGAGCTGACCTTCACGTCTCTGCCGGGGCAAGTGTTTAGTGCCAAGCTGGTTGAGGTGTTGCCGACTATTGCTGAATCACAATTGGCGGCAGGGCAGCGCCTGGTTGGTGGGGAGGCTTTCCAGCGTATGGATAACGAAACCCTGACCATGATCGAGATAGAAAAAAGCGAAGCCGTAGAGGCATTGCCGCTGGGGGTTAGTGCCCAGGCGGCGGTGTATTCCGAGCACTTTCATCATGTGGCGATCATGCGACAGATTTTGCTGAGAATGATGAGCTGGCAGCATTATCTTTATCTGGATCATTGATGCGGGTCGTCACGATCCTCTGATGGTGTAGTGCGGGTGGCCTTTGGGCCGCCCGTTTTCGTTGCGGGGGCAAGTAAGTGGTAGATAAACCGGCCCACGCCTAGCCAGAGCAACAGGCTGAGTAGCAGAAAAAATACGCTGCCATCGTCGTAGAGTGCGCTGGCGAGCGGCCAGAACACAATGCCACTGACCAGTAAGGCCATAAAAATAGCCAGCTGCTGGCGTCGGCGCAGGCTGTCGGGGGATATTTTGGAGGGCATAGGCATGGCAATGAGCGGTTCGGTCACAGAGCGAATTACCTTACCATAACGCCCTGTGTTCTATCTGTCCCGGAGGCTACCCATCGACGGTTACCCTGTTCCCGCATCGTCCATTGATCGCGAAATCGTCATCAATAAAAGCCGGTTTATTACCTGGCTACGACCTGTGGCGCACCGGGACGAGGCCATGGCCATTGTTGAAGACGCCCGCCAGCGTTACCCGGATGCCTCTCACCATTGTTATGCCTATTTGCTGGGCAGCCCGGCCTCTGCGCAGGCGGCCATGAATGACGATGGCGAGCCGTCGGGGACAGCAGGCAAGCCTATTTTTAATGTCATCCAGCACAAGGGGGTGAGCGATGTGCTGGTGGTAGTGATTCGCTACTTCGGTGGCGTAAAGCTGGGGGCGGGAGGCCTGGTGCGTGCGTATGCGGCGGCGGCAGAATCAGTGTTGTCGGAGGTCGAACGTGTAGAGCACGCACCGCAGACAACCGTGCAGCTCGAGGTGCCGTTTGCGTTGGAGCAACGTATTCGCCTTTGGGCCGCTCAGCATGCTGCCCAGGTGGGCGAAGTAATCTATGGGCAACAGGTGCGCATGGCGGTGCTCTGTCTCACCGTGGATTGCGAAGACTTGCTCGCGCTGTGTGCCGCAGAGCAAATAACCGTCCTCAGCACATGAAAATGACTGCTTTGTCGATTCTTGTGTCGTAATCCGCCCTTTTCGTTGCCGGTCTAACCCGGCAGGCTGAAAAGAAAAGGAGCGTTGTTATGAGTGATAGGCCTGTTATTGATCCTAATCCCAAAAAATTGCCTGAGATTTTTGCATCTCTCCCGGCAGATACTCCCATCGTGATGCTGAATCTGCTGCGCTTTAAGGACAAAGCCGTCTATAAGGATGGCGAGGCAGATTACAGTGGCCGCGAGGCTTACCAGAAGTACTCCGACGTGGCCTTTGGCAAGGTGCGCGGGGTCGGTGGTGAGATGGTATGGAAGGGCAAGGCCTTGGCGGCGGTGATTGCGCCGGAGAATGAGCAGTGGGATGACGTATTACTGGTTCGCTACCCCTCCAAAGACGCCTTTGCTTCCATGTTGGCGGACCCGGAATACAAGGAAGCCACCAAACACCGCACCGCCGCTCTGCAGGAAGCCCGCCTGGTTGCCATGCAAGAAAGCTGAAGCACTTAATAGTGAGGCGACTAATGGATAGAGAATAACGAGGACAGAGTGGCCCGGTTGGACAGGGGGGCTCCGGGGGGTTAGTAGTAGTCTTCCTATCTCATTATTCACTATTCACTGGTGTTGCCATGTCCAACCAACCTGTAGGTATTCCCATTCCCGGTGGTCACACCATGCGTGCTCGCTGGCTGCGCCCTGACAGCCCTCAGCCGCATAAGGCGGCGGTCATCGCGATCCACGATATTTTCGGTTATACCGACGACATTGAACGCATTGCCCAGCGCCTGGCTGATAATGGTTACCCGGTTCTGGTGCCTGACCTGTATGACTTGCCCGGCAGCAAGGCGTTGTGTGTGGTGAAGACGCTGAAAGCCCATGAAACCGGCAAAGGGCCAGCCTTTGCGCAGCTGGAAGCCTGCCGCGAATGGTTGCTGGCGCAAAGCGAAGAGCCGGTGTCTCAGGTGGGGGTAATGGGGTTTTGTATGGGCGGGCGCTTCGCGGTGCTGTATGCCAGCCAAGCGCCGGTGCAGGTGGTCGCGCCTTTTTACGGCGGTATTCCCAAAAAGGCTGAAACGTTGCGCGGCATCTGCCCCGCGGTGGGTGGCTGGGGCAAGCAGGACATGCTTTACGGTGATCATGGCGAGCGTTTGGCCAGCCACATGGAATCGCTCGGTGTGCCTCACGATATCCGCAGTTATGAAGACGTGGGTCACTCCTTCATGAACGATCATCAGACCTTCACGTTCAAGAAGCTCGGTCCGTTACCGCCGCTACGTTCCAAGTTTGACGCGGGGGCTTCCGAAGACAGCTGGCAACGGGTGCTGGTGTTTTTTGAAAAGGTTTTCAGCGGTGAGTTGAGCGTTACGCCTGAGGCCTGACGCCGAATGCCCGAGGCTAAAAGCGGCTCGGGCGGTTTTGTTTAGTCAGGTCTCAGGCGACTTAAGCGCCTGTCCTCAATCCCGGGATCCAACTCTTACTTATCACAAGCACCGAGCCATTTGGCTTCGCTATGGGTGGTCATGGACTGCTTGTTACCGGTGACCGTGATGCTGGTGCTGTAATGTTTGGGATTGTGCAGCACCATTTCACCGCGAATCTTGGTGGGAGTGTTGTTGCCGGGCATCTTGCAGTTGGTGCTCCAGTGCAATGTATTGCCGCTACGGTTCACTTCGCCGGCCCCGCAGCCTCCCTGTTTCCAGCTGTCACGCATGGCTATTTCCGGGTTGGCCGCCTGGGCTTGCGTCAGGCATTCCTTGCGGACCTGATTGCGCATGGCGTCTGGCACGGCAGGTGAATTCAGCTTGGCGGTTATCTCCCAAAGCCCGGGGGTGAGCGGGTTGGCCTGGGCTGCCAGCGAGGCAAGGCTCAAGGGCAGGGCGGTCAGTAAACACAGGCCAAGTCGGGTAGCAGTATTCATAACGATTCCCTTCGCGAGTACAGGTTTGGGGCAGCCCCGGTGTACCGGCGCCAGTTAGCCTGGGCGCTGGCTAAGGGGGAATTCGCACAGATCCGCGATCAGGCAATCGCCGCACTTGGGTTTGCGGGCCATGCACACATAGCGGCCATGCAGAATCAGCCAGTGATGAGCATCGCGCAGAAATTCCTCCGGCACCAGCCTAACCAGCCGTTTTTCGACCTCCAGCACGTTTTTCCCCGGGGCAATACGGGTGCGATTGGATACCCGGAAGATGTGGGTGTCCACGGCCATGGTGGGGTAGCCGTAGGCGGTGTTGAGCACTACATTGGCGGTTTTTCGGCCCACGCCGGGAAGGGCTTCCAGTTCTTCCCGGGTTCGGGGCACCTGGCTTTCATGTTGTTCGACCACAATACGGCATAACTGGATGATGTTTTCGGCCTTGGAGTTAAACAGGCCGATGGTCTTGATGTACTCTTTAAGCCCGTCGACACCCAGTGCAAAGATCGCTTCCGGGGTATTGGCCACCGGATACAGGCGTGCGGTGGCTTTATTGACGCCCACATCGGTGGCCTGGGCCGAGAGCACCACGGCAACCAGCAGCTCGAAATCCGACTGGTATTCCAGTTCGGTGGTCGGGTGCGGGTTCTGGGCACGCAGACGGGAAAAAATTTCGGTACGTTTCTCGCGGTTCATAGCATCATCCTGTGTTCGCGGGGCAGTATAGCGGATGAAGCGGCGGCTGTGAGGAGGAGACCCTTCGTCACAGCCGCCTGTCGGGCCTGCAGGTGCGGGTCGAAGAAGGAGAGTTAGATGCAGTTTTCCGCCATGGAAACCCTGATGGTTGCCTTGTTGGTGTTGGGCATTGGTCAATGGCTGGTACACCGGATTTCCATCTTGTCCCGCTTGAATATGCCGGAACCCGTGGTGGGTGGCTTACTGGCCACTATCATCGTGACGGGGCTTCAGATCGGTGGCGTTTCCCTGACATTCGATGAAAGCATGAAGGTCCCCTCCATGCTGTTTTTCTTCGGGGCAGTGGGTTTGGCCGCAGACTTCCGTCTGCTCAAGCAGGGCGGCTGGGCCATGTTGTTGTTTGCGGTGCTGGTGATCGTGCTGGTCGCCCTGCAGGATCTGGCCGGTGTCGGTATGGCCAAGCTGCTGGGGCTGGATCCCTACTATGGCTTGATCGGGGGCTCTGTGACCATGACCGGTGGCCACGGCACGGGCGCGGCCTGGGCCAGTGTCTTCGAGAAGGATTTCGGGCTCACTGGTGTGTCCGAACTGGCAGCCGCATCGGCCACCTTTGGTCTGGTATTCGGTGCCCTGCTGGGTGGCCCGTTGGCCATGTTCCTGATTCGTCGCTACCGAATCGCCGCTCCCGCCCACGGGGCGGCCGATGAGGATGCGGCCTACGACAAGGCAGAACGGCCGCACCCCATTTCGGCGGGTAGCGTGATCCGTATTCTCATGCTGCTATCTGTCGGCGTGGTGGTCGGCAAGGTGGCGGCGGAAGAGTTTGCTTCCGTGTTCCGCCTGCCAACGTTCGTGTGGGTGTTGTTCGTGTGCATCTTGTTGGGCAATACCGCCCGCCGCTTGTGGCGTGTTAACGACGCAACCATCGATGTGGTGGGCAACACGGCGTTGGGAATTTTCCTGGCGATTACCCTGATGAGCTTACAACTGCTGCAGCTGGTGGATCTGGCGTTGCCCATGTTGGCGATGTTGGTGGGCCAGGTGCTGCTGGCGCTGACGTTCATTACTTTTGTGACCTTCCGGCTGATGGGGCGTAACTACGATTCTGCGGTGTTGTGCGCGGGTCATTGCGGCTTTGCCATGGGCGCGACCCCAACCGCTGTAGCGAACATCCAGGCGGTAACGCAGCACCACGGTCCGTCGCCGTTGGCGTTTATTATCGTGCCAGTGGTGGGGGGCTTCATCGTGGATATTGCCAATGCCACGATCATTCAGACCTTTGTGTCGGTGCTGTCGGGCTGATTCAGAAGGCGGGCTCTTACGGCGTGTCGAGCAGACACAAAAAAGCCCGCAAACGCGGGCTTTTTTGTGTGCGAGTGAGGGTTACTGGGTAACCACATCACCGTCTTCAATACGCAGGCGCTCGCCGGGTTTTTTGTCCATGCGAATCGTGTCTTCATTTTCATTGAAGGTGTAGGTGACGTCGTAGCCTTCGGTGCGGCTTTTGTCTTCCATCACCGTGTTACAACGTTGCTCGGTGGTGGTCTGGGTATTTTTTTGCTGCATGCCTTTCTGGATCTGGTTACCGGCAACACCACCGGCAATAGCACCGCCGGCGGTGGCGGCATCTTTACCGCTACCGCCACCGAACTGGTGACCGACAACGCCGCCGATAACGGCACCAACAACACTCCCTGTTACTCTGTGCTTGTCCTTGACGGGTTTTTGACTTTCCACGTTAACCTGCTGGCACACCTCGCGCGGTTCCTGCCAGGTTTTCACAATGGGCTCCACGTTAGTCACTTTGGCATAACCTGATTTTTGCGGGGTGACTGCCTGATAAGCACCATAACCCACGCCTGCGACGGCCACGGCACCCACGATACTCAGGGCGGCAATTGCTGCGCTTTTCATGGCTGACTCCTTATTCCGTTATTTCCCGATTAGAGCCAGTCTGGCATAGAGAGTTCGTCTTGGGAGGGGGAACAATTGCAAAACAGTGTGAAGGTAAAAAGCGGGTAAAAAGTCTCCTAAACGTTGTGGTATTGTCGCTTGTGCATGGGTTTGCAGCCCCTTAAACAGGAGTGCTGATACATGGGGTTGTTGGTACGACGTTGAATCATGTGATTTTTTTCCGCCATCGAAGGTGGGTATAGGGGGGGGGGGCATGGAACAGATATCGGGCACAGAACCGGTCGCCACTGCGCAGTTGGACGCGCAATTACAGGCAGAATATTTTCATCTCACCAGCCTGATTGATTCTTTTGATCAGAAGTCACTGACGATCAAGGCCTGGAGTGTGACGCTGGCAGGGATCCTGGCCGGTTCCGGTGCGTTTTTTGATCGCCCGGCGCTGTTGTGGGTGGGGGTGATGGGTAGTGTATTGTTCTGGTTGGTGGAAGGGCACTGGAAGGCATTTCAGTCTGCCCATTATGCGCGTATCGAAAAAATCGAGGCGCATTTTCGTGGCGAGGTGGACGAAATTTCCCCCTTCCAGAGCGCCGATAGTTGGGAGCGCAGCCGCCGCGCCGGCGGTATGAAAGAACTGCTGCGCATTCTGCGCTGGCGCCACGTTTTTCTGCCACACGGGCTGGTGGCGGTGGCGTTGTTGGTGGCAGGGTTGGTGCTGTAGGAGCGGCGCTCGAGCCGCGAAAGGGGTTGCCGCTGGAGCGTCGCTGGCGGCGCGATAACAACAGCCGCGAGTTGCGAGAAGCGAGTTTCGAAAAGCAGAATCTCAAAGAACAAACGTTTCAGGCTTTCGCGACCCGGAACGACTTTATCGCGCCGCCAGCGACGCTCCTACGAGAGTGCAGTGGTGCGGCTCAACTGACTTTCCCGGTGGTGCGCACACGGCGACTGACTTTGGGTTCGTCGCTGGCTTTGCGTTTTTGGGCCTCTTTCAGGCGTTTGTCGATCACGTTCTTGCCGGCGATGATCAGGCCCAGACCCAGGAAGGCGCCGGGAGGCAGGATGGCCAGTAAAAAACCGCCGTAGTTGTCGATGACTGTGAGTTCCCAGTTGGCCGCCATGGGCCCGAACAGCAGCTGCATGTTGGTGAACAGAGTGCCCTGGCCAACCAGTTCGCGCATGCCGCCGAGAATCAGCAGAATCACCAGAAACCCCATGCCCATCATGAAGCCGTCCACCATGGAAGGAAGGACAGCGTTCTTGCTGGCGAAGGCGTCGGCACGGCCTAGCACCGCGCAGTTGGTCACGATTAACGGAATGAAGATGCCGAGGATTTCGTACAGCTCGAACGTATAGGCCTGCATCAGCATTTCAATCACCGTCACCATGGCGGCGATGATCATTACGAAAGCGGGCAGTCGTACTGCATCGGTGACGTAATGGCGGATCAGCGAGACGCAGGCGTTGGAGCCCATCAGCACCACCAGGGTGGCGAGCCCCAGGCCCATGGCGTTCACCACGGAACCGGTCACCGCAAGCAATGGGCACAGGCCAAGAATCTGTACGGTGGCCGGATTGTTATTCCACAGACCGTCCATGCTGATCTTTTTGTAATTAATGTCACTCATCGCAGGTCTCCACCGGGGTGGTGTCAGCAGGGGCGTCGAACAGAACACTCTGGTTGGCGGCGAAATACTGCAGGGCGCGGTGTACCGCACCGACAACGGCGCGGGGGGTAATGGTGGCGCCGGTAAAGCTGTCGAATTCGCCGCCGTCTTTCTTCACGGCCCAGCCCTGGCTGTCGGGGTTACCCAGAGAGTGGCCGTCAAAACCAAGGATCCAGTCAGATTTTTTGGTTTCGATACTGTCACCCAGACCGGGGGTTTCATTGTGGGGCGGTACCACCCGCACGCCTTGAACCTGGCCCTGAGTGTCTACGCCAACGAGCAGGGCAATAGCGCCACCGTAACCGTCCGGTGCGGTGGCTTCCAGCACCGCGCCGTTATCCTCGCCATTCAGGCGGGCCCGGTATAAATGCTGTGATTCACGGCCCAGTAATGGATCGTTCACGGTGATGCGGTCGGCGAGCAAATCGTTGTCATGCTGATCGTGTGGCATCACCTGGTTCAGCGAACTCATCAGCGCCTGCTGTTTGTTGCAGCGCACCTGATCCAGCGTGGCTTCATTGGTAATGGCCAGGGTGGCGGCGGTACCAATAGCGAACAGTCCGAGGATCACCGCATTCTTGGTGATGGCGTGGCGCATCATCAGCTGACCCCTCGATTGGATGACTTGTGCCCGTAAGTTCGCGGCTGGGTGTAGTAATCAATAAAGGGCGCGGACAAGTTAAGTAGCAACACGGAGAAGGCTACCGCGTCCGGGTAGCCGCCAAAGCTGCGAATCACCCAGATCAACACACCGATCAAAAGTGCATAGATCAGGCGGCCCATGCGGCTGGTGGCGGCACTGACCGGGTCGGTGGCGATGAAGAACGCACCGAGCATGGCGCCGCCAGAAAACAGCTGGAACAGTGGGTCGGCAAAGCGTACCGGGTCGATCAGCCAGGCCACCAAGGCAGGCAAGCTCAGGCCGGCGAGAAAGCCTACGGGAATGTGCCAGGTGATGATCTTGCGGCTGATCAGGTAGAGACCGCCCAACAGAAACGCCAGGTTGACCCATTCCCAGCCCAGCCCGGCAAATTGGCCATGCAGAATGCTGTGGCTGGCCAGTTCAGGTTCATTACCGGCCCAGGTACGGAACGTATCCAGTGGGGTGGCACCGCTGAGGCCATCCACCGGCAGTTGTCCGGTAAACAGTTGCCAGCTTTGTATGAAAGAGGGCGGCTCACCGGGCATAACCCACTGGGTCATGGCCACGGGGAAGGAAATCAGCAGCAACACATAGCCGACCATGGCCGGGTTGAACGGGTTCATGCCCAGTCCGCCATAGAGCTGCTTGGCGACAATGATGGCAAAGCTCACCCCGATCAGGGTTAGCCACCAGGGAGCCGTGGGCGGCAGGGCCAGGCCCAGCAGTACCGCGGTCAGTACCGCACTGTAGTCTTTTAGATAGAAGGCAATATCGCGGCCCCGGGCCTTCAGGAACAGCGCTTCACTGATTACCGCAACGGACACGGCCCAGAGCACATTGATCACTGAGCCCCAGCCAAACTGCCAGGTCAGAACGGCGAGGCCGGGCAGGGTGGCGTAGATCACCTGACGCATGAACGCGCCGGTGTTGTTCTTCACTGTGGCATGGGGGGAGGTGGACGTGATCAGGCTCATAAGCACACTCCGTGTGCAGCCTGAGGCCGGACGCTCGACGCCAGACGCAGATTCGCGTCTCGAGCGACGCTCCTACGGAAATATGGGGCCAGTGTCAGGCGTTTGGCCTCAAGCATCGAGCGTCTATTCATTCTGCCAATCCTTGTTCTTCTACCGCCTGCTTGAGGGCTTTGCGGGCAATCTGGGTTTCGCTTTCCAGCGCCTGTAGTTCAGAGCTGAGCGCTTCCAGGGTGTCTTCCGAGGCGCTGCTGCGTTGCTGTTCCAGTTCCTGCTGCTTGTCGGCCAGGGCACTTTCTGCGCGGGCGGCTTCCAGCTTCAGGGTTTTTAAATCCTTGCCGGTGTGGGCGCGGATATCCGCTTTGGCTTCTTCCACCAGCGCATCAAGGGCGTCGCGGGCGTTGTCGGCCTTGGCTTTCAGTTTGTCGATTTTTACCTGCATGGCGTTCAGTTCGTCAGCGCTGGCGGTTTCATTACGCTCGGCTCGCTCGTACGCCGCGTGGGCTTCCTTGTACTGCTTGTGCGCCATGTTGTAGGCGGTTTTCAGGCCCTTGAGTCGCTTTTGGCGCTTGGCGGCTTGCTCCGGATCCACTTCAGCCAAGGACTGCGGTGCCTGTTCTTCCGGCACGGCGGGGCTGTCAGTGGTGGCGGTTGCTGCCGGCGCCGCTTTCGGCGCAGGCGGTGCTGCGGCCTTGGCGTCGCGCAGCTCTGCCTTTAGTTGATCAGCGATGGCTTTCAGGCGAGCGGCTTCGGCGTGCAAGTCTGCCGCGTTGTCGGCGCCATCTTTGTCGGCTTGTTTTGCGGTTTTTACCGCTGCCTTGTAGGCCAGAGACGCATCGCCCACCTGTTTTTTCAGCGCTGATACCGGATCGGGTTGTTCGACCGTTGTGGGAGCTGATGCCGTGGGAGAGGGCGTAGCCGGTGCATTGGCCTTGGCGTCACGTAACTCCACTTTCAACTGATCGGCGACGGCCTTCAGTTGGTCGGCTTCAGCGCGCAGGGTGGCGGCGTTGTCTGCACCTTCTTCTTCCGCTTGTTTGGCTGCTTTCACGGCGGACTTGTACGCGGAGGACGCCTCGCCAACCTGTTTCTTCAACTCGGCCATCGGGTCTGCTTGAGCAACCGGGGCGCTAGCCGCTGGGGCATTCGCCTTGGCATCGCGCAGTTCCGCCTTAAGTGTGTCGGCGGCGGCTTTCAGCCGGTCAGCTTCAGTTTTTAACTCGGCCACATTGTCAGCGTCATCGGCTTCGGCGGCTTTGACCGCTTTTACCGCCGCCTTGTAAGCACTGGACGCGTCGCCAACCTGCTTCTTGAGTTTGGCCACGGTGTCTTCCGCCGGTGCTGTCGCAACGGGGGCGCCGTCTTTAGCGTCACGCACGGCTGCCTTGGCCTTGTCGGCCACCGCTTTGAGCCGGTCCACGTCCGCTTTCAGGTCAGCAAGGTTATCTGCATTTTCCGCTTCTGCTGCCTTGGCCGCTTTCACGGCCGCCTTGTAGGCCTTGGAGGCATCCAGTGACGCCTGCTTCAGGGCAGCAGTATCCACGGTATTGGCTGCTGCTGGTCCGGCTTCTTTCTTCTTGCGATTGGCTTCCAGGCGCGCCTGGCGACGGGCTTCTTTCTCCGCCTGTTCCTGCTCGATACGGGCCTGGCGCGCTTCGAAGCGCTGGCGGGCCTTGTCGGCTTTTACCTGATCCGCCGCTTGCTGGCGCACTTCACCCTTGGCGTAGCGGTAGTACTGCACCAGCGGAATATGGCTGGGGCAGACATAGGCACAAGCCCCGCATTCGATGCAGTCCATCAAATTGTGGTGCTGGGCTTTTTCCAGATCGTCGTTCTTGGCGTGCCAGTACAGTTGCTGGGGCAGCAGGTTGGCCGGGCAGACTTCGGCGCAGGAACCACAGCGGATACACGGCTGTTCCGGTGGGGGTTCTGGCAGCTCTTCCGGGCTGGCGGCGATGATGCAGTTGGTGGTTTTCACCACGGGCACGCCTGGGTTGTGCAGGGTGAAGCCCATCATTGGTCCACCCATCACCAGCCGGCCTATGTCCAGACCGGCCAGGTTGCCGTGAGCCAGCAAGTCGTGAACAGGGGTGCCCAGCATTACCTCGTAATTGCCCGGTTGGCTGACCCCATCACCGGTAAGCGTAGTCACCCGTGAGATCAGCGGTTCGCCATCGCACACGGCTCGTTTAATGGCGAAGGCAGTGCCCACATTCTGGCAAACCACGCCCACTTGGGCAGGCAATTGGCCACTGGCGACTTCCTTGCCGGTGAGCAATTGAATCAGCTGCTTCTCGCCACCGGAAGGGTACTTGGTGGGCACCACACGCACTTCAATATCACAGCCTTTGCAGGCCCGCTTGATCGCGGAAATGGCCTCGGGCTTGTTGTCTTCGATACCGATCAGGGTGCGGCGCGGGTTAAGCAGGTACTGGAGAATATGGATGCCGGTAACGATCTGTTCGGCACGCTCGCGCATCAGGCGATCATCGGCGGTGATGTAGGGCTCGCACTCCACCGCATTGATCAGCAGCTGTTCCACGCGCTGATGGTCGCCCAGGTTCACCTTGATGCTGGTGGGAAAGCCGGCGCCGCCCATGCCGGCAATGCCCGCGTGGCGAATCAGGTCCACCAGCTCGCCGGGGCTTTTCTCGGTGTAATCGGCAATGCCTTGATGGTCAATCCACTGGTCTTCGCCATCCGTGTCGATAACGATACACACCGCATCCATGCCCGATGGGTGCTGGATGGGGCGCGGGCCGATGGCGCTGATGGTGCCAGAAGTGGGGGCATGAATAGCCGCGCTTACGGCGCCAATGGGCTCGGCAATCATCTGCCCTTTAAAGACCTTGTCACCGGGTGCCACCAAAGGTTTGGCGGGGGCGCCGATGTGCATGTTCAAGGGCAGCACCAGTTGCGCAGGCAACGGGCCGGGCATAATCGGCGTGCCGTTGGACAGGTGTTTCATTTCTGGCGGGTGAATGCCGCCGTGGAAGTCATGAGTGGAAGCTGGACGCCGGATGCCAGAAGCCAGACGCGCAAAAACAGAACGTGGTTTTTGGGTTTTATTTGTCTGCGTCTGGCTCACGTCTGAACTCCGGCGCCGCAGTCCAATAATGGCAGGCTGCACGGGGAAAGCGTGTGGCGTGATGCGTGTGGCGTGCAGCGTCTCATAAGTTAACCACCTCAATGCGGCTGTCCGGGCGCTCACCGATACCTGCCGGGCGGTGCCAACCCCAGGTTTGCAAGGTCGGTTTCACTTCCAGCATATCGATACAGTCCACCGGGCAAGGTTCCACGCAGAGGTCGCAGCCGGTGCACTCATCAACAATGACGGTATGCATCAACTTGGCGGCGCCGACGATAGCGTCCACCGGGCAGGCCTGGATGCATTTGGTGCACCCAATGCACTCGTCTTCGCGGATGTAGGCGACCTTGGCCACGTTGGCGTCTTCAGCACCTTCGTTGTCCAGGGTCAGTTCTTCACGGCCCAGCAGTTCGGATAGCGACACCACCGTGTCCTGACCGCCGGGTGGGCAGCGGTTGTGGTCTTCGCCTTCGGCAATCGCTTCTGCATAAGGGCGGCAGCCCGGGTGGCCACACTGGCCGCATTGGGTTTGCGGCAGCAGTGAATCGATCTGCTCGACAATGGGGTCGCCTTCCACCTTGAATTTTTCCGAGGCGAACCCGAGCACGGCACCGAACACCGCCGCCAGAGCCAACAACGCCGCCACAGCGATTAAGATAGCGGTCATGGGCGCACTCCGTTTATCTGCGTGCAGGCGTGATGCGTGTTTGCATGCAAGCGGCTTCTCATAACTTGATCAACCCGGAAAAGCCCATGAACGCCAGAGACATCAGGCCAGCGGTAATCAGGCCAATGCTGGGGCCGCGAAAGGCTTCGGGTACATCGGCCACGGCAATGCGTTCGCGCATGGCGGCAAACAAAATTAGCACCAGTGAAAAACCCAGTGCGGCCCCGAAGCCGTAAGTGAGCGAGGACATAAAGGTGGCGTCTTCCTGGCGCACATTCAGCAGCGCCACACCCAGCACCGCACAGTTGGAGGTGATCAGCGGTAAAAATACCCCCAGCACCCGGTAAAGCAGCGGGCTGGCTTTCTTGACGAACATTTCCGTGAACTGCACGGCCACGGCGATCACCAAAATAAAGCTGATGGTGCGCAGATATTCCAGTTCAAAGGGCACCAGGATGTAGGCCCAGGTCAGGTAGGCGAGCACCGAGGACAGCGTCAGCACGAAAGTGGTAGCCAAGGACATGCCCATGGCGGTTTCCACTTTATTGGACACCCCCATAAACGGACACAGCCCAAGGAACTGCACCAGCACGAAATTGTTTACCAGCACAGCGCTGATCAGAATCAGGACGTACTCAGTCATGTGATCGCAGGCCCGCTTGCCGAAAAATAGGAGTAGACGCCATGTTTACATGGCACCAAGGGCGCATAGTATGAGGCAGCGCCTTTATACGCTCAAGAATGATAGCGAATAAGCTTAATAGACAAGGGAGTACAGGTCATTGGCCGTCTTTTGAACAGTTGAGCCGGCTTTTGCCATTATTTTGCGGTTGAAGGCGGGCAAACGGTTGCGGTAGGCCGGTCAATCCAGTATCCAAGACAGACGAAAAACCCCGTACCCGTAACCTGGCTGATTGGGAGACACCCGTGCCCGCTTTACCCCGCGATTTTGACCGTGACGGTCTGCTCGAATACTCCGTGGTTTTCACCGACCGTTCCCTGAACCATATGTCACAGCGCTTCCAGCAGGTGATGCGGGATATCTCATCGACCCTGAAACAGGTCTATAACGCGCATTCCGTGGCGGTGGTGCCCGGTGGCGGCAGCTTCGGCATGGAAGCGGTGGCGCGTCAGTTCGCCACCGACCAGTCCTGCCTGGTGATCCGCAATGGTTTCTTCAGCTTCCGCTGGAGCCAGATTTTCGAGATGGGCAAGATCCCGTCCAAGGAAACCGTCCTCAAGGCTTCCCCGGTTAACGACAAGCCCCAGGCTGCGTTCGCCCCGGCGCCCATTGAAGACGTGGTCGCCACCATCAAGGCTGAAAAACCGGCCATGGTGTTCGCCCCTCACGTGGAAACGGCTTCCGGCATCATCCTGCCCGATGACTACATCAAGCAGGTGGCCGATGCGGTGCACAGTGTGGGCGGCCTGTTCGTCCTCGACTGCATTGCCTCCGGCACTATCTGGGTGGATATGCAGGCTTGCGGTGTCGATGTGCTGATCAGCGCCCCGCAAAAAGGCTGGAGCAGTTCGCCCTGCAGCGCCCTGGTCATGCTCAGTGAAGCCGCAGAAAAGCGCCTGCACGAAACTACCAGCAGCAGCTTCGCCTGCGACCTACGCAAATGGCGCGACATCATGATCGCCTATGAAAACGGCGGCCATGCCTACCACGCCACCATGCCCACGGATGCACTCACCGCTTTCCGCGACACCATGATGGAAACCGTGGAGCGCGGGCTGGATACCGTTAAAGCTGAACAGTGGCAGCTGGGTAACGCGGTTCGTGCGCTGATGGGCGAACACGGCTTTGCCAGTGTGGCCGCACCGGGCTTTGAAGCCCCGGGTGTGGTGGTGTCCTACACCGGCGACGATGGCATCAAGAGCGGTGCGGCGTTTATCGCGCAAGGCCTGCAGACCGCCGGCGGTGTGCCGCTCATGTGCGACGAACCAGCGGACTTCAAAACCTTCCGCGTGGGCCTGTTTGGGCTAGACAAGCTGGGTGATGTGGACGCGGCGGTTGCCCGTCTCAAGACTGCACTGGATCAGCTTGGCTAGATCTGCGACTGGCAGGACAGGGGCGCTGGCGTTATTGCTAGCGTGCCTGTTGGCACGTCCTGCGGCACAGGCGGAGGAAGGCATGAAAGAACCTGAATGCGTTGTGCTGCTACATGGCCTGGCCAGAACCGCCCATGCCATGAAAAAAATGGAAACCGCACTGGAGAAGACCGGTTATATGGTAGTCAACCAGGGCTACCCCTCCACCAAACAGAACATTCAAACCCTCGCGGCTGAAACCCTTCCTGCCGCATTGGCAAAATGCCCCTCCACGGGCAGCATTCATTTTGTGACCCATTCCATGGGCGGCATCCTGCTGCGCCAGTACCTCAGCCAACATACCATTCCTCGCCTTGGCCGAACCGTGATGCTCGGACCGCCCAATCAGGGCAGCGAAGTCGTCGACCGCCTCGGAGGCTGGGCACCATTTCAATGGTTTAACGGCCCCGCCGGCAGCCAGATGGGCACCGGGCCGGACAGCATTCCCATTCAGCTCGGTTCGGTGGATTTCCCTGTTGGGGTTATTGCTGGCAATCAGACCATCAACTTCCTGCTCTCCACGCAATTACCCGGCCCCAATGATGGCAAAGTCACGGTGGAAAGAACCCGGGTTGAAGGCATGCAGGACCATCTGGTGCTGCCGGTGACGCATCCATTCATGATGCGTAATGGGGAGGTGATTGAGCAGGTGACGGTGTTTTTGGCGCAAGGGCGGTTTGATTATCAGAGATAGGAAAGCTGGTGCCTCACTAACCTTGGGCCGTTTTCAACGGAACTTTCCTTTGGGGTCTATATTGGAACTTGGCTATGGCACCACAAGGTGCTGTTATGACAGTGGGGGATTCTGTCAGGGGATCATCGACAACAAGTTACTAATCTGGAAACGGTTGAGCTAGATGGGAACAGCTCATATGGTTCTGATTACGCTACATCAATGGATGCTCAATTTGAAAAAACCACTTCTGTATTTTGCTGGCCTTATAGGCTCAGGAATTACTTGCCTGCTATCAGGCATTTATTATGCTGTGACATGTCAGTGGGGATGTGATTACTTGGCTGCTCCGGCGATCTATCCATATTTTTCATTCTGGTTTTTTCTTGTTCTTTCATTTTATCTTCTGATTAAGCTCGTCATTTTGGTTATATTCAGAAAATAAGATTGGAGGATCAGGGCGAAAAAGATTCGGAAATCCAAGAATATGAGAGTGGATTCGGGGTCGGATTCGGAGTCAGGTCTTGTCCCGTGTTTCAGGATGCTGAGGGTGAAAGTTGGTTCCTGTTTGATGGTTGGGATATGAAGTCGGCACGCTCATTGGATGGTTAGAATCGGCTTTCTAAGTCTATTGTGTGCTTTTTAGTGAGGATTGTTATGACCCAAGAAAAGTATTTAGGCATGCGAGCAGGGGATCTAGATAACAAAGCCTATGCCAAATATTGGAATCCTCATATGTCTACTATGCAGGAACATGCCTTGCACGCTGTTGAGCATGGGCCTGAAGCTTCTGAATTAGGCTTCCCCTTTACAGATACGAACCAACTCCTAAAGCAAGGTTATTTGCCTTTAGAGAATGGCTATACTCGTTTGGATAATGGACAGATTTTTGTAAGCGTATTAACAAAAATGCCGAGAGTGACCGGGAAAATGATTGATTGGTGGTTTGGTTGGCACTACATGGAAAGCCAACGTTACAAGCTATGGCATCCTCGTTCTCATGTGCTTAATCGAGCGGAAAAAATGATCGGTGATGATCCAGATTTATCCGATCGTGAAAAATATATTAACAACCCTAATTTTGTCACTGAATTTATCGGAAGTGGATTGCAAGATATCATTATCACTTTTTCAGATGCTTCTGATTTTTTCGATGTTAGCCAGTTTAAAGATGCTAATGTTAGTACTGCGATTTGTGGCTCTGTTGGACTTCAACGCTTTCCGTTGAATGCTGGAAAGTTAATCCATTTAATCAGAGAAACTGAAGATGGCTGCGAAATGCGAAGTCGTTTTTGGATAGGAAAGCCTGAGGTTAGAGGGTTAGCCACTAATGGATTTGTAAATAAAGTACTAGGATCTAGACTTTTCGCTAAACGTGCCGCGACTATCGAAAATGGGAGGGATTTGTTTGTACATTGCGCAATGGAAATGAACCACTTGGCCAGTTTTCTTCCCGAATTACACGACGAGTATCACGTCAAAACATAACAAGGCAATTAAGCAGAACATGTGGTTATCACACTTCAGTGGTCACCTTCTCTTAACCTGAGGAGTAGGTATATGCCCCAGGGAATCAATAGGGAAAAGCCTCCTGTTTTCCATTGTTTCCGCCGTTTCTTTGGAATGGAGATGTTGAGCATGCCCCCGGTATCCCCTTGACTCTCTAGGAGAAACACGTTGTCGAATTACGCCTTTCAGGCGAATTCGACCGACATGCATGTGCGGTAATCTGGGGTTTCAGCTCCTTGCCGGTGCGAATGAAACCCTGTCTTGTTGTGGTACAGTGGCCACAAAACCCCAACCCGGACCTCCCTATGCTCGTCTACCTCCTCGTCGCCTGCGATCGCCTTGATGAAAAGCAGGAAAAGAAGCTTAAGCGCAACCTGACTGATCTGCAGGCGGCGCTGCACGCTTATGTGGATGCGAATGAAGCCTCGACGCTGATGGATGACTGCGAGAGTGAGGAGTGTGAAGACTGGGTGCTTGGCATTAGCCTGCCGGTGAAGAAAAAGATTCAGCTCAAGGAACCGGTGAATCTGTTTAATGACCTGGCCAAGCAATACAACATTGATTGTGAAGTGGGTTCAATTGAAGACGATCAGCGAGATCCGGTGAGCTACTTTGGTAAGCGAGAAGGCGTTGGGGACGCGTTTTTGATTGCGGAGTATTTGGGGGTATAGGGTACTTGTCGGATTACGCCTTTCAGGCTAATTCGACCTACAAAAACCGTGCTTCGTAGGTCGGGTTAGGCGTAGCCGTAACCCGACACCTGCGCCGCCTTTAGGCGGCGTTTTCCTGTCTGCTTTCCTGCGCTGTTGGCGCATATTGATTGGCGTCGGTGGTGTATTCCGCGTGGCCATATTCCACCAGTAGTTCCTTGATCCTTTTCACCAGTATCTTGTCCGCCACTTTGTTGGCCACCGGGATATCCTGCAGCGTTCGATAGGCGATCAGGCGGGGCACGACGAACAGGTTACCCACGGTGAACAGGGCGTAGTCCATCAGGTGGGCTTCCACGCCCATTTCTTTGGCTTTCGATTTGTCTTTGCGACCTAGAAACGCCTGGCTAAAAAACACCTTTGAGAAGCTGCGCTCTACGCGGTTATGCAGCTGGCTAATCAGTTTCTTATTTTTAGGGCGATAGACGGCCATGGTGGCACGGGTGAGCTCACCACAGGTTTCGTCGTCATAGCCTTCGCGCAGGGTGCCGGAATAGGTGAGCATGGTATTGATGATGTCCGGCGCGTCGGCGGGCAGCAGTTCTTCGGGCAGGCCCAGCAGGAAACATTCATAGCGCGACAGTTCGACGATGGCGCGCTCGTTGGCAGTGAAGTGTTTGCGACCTTTGCGCAGTGCCTTAAAGGCGGTGAGGTAGGCGGGCATGGTGCCGGCCGGCATCTGGTCTACCTGAGGAATGGGGATGCCATATACAGCGGGATCCCAGGGCCCCCCTTTGTCGGTAGTGGCCCGTTTGATGATGTTGAAGCGCACCATGGAGTGCATCAGGCGAACCATGGCGGCGGCCTTGAAGCCGGGACCAAACCGTTCCAGCGCACCGGGCAGGGTGGCGGTGGTGAAGAAACTGGCCGTTTCGTTGATGCGCTGATTCACCGAGTCGTTGGCCAGGGTGCCGGTGATCGCCATGGGCAGGCCGGAGTACTTGTTCATGAAGGTGGCCACAAAGGCGCCACGAATCACGTAGGGGGCCAGGTTGGCCATCTGGTTACGGCTGAGGCGCGCGCCTTCGCGGACCAGATCCATGTCCACCCAGTCCGGGGTGGCTTCCATGGCGGAAATGAAATCGATCAATTCCTGGGGGGCATCCTCTACTGCGTCCAGCCCTTCATCGCAGGCTTTCTTGAGCATGGTAATCAGGTTGCGAAAACCGTATTGCGGCATCAGTGCGGCGTAGGCATCCGAGACGGTATCGCCGAGTAGGGTGTAGGCCCGAGCCCGTTCGACTTTTTCGTTGTTGGCGAGAATGCCGTCGCGGTATTTACGCGCGAAATGTCCCGGTAGCGAACTGCGGGTGTTGATGTCATCGGTAAAGCGTTCCGGGGTGATATCGAAATCGATATCGCCGTACAGGGACGGAATACGGGTTTTCTGTTCGCGGACCTTTTCCCAGAGTGCCTCAAGTGACAGTGCCATCAGGAACCTCTAATGCGCCATTCAATGAATGTATACATTGGGTTTACTCCTTGCTGATGACAATGGCAAGAAAGCGAAATCACCACAGGGTGTGGTGTTTTGGCCTGAATCGACAGAGCCGACGCCATGTGGAGGAAACACGGTGAGGGCGTTTGTTTTATTGCGGGAAACGGTTGAGGTGAAGATGTTTATTTGAGGGGCATGGTCTCCCGGTCGAGACCGAGAACCATGCCTGCGTTGCTGGCGAGCAAACGGTTAATCCTGCTCGGCCATGGCTTTCTTGTAGAGTGATTTACGTGGCTCGGCAAACACCTTGCGCAGCATGGGTTCGAAGTAATCCAGCGGCAGGGTTTCACCGTCCGGGTCAAACGCGGGGGAATCGTACTTGCTGACGAACTCCAGGGTTTGGCGGTAGTGAGGGTGATCCTTGAAGTTCTCACGCATGTCGCGGTCCATGCCGAGATAGTGGAAGAAATAGTAGCCCTGGAAAATCGCGTGGTGCTTCACCATCCAATGGTTGGCGTCACTCACAAAAGGTTCCAGTAGCACGGCGGCCACGTCGGCGTGGTTGAAGGTGCCGAGGGTGTCGCCGATGTCGTGCAGCAGGGCACAGACCACGTATTCGTCATCCTTGCCGTCACGGTGAGCGAGGGTGGCGGTTTGCAGGCAATGCTGGAAGCGGTCGATCTTGAAACCGCCGAAGTCACCTTCCAGCAAACGCAGGTGGGCCATGATGCGATCGGACAGGCCCTTGCTGAAGTCACCGAAGGATTTGGCGATGATTTGCCAGTCTTCCCCGGTGCCGTCCTTCATGTGGGTGAAGTCAGCGCGGGGGGCAGTCATGTCATTCATGCTGAGCTCCTTATTCCGCGTAGCCGGGGTTGTTGCGGTCCAGCTTGCGCAGCAGACCGGGCCAGGCCAGGTTGCCGCCCATGCCTTTGGTTACCTGTGATGCCTGCTGTTTGATGGTATCGACAATGCCAGCAGGGATCGGGGTCAGTGGTCGGTTGCCGGACAGGGCTTGCAGTTGAATTTCGCAGGCTCGTTGCAGAATAAACATGCTCAGGAAAGTATCGGCGATGGTGCTGCCAACGGTCAGCAGGCCATGGTTACGCAAGATCATAAAGTTGGCATTACCCAGGTCGGCTTGCAGACGGGATTTCTCGTCGTCGCGCAGGGCCACGCCTTCGTAGTCGTGGTACGCCAGGCTGGCCAGCGGGAATAAGCTCTGCTGGGACAGGGCCAGCAAGCCCTCCTGCTGGGCAGACACGGCAACGCCAGCGGTGGTGTGGGTGTGCATGACACAGGCGGCATCGTCACGCACCGCGTGGATGGCACTGTGAATGGTGAAGCCAGCCGGATTGATATCGTAATCGCTGTCGTCCAGCTTGTTGCCTTCCTGATCCACGCGCACCAAGCTGGACGCGGTGATTTCATCAAACATCATGCCGTAGGGGTTGATCAGGAAATGGTGTTCGTCGCCGGGGATACGGGCGGACAGGTGGGTAAAGATAAGATCATCCCAGCCGTGCAGGGCAATCAGCCGGTAGGCGGCGGCGAGATCCACGCGCAACTGCCATTCTTCGGCGCTGACGCTGCCTTTCTTGGAGGGGACGGTAGCTGGGTTAATGGTGACCTGGCTGTTCATTGTAGCGCTCTCCCTTTTTGTGGGTCTTATGTGGGTCAAAGACCCTTATGGTGTCATCGGATGATGCGTTGTCTCGAGTGTAGGCCGATGGTTAGGGATAAAACTGTCAACAGGTTTACAATTGGGCCATGACGGACGCGTATACGGTGCTGCGGCACTGCCCCCTGCTCGCTGGTTTTCCCGATGCTGCTTTACATGAGGCGGCCCGGCATGCCCGTATACGGTCGTTTCAGGCCAACCAGCCGATTTATGAAAAGGGTGAACCCCAGTCCAACCTGTGCGTGATTGCCGAGGGATTGGTGCGCATCAGTTCGGTGAATGTGCAGGGGCAGGAAGCGGTATTGATCATCTTCGATCAGGGCACCTGGTTTGGTGATGCGGTGTTTTCGCCGGGCACCGGCCGGGTTTATGGGGCAACGGCTCAGGAAGTCGCGGTGCTGGTGGAAGTGCCGGGACCCTTTTTCCGCGACCTGTTAAAGCGTTACCCGGAAAGTTACCCAGTGGTACTGGATCTGATCAGCCAGCGCTTGTGGTCGGCCATTTCCATGATTGAAGAAGATGCGTTGCGGGGTACTCAGGCGCGTATAGGGCAGCGCTTGTTGTTCCTGTCGCAAATGCAGCGCGGCGGCAAGCCGGAGGGTGGGCCGGTGACGGTGCGTCTCACCCGCGAACATATTGCCAACATGATGGGGATGACCCGCCAGGGCGTGCACCGGACGCTCAAGGAATTTGAGGCGCAAGAGCTGATTTCGCTGGGCTACGGGCGGATCACCATCGAAAATGAGGCGGCGCTGAGGGAGCATCTGGCGACGTTGAATTGACGCTGAGTGCTGTTTGTCGGATTACGCCTTTCAGGCTAATTCGACCTACTTACAGTATTCCCCACATACGACTCGTAGGTCGTGTTTACCCAAGGGCACAGAGAGGCCGAAGGCCGTAACCCGACATTCCTGTCGTGGTTTGATTTCAACAGACATAAAAAAACCGGCTAATGCCGGTTTTTTATATCGCGAATTAACGCACTTCCATGCCCGGTGTGGCGCCGCTATCCGGGCTGAGGATGTGGATATCATCCCCGCCGGGGCCGGCGGCCAGCACCATGCCTTCAGAGACACCGAACTTCATTTTCCGTGGCGCGAGATTGGCGACCAAGATCACCAATTTGCCTTCCAGTTCTTCCGGTGCGTAGCGGGCTTTGATACCAGCGAACACGTTACGCTCGCCCAGCTCACCCACGTCCAGTGTCAGTTGCAGCAGTTTGTCGGCGCCTTCCACATGGGTGGCCTTGGCCACACGGGCGACACGCAGTTTCACCTTGAGGAAATCATCAATGCTGATGGTTTCGTCGTCTGCGTCCGCTTTTTTTGCGTCTGCTTTCTTGGGCTTGTCGGCAACCGGTGCAGGCGTGCTGTCTTTGGAATCCGCCAGCATGGATTCGACCTGTGTCATATCAATGCGGCTCAGCAGCGGCTTGAACTTGGCGATTTCATGGCCCAGCAGTAGCTGGTCAGCATCGGCCCAGGTCAGCGGTTCCACCTGCATGAAGGCTTCGGCGCGTTCCGCCAGGGCGGGCAACACCGGTTTCAGGTAAATCACCAGCAGGCGGAACACATTGATGGCGGTGCTGCAGATGGCCAGCACTTCCTGTTCCTTGCCGTCTTCTTTGGCCAGGCTCCAGGGCGCCTTGTCGGCAATGTAGCCATTGGCGTGGTCGGCTAGCGCCATGATTTCACGCATGGCTTTGCCGAATTCACGCTTCTCATAGAAATCAGCAATGCGTGGGCCCGCTTCTTGTACTTCGCGTACCAGCAGCATGTTGTCCAGGTCGGCACTGAGCGTGCCGCCGAACTTCTTCACGAAGTTGCCGGTACGGCTGGCGATGTTGACCAGCTTGCCGACCAGATCCGAGTTCACCCGCTGGGCGAAGTCTTCCAGATTCAGGTCGAAATCATCCACACGGCTGGAGAGTTTGGCCGCGAAGTAGTAACGCAGGTACTCCGGGCTCAGGTGATCCAGATAGGTGCGGGCCTTGATAAAGGTGCCGCGGGACTTGGACATCTTGGCGCCGTTCACGGTGACAAAGCCGTGGCTGTAGATGGCGGTGGGTTTGCGTAACCCAGCGCCGTCCAGCATGGCCGGCCAGAACAGGCCATGGAAATTGATGATGTCCTTGCCGATGAAGTGATACAGCTCGGCGGTGGAATCTTTGCCCCAGTAGTCGTCGAAGCTTAGCCCTTCGCGATCGCAGTAGTTCTGGAAGCTGGCCATGTAGCCGATGGGCGCATCCAGCCACACGTAGAAATACTTGCCCGGGTAGCCGGGGATCTCGAAGCCGAAGTAGGGGGCTTCACGGGAGATATCCCAGGGCTGTAGATCTTCAATCCATTCCTGCAGCTTGTTTGCCACCTGTTCCTGGAGGGCGCCGGAGCGGGTCCACTCGCGCAGAAGGGGCTCGAACTTGGGCAGGTCGAAGAACAGCTGGGTGGTTTCTTTTTCCACCGGCGTTGCGCCGCTGACGGAGGAGTAGGGCTCGATCAGTTCTGCCGGGGTGTAGGTGGCACCGCAGACTTCGCAGTTATCCCCGTACTGGTCTTCGCTTTTGCACTTCGGGCAGGTGCCTTTGACGAAACGGTCCGCCAGGAACATCCCTTTTTGTGGGTCGTACAGCTGGGTAATGGTCTTTTCCATAATATAGCCAGCATCTTTGTTGCGCTGGAATACCATTTCCGACAGCGCCTGGTTCTCGGGGCTGTGGGTGCTGTAGTAATTGTCGAAGTTGATCTGGAAATCGGCGAAATCCCGTTCGTGATCCGCTTTCACCTGAGCGATTTGCTGTTCCGGGGTGACGCCGTTTTCCTCGGCCTTGAGCATGATGGCGGTGCCGTGGGCATCGTCAGCGCAGACATAGGTGCACTGCTGACCACGCAGTTTCTGGAAGCGAACCCAGATGTCGGTTTGGATGTATTCCAGCAAATGACCCAGATGAATGGGGCCATTGGCATAGGGAAGGGCACTGGTGACCAGTATCTTGCGGGGAGTGTCACTCATGGGAACGGCGTCGTTTTCCAAAAAATGGGTGGCCTATGATACGGGGGCTGCCGGGGTTTTTCATCCTGTGTTATTCACAGGCTTCGCAGGCCATTTTTACCCCACTTTGACGGCCAACGTGCTGGCGGTGGATCGCCAGCGTTGTCTGGACGCCGGTTGTGATGCCTTTTTGGGTAAGCCAGTAAGGGTGAGGGAGCTGCTGGCGGTATGCTCGCAGCTCTTTAATCAGTCTGACGTTTCTGTTAGCCCGTAATATCCTTGGAGACCTGACCGCGTTTGAGCGCATCGCGGACTTGTTGCTGGGAGACCGGTTTGCTGAGGTAATCATCTACTCCGGCGTCGCGGGCTTTCTGCACATAATCGCCGGTGGCATGGGCTGACAGGGCAATGATCCAGCAGTGTGGCGGCTCTTCCTGAGCAGCTTCCAGGGCTCGAATTTCCCGGGTGGCCTGGTAGCCGTCCATGACCGGCATTTCGCAATCCATGAAAATGATATCCCAGTGATTCGGCCGGTTGCGGACTTGCTCGACGGCTTTGGCACCGTCGCTGACCAGCGTGGCATGGATACCTAGCGACTTGAGGATGCTGTCGATCACCAGCTGGTTCACAGCATTGTCTTCCGCCACGATCACCTTGAGCATATTGGCCCGGTCCAGCCGGACTAGCGGTTCTTTCGTGGTGGAGGGCGCGCGCGCTTCATCGGGGCCGGTGAGCAGACTGCGCTTCAGTGCCTGGCAGGAGAAGGGTGTTTCTATCAGTAGCAGGTCTTCCGGCAGGGTGTCGCTGAGAGGCCGGCCGGTGGGGTGTAACAGCACCAGTGCCGGGTTCTCGAAGTGAGCGCGAAGGCGCTCCACGTAGTGAGGGTCTTCCAGTACCGGCAGCTCAGCGATGAGATAGTCCACGGCTTGGCCGGGATTGGTTGGATCAAGCGCGGTTACGACATCACGGTATTCCAGCGTTCTGGCGCCCCAACGGCTGAGAATTTGTGACAGGCTTAGCAGTTGCGGGGCTGTGCTGGAAATGATGGCGGCTGTGCGGTTTGCCAGCACCGGTTGCTTCTGATTTTTTTCCACTTCCACTGGCAAGGATAACCAGAAGGTGGCCCCGCGGCCCAGCGAGCTGGACACGCCAATGTCGCCGCCGAGCAGTTCGATTAATCGTTTGCAGATCACCAGCCCCAGGCCGGCACCATTGTGTTTGCCCTTGGCTGACAGATCGCTGAAAGCTTGAAATAGTGACGACTGCTGGCCTTCATCCAGGCCGATCCCGGTATCAACCACTTCAATCATCAGCACGCACATGCCCTTGTTATTCACAGGTTGCTTCAGGTTCACGTGCAAAGCGACGTGACCCCGTTCGGTGAATTTGAAGGCATTGCTGAGCAAGTTGGTAATGATCTGCTTGAGGCGGATCGGGTCGGTTTTGATGCGTTCCGGTACCCGGCTGTCGATATGAATATACAGCGGCAGGGCTTTTTCGCTGGAGCGCAGGGCAAACAGGCGTACGCAATCATCGACAATGTTTTCCAGCGCGATGGGCTGATAATCCAGTTCCAGTTTGCCGGATTCGATTTTCGAGTAATCCAGAATATCGTTGATGACAGTCAGCAACGATTGGGTGGACTGATAAATGGTGCCGACGTACTGCGCCTGTTGTTGCGTCATGCTGGTACGTCGCAACAGGTCGGTCATGCCCATAATGCCGTTCATGGGGGTGCGGATTTCATGGCTCATGGTAGCCAGGAATTCGCTTTTGGCGTGGTTTCTGGCGCCAGCCTTGAATGCTTCCATTTCCGCAATAGCACGGTCGCGCACGGAATCAGAATGGGCTTCCTTCAAGCGATTGATGCGCCGGGCTAACGCCAGGGAAAGCAACACCACCTCTAGAGAGACGCCTATTTGCACCAGGTTTTCGGTCAGCGGATTGCGTGGAAAAACACCGTATTTATTCAGTGCCATGGCAGCGGCGCCAACAATAAAGCAGGACCAGGCGATGGTGAAAATTCGAGCATCCGAATCGCCGGTGCGGGCCCGGATTAAACTGACGAAGAAAATACTGAAATCCATTAGCAAAATGGCACTGACGGAGATCGGGATCAGAAAGGTGCGGCTGGTGAAGGGCGCGGCGAGGAAGAGTACGGTGCCAATCCCCACCAGTAGTTGCAGCCACATGGCCAGTCGCGGCGCCTTCTCCCGCAGTGACAGAAAGTGCAGTGTAAACAGAGGCGGAAGCAGAACAATCAGCGGCAGCAGGTAATGAATTATGTACTGGCTAATCAGGGTGGAATGCGGCCACAAATACCGGTGGGCATAGCCGTGCAGCACCGCCATGAACAAGGTGACCACAGCGGACCAGCAAACGTACAGCAAGTACACTTTTTCGCGAATGGAAAAGAACAGCGACAGGTTATAAAGAATCATCACCAGCATGCCGCCGAAGAAAATTCCTTGCACCATGCTTTGCGTTTGGATTGAGGCGTTGTAACTGTCCTGCGACAGCAGCTCCAGTGGCAACTGGATGCTGTGCGCTGAGGAAACCTTGAGATAAATATCGTTGTCGGTACCGGCGGGTAAGGTCAGCGGAAACGCTGGCGTTGGGGCTGTGCCAGGGCGCACTGAAAAATCCCGGTCCATGCCTGCCTGAAAGTGGGCAATCAGCGTACCGCCGGCATCGATCTGGTAAACATCCATTTCACCGAGCATGGCGTAGTCGATTTGCAGCTGCCAGTCAGCATGAAGTCGATTAAGATTGCGGATTGAGAAACGGAACCAGCAATGATCCGTGGTAAAGCCTAAATTCGGTGTGCTGGTACCGGACGGTTGCCAGGGCAGGTCGGTGCGTTGAAGAATGGCATTAATGCCGGGCGACTGGTCAGCAGGCGTGCAGAAGGTCTGCAGGCCCTGATAGGGATGCAAATGTTCCTGCTGTTCGCCGATGATCTGGGTGTCCGGGCCATTGGCCGAGGCCAGTGGGGGCAGGCAGATCGAGAAAAAAGCGACAAGCAAAAGCAGGGCGGCTTTCGAGTCCTTGAACAAAGTGTCTTTATCCTGAATAGACGGGGTGACATCACCTCTTCTCAGTGATGCTAGCAGCGTGAGCCGGGGGGCTCAATGCAGGGGGAGAATAACAGATGACAGGGATAGTGAACCGTTTTGCGGTGGGGCCGATTACGGGTGAGTCCGGCGAGAGCCATGTGCGCCTGTTTGGGGCATTGCCCAAAGGCGGGCTGGGCGCAGGCAATAAATGCATGTGGGGGCGGGTTCGCTGGCGCAAACGGGGCGAGGATAGTTGGTCTGAGCCCCGTAAGTTCCGCCTTAATGGCAACTTCGATGGCTCCGGGGTGGTGGTGATCAACGGGCTTGAGCCTGGCACCCGCTACCAGTATCAAGCCGGTTGGGTGCACAGCGAAGAGGATGGTGCTCCACTGGACTGGCACGCCATTGAGAGCGGGTGTTTTTCCACCAATCAGCCCACGGCTGATCAGACAACCTTCTTGTTTGGTTCCTGTTGTTACCGGTTTGTGGGGCTCGATGGGATTATCCAGGATGATCGTGCCGACAAGATTTTTGCGGAAATGTCGGTGCAGGCGGAGCAACACAAACCGGACTTTGTCCTGTTCGGCGGAGATCAGGTTTATGCCGATTCCATGTATAGCATTGGGGCCGCGGCAACTCGCGACGATTTCGATTCCCTCTATCGGGCCAGTTTTTCCCAGAAACACCTGGCCAAATTGCTAAGGGAAACCAACAGCTACATGATCCTTGATGATCATGAAATCGAGAATAACTGGCCCGCGAAGGCCGACGCCGAGTTGTGGACAAACAAGTATCCGGCAGCGATCAAGGCATACCAGATTTACCAGGCGTCCCATTCCCCGGCAGCGCCATTGAATGAAGCCGGTACCTATCTGGATCGTGACCCGGATAAATTCTGGTACACCTTTTCCCGTGGGCCGGCAGACTTCTTTGTCATGGATGTACGCACCGAGCGGGTGCTGAGCCGCTGGCCCTGGCAGCGCAAGATGATCAGCGAGATTCAGGAGCGGGCGTTTGTTGAATGGTTGGACCGTGACCCCGAGCGAATCAAGGTGCTAGTGACCTCGGTGGTCATGTTTCCTGAGCAGCGGCGCCCGTTTCGCGGGAAGGATGCCTGGGAAGGGTTTCGGCATCAGCGCCAGCGATTACTGTCTGCCATGGCGAAGAGCGCCAGCCAGAAGCTGGTGGTGCTCAGCGGCGATGTGCATGCCTCGCTGTACGCCAGTCTGACCTTGAACGGCGGTAAAAAAGTGCACAGCTGGACGTGCTCAGGTCTGTTCTGGCCTACCGCACTGTTCGCGTTTCGTTGGTACCGGTCGATGATTCGGGTGCCGGGGTTACTGTATAGCGGCTGGGGGCGTCCGTTGGGTCAGGTCAGCGTGCCGGGCGAGGTCTTTAGTGATAATGCGTTTTCGGTGGTGTCATTCGATGACAAAGGTGCCCAATTCGCGCTGTTCGACCGACGCAATCGCGCTGTACCGCAAGCAAGTCGAACCATCGAATGGTGATGTTGTTGTGAGAATAGCAGTGATGCTGCTGGATCTCTCATGCCTCCCATGGCGAAACGCTTACATGACTTGGGGCTTTTCTCGCCTTACCCCGGCTGGGCCGTTTGCCTAAAGTGGATCTCGCAAGGACGCGATGGAACACGGATGTTCGATTTCGGCCCGGTACAGCCTACGCCCGCCAACCCCAAATGGCGGGCGTTTCTTTTTCTGCCTTTCTCTCCTCTCTCTTTTTACCGCTCTTCCTTTGATTGCCCGTAACAGAACACCGATAATGCCCCGCTTAACAGTAGGAGTCGGTCATGTCTGAGCAAGCGGAACAGCGGGAAATCCTCAAAGCCAAACTGAACCAGGAAACCGCCAAGGCCAGCTGGCAAGAGCTGCAGCCGTTTTTCGCCCGTGGGCAGACGGTCTATGTGGCGCCAGAGCTGGATCTGATCGAGGTGGCGCTGGCGTTTTCAGACGATCAAGCCGAGATGATTGCCCTGTGGCGTGATAAAGCTCAGGTGGACAAGGTCACCGATGAACAGGCGGCGGCGTGGTTCGCGGATGATAAAGGCCTGTGGACCGTGGTACTGCCGCCCTGGGTTCTGGTGCAGCCGGAATCCGTGCAGTAACCCGACTTGTCGCCTAGGGGTACGTTGGCAATAACGGTTCCGTAGCGGATAACGTTGCCCAGTGGGTAGCGTTATCGCGTTTGGAGTGCCGTCCTTTTCTATTTTCTCCTTTCTTTCTCGCCCCTGGTTTTCGTCCCTCTCTGCGACTTATGCGGTGGGGGGCGAGTCCAGATGCCGCGTCCGGTATTCGCCGGGGGGCAGCCCAAGCCATCGCTTGAAGGCCTTGTTGAATGACGAGGGGTCTTCGTAACCCAGCTGCTGAGCGATTTCGGCAAAACCTGACTCGCTGTAGCGGACCAGTTGCTCGGCCAGTTCTGCGCGGACTTGATCCAGCAAATCCCGGAAGCGGGTGTGTTGCGCGCTGAGCCGCCGCTGCAGGTTACGCACGCTCATGTTCAGGCTGTTGGCCAGCGCCTGCTGGTCGTAATGACCTCCCTCCAGTTGATGGCGGAGGCGGTCGCGAATCAGCTCAATCAGGTTGTGATCGCGCAGGGAATTCAGGGTCTTATCACAGTGAATCAGTGCTTGCTGAAAACGCTCGTCATCGTGATTGGGGTTGAGCGTATCGAGAATACGGGCAGGGAATAGCACCTGATCGTGCTCGCAACTCGCAGTGACCGGGGCCTTCAATAAAGCGCTGAATAGCTCGGTGTGGGCGGTGCTCTCCCGCAAGTGAACGTGGACGTCGTCGTTGGCCTGCACGCCCAATGCCACATCTGCCAGACGCAAAAAACCACTCAGAACGGCATGGGTTTGCATGGTATGGAGTGGAGCATCACCGTTGGCACCGCAGCGCACCGCCACACTCTCGCCTTGCAGGTGAATGGTGACTTGCTGGGCTTCTGTGAGTAACGACCAGTATTGCTCCAGGACTTTCAGTGCCTGCCAGCCATCGCGGTAGTAGTGCAAGGCATCACCCAGCGGGGCGATATCGGGGAGGAGAATTTGTTGGCCAATGCGAATGCCCATGGCGGGGTCGCCGAGCTTTCTTTCCGCCTGCTCGAACAGCCGGTGAATGGCTGATACGTCCAGGCGCTCATCATTCTCGGTCAGTAGTGATGCCGGCAAACTGGCGCTGGTGAATAGTTCAAGCAGATCGAGCCCCTGGCGCTGCCAGTAACGCAGGTCACTGCGGAACATGGATATGTGTTTGCTGAACATGGGTTGCCTCTAATCTTTTATTCTTATGTCGTTGTTTTGAAACGGCATTGGTTTTTGGCGACACACTCCCTGTTTGGCTGGCGTCTGGCGCCATATGTTGCGTTTTCTCTCCCTCGTAAAGTAGCCACTTCGTACGATAGTACATCGATATGTGCGTGATAACGCACCATTTTGCGATGTGTGTGGCGCGTAAACCCTCAAAACGGTGACTTACGTCACGCTTTTGTCCTGATGTTAGGGAGAGTGATAATAATGAAATCAGATAAGAATAAATTCGTATCATCGCCGGCGGTGGCCATGTTGGCGCCACTGGCGCTGGCCGTATCTTTGGCTGCCTGTGGTGGCGGTGGCAGCAGCAGTGGTGGCGGTGGCGCTACCGACGGGGGGGAGAATCCGGTGGGATATCAGTTCCCCCAGGATATGCCTGCCGATGTACCTCAGCAGGAGATCGCCTGTGGCGGTGAAGATGCCATCGTGCTGGACACCAATAACCTTACTGATAGTGCAAAGATTGCTTTCCTTGATGCTCAGGATGGTGACGTTATCGTATTCCCGGAAGGCCGCTTTGACCTGAACGATACGCTGACGCTGGATGGGGAACTGGGTGGGGCTCGCATTGCCGATATCACGATTTGTGGCCAAGGCATGGACAAAACCATCCTGGATTTCAGCAATTCCGTGGGTGATGACGGCCTGTTTATCACCAACATCAATGATGTGGAAGTCTACGGACTGGCGGTGGTGGAAGCGGCTAACAATGCCATCAAGTTCCAGCATGCCGATGGCGTGCGTATCAACTATACCGCGACTGTATGGCAAGGTGAGCCGGACAAGGGCAATGGCGCTTACGGTCTGTACCCGGTAGAAAGCAGCAATGTGCTGGTGGAAAACAGCTACGTTCGCGGCTCTGCGGATGCCGGTGTCTATGTGGGGCAGTCACAGAACATTGTTGTGCGCAACAACGTGGCCGAATACAACGTGGCGGGGATCGAAATCGAGAACTCCACCGGTGCGGACATGTACAACAATATCGCCCGTTTCAATACCGGTGGTTTGCTGGTATTTGATCTGCCCATCGGTAATGGCACCTATGGTTCTGGTGTGCGGGTCTTCGGTAACACCGTGACTGAAAACAACACCAAGAACTTTGCCAATAGCAGCAGCAACCCGGGTGGCGTTCATATCGTACCGCCGGGTACCGGTGTCATTGTTCTGTCCACTGATGATGTTGAAATCTTTGATAACGAGATTGCCGATCACGACACCCTGGCGGTGGCGGTGACCAGCTTCTTTATCGCCGATGAAAACGCAGCGGGTCCCGATTATCAGTCCATCATCGCCGACGGTTGGCTGCCGCTGGTGCGCAATATCCATGTGCACGATAACGCTATCACCAATGCCGGTTCCGCACCGAACGGGGCGTTGATTCAGGACATGATTACGCTGTTCACGCTGACTCCGGAACTGCAGTGGCCGGGCATCCTGTATGACGGTCTAGGCGAGCAGCTGGCTAACAGCAGCGCTTTGCTGCCAGTGGCCGACGCTTATGAAGAGGGCGAGAAGGTTTGCTTCCAGAACAACGGCGACACCCTGATCGGCTACCCCTACGACCCGGCCACCGCTGCCACCATGTCCGGCCCGACGCTGAGCCCGTCCGTGGGCACTGATCTGCTGAATTGCAGCCAGCCCGCGCTGCCTGCGGCTACCTTGACCTTCAAGGGTGAGCAGTTTGGTTGTGGCGTCGACGACACCACCAGCGAGCACTGCAAGCCGGCCCCTGTCCTCTAACGTTTGTTTATCTTTTCTACCTGTCTGATTTCGGGGTGGCCTTGGCCGCCCCGAAGCAGGAGTTATGACATGAAAATCTTGATGCAGATTTCCCTGCTTTCTACCGCCGCTGTGCTGTCTGCCTGCGGCGGTGGTGGTGGTGGTAGTGGTGGCAGTGGTGGCGGTACGTCGGACGGCGGCGACCCGGTAGCCAAGAACTGCCTGATCAGTGACAGCGCTGATGTAAACTGGGATGCACTGGAAAACGACAACCTGGAAAAGCTGTCGGATTACAACCTCTTTGCCAGCAGCTGTGACCCCACCCGGAATGCCCATGGTGGCATGCCTTACGATTTGAACACGCCTTTGTTCTCCGATTACACCAGCAAATACCGCTTGGTGTTCGTGCCGGATGGACAGAGTGCGACCTACAAGGAAAACGATGTATTTGAATTTCCGGTAGGTACCGTCATTACCAAAACCTTTGCCCTGCCGGCGGATACTGCCTACCGCGGTTACGATCCGGAGACGAACACGGAAACCCTTCTGGAAACCCGTTTGCTGATCCACCGTGCCGGCGGCTGGACCGCGTTGCCTTACGTATGGAACGAAGCAGGTACTGAGGCGACTTATCGGATTCAGGGCGCACAGCTGCCCGCGACACTGGTACATAACGGCGCCCAGGAATCGTTTACCTATTCCGTGCCCGATAAGGCCCAGTGCAAGCAGTGTCACAGCCATGATGACGGCGACACCAATGTGTTTATTCCCATCGGGCCCAAGGCCCGCCATCTCAATGGAGACATGGACTATGGCAGTGGCCCGGAAAACCAGCTGACCCACTGGGGCTCCGCAGGCATTCTCAGCGGCTTGCCGGCTCTGGATCAGGTGGACAAGGTGCCAAACTATCACGATGCCGATGCGGGCTTGATCAGTGGTTACAGTGATGAACAACTGATGGCCGCTGCGAAAGGCTACCTGGACGTGAATTGTGCCCATTGCCACGGCGTGGGCGGGACCGCGGCCTATACTGGTTTGCAGCTGGAGTTTTGGCGAGACTATGACACCGAGAAAGAAAAGCACGGTGTCTGCAAAGGCCCTATCGCCTATGACCAGGGTGAAATGACCTACGACGTGGTGCCGGGCAAGGCGGATCAATCGATTCTGCATTTCCGTATGGATACCACCAATCCGCAGGACAGCATGCCACGCCTGGGGCGTGCACTGATTCATGAGGAAGGTGTTGCTCTGGTGGAAGCCTGGATCAACAGCCTGCCTGACGAGTCCTGTTCTTCGAAGTGAAGGTGATGCAGTGATAACAAGAACCGGCCTATATAGCGTCTTGTTATTGCTGTTGACGGCGTGCGGTGGCAGTGGCGGCGGTAGTGATACGGCCGCCACTGCACCAGCGCCGGAGCCGGATACCACCGACCCGCGCTGTCTTGCCGACAGCGACGGGCCTAATTGGGAGGCGCTGGCAGACGTGAACTGCCCGCGCTTGTCTCAGTACCAGCTTTTTTCCGATGGCCGTGATCCTCGTGTGGGCCCCACTGCGCCGGGGCTAGAGTTTGCCCCGGCCAGTGGCCTTTTTAGTGATCACGCCACCAAGTACCGATTTGTTTTTCTGCCCGAGGGGAGCGCGGCGCAATACCGTGACACTTTTGGGCTGGTATTCCCGGTGGGCACGGTGATGGTGAAAACCTTTGCCCTGCCGGTCAGCCCGGGCAGCGGTAATGATCGTTTGATGGAAACCCGCCTGCTGATCCACCGGGAGGCAGGCTGGGTGGGGTTGCCGTACCAGTGGCAAGCCGATGGGCAAGACGCCACCCTGGCCCGCACCGGCAAGGTCATCGACACCTATGTCATGGTCGACGGTGTGCAGCAGGATTTCCGCTACCAGATTCCCGATGTGTTGACCTGTCGCAAGTGCCACCAAGGCCGTACTGACAATGAAGTCATGACGCCGCTGGGTACAACGGTTCGGCAGCTGAATCATGATTTTTCCTATGCTGATGGAGCCAGGAACCAGCTGGTTTACTGGCAGGAAAACGGCATGCTGGCCGATGCTCCAGCCCCGGCGAGTTGGCCCCGCGCCGCGGATTGGCATGACACCAGCGAACCGCTGGACCTGCGTGTGCGTTCCTACCTGGATACCAACTGCAGCCACTGTCATAGCGATGTGGGCAGCGGCGCGCTGTCGGGTCTGCGGCTGGAAATGTGGCGTGACCCGACCGATTACATCTATGGCATCTGCAACCGGGCGCAAGGCTATTACGGTGGGCCGTTGGGCCTTACCTACGATATCGTGCCCGGCAATGCGGCTGAATCCGTGTTGCCGTTCCGGCTCGGTGCCGAACGCCATACCGATACAGCCAAAGACATGATGCCGCCACTGGGCCGCAGCCTTGCGGACCATGATGCAGTGGCATTGGTACGCCAGTGGATCGATCAGTTACCCGCAAAAGAGTGCGCCACACTAGACTGAATTGACCGGCCGACCGTTCCCTTCCTTCTCTTACTCGCAGAGCGATCCCCGACTGTCTCCCTGTTGTCGTGATGGTTTGTTTTTATTACTTGAAACGGCAGGCTGGTATTGGTCGCAGCCACCGGTATAGAGTGAGCGAAAGGGCCTGCGGGGCGTGCCCGGCCGGCCTGGCGACATTCCGGAGACTGTGAGTTCTCACATGACCCGGCTTTGCGCAGTCACTTTGCGTAGTAACAAGGACGCCGGAGGTTTCGATGCAGGATGACATCGCTCAACGCCAGGCGCTGTTGCAGGCCCAGCTGGAAGGGCAGGTCACTGCCCACATTGGGGCTGACCATCAGTCTCTGTTTCGCAGTTTTCTCGCTGCCTATTATGAAATGAGCAGCTTGGCGGCGTTGACAGCCCGTCCCCCTGAACAACTGTTTCATATCGCCCAACAGCACTGGCTGATGGCGCACCAACGCCACCCCGGCGAAACTCTGATTCACCTGAAACCACCATGCCGGCCCGGCGGGCTTGCGGCCCTGCGTACGGTGACGGAAGACATGCCGTTTCTGGTGGATTCCGTGGCCATGGCGGTGCGTGATGCCGGTACCGCCATCGACTGGACCGTGCACCCGGTGATTCAGGTTCGCCGCGATGCCCACGGGCATCTCACGCAAGTAGCGGGCGTGGGCGATGGCGAACAGCCAGCGGAATCCCTGATTTATGTGGAATTCGAGCCGTTGGCCGACGATGAGGACTACGCCCGCCTGCAGGATATTCTGGAGCGTGTGCTGGGTGACCTGCGCGTGGTAGTGGAAGATTTCGAGCCCATGCTGGAAAACCTGGAGGCCACCCGTACCAACCTGTCAGCCAGTTACCCGGAGCGAGACCAGCAGGAGCTGAACGAAGCTACCGGCTTTATCGAATGGTTGTCTGAAGATCACTTCACTTTTCTGGGGTATGCCCGTTCTGAGGCACAAGCGGTGCACGACGGCATGCAGTTGCATCTGGTCGACGAGGCGGGTCTTGGTCTGGCTCGGCCCACCAGCCCCTACGCCAATGCAGATGAATTTATTGCCCCCCACGACGAAATGGCCAAATACATCCGCCATGGCCGCTTGGTGGTGGTGACCAAAGCCAATGTGCGCTCGCCCATTCACCATCCGCATTATATGGATGTGGTGTCCGTGAAGCGCCTGGCTGCTGATGGTTCGGTGGAAGGCACTGACCGTTATATTGGGCTGTTTTCGCTGGATGCCTATATCAACCGGCCCCGTGACATTCCCCTGATTCGCCGCAAGGTGAACTACGTACTGGACCGCTCCCGGCTCCCGGAACGGTCACACTCAGGCAAACACCTGCGCGACATTATTTACCAGCTGCCCCGCGATGAATTGTTCCAGTGCAGCGAAGAAGAGCTGTATGACATCTGCATGGGCATTCGTGCCCTGCGCGATCGTCACCATCTGCGTGTGTTCATGCGCCGGGACCGTTATGGGCGTTTTTATTCGTGCATGATTTACCTGAGCCGCGAAGGCTATTCTCGGGAATTACGCGATAAAGTCACCGCCGAGCTGATGACGCTGTGCAACGGCCGCTCGGTGGAGCGTACGGTGGATTTCCTCCGTGAAGGCTTAGCCCGTATTCACTGCATTGTGCGCATTCCCCAAGGTACACAGTTGGCCATGACCGATAGTCAGGTCGAGCAGCGGCTGATCGAAATTACCCGTTCCTGGTCTGACCAGTTATGGGAAGTGTTGCGGGAAAGTGACTACCAGGATGAGCAGGGCGACAAAGTGGGCAGCCGGGCCGATGACGGGGCTGCCCTGGCCCTGCGTTACGGAGAGGCCTTTCCCCTGGGTTACCGGGAAGCACACAGTGCAGTGGAGGCGGCTGCCGACCTGCAATACCTGACGCAGCTGTCTGCGGACCAGCCGGTGTTGCCCAGTCTGGCCGTCACCGATGCGGATGGTGCAGCGTGCCCGACCAGCCTGCGCCTTTACAGCCTTAGCAATCCCATCGGGCTGTCCGATGTCTTGCCGGCCCTGGAGAATTTTGGCTTGCGGGTGGTGCGCCAGAACCCCACTCGGGTAACGCCCCGTGACGGCGAACCTCGCTGGATTCAGGTATTCGACGTGCAGGTCCATGGGGAGTGTTCGCTGGGGCCGGTGCAGCAAAAGCGTTATTTCGAAGAGGCCTTTCTGCAATGCTGGAATGGCCATACCGAAAACGATGGCCTTAATAGGCTGGTGTTGCTGGCGGGCCTGAATGCCCGGCAAGTGGTGTGTTTGCGCACCCTGACCAAATACCTGATCCAGACCGGGTTGCCGTATTCGCAAAACTACATGGAAGAGTTGCTGGCGGAACATGCGCGTATTGCACGCCTGCTGGTGCAGCTTTTCGAGACCCGCTTTGACCCGCAATTGACCGACAGCCGCCGCGATAGTGAGGGGCTGAAACTGGCGCAGAATCTGGACCATGAACTGGACAGCGTGGCCTCGCTGGATGCGGACCGGGTGCTGCGTGCGTTCTTGAGTGTGGTACGGGCCGGGCTGCGTACCAACTTCTACCAGCAGGATTCGGCGGGTCACGACAAACCCTATGTCAGCCTGAAACTCGACCCAGAGAAAGTCTCCGAGCTGCCGCCGCCGCTCCCCATGTATGAGGCCTTTGTGTATTCACCCACCATGGAAGGTATTCACCTGCGCGGTGGGCCCGTGGCGCGTGGCGGCCTGCGCTGGTCCGACCGGCGCGAGGATTTCCGCACCGAGGTGCTGGGCCTGGTCAAGGCGCAAATGGTTAAGAACGCCATCATCGTCCCGGTGGGCGCCAAGGGCGGTTTTGTGGTGAAAGGCGGCACACCGGGTGACCGCGAAGCGTGGCAACAACAAGGAATCGCATGCTACAAGCAGTTCATCCGAGGCCTGCTGGATATCACCGACAATCGTGAAGGCGACGCGATCGTGGCGCCGGAACAAGTGGTGCGACATGACGGCGATGACCCCTACCTGGTGGTGGCGGCGGATAAAGGCACCGCGACTTTCTCTGATATTGCCAATGGCTTGGCGGATGAATACGGCTTCTGGCTGGGCGATGCCTTTGCGTCCGGTGGCAGTGCCGGTTACGACCATAAGCAAATGGGGATTACCGCCCGCGGCGCTTGGGAAAGCGTGAAACGTCACTTCCGGGAACAGGATAAGGACATTCAGGCCCAGCCCTTCACCGTGGTGGGCATTGGCGACATGGGCGGTGATGTGTTCGGCAACGGTATGTTGTTGTCAGAACAGATCCAGCTGGTGGCAGCCTTTAATCACTTACATATTTTCATTGATCCCAGCCCCGATCCGGCGGCCACGTTTGCTGAACGCCAGCGCCTGTTCACCACCAAAGGCGCTACCTGGGATGACTTTGATCGCGCTGCCATGTCTGAGGGTAGCGGCGTCTGGTCGCGCAGCGCCAAGAGCATTGAGCTTAGCGAACAGGCCTGCGAGGCCTTGGGTATCAGCGAGCGGACGCTGACCCCCGCCGAGTTGATCATGGCCATTCTCAAGGCCCCGGTGGAGCTGCTCTGGAATGGTGGTATTGGCACCTATGTGAAAGGCAGCAACGAAAGCCATGGGCAGGTGGGTGACCGGGCCAATGACGCCATCCGCGTGAACGGCAAAGACCTGCGCTGTCAGGTGGTGGGCGAGGGCGGCAACCTGGGGCTGACCCAGCTGGGCCGTATTGAATTTGCCCTTAACGGTGGGCATATCAACACCGATGCCATCGATAACTCCGGCGGCGTGCACAGCTCCGACCGGGAAGTGAATATCAAGATTCCGCTTAACCAGCGTTTGCGTGATGGCCGGTTGGACCGCGATACCCGTGATCCTTTGCTGGTCAGAATGACCGATGATGTGGCCGACGCCGTGCTGCGCGATAACTACGTGCAAAGCTTGGCGCTTAGCTTGCTGGAATATAACGCCGCATCACGATTGGATGAACACGCCAATCACCTGCGTACCCTGGAACGTCAGGCCATGCTGGTGCGCACGGTGGAATTCCTGCCGGATGACGAATCTCTGGGTGAGCGCCGCACCCGCGGCAAAGGGCTGACCCGACCAGAGTTGTCGGTGTTGTTGTCCTATACCAAGAATGCGCTGTTCGATGCCTTGCTGGCCTCGGATGTGCCCGACGACACCTTCTTCGATCGCGATGTATTGCACTACTTCCCCCAGGAACTGGTGGAGTCCTACGGGGACGACCTGCTTAATCATGGCCTGCGACGGGAATTGATCGCCACGGTGCTGGCCAATGCGGTGGTTAACCGCATGGGCTTTGCGTTTGCCCATCGCTATGCGGATGAACACGGCTTGTCGTTGCACCGACTGGTGAAGGCTTACGCCATGGCTCATGCGGTGTTCGATGGTGATCTGTATTGGGCGCCGGTGGATGGCCTGGACGGGCGCGTGGACAGCCAGGTACAGCTGCGGCTTTATGGCCGGGTGATCGGGTTGATGAAACACGTGACCACCTGGCTGATTCATTACAAGTGGGGGCGCCGTCCGGTGGCAGAGGCGGTGGCTCGCTACCGCGACGCCATCGCCGAATTGGAAAGCATGCTGCCGGCGGCGTTGCCGGGCAGCTATCGGCAGGAATGGGACCAGGCCGTGGACGGCATGAAAGATGACGGCGTACCAGAAAAAGAGGCGAAATTACTGGCCAATACCATGGTGCTGGGGTGTGCCCCGGATATTGTGGAGCTGGCGTCGCTGGCCCAGGTGCCGTTGAAGCTGGCGGCGGAAGTGTACTTTCTGGTGGGCGACAAACTGCAGATTCTGTGGCTGTTGTCATCGATTCTGGATCTGTCTGTGCAGGATCGCTGGCAAGCATTGGCGCGGGCAAATCTGCGCGAAGATTCTTATCGCCTGCACCGGCAAGTGGCTGGCAAGGTGCTCGAGTATGAGGGTGACACGGCAGCAGCGCGCTTTGCTGCCTGGGAAGAAAAATCCCGCCGCAAAGTGGCGTTCGGCATTCACCGCTTACAGACCTTGCAGGCCGACGGCCCCCACGATTTCATGACGCTGGCAGTGGGGGTGCGGGAGCTGCGTAAATTGCGAAGCCTGTAATGTTCTCTGTTTTGGCGCCGCTAGCGCCCGGATAACACTTGAGTTGGTCGACCTCTGCATATACTGTACAAAAAGACAGTATATGCAGAGGTGAAGTTTATGCGCGCAGCGAACCGGGGCACCCTGAGCCAGCTACCTGGCCGTTTTGCCGTTAGCCACTCCGAGTCCGACTCGCCACCCGCCGCTCGGCCCACCCGCTATCACCGGGAGCAGGCCAATAGCATCATCATGACCAATCGCAGCCCGGACCTGCCCTTTGAACAGAGCATCAATCCCTATCGGGGCTGCGAACACGGTTGCATCTACTGCTACGCCCGCCCCAACCATGCTTATGTGGATCTGTCCCCCGGGCAGGATTTCGAGAGCGAGATTTTTTGCAAGGACAATGCTCCGGAGATATTGCGCGACAGCCTGCGGAAACCGGGCTATCGCTGCCGCCCCATTGTGCTGGGTACCGTGACGGACCCTTACCAGCCCATTGAGCGTGAGCGGCGCATTACCCGTGAGCTGTTACAGGTACTGGTGGATTGTCAGCATCCTTTTAGCCTGATTACCAAGAGCACCCTGGTGTTGCGCGACCTGGACCTGATTGCGCCCATGGCACGGGCAGGGCGGGCTTCGGTGGCGGTATCAGTAACGACACTGGATAACCGCCTCAAGGGAGAGCTGGAGCCTCGTGCCAGCGGCGGTAAAGAACGTCTGAAAGTGGTCCGCGAGCTGAGCCGTGCCGGGGTGCCGGTCACGGTGTTGGTGGCGCCGGTGATCCCCTTTATCAATGACCATGAACTGGAAGATATCGTTCATCAGGTGGCCATGGCGGGCGCCCAGCAGGCGGGTTATGTGGTGCTGCGGTTACCCCACGAAGTGGGACCGTTGTGGCAGGAATGGCTGGCGGACCATTACCCGGATCGGGCCGAAAAGGTCATGTCGGTGATGCGTGATCTGCATGGCGGTGCTATCTATGACAGCCGCTGGCACCAGCGCCAAAGCGGGCAGGGCGCTTGGGCGCATCTGTTGCGCCAGCGTTTTGATTCTGCCTGCCGCAGTGCCGGCCTGGCGGGGCGGGAATCGATGGAGTTGGATGCCAGTGGTTTTATTCCGCCGGGCCCCCACGGGCAGTTGAGCTTGTGGGGTGCCGTTTAGTGACTCTGGGTTATTTACTTTTAGTGGCCTGTCCTTTAATTTAGTAACCCATGGTCACTAAAGTTATTGATGGCACGCGTATTTCCGTTGTGTCTACAAGGAGAGTCCGATGAAAGCCGTATTGATTACCGGGGCAAGTGCCGGCATTGGTGAAGAGTTTGCTCGCCAGATGGCCACTCAGGGACACAATCTGGTGCTGGCGGCTCGCCGGCTGGACCGGCTGGAAGCGCTGGCCCGTGAACTTCGTGAGCGTCATAACCTTGAAGTCGTCTGCATTGCCTCAGACTTGGCTCAGGCGGGGGCCGCAGAAAAGCTGGTGGCGGATATGGCCACTCAAAAGGTGGAACTGACCGGCTTGATCAATAATGCCGGTTTTGGCGACCGGGGTGATTTTTCCGATCTGCCACTGCAGCGTCAGTTGGACATGATTCAGGTGAATGTGACGGCGTTGGTGGATCTGACCTGGCGGTTGGTGCCACAGCTGAAAACGTTCAGCAACTCCACTACGGCAGGGCAGGGGGCGTTTGTGATCAATGTGGCCTCCACTGCGGCGTTCCAGGCCGGCCCGAACATGAGTATCTATTACGCTTCCAAAGCGTTTGTGTTGTCGTTTTCGGAAGGCCTGCACGAAGAGCTGAAAAAAGAGGGCGTGGCGGTCAGTGCACTGTGCCCCGGTGCCACCGCGTCTGAGTTTGCCCAGGAAGCCAACATGACCAACACCTTGCTTTTCAAGGCCGGCGCTATGAGCACCGAAGCGGTGGTCAGCAAGGCGCTTGCCGGCCGTCATCGCGCCATTGTTATTCCTGGCTTGAAGAACCTGTTGATGGTGTGGCTCGGCAAGCTTTCGCCCCGTATGATTACCCGCCGACTGGCTGGATTGTTACAAGCGTGAATTCTTGTCCTTTTCAACGTGCCCGTTCCCCGGAACAGAAGGCGGAGCGGCGCGCACAAATTCTCGAGGCTGCGGCCCTGTTTTTTGCCGAGCAGCGATTCGCGGCCATCAGCCTGGCGGCCATCGCCCGCCAGTCTGGTGTGACCAAGGCAGCGTTGTACCGGTATTTCCCTTCTAAAGAAGCGCTGTTTCTGGCGCTCTATCTGAGTGAACTGAATGCCATGGTTGAGGCGCCTTTGCCGCAGGAGGGGCCTGCCTGGGCGGCGATCAGTGAGCTATTAATTGCCCGCCCGTTGTTCTGCCGGTTGACCTCTATTCTGCATACCGTGCTGGAACACAATCTGGATGAATCACAGGCACAGGAATTTAAGCAGGCCTTGCTGGCAAGCTTTGCGCAGCTGGCCGCGCGCCTTCAGGGTGATTTTTCTCTGGAGGGAGATCAGGTCATACGTTTCCTGATGCAGGTGCAGCAAGCGGTGATTGGTTGTTGGGCGGTGAGTCAACCGGCGCCGGTGGTAGCCACCGTGATCAAAGCTCCCCCGCTGGATGTATTTCAGGTGGAGTTCGGGGATGCATTGCGCATCCAGCTACGAGCGTTGCAGGCAGCGTTATAACTCTTTGGCAGGGGAGCGCCAGTATGGCTGAGCGGTTTGGTGCGGATTGCCTGTACGACCGGGCGCACAAGCCTGTTGCATTGTTGCTATTGGCGCATGGCGCCGGAGCGCCCATGGACAGTGACTTCATGAACGCCATGGCGGCGGCATTCGCGTCGCACTCAGTGGCCGTATTGCGCTTTGAATTTCCCTATATGCAACGTCGTCGTGACGAACAACGGAAATTCCCGCCGGACCGTGCGCCCAAGCTGCTGGCAGCGTTTGCCGAGCGCGTCAGAGAAGCCCGGGTACTGGCGGCTGAATTGTCTGGGACTCCCAATGGCGCTCTGCCACTGTGGATCGGCGGTAAATCCATGGGCGGGCGCATGGCCTCCATGCTGGCGGCGCAGGGCAATGGTGTGGCCTCAGTGGATGTGGCTGGTGTCATTGCGCTGGGCTACCCCTTTCACCCGCCCGGCAAACCGGAGAAAACTCGCATCGATCACCTGCCGGCCCTGACGGTGCCCATGCTGGTATGCCAAGGTGAGAGAGACCCCTTTGGCAAACCGGATGAAGTGGCGCGTTATGGTCTGCCTGAGCAGGCAAAATTACACTGGTTGCCCAGTGGGGATCATGATTTTAAACCACTGAAGCGCAGTGGTTTACAGCAGCAGGATCTGATTATTGAGGCGGCAAGCGTGGCGGCAGCGTTTGTGGGGGGAGCCGGCAGGACTACCGATCTCTGAGGCGGTCTACACCTCTTTTCATTGCAAGCTGGCAACAGCGTTTGCTGCCAGCTTGCACCAGCGATTTGCATCGCGTTCTTTCTTTTCTGGCCGTTTATTTCTGCGGCTTTTCGCTGATCCACAGATTGATGGTGCCCTCTACCACTACGGTGCCATCGTCGCGCATGGCTTTAACGGTTACCGGCAGGTTGCCGGGTTTCCAGTCTTCAGGTTTGGCTTCTGCAGTGGCGGTGATGTCGGTGGTGGCCTTGGCGGTGTAGTTCACATCCATGCCTTTGGGGATCCATCGCAAATGCTTGGGTACAGAGGCTTCCGCCATAGCGCCCATGGCGCATTCCAGCGCATTACAGATAGCGATAACGTGGACGGTCTGTATGTGGTTCTCCACCCCTTTGCGCTTCTTGAACGTAACCTTGCAGAAATTAGGACGCAGTTCAGCGATGGTCGGTGTGATGGTGGCGAAATAGGGGGCTTTGCGGCTGAAAACCATGGAGAAAAGCTTGCGGCCGGCGGGCAGCTTCAAGGCTTTTTCGTACATGTTGAGTAGGTAGTTGTTGCTCATGGGGCGGACTCCTGAAATCAATGGCCTCATTCTCCACAGCCCGGGAGGCGCTGCAATGGGTTTTGGGGCGCCACAGTCCGGCCCAACTGCTACCATAGCGTCAGGATTTGAACATCAGCGGTATCAGCGGGAGGAAGGGCGTGAAAGTCACACAGGCATGGAAGCGCAGTAGCTGGAAGATCAAGACACTGTTGATTCTGGTCAGCCTCTATTTGTTATATGCACTGCTGGGCTTTTTTGTCGCTCCCGGCCTGGTGCGTGATAACGCCCGCGATGCGCTGGCGGAATTGACCGGCCGTGAGGTGGTGATCAGTGAGGTGAAGATTAACCCGCTGGCGTTGAGCACCACGGTGAAGGGGTTTGCCATCAACGATGAGCAAACTGAGGTGCTGCTGGGCTTTAACCAGCTTTATGTGAATTTCGAAATGTCGTCGCTGTTTCGCTGGAGCTGGCATTTCAGGCAGGTCGATCTCGATGGCTTGACGGTGCGTGCCCAGCGCAATCCCGGTTCTGTTTTCAACTTTGACGATGTGCTTCAGCATATAGAGGCGCAATTGGCGGACAGTGCCGAGGACGTTGAGCCGGAGCCTGCTGCCCAGGACGATGGCGCATTGCCCAATATTTCCGTGGGTGAGCTGGCCCTGACCAATGGCGATTTGCGCTACACCGAAGCGGCCGGTAAGGAGCCGCATCAATTGGTGCTCCCTGTGGCGTTTACGGTGACCAATTTTTCCACCGTGGCGAAAGGGGAAAACCAGAACGGTTATGCGATACGCCTGGAAGGGCCGGATGGCGGTGCCTTCGATTGGGATGGGCGCTTTGAGTTTTCGCCGTTCCTGGCCCAGGGCCGCTTGAGTATCGAGAAAGTGGATCTGGTGTCACTGGCCAAACTGGCCCGCGACGAGGTGCGTTTTACCGTGCCCTCCGGTGAACTGGACCTGCAAACGGATTACCTGTTCACCACGGAGCCGGGTACGCGTGTGGAGGTGAGCAATGGCGAGTTGACGCTGCGTGAATTGCAGATCCAGAAGCCGGGTGAAGAAGCCCCCAGTGTCAGCGTGCCTGCGTTGACGATGACAGGAATTTCCGTGGACAGCGACAAGCGGGACGTGTCGCTGCCGGAGGTGAACCTCAGACAGCCTGAAGTGAATGCGGTATTGAATGCTGACGGGCTGGATCTTGCCACGCTCTTCCTGCCAGTGGATCCGGAGGAGGCCGAGCAGCGCAAGCAAGAGGTGAAGGAAAAAGCACAAGAAGCCGCAGAACGGATTCAGGAAGCAGAGACGGTTTGGGTGACCCGCCTGGGAACGCTGAACGTCGATGGCAATACCTTCCGCTTTACGGACCGGACTTTGAATCCGGCGCAAACGGTGAGCCTGACTGAGGGTGAATTCACGCTGAAGAATTTAATTCTGGGTGAAGAGGCCACCTTTACCTGGGAGGGCAAGGCGCAGATTCAGGAGCAGGGGGCGTTGACGCATTCCGGTGAGGGTCAGTTGGCGCCGTTGTCGGTAACGGCCAAGGCGGCACTGTCCGGCCTGCCGTTAGCGCCGTTGTCACCGTGGCTGGAGCGCGAAGCCCCACTTAAAGTGGCTAGCGGTCAACTGGATCTGGATTTGCAGTCAGCGGTGAAAGGCGATGGTCCGAACATTACCGTCAATGGCACTGCGAGCATGGATGGTTTTAACCTGCTGGAAGGCGGTCGTCCCCTTATCAAGGTCAACAAGGTACAGGTGAAAAAGTTGTCGTTGGACACCGCTGCACAGCGGGTGCGGGTTGGTGAAATCGGATTGACCGGCATGGACATGTTGCACCGGGTGGATTCCCAGGGGCGGGATGCGTCTACGCGCATCGAGGCGGCGATGCCATCGGGCAGCGGCTCATCCAGTTCGTCTGCGGCGGCTTCTTCATCCAAACCCTGGCAAGTGACGGTGGATCGGGTCCGGCTGGTAGGCAGTCAGGTACGCCATGAGGATCTGTCCCTGAGCCCCCATTTCCGTATTGGTTTGTATCAGCTGTCGGGCACGGTGAGCAATCTGGATACCCGTTCGGGAAGTACGGCGAGGCTGGATCTGAATGCGCAGGTGGATCGCTATGCACCGTTTTCCATCAAGGGGCGTTTGTCCCCGGAACCGTTGTCCACGGACATGGTGGTCTCGCTGCACAATTATGAAATGACGAGCCTGACGCCCTACACCGGCCTGTACCTGGGCTACAAGGTGGAGAAGGGGCAGCTGGGGGTGGATACGGAGGTCACCGTTGAGAAAAATCACCTGAACAGTGTCTCCGATATTCTCGCCGACCAGTTTTATCTGGGTGAAAAAGTGCCCAGCGAGGAAGCCGTGAGGGCGCCGGTAAAACTGGGTCTGTCGGTGCTGCGCAGTCGCTCCGGTGAAATTACCTTGCCGGTGAAGATGTCCGGGGATCTGGATGATCCGAGCTTTAGTGTTAGCGGCATGATTCTCAAGGTGCTGACCAATATCGTGGTCAAGGCGGCGACGGCACCGTTTTCTGTGCTGGCTGGCCTGGCCGGCGGCGAGAACCTGGAAACGATTACGTTCGAGGCAGGCAATGCTGAAGTGGAGGCGCAAACGACCGGTTCTTTGCAGGCGCTGGCGAAGGTGTTAACGGCAAAACCGCACCTGCAGATCGGGTTGGTGGGCACCACCAGCGCAGAGGATCGCACGGCCATTGCCGGTCAGGCGATTGGTGAGGATGTAGCGGGAGATGACTGGGCGGATATCGATGTTGCCGTGCAGGAGAAGAAATGGCGCCGCAAGCTGATTCGCCGTTATGAATCGGATTATAACCGTGACGTAGAAACCCTGGCCAGTGCGCCGTTGCCGGAAGATGACGATGAACGCGATGCGGTGCTGGCGCGCAGTGCCTGGGATGCCATGGTGACTGCAGAGGCACCTTCAGTGGATAAAGCACAGCTGGTGGAGCTGGCGCGTTTGCGTTCGGAAAATGCCAAGGCGGCTCTGGTGCAGCAGTTCCAGATTGAGCAATCCCGGGTGTACTTAAAAGAATCCAAAGTGGATGGCCCGGTGACAGGGCTGACGTTGACGTTGGAAAAATAATCGGTGGCATCGATCTGGGAAACGGAGAAGGACGGTGTGCGCTACGAGGTTAAGCGCGCGGGGCAGACGCTGCGACTGTATGCCAACGGCGTTCAGCATTCGGAGTTTCATCCTAAACGCTTGCTTACCGGCAGTGTGTGGGATTTGTTGTGGCTACCGGCCCTGTTGCATGAGCCCGCGACGTTTCGTCGAGTGTTGGTGTTGGGGCTGGGTGGCGGCTCGCTGATTCCTCCGGTTCGCAAATTGCTGGATCCGGATGTGTTGACGGCGGTAGAGCTGGACGGCGCGCACCTGCAGGTGGCCCGTGAGGTGTTTGGCATTGAGGCGTTCGGGGTGGAAACTTGGCAGGGTGATGCGCAGCAATGGCTGCGTGACTATCAGGGGGAGCCGTTCGACTTGATCATCGAAGACCTGTTTGCGCCGAGCAATGAGCAGGTCAGCCGGGCGGTGCCCGCCGATGCGGACTGGCTTGGTTGCTTGCGCAAAAACCTGTCGGACGCCGGCACCTTGATTATGAATTTCGGTGATTGGCAGGAATATCGCGACAGCCCGGTCTCCGGGCGTCGCGCCATGAAAGGTTTCAGCAGCCGCTTTCGCTTATCCTGTAGCGATTGCCATAACGCGGTGATCGCCTTTACCCGCGAGCCGGCGCGCAGTATCCACCTGCGCCGACGCATCGCCGCTACGCCGGCATTGAGCCATGCGAAAGCGGCGGCACGACTGGATTACCACATCCGCCAGTTGGACTGACCCAGGCTTGCGGTCAGTCCTCATCCAGCATAGTCAGGGAATAAAGCCCGTCATTTTCTTCACGAGTTAGCAGCTGGTTGCTGCGCGGCTGATCATCGTGCATGCCCACGAATAAGGCCCGGTAGGTCAATACTGCCTGCACATAATCCCGGGTTTCACGGAACGCGATGGACTCGATCCACACATCTGCGGGGACGCCGTCTTCGGCGTTCTCCAGCCAGCGATTCACCCGACTCGGGCCCGCGTTGTAGGCGGCCAGAGCCAGCACCCTGTTGCCGTTAAAATCGCCCAGAAGCTCTGCCAGATAGCGGCTGCCGAGGGTGATGTTGGTGTGTTTGTCCTGCAGGGTTTTGGTGGTGGGTTTGCCCATGTTGGCGTCGTTGGCCACCTTGCGGGCGGTGGCGGGCATCAGTTGCATTAGCCCCATGGCGCCCACTGGTGAGCGGGCCCGCGGATTGAATGCGCTTTCGCGTCGGGCCACGGCCATTGCCAGCCAGGGGTCCAGGTCATGGGGTTTGGCTTCTTCCTGGAACAATGGCAAATACGCGGGTGGAAAACGCCATGCCAGGGTGTTCCAGGCCTTGGCCTGAATAGATGCCTGTACGGCCAGGCCGTACCATTTTTGCGTTAGGGCGTAATCGGCCAGTTCCGCCAGCTGTTCTTTGTTGCTGTGCCACATCAGCCACATCCATTCTTGATGCGCCAGGTAGGGTTCATCCTGTGCTCGCAGCATGCGGATACGGGTGATCGCCGGCGGCGGCGTGAAAGTGGCAGAGGGCGTGTGTTTTTGTTCAGAGAAACGGTAGGGCTCGCCCAGGCGGTCTGCGGCCAGGAAAGCGAAGAAATTACGTTGCTGGGCGGCCTGCTGGTAAAGCTCACGGGCCTGATCCGGCTGGCCGGTGTTTTCCAGGGCTCGGGCGCGCCAGTATAGCCAGCGGGAATCTTCACGGTCGCCTTGGGGCAGGCGCATAACCCACTCGTCCAGGGCTTTCCAGTCCTGTTCTATCACGGTACGCCGGGCCCGCTGTTCTACCAGTTGGGTTTCCGGGTGCGTTGCCAGCCAGTTATCCAGCCACTGGCGATTGTCTTCCACCCCGCGAATGGTGGAGTACCAGGCAATACGCTTGCCGGCCCGCTCGCGTAGCGCCGGGTCGGCGAGGCCCTGTTTTTTGCTTTGCGTGTCGAACCATTTTCGCGCGGCTTCGGTGTCTTTATAGGCCCAGCGGCGCAGGCCGGCGGAGAGCAGCACCTGGCGTTGTGGGGCCGGTATATTGCGGGGCAGATCAGCGACCTTGTCCGGGTTGCGGTACAGGGTTTGCAGCCATTCGCTGGCGGTGGCGTAGGGGCTATCTGCCAACATCCCATCCAGATAACGCATCAGCCCGGCGCTGTTGGCATCAAAGGCTAGCTGTTGGCGTTCCCAGATTTGTGCATCGCCGATGACGCCGGCATCACGGGCGGCGTTGAACAGTGGGTCGCAGTTGTTGGGGCGGGACTGGCCGGTGGCCCAGAGTTCTTTGCCCGCCTGCAGGGCCGCTTTTTTAGCGGCATGGTCGCCGGTTTCCCATTGTGCCTGGTGGTAATAGCAGCTCAGTGCCACCCCGTTGGGGGCGCTATCGGTAATGGCCAATAGTGTTTGCCATTTTTCTGCCTTGCCGTAGGCGACAATGGCAAGCTGTTGAATATCGTTTGGTAAAGGTGAGTCTGGGTATTGTTCGGCGTACTGATTTACCTTGTCTGCGTCTAGTTGGGGCAGGGCGGCGCGCAGCCGGTGGAAGTCCAGATAGGCTTGCAGGGGGTGCTGGTCCCCCAGGGCCTGTTGCTGCCGGGACAGGGTTTCCCAGTCATCGTTGCGTGCTGCGTCCAGTGCCTGGTGGAAGTTATCGCTTTCCGTAGCGGTAACCACCAACGAAGAAAACAGACAGCAGGCAAACAGTGCAGCGCGAGTTAATGGCGCAGTGCGAACCATTTGAAGCCTCCACATCGTCGGAATAATCTGCTGATTCTAACGGCAGGTTTGCCCGGATGGCGTGGCGATTATGTAAAACTTACGAGGGCTGGTACTTATGGGTCAGGTCTTGGGGGGGGGGAAGGGAGCGCCCTTGTCCGGACAAGGCTGTTATGCACTATACTGCCGCCGCTGATTCTTTGAGCCGAGCCCATGGAAAATACAACACAACTATTGCTGCGCCAGTCCGATGCCTTTGCCGGCAGAAATGTGCTGGTGGTGGATGCCAATGATCCTGCCCTGAAAACCCTGGCGGTGGACGCTACGGTGCATGTGCATGCGGACGACTACACCATCGGTGCACAACAATGGGCGCCTGCGCCGACCGTGCCGGAAGGGACGGACTTGCTGGTGCTGCCCTTGCCCAAGTCCATCGATCGGTTACGATTTTTGCTTAACTGGCTAGCCGGTGAAATTACTGCGCCCATCGAGTTTTGGTTGGTCGGGCCGGCGAAGGGCGGCATCCGTGGTGCGCTGAAATACCTGGATGCCCATGTGGATGCGTCCGTGCTCGAAGACAGTGCCCGCCACTGCAAGCTGTATAGCGGCTTGTTACAACCGGGTGAAAAGCAGTCCCTGCAAGCCTGGGGCACTGTGCTGGAGGTGGCTGATCAGGAAGCGATCAGCTATCCCGGAGTGTTCAGCCGCGGCCGCCTGGATGAGGGCAGTGCGCTTCTGCTGGCAGCCATGGAGTCGCACACACTGGGTAAGCCGGGGAAAGTGATTGATATGGGCTGCGGCGCGGGCGTGATTAGCGTCTGGCTGGCTCGCCATGGCTGGCAGGTGCAGGGCGTGGATGTGAGCGCCAGCGCGGTGGCGGCCAGCACTGAAAGCCTGGCGCGTAATGGGCTGCAAGGTCGGATTATGGGCGGTGACCTGTTTTCCCCGATTCAGGGGCGTGTGGATATGGTGGTCACTAACCCGCCGTTCCATGACCGCCGCCAGCGCACCACGGATATTACCCGTCGCTTGATTGCCGACGCGCCCAAGTACCTCAAGTCCGGCGGGGTACTGTGGCTGGTGGCCAACCGTGAGTTGCCCTATGTGCAGTGGCTGGACGATGCCTTCAGCCATGTGCAGGTGGCCAGCGAAACCACCCGATTCCGTGTCTACCGGGCAGTGTTGTAGCTTTGGGGCTACCGCCATTGCGCGGTGAGCAAATTTCAGGGGAAGTTTTTCTATCCAGTCTGGGCGAGCACTGGATGCCTGAATCCTTCCTCAGAAGGGATTCCGGGATAGCGGCAGCCTTTCGCGCAGTGTGTTGTCTTACCTCAGGCATCTGGCGCACGGAAAACTGTTAGCAGGCGCTTACAGCATCTGCTCCCGGGCCATCCAGGCGATGCAGTTTTCCAGCATGGTGGCCAGCGGCACCTGATCATTAAAACCCAGTTGTTCTACGGCCTTGCTGCCGTCGGCATGTACGCGGCTGGTGATCAGGGCGACCTTTTCCGGGGTCAGGTTGGGCTCTTTACCGGTGAACAGGCTGCCGATGGGGTAGAGTTGGCCAGCCAGTTTCAGCACGGCGGGGGGCACGGTGCGGTGCGGTGCCTTGCGGCCAAGTTGGCCGGCAATGGTCTGGACCAGCGTCAGGAAACTGGCTTCCACGCCGGCCAGAATATAACGCTCACCGCAGACACCGTGCTGCAAAGCCGCAATGTGGGCCCGGGCCACTTCTTCCACCGCACAGAAATTCCCGCCCCCTGGCGGCACGCCGGGCAGTTTGCCGTCGTTGATCATGCGGATCATTTGTGACCAGTTATGAGTGTCGCCGGCTCCAATGATGCCGCAGGGATTCATGATTACCGCGTCGAGCCCCTGGCGAATCCCGTTTTCCACTTCCTGCTCGGCGAGAAGCTTGGTGCGGTTGTAGCCGATCCAGTCACTGGCGGCATTGGATGGCGTCAGCTCGTTGATCGGGTTTTCCTGAATACCCCAGGCGGAGATGGATGAGGTATGGATAAAGCGACCGGCCACGTTTTTCAGGGCGGCACTGACCATGGCCTGGGTACCGAGTACGTTGTCACGGTATTGCTGGGCATTGCCGCGGCGCCAGAGGCTGGTATTGCCAGCCACATGGAAAACAGCATCCGGCGCTGCAGGCATCACCAACGCCAGCTCGGTGGCATTATCCAGGGGCGCCTGCACCACCGACACGCCTTCTTTGGCATGTAGGGCACTGGCATCACTGTTGGGCCGCACCAGTGCAACCACCTCCCATTGTTTGTCGAGCAGCTGGTCGATGATATGTCCGCCGAGAAACCCCCGGCCCCCACTGATAAATGCCACTGGCATGGTGTGTATCCTTCTTTTGCTGATGCTTGTCTCTTCTATACGCATCGAAACGGACGCTGGCAACTGCTTTGTCTGTGCGCCGACTCGCTTTTAAAGGTTCATCGCGGGATTGAGTGATGAGCCGATTTCAGGATTTGTTTCATTATCCAACTCTGGCAACCGCAGGGCGCCGGATGCCCGACGACGCACGCTTGCATTCAAAACCTGAAAACCTTGGCTTCTATGCGCTCTTCTCAAAACGTACTACCCGACTATTCCCTGAATGTCCCTCAAAAGAGGTAACGCAATAGCGATCAGGCAATCAGACTATTGGGTTTTGCGTCAGGCATCGGGCGCCTAGCGTCCGGGAAATGCAGGTTATTTGCGATAAGCTAATCAAACGACTAGAAGCCAGTTATTCACGTTAATCCCCAATGCACTTTTTAAACAGCGACTTGTCGAAACCTTGGAGACTTTGCTTCAACACTGGCCAAGCCCGCGGCTTTTGACTATATTGCCGTTTCAAACAGGCGGGTGTAGTTCAATGGTAGAACGGCAGCTTCCCAAGCTGCATACGAGAGTTCGATTCTCTTCACCCGCTCCAGACATAAAAAAAACCGCCTTTTGGCGGTTTTTTTTATGTCTGGGCCAGATGCAAAACGCTTGATGTCAGAGGCAATGAATCGAAAGTCACATCACTGCTGCCCTTGTTGACGGGTTCCCTAGGTTCCTGACCTTTATGCCCACAGGGTCGCTCCAACAAAATGGCGATGGGATTTTGACTTTAGGTTTTAAGCATCCAGCGTTGAGCTCCGGGCGTCTTGCGTTGAATCTACAGTCCCTTGGCTACACCCAATCACACGGAACAGGACAGGTGACGGCCGTCGAGCCGGAAAAGCGCGCGAATTTCATATTCGCTGCCCAGCATGCTGGCGGCGTCGCTGGCGTGCATGATGTAGGGGTAGCAGTGGGCCCAGGCGCAGGGTTTGACCAGCCGCTGATGCGAGCCTTCCTGGTGGTGTCTGCTGGTGGCGATAAAGGCATTCTGCTTCAGGTCGAATAGAACATAGCCCTGAAATTCGGCCCGGGCGGGGAGCCCCATTTCTTCCAGAAAATCGGACATCCAGCGGTGATGATTATTGTTGCTCATGGTGGCCTCCTGCTTACTTCGTGCGGGCGCATAACGTGTATCACCGTAAGTTACGTCAGCCGTTGCAGCGGATGGATAGGCGTTGCTTGTCGTTTTGTCGCGTTCTTGTGATTGATTTCACGTGTGGGGAGTACTACCGGATGAGCTTTGGATGACATGATAACTGTACATAATGACAGTATTTTGCCATGCTTGGCCGACTGTCGATTTCCGGTGTGTTGTTATGTCTGCCCTGCCTTTTTTCAGTGAACGCATTTCTGCGGGGTTTCCGTCTCCGGCCCAGGGGTATTTGGATGAGCACCTGGATCTGAACCGGCTATGCATTCGCCGGCCAGCGTCCACCTTCCTGTTGCGCGTGGAGGGGGATTCCATGGTTGATGCCGGTATTTTTTCTGGCGACATCCTGATTGTGGATCGCTCACTGGAAGCCGTGGCCGGCGATGTGGTCGTTGCCTCGCTGCAGGGCGAGTTCACCGTAAAGGAACTGCAGCTACTGCCGACTCCCATGCTTAAACCCCGCAATGCGGCCTATGCGCCGATCTCTATCGGTGAAGATGGTGTCGATCTTTTTGGCGTGGTGACGTTTTGCCTGCACGCCTTGCGGGGCGGCAGTCGGGCGGCGCAGGAATCGGGAGTCATTGGGGGAGAATAAGGAGAGTAACGCGGTGTTTGCCCTGGTCGATTGCAACAGTTTCTATGCTGCCTGTGAGCGCTTGTTCCGTCCGGATCTGCAGAGGCGACCTGTGGTAGTGCTCTCCAACAATGACGGCTGCATTGTGGCTGGGTCTGCACAGGCCAAGGCGCTGGGAATGAAAACCGGTATGCCGGTTCACCAGGCCCGTGATTTGATTGCCCGCCACAAGGTTGAGGTTTTTTCATCCAACTATGGTCTGTATGGCGATATTTCCCAGCGGGTGATGGCGACCCTGGAAACCCTGGTGCCCCAGGTTGAGGTGTATTCCATCGATGAAGCGTTTCTGGACCTGTCGTTGGTTAGGGAGGTGGAGCTGTTGCCACTGGCGCAGCAGATTCAGGCGCGGATTGCTCGCTGGGTGGGAGTTCCGGTGTGCGTGGGGGTGGCGCCTACCAAGGTGCTGGCCAAGCTTGCCAACCACGCGGCCAAGCGCTATCCCGCGACGCAGGGCACGGTGGTACTGACCGACCCGCTGCGCCGGGAAAAGCTGCTGGCACTAACGCCGGTGTCCAAGGTGTGGGGGGTAGGGCGTCGGTTGGCAGGGCGTTTTGAGGCCCTCGGTATTGAGACGGCGCAGGATCTGGCTCGGGCCGATAGCGGCATGATTCGCCGCCGTTTCTCCGTGGTCCAGGAGCGTCTGGTGCGGGAGTTGAACGCAGAGCCCTGCCTCTCTTTGGAAACACAACCCTCGCCGCGCCAGCAAGTGATCCATTCGCGTTCTTTTGGTGAGCCCGTTGCGGCGTTGCCTCCGTTGCGTCAGGCGCTGAGTGATTTTGTGTCGCGGGCAATGGAATCCCTGCGCAAGGAGTCGTTATACGCAGGCCGGGTGACGGTGTATTTACGGACTGCCCCAATGGGCAAACCACAACAGCTGTTTCCTGACACGCTCGGTGCGCCACTGGCGACGGCCACGTCAGACACCCGAGTGGTGGTGCATCAGGCGCAGGGATTGCTGGCTCAGTTATGGAAGCCGGGATACCGCTACGGGAAAGTTGGGGTGATTCTCACGGATTTGCGCGGACGTGATCAGATCCAGGATGGATTGTTTACGCAGCAAGAAGAGTCCGGTGATCGGGGCGGCGCCTTAATGGCGGTAATGGATACGATTAACCAGAGCGGTGCCGGCAAGGTTTGGCTGGCGGGCAGAGGAATGCCCAGCGACCCACACAGTGTCTGGGCCATGCGCAGGGCGCATCTGTCTCCGGCATACACCAGCCGCTGGTCTGATTTGCCGGTGGTGCGCTAGGCGTCTTGGTCTCTGTGTGTCAGGGGAGAAGCCAGTTCTTGCAGGCACTGCAAGAGCGTATCGCGGCGAATCGGTTTGTTGAGGATTCTGTCGATGCCGGCGTCGTGGATGCGGGTGATCTGGCTGCCGAGTGCATGGGCTGTGATGGCGATGATCGGACAGGGTGCTTTCTCTGTATCCCGCTCAAACTGGCGAATGGCCTGGGTAGCCGCGAGGCCATCCAGCTCCGGCATTTCCACATCCATCAGGATCAGGTCCAGCGGGGTCGGGTGCTGGCAGTAGGCTTGCACCGCTTCGTGACCATTTTTACAGATGAGTGGGGTGATCCCCAGAGAACCAAGCAGGGCCCTCAGTACATCCCGGTTAACACTGTTGTCTTCTGCCACCAAGACTTGCAGTTGATCAAGGGCGGGGGCTTGGCTCGGTTTTGATGCGGCTGTTTCATGTCCGGAGTCTGGCGCCAGGGCCAGAAAAAGGGCGCTCCGGGTGACGGGCTTGCGGAGCACGGGCACTGCGTCGCTTTCTTCGTGCAGATCTCCGATCAACAGTATCCGGGCCTGGGTGTCCGGGGGGATGGCGCTGAGCCCGGCGGCGCCGAGCAGGGTCTCGTCAATCAGCGCATGGCTGAAGGGGCCGGGCAGGGAAAGCAAGTTGATGGCGTCGCCTTGCAGGGTGGTGCCGCCGGCGTGTTCCAGCATGCGGCTGAGTGTTTGCCGCAGGGGAAGGTCGTGGCTGAGTATCAGAATGCTGGCCTTGGGAAGCTGCGGCAGTGGCGGTTGCTTTTCCTGGGGTTGCAGGGGCAAGTCGAGCCAGAAGCGTGCGCCCTGGCCCAGTGTGCTGGAGACGCCCAGGGTGCCGTTCATCAGCGAGCATAACGAGCGGCAGACGCTCAGCCCCAGGCCTGTGCCTCCAAAGCGGCGGGCAGTGCTCTGGTCGGCTTGGGCGAAGGCCTCAAAGATCACCTCTTGATGGCTATCGGAAATACCGATGCCACTGTCTTCAATTTCAATATGTACGCTCAGCCCGGTGTCTGTCTGCGATTTGTCGCGGGCGCGAATAATGACATGGCCTTGCTCGGTGAATTTCAGGGCGTTGTTGATCAGGTTCATCAGGATTTGCCGCAGCCGCACTTCATCGCCGACCACGGCCTGCATACGATCCAATTGCAGCTCACAGGCAAGGGTTAGGTGCTTCTTGTGGGCGATCCCGGCGTAGGCGCTCATAGTGTCTTCAATGAGCGTTGTCAGATTGAAGGGCTGGTGATCAAGGCGCAGCTCTCCGGCTTCAATTTTCGAAAAATCGAGGATGTCGTTAATGATCGCCAGCAGGTTCTCACTGGATTGCTGCATGAGCCTGAGGTAGTGCGCCTGTTGATTGCTCAGGGGGCTGGTCTGCATCAGGTCAATGATGCCGATGATGCCGTTGAGAGGCGTGCGGATTTCATGACTCATGGTGGCCATGAAGGTGCTTTTGGCGTCGTTGGCGCTTTCTGCGCGGATGCGACGCTCTTCGTTATCCAGGCGCAGTTGCCGTTCCTGTAGCAACGCGCGGTCGCTGTCGCGGCGGGCATTGATATCTTGCAGGAGTCGTTCGCGCATGGTGTTGAGCGCGGCGGCAATGTTGTCCAGCTCGTCCTGTGGTTCGCCATCGGTGGGGATGGGTAACGGCTCGCGCAGGGAGGAGAGAGACAGGTGGCGAGTGTTGTCAGCCAGCTGGCCGAGGCGCCGGGTGAAAAGCAGACGCATGAGCAGAATGATAAGGATGGCGCTGGCTAGCGCCTGCAGGGCGAGGAACACAATCAGGAAGAAGGTTTGCTGGCCGACGTATTGATAAATGGTGCTATGGGATATCCCCATTTCCAGTTGGCCCAGTGTTTCCCGGGTGCCGTCATTGCGTTCGTAGACCAGTGGCAACTCGCGAATAGCAAGCGGCTTGGGCAGTTCCACCATGCTGCTGCCCACGGATTTGGAGCGGCCATGCCTGTCGGTCCATTTAACGCTGACAAAGGCCACGTCGGGAAGATGCAGCAAGGCGTTGACCTGCACCCGCAATTGCTCTTCGTCGAAATTCCACAGGGAGCGGGACAGGCCGGGCAAGGCCGTCAGCTCCACCTGTTCCAGGCTTTGCTCCATACGCTCCATGCCTTGATGATATTCGCGCACCATGAAAACGACGATGCTGATCAGCATCACCAGGGTACTGACCAGCAGCACCGCGCCGGCCACTTTAAAGGCCAGCGGGTTCTGTCGGTAGTAATGGCGTACGCGATAAGGCAAGCACGGTCTCCCGGAGTGGTTGCCGTGCCGGGGTGCGGTTTACTGGTTGGCCACCGCTGTCATGTTTACCCGATCCAGCATGCGTTCTTCGATACGGTCCAGGCGTGCGCGGCAGTCGCGGAAAGTGCGGCTGATGCAGGTGGTATTGGCCACCATGTCCAGTTTGGGCCAAGTGGCTTGTTCGCCTTTACGGATATAGTTTCGCACATCTTGCAGCGTGGGGTTATTCAGAACACGCAGGGCGTTGAGTGGCTGGCGGGGCGGGATCATGTTGATGTCGCCGATATACTTCTGCGTCACCATGCTTTTCGCTTTGTCGATCATCAGTCCCATGTCGTTGGACGCCACCCGGCGTTGTACCAGTTGCAGGCCATAGCGCAGGTTCATGGACACATTGCGCAGAGCCCAGTCGCCTAGGGTGCTCAGGGAGCTGTCGGTGTTTTCGTTACGGGACAGAAACGGCACTACATGGGGGTTGGTCTGGCTGACGATGGAGTGGTTGACGCCATAGAGGCGTGCCAGTCGACGGATGGGCAGGTCGTCGACGATGGAGCCATCCACGAATTTGCGGCCAGGGATGTAGGGAACCCGCTCCCCGTCGATGTTCTTGGCCCACAGGGAGACCGGCGGATAAATACCGGGAATCGCACAGGAGGCCAGCGAGGCCTTGCGGATCAACACATTGGGCGAGGTGCGCCAGTTCAGCAGGCGGGCATGCTGATTTCGGTCGTAGGGGCTCACGGTGATATTGATTTCACGGCCGGTGTGCCGGTAGGCCTCTTCGAAGGTCATGTCGGTGATGTTTTCTTCGAGGCACGCTTCCAGGTGGTCGCCATCCAGTACCGGGGTGCCGCGGACCAGGCCTTTCCAGCCCAGCACCTTGAAGGCTTCCAGGTAAATGTTCTCTGGCTCCAGTTTCACCTTCAACTCTTCGTCGTTGTGGGTGCCGACTACCGAGCCAATAATGCTGCCGGCGCTGGATCCGGAAATCACTGAGGGCAGTAGGTTTTGTTCCCATAGGCAGCGGGCCACACCGATGTGGAACAAGCCAAGAGCTGCCCCGCCAGAGAGCATCAGACAGCTTTGCCCGAAGGCGTTGCCGGTGGTTTCAAAGAAATCGAGCTTTTCTTTGAGTCCGAATTCCTTGAGGTTGCTGTCACACAAGTAGTTCAGCGCGGTAGAGACTTCGCTCAGATAGTTTTCGATCAAGCGCTTGGTGCCCACGCGGCTGTGCTGGTAAAGGCGCGGGTTGGAAATATTGCCCAGATTGCCGTGCAGGCCTTCGTGCAAATGGAAGACCAGCTTGTTGACGTCGTTGCGCTCGCGGGCCTGACGAATCTGCCAGAGGCGGTTACGAATCAGCTCGTAATCGTAATAGGGTGAACGGTCGACTTCCTTCCAGTCATCTGCGCCGGAAAGGCGGTCGTGTTCTTGGCTGGCTTCGTACCATTCGTCATAGCTCGTCGCGTTATCGATGGCGCGTTCAAGCTGTTTGAGGGTGCCTTTCATTGAGGCTCTCCACCATTCATTGTTGTCATTGAGTGATGTCAGTATAGACACGGGAAGAGGTCAGGTTTAAGGGCTTGTAGGACAAAAAGTACTGAGAGACAGATAAAAGTGTCTGTTTTTATGAGTGTATTTGCTCATTGCCGGGCATGGCCCGGTATTGACCCGGGGTCATGGCGGTGTGGCGTTTGAAGCTACGCTGGAAGGAGCGGATATCGGAATAGCCTAGGGCGGCGGCGATATCGGCCTGGGGTAGAGCGGTGGTGGTGAGCAGGTGTCGCGCCTGTTTCAGGCGCACGTCATCGAGCAGTTTTTGCCAGCTCTGGTCTTCGTCGGCCAGCCGACGATGCAGGGTACGTACGTTCATGCCCAGCCGCTCGGCAACGGTTTCCTTGCGGGGCAGGGAATGGCCAATGGCATCCTGAATGCACTGTTTAACCCGCTGGCTGAGCTTGGTGTCCACGCCCAGCTGGTTCAGCTGCTGGATAGCGTGAGCTTCCAGGGTACAGAGCAGGAGTGGATCGGGTTGGCGTATGGATTGTTGCAATAATTGCGGCGCGCCTACCAGGGCGGAGCAGGGTTGTTCGAACAACACATCGCAGAGAAACACACGCCGGTATTCGTCTACCTGGGCGGCTGATGGGGTGGGGTGTTCCAGCCACACCTGGTCTGGCGCGAGCTGGTCGTTACCGGTGAGCCAGCGGGCATAGCGTACCCAGGAGCCAAGCACGTTATCGATCAAGTGCTGGCGAGCGGGTTGCTGACGGTACAGGCAATCCCAGCGGATGGCGACCTGGTGGGCATCGACGGTGGTGTCGGTGGTGCCCATGTCGCCTACCAATTTTTCGTACAGGCTGACTTTCGACAGCGCTTCCTGCAGCGTACTGGCGCTCATGGCGATATAGCCGATCACATTGTAGGAACCGGGCTGTACAAACTCGGAGGTGTGCAGCCCGAACAGGGGGTCGGCGGACTGTTTAATCAGGGCGTGCAACAGGGTCTGAAAATCCTGCCCATGGATGCGGGTATCTGGCTTTTGGATATGTGTTGGGTCCAGATCGGCAAGCTGCAGCGCCGCGGCGGTATCCAGCCCACGGGCTTGCCCGTGAGCCAGATACTGCTGAAGTGCTGCGCTACAAATCTGGCCCAGTGCGTCCATGGGGATGCTCGATCAGTTCAGTTCAAAGGTGATTTGTACCTGGGCAGAGATTTCGGTTTCGCCAGCCCGGTAGCTGTCTGCCGCACCGCTTTCCTTGCTGCGTGCCATCATCATTACCGGTTGTGGATGGTGAATACCCTGAGCGGTGATCTGGAAGGCTTCCCCCAAGTCACGGTCTGCGGCTTCGGCAATGAGTTCTGCTCGTTGGCGGGCATCCGCGACGGCTTTCTCCAGGGCCTGATTACCCAGTTCGTCGCGGTTGCTGACTTCCGCGCCAGCGGGGCGGATGTTGCGTACGCCCTGTTCCGCCAGCCCTTCCAGTAGTTCGGCATAGGTGTCCAGGCCGTTGACCTTGAAGCTCACGTCGCGGCTGACTTGGTGGCCAATCAGTTTGCGCTCTGGCTGATATTGCCATTGAGGGGAGACACGCATGGTGCTGGCTGTGATGGATTTTTCTTCAATATCCAGATCATCGGCCAAGTCCAGCATATTACCGACGGCGTCATCCACGCTGTCTTTCATGCCAGCAATGTCATCGCCGTTTTCACTGGCGGTGGCGACTACGAGGAAGCGATCCGGCTGGGCATTGATTTCACCGCTACCGGATACGGTAATGCTATCGCGGGTGGTATTGATGGTGGTGTTATCACAGCCGGTCAGGGTCAGTGTGCCGGCGATCAATAGCGCCGCGGCGGATACAACTTTCATGATATCTCCTTGGGAGCCGTGCAGGCGGCAAAGCTCTATTTTGCTTATCGGTCAGGTTTACGCAACTCATGTTGTACAAAGGGCCTGTGCAACCGTTTCGCATTACAAAATGCAGGGCAATGGCCCCCTTGGTTGTTGGTCCGTTAGCCCCTATCATCGCAGCTCGTGAGGCAGAGGCAATCGGTGAGTACGGTAATGAGTTCAGCCATGGATAAATCGGAACAGCAGATTCGACAGCACCTGGGCGATTTTATTCCCGAGGACCTGGGTGTCAGCCTGAATCAGATCAATGGCATCAGTGCGTTTGAGTTAAGCGAGACTGCCGTGACGACCACGGTGACACTGGGGTACCCCTGCGCCAGTATTCGTGACGCGCTGATCGACGCCATTCACGCACATATGGCACCGGTGTTGGCGCAACGGTCCCTGTCGGTGACGGTGGCAAGTCACATCGTGTCGCACCGGGCGCAAAGCAGCCTGCCGGCGCGGGACCAGGTCGCCAACATCATTGCGGTGGCGTCCGGCAAGGGCGGGGTGGGCAAATCCACCTCGGCGGTGAATTTGGCGCTGGCGTTGCAGGCAGAGGGTGCACGGGTGGGCTTGCTGGATGCGGATGTGTTCGGCCCCAGCCAGCCGTTGATGCTGGGGTTGCCGGATGGCACGCGCCCACAACTGCTGGAAGGTAAGTTCTTTGTGCCGGTGGATGCCTACGGCTTGCAGACCATGTCCATGGGCTACCTGACGACACAGCAGACGCCAGTAGTATGGCGTGGCCCCAAAGCCAGTGGCGCGCTGGTACAGATGATGGAGCAGACGCGCTGGCATGAGCTGGACTATTTACTGGTCGACTTGCCGCCGGGAACCGGCGATATCCAGCTGACGCTGGCCCAGAAAATTCCGGTGGCAGGGGCGGTGGTCATCACCACGCCGCAGGATATCGCTTTGCTGGATGCCATTAAGGGCGTGGAAATGTTCCGCAAGGTGGATATCCGGGTGCTGGGAATTCTGGAAAACATGGCCATGCACGTTTGCAGCCAGTGCGGGCACCAGGAAGCTATTTTTGGTCAGGGCGGTGGCGATAAAATGGCGGCGGACTACGATACTGAAGTGCTGGCGGCGTTACCCCTGTCGCTGCGTATCCGCGAGCAGGCAGACAAGGGCGAACCGGTAATGCAGGCGTTCCCCGACAGTGATGAGGCTGCCCTCTACCGATCGGCTGCCCGGCGTCTGGCGGCGCGGCTATCACTGACCGAAGCCGGCAAGCGGGCGTTTCCCAATGTGACGCAGCATTGAATAAACGCCGGATGTGGGAGGCGGGTTGGCTGCGTCCGGCATCTGGCGCCCGGCGCCCGGCGTCTATACCATTGGCCGCTTGAACGCTCTAACTACTCTGGAACATTGAGGCGTAAATGACTATTAAATCGGATCGCTGGATTTCCCGCATGGCCGCCGAGACAGGCATGATCGAGCCATTCCAAACCGGGCAGATTCGTGCGGATGAGAACGGTGAAAAACTGATCTCCTACGGCGTGTCCAGCTATGGCTACGATGTGCGCTGTGCCGACGAGTTCAAGGTGTTCACCAATATCCATTCCGCTACGGTGGACCCGAAAGCGTTCGATGAGCGCAGCTTTGTGGATGTGAAAGGCGAGTATTGCATCATTCCGCCGAACTCATTTGCCCTGGCGCGTACGGTGGAATACTTCCGTATTCCCCGCAATGTGCTGACCATCTGCCTGGGTAAATCCACCTACGCACGGTGCGGCATTATCGTTAACGTCACGCCGCTGGAACCCGAATGGGAAGGGCATGTGACCCTGGAGTTTTCCAACACCACCACCTTGCCGGCAAAAATCTATGCCCACGAAGGGGTGGCGCAGATGCTGTTCTTCGAATCCGATGAGGTGTGTGAAACCTCGTACATGGATCGGGGCGGCAAGTACCAGGGCCAGCGTGGTGTGACCCTGCCACGGGCCTAGTGGGCCGCTTGCAAAATTAGGCGAACAGTTCGCGTCGCCAAAGCGCCCAACTCTGCGTTGGAAAAGTTTGAAATAAGCCCACTATTCCTGCTCTTTTCCGCTTGGGTTTGAACGCGTTGGCTGCGCTCCTTTGCTGCCGAATTTTACAAGCAGCCCACTAGTCTGAGGTGGGTGCTGAGTCCGGGGCGAGCTCCGGGCCGTTGTAGTCGATCATGATCATTTCGGCTTTCAGCAGGGTGCTTTCAATGTGCTTGGCCTGTACCACCATGTAATCCAGTTGCGGCGCTACCCAGAACAGGGTGCGCCGTTTTTCTTTGCTGTCACCGGTGCGTTTCTTTTCCACCAGCAGTGTGTCCAGTTTGCCTAGTGGTGTTTTCAGGGTTTCCCGGTCGATCACTTCAAAATGATGTTCGCGCACTTTGTCGCCATACACGCTGGTCACGGAGTAAGACTTGTCGCCGGTGGCAAACACGCAGCGCCCGCGTAGAAGAATGGTCAGCTCATCCAGTGTGTTGTTGGGGATATTCAGGCTTTCGCTATCGTCTTCGGATTCGTTGTGTACTCGTGGCGGATTCCACTCAAAATCCATGTGATGAAAACGCCGCTGACCGAAGCCCTTGAACTCGTGCACATAGCGAGCTGTGCGCGGCTGGCAGTCACGCCAGTGAAAGTAACTTTCCTCGGTGTTGCTGAGCAGAAACGATTTCGCCTTGAGCAGCATGTGGTAGTAGTCGTCGCCCTCCGCCGGTTCCAGTACCAACTCGGCTTTGACCGGGGTGGGCAGCTTGTTCACATAAATACGAAATTCGGCAGAAAAGGGGGCCAGCGGTTCGCTGGCGGTGGCCAGACTGCTGGCCAGCACCAACAAGAGTGAAATTAACCGCACGCTCAGAGTCCTTTCAGTGATTGCAGGGTCATCAGGTGTTCGCCGTCGTCGTTCTTCTGCATCAGTTGCACCAACGTATAGTCATGGCCCGGTGCGAACCACATGTAGGTCTGTCGTTCGCTGTTTTTGCCACGCTGGCGTTGCACTTTCAGCGTTTCTATCTTGTCGCCGTCGATGGTTAGTGTTTCCGGGCCAGTGACGGTGTAGTGGTGAGTTTTCTGCGCGCGTTCATCGGCCACTTGCAGCTCTACCTCTTTTGCGCCGTCGCGCAACTCACACTGCAGGGCCAGTGAGACCGAGAGCTCGTCGGTGGCGTTGTCGCTTACGTCATAGCTACGCATGGGTTTGTCGGTGCGTTCGCTGGCGGCCACGCCGGTTTGGCGATCGATATGCAGTTTGGCTTCTTTAACCTTGCCCAGGCCGCGACGCTCGTAACCGTAGTAATTGCTTAGCGGGGTGCAGCCTTGCCAGTTGAACAGGGCGGTTTCGCGAATTTCGCCGAGCCAGTTCTTGGCGTGGACTTCCATTTTCCAGAGTCCGTCCTGAACTTGGCTGAGGGAGCGGGTGGCGACGATGCTGAACGGGATACCTTCGCTTTTCAGGCGGTAGTCCAGGCGAAACGTTGATGGCGTTTCGTCCGCGATGGCTGCGGAAGAAACGGTCAGGGTTGCCAGCATGATGCCGGCGAAAATCCGGGGGGTGCGTAGGAGGTTACGCCAGTGCGTAACCCTGCGCAGGGAGTGGCTTCCCATCCAGTACGACTCCGTTGTCAGTCAGCGCCAGTCTATCTTGTGCGCGCCATTGCAGCACTTGGGGATAGAGCAGGTGTTCGCGTTGTTGTACACGCTTGGACAGAGAATCAACGGTATCGTTCGCATGTACTGCAATGGGGGCCTGGGCAATCAACGGTCCGCCATCCAGTTCTTCGGTGACGAAGTGAATGGAGCAGCCGTGTTCGCTGTCGCAGGCTTCAAGCGCGCGGGCATGGGTATTCAGCCCCCGGTATTTGGGCAACAGGGAGGGGTGAATGTTGATAAGCCGCCCGGCGTAATGACGGACAAACACGGCTGACAGAATGCGCATAAAGCCGGCCAGCACCACGGTATCCGGGGCGTAGGGTGTGAGCACCTCGATCATGGCCTGATCGAACTGCTCCCGGTCCGGGTAGTCGCGGTGATCCAGGCTGGCCGTGGGTATGCCCGCCTGCGCGGCCCGTTCCAGGCCGGCAGCACTGGCGCGGTTGGAGAAGACCACGGCAATTTCGGCGTCTAGGGTGCCTGCTTTTTGGGCATCCATGATCGCTTGCAGGTTGGTCCCTGAGCCGCTGATCAATACCGCCAACCGGTGTGTCACTCTGGCAGCCCGTCCAGCACCACGTCTGCTTCGCCTTCACCGGTCTGAATTTCGCCGATCAGGAAGGCGTCTTCGCCTTCGGCTTCCAGCAGGGCGAGGGCGTCGTCAACGTGGCTGGCAGGCACGGCAATGACCATGCCCACGCCGCAGTTGAAGGTGCGGTACATCTCAAAGGCAGGTACCTGGCCTTCCTGCTGCAACCACTGGAAGACGGCCGGGAATTCCCAGCTCTTGGTGTCGATCACGGCACGGACGTTGTCCGGCAGCACCCGCGGCAGGTTTTCTGGCAGGCCACCGCCAGTGATGTGTGCCATGGCGTGGACGGGCACCTGTTCAATCAACTTGAGTAGCGACTTCACATAAATCCGGGTGGGTTCCAGCAGGTGCTCGATCAACGGTTTGCCGTCCAGATCGATGTCAGTGTCTGCCTGGGCCATGATGCGACGGATCAGGGAGTAGCCGTTGGAGTGAGGGCCGGAGGCGCCCAGAGCAATCAGCTTATCGCCGGCTTCCACCTTGCTGCCATCCAGTACGCCGTCTTTTTCCACCACGCCCACGCAGAAGCCGGCCAGATCGTAGTCTTCGCCTTCGTACATGCCGGGCATTTCCGCCGTTTCGCCGCCGATCAGCGCACAGCCGGCCAGTTCGCAGCCTTCGCCAATGCCGGTGACCACGCTGGTAGCGATGTCCACGTCCAGCTTGCCGGTGGCGTAGTAATCCAGGAAGAACAGGGGCTCGGCCCCGCCCACGATCAGGTCGTTAACGCACATGGCGACCAGGTCGACGCCCACTTTTTCATGACGGTTGTGGTCGATGGCCAGTCGCAGCTTGGTACCAACACCGTCAGTGCCTGCCACCAGAACCGGGTTCTTGTACTTGGTGGGCAACTCGCACAGGGCGCCGAAACCGCCGAGACCGCCCAGCACTTCCGGGCGACGGGTCCGCTTGGCAACAGGGGCGATGCGTTTAACCAGCTCGTTACCGGCGTCGATATCGACACCTGCGTCACGGTACGTCAGTGGCCGTTTCTGTTCGGTCATGGGGGGCTCCGGGTTGGTGAAGGCGCGTATTCTAGCAACGGGCCTGCCCGCTGGGGAACCTCTGCGTGACGCCTTGGCGCGTTAAACTCAGGGAAAGCGGGTTTCGTGCGACAGAGAAGGTCGCTTCGCTCAGTGATTTGCCCGGTAATTTGCCGGAAACGGGTTCGCGTGGCTGAGGTGAATAGGTGATAATAGCGCGCTTGAATTTTCGGTTGGAATGAGCGCCCATGCGTTTTATTGGATTGTTGGCCTTGTTGTTGGGATGGAGCCTGCTGGCCCAGGCGGAATCGCTGGATACAGTGCAGGTGCCGGTAGATGGCCGTGGCGATGCGCAGCGGCAGGACGCGCTGGCCGAGGGCCTGGAGCAGATGCTAGTGCGTCTGAGCGGGCAGCGGGATGTACTCAATGAGGCGGTGGCCAGTGAAGCCGCTTCGCAGCTGGATCGTTGGGTGACCCGCTACGATTACAACACGCTGGATGATGGCAGCAGTGCCTTGCAGGCCCGTTATGACGTGAATGGCCTGATGGCCTTTATGGCAGACCAGGGCGCATCAGTGTGGGGCATGCCCCGCCCCCGGGTGCTGCTCTGGTTGGTGGATCAGGGCGCAGGCCGTGGCGAAATGGTGGTGAAAGGCCACCCGCTCTATGCGCAGTTGGTTGCGCAAGCCCAGCGACGTGGCCTAACCCTAGTTATCCCGCAGTGGGATAGCCAGGATCAGGGGCGCCTGAATGTGGCCGACATCCGTGGCCGTTTCGATCAACAATTGCGTGATGCCTCCCGCCGTTATCCCCACGAGCTGATTGCTGCTGGGGTGCTGTACCAAGGGGAGCCGGCCACCGTGAGCTGGCGAGTCCTGAAGGACAAAAGCACACTGGAAGATGGCCGGGAGAAAACGGCGAACAACGAGGAGGCGGTCACTGCGTTGATCGACCGTGTCACCGATCAGCTGGCCGCCCGCTATGCGGTGAAAGGCGCAGTAAGCGATTTGCGTACCCTGTTGGTGGTGGATCAGGTCGACCAGCTGCAGGACTGGTTCACGTTACAGCAGTTTCTGGCGGGCCTGAGCGGAATGCGTCGAGCTTCACTGGTACAGGCCTCCGCTACCACGCTGACCTTTGGGCTGGATTTCAGTGCCAGCGACGAGCAGCTGCGCAACCTGTTGGAACTGTCTCCCCAGTTGCGCGACTGCCCGGATCCGGCGGTGGCCGGCCCCCAATGGCATTACTGCTGGCGTTGATTCGATGAGTGCGCAACTTCCCCTGGCCCTGCAACTTCGCGAGGGCAATGCCTTGGATAATTTCCACGCGGGCCCCAACGGCGCAGCGGTTGCAGGGCTGCGTGAGGCGGTGCAGGGCGCTGACCGGCAGGCTTTTTTCTGGGCGGGTGATGGGCAAGGGAAAAGCCATTTGCTGGAAGGGGCGGTGCGTCTGGCTCAACACAACGGCTTGGATGCCTGCCTGCTGCCCGCCAGCGAAATTATCCCACTGGTTCCCGATGTGCTGGAGTCCATGGAGCAGTTTGGCCTGTTGGCCATTGATGATTGCCAGTTGTTTGCCGGTCTGCCGGCCTGGGAAGAGGCGCTGTTTCACCTTTATAACCGGTTGATGTCCCTGGGCGGGCGGCTGCTGGTTACCGCCAATGCGTCTCCCGGCGCCATGGGCCTGATGCTGCCAGACCTGGCCACGCGCCTGGCGGCGGGGCCGGTTTACCGGCTGATGTCACTGGAGGACGAAGATTTACAGGCGCTGCTGCAAGAAAGGGCCAAGGCGCGGGGGTTGCGGCTGGAACCGGAAGTGGCCCATTACATTGTCTTGCGCAGTGAGCGTTCCGCTGGTGCCTTGATGGCATTATTGAGCGATCTGGACCATCTGGCCCTGGCGCAACAACGCTCTGTCACGATTCCCTTTGTCAAGGATGCGCTGGGGTGGTAAAAAAGGGCGCTTAACGAATAAATAACAGTTCGATACCTAAATTGGCGATATGTTTCGCTTGATTACATTGGGTTGCACGCTCGTGACTCGTTCGTCAGACGACACGATGCAGATATTTGTGTACCCGAAAGCGCAAGATCCACATTAGAACAATAACGCCAGGCAAAAAGCCTGCAGGAGAACAAAATGCGCCACTTTGGGCTACAGCAGTGCCTTGCTGGTTGCGCCTTGGTTTTTGCGGCCACCTCCCATGCGACCGTTTATCAAATCACTAACACTGCTGATGCAGCGGTTACGATTGTGGCCGTGGATGACGATGGCACCGACGGCGTTTGGGATAAAAATACCCACTGGGACGTGACGACTAGCAACGCCGGTGGTACCTGCACGTTGCGAGAAGCCCTTTATGCCAGCAATTACCGTATTGCTGTGGGGGCCTGTGAGGCTGGTGGCGCCAGCGACACCATTGAACTCCAGGAAGGCAAGGTTTATACGCTGACCGAGGGTGAACTGCCCATCGGCAATGGCGAGCAAATCAAGTTCACCGAAGACACGTCGGTGGATCCGCCCAAGACTACGGCCGATATCGAGCCCCAGTCCAACCAGGTCAAATTCGACCTGATTCTCGATGCTTTCGAAAAGCCGGAAGGCAAAACCCTGCCGGTAATCACTGCAGCCGGTAATTCCCGTTTGATTCATGTCTATGATGGCGGCGCCATGTCGCTGACCAATCTGGAGCTGACCGATGGCAATGCCGGTGTGGACAACGGCGGGCTGATCTATGCCATGGGCCCGGTCATCATTGCGTCGAATGTGTCCATGAATCAGGGCATGGCAACGAACGGTGGAGCCATGTATCTGGAGGAAGGTTCAGGCCTTGTCTTCAGCGCCGGGGGGCGTTTTGAAAATAATGTGGCCACCGGTGTGGGCTCTGTAATTGCCTCCTCGGATACCTTCAATGGCTCGATTATTGGCTACGATTTTTATATGGCCGATAACGAAGCCGGGGTCGGCGCTGTCGATGCCGGCACCATTCACCTGAACGGGGACCCGGATGCCACGGTGACTTTGGAATTGGCCAACGGCATGGTGGTCAATAACACCGGTGGTGTGCTTAACGTGGTTTCCACTGATCACGTGGCTATCTTGGCCAACATGACAATTGCCTTTAATGACGGTGTCGCTCTGACGTTGGCGCAAACCCAGTTTGATGACCCTGCCGATGCGGTTAGCCGCGATGTTATTCTGCACACTGTGATGGTGGGCAACAGCGTCGGGGGTATTGCTGCCGCGTGTGCCGGCCCTGTGCTGGACGGCACGGCCAGCCCGGCAGACGCGGCAGCGCGCCTGTTGTTCACTATTACCGACGATGTTAATTGCCCGGATCCGGAAGAGCAGACCCTGGGCACGCCGGTGACCAACAACCCCAACACCGCACAAGCCGATGTGTTTCTTGGTAAGGATCGTGCGGCCTGTACGGGCACCGGTGCGGGTGCCTGTGAGCTGATGACCGCTGAAGAGATCGGCGGGCCTTACCCGGGCTTGCTGCCCAACCCGACGCCCGCCGCGTTGATGGGTGACCCCATGGCGCCCAGCCTGTTTGATCGTGCCAGTCCGGAGACGGCGACGGTGGATCAATGTGAATCCACGGATAATCGGGGTAATTCTCGTGGTGGCCCGGGTGGCCGTTGTGATGTGGGTGCGGTGGAATTCCTGCGAGCCCAGGCGCAACCGGATGAGATCGATCTGATCAGTGGTCAGTCAGTATTAGGTGATGTATTGGAAAACGACCGCAATGATACGGAGGTGGATTGCGGGTTGTTGGAAGACGTGGTGGTGAGCGACGGGGTGTGTAATGTCGGCGAGACGGCGTGTATTACAGACGCCATTCAGGACCGTTGCTTGGTGGTGGTTGCCCAGCCAGATCGAGGGAGTGCCCGTGTGGAGATTGATGCGCAGGGTTACCCTCGCATTCGCTATACCCCGGAATCGTCTTTCCATGGGGTCGACCAGCTACGTTATGAGGTCGACAAGGACGCCTTTTTTGGTGGCACGGACCTGGGGCAGAACCAGAGCGAAATTACCAACCTGGTGGCTGAACCCGCCAGTGGATTAACCGAGAAAAAAAGCATTGGTGCCCAAGGCGGCGTGATGCTGGTTATTCTCGCTCTGGCAGGGCTGATACGTCGCTATCGCTTGTCTGCCAAAGGGATGCTGGCGCTGGTGTTTGCCTTGTTCAGTGGCCCTGCGCTGGCGGTGGATATTGAGGTGAATTCTCTTGCCGATCAATTTCCGCCCATCACCAACGATGGTAAATGTACGTTACGCGAAGCGCTGGAAAATGCCGGCGGGTCGGGCAGCCCGGACTGCGCCTATGGCGGGAACTCGTCTGACCGGATTCTTATCCCCGCTGGCGAGATTCACTTGGCGACAACCCTGATTGTTGAGGGTGGCAGCGTGGAGTTGGTGGGTAAAGGTGTGCGCGATGAAGACCCTGCCGATGACGAAGAGACGCAGACACGCATTATCGGCAATGGCACGGAACGTTTGTTCGAAGTAGAACCGCCGAATCTGAGCTCCGGCCATCCCGGTATCACGTTCCGCTATTTAACCCTGGAAGACGGGGTGGCTACGGGCAGTGGTGAAGCCGGCAGTGGCGCTGTGATTACCACCGGTGGCTCGGTGATTTTCGATCGTGTGGTGATTACCAATAACCATGCCGATGCCTCAGCCGGGGTGGCCTTTGTGCGCTCCAATGCGGGTAATGAAAAACTGGTGACCTTCAATCGCGCCTATGTGCATAACAACACTGCTGGTGTGGCCGGGGGCGTGGTCTCAACCACCACTCAGAACAATGACAGCGTCAAGGTAGCACTGATCGACAGCACCTTTGAGGGCAATACCAGTGTCACCAAAGGGGGCGTGCTGGATGCCAATATCAATGCCGGTTCCGTGACGGTTTCCAACAGCACCTTTGTCGATAATATGTCGGCCCAGGGCGCGGCGCTGGATCTGTCCAACATCGTGGTGGGCGCCACGATAATGAACAGTACCTTCATGAATAATGCTGGCGGTGGCTTAGGGATTGATCTTGGTGATGCCCCTTCCGATATCCAGATGGCCAACAGCATTTATTTCGACAGTGGGGCGGCGTGCACCAGCGGTGCGACGGTCTTTCATGAAAGCCACTACAACGCCTTTTCCGATGCGGCCTGTGGGGCAACAACGGAAAGCAATAATCAGCCGTCGCTGGGTAGTGCCGATTTGGACGCTGCAGTGAGCGGCGAAGAGGGGGTGGCAGATGATTATACGCCACCGTTCCTGTCCATGAGCGACCCTGAGAACGATGCGATCTTGGTGGACAAGGGGAATGATGAAGCCTTGGTTAGCGGGACCGGCACCCCTTTACGTTGCCGCGCCACGGATTTGCGCGGTATTTCCCGGACGTCCGGTGGCCGCTGTGACCTGGGGGCTTTCGAGTACCAGAAAATCACCGCCGGTGATGACGAAGCCAGCAACCAGAATCGCCCGGGTCGTCAGGTGGCCGTGGATATTCTGGATAATGATCTTGCCAGCGATGGGGCTGAGATTGTCTACCTGGATGACGTGGACCCCTCCCTGTTTTTGGATAATGTTTTCACCTTTGAACATGCTGAACCGAATGGCGCGGACCCTGTGGAATATGTCGGTACCGGTGATCCCTATCAGCAAGATATGAGTGAACGCACACGTTTTGAATTGAGTAACCCAGCCAATCCGGATGCGGACGGCGCGGTCATCGAGTTCGTCTGGCTTTACTATAACCCGGATAGGGACGGTTATGATTTGCGCTGTGGCGAGCCCATTTCCCAGAAAGTCATTGATGCCAACCCGGACCTGCTGGAAGACGGGGATGTGGCCGATGAATGTGTAGTGCTCTTTACGCCACCGACCACAGCGGGCTTTGAGACCAATGTATGTCAAAGTACCGACGATAACCCGCTGAAAATGGCCTTCCTCTATACCTTCACAGACAGCAATAATGTATCCGTGAATACGAGCGACGCGGCAACGGTGGTGATGACCATCAACGACAAGGCGCCGACCCTAGACAGCCAGTCGAAAATGAACGAGCCGGGCGCAACCGTCGTGTTTAACCTGACGGCCTCAGACCCGGATGACCCGGATGCGGAAATTGATTGGAGCAATTACGATATTTCCGTCAGCCAGGCGCCCAGCTTCGCGAAAAAAGATGAAAACGGCAATGTGGTAGGCGCCGGTTTGTTTATCGACAATGACAACGGCACCGTTACCTATATTCCGCAAAGCAACTTCAACACCTTCAAGGATGTGTTCACCCTCACGGTGGAAGACACCGACTGTGGTAGATTGTCCCGACAAACCACATTTACGGTGTCTTACCCCAACGATGAAACCTCCGCCGGTTCAGGCGGCAGTATCGGTTGGGCCATGCTGGGCGGCTTAATGCTCTTGCTTCGCCGTCGAGTGGCGGCGTAGTACCCGGCGCAGTGTTTCCCATACCAGCGCCCCAAACAGCATACTGACCATCAGCAACACCAGCTTGGGAATGTCCATCAGCGTCCAGAACAGGATATCAATGCTGGTGGGCTCCAGGTTCTGAAACACCACAGTGATAGCCATGATCACCAGCAGAATTTGCAGTGCTCCCATGGGATGCGTCATCAACCAGTGCCCGGTTTTGCGGCCGCCGCGGGCCACCAGTGAAGGTTTCTTGGCGGTTTTGTCATCCATGTTTATCTCCTTGCTGTCTCTCGACTCTAGTCCAACTCGTGCTTGTCTCGCTACCTCCCTATACTCTGTCTATCAGTAGAAAGGAGAGGTGAATGGATATCAGTGCCGGTTGGGATCTTGTGGTGATTGGTAGTGGCCCTGCGGGTGAAGCGGCGGCCATGCAGGCGGCCAAGAAAGATCTGAAAGTGGCGATTGTCGAGGATCAATCGACGTTAGGCGGGAACTGCACTCACTGGGGCACGATCCCCTCCAAGGCGTTGCGGCATCAGGTGCGTCAGGTGATTCGCACCCAGCGAAACCCCTTGCTACGAGGCATTATCAAGCCACGTGAAATCCGCTGGCAGGACTTGATTGCCCGAACCCAGGAAGTGATCGACTCACAGGTGCAGGTGCGGACCGACTTTTATGTTCGCAACCGGGTCACCGTGTTTACCGGGCGTGGTGAGATTCTGTCTCCGCAAGAAGTTCGGGTCGATGACCATGCAGGCCGTCAGCACTTGCTGAAAACCCGCAATATTCTGGTTGCCACGGGGTCGCGTCCCTACCATCCGGATGATGTGGACTTCTCGCACCCGCGCATCTACGACTCCGATAGCATTCTGACCATGGATCATACGCCGCGACATATCCTCATTTATGGCGCCGGGGTCATCGGCTCGGAATATGCCTGTATCTTTACCGGGCTGGGCATTCGGGTGGATCTGGTGAACTCTCGTGAGCACTTGCTGGATTTTCTGGACACAGAAATTTCCGATGCGCTCAGCTATCACCTGCGCGAGCAGGGCTGCACGATTCGGCAGGGTGAACACTACAAACGGGTGACGGCGGACGAAGAAGGCGTGACCCTGGAATTGGAATCCGGCAAGAAACTGCGCGCGGATGCCTTACTGTGGTGTAACGGCCGTTCCGGGAATACGCAGAAGATTGGCCTGGAGAATGTGGGTGTTGAAGCCAATAGCCGTGGGCAGCTCAAGGTCAATGAGCGCTATCAGACAGAGGCTGACACTCTCTATGCAGTGGGCGATGTGGTGGGCTGGCCCTCACTGGCCAGTGCCTCCTACGATCAGGGGCGCTTTTGTGCCGCCGCTATTGCGGGTGATGAGGTACGCCAGGTCACGGATGTACCCACGGGCATTTATACCATTCCGGGTATCAGTAGCGTTGGGCGTACCGAACAGGAGTTAACGGAAGCCAAGGTGCCGTATGACGTGGGCCAGGCTTTCTTCAAAAATCTGGCCCGGGCGCAGATCACCGGTGAACGGGTGGGCATGCTGAAAATTCTGTTTCATCGCGAAACGTTGGCGGTGTTGGGTATCCACTGTTTCGGCTATCAGGCTATGGAAATTGTCCATGTGGGGCAGGCGATCATGCGCCAGCCGGGAGAAAATAACACGCTGGAATACTTTATTGACACGACGTTCAACTATCCGACCATGGCAGAGGCCTATCGGGTGGCTGCGATTAACGGCTTGAACCGGATCAAGCGGTAAAGAGAGTTGAAAGTTCAAAGATGAAAGTTGAAAAGTGCGAGGGTTTCCCGGTTTTACCGGCAGGCCCTTTGCCCGCGACTGCTTGCGTAAAAGTCGCTAACAAAGAGTAGAGCTTTCCAGTCAATAGCGCGGCTCAGGCGGGGTGCATTCGGAGTGTCCACGGTCTCCGCGCTTTTCAACTTTCAACTGCGCTATCTCTGGTGTTTCCCCGCTTCAATAAAGAATTCCCGGTTGCGTTGCCGGGCCTGGCCGTTCTTGCGGACCAGTACTTGGGTGGCGCCGCTGCCGCCGCGATTGGCCGGTGTGCTGTGAAAGGCCAGCACCAAGCGGCTTTCTTCCAGCCAGTGCATCACATAACTCTTCAGAAAACCGGGGCGTTCGCTATGTAATCCCTTGCCATGGCTGATCAGTACGGTGCGCATGCCATTATTGTGGGCATTCTCCAGAAACTGCTGCACCAGGTTGCGGGCATCCATTAGGCGAACGCGGTGCAAGTCCAGCACATCCTGGGGTTCATACTTGCCCAGCCGTAATTTGCGGTACACGCCTTCCTGAACGCCATCCTTTTTTAGCCCGACGATGTCCAGTGGCCCGATTTGCGGCACTTGTTCAGGGACCGTCAACGGATTGTTGTCTTTACGGTCGTCCACGGCGGCGGCACGGCGCAATTGTTCACGGATGGACGGTTCGCGACGGGGGGCGCGTTCCTGGACCCGGTTGTCCGGTTTTATCGGCGTCACATCCGCCATTTCCTGACGAAACAGATCATCGTCGGAGGCCATGGAACTGCTCCACAAAATTCATCGTATCTCCCTTGCATGGTACACAAAGCCGGCGGAGACTGGGAGTAACAGGCTCCCTGAGAAGGAGGGATGTGATGGAACGTCGACGATTCAGCCGGCCCAGGCTCCGCGTTAATGTGCGGGTGTGTGCCGATCAGCGGCCGATTGGCCATATCCTGAACATTACGGACCAGGGCGTTTGCCTGGCGGGTAAAGGCGTACCACCACAAACGGTGCAAGCGATGGTGCTGAAGTTGCCTTTCAATCTGTCCGGGCAGCGCGAGTTGCATGTAAATGCGGAGCCGCTATGGCACCGCTATCTGGATAATGGCCATTGGCGAGGCGGGTTTCGTCTTGCGACGGATGAGGAGACGGCAACCATGCTGTCTACGCTGGTAAGCCGTTACGGGGATTAGCGGGAGCGGGTGAGCAGTGATTGCCCACGAGGCGAACGGTTGCTGCAAGGGCGACAAGCCATAGCAGCAACCGGGCCCCATTTATTCTGTCGCCCTTAAGAGGTCTAAATTCTCAAGTGGTCCAGAAGGAGACGTAATCAGTAGGCCTGTGGACGTTGGCGGTCCCGGCTTTCCTCTCCTCCCTCATCATCATGTCTGTGACGCTTGGCGTCTCGTTTGCGGCGCTCACGTTCTGCGCGCTTGTGCTCTTCTTCCCACTCGTTCGGGTCGTAGTCATCAAATTGGCGACGACTCATGGTGCCACTCTCTTTACAACGTTAAAGGATGCTTGCCGTTTTGCAGGCCAGCCCCGTAGGTAATGCTACGAACGCGGCCTGACATTGGGATATATAGCACTAAAAAGTGGGGGGTAGAAGGGAAAAGGGGCACCATTTATCGGTGCCCCGACATCATTGGGCGATGGCGCGGGAATCAGCCGCCGTAAGTCTGATCCAGATAGTCGAGAATGGCCTCGGATTCGAACAGTTCCTTGCCGGTATTCGGGTCTACCAAGTAGGGCACTGCGATTCTGCCGGCCCGCGCCATCAGATCCACCCGGTTGCGCTGGCTGGGGGCATAGTCCATATCGAGGCGTTTGCGCATGATGGGCAACACCCAGTCCTGCCATTGATCGCGGCCGCACTGGCGTAGCAGATAGGGCAACTGCAGCTCCGTTAATCGTTCACGGACCAGGCGGGCAAAGGGGCTGGCTTCGAAGGAATACAACTCCAGCGGTTTCTTCGGCGCCTGGCTGTCCAGGCAACGGATGCCGTGGCTGCCACGAGGGGCAGAAGCGGCCACCGCAGCGGCGGTGCGCAGGCGCAGTTGCCAGCTCTTGGGGGCAGGGCGGCCGCCATATTGCTGGTAGAGATAATCGATGATGGCCGCGGATTCATACAGGGCTTCGCCGGTGTTGGGGTCCATCAGGTAGGGAAATTGCTGTTTGCCACCCAGCCGTTCCACCAGGGGGGATACCGGTCGCCGCCTTTGGGGCAGGGGAACACCATGACGTCCAGGTCCAGGTCGGTGAGAGCTTCGCGAACCAGGCGGCAGAAAGGGCAACCTTCCATGTCGTAGAGCTCCAGCGGCTCCTGCGGGCGGTTACTGTGGCCCTTGCTGGCAATGCCTCGGCCCTGTTGCAGCGTGGAAGACAGCAATGAACGAAAAACCTCTGTGCCGTGTGACATACCGGATACTCCTGAAACGAATTGCCGCGACCTTACCATGTGTTTGCGGGCATTCATTGGCCGCACTGACGCGTGTTTTTTCAACGACTTGCCGCCTTGCCCGTTCCGCTCATGGGCACTGTTAACTCATGTCATTGAGACATTGGAGTGGCTGGGGCACTCTTGCCACCCTATACCGGGCAACAAGGGAGTGTTCAGAGACTCCCACGCCCTTCATAACCCGTCAGCCCAATGCTGATACATGCCTGAGGCAAGAGGAAGGTTCCATGACCGAAGCCTATATCTATGATGCCATTCGTACTCCCCGTGGTCGGGGTAAGAAAGATGGTTCTTTGCATACGGTTAAGCCGCTGGATCTCGTAGTAGGCCTGATCGATGAAGTAAAAGAGCGTTTCCCGAATATGGATACCAACCGCATTGATGATGTGCTGTTGGGTGTGGTGACTCCGGTCGGCGACCAGGGTGCCTGTATTGCCAAGACAGCGGCCCTGGCCGCAGGCCTGCCGGATACCGTGGCGGGTTATCAGTTGAACCGTTTCTGTGCGTCCGGCCTGGAAGCGGTGAATACCGGTGCCCAGAAAGTGGCATCCGGTTGGGATGACCTGATTCTCGCCGGTGGTGTGGAATCCATGAGCCGTATTCCCATGGGCTCTGACGGTGGTGCTTGGGCCATGGATCCAATTACCAACTACGAGACTGGTTTTGTTCCCCAGGGTATTGGCGCAGATTTGATCGCCACCATCGAAGGCTGGAGCCGTCGTGACGTGGATGAGTTCGCTGCTCAATCCCAGTCCCGTGCTGCTAGCGCCTGGGAAAAGGGCTATTTCGAAAAATCGGTAGTGCCGGTGAAAGACTTGAACGGCATGACCGTTCTGGATCGCGACGAGCACGTTCGTGCGGGTACCACTGCCGATGCACTTTCTGGCCTGAACCCGTCTTTCGCCATGATGGGCGAAATGGGCGGTTTTGATGCGGTTGCTCTGCAGAAGTACCACTGGCTGGAAAAGATTAACCACGTTCACCACGCGGGTAACTCCTCCGGCATCGTAGACGGTGCTTCCCTGGTGGTGCTTGGCAACGAGAAAGTGGGCAAGGATTACGGCATGAAGGCCCGTGCCCGGGTTGTTTGCACGGCGATCAGTGGCGCCGATCCCACCATCATGCTCACGGGCCCAGGCCCGGCTGCCAAGAAGGCGCTGGCAAAAGCCGGCCTGAAAGCTAGCGACATTGATCTGTGGGAAATCAACGAAGCCTTTGCGGCGGTCGCCATGCGCTTTATGAAAGACATGGGTATTACCCCGGACATCACCAACGTCAATGGCGGTTCCATCGCCATGGGCCACCCGCTGGGTGCCACCGGTGCCATGATTTTGGGTACCGCACTGGATGAACTCGAGCGCCGCGACAAGAAGTTCGCATTGTGCACCTTGTGTGTGGGCGGTGGCATGGGTATCGCCACCATCATCGAGCGTCTGTAAGCCGCGTTGAACGATTTCGGAGTAAAGATATGAGTGAACAAACTGCAATTCGTTGGGAAAAAGACGCGGACAATATCGTCGTTCTGACCATGGATGATCCCAACCAGTCCGCCAACACCATGAACGAGCTGTACGGCAAGTCCATGGCGGCAGCGGTCGAGCGTCTGGAAAAAGAAAAAGACGACATCGCCGGGGTGATCATTACTTCTGCCAAGAAAACCTTTTTCGCGGGTGGGGATCTGCGTGATCTGCTGAAAGCTCGCAAGGAAGATGGCCCGGAGTTCTTGGCCGGAGTGACCGAGATCAAGCGTCAGCTACGTATCATGGAAACCCTGGGCAAGCCGGTGGTCGCTGCCATGAATGGCACGGCCCTGGGTGGCGGTCTGGAAATCGCACTGGCCTGTCATCATCGCGTTGCCATCAATGACAAATCCGCTCAGTTCGGTCTGCCGGAAGTGACTCTGGGCCTGTTGCCCGGCGGCGGTGGCGTGACCCGTATCGTGCGCATGCTGGGTATCCAGGATGGTTTGATGAAGGTGCTGATGCAGGGTCAGCGCATGAAGGCGGACAAGGCGCAGAAAACCGGTCTGATCGACGAACTGGTTGAAGACCGCGACGCGATGATGGCCAAGGCCCGTGAATGGATCAAGGCTAACCCGAAAGCCCAGCAACCCTGGGACCAGAAGGGTTACAAGATTCCGGGCGGTGACCCGAAGAACCCGAAATTTGCCGCTAACCTGCCAGCCTTCCCGGCTAACCTGAAGAAGCAGCTCAAGGGCGCTAACTACCCGGCGCCGCTGGCTATCATGTCGGCAGCTATCGAAGGGGCTGCGGTGGATTTCGATAACGCCTCGCTCATCGAAGGCCGTTATTTCGTGTCGCTGGTAACCAGCCAGGTTGCCAAGAACATGATTACCGCGTTTTTCTTCAACCTGCAGGCTATCAACGGTGGTGCCAGCCGTCCCGATGGCATTGAAAAATTCCGCGCCGAGAAAGTGGGTGTGCTGGGTGCCGGCATGATGGGCGCTGGTGTGGCCTATGTAACAGCCCGTTCCGGATCGCAAGTGGTGCTGAAGGATATTTCTGCCGAGAATGCCGATAAGGGTAAAGACTACTCCCGTAAGCTTCTCGACAAGGAAATCTCCAAGGGCAAGATGACTGAGGAGAAGAAAGAGGAAATCCTCAGCCGCATTACCGCCACTGCCGATGCGAAAGATCTGGAAGGCGTAGACTTCGTGATTGAAGCCGTGTTCGAAAACACCGAGCTGAAGCACAAGGTGTTCCAGGAAATCGAAGACGTGGTTAACCCGGACGCGGTACTGGGTTCCAACACCTCCTCCTTGCCGATTACCGGCCTGGCCAAAGGCGTGAAGAAAAAGGATAACTTTATCGGTATCCATTTCTTCAGCCCGGTGGACAAAATGCCGTTGGTGGAAATCATCTGTGGTAAGGACACCTGTCCGGAAGCATTGGCCAGGACCTACGATTACTGTCTGCAGATCAAGAAGACCCCGATCGTGGTCAACGACGCTCGTGGTTTCTTCACCACCCGCGTGATCGGCACCTTCGCCAATGAAGGGATTGCCATGCTGGGCGAAGGCGTCAATGCCCAGTCCATCGAGCAGGCGGCCATGCAGGCGGGTTACCCGGTGGGTACCTTGAACCTGATCGATGAGATCAACATGGAAACCGCACTGAAAATTGGTAAAGCGGCCCGTGATGATGCCAAACGTGAAGGGGCCGAGCCGCCGGCGGAGCACCCGGCTGAAGTAGTCATGAAGAAGATGGTCGAAGAGCTGGATCGCCCGGGCAAGCTGCAGGGTAAAGGTTTCTACGAGTATCCGGAAAAGGGCAAGAAGCACCTGTGGTCCGGCCTGGCCGATGCCTTCGGTGGCAGCAAGGATATGCCGTTCGAAGACATCAAGGAACGGATGATGTTCATTGAGTCCCTCGAAGCGGTGAAGTGCTTTGATGAAGGCGTGATGGACTCAGTGGCGGATGCCAACATTGGTTCTATCTTCGGTATTGGCTTCCCGGCCTGGACCGGTGGTGTTATGCAGTACATCAACCAGTACGAAGGCGGTTTGCGTGGTTTTGTCGCACGCGCCCAAGAGCTGGCCAAGCTTTACGGTGAGCGCTTCAACCCGCCGGCCTCGTTGGTGGAAAAAGCGGAAAAAGGCGAAATCTATAAGTAACCCTTGAGATGACGCACCAAAAAAAGCCCGGCTTACCCAGCCGGGCTTTTTTGTGGGTGTCCGGGGGAGGCTCGCTGGTTGATGCGTAAAGCATAGGGCCTGAGGCATCGAGCCTAAAATTCTGGATAAATTGTTATCGCGGTCCAGCCGAGAAATGCGGATTACAGACCACTTCCAAAGGTGCCCGTCCGGGTTGGCTGTTATTGAGTTCGAAGAAGGCCACTGGAGTATTGTCGGACATGGGGCGTTTCGTTTGATCAGGGCCAGGGTGGATTCATAGAAGGTAATTGTCCGCGTCAGACCACGAACTCCCAAGGTGATCATGCGGATACGTGGATCCATGAACGCTCCGCAAGGAGCTGCTAACAAGGTAGGGATCAGCTGTGACTGGCTTGAGGCCGGGTCAGCCAGCGGCGGGGGAGATGTGGGGGTTGTTGTTGGTGACAAGCCTGCTGTTCAGCCAGGCGCGTAATTCGCTGGGGCGCAAGGGTTTGGGCATCAGAGTGTCGCCGCCAGCATCCAGGCACTGCTGGAAGCAAGCCTCACTGCTATTGCCGGAAATAAACAGGATCGGGATGTGAGCGTTGCCGTTACGCACGTCTCTGGCCACGGTGAACCCATCCAGAATGGGCAGCTCCACATCCAGGATCACCAGATCAATGTCCCGTTGATGGTACAGCCGCAGGGCCGCCTCACCGTCTGCGGCCAGCACATACTGATGGCCTAGCTCTTCGATGATGCGGCAGATGATCAGGCTGACAGCCTTATTGTCTTCAACGACGAGAACATTCATTAGTAATTTTTATCGTAGACAGCGCGGGATAACAAGGGTGAAATCAGTATGAAGGGAGGTTTTTCCGGCCAGAATCATGGTGCAACGGTTTTGAAGCGGTAGACAGTATGTTAATTCCGGCCAGTTTCTTTATGATTGACGCTCCCGGGCGCTTTAAAAACAGCAGGCCGGCAAACAACAAACGTGCCGATGACAATGCTGACGGGTACGGTTTCGCTTAATGGCAATGCCTAAGGTTTGAGGGTGGAGGTCGATGTACCATCGCAGAACGATCAATATTAACCGTGTGGTGAAATTGCTGCAGGGCGCTGCCCGTTCCGGCGCCAGCATTCCCGAGATTCTGGACAAGTGCGGCATTCCACGGCAAATGCTGGATGATCCGGACGCTACCATTGAGCGCGATACCTTCATTCGCATGATGTTGCTCATCATGACCCAGACCCAGGACGAATTTCTGGGTTTTGGGCAGGGTCGCAAATCCAAGCCCGGTACCTTCTCCATGATGGCCCACGCTGTGATCAATTGCCCGAATTTGGGCGCTGCGGTGGAGCGGGGTATCCGTTTCTACGACTTGTTCGAATTGAGCCTGCAGTCCCGGATCGAGCGAGATGGCGATGTGGCCCGTTTGATTGTGGTCGCCGATCCGCGTCTCGATTTCCGAGAAGTGATTATCGAAGCCTCCCTGTTTATCTGGTTACGTTTCATGAGCTGGCTGGTCGGCAAAGCCATTGAGCCCCAGCAGGTAAAGCTGGATTATTCGGATGTGCGGAATGATGAGGAGCACCGGTTCCTGTTTGATTGCCCCATTGAGTATATGTCCGACCAAAATGCGGTGACTTTCCGGGCAGACTTTCTGGAATTGCCTTTGGTGCAGAGCGAATTGTCCCTGTCCAAATTTCTTAAGGATTCGTTGGCTCAGCTATTCGATGGCAATATCCACAATGTCGGCCTGCCTGCGCAGATCCGTGCCATTATTTCCAATGAATACGGCAACAGTTTCCCCGATTTCACGGAAATCTGCGGCAAATTGAACATGACCCCGCAGACCTTACGGCGGCGGCTCAAGGAAGCGAATACCAGTTACCAGGAAATCAAGGATGCCATCCGCAAGGATGCGTCCGTGTACTACCTGTCCAAGCCGGATCTCAGTATCGATGAAATCGCACTGTTGATGGGGTTTAGCGAAGCCAGCTCGTTCCATCGAGCTTTCAAAAAATGGACCGGGAAAACACCGTCCAATTTCCGTCGGGAGCATTTTGGAGTCACCCTGTAACAGGGCCGCCATGCTGGATATTTCACTGACGATTAGCCACGAGAATTTCCATGACAGCCAATGACGCCGACACGGCGCGCTTGCTGGTGACCTGCCCGGACAAGCCGGGCATCATCAGTGCGGTGAGCACCTTCCTGTACAACCATGGTGCCAACATTACCGATTTCGACCAGCACTCCAGCGATGCCCACGGCGGTACTTTTTTTCTGCGACTGGAATTCCAGACCCCGGAGCTGGATTGCTCCCGGGACGCGTTGCGCAATAACTTCGCCAGCCGGGTAGCCGAGCCCTATGGCATGCACTGGCAAATCAGCTACGCCAGCGAGAAAAAGCGTATGGCAGTACTGGTGTCCCGGCACGACCATGTAATTATGGACCTGCTTTGGCGCACCTCCCGTGGTGACCTGCCAGCCATCATTCCCATGGTGATCAGTAATCACGACGACCTGCGCGACGAAGTGGAGCGCTTCGGCATCGAGTATCACCATATTCCGGTCACGGCCGACAACAAGGCCGAGGCGGAAGCCGAGACCCTGGCCAAACTCGACGGCAAGGTGGATGTGGTGGTGCTGGCCCGTTACATGCAGATTCTCAGTTCGAATTTTGTCTCGCATTACCCGCATCGGGTGATCAATATTCATCACTCCTTCCTGCCGGCCTTCGTGGGGGCGAACCCTTATCAGCAAGCCCACGACAAAGGCGTCAAACTGATCGGCGCCACCAGCCACTATGTGACGGAAGATCTGGATCAGGGGCCGATTATCGAGCAGAACGTGCAGAGAGTGAGCCACCGTCATTCAGCGGCGGAGTTACGTTCACTGGGGCAGGATGTGGAGCGTCAGGTGATGCTGCGCGCGGTGCGCTGGCACCTGGAAGATCGGGTGATCGTGGATGGGAACAAAACGGTAGTGTTTGTTAAGTAACGCTGGAGGCAAGATGCCTGATGCTTGACGCCAAGGACAACGGTCGCACGCTGTCAGGCATCAGGCATCAGGCATCAGGCATCAGGCATCAGGCATCAGGCATCAGGCATCAGGCATCAGTTGGTATAACGCAGGCCGATGCCCAGGGTGCCGTAGGCTTCTGATTCCAGGTTGGTGTACTGGTATTGGGCGGTCAGGAACAGCTGGTCAAGAATAGGCACGGCCACGCCGACTGTTGCAAAGGGTGCGATACCGTTCTGGTCGTTGCTATCGGTGCCGTCATTACGTCGACTAATCTCGGCACCGGTAGGGTCCAGAAAAATCCTTTCCTGCTCTTGTTCCAGTTTAAAATCGTACAAATAGCCGCCGCCTTTCAGGTAGAGCCAATAAGGACTCTGCCAGACAACCCCGAGAGTCAGGCCATTAATCGTCAGTGAGTTTTCTTGTTGGACTCGCACTGAAGATGCGATAGAGGCCTCAGAAGTGCCTTCAGGTGGGCGTACAAAATCGAGGTTATCACTGACATCGCTTTGGCTGACAAAACCGGCTTCCAGCCCGAAACGACTGTTTTTACCTAGCTCGACACTGTTTAGCCACAGGCCGATATTAATATTCAGCCCGTCCGCCGTATCGAACCCGTACGGATCCATATCTGCGCGGATCATCTGGGCTTCAGCGTAGAAATCCACATCCGGTGGGGCCAGTTCTTCGTCAGCGTGGGCGAGGGGAATCAAGGCACAGAGGCCCAGAGTCAGCGGCAGTGTTATTTTCATTATTGATCCAGCCGTTGTGATAAGGACAATGGGCCACATTGTAACCAGCGCGAGACCTTCATGCACAGTGACTTGTTGAATTCCCAGTCCGAGACCTTGCTGGCCCTGTGCCGGCCGGGGTTTGAAACGGACCTGGCTGCCGAACTGAACTTCCATGCGGCAGACCAGATGGTGGCGGGCTACCCCCGCGCCACCGCTAACAGCGGGTATGTGTTGTGGCACAGCCAGCAAGGCTCGCTGGCCGATCTGCAGGATAGCGGGCTGATTTTTGCGCGCACCTTAAGCGTTTGCGAGGGTGAGTTTTCCGACATCGGTGATGACCGAATTACCGCCCTGTGGCCTTTGCTGGAACAAGCGGCGCCGTTTTCCGAGCTTTACCTAGAGCACCCGGATACCAATGAAGGCCGGGAGTTACAGCGGTTTTTGCGTGGGTTTCGCAAGGCGCTGGAACCCCGTTTGAAGAAAGCCGGTTTGTTGCGCCCCAAGGCGAAACAACGGATTCACCTGTTCTTTAGCGATTCCCACAACGGTTGGGTCAGTACCAGTCCCAGCGCGATTGCGCTGGTGGAAGGGGGCGTGCGTCGCCTAAGGCTACCGGCAGAGGCACCGAGTCGCTCCGCGCTGAAAGTGGAAGAGGCCTTGATCCGTTTCTTCGGCAGTGCTGATACATTACATGCCCGAACCGCAGTGGATCTGGGGGCCGCGCCGGGGGGGTGGAGCTGGCAGCTGGCTCGGCGGGGCATTCGTGTGCAGGCGGTGGATCACGGCAAGATGGATCCCCGTTTGCTGGATGAATACCCGGTACAGCATGTGTCCGGCGACGCCTTTACCTGGCGCCCGCGCAGCAAGGTGGATCTGGTGGTGTGCGATGTGGTGGACAAGCCCGCGCGTACCTTGCAGCAAATGGAAAAATGGTTAACCCAGGGCTGGGCCAGTGCCGCACTGTTTAACCTGAAATTACCGATGAAACGCCGCTTCCAGGAAACCCGGCAGCTGCTGGAAAAACTCACCACTGCCATGGAACGCATGGAGCATTTAGGTGAACCGGTGATCAAGGCGGCGCACCTGTATTACGACCGGGAAGAAATCACCGTCTGGGCCAGCTTCCACCGGGATTACTGACGATGGATGCCGGGCGCGGCCGAACCGTTCCCTTGTTTGCCACGTTGGGCATGCTGTATTTCGCTCAGGGCCTGCCGGCAGGGCTACTGGGGAAATCCATGCCCGCATTGGCCCGTGATGCGGGGCTGTCGCCGGAATGGATCGGCTTGCTGGCGTTACCGGCCTTGCCGTGGGCACTGAAGTTTATCTGGGCTCCCTGGGTGGATCGCTGGGGCAGTGGCCGCGCCAATCACCGAAAACGCTGGATACTGGCCTGCCTGAGCGGGGTCGTGGCAGTACTGGCCGTGGCCGCCATGCTGTCTCAAGCCTGGTTGTTCGGCGCCGGTTTTGCCGTGCTGATCGTGATGCTGTTTCTACTCAACTTGTTCAGTGCCACCCAGGATATTGCCACCGACGGCCTGGCCGCTCGGCTGCTGACGCCGTCACTGCGGGGCCTGGGTAACAGTGTTCAGGTCAGTGGGTACAAAGTCGGGATGATTCTGGGCAGTGGTGCGCTATTGATTCTGGTGGGGCAGTGGGGCTGGCAGGCCACGCTGTTTACCATCATCGCCATGCTACTTGTGGTGGCGGTAACCGCCTGGCGGTTTGATGAACCGCGGGAGCCGGCCCGGCGTCGCAGACCGGTGACAGCAAAATGGTGGCTGCGGCAATTGGCGCTGTTCTGGCGCCGCCCCGGGCTGGGCGTCTGGCTGGTGATCTTGCTCGGCTACAAGGTGGGGGATGGCTTTGGCACTCGCATGATCAAGCCCTTTCTGGTCGACAGGCACTGGACTCTGGCTGAAATTGGCAGTCTGGATCTGATCACCTCATTAGTGGGGCTTGCTGGTGCCGGTTTGGCTGGGCTGATCATGTTGCGGCTAAGTCGTCGCGTGGCACTGTTCGGTTTTGCCGGATTACAGGCGCTCTCATTTATTGGCTGGTGGTGGGTGGCGGCGGGACCGGTAACTGTACCGGTGCAGTGGATTTGGGCGGTGGCCTTGTTCGAACAATTGGCGGATGGCTTGTCCACCGTAGCGCTGTTTGTCTTGATGATGGATTACTGCCGCAGCGGCCATGAGGGAAGCGACTATACGGTGCAAGCGTCGGTGCAACTGTTTGCGGTTGGTGTCTTTACCTTGCTCAGCGGATTCAGCGTCGCCTGGCTGGGCTATGCGTCACATTTCCTGCTGGCTGCGATTCTCAGTGCAGCCGTTATAATGGCTGCCTTTTTCTGGCAGCCACCGGTGGTTGCCCATGGCGCGCCACGAGGAGAACCTTGATGACACTGGATGCCCAACACGAACTCGACGCCACCGGCTTGCTATGCCCTGAGCCGGTGATGATGCTGCACAACAAGGTGCGGGATATGAAACCCGGTGATGTGCTCGCAGTGCGCGCCACCGACCCCTCGACTGAACGGGATATCCCCAAATTTTGTCAATTCCTTGGCCACAGCCTGGTTGATCAGCAGCGCGAGGGTGATGTGTTCTTGTATTGGATCAAGAAGAAAGAGGGCTAATTGAATACGGATGCATGCAGCTGCCGTGCCTTCGATAGCGCTCTTTCTTCATCGTCCATCATGGCTCAGTTTTTTGCCAGCATGGCCACCGCAGCCAAAGCCTCCGGGTCCCTCTCCTTTAACTTGTTGGCAATGCCGTGTTGGAAGAAATAGCGGAATGCCGGCAGGGATTGCGCGGTGGTCAGGCACTCTGCCCCGGGCAGAATGGGGGTTTCTACCGGGTCATTCTCCTGTGCCACCATGGCGGACAGGGTGCCATCGGCAAACAACGTCCAGCTCACCACTTCCATCAGGCTGATGGTGTGGAAATTGTCTTCAGAGAAGACAGCGTGGGTGCCGATGGTATCCGGAATTTCCTGAATCGCTTGTTCGCCGGGTTGGGGTTTGCCGAAAAACGACAGGGCCGCATCCAGCTCCTGCACCTTGTGCTCCGGCGCATCCACGAACAGGTAATCGCTGTGAGGCAGGCGGTAGCCCTCCCAGCGGCCATTCAGCGGATCGGCCAGCGCCATGGCGGATACTGGTTCCTTGAGCCAGGGCACCATAGCTACAGTCTCGCCATTGGCTAATCGCGCCCAGGCCAGAATTTTCAGTGAGAACAGTTTGTCGGGGTGATGATCGTTGGCATAGAGCAGTTCAATGCCATCGTATTCCGGGGATAAACGCAAAATGGGGGGCTTGGCCGCTTTGCGGCGTGGTGAGAAGGAAACAACATTGCTTCCGCTTGGGTGTTGCCGGTTCGCCTGAGTCATGGGCTTCTCCCGGTACGTTTCCTTGGGGACGCGAGCATGATCACAGCGGATCGTGCGGCACGGCCCGTTAATTCACGTTAGCCTGTCACAGGGCGCCATGCAAGCCAGTGCAGATAACCGGCTTTAGTAGCCAGCAGGCTGACTGCCTTAGGTTGGAGTGGTTTTCTTGAGGACGGCAATCAATCAGGAGTGATGTGTGCAGTGTGACTACTACTTTGCCTATGGCTCGAACATGAACCCGGCACGGATGGCCGTGCGGGGCATGCGCTATCGGCAATCGTTACGAGCGCAATTGCCCGGTTGGCAATTGGCTTTTAACAAGCGCGCCCATGGCAAAGAAGGCATTGCCTACGCCAACATCGTTAGCGCGGAACATGACGGAGCGGCGGTGCAGGGTGTGCTGTACCAGTTATGGGACCATCGGGAAATCGAACGGATGGACCCGTTCGAAGGCCACCCAGTCCGTTACCGCCGTGAGCGACTGGCGGTACAGACTGATGTGGGGGAGTTGCATACGTGGGTCTATATCGCCAATACAGAATGGCAATCCGATGATTTGCGCCCGGAACGCTGGTATCTGAATCATCTTCTCAGCGGCCGGCCTTGGCTCAGTGCCGATTATTATCGGCGTTTGCTGGCCACCGCCTGTGTGGATGATTGCCAGCCACGCTGAATGTCTTCTCGCCGCTAACCGCCGATGGCCAGTGGGGCAGCAGACCAGCTAAGCATTGCCAACACCGGCAAGGCCACAGCCAGTCGCCCTGCCAACCGTGCCCGATATGGCAGTAAAAACACCAGTGGCAAGCCGGCCACCGCCACCAGGCTCACTGCCATAAACAGGGCCAGCCCCAGAGGCCAGACGGTGAGTGTTACCAGCAGCGATAACCCCAACAACAGCCAACCAGGCCAGCGGTAAAAACGCACACGCTCTGGCTGCAGTTTGCGGCCCATAACCTGATCATGGTGGCGTTTCATGGCCAAGGACAGGCTGGTAAGGCCGGCGTAGGCCAGTGACAAGGCGAGAAAAAGCGACAAAGCCATCGTCATGGTGATTCTCCGGCTGGCTTACTTTGGGGCGTGCTGACGGTAGCTGACCGAGGTGTGCGGGCACGGCGCGGTTTGGCCGGTTCGGGTTTGCGCTGCAGGCGCCACAGGGTATAGCCACCCAGGGCGGCAAGAATCAGGCAGACCAGGTCGAAGCTGGCGATGGCTGGGTGCTGCCAGGCCAATGCGGAGAACAGGTGCGAGTTCGTGGTGAAAATATTGACGATTGGCACGGCGAGCCATAACAACGAAGTAGCCGCCACTTGTTCGCTCCAGCCCTGTCGATGCGGGCGCAGCAAACCGTGCACCAGTGAGGCCAGCCAGACCAGAAAGAATACCTGGATCTCACGATCTTCACGGGCCTCTACGGCAACGGGCAACAAGCGATTAGCCAGGAAGTAGGCGGCGATGGCCTGCATCAGCCCGGTGATGGATGCCATATTCAGCCCATTCACCATTTTCAGGGCTCGGTCAGGCTGCTGATCTCGGCGTAACTTCTGCGTCCGTTTGCTCACCCAGAGCAGCATGCCGGTGGCGGTCATCGCGGAACCTGCCAGCCCAAACAGAAAGAACAGCCAGCGAGTAATCGGGTCGGCGAAGCGCGCCATGTGAACGCTGGAAAAGAAATTATAGATACGCCAACCGGGCGATACTTCGTCATTGGCGGGTATGCGTGTTTCAATCAGTTCGCCGTTGCTGCCCTGGAAGACTTGCGTCGGATCGCCGCCGCGTTGGCGATCGGTCACCGCTGGGTCACGGTTTACTCGTAAGGTGATCTGCGCGTTGTCCCGGTTCGGGTTGGTGATCTGGATGCGCTCCACGGGTTTACCGAAACGGGCTTCGGTCTGTTCGATCAAGGGACCAATGGCCACCATCTCTGCGGGCGCGCCCGGCCGCGCGGCATCTTCTCCACGGGAGAATGCCTCGGAGAAAAATGCACGGCGATCATTTTCATACGCTGCGTCGATACCCCACGGCATGATCAGGGTCATAAACAGTAACAGCCCTGAATACGTAATCATGAAATGGTAAGGCAAGGCGAGAACGGCGGTGGCGTTATGGGCATCCAGCCAGGAGCGCTGTCCTTTACCCGGGCGAAAGGTAAAGAAATCCTTGAAGATTTTCTTGTGGGTAATCACCCCGCTAATAATGGCGATCAGCATGAACATTGTGGCCACGCATACCAGCAAGCGTGCCCACAGCCGGTCTATGCCATACAGCTCGAAATGGAATCGATAAAGAAAATTGCCGCCACGAGTAGCGCGTGGCTCCACAATATTTCCGCTATCCGCATCCATTAGCATTTGTTCACCGCGACGGCGGCCGCCACCTTCCGGTTGCTTAGCCGGCTGCCAGCGTAGCTCGGCGGCGGTTTGGCGGGCTCCAGGGAGGCTGATATCCCAGGATTTCGCGTCTGAGGCCTTGGCGTTCAGCGCCGCCATTGCCAGCTCGACAGTTGCTGGTTGCAGCGTAGAGTCATGCAGTTCTGGCTGCATCCACAGAGTAATTTCTTCGCGGAAATAAGCGCTGGTACCGGTAATGAAAATAGCCACCAACAGCCAGCCAAGTAATAAACCGGCCCAGGTATGCAGCCAGGCCATGGATTGGCGAAAGGATTTATTCATGCGGGCAGGCCCCACAGATATACCCCGCCCAGCAGCAGGCTGGGTGCCAGAATGCCGGCCCAGGCTCGCCACGCTGAACGGGCGGAAAATGCCCAGATTGCCGCGCCGCTACAGAGCAGGAACGACACCATGATGCCGATGATCACGGCCTGGTCGCGGGCCATGGGCAGAGTAACGGCCAATGCCATGGCCGCAAGGGCGCCTAGCCCATAGCCACCCAAAGCCGCGGCCAAGGTGCGGGAAGTAATCGAAAGTGGAGTCATAAGAGCGTAGAGGCAAGCCAATCAAAATGAGAATGGTTATTATCTACAGAAACGGTGCAAAGAAAATGCAAATGACGCCATGAATGCGATGCCAGGATGTAAACACTGTAAGGAGCGGGGCGTGCGGATCAGGCCGCCAAGTCATCCTGGGCATTAGCTGGCGGTGCCGGAAGGGGCTGAGTGAGCCGCCAGCGCAGGCGCCAGCCAAGAAAAACGGCGGCACTGGTCAGGCCGGCCACCAGTCCGATCCAGAAGCCGGCGGGGCCCATGGGCTCCACCCACCAGTGCGTCAGTGCCAGGCCATAGCCGATGGGCAGGCCGATGCCCCAGTAAGCGAGCAGGGTCATGACCATGGGCCAGCCGGTGTCTTCAAAACCGCGCAGGCAGCCATTGGCGCACACCTGCAGGGCGTCAGACACCTGGTATAGAGCGGCGAACAGTAGCAAGTAGCTGGCCAGAGCAATCACGGAACCATTGTCGGTATAAATGCGGGGAATCCAGTGGCGGGCCAGCACCAAGCTACTGGCAGCTGCGATGCCGACGACCAGTGTAATGGCCATGGCCACCTGCACCGCCACTCGAATACCGTCCCGATCGCTTCGCCCGCGGGCGTGCCCCACCCGCACGGTGGCGGCCAAGGCGAAACTCAGTGGCACCATGAAAATCAGGGAGGTGAAGTTGAGAGCGATCTGGTGGCTGGCGACCACCTGGGCCCCCAGGCTGCCAATCATCAGAGCGATGACCGCAAAGATGCTCACCTCAAAGAAAATCGTCAGCCCCACTGGCAAGCCCAAGCGTAGCATGTAGCCAAGGCTGGCCCGATCAAAATGCCGCTGTCGCAGGTTGAGCGGGGCATGCTGATAGACCGGATGGCGGTGGGTGTAGACCATCATCATCAGTGCCATGGACCACATCACCAGCGCGGTGGCCCAGCCACAGCCTACGCCGCCCATGGCCGGGAAGCCGAGCTTGCCGTAGATCAGCACATAGTTACTGGGGATGTTGATCATCAGGCCGATGACGCTGATCAGCAGCACTGGGCGGGTATGATTCATGGCCTCGGTGTAGCTGCGCAGGGCCAGCATAATGGCGGCCCCGGGCATGCCCCAGCTGAGTGCATCCAGGTAACCGCTGACCATGGGGCGAATAGCCGGGTCCACGTCCATCCACACCAGCACCGGGGCGATGCTGCGCAAAATCAGCGCGCACAGAATGCCCAGCCCCAGCCCCAACCACAGGCCCTGCTGGGCGAGGGGGTTGATGCGATGATAAGCTTTGCCGCCCAGATGCCGTGACAGCACCGGCGTTGCACTCATCAACACGCCGGTCATAAACAGGAACAGCGGCACCCAGATGCTGGCGCCCACGGCCACGGCGGCCAAATCATTGGCGCTGACCCGTCCGGCCATCATGGTGTCCACAAAGCCGTTGGCCGTCTGTGCCAGTTGGCCACCCAAAATCGGCAAAGCGAGGGTGAGCTGAGCGGCAAGTTCCTGGCGGCGCGATAACATAGGCGAGTGCTACTGTTGTAAACGGAACGGTGTAGTGAACGAAATAGATCAGAATCAGGTTCAGATGAAGGCGGCTACCATACCGCAAAGCGCTTCACAGGTGTATGCCAGTGGTGATCTGGAAGGCCTGTTCCGGGCGACTTTTTTTGCTTCCCACAATACCGTGCTGGAAGGGGGGGGCGCTGAACCTGTGTACCTTCCCGGTAACCCCCATCGGATTTGCTACACCCGTGATTACTTTCGTAGTGCTCTTCATGAAATCGCCCATTGGTGTGTGGCTGGCCCGGCCCGCCATCAGCAAGAGGATTACGGTTACTGGTACGCACCGGATGGGCGTGACGCGGACCAGCAGTCTCAGTTTGCCCGGGTGGAAGTCTATCCTCAGGCGCTGGAGGCGCTTTTCTGTGCCGCTTGTGGGCATGATTTTCGGGTGTCGCTGGATAACCTGAATGGTGACGGTGGTGATGAAGCGGCGTTTGCGGTGGAGGTCAAAGCCAAGGCTCAGGCCTTGCTGGAGCGAGGCCTTGCCGAACGGCCGGCGCGTTGGTGTGAAGCGCTGGCAACGGCGTATGGGCGTGAGGGCGTGTCTTTGCATCAAGCTTTGCAGTCGCTGTTTTCGTAGGCGATGGGTTGTCGGATTACGGCCTTCGGCCTAATTCGACCTACAAAACCCAACTTCTCAAGTAGGTCGAATTAGCCTGAAAGGCGTAATCCGACTAAAGCCGGCCGCTGCGCTTCAGCGCCAGGTACAGGTGATTTAACTGCTCCGGCATGTTTTGCGGCGTGGCGCTGGTGACCAGCGTGCCGGCGTGACGCAGGCGGGTGTGCAGTTGCTGGCGCTGTTTCTGTTCCTGGGCGTCGGCGCAGAGTGTCAGCGCCTGATCGAAATCCTCCACCGGTTTACGCGTCAGAGCTTCCTGCTCTGGCAACAGCATATCGGCGATCAATACCAGATGATGGCGACGCATCAAGCCGACGGCGCTGAGCAGGTCATCCAGGTCTTCGTGTTGTAGCCGAGTCACCAGCACCACCAGCGCTCGCCGGCGGCTATGGCGTACCAGTTGGCGGGCGGCCAGGCTGAAGTCACTGGCGTGCTGGCTGGGGTGCAAGTCATACAGCCCGTTCAACAAGTGGTTAATGCCATTCTGCCCCTGCACCGGTGGCAGCCAGCGTGGTTGATCGCCGGAGAACAGCATGGCGCCGGCCTTGTCTTTTTGCTTGAGCGCACTCCAGGCCAGCAGCAGTGAGGCATTCAGCGCATGGTCAAAACCGGTGAGATTGCCCACTGGTATGCCTAGGCGGCGCCCCCCATCGAGCATGATCAAAACTTGCTGGTTTTGTTCATCCTGATACTCGCGGCTAATCAGGCTGCGCCGGCGGGCGGTGGCTTTCCAGTCAATCTGGCGCAGGCTGTCGCCGGGGTGATATTCGCGCAACTGGTGGAACTCCATGCCTTCGCCGCGACGGGGCTTGAGGCGAGTCCCGGTAAGCAAGAAGGAATGGTTGGCATCCAGCTGGGTTTGCCCGATGCGGGAAAAATCCGGGTACACCGGCACCGTGCAGCGGGCCGCGCAGATTTTGCGTACCGACCAGAGCCCCAGCTGGCTGGCAAACCAGAATTCCAGATCACCGAACGCCACCGGGCCGCGCCGGCTGGGGCGGTAATGGTAGGTGAATTCGGTGAGCTCATTGTCCGCACGGTTCAGCAGGCAGGGCAGGCCGGTGAGTGGATCATCGCCGGGATGATGATCCGCCAGTGTGGCCTGTGCCGGTAACTCCGTGGAGGGAATGCGCACCTTGATCGGGTGAGGCTGCTGCACGGACAGGGCATTGGGCACGATACGCTGTGCCGCTGGTGCCGGGCGGCGCCAGCCATGGAGCAGGTCTAGCAGGGCAAAGGCCGCCAGAATCGCCCCGGCCGCCCACCATAGCAGGCTCGCGATGCTGCCACTGAAAAACAGCAGCGAGATCGCGCTTAGAGCCCAGAGGCCGACGGCGAGAAGCAGGCGCGGAGCGGGCTTCATTGCCGCGGTGCTTCCACCTGATCGAGCAGACGGGCCAGCGCGGTTTCCGGGGTCTGGCCTTCGATTTCTGCGTCCGCACTGAGTTGAATACGGTGGCGCAGCACCGGGCGAGCCACTTGCTGGATATCGTCCGGGGTCACGAAGTCACGGCCTTCGAACATGGCCTGTACGCGCGCTGCGCGGGCCAGTGCAATACTGGCACGGGGGCTGGCGCCGTGGCTCAGGCCATTGAAGTCGCGGGTGGCGCGCACGATACGCAAGGCATAGTCCAGCACTTCGGCGTCGATCAGTACGTCATTGCTGAGCGCTTTCATGGCCTGTAGGCCGGCCGCATCGGTGGCCGGGCTCAGGCTGTCCACGTCCAGGCTGGCGCGGATGGTGCCGTCGAGCACCATGTTCACCAGGCGGGTTTCGTCTTCGTGGCCGGGGTAGTCGATCAATACCTTGAACAGGAACCGGTCCAGTTCCGCTTCTGGCAACGGATAGGTGCCTTCCTGATCCAGTGGATTCTGGGTGGCGAGGACCATGTAGGGCTCGTCCAGCGTGAAGGCCTTTCCCTCGATGGTGATCTGCCGTTCCTGCATTACTTCCAGCAATGCGGCTTGGGTTTTGGCCGGTGCGCGGTTGATCTCGTCAGCGAGCAGTAGTTGCGTAAAGGCTGGGCCGCGACGGATGCGAAATTGCTCGGTTTTCCGATCGTACATGGCGTGGCCGGTCACGTCCGTGGGCATCAGGTCCGGGGTGAACTGGATGCGGTTGAAATCCAGTTCCAGTACTCGCCCGAGGCTACGCACCAGCAACGTCTTGCCCAGGCCGGGGACCCCTTCTATAAGAACGTGGCCGCCGGAAATCAGTGCGATTAACACTTCACGGACGACCTGTTGCTGGCCAATCAATACCTGATTGAGCCGGCTTTCAATGTCGTGGGCCAAGGCGGCCGCATCGGCGAGGGTGGCGGGTTGGCTCATGCTGTTGTCCTTTTGCATTTCAACTGACGTTGGCGTGGTTGTCTGTGTCACTGGGTCGGTATCTGGCATCAATGACTGCAATTTTTCAGCGATTGTAAGAGTGCGATCTGCTGCGTGAGCTGATCACGGGTTTCCGGCTTCATTTGTAAGGCGGCGTCCAGTTCCCGTACGGACACCGACAGGGTTTTCGCTGCCAGGGTCAGCGCTTTGTCGCGCTGATGATGAAAACGCACCAGTTGTTGCTCTGCCTGTGCGCGCAGCACTTCTACCAGGGCCGCCTGCTGGCCGGTGCGCCACTGGAAATAGCCGCTGGCGTGCAGGTGTTGCAGGTAGTCACGGCTGCTTTCTTCCCGGGCTTGTTGGCGTGGCCCCTGGCGAGGAATGCGGTACCACAGCCACAGGGCCAGCAGCACCAGCAGGGCAGTGCCCAGAGCCGGGGCTTTCAGCCACAGCCACTGGGCCAGCGGCGGCATGGCCACTGAGCGGACAAACCACACCGGCTCATCGGCGGTGAGCCAGGCCAGTAACCAGGCATGATCGAAATAGAGTAGTCGTTCATTGGACCACAGGCTCAAATCCGTCAGCACGGAAATCTGTCCGCTGCCCAGGCTCATTTGTACCAGCTGACTACCGTAATCGTTATCCGCATAGGCGGTCACTTCTACCGGCCATTCCAGGTGTGGCGCCAGGCCTTCTTCGTCATCCCAGCTGTCGTGCCAGATGACGTAGTCACTGAAAAGCTGCACGCGACGATCGGGCTCGTTGTCACCGACATGCAGTCCCAGTGGAGTGGGTTCCTGAGGTGCGTCACAAGCCAGTCGTGCACAGTCTTCGCGGAGTGATTCGTTGTCGCTATGCAGACAATATTGCAGCGGGCTGTCGACAAAGGTCGGCAGAGCCATGAGCAGCTCGCGTATCGGATCTGCTTCTGCAGATTCACTGGGCACCGGGGAGTCCCACACGGTGATGCCTAACGGGAACAATAGTGGGTCGTTGTCTTGCCAGTCGCTGTCGCTGGCATCGGATGCTTCCAGCATGCCGGGAAGCGGGCGCGCCTCAACCACCAGCTCGCCGCCGTCCTGCACCCATTTCAGCAAGGTATTGACCTGGTTGGACGTCAGCATGCCACGGTGTTTGTCGATCACCAGTGTGGTGCGTGTGTCAGGTAACGGGAACAGGGCCGCGGCGCTGAGAATGCGTTCGGAGGGCTGCCCCCGTTGCGCTAGCCACTGTTGGGCGGCGCTGTAAGGATTGCGAGTAATGCTGCTGTCCGGGGCGGTCCGTTGCATGTAAGTGACCGGCTCGGTCAGCGCGTAATAACCCGCGATCATGGCGACTAGCAGGGCAGCAAGGAGCCAGGGAAAGGCACGGCGCAGGCGAGCTCTACCCATGGTCTGCCTCCAGCCTGTCCATTTGCTGCCAGTGCTGGGCCAGGGTACGTACCTGTTCAGTGCTGACCGGGCGATGGGCCCAGGCGGTGCTGATCCAGGCCTGGGTTAGCCGCTGGAGATAGGCAATGGGTAGTGGGTCGCCGTGGTGCTGTTGCAGGGTGCGCAGGCATTGTTGTTCGGTACTGCCAGCGGCCAGGGGCACGGGATATCGCGCCAGAATGCCGGCCAGGGCGGTACGCATGAGCACGGCGAGTGCGCCGCGTATGTCGCCGGTTTTAAGTGCTTCTTCCACGGCACGATTCAGATTTTTAGGCAGGCTGCGTTTGCGAATATCCAGCCCGGCCACGTGAGTGGGAATCACCGGGCGGTTGCGGGTGCGGTGCCCGCGCAGGCCGAACTGGTCGGCTACTTTGACGATCAGCCACAGTGCCAGGGCAATGAACAGAACCCAGAAAATCGTCCACAGTAAGGCATCCGGGATGTTCAGCGGCGAGCTGTGAGTCTCGGCGTCCTCATCATCGAGATTGTCAAAGAGGAACCGCCAGATTTTCTCCATCAGGCTGTCGGAGTCGCTGTCGTCCTGGTTGATCCATTGCCGCTCGGTGCGTTCCTCCAAGGGCATGAACTCCGGGCTGGCCAGCAGCTCGATGACTTGCTGCTGCTCGGTTTTGGGGTTGGCGGCAGGCTCTGCCATATCGGCGTTGGCGGGCTCCATCAACGGCACCAGTACCATGATCAGCAAGGCGCCGACTGCTCTTTTGGCCGCACTGGCCGCCCGGCGGCGTTCGCCCAGACGGGTGAGCCCCAGCTGCAGATCCCAGCCTTCCAGCCAAGTGCGTTTGTTCAGGTACAGGGCAAAGCCACAGGCCACATAGAGCGGCTCGGTCACACACAGCACCAGGTAAAAGCAAAGCCCGGAGATGGCCAGTTGCAGCGCGCTCTGATCGTAGAACCAGTCGCTAAGCTCCAGATTGAACTGCCAGGGCACCAGCATATACAGCAACGCCATCAGCCCGAGCGTCATGAACTGTTCTAGGTGCAGCACCAGCAGGGTCAACATGCCGGCCCGGTTGGAGGGGTAGCTGTTGAGTACTTTCAGCCGTTGGCTGGCCGTCTCGCCTTTGACCTGCTCCAGTTGCCAGACACTGGCATTGAAACTGCGCAAGGTGCTCAGCCGTCGCCAGGTGAGTTGACCGGCCAGGCCCGGCAGGGCGTACTGGCGCCAGCGTTTGAGCAAGGCTTTCAGGGAGAGCGTTTCACCGAATAGGGCGTGGCTGTAATAGGCCAGCAGCGGTCGCTCCCACAGGGGTTTTAGCCACCAGAACACGAACAAGGGCCAGAGGCTGTTGTCCAGGGCAGCAATGCTGAGCAGCAGGGCATAGGGCACGGCGGTAAAGAGTAGCCAGACACGGGTAATGGGCCCGGCCCAGTGGCGGTAAAACTGGGTGCCCAGGTCCGCCGCTTGCCAGGGGCTGCGCGGCGCCAGCCGGGCGCTAGCCTTTTCGAGTTCCATCCCGCCCCCCGAACATAAGATACAGATACAAAAGGGCCCAACAGGCCGCACCCACGCTGTATTTGATGGTTGGTGCCAGGTCCCGTGGTGACCAGAACGCTTCGATAAAGGCGGCCAGTAATAGCAGGGCAAACACCCCGTACATGGTGGGTAGCGCATCCCGGGCCGCCAGGCGCAGGGCGTCCAGCCGTGACCAGGGGCCGGGCGCAATAATGGCCCAGCCCAGCCGTAATCCTGCGCCACCGGCCAGTACGATGGCTGTCAGTTCCGGGGCGCCGTGGGCGATCACAAAGGTAAAGAACGGTTCCTGTGCGCCCACGTTGATCAGGTGCCCGGCGGCGGCGCCGAAGAAGCTGCCGTTGAATAGCATCACCACCAGCGCGCCTACGCCCAGCAGGAGCCCGCTGGCAAAGGTACGGAAGGCGATGCCGATGTTGTTCTGGATGTAATGGCCAAACATCATCACATCGTCATCGCCGCTGCGGTCCTCCTTCATGTCCGCCTGGTTTTCCGGCTGATACATGCTTTCCAGATTGGCAATGCTGGCTTCATCCACCACGGTGTAAATCATTTCCGGTTGTTGATGCACCAGCACCCATACCAGCCCCATGGAGAGCACAAAGGCCAGACCGCTGACCAGATGCCAGCGCCATTGGCGACGTACCGCCTGGGGAAAGCCGCTGGCGATAAAGGTGCCGATGCGATCCGCCAGGGATGGGTTGTAGCGGTACAACTGGCGATGGGCTCGCAACACCAGGTTGTTCAGGAACTGTTGCAGCTGCACGCTGTAGCCCCGTTCCCGGGCCAGCGCCAACTGGTGGCAGAGTTTGCGGTAATCGGTGACAAAGGTGTCTAGGGCGAGCTTGTTCTTCTTGCTCACATGCAGGGACTCCAGTTGCTCAAGCTGGCGTTCCAGCGCTTGCCATTCCGGGCGGTATTGTTGTTCGAAACGGGCCTGTTTCATGCGGGCCCTTGTACCAGATAACGGCTGACGGCATTCAGACGCTGCAAAGCCAGCGGTGGAGCCAGTTCGGGGTACGCCAGTTGCGCCAGTTCTTGCTGGCGTGCTTCGGAAAAGCGGCCATGACGTTCATGGAAGGCGAGTAAGGCAAGCTGGTCATCGCGGTTCAGTGACCAGTCCGGGGCGAGGGTGTCGCCTTGGGTTCGCTCTTGAACCTGCGGCGTTTCCTCGATGTGAACGACCAGAGTATTGGCAGCCATGTCGCCCAGCCGTTGATGGCGGGGGCTTATCAGCGTGCAGATAAACCCGAGCAGGTAAAACAACGGGAAGGCGTCGGCGGTGCGCAGCAGGTTGCGAATCAGGCTGCCGTTAAAGCTCAACGGGCTGCCATTGGCATGGACCACCACAATGCCCATGGCTTTCTTGCCAGGAGTCTGGCCATGGCGGAAGGCTTCGAACAGAGTGGGGTAAAACCATTCCAGCACGAACGCCAGAATAAGCAACAGCCCCATGCCCGCCTTGCCCAATGCCGCGAAGACACCGGCCAGGGCACCGTAAATAATCAGCCGAATGACAAGGTCGATGGCATAGGCCAGCGCCCGGGGCACCGGCCCGGCCAGCGACAGGCTGAGCATGGCGCCTTCCGGTGTTTCTACTTCCAGGCGTTCATCAATCAGCATTCTGGCCCTGGCGAATTTGTAGCGCGGCAAACACGAAGACCATGATGGTCAGCGTGGTTTTGGCGATGGCCAGGGTGCGTACCGGCGGCGGATCGAGCAGCTGGACGGCATAACCACAGAAATAGAACAGTATCAGAAAGCAAAGCCAGGTGGCCTGGCGCCGGTTGCCGCTGATGACAGCAGGGATCATCAATATCAGAGGGCCGTACAGCACCAGGGCGATGATCAGGCTGGAAACGATGTGAGCGTCCGGCGGTGCCAGGGTGAACAGGCCGCTGATGCCGACAAGCAGGAGTAACGCATAGCTGATACGGAGTAAAACAAGATTCATCAGGAAGCCTTCAGTTGACGCGCCAGTAGTGCCAGGCGTTTGCCCAGTGCGCGGGCCAAGGTGATTTCGTGTTCCGTCAGTGCCGGGTCGCCCTGGTTGCCGGAAACGTGAGTGGGGCCGTAAGGGGTGCCGCCGCTTTGGGTGTCCAGCAAGGCCGCTTCGGAGTAGGGGACACCGGCCAGCACCATACCGTGGTGGAGCAGGGGCGTCATCATGGAAAGCAGCGTGCTTTCCTGGCCACCGTGCAGGCTGCCGGTGGCACTGAACACGCCTGCCGGTTTGCCGATCAAGGTGCCTTTCATCCACAGCTCGCTGGTCTGGTCGATGAAATACTTCAGTGGCGCGGCCATGTTGCCGAAGCGGGTGGGCGAGCCCAGTGCCAGGCCTTGGCAACCGGCCAGGTCATCCAGTGTGGCGTAGGGCGCACCCTGATCCGGAATGCCCGGCTCGGTGGCTTCACAGTTGGCGGACACCGCCGGGACGGTGCGCAGGCGCGCTTCCATTGCGGTGCTTTCGATACCGCGGGCCACCTGTTGCGCCAAGTTGGCAACGCTGCCGTTGCGGCTGTAGTAAAGCACCAGCACATAATCGCTCATGGGGGATTCAGTCCAGTAACTGTAGGGCGTTTTCCGGGGGGCGACCCAGCACCGCCTGGTCGCCTTTGACGACGATGGGGCGTTCAATCAGTTTGGGGTACTGAATCATGGCCGCGATAACGTCGGCATCGCTGCTTTGCGCAGACAGGCTGGCAGTTTTGTAATCCGCTTCCTTGTGACGTACCAGATCATGGGCGCTGCCCAGCCCGAGTTTGCGAATCAGGCTTTCCAATGTGGCGGTATCCGGTGTGTCGTCCAGATACTTTACGATAGTAGGGGTAATGCCGTTGTCTTCTAGCAAGGCCAGCGTCTGGCGTGATTTTGAACAGCGCGGGTTGTGGAAGATAGTGTAGTCGCTCATGGGATTGCATATCCTGTTTCGTAACGCAGCCATTGTAAGCTGCACAGGTGTGGTGGCAAGGGCACGGTGATTAATCAGAGAGGATGCGTAGAGCATGGAGAATGAGCAACCGATCATTCCGGTGCAGGCCCGGTTCGATTCCATCAAGGCGTTTTTTGCGCTACTGGTGCGCCAGTTTAATGAAGACGGTTGCCGGCAAAGTGCGGCGGCACTGACTTACACCACGCTGTTCGCCATCGTGCCGGTGATGACGGTGAGTTTTGCGGTGCTTTCTTCTGTGCCCGCCTTGAAAGACAAGGGCACCCAGTTTCAGGCGTGGGCCTTTGAGTATTTTGTGCCGTCCGCCGGCAACATGCTGCTCGATCACCTGCAGTCCTTTGCCAAGCAAGCGGCGAATCTCACCGGGCTGGGGATTGTGTTTTTGGTGATTACTTCGATTTTGATGCTCAGTACTGTTGAGCAAAGCCTGAATCGAATCTGGAAAGTAAAGACACGCCGTAAAGGGCTGACCAGCCTGTTGATGTATTGGGCCGTATTGTCTCTGGGGCCGATTTGTTTGGGCTTAGGTCTGGCGATCTCGTCCTATCTCACCTCTCAGGCTATTTTCAGTGACACCGTGAGTTATCTGGGCGGTGTACGTTTGTGGTTGTCCTTGCTGCCGTTCCTGTTCACCACCGCCATGCTGACACTGATGTACACGGTGGTGCCCAATACCAAAATCCCGTTACGACAGGGCGTGTTGGGCGCGGCGGTGGCGGCTCTGTTGTTTGAGCTGGCGAAAGGCGGCTTTACCTTTTTCATCAAACAGGCACCGAGCTACCAGGTGGTGTACGGCGCCTTTGCCGCCGTGCCGGTGTTTCTGCTGTGGATTTATATTTCCTGGACCATTGTGCTCGGGGGGGCCGAGCTGGTGCGTGCCTTAGTGGTCTTCCAAGAACATCGCCGGCAGGTGCCACGCATGCATGCCTTGGTGCGCCTGCTCAATGTGTTCTGGCAGCGCCAGCAGAATGGCAAGGTGCTGCGCAGCAAGGAAGTGCGCAAGGTGATGCAAGAATCCGGCATTAGCCAGTGGGATGAATTCCGTAACCTGCTGGTGGACGCAAAACTGATCCGGCGCACGGAAGAAGGCGGCTACATGCTCAGCCGGGATTTACGCAACCTGTCGCTAGGCCAGTTGGTGGCGATGTTGCCTTGGCCGGCCCATACCCAGTTACGGGTTAGGCAACAGCAGGAACCGCTGCCCTGGGAAGCGGCGCTGAAAACGCGAATGGATCAGGCCCGGGAAGGCATGATGGCGCCATTGGATATAAGCCTGGATACGCTATTCAGTAAACCGGCAGTTACAACACATGATAACGCAGAGCCAGAGCGGGCTTCTGCCAACATTGACCAAGAGGACAAGCATGACGGTTAAGCATGTACTGGTGAGCGGTATTGTGCAGGGTGTAGGCTATCGAGCCTGGACGCGCCAGGAAGCGGTACGTCGCAATCTCACCGGCTGGGTACGCAATTGTGCAGACGGCCGGGTGGAAGCATTGCTGGAAGGCGAAAGCGGCGCGGTGGACGACATGCTCGATGCCATGCACCAGGGGCCGGCTTTGGCTCAGGTGGAAAGAATTTTGGTGGAAGAGGGTAGCGATCATGATGATACCCCCTGTTCCAATCACTTTGAGGTAACCCGATGAAACAGGTTGAGCTGGTCAATGGTGACCTGCGTTTTCCTGCCTTGATGGCCGGCAATGGTGAGCCGGTGATTTTGTTGCACGGTTTTCCCGATACCTACGAAAACTGGGCGGTGCAGATCAATGCTCTGGCCGATGCCGGTTATACGGCTATCGCCCCGGCCTTGCGCGGGTATGCACCCAGTTGTCAGCCGGGTAACGGCGATTACTCTCTGTATGCCGCTGTGGATGATCTGATGGTCTTTGCTGCGCAGCTGGGCGGCCGTGTGCATTTGGTTGGGCACGACTGGGGTGCGGCGGTGGGATATCTGGCCTGTGCCCAGTCCCCGGAAACGTTTTGTTCGTTCAGCGCACTGTCGATTCCGCCCGTACGGCGTATACCTCAAGGGCTGTTGAAAGTGCCAGAGCAGGTATTGCTAAGCGGCTACATGCAGTTTTTCCAGCTGCCGCTGGCACCGGAAGCCTGGCTCAAGCGCGGCGACCTGGATGGCGTGGAAGCCCTGTGGCGGCGCTGGTCGCCAGGTTGGGAGCCGGAACTCTATCTGGATAACGCCAAACATACCTTGGCAGAGCCGGGCGTAATTAGTGCGGCACTGGCGTGGTACCGGTCCCTGTTCAAGGTATGGAAGAAAGAACACCGTAAGGCACGGGCCTGGCTGGGGCAGGATATTGCCACCCCGACCCAGGTCCTGTTTGGCGAGAACGATGGCTGCATGAGCCCCAAACTGCTGGAGCATACGCTGGTAGAAAGTGACTTCAGTGGTGGCGTGGAGCTGCAAACTTTGCCCAATGCCGGTCATTTCCTGCATCTGGAGCAGCCGGAAGAGGTCAATCGTCATTTGATTCGGTTGCTCAACAACACCCGGTGCGACTGAAACCACCGCGATAAAGTGGTCAGCGGCAAGGGGGGGGGGCAGGGAACCTCTGAAAGACTGAGTACGCAAGGAGTTATTCAGAGGTTCCCTAGTCCAGTGCTCCCGCCGCCGATTTCGCCCCCTTCACAGTCGCGCTATACTACGCGCCCCTATTTTCCCAGCAGGAGTAATCCCATGACGGTGATTCGCCAGGATGACCTGATTCAGAGCGTGGCAGATGCCTTGCAGTACATCTCTTACTACCACCCCGTGGATTTTATCCGTGCGGTGAAAGAAGCGTATGAGAAGGAAGAGAGCAAGGCCGCCAAGGACGCCATGGCGCAGATCCTGGTTAACTCCCGCATGGCCGCCATGGGCCGTCGCCCCATTTGTCAGGACACCGGCATCGTGACCGTGTTCGCCAAAGTGGGCATGAATGTCACCTTTGAAGGCGACATGAACCTGGACGACATGATCAACGAAGGGGTGCGTCGCGCTTACAACCACCCGGATAACGTCCTGCGTGCCTCGGTGCTGGCGGACCCGGACGGCAAGCGTGCCAACACCAAGGACAACACCCCGGCGGTGATCAATTATTCCATCGTCCCCGGCGATACCCTGGAAATCGACGTGGCGGCCAAAGGCGGTGGCTCCGAAGCGAAATCCAAGTTCGCTATGCTGAATCCGTCCGACTCCGTGGTGGATTGGGTGCTGGAACAGATTCCCAAGATGGGCGCCGGCTGGTGCCCGCCGGGCATGCTGGGTATCGGCATCGGCGGCACCGCCGAGAAAGCCATGCTGATCGCCAAAGAATCCCTCATGGATCCCATCGACATCCACGAGCTGCAAGCTCGTGGTGCTAAGACCCGTTCGGAAGAACTGCGTCTGGAACTGTTCGAAAAAGTGAACGCCCTCGGCGTGGGCGCCCAGGGCTTGGGTGGCCTGACCACCGTGCTGGACGTGAAAGTGGTGGATTACCCCACCCACGCGGCCAACAAGCCGGTGGCTTTGATCCCCAACTGTGCCGCCACCCGCCATGCGCACTTCATTTTGGACGGCACCGGCCCGGCAGACCTGAAAGCACCGGACCTGGAAGAATGGCCGGACATCGCCTGGGGCAACGACGAAGGCGCCATCCGTGTGAACCTGGATACGGTCACCCCGGAAGAAGTGCAGACCTGGCAGCCCGGTGACACCTTGCTGCTATCCGGCAAGCTGCTCACCGGCCGCGATGCGGCCCACAAGCGTATGGTGGAAATGCTGGCCAACGGCGAGAAACTGCCCGTGGATTTCACCAACCGCTTTATCTATTACGTAGGCCCGGTGGATCCGGTGGGCGACGAAGTCGTTGGCCCCGCAGGCCCCACTACCGCCACGCGCATGGATAAGTTCACCCGCACCATGCTGGAAGAAACCGGCCTGATCGGCATGGTCGGCAAGGCCGAGCGTGGCGACACCGCCATCGAAGCCATCAAGGACAATAAGGCCGTGTACCTCATGGCCGTGGGCGGTGCTGCCTACTTGGTCTCCAAAGCCATCCGCAAATCCCGCGTGGCGGCCTTTGAAGATCTGGGCATGGAAGCCATCTACGAATTCGAAGTGGAAGACATGCCCGTCACCGTGGCCGTGGATTCCACCGGCGAATCCGTACACAAAACCGGCCCGGTTATCTGGAAACAGAAGATCGCCGAAAAGAGCGCGTAGTAGGTTCTACGCCGCTTACCCACAAAAAAGCCGCGCAACAAAAGCGCGGCTTTTTTGTGGGTAAGCGGCAGCAACACGCCTCACGCAAAACCCAAACCGTCAAAACAACCCGCCCTTTTTTTTGTAGGAGTCCCGCTCGAGGGACGAACCCAACGGCAGATAACCCGACAAACCTGGCAATCAAACCTCAAACTTTAACGTCCCTACCAACCCTGATTCTCCCGCCCTAAATCCCCCGTTTTTCACCCGCGCGCAATTTTAATATGTAGGATATGACTTACAGATATTTGTAAGTTGCTGAGATAAGGTGGATTTTCAAATTTTGCGATGCAAGAAAAGTCCGTTGAGATTGATTCCTGCCTGTGGGGTAAATCACTGATTGGGTGATGGTTTTATGTGGCTCTTGAGCAGGGCGGGGTCGGGGATATACAGCAAAGTGATATATTGCATCTGCAACTAAATAAACTGTTAGGTGGAAGGTAGGCTAGGTGCTAATAATATTTATTGAGGCAATGGCGGTTTTGCTTCTTGTCGCTACCGCAGCCACATTGCTGGCTAGGCTTTTGCCAAAAGAAAAGAGAGTGCTATTTTGCTCGGTGGTTTATACGTTGCTTTTTACTCCTTCATGGGCCCCGGCAACGATCGTCATGGTGCCTATCCCCTTTGGAGTAATGCTTGGTGTTGGCGCTGCAACAGGGGCTCCTAATGAAGTCCTTGATTTGCTGTTGATTCTTTGGTGGTGGCATATCCCGGCTTTTTTTATTACTGGGTTTGTGTCCAGAAAAGTGGCAAAAAAATTGGTTGGCACTTCGAGTGTTAAAGAAAGTCATACATAACAATGTCAGGCCCGGGGTCAGGTCTTGCCCCGTGCCTCAAGAGGACAATGGTAAGAGTTGTCCCCTGAGTTCTGGTTTTTTATCGTAAGAGGCAAAGACTTCGCCCGATGACCCAACAGAGGGAGTCCGATCAATGAAATTCCTGATTTTTTTGGGCACGGTTCGCGATAGTACTCCGCCTAAGCCTGCTCGCTTAGGTGAGAGGGTAGCGAAGGCGTGCGTTGAATGCCTGAATGAGCGATATGCGGGGCATGAGGTGTAGTTGATTGACGCGCTGGATTACCCGATGGAGGCGGTGTTCAAGCCGCATTTTTCTTACCCGAAGAGCAAGGCGCCGCCGGCACTTAATACGCTGGCCGAAAAAATCGCCTCTGCCGATGGCTACATCATGGTCAGCCCGGAATATAACCACTCCATGAGCCCAGCGTTGGCGAATTTGCTCAACCACTTTGGCAGTTCGCTCTTTTCCTATAAGCCTAGCGCAATCGTTACCTATTCAGCCGGCCAGTGGGGTGGGATGCGTGCGGCCGTCGGTATGCGCACGTTTCTTTCGGAGCTGGGCTGCCTTCCTGTTTCTGCGATGGTGCATGTGCCGAAAGCGCAAAACGTCTTCGCCGAAGATGGAGCGCTACAGGCGGGTGAGGATCAGGCATCCTGGTTTGATTATTTGGGTCGAACGTTCAATCAACTAACCTGGTGGGCTCAGGCCGCGAAAGCGTATGGTGATGAGGTCGATCCGCACAAGATGGTCCGGGATTTTAAAACAACCCCTTCCGAGCGAAATGCGCCCTAGTGGGATTTCGGAAAATGGATGTTGGCCGTCGGAAAGCGTCGAATGAGAGGCTAAGGTCTGTTCTTGCCCCGGGTGTCATATCCAATGTAGAAAGGGCCGCGCGGTTAACCCGTTAATACCTCCGGGATCAATGATAATGAGTGCTACTTTTCAGCCTCTCTGGCTTAAAGCAACTTTCCTCCTCGGCATCAGCCTGATATTCACTCACGAGCTGGATGCCATGACTCACAATGAGTGGCGTGTGCTGCCGCTGACCCACTGGCTGGAGCCGGCGGTAGGGCGTGTTGTGTTTGTGGTGTTACATGTGCCGGTGTTTGCACTGGTGCTGGGCTGGTTGACCAGCCGCTTGCCAGAGCGGGTGGTACGGGGGCAGTTCTGGGTGTCTGTGTTTTTGGTGGTTCATGCTGGCTTGCATGTGGCCTTTAGCGGGCAGCCGCACTATACGTTTGAGGGAGTGCTCTCGAATACACTCATTTTTGGCGCTGCGCTGTTTGGTGCGATTTACCTGTTAGGGTGTTACTGGGTTGGTAGAGAGTAGAAGCAGCCCCAGGAACTTTACCTTTATTGTGCCCTCACACCAGAAAGGCTTACGCTGCATTGGCTTGCTATGCATTCATTCTCTTTGAGGTGCTCTTTGTTATGCCCCGAACCCTGTTGAAAACGTTTCCCCTTCTTGCTGCCATTTTGTTTCTTGGAGGTACAGCCATGGCTGATGCAACTCCGAAAGGCGCTGCGACAAACGCCGAACCGCCTAAACCCAAGGTCATCATCTTTGACGTGAACGAAACCCTGCTGGATCTGGAGTCCATGCGTTCATCGGTGGGTGAGGCGCTGGGGGGTAGAGAAGAGCTGTTGCCGCTGTGGTTCTCGACCATGCTGCATAACTCTCTGGTGACCACGGTAACAGGCGAATACCACGACTTTGGTCAGATCGGCGTTGCCTCGTTGCTGATGGTAGCGGAGAACAACGATATTTCCTTGAGTGAGGAAAAAGCGAAAGATGCCATTGTGTCGTCGATCCTCAACCTGCCACCTCACCCGGATGTGAAGCCGGGGCTGACGGCTCTGGAAAAGCAGGGCTTCAAGATGGTGAGCCTGACGAACTCGTCCAACGACGGGGTAAAGACCCAGTTCGAGAACGCGGGGCTGACGGATTTCTTTGATGCGCGTTACAGCATTGAGGATATCAAGATCTACAAGCCGGACTTGCGCGCCTATGAGTGGGTGCTGAAGCAGCTTGGGGTGAAGCCAGAAGAAGCCTTGATGGTGGCGGCCCATGGCTGGGATGTGGCTGGCGCAAAAGAAGCCGGGTTGCAGACCGCCTTTATTGCCCGGCCCGGTAAGGCGCTTTACCCGTTGGCGAAGAAGCCGGATTACGTGGTCGAGAATGTCTCTGAACTGGCGGAGATCATGAAAGCGAAGTAAGCGATGCCGGTGAGCGATTGCCGGTTGCTGATCGATACAGGATATCGATAGAAGAACCCCGGTTGGGGCCTTTGTTTCAAAGGTCTCGGCCGGGGTTTTTTAGTGTTGAGATTGGGGGCTGACAAAAAGTGGGCATTCGCGGTGGAACCACTGCTCCCACAAATACCGTCCTGCCATAACCTTGAATTAGTCCGGGAGCCCGGCCCCATCCTTGGGGCGCGGAGATCAATCGTCAGGCTTTCCTGGGGTCACAGTAATGAAGGCCTGGGGCTACCCGGACGACCAATGTACTGATCATTTGATCAGTAGTCAATGGAGTCGCTGGAGGATGGCTGTGGGGGCTTGCCTGCAAACGATTTCAAACTCCGCAATTGCTTGCAGGCAAGCTCCCACAGGGGCCGGGTTACTGAATGAGCTCACAGGCCATGTGGGAGTATTGTTTTTTCACCTGGCTGCGGCAGATATTGGCGCCGAAGGAGGGCACCTGATCGCAGGCTTTGAAGGCGGCGTAGCGCTTGGCGCATTGGGCAGCGATGTCGCTCATGCCGTTCTGGGAGGCGGCCTCTGCCGGCGTGCCAGGGGGCTGGGCCACTGCGCTGGCAACGGCGGGGGTGGCTGCCGCCGGAGCGGGTTGGCTAGTGGCGCTGGCATCAATCATGGCGGCGATAAGACCGGAGGACAGGCCGCCTTCCTTGAGCAGGGCGATTTCGTCCGTGTTGAAGACTCGGTAAGGCTGCTTGGCGGCACGGATGCGTGAGGCCAGCAGGGCGTCGTCTTCATTGCGGGACAGACGAAGCACCTCGTAGACCTTCATGTCTTGTGGCCCCAGGAACCAGATGTCGTATTCATCGGGCAGGTAGACGATGTAGGCGCTGTCGATGGCGATGTTGTCGCGATGGTAGGGCAATGCATGAGTGGCGGGGGCCATTTCGGCCAGCCGGCGCAGGGTTTCCATGCGGAAGAAGGATTCCGGGTTATTGTTGAGGTACTGGCGGTAGGCGTTGACGGTGCCTGCGGAAACGGCACTTTCGTAGCCGGCTTGCTGCGACTGGATGAATTGCTGCAGGGCCTGTTTGTGGCGGTTGAGCTGGTCGTTAGCCATGACTTCATATTGTGTTTTACCGGGGCTACCGAATGCATAGGCTGTGGGTATCATTGCCAGTGATGATCGGTACGCCACAGGCTCTCGATTTTGAAACAAAACCTGATCTCCGGCTTTTACTTCCAGGACGGTTTCCCCTTTGGTATTGATCCAGGAAGGCAGTATGCCCAGCGTCAGCAGGTAGGTAATGATGGTTAGCGACCCACTATCTTTGATGTTCTCGTTACGCATGCTGACCGTGAGGTCTTGCCCGGATTCCGCAAACCAGCGATTCACTTCCGCGGTGGCGATTTGGGTAGGGTATTGGCGAGCACTGGGTGAGGCGTAACCACCAGGTACGCTGAGATGGATATCGGCTGTGCCAGCAAAGCCCTTTAATGCTTCGGGCGACGTTGCTGGTTTGGCCAGCTGGCCTTGTGCTGGCATGTAGCGGGTGCCGGTGCAGCCTGAGGCAAGCACTGAGATTAGTGCTATTGACCAGAGCAGCACCCTGCAATCTGCAATATGAAACATCTTGATGTACCCCTTCCCTCTGTTGTATTCCGAGCCCCCGCTCGGTCCCTATTGATAGCATTCTGCCATTTGTTGGGCAAAAAAACCGCTTAGTGCTGCTGTCATTGTGGCGGGGATTACTTGTGCCATTTCCGCCCTACGGAGGGGCGTGGTTTAGAGGGATATTGAGGGGCAGTGGGATAGGGAGGGTGTGGGAGCTTGCAGGCAAGCTCCCACAGTGGGGCCGGCGGGAGGGGTTAGCCGGCTTTGAGTTTGGGTTTGACGGTGATCAGCAGTGCCGGCAGCAGGGTCAGGTTGCTGAGCAGGGCGACCAGCATGGCCAAGCCGGTGAGCAGGCCAAAGTAGACGGTGGGGTTGAAGCTGGACAGAGCCAAGATCGAGAAGCCGGCAATGATGGTGAGCGAGGTGTAGTACATCGCTTTACCGATGGAGCTATGGCAGCGCTTCATGGTGGCCACGTAGTCGTTGTCTTTGGGCTGCTCTTCGTGGAAACGGTGGATGTAGTGAATCGTGTCATCCACGGCGATGCCGATGGTGATGGCAGTAATGGTGATGGTCATCAGGTCCAAAGGCAGGCCAATCCAACCCATGAGGCCCAGTACCAGTGAGGCGGAAATCAGGCTGGGTACCATGCTGATCAGTGCCACCGGAATGCTGCGGAACAGGATCAGCAGCATGAACAGAATCGCCGCAAACACATAACCCAGCGTCTTGATCTGGGAGTCAAACAGGCTTTGCAGCATGTTGTTGTAGAGCACCATGGCGCCGGTGAGGTGCACCTGTTCCGCTTGCAGGCCGAAGTTGCTTTCCAGGTCAGTGCGAATCTTGGCGAGCAGGTCGTTGCGGTTCAGGTTTTTGTCGGAATCAATCACCCGCACGCTGATGCGCACCTGGTTACCGTCGTCAGACAAGTAGGGCTTCACCAGCTGGCTGCGCAAGTCATCGGGAATGAAGCTGGCCAGCAGCATTAACTGCACATAACTGAGCGGGCGGCCGTTGAGTTTTTCTGCCACCTCGTAGGTGGTGGCAATGGATAGCACCTTGCCGGTTTCCGGCAGGGATTCCAGGTAGTCCTGAATCTCCACCAGCTGGCCCAGTCGGGCCGGTGTGAACCAGTAGGACCCCTTGAGTGGATTGGGTTCGGCTTTTTTGGGCGTGGACGCGAATGGGTCGGCACCGGCATCGTTAGCGAAAGGATCATCACTGGTGCTGCCTGCGGCGAAAGGATCGCTGTCGGCAAAAGGATCGGCACTGCCTGTTTCGTCGTCAGCGCTATCTGCCATGGCGTCTGAGGTAAAGGGGTCACTGGCGCTGTCGTCCATGCTGTCGCCATCCCAGCCGGTGGCGGGCTGGTTGAGAGCGGCTTTCTGCGCGGTGGTGGCTTTGGGCGCATCGATGACGATATCCAGCGGGGTGGTGCCGCCCAGTTTACGGTCGATCTGCAGCATGCCCTGATAAATTTCCGTGTCTTTCTGGAAGTAATCGATAAAACGATTTTCCACGGTGAGGCGGCTGATGCCCCACAGGGAGGCGGCGATCACGGCCAGCGCGGCGATCAGCAGAATCGGCCGATGGCGTTCGGTAAAGCCGGCAAAGGCGAGGGTCAGCTCCCGGCTGATATCGCGCCCTTGGCGAGGTTTTCCGGCGGACAGCGGGGCGAGCAGGGCGGGGAACACCAAAAAACAGACAATCAGGGACACGCCCAGGCCCAGGGTCATCATCCAGCCGAAGTCGATCACCGGGCGAATGCCGCTGATTACCAGCGAGGAGAAGCCCACCATGGTGGTGAGGATCATGTAGATGCTGGGGCGCATCATGTGGGCGGCGGTTTCGCGGATCAGCCATTTTTGGCTAGCGTCCGGGTTCTCCTCGTGCAGTTCGCGAAAGCGCACGGTGAGGTGAATGGTGATGGACATGGTGATGATCAGCAGCAGGGAAATATAGTTGCTGCTGATAACCGACACCTTCCAGTCCATCCAGCCCAGCCAGCCAGTGACGGCCAATACGGTGACGCCGCAGCAGGCCAGCGGCACGATCACCCAGCGGGGGCGGCGGAAAATGACGAACAGGGTGAGGATCAGGAAGACCAGTACGCCAACGCCGAACACTTTCAGGTCCGAGCGGATGAAGCGCACCAGGTCGGTGGTGATCATGGGTACGCCGCCCAGGAACAGGTTGGCGTCGTCCCGGTAGCTGTCCATGATCTCGCGCACCTGGTCGATTTCTCCGGCGGTGCGTTGTTGGATCTGGCTACTGTAGTCGCTGAAGGCACGTGTGGCATCTGCCAGATCCTGCTGGCCCTGTTCACCCAGCTCGGCGTTGCGTTGCTGATCTCGCAGGTCGTTGCGCTTGTATAGCAGGTCGTAATATTTCTGGTCCCGCTCGAAGCTCACCAACAGGGCAGTGGTGTTGCCGTCGTCACTGACCAGCAGGTCTTCGTAAAGGGGGTTCTCGTCAGTGAACTCTTTCTCGGCCAGTGACAGGTCTACCCCTTCGCTGGTGAGGGTGCGGTATTCATTGGCCAGGTCGCTGAATTCCACCTGGGGGCTGAACAGCAGGGGCACGTCCAGCATGCTGTAAACGGAGCTGACCCGGTCCACGTCTTTGAGCGACTGCTGCAGGGATTGCAGGTGATCCAGGCTGTTTTGCTGGAACAGCGGTTTATCTTTGGGGCTGTAGGTGATGACGAGGAAATCGCTGCCGCCGTATTGCTTGGAGACCTTGCGGTAGTACTCCAGCGCCTTGTCGTTTTCCAGCACCATGGAATCCGCGGACGCATCGATTTTGAAATTGCGGGCCTGCGTGGCGGCGACACCACAAATGAGCACCAGCAGCACCAGCCACAAAACAGGGTGTGCCAGTACCGCCCGGCAATAGGCGTTAAACAATCGATGAGTCATGACGTTTCCGATTTACGTTACAGGGGGATCTGCAGTTTTGTTATGTATACAACGAACAGACGGTTTCAGAACATGGCTGCGTATTCTGCCGCGAACCGCGTATCGAAACGGTGAATGAGTTTGCCGGCGGGCCAGGTCAACAGCGTCAACAAGCCTTCGGTCCACTCTTCCTGATGTACCCGGCAGCCGCCCTGACCATCGTCGATAAAGGTGAAGCGGTGGATGATGCGGGCGAAGGGCAGTTGCAGGCCCCAGGTGATGCGTTCGTTTTCCTTGTACTCCAGCACCTTCACTACCACCGGCGCCGGCGGCAGGCGGGGCAGGTCCGCCACGAACAGCAGCAGGGCACCGGGGCGCCAGCCGCCATTGAGGAGCCGGGCGTGGCGGACTACCGAGCACCAGCTGGCCCAGTTGTCAGCGTCGGCAAACAGTTTGAAGGCCTGTTTACGGGAAGCGCGGGTGTCGGTGACTTCGTCGACCAGGTAACGTTTTAGCATGCTGCATCCGTGTTTTTATTGGGTGAAGGTGCTTTCGGGTAGCGCGACACGCAAGCCTGTGCGGTTGCGCAAAAGCAATAATTCCAAGGGGCCTAGATTACGCACAGTAGGGAGCAACCTCCAGTCGGTAAAACGGGCCAATCCGGCGGGCGTTATTGACCTGTCTGGAGGCTTTGCCTAGTTTCGGGTGATTGCGAGGAGTCAGCATGACAACAACACTGTTACCGGCGTCCATATTGCCGGGGCTTCTTGAAGTCTCGTTACGTAACCAGCTGGATGTGCAGGCCCTGTTCGAGCAGGTGGGAATAGATGCGGATATTGTCGGCCGCAGTGATCGTTTTATCAGCCTTACTCAACTGGATGCACTCCTTTATGCCGCCTTTACTGAAAGTGATGATCCTCTATTCGGGTTGCATGTGGGCGCGGATAACCACTATGGCAACCTGGATCTGTTGGGCAACCTGATGGCCACCGCCAATAGCCTGGAGCAGGGCATTGGTATGCTGTTTCGCTACAAGGACCTGGTGGTGCCGTATCTGGATTTCTCTCTGGATCTGTATGGCAAGAGTGTGCAGTTGTCGGTGATCAGCAAAGACCCAACCTTGCGCTTTACGGCGACGCGCACCCACAACGAAGTGGTGGTCGCGACCATGCTGTCCATTGGGCGCTCCCTACTGGGCGCAGACATGCCGCTCACCGGTGCCTGTTTTCTGCATGCTGAACCCTGCGCCGACGAGCTGGAAAGCTATGGGGCATTTTTTCAGTGCCCCTTGTCGTTTTCTGCCGGGCAAAATGCCATCCGCTTCAGTGCCGAGTTGCTTGGCACCGCGCTGCCTCGTGCCTACCCGAAATACAACGAGCGTTTGCGCAAATCTGCGGACCAGGTGCTGGCCGGATTATCCCGGGCCGGTGGGGTGACTGGGCAAGTGGTTAAGCAGCTGGAGCGTTTGCTCGGTGAGTATACGGTGACCATGGAAGCGGTTGCCGATGTGCTGGCCATGACTCCGCGCACACTCCAGCGGCGGCTTCAGGAAGAGGGGGCGCGGTTTGCACAGTTGCGCGATCAGGTGCGCCATCAGCATGCCTGCAAGGCGCTACGCCAGCCGCGCTGTGATATGCAAAGCCTGGCGACGGAGCTGGGTTTTTCCGATACGGCCAACTTCTATCATGCCTTCAAACGCTGGCAGGGTTGTGCGCCGGGCCAATACCGCAAGGAGTACCAGAAAGACTTCCATCAGGAACCTGGCAAGCCTCCCGTTCAGGGTTCCCACGCCTGATTGGTGTGACACTTTGCCACATTGGCATTTCCCCCCAGCGCCGTATCCTTGCGGGCGTTGATTCAATGCCGGGGAAATTCCATGTCTCGTATTGCCTGTTCCGCTGTTGCTCTTTCTCTCATTACTGCTAGCCCTGCTGCGCTTGCCCACTATGACGGCGCGCGCGCTGATAGCCATGCGCCGATCTCAGTGATGGGCGATCACACCCATAACAAGGGCGAGTGGATGCTGTCTTACCGTTATATGGGTATGGGCATGAGCGGCGCGAAATCCGGCAGCGAGTCCCTGAGCACCAATGAAGCCTTTGGTGAAATCCCGGGCATGGGCATGATGAACATGAAAGCCCTGCCGTATGAGATGACCATGCAGATGCACATGCTTGGCGCCATGTATGCACCCACGGACAACTTGACGCTCATGGCCATGGTGCCCTACAGCACTAAGGAAATGACCACCAAGACCCGCATGACCATGATGGGTAACACCACCCAGAGCGAATTTGATACCGAAACCGCTGGGCTGGGCGATGTAAGCGTAGGCGGCCTGTACAAGTTTCTGGATCAGGATGGCTACCGGCTACATCTGAACCTGTCCTTTGGCTTGCCGACTGGGTCGATCACCGAAGAAGATTACGTTCCCATGCCGAATCAGGATGTGCAGCTGCCGTACCCCATGCAGCTGGGCTCCGGCAGCTATGAAGTGCGCCCGGGGTTGACCCTGAACAAGCAGTATGACAGCTGGAGCTGGGGCGCTCAGGTGGGGGCCAGCATTCCCCTTGAAGAGAATGACCAGGGTTACAAACTAAGCTCTCGGGAGCACCTGTCCGTGTGGGCGGCTAAGCCAGTTGCCCCCTGGGCGTCAGTATCCTTGGCCGCATACAAGCGTTGGTGGTCTGATATTCACGGTGCCGCTGAAGACCTGACAATTTCACCCATGATGAACCCGGCAGCGGACCCGGATGCCAAAGGCGGCCAGCGCCTGGATATCGGTGTGGGCGTGAACCTGCTGGCCCGCCAGGGCAGCCTGAAAGGCCATCGCCTGGCACTGGAATACCTGGCACCAGTGCACCAATCCCTGCATGGCCCGCAGATGGAAACGGATTACACCTTTACGCTGGGTTGGCAGAAAGCCTTCGGCGGGAAATAAACCGTGTTGTAGGAGCGACGCTCCTACGGATAAGTGGTGGCGATTTGCGCCCACAAAAAAGCCGCTCCTGATAATCAGGCGCGGCTTTTTTGTGGAATTCAAAATGGTGCCGGAACGCGGAATCGAACCGCGGACCTACTGATTACGAATCAGTTGCTCTACCGACTGAGCTATCCCGGCATGCCCGTTGTGCGGGGCGGGCGCTATTCTAGCAGGACGCCCCGCGCTGGCAAGCAGGAATCAGCCTTCCTGTTTGATGCCTGCCAGCTTGCGGGCGTGCCACTTTTTGGTTTCCACATCCATGCCCCGCAGTATCTGAATACGTTGGGCCTGGGGGCTGCCGGCACCGTGCATGGACTCGGTGAGGTAGCCCACCGCGTTGCGGCCCAGGGTCATGTTCTCAATGAGTCGCAGGATGCGCATGCGGTCTTCGGTGGGGATGTCTTCGCGGCCTTTCAGGAAGCGGCGGATGATGTCGCCGGCTTCTTCATTTTCCAGATCCTGCTCGCTGGGCATGGTCACCATGATGCCGCCGGCCAGGTCTTGGGCGAGTCGCGAGATTTCGTAGGGGAAGCGGGTCACGTTGTGCTTGCATACATTGGCCAGCATGGTGTCGTTCATGAAGATGCCGCTGGGCATCTTCTTCGCTTCGTGGGAACTGGCGATGCCGGAGGAGTAGATTGTCTCGTTCAGGTGGGTCATTTCCACCAGCTTGTCGCGGATATGGCTGACTTTTTCCAGACCGTTGTATTCCACGATGGACGCTGCTGCCCCCACCATCACATCGCCCAGGCCGGTTTTGCAGACATAGCTGGCGCGGTGGTAAGCGGTGAACCGAGTGACCAGCTCCTGGGCGAATTCGTATTCGCCGTCCATGAACACGTGTTCGTGGGGAATGAAAACATCGTCGAAGTACACCAGCACTTCCTGGCCGCCGTATTGGGCGTTGCCCTGATCGATGTCGCCGCCTTCCATGGCGCGGGTGTCGCAGCTTTGGCGGCCGTAGATGTAGGTGATGCCGGCGGCGTCACCGGGGATCATGCCGACTACGGCGTAGTCCTTGTCGCCTTCGGTGAGGTTCATGGTGGGTAGCACGCAGATCCAGTGCTGGTTCCAGCCGCCGGTCATGTGCGCCTTGACGCCTTTTACGTAGATGCCCTTGTCGGTGCGGCGGGTAACACGCATGAACATGTCCGGATCTGCCTGTTCGGCGGGGCGCTTGCTGCGGTCACCTTTAGGATCGGTCATGCCGGCGGCGATCAGGATGTTTTTGCGCTGGGCTTCTTTGAGAAAATCCAGATAGCGCTGGTGATATTGGGTGCCGTGTTTCTCGTCCATTTCGTAGGTAACGGAGTGCAGCACGCTGATGGTGTCCAGGCCGGTGCAACGCTGAAAGCAGGTGCCGGTAATCTGGCCCATGCGCCGTTGCATCTTGTTCTTTTTCACCAAGTCGCCGGGGGATTCCACGATGTGCAGAAAACGGTTTACCTGAGCGTCGATCAACGGTGACCAGGCGGTGGCCAGCTCCGGGTCGTCGATGGCCAAATCGTAGCTGGCTCGCAGGGCATTGATACTGGGTTTGATGATCGGGTGATCCGCGGGCTCATCAATCAGCTCGCCGAACAGAAACAGGCGTGTGCCGCGATTGCGCAGGCTGGCCAGGTAGTCGTCACCGTTCTTGATGACCGGGATGCGGTCCCATCGGGTCTGGGCGGATTCTTCGCGGGCTGGGGCCGGGGCTGCGGCGTTCATGGTGCCTCCTGGGATCGTATTGTTCTGCTCTGCGGCGTAAGCGGCGCAGGCAATATCATCGGAATTGGGTGACTTGGGAGTCATCTCCGATGGTAAACAGTGTGTAATCCAAGGCAATGACAGAAAGTACAGCTGTGCTCTGTGGTCAAGTCAGGGTGGCGCTGAGGGCGGCGAGAAGTAGGAGGGCGTCGCTGGCGGGGCGATTAAAAGCAGTTGAAAGTTCAAAGTGTAAAGTTCAAAAGCGCGGAACCACGAGGTCTCGCTGGCGGAGGCTTGGCTTCGCGTTTCAACTTTACACTTTGAACTTTCAACTCGCTCTTTCGGCGGAGATCGGCGTTGCCGATTTCCGCCCTACGGTTGGCGGGGGCTATTGTCCCTTGAACACCATGGAGGCCGAGTTCAGGCAATAGCGTTGGCCAGTGGGGGGCGGGCCGTCGGGGAAGACGTGGCCCTGGTGGCCGTCGCAGCGGGCACAGCGAATTTCTACGCGCACCATGCCGTGGCTGGTGTCGCGTATTTCGCGGATGTGTTCCGGGTCGCTGGGCTGGTAAAAGCTGGGCCAGCCGGTGCCGGATTCAAACTTGGCGCTGGAGCTGAATAGCGGCAGGTCGCACAATTTGCAGTGGTAGGTGCCGGCGTCCTTGTTATCCAGCAGGCCGCCGCAGAACGGCGCTTCTGTGCCCTGGTTGAGCAGGATGCGGCGTTCTTCTTCGGTTAGCGATTGTGCGCGGGCCTGTTTCTCTTCTTCGCTCAGGGGCGTCAGGTCGAAGCCGCTGGCGGACAGTGCTTGGGTCATCAGGCACTCCCTTCGGTTTTTGTCTGGTTAACGTGTCTGGGCTTTAAGTTTGTTAGGGAAAGCCTGGATCAGCTTTTCCACTTTTGGTTTGGCTATATGGGTTATGTAGCCTTGATTGGGGTTGCGACGGGCGAAATCCTGGTGGTAGTCCTCGGCGCGATAAAAGGCGTCCAGCGGTTCCACGGTGGTGGCAATGGGAGCAATAAAGGCACCGGCGTTGTTCAACTGCTGGATGTACGCCTCGGCCACCGCTTTCTCGGTGTCATCGTGATAAAAAATCGCGGAGCGGTATTGCGTGCCCCGGTCGTTGCCTTGCCGGTCTTTCTGGGTGGGATCGTGCGCGACGGAGAAGAACACTTTGAGTAGCTCGCCAAAGCTGATTACGGCGCTATCGTATTCCACTTCGATCACTTCCGCATGGCCGGTGGTGCCGGTGCAGACGGCTTCGTAATTGGCTCGGGCGGCGTGGCCACCGGCATAGCCGGATACCACTGCATTCACGCCCTCCAGATTCAGATAGACCGCTTCCACACACCAGAAACAGCCGCCACCCAGTACCGCTTTGGTGATGCCATCGGCGGGCAGGTTTTCGGCCACATCGGGGAATTGTTCCGGGTGAATGGCCAGGGATGTACCGGGGATTACTGCGTTCATGGTTTCTCCAGTGGGGTCGATCGACACCCGCCAGGTTTGTGGCCCGGCAGGTGTGTTTCGTCAGTACGGCCAGAGGAGAGGGCAGGGGTCAATCCTGCCTCACGGCACCACTGGCAATCAGGGTCTCAATGTCGCTGTCGCTGAAGCCGGCCTGGCTCAATACCGCACGGCTGTCTGCGCCGGCGGTGGTGGCCGGTTTGACTTCCCCGGCGCCACTGCGAGAGAAGCGCGGAGTGGGAGCCGGTTGTGCGGCGCCGTTGACGGTAACAAACGACTCTCTGGCTACGTTATGTGGGTGGGAGGGCGCTTCTTCAAGGCTGAGGACCGGCGCAAAACAAACGTCGGTGCCTTCCATCAGCGCGGACCACTCGTCCCGTGTCTTCTGTTTGATGACAGCAGCGAGCTTTTGTTTCATTTCCGGCCATTTGGGTGGGTTTACTTGATGGCCGAAGTCGTCTGCGGGTAGCTCGGCGATTTGGCAAAGCTGAGCATAGAACTGGGGTTCAATGCTGCCGATGGAGACATATTTGCCGTCAGCGGTTTCATAGACTTCGTAGAAATGCGCGCCGGAATCGAGCATGTGAGTGCCGCGATTGTCAGTAAACATGCCCTGGGATTTAAGCCCGTAGAACATGGCCATGAGCGCGGCGGAGCCTTCCACCATGGACGAATCTACCACTTGGCCTTTGCCGCTGCGCTGGGCTTCCAGAGCCGCGCAGACCATGCCGAAGGCGAGCATCATGCCGCCGCCGCCGAAATCGCCGACCAGGTTGAGCGGGATGGCGGGTTTCTCGCCTTCACGGCCCATGGCATGCAGCGCCCCGGACAGGGAGATGTAGTTCATGTCGTGGCCGGCGGCTTGGGCCAGCGGGCCGGTCTGGCCCCAGCCGGTCATGCGGCCGTAAACCAGTTTGGGGTTGCGGGCCAGGCACTGTTCCGGGCCGACGCCCAGGCGCTCGGTAACACCGGGACGAAAGCCTTCGAACAGGCCGTCGGCGGTTTCGCAAAGTTTCAGAACGGTTTCGATGCCTTCGGCGCTTTTCAGGTCCACGGCCAGGTTCTGGCGATTGCGGAAAAGGACGGTGTGGCCGATGGCGGAATGCGGGTTGCCGCCGGGGCGATCGATGCGGATAACGGTGGCGCCCATGTCGGCAAGCATCATGCCGCAGAAGGGGCCGGGGCCAATGCCGGCCAGTTCGATGAAGGTCAGTCCGTTAAGTGGGCCTGTCATAGTGGTCATGTCCGTTGTCAGAGTCCGTTTTACCGTTCCCTGACGGACACTGGCCGGTCAGGGAATAAGGGCTTGTTCACGCAAGCTGCGACGCAGTGCCGAGCACTGGCTTTTGGCAATGGCAACGGCGTTGCTGGCTTCGTGGGTGGTGGCGATACCGGTCCACAGAGGTTTGCCGTTGGCATTGATCAGCTCTGCGCCGTGTTGCCGCAGGGCATCGGGTACCTCGTCTTTGGCCAGTTCACCGCCAATTCCGACTTGCCAGGTTGGCTGCACGTCGCCAGCAGATTGTTCCATGGGGTTGAGCTGGTTGCCGGCTGCCGGCGGTGCGGCTGCGTCTATCAGCAGGTGGGTCAGCTCGACCACCAGAATCCGCTCTACATCGTTTTCTTGCGCCCAGTCGAGGATGCGTTCTTTTCCGCCTTCATACCATAACGGTAATTCCTGATGGCTGAGCAAAACGGTCAACGAATCACTTGAAAATATATCCCTGCAGGTTAATTCCCAGGTTTCGCGGATGTTGCCTTCCGGGGTGTGGGCGACCAGCAGCAGGGTATCTTGCGGCGGGTGGCTGCCCTCATCGGTGAAGCGGGTAGTCACGTCCGTGGTGCTGGCGCAGCCGGCAACGAAGAGGGCGGGTAACAGGTATCGAAAAAGCGGTCGCATGGAAATCTCCGGCGGCAAGAGCGGTGCCTTCAATGGCTGCGCCCAGTGTAACAGCGCCACGCAGGCGCCACATCAACTGGTGCACAATCTCTTGTGTTCTGGCGGGCCTTTAGCCGCCCACTTTTAACCGCTCACTAGGGGATCGCCGGAGAGTGCTGTGCCGGAGCTGCGGCCGGGTCGGCTGAAAAAGCAAAACGGCAGCCTGTTTGCGGCTGCCCGGGGGCGGGGTACCAGCGCACTTCGTATTTGTCCTGACTGTTTTGTTGTTCCTGCCATTGTAGTTGCAACGCGGCGCCGTCATCGGTGGTCGCGCGCTGCCCCCGGCAGTGAATAGCCAGCTCCAGCGTGTCGAGGGCCAGCTGTTCGGCGGGGGCGGCCAGCAGGGACATGCGCCAGTAAGGGCCGGTGGTGGGGTCGCCGGGCTCGTGGGCAGGATGACCTTGCCATTGGGCTACCGTGAGAGAGGCGGGCGCTGCGGTTTGCTGTGCTTCAGGAAAGTACTGATGCGCAAGCAGGGAGAAGATCTGCTTGCGGGGAATGTCGTTGATGTCGCCGGTCTGTTGCAGGTCGCGGCTCAGCTCGCTGCTCTGGGCTATCAGAAAATCCAGCGTATGGGGGCCGTAGAGCGTGTGGCCACCTTCGTAGTATTGCCGCTGGTATTCCTCGGGGGTGACGGCATAGCCAAAATAGCCGTTGGCCAGGCTGGAGACTTCCACTTTCCAGTTCGTGCCGGCGGGAAGGGTATCGGTAACGGCATCGCGCAGGCGATTGCCGCTTTCCAGGGTGATTTCCCAAGGCAGCGGCACGATGACCAGCTCGTTGATCCGTACGATCTGGAACAGGGCCTGATGGGGGAAGCGTTCCGCGGGTAACAGCAGTTGCAACTTGGACAACATCCACTGCTTTACGCCCTGGCAGTTGTCGGTGAAAAAGCGTCGAGGCCAGTCTTCCTTAAGAAAGGGCAAGTAGGAAATCGGAAAGACTTCATCGCCATTGGCGGCACCGGCGACGGCGGCGCCGGCAATGGCACGCTCACAGAGTCCGAAGCGCCCTGTGTCGATTTGGTCCAGCAGGTTCAGTTGGCGGCTGGCGACGGCGGTGTCCAGTGTGTTAGTGAGCTGCCCATCCAGTGAGTGAAACAATTGGATGGCGTGTTCGCCCAGAGCCATGCCGATACGCTGTGCTTCCAGGTCGCCACGCTGGTCTGTGTGCCAGGCCGGATTATTGTCGGCGTGGGTGGCTTGGGCGGCGCCATGGATAAAGCCGGGGGCTGTGCCTGCCAGTTCATTTTCAAGAGCGCCACTGATCCAGTGCCAGACGTCGGCGTGGTAAGGGTGGGTAAAGGGGGGAATGGCGGTGCCATGAATGGAGTAAAGGCTAAGCGCACCGGCAGGAACAAAGCGGTCGCCTTGCTTCTGGTCAATGCGCAGCAGGGTCATGGTGGGGTTGACCGCCATCATCGGGTCATCATCCAGATGCTGCCCGTCAGGAAAATTATTGGCCCAGGCGCCCATGGCGCGGTTACGGGTATAGCCCCGGATATCGCTTTGCCCGACCGCGAAGCGGGCTTCCTGCCGGGATGCATAGGCCGCGATTACCGCGTCGGCGATTTGTTCGCTCAGGTATTCAAACAAGGCCGGGTCGAAACCAGGTTTGTTGCTGCCGAAAACATTGTAGAAATCACTGCCCAGGTACTGCCCCGGGCCGGAATGCGTGTGGGTGACCAGCAAAGACAAGGCGTGTGCAGGCACATCGGTTTTCTCTGCGATACGTTCAGCAATGCGATGGTGAAGCGGTAGGGAACCGGTACCCAGATCCAGCTGCACAATGGCCATGGGGGTTTGCCCGGGGGCGTGGAGATAAAACGCTCGCGCTTTCAAACGGGTGCGAAAGCCGTCAGCGGCCTTGGCCCAAGCGGAATAACCGAACTTGGGGAGCCCAATTGGCGGGGTGATATCCCGTTCTGCAATGCCGGCCAGCGGAACGGAGGTCTGAACGGCGGCAAGTGGTTCGCTAAGGTGAATGTCTACCTGTTGGCGGGGGAAAAATAGAAAAGGCCAGGCGGTATGAACCAGGGCGACGATAACGGTGAGGGTGACAATGGCGGCCAGCCAGCGGTAGATACGGCGTGAGCGTGCAGTCTTCATAATCGGATCTTATTGTAGTTTGCACTAAGGTACCAATGGTGGGGGTGTGGTGCAAACGGCTGCATTTTGTTGCTCAACGGGCGTGAAAGCTACGTAAAGATACGCTTAGATACAGAAAGTAAGAACATGAACGGGTTCACAACATTACTCCAACGCAACGGCACCGGATGCCTATTTTTTTTTCTTGCTCCACCTATTCCAATGATTGCACAGATCATTCATACCCAAGGGGGGTAGTCATGAAAGGAAGCACGCGTATATCCATGTTGGCAGCTGGCGTCGCTTTAGCTACGCAAGGCATTGCTGAAGACGGCATGAAAGAAGCCGATACCCGTCACTATGTGGCGCCCATGTTCCACGTTTTGCAATTGGATGACGACCGTGATTTGTCAGACGACGGTCTGGGTGGCGGCCTGATCTATGGCCGTCAGTTGTCTGACCACTGGTGGTGGGAGACGGAAGGTGCCGGCTACACCATGGAAACGGGTAACAATGCTGGGACTGACTATTACCAGTATTCATTGACCACTGGTCTGGCTTATGCCTTTGGTGATCGTAGAGGGTTCACCCCGTTCGTGGTGGGCCAGATCGGTGGCATCCATAACGACGTGGTTCCGGATGATGATGATGGCATCAGTTTGCACGCTAATGTTGGTTTGGGTGCGGTGAGTGGCCCGCTTTTTGACAGCGGTCTGAAACTGCGCGCTGAAGCCCGTTACATGTACGACGACTTTGATGGTATCACCGGCACAGCCTCTGAAGATGAAGGTGGTTTTAACGACTGGCGCTTCTCCGTTGGGCTTGAACTGCCTCTCGGTCGTACCAAAACCGTAGAAGTCGAAAAAATCGTCTACGAAACCCGTGAAGTCGAAAAGGTTGTAGAGGTGACCGCTGCCGATAGCGATGGCGATGGTATCCCGGATAACCGCGACAAGTGCCCGAACACCATTGCCGGTGGCAAGGTCGATGGTGATGGCTGTCTGCTAACCAACCAGACCATTACGTTCAACAACATTGGTTTCGAACTGGACTCTGCCAAGATCACCGCGACTTCACGTCCGGCTCTGGAGCGTTTGGTTAAAGGTCTCAAGTCACAAACCAACTTCAATGTTGAAATCGCTGGTCACACCGATAGCACCGGTAGTGCAGAGTACAACGAAAATCTGTCTGATCGTCGCGCCAATGCGGTGCGTGAGTACTTGATCGAACAGGGTATCTCAGCCGAGCGTCTGAGCGCTCAGGGCTATGGTGAAGTGGTTCCGGTAGCCAGTAACGAGACTGCATCCGGTCGTGCCATGAACCGTCGCGTTGAGTTCCGCGTCAGCGAGCAGTAGGAGCTGTGATATGAATAAGCAAATGAAAACTCTCTTGGCGCTTGCGCTGACAGGGTTCCTGGGCGCTGGCCTTGCTGGCTGTGGCGCCGATGGAGGTGGCTCCAGTGGCGGCGGTAACACCCCGGTGGGCAATCAGCCTGACCAGGATAACGATGGTGTGCCGGACAATACGGATAACTGTCCTACCGTGCCGAACCCTGATCAAGCGGACTCTGACGGCGATGGGATCGGCGATGCCTGTCCGGAAGACTTCTGTGAAGATCCAGAGCAGCACTTTACTGTTGATCTTGGCTCGGTGATTCCGGCGGACGGAGCTACCAATGTGTCCCTGGGTACTCTGATTCAGGCAACGTTCTCTCACGAACCGAATCTGACCAGCCTGGAAAACAGTGCCTTTATCGGGCTGGAAACGCAGGCCGGTGATCCGGTGGCGTTGACCCCGGCAGTGACGGGCAATGAGGCAAGCTTTGCTCCTGAACAGCCTCACTTGATGGCCTCCACCAGTTACGTCTTCTATATCAATGCCAGTGAAATTGATGGTATTGAAGCGGAAGTTTGTGCTCAGGCAGGTTTTGATCCGAAGTACCTGATCTTTACCGACGAAAACGGTGAGCCGCTGGTTGATGGTAATGGTGATCCGGTAACGGAACAGGAGTTCAACTTTGAGACAGGGGTGAGCAATTTCCTTGAAGTTGTAGCCACCGATCCAGAAGAGGGCGATGCCGTTGGCGCCAGTGTGAACCCGACTGTGACCTTCAATCAGCCTATCGATGAAGCGACGTTGGATTGTGAAGGCGATGATGCGGTTATCGTGCTTGAAAAGCTGGGCGATGGCGGCGTTGCTGAAGAAACCGTAGCTGGCACCTGTGCACTGTCTGAAGACGATATGACAGTAACGTTTACCCCTGACGAAGGTTTGCAGGAAAGTTCCGACTACCAGCTGACCATCGATGCGAGTGGTGTCGCTGCTGAAAACCCGGATGCGGATCCGTTGGCCGAAAACGTGGTGATCAACTTCACAACCACCAACGATGTTCTGGATCTGGAAAACTGCTCCACGCCAGTCTCCAACATCTGTGTGTTGGGTGGCGATGAGCATAACGGTGGCTTGGTTGATGTGCTGCTGGACCCTGAAACAGGCCCGCTGGCACCGATTGCTTCCAATATCGGTGGTGCTGATGCTCTGACTGATCGGCTGGTCGACCTGCTCCAGAATGATGACGGTTCACTGGCATCCGTGCTGGAAGGGCTGTTCCTGGAAGGTAACCTGCAGGAAGGTTTGCAAACACTGATTCTCGGCGACGATGAAGGCAATGGTGGCTTGCAGACAATCGTTACCGAATTGCTCATGGGCAATGAAAACGGTGAAGCGGGGCTGCAGGGTCTTCTTGGTGAAGATGGGGTAACCGGTCTGCTGGAAGCCCTGCTGATCGAGCCTGAAAACAACCCGAACTGTCAGGCTCCTCTGGGCACTATTTGCCTGGTGGGTACCGATGAGCAGCAAGGTGTTGTAGATCTGCTTCTTGAAGACGGTGGCGCCTTGTCCGGGTTGGGGCTTGAGCAGCAGGAGCTGGTCGACACCCTGGGCAACTTGCTTGCTAACGACAGTACCCTTGCGGATACGGTAGAAGGTTTGCTGATCGATGGTCAGCTAGAACAAGGCCTTTCCGCTCTGTTGCTGGGTGACCCTGAGAACGGCGAATCTCCGGGGCTGATTACCGCTCTGGAAAACATCTTGAACCCTGAAGATGGTCTGATTCCCGGTCTGGTTTGCACCGTGGGCGGGCTGCTTGGTTTGCCTTGCGAATAGAGTAACAGCGTTTAGCCTGCGGCAGTGGTTGACTGCCGCAGGTTCTTCTAAGGAAAGAGGTGGGGATTATGAATTTTAAATTGAAAACACTGTTCGCCATGCTGCTAACAGCTGTTCTGGCTTTCGGGCTGGCCGGTTGTGGTGCAGATGGAAGTGGAAGTAGCAATGACGGGAGCAACAATCCTGTCTCCCGTGACACTGATCAGGATGATGATGGGATTCCTGATGACGTCGATAACTGTCCCGCTAACCCTAATGCCATGCAGGAAGATCAGGATGGTGATGGCATCGGCGATGTCTGTGATGACGACCGTGATGGTGACGGCGAAGATAACGATACCGACAACTGCCCGCTGGTAGCTAATCCTACTCAGGATGATGCTGATGGCGACGGCGTCGGTGATGCCTGTGACCAGAACAACGATCAGGACAATGACGGCATCGATGATGGTGTCGATAACTGTCCCGCTATCTTCAACCCGGAACAGGGTGATGTGGATGGCGATGGCAAAGGCGACGTTTGTGACGACGACTCAGACAACGACGGCGTTGATGATAGCAACGACAACTGCGTGTTTACTGCCAACAACGATCAGGCTGATGCCGATACAGATGGTATTGGTGATGTTTGTGACGATGATCTGGACGGTGATACGGTTCTGAACGATGACGATAACTGTCTGAACCTGCCTAACACGGATCAGTCAGATATCGATTTCGACACCATCGGTGATGTTTGTGATGACGACCGTGACGGTGATGGCGTAGATAACGATACAGACAACTGTTTCGATACTGCTAACACCGACCAGGCTGACGTAGATAATGATGGCATTGGTAATGTCTGTGATGATGACTTCGGTGGCGGTCCCACTGACGACACTGATGGTGATAGCATTCCGGATGACACCGATAATTGTCCTCTGATTGCCAACACCGATCAGGCGGATGCTGATGACGACGGTAAAGGCGATGTCTGTGATGACGATGGCTTCACCTGTTCTGCAACCAGCACATTTAAACCATTGTCTGCGCTTTTATATTCAGTTAACGCACGCACTACAGGGGCTTGCTCGTTGCTAGGTTTGTGCAGCGTCAGCAATCCTGACAATGTAAATGATAATGACACGTCTACATTTGGAAGCTTGAACCTTACTGTTGGACTATTGGGTGGTTCTGCTGCTATCGGGGTTGATATTGACCCTCTGGCTTATGCTTCAGATATTTCTGATGACGTTGTAGGTTTTGTTGTCAGTAACCCAGGCGATGTACTGAGTCTTTCGCTTTTGGGAGAAAGTATCACTCTTCATTTCTATAATGATGGCGATGCTACTCCTGTAGCTAGTGCAGCTGTGAGTGGATCACCGTTGGCTCTGGAGCTGTTGGGATTGGGAGGCAGTAATGATACCTTCTTCCTTTCCGCCCAAGCGCCGGCAGCCAACTTTGATTCTGTTGAGTTGGAATATACTAGTGGCGTAGCGAACTTGCTGTCTTATATAAACGTACATGAAGCTTGCTCGGGTACTCCCTGATAATCGACTAGGGAATTGCCAGGAAAGGGGACCTTAGGGTCCCCTTTTTTTGTTTGCCGAAGATGCCTGTTTTGCCGGGTGAAATCGCTTGGAACTCGCTGCGCATGCCCCGTGAGCGTTTTGGCAAACGGTTATGGTGTTATCGGGTGCCGCAAAGCATGAGTCGGTCACGAACCTGCGGGGATAATGCATTCCTCATGGCGTGACTGTTGAGGAAGCCTGATTAGTGTTGATTTCACTGGTGTCGGTTATCTGGGCTTGCCCGAGGCAAAGGAAGGTCTCAGTGATTAGCTGATGAATTGCTGCAATGCGAACCACCATCGCCCTTTTCGTGATGGCATCGCTGCCGGTGTGACAGTGGTAAAATGCGCAATCACTGTTTGGTATACGTTGACCACTACAGCAACGTTTGTTGATATGGAACCACGGTTCTGAAAAAGTATCGCCTGATGGGCATAGGCTGGTACCCTGAGCTAAGAAATAAACACTAGAACGGAAAGGGGGCGCCCATGCGAACAGGCATATTTATCCTCATATGTCTTGGTTTCACGCTACTGGTTGGTTGTGACAAGGAACCGGAGGTGGGGGAGGTCGTCAGTACCTTTAAGAACTACCAAGAAACCGGTGATCTGCCCGCGCTGAGGGAGCGGGGCTTTGTTCGCTTGCTCGCGCCCCGCTTTGACGAGCCCTCAGGCCTGCCCCGCGATGGCGTCCCGGCCAGCGAGTACCAGCAGCAGGCGGAGGAATTTGTCGAGCACTTGGGGCTGGAGCCCCGCTGGGTCTATGCCGACAATTTTGGTGAGCTGGGTACCCTGATCAACCAGGGTATGGCGGATATCATCATCACCAACTATTCGGTGACCAAGGAGCGTCAAAAGACGCTGGCGTTTTCTACCCCGGTGAACGCCGTGCAGGAGCGCATGGTGGTACCACGGGCACTGGCAGATTTGCCATTAACGGAGATGGGCGAGGTGACGCTGTCGGTACCGGAAGGGTCGGCCTATCAGGAAACCGCCACCAAACTGGCCAAGCGCCACGACAACATCAGCCTGGAAGTGCTGGACAGCAATGTTTCGGATGAGGAATTGGTCAATGGCGTGGCTAATGGCGAGCTGGCGGCGAGTATCGTCGACAGCAATATGCTTGATGCGTTGCTTGAAGAGGACGGGGAGGTTGTAGCGGGGCCAGTGGCCAACCGCAAACGTCGTATCGCCTGGGCGGTGCGCCCGGATAGCAGCGAATTGCTGGATCAGATCAACCAGTACATTACCAGCGAGCGGGTCATTACCTCCGTAGACAGCGAGGAAGAGCGTGACTGGGCCGAGATTCGTGAGAAGGGGGTGCTGCGAGTCATCACCTCCAATAACCCGGCCAGCTATTTTATGTGGCGAGGGGAATTGATGGGTTTTGATTACGACCTGATCAAGGATTTTGCCAAGCAGCATCGTTTGCGTGTCCAGGTTGTTGTACACGATACGCCATCCTCCATGTTTGCGGCCCTGGAAGCCGGGGAAGGGGATGTCATTGCCGCCTCCATGACCGTCACAACAGAGCGGCAGAACGCAGGCTGGTCTTTCAGTGAACGCTATCTGGAAGTGAATGAGCAGCTCATCGGTGAGGCGGGTGATACACCGCTGGGGACCGTTGAGGAACTGGCAGGGCGCACGGTGGCGGTGAACCCGGAAACCGCTTATTACGATACGCTCAAGGTGTTGCAAGAGGCGGGGGCCGCGTTCGAGATTCTGGAAGTGGAAAACGCCAGTACAGAAATGTTGATCGATGGTGTGGCCAGCGGCGATTACGACCTGACCATGGCCGATAGCCATCTGGCTGCCATGGAGTCCACCTACCGGGATGACATCGCTGTGTTATTTCAGTTTGAGCCAGCCAAAGAGATTGCCTGGGTGACCCGTGAACCCCAGCAGGCACTGCGTGACCAGCTCAATCATTATATAAAACGTGGTTATCGCGGGTTGTTTTACAACGTGACCTACAACCGCTATTTCAAGGAAAAGAAAACCATTGCCACCCATGAGGCCTATCGGGTGGAAGCGGGCCGGGATATTTCGCCTTACGATGAGCTGGTGCGTGGTGAGTCGCTCAAATATGGCTTGGACTGGCGCTTGATTACTTCCCAGATGTACCAAGAAAGCCGTTTTAATCCGAACGCTCGGTCTTTCGCCGGTGCTCAGGGGTTGCTGCAAGTGATGCCCCGTACCGGTCGGCAATTTGGCTACAGTAATCTGACTAACCCGAAAAATGGCGTGGAAGCGGGACTGGCCTATATTGACTGGTTGGAGCAGCGTTTTCCTGCGCGCCTGGACTTGGCGGAAAAACTCTACTTTACGCTGGCCGCGTACAATGCCGGTCATGGCCATGTGGAAGATGCCAGGCGCCTGGCCCAGCGTCTTGGCAAGGATCCGGACAAGTGGTTTGGCCATGTGGAGGAAGCCATGTTGCTCTTGTCCAAGCCCCAATATGCCCGCCAGGCCCGCTACGGTTATGTGCGTGGCTCAGAGCCAGTCAAATACGTGCGGCAAATCAAGAACCGGTATTTGGGCTATGTCGCCGCGCTGGGCGAGCAGGAGCAGTCTCAGCTTTAACCGGGATTTTACAACCTGGCCATGGAAAAGCCTGAAATGAGCCCCATAGTCTGGGGTACCACTCATTGAAGGAGATTGTGATGGATCGCAACACTTTCATCGAAAAGGTAAAAGGCAAACTGGACGAACTGGACAATGAATTCGATCAGTTGCAAGTCAAAGCGGACAAAGCGGGTGAGGATGTCCGCCATCAGTGGGAAACCCGCAAGCTTGAATTGAAAGAGAAACGCAAGGAATTGGCGGGTCAGCTGGACGAAGTCCGTAACGACAGCAATACACGCTGGGAAGAAGTGAAAGACAGCGTGGAAAAAACCTGGGACAGCACTCTGGATGGTCTCAAGGACATCAAGAACAGCCTGTTCAAATAATCCCAGGCTGACATAAAAAAACCGGGCTTCGTGCCCGGTTTTTTTTATGTCAGCGCAAGACGCCGGATGCTCAACGCCAAACGCTCAAGACAACCCCCCGTTTGTGGCCGCGGCTTTCGGCATCAGGCGTCGAGCAAGGCGCGTTCTTATACGCCGAATTTATTCGGTGTGCTCAGACAGCCAGTCGGTGATTGCCTGGTGCACTTCGTCGCGGCAATGGTCGTTGAGGATTTCGTGTCGGCCGTCCGGCCAGAAATGGGTCGTTAGCGGTTGTTCCATGGCATGCAGCACCTTCTCCAGTGCCATCATCCCTTTGCCATTGTCACTCATGGGATCCTGCTCACCGCCCAACAACAGCACGGGCAGGTTTTCAGGCAGCTCGGACAATCCCGAAATGCTCTGGATGCGACGCATGGCGGTAACCAGCTGCACCCAGGTTTCGGTACTGCAATCAAACCCGCACAGCGGATCATCAATATAACGTTTCACTTCTTCGGCATTGTTGCTCAGCCAGTCGAAATCGGTGGCGGGTTCCGGTACCTGGGTGGCCCAGGCACCAAAGGTCAGCTTGCGTATCAATGGGCTGGGGTTGCGCTTGCCACGGCGCATGCGCTCGAAGAGGATGGGCAGAGACATTAACCGGTAGTAGGCACCAGGATGATAACTGCTGGCACACAACACCAGGCCGGCGAGGGCATCACCGTGTTGCTCTGCTGCGGCCAGTGCAATAAATGAACCCATACTGTGGCCACCCAGTACAACCGGTAATTGCGGGTGCTGCTCTTTGGCCAGATGAAGGACGCTGGCGGCGTCATTGACCAGATGTTGCCAGCCGTGCTGATCGCCAATGTGCCCCGCAGGGCTGGTCTCACTAATACTGTCGCCATGACCGCGATGGTCCGGGCAATACAGGTGCCAGCCGGCAGCATTCAAGGTACGGGCCAGATTCTGGTAACGTGAGCCGTGTTCGGACATGCCGTGCAGCCATATTACCGTGCCTCTGGCCGCTGCGGATTCGCAGGGCCAGTGGTGAATGGCGACAACATGGTTATCATCCGTGGTGTGATGGATCATCTGTTCGGTCATAATAGTCTCCGGCTGCGCAAAACGTGCGTCATTGCCGAGGCAAGGTCAAGAAACTCAACGAGGAAGAGAGATGATAGCAAGAATAAAAGGTCTCCTGATGGTTTTCGTGGTGGCGATGTTCGCGACCGCCTGTAGCACGACGCATAACACCACGGTGAGCACCGCCGCTCGCGCCAAGGATCACCAGGCCGGTGAACATGTGAACAAGGTATTGGTGGTGGCGGTGGTTAATGACAAGCAAGCCCGTGACTCGCTTGAGGCCAACGTGGTTGCCGCCTTGAAAGCACGCGGCGTAGAGGCTGCTGTGTCAGCGCCGGTGTTGGGTGATAATTACAGTGAGGGCAAAAACCGCAAGCAAATGGCGGCGGACATCGCCTCCAAAGGCTATGAGGCGGCGTTGGTCGTCAGTGTTATCGATATCAAGGAAGAAATGAATTACACCCAGGGTGGCACCAGTTTCGCCCCCGATATCGCGGTATCCGGCGCCATGGGCCAGTCTTACTATGTGCGCCAGAATGCTACCTACGAGGCAGGCTATTTCCACAACGACAAGAAATACTTTCTGGAGTCCAATCTGTACCGTCTCCAACCGGAGCAGCTACTATGGAGAGCCAAATCCACCACGGTAAACCCCAGTGACCTGCAGTCAGGCACCACCGGTGTGGCTGATGCCGTTGTGGACCGGATGGCCAAGGACGACATGATCTAACGTGCGGCCTGCGCCATTCACCGGGAGCCCTTGGCTCCCGGTTTTGTTTGTGGCGCGCCATCCCAGTGCCCCGGTTTGTGTATCGGTGCTCTGTTGTTTTGAGCGATATATTGAGAAAGACACCTGTCAGGAGTAACCATGATTGAATACCGGATTCGCCCGCTGCGCCCCGAAGCCCATTTGTTTGAAGTAGCCCTGACAGTGGCGGACCCGACGCCGGAGGGGCAGGCGTTCAGCCTGCCTGCCTGGATTCCTGGCAGTTATATGATTCGAGACTTCGCCCGCCACATCGTGCATGTGGAGGCCAGCAGTCATGGCGAGAGCCTGCCTGTGGCGAAGCAAGATAAACAGACCTGGCAAGTCCCCCCCTGCGATGGTCCGGTACAGCTGCTTTACCACGTGTATGCCTGGGATCTGTCCGTGCGCGGCGCGCATCTGGACACGAGCCACGGTTATTTCAACGGCAGCTGTGTATTCCTGGCCGCCATGGGCCATGAAGACCAGCCTTGCCAGGTGGAGATCGAGGCGCCGCAAGGGCATGCCTATAACGGTTGGCAGGTGGCCACCGGGCTGCCGCGTCAGTCGGGTTCCGAGCTGGGCTTTGGATTGTTTAAAGCAGAAAATTACGATGCGTTGATCGACTACCCGGTGGAAATGGGTCCGTTCGAGTACGCACAGTTTGAGGCTTGCGGGGTGCCCCACTGGGTGGTGTTGGCAGGTCGCCATAAAACTGACATGGCACGTCTGTGTCGTGACCTGAAGCCGATCTGTGAGCACCATATTCGCATGTTCGGCGAACCGGCCCCCATGGATCGCTATGTGTTCATGACGCTGGTCACCGGTAATGGTTATGGCGGGTTGGAGCACCGTAACTCCACCAGCTTGATGTGCCCCCGTGATGATTTGCCGCGGCGCACCGATGAGCCGGGCAAAGTCCGCGACGGTTACCGCTCTTACCTGGGGCTGTGCAGCCATGAATATTTCCATACCTGGAATGTGAAGCGCATCAAGCCTGAGGCGTTTACGCCTTTTGATTTGTCACAGGAGGTGCATACCGAATTGCTGTGGGCGTTTGAAGGGATTACCAGTTATTACGATGATCTCTCCCTCACTCGTACCGGGCTGATCCCGCCGCAAAGTTACCTGGATCTACTGGGACAAACGCTAACGCGGGTGTATCGGGGGCAGGGACGTCATAAACAAACGGTGACCGAATCCAGCTTTGATGCCTGGACCCGTTTCTACAAGCAGGATGAAAACGCCCCCAATGCCATCGTCAGCTATTACACCAAAGGCTCGCTGGTGGCGTTGGCGCTGGATTTGACCCTACGTAACCTGACCGGTGAGAAAAAGACCCTAGATGACTTGATGCGAGTGCTGTGGCAGCGCTACGGCCAGACCGGTGACGGCGTGCCGGAGCAGGGCATTCAGCCGCTGGCCGAAGACATCGCCGGTTGTGACATGAGCGATTTTTTCAATCAAGCCTTGTACAGCACAGAAGACTTGCCGCTGGCCGAATTGCTGGCCGAGCGCGGTGTGGAACTGCACTGGCGCAGTGCTGCCGGCCATGGCGATAACGGTGGCAAGCCCGCGAAGGATGGCATTCCCCATCTGGGGGTTCGGTTGGCAAGTGATCCCATGGGCGCCAAAATTGCGGTGGCGTTTGAGCAGGGGCCGGCCATGGCGGCGGGACTGTCTGCCGGTGATGTGATTATTGCTGTGGATGGACTGCAAGCCACCACCGGCAATATTGATAATTTACTGTCCAGCTTCTTGCCCGGTGAAACCGTGGAGATTCACGCGTTTCGTCGAGATGAGCTGATGCGCTTCAAGGTCGACGTGGCGCCTACCGAAGCCAGCACGGCTTACCTGACCGTTGCCAAGGGTGGGCTTACGGAAAAGGGTCGTGCGTGGCTGCAGGTAAAATAGTTACCCGTAAAATACCTTCTGATTCCGTAGGAGTGCCTCTCGAGGCGCGAACCTACTTGCGAGACCGTTCCCTGATACATGGTTCGCGCCTCGAGAGGCCCTTCTACGCAATGGCGCTTAAATGACAGATTCGTTGAAACCGCTTTACAACAAACTCGATCAGGTGCGTCGGGCCGATCGCTTTCGTCTGAAGAAGCGGGTTGATGGTTTGGCGCGACTGACCGCCGAGAAGCGTAACGACAAAGCCGTGGATAAAGTGGCGCAGGCTTTGGCGGCCTCCATGGCGAGCCGTGACAAGCGCCTGGCGTCAGTGCCGGCACTGGAGTGGCCGGATCTGCCTGTGGTGGCCAGTCGGGAGGAGATTAAACAGGCGGTCAATGACCACCAAGTGGTGGTGATCGCCGGTGAAACCGGCTCCGGCAAGACCACCCAGTTACCGAAAATTTGTCTGGAGCTGGGCCGCGGTATCGAAGGCACCATAGGCCACACTCAGCCCCGGCGGTTGGCGGCCAGAGCGGTGGCAACCCGGGTGGCAGAAGAGCTGCATAGCCCATTGGGTAGCACCGTGGGTTTCAAGGTGCGGTTTTCCGAGCAGGTCAGCGAACATTCGCTCATCAAGGTGCTCACCGATGGCATGCTGCTTAACGAAATTCAGCAGGATCGCTTTCTTAATCAGTACGACACGCTGATCATCGATGAAGCCCACGAACGCAGCCTGAACATCGACTTTTTGCTTGGCTACCTCAAACAGTTGTTACCTCGCCGGCCAGATCTGAAAGTCATCATTACCTCAGCCACGATCGATCACCAACGGTTTGCCGAACATTTCGGTGGCGCCCCGGTGCTGGAAGTGTCCGGGCGCACCTTCCCGGTGGAAATGCGCTACCGGCCGCCTGCCGACGGGCAAGAATTGTCCCGCCAGATAGAAGATATTCTGCTGGAGATTCAGCGTGATGAGCGCCGCGATGGGTTACCCATGGCACGGGACGTGCTGGTGTTTCTTGCTGGCGAGCGCGACATTCGCGATGTGCATCATCATCTGAAACGCTGTGCGACCCATGGCTCCAGCCTGCGCGATACAGAAATTCTGCCGTTGTATGCGCGCCTTAGCCAAGCCGAGCAGCACCGAATTTTTTCCGCCCACCGTGGGCGCCGTGTGGTGCTCAGTACTAACGTGGCTGAAACCTCGCTCACGGTTCCTGGCATTCGCTATGTGATCGATGCCGGCACCGCACGCATCAGCCGTTACAGCGTGCATTCCAAGGTGCAACGTTTACCGGTGGAACCGGTGAGCCAGGCCAGTGCCAATCAACGGGCCGGTCGTAGCGGGCGGGTGATGCCTGGCATCTGTTTCCGGCTGTTTGACGAAGATGACTTTGTTAACCGCCCGGCGTTCACTGACCCGGAGATCCAGCGCACGAATCTGGGCGCGGTGATTTTGCAGATGGCGGATTTGCGCCTGGGAAAAGTCGAAGACTTTCCCTTTATTGAGCCACCGGATGGCCGCTTGGTACGTGACGGTTATCGGTTGCTTGATGAGCTGGGAGCGCTGACAGAAAAACAAACGCTGACGGCACTGGGCCGGCAGCTGGCGCGTTTCCCACTGGACCCGACCCTGGGGCGGATGCTGGTGGCGGCGGCAGAGGGGAAAGTACTGCGTGAGGCCTTGATCGTGGTGTCTGCTCTGGCCGCGCAGGACCCCCGCGATCGTCCCCACGATAAGCAGCAACAGGCGGACCAGGCCCATCAGCCTTTTACCGACCAGGAATCGGACTTCCTGTTCTTTGTGAAGCTGTGGCAGTGGGCAGACGCGCAGCGCGAATCGCTGAGCCGCAATCAATATGAGAAATTGCTCAAAAAAACGTTCCTGTCCCCCACGCGCATGCGCGAATGGCGCGACACTCATCGCCAGCTTTTGTTGCTGAGTAAAGAGCAGGGCTGGGAATTGAATGCGCCGGTGGATTCGGGTTTGCAATTAACAGACAACGACAAGGGAAAGAACCAGAAGGGCGACAAGGCACCGCCGTCTCCCCTGTATGCGCCCCTGCATCAGGCATTACTCACCGGGTTGCTGGCCAATGTCATGCAGCGCACGGAGGAGGGTGAATGGCTATCGACCCGTAACCGCAAACCGCTGGTGTGGCCGGGCTCGTCCTTGTCAAAAACCAAGGCCCGTTGGTTGATGGCAGCAGAGCAGGTGGAAACCAGCCGGTTGTTTGCCCGGACCGTGGCAAAAACAGATCCATTGTGGATCGAACAGGCGGCGGGACATTTGCTTAAGCGTCAGTATTTTGAGCCGCACTGGTCGAAAAAGCGTGGCTGCGCTATGGCTAAGGAACAGGTCAATTTGTTTGGCTTGATTTTGGCCAGTGGCCGGCCCGTTAACTACGGACCGATTGATTCCACACAAGCCCGTGAGTTAATGATTCGCGAAGGGCTGGTGATGGGACAACTGACCCGTGAGCCGCCGTTTGTGAAAGCCAACCGCGAGCGATTTGAAACCCTGGAAGAGATGGAGCACAAGCTACGCCGCCGGGATATTCTGGTGGATGAAGAAACGCGGGTGGCTTTCTACGATGCGCGCCTGCCCAGTGACTTGCATACCGTGGCCGGGCTGATGAACTGGTACAGCAAACAGGCCAGCGAGGAACAGAAAACCGCATTGTTTATGGATGAGAGTTTCCTGCTCTCGCGTAGCCCCGATCTGGGCAATGACCAGTTTCCTGATCAGCTGAAACTCGATGGCCTGCGCCTGCCGTTGGAATACAGTTTCGACCCCACCGGAGAGCGCGACGGGGTTACCCTGATCGTGCCATTGGCTGCGTTGAATCAAGTGTCGGAAGCGCGACTCGACTGGTTGGTGCCCGGCTTGTTGCGGGAAAAGCTGGAGGCGTTAATTCGCGCTTTGCCGAAATCTCGCCGTCGCAACTTTGTTCCTGTGCCGGATTATGTCCGTGCATTGATGGACATCCTGACGCCGGATGAGCCGTTGTTGCCGGCTATGACCCGGGAGTTGCAGCGCATGACCGGTATTCGCGTCGAATTGGAAGAATGGCAGGCCACTAGCCTGCCGGACCACCTACGCATGTTTATTCAGGTGGTGGATCGTGTCGACGGTAAACGCAAGGTGCTAGCCCAGGGACGCGGCCTGGACGATGTGAAAGACCGGCTAGCCGGCGTCACCCGTGATCTGCCTAAACCCAAGGATGATGCGCCGGCACTACGTGGCCAGGAGTGGTTATTTGGTGATTTGCCGGACACCGAGGATCAGGATCTTGGCGGCATGACCGTACGCCGTTTCCCGGCTCTGGTGGATATTGGCACGGAAGTAGAGCTGCAGTACCGGGACGATGAAGTCGAGTGTGCCTGGGCTCACCGTTGGGGCACTGCCCGTTTGTTGAGTTTCAAGTTGTCGGTGCAGTTACGGGATCTGCGCAAGCAGGCCTCGCAAATGGCGGGTTTCCAGAAATTGAAAACCGAGAAGGGCGCCATGGCCCGTAATGCGTTGGACCACGCTATGCTGCGCTTGTTGGCGGAGCATTTCCGGCTGGATGATCCCGTGCGCAACGAGGCGGCGTTCCGCGATCGGCTCAATGCCCACCGTGGTGATTTTGTCCCTTGGGCTCAGCAGCAACTGGCCATGCTGGGTAAGCTGTTTGCGCATTATCGACAGTTAATGGGTTCGCTGGAAAAGAATTTTCCGCTGGCCTGGGCCCATGCCCATCGCGACTTGAAGCAGCAGTTAGGCCAATTGTTCCCCGAGGATGTGCTGTTACAGGTGCCCTGGATGTGGCTACAGGAATACCCGCGTTTATTGGGGGCGATCGATCACCGCCTGGATAAATTGGGTGGGCAAATCGGCAAGGACCGTACTCTCAGCGCGGAGTTGGAGGCGTACAGCAAACAGCATGCAACTCGCGCGGCCGGCGCGCCGCTATGGACGCAGCCAGAGCCCTTGCAGCAATTTTTCTGGATGCTGCAGGAATACCGGGTCAGCCTGTTTGCCCAGCAACTGGGCACAACACTGCCGGTATCAGCAAAACGACTGAATAAACAATGGGAGCTGTGCTGATCGGGAACGATATGCGCCGAACGTCTGCCTTCGCGACGGTTTAACGTGGAGCGGAAGACGCAAACGGGCCTCTTTACGACCGTAACAACCAACAAAATGGGCCCTGATGCCTTTGCGCCGGGCCCGTTGAACCCGGATAATCGGCCCATTATCTAATTTGATGTGGCAGGGCGGCTGGCCCTGCACTAGTGCGAGGACTCGCTTGTGAGCTATTCGGTAGTAATCAGTGGTACCGGCCTGTGGACCCCCGGCCAGACCATCACCAACGATGAGCTGGTGGAATCGTTTAATGAATACGTGGTGCGCTATAACGCTCGTAACGCACAAGCCATCGAAGCGGGTGAATTGGAGGCTTTGGGGCCATCGAATAGTGCCTTTATCGAAAAGGCTTCCGGGATAAAGCAGCGCTATGTGATTGATAAAACCGGCATTCTAGACCCGGATCGTCTCGCCCCCTGCATTGATGAGCGCACTGATGATGAGGTATCCATCCAGGCTGAAATCGCCGTTAAGGCGGCCAAACAGGCGCTGGAAAACGCAGGCCTGACCGCCAATGATCTGGATGCCGTGCTGGTCGCTTGTTCCAATATGCAGCGCGCCTATCCCGCCATGGCGGTGGAAGTGCAAGCGGCGTTGGGGATGGATCACGGTTGGGGTTACGACATGAACGTGGCGTGTTCCAGTGCCACTTTCGGTATTCAGGCCGGCGTCGATGCCATTCGTAATGGCAGTGCCCGCCGGGTTTTGATGGTAAACCCGGAAATCTGCTCTGCGCACCTGGCCTGGGAAGATCGCGATTGCCACTTCATTTTCGGGGACGTGGCCACGGCCGTGATTCTGGAACGCAAGGAAGACGCCACCTCCAGTAACCAATGGGAAATTCTCGGTACACGCCTGCAAACCAAATTCTCCAATAACATCCGCAACAACTTTGGTTTCCTGAACCGGGGTGATGAGCGCGGTGTTGGCGCACGCGACAAGCTGTTTCGCCAGGAAGGGCGCAAGGTGTTCAAGGAAGTCTGTCCCATGGTGGCTGAGCAAATCAGCTCGCATCTGGCTGATACCCAAGTGCCGGTGGAGTCTGTTAGCCGCATGTGGCTTCACCAGGCCAACCTGAGCATGAATGAGCTGATTTCCAAGCGAGTATTGGGGCGCCCGGCGACCCGCGAGGAAGCCCCTGTCATTCTTGATGCTTACGCTAATACCAGCTCGGCGGGATCCATGATTGCATTCCATAAATACAATGAAGACCTGCCGGTGGATACCCGGGGTGTCATCTGCTCCTTTGGTGCGGGTTATTCCATCGGTAGCGTTATTGTGAACCGCATCAAATAATCACGTCTGTGTTCACTCCCCCTTCACGAAGGCCGCATTTTGCGGCCTTTTTTCTTTTTTATCGCCTGTAGTCGTAACGTTTACCTCACGCCAGCATCTCTATATTGTCTGTGTCAGGTGCTCTTGATTTGAGCGGGTGCCTGAGCCCTTAAAACGGCTTCGGACATGACATTCAATAATGTACACCCTCAATAAAGTAAGTATGGAGACTTAACATGGCTAAGCTGACTAAATTGAACCCCCTCGCTGCTACCATTGGTGCTGCTGTTGTCGCTTCTGCACTCTCTGCCCCGGTTGCTCAGGCGGCGGAAAATCCGTTTGCTGCTGCTGACCTGACTGCTGGTTATCAGTTGGCTGCAGATCACGCTGAAGGCAAGTGCGGTGAAGGCAAGTGTGGCGAAGACAAGAAAGCCGAAGGTAGCTGTGGTGAAAAAGGCGCCGAAGGTAAATGTGGTGAAGACAAGAAAGGCGAAGGTAAATGTGGTGAAGGTAAATGCGGCGGTGACGCATAAGGACGCCTGACCATGAGAACTGAGACACCAGTGTCCGGAGTGGGCCTGGGTCTTCGGCGGGCCCTCATGGGCCCGCTTTCACAGGCCCATGATTCCGCACCTGGCAGCATTCCGCTTGATTTTATGGAGGTGGCTCCAGAGAACTGGATTCCTATGGGCGGTCGTTTGGGCAAAGAGTTTCGTGCCTTTACTGAGCGGTACCCCTTTGTTACCCACGGATTAAGCCTGTCGCTAGGTGGGCCAGAACCGCTGGATTTTGAATTGCTGAAATCGGTGAAATCGTTCCTCAAGGAACACAATATTCGCCGTTACACCGAACACCTGAGTTCCTGCAGTGACCACGGCCACCTGTATGATTTGATGCCGATCCCGTTTACGGAAGAGGCAGTGCATTATGTGGCAGACCGTATTCGTCAGGTGCAGGACTTTCTGGAACAACCCATTGGTATTGAACACGTCAGCTACTATGCACGGCTGGGGAATGCCACGCCGGGTGCTCAAATGTCGGAAATCGACTTTGTAAATGCCGTATTGCAGGAAGCGGATTGTGAGCTTCTGCTGGACGTGAATAATGCCTATGTGAATGGTATTAACCACGGCTATGACCCGCGTGATTTTATTTCCGCATTGCCTGGCGAGCGTATTTGCTATTTGCACATCGCTGGCCATTTTGATGAAGCGGAAGATCTGAAAGTGGATACCCATGGCTGTGATGTGATCGACCCGGTTTGGGCGTTGCTGGACCATGCCTACCAAACGTTTGGCTCGCTTCCCACGTTACTGGAACGAGACTTCAATATTCCGGATAACGAGACATTATTTGCTGAGCTGCGCAAAATTGGTGGTTACCAGCAGCACTATGCCAGTGCGGGTATTACGGCTTCCAGCCTTGGCTCTTCTGTAAAAAAATCAGTACAGCCATGAAAAACGCAGACTTCCAAACCTTGCAGCGGGAATTCGCCGCTCACCTACGTAATCCTGACACTCATCCTGCGCCGGAAGGTATAGAAGAGCGGCGTCTGGATATTTACCGCAATCTTTTTTTCAACAACGTGAATGGGTTTTTGCGTCAGGGTTTTCCTGTATTGCACAGTCTGTTGGACAGTGATCGTTGGCAGCGATTGGCCCGTGCTTTTTTTGAACAGCATGCCAGTCAGACGCCTTATTTTCTGGAAATTCCCCAGGAGTTTGTCAGCTTTTTAGCCAGTGGGCAGGGTAGTGAAACCGGTGATCCTCTTTTCATGTTGGAGCTGGCGCATTACGAGTGGATGGAGTTGGTGCTTGATGCCTCCACCGAGGTATTCCCGGTATCGGGCTTTCATCCGGAAGGCGATATGCTCCGTGCTATCCCGAAGCTCAGCCCTTTGCATGTGGTGTTGAACTACCAGTTCCCGGTGCATGAAATCTGTTTGGAATTTCAACCGGAAGAGCCACTGCCTCAACCCGTCTGGTTGCTGGTGTATCGTGACCGGGACGATGACGTTCGCTTTATGGAAATTAATGCCCCTACCGCCAGGCTGTTACAGCTGATTGATGAGCACTCTGACGAGACGGGTAAAGCGGTGGTGGGGCGTCTTGCTGAAGAAATGCAGTTTGCTGATGTCACCGCCCTGGAAACTTTTTCTCGGGATATTCTGCAACAAATGCGCGACCGCGACATCCTTATAGGGACAACATTGAAACGCTGTTGAAGCCCCCGTTGGAATACCTCCAGAGGGTTGCTGACAAGCAGTCAAAGCCCCTTTTGGAGAGTCTCGAATGCCTGCCTTTCTGTACAAGATACATCACGCCTTGAACGCCTCCCGTGGGCTGGATTTTCTGGCGCCATTGGCGTTACGTCTGTTTCTGGCGCCGGTTATGTTCAGTGCCGGTTACAACAAGGCCATGAGTTTCGAGAGCACCGTGTCCTGGTTCGGCAATACAGAGTGGGGGCTTGGTTTACCTTTTCCCGCTTTGCTGGCGTTTCTGGCCACCGCGACGGAGCTGGTAGGTGGGGTGTTGCTGCTGTTGGGGCTTTTTACTCGCTATATCAGTATTCCCCTGATCTTTACCATGCTTGTCGCTATTGCCACGGTGCATTGGGGTAACGGCTGGTTTGCCATTGCGCCGAGTAATCCGGCCACCAGCATGGCTGCGCCTTTGGCGAAGGTGAGCCTGCCGGGTGCGGCAGAAAGCCTGCAGAACAGCGTGGCAGTGGGGGAGCGGCTGGCGCGTGCGCGGGGGGTCTTGCGTGAGCATGGGCATTACGACTGGCTCACGGCCAAAGGGAACTTCGTGGTGCTGAATAATGGCATCGAATTCGCCACTACCTACCTGATCATGCTGTTGGTTCTGTTCTTTGGCGGGGCTGGGCGTTATTTAAGTCTGGACTACTGGATAGCCCGTCGTTACTGGGCTCAAGGCAGTCGCTCTGTGTAAAACCTGTGCGGGTTGGGTAACGGTTTGCCGGTGGCCCTGTTCGTAGGGGCCGGGGCATCGCTATAATGCGGCGTCCACTACTGTCCGGGGTGTCCGTGCGTTATCTATTGTTGAGTTTGTTGTTATGTCTGCCGTTCGCTGTTCAAGCGGAAGAAGACTGGGGAGATGCGTCCACGGCATTTGATTCCCCTGACAGCAAACCCAAGTACGAAGACCCTTGGGAAGATATCAACCGCAAGATTTTTGCTTTCAACGAAACACTGGATAAATACGGCCTGAAACCCGTTGCCAAGGGTTACGACAAGGTGACGCCGCAGTGGATGAATGACACGATTACCCGCTTTTATGAAAACCTGCGTGATTTTCGTAGCGGCTTGAACAGTGTGTTGCAGTGGCGCTGGGGGCATGTGGGCCAGAACTGGGGCCGGTTCGCGGTGAATACCACACTGGGCATTGGTGGCCTGTTTGATGTGGCGAGCAAGGTGGATCTGGAAAAACGCAATACGGATCTGGGCCTGACGTTTGCGCGCTGGGGGGTGCCGGAAGGCCCGTTCATGATGCTGCCGTTCTTTGGGCCTTCTACAGGCCGTGATGCTGCCGCGATATTGCCCGAAGACTACATGCGCCTGCGCCACTATATTCCCCATGACTTGACCCGCCACAGCTTTACTGCCGTGTATGTGGTGGATCTGCGCGCCGACTTGCTGGATTTGGAACGCAATATTGTCGGCGACCGCTATACCTTCTTGCGTAATGCCTACCTGCAACGCCGCCGCTTTGAAAGTGGTGACCGCCCGTCACTGCGTTTCCCTGAGATCGAAGCTCGGGATTCGGAGTTGAACGATGAGTACGAAGACGACGGCTGGTAAGGTTTGGCCGGACGCCGGATCCAGGCTCAGCTAGCGGGCTAATCCGGATCGGTGGCCTTTAATTTCGCGCGGATGTAGTCGCCGTGGGAGACGTAGAGCAGGTCGCTGACCCGGCGGATCAGGTTCTCTTCGTGCACATCCGCCTTGCCGTCCGCCGCTGCCATGGCCCACATCTCATCAATCAGCGTGACTCGCTGCTCCGGCCCCCAGTGCTCGCGTAGCGGCAGAGTGAACTCGAACAGGTCAGTAGCCTGATCTACCCGGCTTTCCAGCTCGGCTACGATATCCTGCATTTCCTGGGCATCCAGCTGCCAGCGTTGCTTTACGGCCGCGATCAGGCGTTGGGTTTCTGCCTGATCCACCGTGCCATCGGTGCGCGCGACTTCGAATAGCAGGGCCGCAGCAGCACGGTGCAGGTCGTGTTCAGAATATTGTGGTGTATCCCTTTCAGGGCGAAACAGTCGGTTCAGCCAGTTCAAATGACCTCCTCGTCAATCAGTAAGCTTTCCAGTGCTTGCTGGTCCTTTGCAAAGCGGCGGATTCCATCGGCAAGCAAGTCGCTGGCCATGGCATCGTCGTTGAGCTGCCAGCGGAATGTTGCTTCGTTCACCGGGGTCCAGTCGTCTTGCGGGGTCACCAGTTCAGGATCCAATACCCGGGTAAGACCACCGTTATCGCCTGCCAGTTCCTCAAGCAGGGCCGGGCTGAGGGTGAGCTTGTCGCAGCCGGCCAGCGCTTCGATTTGTCCGGCGTTGCGGAAGCTGGCCCCCATGACAATGGTATCCAGGCCGCGCGCCTTGAAGGTGGCGAAGATCTCGCGCACGGAGACTACGCCGGGGTCTTGTTCCGGGGTGTCGATGGTCATGCCATTTTTGCGGTGCCAGTCGAAAATACGGCCCACAAAGGGCGAAATCAGTGTGGCGCCGGCTTCGGCGGCGGCCAGGGCCTGGGTCTGGTTGAACACCAGCGTCACATTACAGCGAATGCCTTCTTCTTCCAGAATTTCTACGGCGCGGATCCCTTCCCAGCTGGCCGCGACCTTGATCAGGATACGGCTCGGGTCCACGTCCAGCTCCCGGTAGATGGCCATCAGCCGGCGGCCCTTTTCCACGGTGGCGCGGGTGTCGAAAGACAGTCGCGCGTCGACTTCGCTGGATACCAGACCGGGTACCCGCTCCAGAATGGCCTGGCCAGCCAGGCACGCATAGGTGTCAGTCAGCCAGTCCATTTCGCCTTGGTGACCCAGTGTGCGGCACAGGTCAGCGGCTTGCTGAAGTAGATCGCGGTAACGCGGGTCACGGGCGGCGGCCAGTAGCAGTGAGGGATTGGTGGTGGCGTCTTCCGGCTCAAGCTGAGCAATCATGTCCAGGTCACCGGTATCGGCAACCAGAGAGGTCCACTGGGCGAGTTGTTCGCGTTTGTTCACGGTATCCGTTCCTTTTGATGTCATGGCGGACGACAGGGTAGAGGCCAACTATGACAGGGAGTTTTCTGTGCCGTAGGAGCGGTGTTTGAATTCCCTGGCTGCGAGGAGCGAGTTACGAGTTGCGAAGACCCGTACCCGTTTTATGCCTTTCGAAACTCGCGACTCGTAACTGGAAATCGTTTACTTGCGGCACAAGCGCCGCTCCTACGGAGATATAAGGTACTAACAGGCTAAGGCAGTTGCGCCAAGGCGTCCATGAGCACTTGCGGCGTGGTCTCCGGCTTGTGCATGTTTTCGCTGAGGTGGCGGCGGAAGCGGCGGGCGCCGGGCTGCCCTTGAAACAGGTTGAGGATATGCCGCAGGGAATGTTTGGGGGCATGGCCCAGGGCGTAGCGACGCTCCACATAGGGCAGGAATTGTTCGGCAATCTCCCGGCGGCTGGCAACGGGAGAGTCATCGCCAAAGACCACCCGGTCTGCCTCTGCCAGGAAGTAGGGATTCTGGTAGGCCTCGCGACCGATCATCACGCCATCCACTTCACCCATGTGCTGGTGCACTTCCTCCAGCGTTTTAACACCGCCATTGAGAATGATCTCGATGTGCGGAAAAGCCTGTTTGATGGCATAGGCGCGCTGGTAGATCAGCGGGGGAATATCACGGTTTTCCTTGGGGGAAAGCCCGGACAGGATGGCCTTTCGGGCATGGATGGTCAGGCTGGTACAACCAGCGGCTTCCATGCGGCCGACAAACCGGTAGAGGAAGTCATAATCATCCTGGTCATCAATGCCAATACGGGTTTTTACCGTTACCGGCACAGTGACCGCGGCCTGCATGGCGTCTACACAGCGTGCCACCAAATCCGGTTCGGCCATCAGAATGGCGCCGATCTTGCCTTGCTGAACCCGGTCAGATGGGCAGCCTACGTTCAGATTGATCTCGTCATAGCCGTAATCCCCGGCGATGCGGGCCGCTTCGGCCAGTTGCTGCGGGTCGCTGCCGCCCAGTTGCAGGGCAAGCGGGTGCTCTTCGTCGTTGAAGCTCAAGAAACGGTCACGGTCGCCGTGGAGAATGGCCTGGGCCACCACCATTTCGGTGTACAGCAGCGTATGACGGGTAATCAGGCGGGCCAGAAACCGGTAGTCCCGGGTGGTCCAGTCCATCATCGGGGCTACGGATAATCTTCTATCCAGCGTATTTGCTGCAATCCCGCGTGATTCCTCGCTTTTAGCCTGCTTTTCCGTCTCTTCCATTCCGCTCTATTCTTGTACGTTTTGCACCATTCTGTGCTATTTTCCACCTTCATTTGCACCATATTTGCACCACGTTTCTAAACGTGGTGCAAATCGGGATAGGGGTGGAGTTGTGGGCACTATTGTCGCACGCAAGAATGCAAAAGGAGAAACCCGGTACCGGGCACAGGTGCGGGTGATGCGGGCGGGTGAGCGGATGCGGGCTGAGTCGAAGACGTTCAGCCGGCGGTCGCTGGCCAAGGAATGGATCCGGCGGCGTGAGACGGAACTGGAGGCCACGGGTGATGTTGAGCTGCCGGGCGGTGCAGATATGTCGTTGCGTGACGGCATCCGGGTTTATCTGGAGGCCGTGGGGGACAACTTCGGGCGCAGCAAGAATGCGGCGTTGAGGGCGTTGGCGGATATGCCGATTTCGGAAAAGCGTGTGGTGGACCTGGTACCGCGTGATTTTATTGAGCATGTGCATTGGCGGCGAGCGCAGCCGGTGACCCGGAGCCACCCTGGTGGTGTGGGGCCGGCGACGCTGAACAGTGATTTGATCTTTCTGCGGCTGGTGATCCGTTATTTGCAGCATTCCGAGGGGCTGCCGGTTGGTCCCTCTGTTGTGTCTGATGCCGTGGATGCACTCCGGGCTGCGCGGCTGATATCGAAATCGAGCCAGCGTGAGCGCCGGCCAACGGCGGATGAGCTGCGGCGGCTGGATGCCTATCTGTTCGAGCGGTGGCAGTCCGGCAGGATGCGGGTGCCCATGTGGCATGTGATGTGGCTGGCTATTTGCAGTGGGCGGCGGCAGGAAGAGTTGGCCAGGCTGCCCCGTGGTGGCTTCGATCGTGAGCATGGTGTGTACCTGGTCGAAGGGGGTATTAAGAACCCGGCGGGGCGTGTGAGCAGTGACGTGGAAGCGGTGCTCCCTGAATCCGGGTGGGCGGTGGTGGATCGGATTTTGGCGGATTTCCCGGGGAGAGATGGGCTGTTGCTGGATATCAACCCGAAATCAGTGGGTACGCGGTGGAATAATGCCTGCAGAATGCTGGGTATCGTTGATCTGCGCTTCCATGATCTGCGCCATGAAGCGTTATCGAGGCTGGGTGAGGACGGGTTAACGGTGCCGCAGCTTCAGCAGGTGAGCCTGCACCATAGCTGGGATAGCCTGCGCCGGTATGTGAACATGCCGGCGCGACGGGGTGAACGGTTTGAGTTTAGTGAATCTGTTGGTCTGGGGGTGAAAGAGTGACAGGGTGGGATGTTGTTCAGCCGGTTTTAACGCTGGGGTTGTCGGTTTCTTCGCTGGTGGTTGCGGCGATAGCGCTGGGTGAGACTTCTCGGAACGGGGTGGCGCAGCGAAGGCATAACGAATTGTCGGTGACGCCTTTGCTGCACACCTGGATCGATGACTGTGCTGATAACAGGCGGGTCACCTTCATGATTCAGAATAATGGCATCGGGCCGGCAGTAATAACGAGAATTGAATTCTTTGCTAAGGGTGACATGAATGGAAGGCGGTATTCGGTTTCTGAGCTGCCCTTCCTGCTGGATGATGTAATTGAGCGGTTCTTTGATAGGGCCTCATTAACGCCTACTCATTTGGCTGAGCGGTACGCTTTGCCGGCAGGGAGTGAGCTGGTGTTGTTGAAGATAGATACCAAGAATCAGCTTCCAGCAAGCGAGGCAGGGCGCATTTCTGCAGAGCTTCAACAGAAGGTTTCTTGCTACCTAGAATACGAAACCATCTATGGTGGGGTTGTCACCGGTGTTGATCCTTGAGTTAAGGCGAAACGGCTTGCAGGGAACCGTTATGACATGTATCTGTTGATTTCGTTGCCGACCCATTCGCCCACTGGCGTGCTCACTCCGTTGCCTATCTGCCGATATGCGGCGGTGTCTGAAACCGGGAATTCAAACCAATCCGGCAGGCCCTGGAGTCGGGCGTATTCGCGAACTGAAAACGGGCGGACTCCCAGGGGGTAGCGTTTGTCGACGACCAAGCGGGTGCTTTTGTCTTTTGCGTAGTGGGCGACGCAGGTGGGGGCGAGGTCGCCTTTGGCGGGGTCGCTGATGATGGGTAGGTCCCGGTAGCCGCCGGTCATGCGGGTTTTGATGGCCTTTGGTAGTGTGACGCGGGGCTCGGTTTCCAGTATTTCTGCCAGTGGCACCTGTTTCGTGTTCTCTGGTGGGCGTACTGAAAATGGCCGGCGTGTGCCGATGATGATTAGCCGGCTTCGGCGTTGGGGTAGCCATGTTTCTGATCTGATTGGGCAAAATACTTGGACGTAATAGTCCGGTAGTTTGCTCATTGCCTCCATCACCACCGGGAATGCGCGCATTCCGGGTACGTTTTCCACCACATAGAATTCCGGGCGAGCCAGGGCAAGGTGCCGCAGGGCATGCAGGAACAGTTCATCGCCTGTGCGGGCTGCGTGAATGTCGGCGATGGTGCTGTATTTGGTGCAAGGGTAGGTGAATACCATGCCGTCGCAGCTGTCCTGCTCCAGTACCAGTTGCTGGGTGATGTCGCACTGGGTGACGTGGTTGCCGAGGTTATGGCGGTAGGTGGCGCAGGCGTCCGCGTCCAGTTCGAAGGCCTGGTTGATTTTGATGCCTGCGGCGAGCAGGCCGACATCCATTAGCCCGGCACCGCAGAAGTAGCTGTTGACCGTGATCATGGGTTGGCTTCCGGGGTGGCTTGGCGAGCATCGAGCGCGGCTTGTATTCGTTTTCTGATTGCCGGTGGCACTTGCAGATTTAGATCCTGGCCGCGTGCTATTTCCTCTGCCGCTTTGTCCACGTCCCACGCTTTTATGTCAGCGATGAGTGTTTCCAGTTCGGCGATTCTTCCCGCCATCGCTCGCACTGCATCCATTCGGCCATCGTGGGGCTGCTCGGCAGAGTGGCGAAGTCCGCGCATTGCTTGATCCAGGATCAAACCCTTCTTTTTGCGATGCCCCGCGTCACGCTGCATCTGAGCCTTGAGTTCCCTGATTGTCTCTTGCTGGGCATGGGACTCGTTAGCTAATCCGAGATTGTAAGATTCCAGCTCGGCAATGCGGGCCTTGGCTGCTTCCGGGGCGTCTTCTATTGAGTCCGAGCGCAGATATTTGATAGCGTCCTTCGGGTCCATTCCCAGTCCGGGTGCGGGGTCATCGCACCAGGCATAATCAGGAACGCCTTCGGGGGAGTCAGGAATAAGGTATATCGTTTCTGGGGCATCATTCATCGCTATCGTCTCCGGTGGCGGGGCGGATTTCGGGATACTGGATAACCGTTTCGTCTCTTGGGTGGCAGCGAAGTCGAGCGTTTGGCCATTTATCGGGAGCAACCATCACATAATGAGATGCGCTTGTGATTCTGCCGTCTGTCCAGCCGTCGAACGCTCTCACCCTTACTCTCATGCCACGCTTTACAGGGACGCCATAAGTGCGTCGAATGTAATCCATGCTCACGACTCACCCCCATTACTGCGAAGGCGTGCGGCTTGCTTGCGAGCGTCCTTGGCAAACTGCCCGGCGTGCCATGCTGGGCAGTTGCTTGCGCTGGTCTCTTGCGCTCTCGCGAATACCGCATCAAGCTCATCCGCGTACTCTTCCAGCGCCTCTGCCTGCACTTCGTGGCGGGGCTGGACGGGGTTGCGTATGCAAAGCTGGCATACCTGTACCCCGGCGTAGTGTGCGGGCTGGGGTGCGGTGTGAAGATAAACCGGAATTCCGGCCTGCCAATCTGCGGACGCATCAGGGCGATAAACAGGGATGTGCAACCTGTCGCCTGCCCGATAGTCAGACAAAGTGTCAGGGTCTGCATACCCAATGGGTTCGATCTGGGCTGTCAAGGAATCCTTGACAGTTGGGGTTGCGTAGAGCGGACGAAGCCGCTTTCCGAAACGAGATCGCAGATCGTCGACTTGTTTGCCATTGGCTCCCCAGATTCTTATATTTCCGTTGTCCTCAAAAACAGCGAAAGCTACCGGCGCAGTTGTCTCCGTACATGGGCGCAGATAGACCTCACGAAACTTGCTCATGTCATCCGGCTTAAACGCGTAAAGATGCTCGCCGTTTAGCCTTGCGTCGCTCTGCAATCGAGCAACGGCCTGATTCGTTAGATACCCCACCGGCTCAGCACCCTCTACGGATTGCAGGGCGGCTTGCCATGCCCGCCATGCGAATTCCAGGGCCGCAGTTTTGTAGTCGTCTATCGCGTGTTGATTTCCGGTTTGCTCTGCGAGCCACTTTTTAAACGCCTCTCTAATTTCGCTCATAGTGCGGCCCCTGCTGGTTGGGTGATGAAGCGTTGCATTAGCTCATCGATGCGGCTGCGGTGGGCTGACCAGATGATGGCGTTGCTGCTGGTGAGGCCGGTTTGTGTGATGTGGCCTTCGTTTCCCAGGGCCCGCAGGATCGGGGCGATGGTGCGGGAGTGGGTGCCGATGGCGCCTGCGATTAGTGGGCAGGTGGTGGGGCCGTTTTCCTGGACTTGGGCCAGCACTTGTTCGCGTAGTTTTTCAGTCATGATCGTCTCCCTATCTCAACAAAAACACCTGGAACCCGGCATCGGTGACGGTGTGGGCGTGTTCGCTCAGCAGGTCGTCGATGCTTTGGGTGGCGGTTTCGAGTATGTCCACCAGGTTGCAGGGGTTTTGGTTGCGGATTTCGTCTGTGCTGCGTGCAGGCCCGTTTCCCGCGTGGAGTTTGATTAACCATTTCCGGCTGCCAAGGCTGCGTGCCTTGGGGCTGATCCATGGTTGTTCGTCGTGCAAGGAGAAACGGGCGATTAGCATGCTGGTTCCTGTTAGGCGCTGAAGGCGCCGATGGTGACGGGGAGGGTGTCGCCGAATTTTTCTTGCAGCAGGCCGGCGAACTCCTCGGCCATTTCTTCTTCGTGCTGTTCAGGGCGGATGATCCGCAGGCTGAGCAGGGGGTTATCTTCGACGGTACGCAAGCTCATGCGCAGTACGAAGGTGCGCTCAGCCAACCCCTGATAGGGGGTGCACTTGAAGAGAATGAAGCTCGGCAGGGGTTCGTTGTTGCTGCTGGCTTCCACTTGTTCAAGCGAGGAGCGAGTGGCGCTGAGCTGACCTTCGGTGTGATCGCTGGTGCTACCGGCCTTGATGGTGATGCGGCGGATGGCGGCGATGACTTGGTTGGCTGTGAGTGCCTGTTCGTCGTTGGTGAGCCCCTGAACGCTGTCGCGCCAGTCTTCCAGCCACTCGGCCAGCTGCTGCTGGGAGCGTGCGGCGCCATCGGTTTTGTTGATAGCGTCGAAGGCGGCGGTGGTTTTCAGCTTCATCTTGGCCAGGCTGTCGGCGTGGCCCGGCGCCACGATGCTGCCAAGGTTCAGCACTGCGGTGGCCGTCATGTCGTCCGGGTAGACGAAGCACTCGGCACCGAAATCAGCCTTGGCCTCTGTGTAGTTCACAAAATCTTCAACGCTGCTGGTGGCGAATTTTCCGCGAAAGCGATTGCGCTGGGGTTTGAACTGCTCCAGATCCAGCACCTTTGTATCGTTGGGCAGGGTGGCTACGTCGAGATTTTGTTCCGTTGCCGCCTTGTTGAATTCAAGGCGGGTGGTGTTGTCCTGGATGTGTTCCAGTAGGGTTGTGGTGGCGAGTGTTTCCATGAGCTTATTGCTCCTCTTTTGCGGGGGTTTTCAGGAAATCCATCTGGGCATCGGGGGCGATGGTCATCTTGCCGCCCTTGCCCACATACATGGGTGTGGTGGTGGTGTCTTCTTCGGTAGCCTTACCGCGCAGGGTGGGGCGCGACACTTTCAGGGTGTGGCCGATTTGCACCTGGTGGGATTCACCGATCTGCTGAACGTCCAGCTCGATGGTGATCTTCCCTTTCTTTTTGCCTTTGCCGTGGTCGATGGTGCCGGCGGCGACATCGGACAGGGCCTGGCCGAGCTTTTGGGCGAACATGCCGCCGTCCAGTTCGCTGATGAAGTCATCTACGTTTGTACGCATGGTTCTCTCTCCCATTGGGGGTTGGTGGTTAAGCTGCTTCGTTGATCGCTTTCCATTCCCGGGCGGCTTCGTTGCGTTGCGCGTCGAGGTGGTTGGCGAGGTCTTGGGTGTGCACTAGCCACGGGGCCTTTTGGCTGCGGCTTCCCCGGTGTGCGGGAAACGGCAGTGCCTGGCGGGCGGCGCGGCGTTTAGCTTGGGCTGGGCTCAGGCCGAGGTATTTTTCGGCGAGGGCGTCCAGCGGGATTTCCGCTGTCTCGAATTCGGCCATGAGTAGAAATAGTGTGTTCATCGCAGTAGCAGCCAGATTGCTAGGGCGCTGCCGCTGACCAGGGTGATGATCAGCAGGGCGCAGTCGGTTTGTTTTTGCTGTCGCTCTGTCGGTAGAGGAAGCTGCATAAGCTGGACAGTGCCGCGTGGGCTTCGCAGGCGGCTTTTGCCTGGCCGGCATCGCTGTAGCAGCCAATGCACTGGTGCACGAGGCCCTGCCATGGCAGGGCTCTGCTGTAGGGCGGTTTGGGTGGCCAGGCGGTGTACACGGCTTTGGTGGCTGTGTATGTCTTGCTGACCTGGTAGGCCCCGGCGCTGAGCGCGTATTTGTGCTTTTGCGTCCATTCCATGTGCCCCTCTATGCGGCTTGATCAATCCGGCCAAATAGTTCAGCCAGGCCGGCTTCGGTAATGTCGATACGTGTTTGCCATTTCCAGCCCGCCACTGGGTGGTGGTACTGGGTGTGTTCTTCTTTGAGCCAGCCCTCGCGCACCCATGTTGGGTGGGCCCGTTCTTCGGCGGTGATGGCGCCCATGCCGCGTAGCTGTTGGCGGAGGTGGCCTGGCTTGGTGCCAAGGCGCTGCGCGGCTTGCTTGATGCGGTAGGTGGGCTGGCTCATGGTTAACCTCCGAAGGGTTCTCGGTTTGCCCGCTTGGCTGGGGGCGCTGTGCGCCACCATTGGCGAGGTTGTTCCGGGTTGTGCTTGCGGTAGCGGTAGTGCGGCAGTGGGCCGGTGAGGCGTTCGAGAAAGCCCCATTCAAACCGCCAGCGGGTGTGCATGAAGAGCGTCCAGGTTTCGGGTTTGACGCGGACGATCTGGTGGTGGCTGCTGTGGCGGATGTGGTTAAACCACTTCACGGGCTTCACTGTGGTGAGCACGGTTTCGATGCCATCAGGTGTTCTGCCCATGAGCAGGCCTTGGTGTTCTGTGTAGCCACCGGTGAGCACGATGCTGATGGCGTGCCGCCATGGGTGGTTGTGAAGGGCGCGGTCTTTGTCGTCGCGCACAAAGCGGTGCAGGTAAACGGTGATGCCGAGTACCTGGCACAGGAAGTAGCGCTCAAGGTAGGCCTGCCCGCTGATTTTGATTAGCCGTGTGGGGCGGTTGGCAGTGAGCCTGTAGAGCAGGCGGGCTAGCAGGTTCATGCGGCCACCTGCTTGCCTTGGAGTGCTGCACGCACTGCGTTAATGGCTTCTTTATGTAGGTCTTCCACGGTGCCTGCGTTGAGCAGGTAGCCGTCGCCCTGTTCCATGGTGATGGGCTGATTGGTGCTGTGTTGGCTGGTGCTGGTGCCTTCGGGGCGGTTCACATGGATGACGTGGCCGCGCATGGCGCGTACCCAGCTTGCCTCTTCTTCGGTGCGCAGGTCGGTGATGACGGCCAGTTCGGGTGTGTCTTGGCTGTCTTCCAGTTCGCGCAGGGTGTCGACCAGGCGCACGATGAGGTAGTCCGGGCGGATGGTGTTGCGCACGGCATCACCGAGCTGTTCGAGCAGGGCGCGGATCGCTTTGTCGCCTTGCTGTTTGAGCTGGTTGACTTGTTCCGGGGTGATGCCCAGTGCAGCGGCTGCCATGTCATACAGTGGGGTGGTAAAGGCCACTTCGTTGGTGTGCCACTGGGTGCCCAGGGCTTCGGCGGCGGTGTTTTTGCCGGCGCCACCGGGGCCGGTGAAGGCGATGATTTTCATTCGGGTTCTCCGGTTGTGAGGCCCGCTAGGTCGAGTTCAGCTTCGATGGGAGCGTATGGCTGCCCGCGGTGGTGGTGCTTGGCAGCGGTGATCAGCATTTGGGCGCGTTGAGTGAGGTCGCCGAGCGGGTGGTTAGGGAGGCAAAGCCAGATTCCCATGAGGTTGCTTTCGGTTTGGTGGCACAGATCGAGTTCGTCATTCAGCGCCTGCCGAACCCCGCGGTTTGCCATGCGCATGATGGTGTCGCCAATGAAATTGGTGTCGTCTACTGAGACGCGGGTGTCTTCTGGTAGCAGGTTCATACAACGGCCCCTTCAATGGCGTCGGCGGCATCCGCATAGCATTCGCCAGCGGTACCGGTGCCTTGGTAGATCACCTGGTTCGGATTGTTGGCCGGGTAGATGGTCACGGTGGTGGCCACTTCGCTTTTGCTAACGGCGGCGGCTAGGGTGATGCCGTGGACGCGGATCAGCGTGGTGCTACGGGCGCCTTTGTCGGTACCGCGTATGGCGGTGCGAAGTTCCTTTTCGTTCTGCATGGTGAGTCTCATGCTGTCCTCCCTCTGTTCTGCTTAGGCGGCGCTGGGGCCGTCGCCGCCGTGATGGCGGTGGTGGGCGCTCAGGCGCTGGATGGCCGGCACGGCGCTGCGACGCTGTTGGCGCGGCAGAGCGTTGCCTTTACGGGCCAGCCAGTGGCTGTGGGGGATCAGCTGGGCGCTGGTGCCATGGATAACGGCGACCAGGCCGGTTTGGCGCTGGAGCTTGTAGATGGCTGCCGGTGTGGCGGCAGTGGGGTGTATGTGGATGCTCATTGCTAATGACTCCGTTAGCTTGTGCTAAATACGTTAGCGCAGGCTAAATAATAGAGTCAATAGCTAATGCTAATTTATTTTCTGGAGGGCACAAAAAAGCCCGCTTGGGGCGGGCCTGGTAACTATTTGATGATTATGGGCAGAGGTTCGGGAAGTGTGCCTGAAACCAGTTGAGCGGTGTGAAGGTGTCGGGGTTATCTTCCTCTGTGTACCCAGAAACGGTGGCCGCATCATTTTGGGCGAGGGCTATTAGGGTTTCTTTGATTGGGGGCTCATCAAGCTCAATGAGGGCTATGCTGTTTTTCGCTTCTGCATACTCTGTTTCGGCCAATTCTTGGCTTGCTGCCAGTGTTGGTTCGAGTGAAACGTATCGGCGGCGCAGGTCTGCATGAAGGCTCGCGCGCTTTTGTGTTTCGAACATTAGATCAATTGCTTGAATGATGGCGATGAGCGCCGCCAGCCAAGTTGCGTATTTTGTGTGCGGGGCGATGAAAACGGCAACCGCTGCAGAACTGAATATCAGTGATGAAAGCCCGGTGAGGCGGTGCCAGCGCTCAAAAAAAGCGTGACGGCGCATATGGTACCGCACGCCAGTTCTTATGTTATGCAGTATATCTGCGTGGCGCTCAAGACTATCCATGAGGCCTATCTCCTGGGGGGTTTAGGGCTCGGTTTGCTTTGGTGGATGGTTGAGCCTTTTTCGCGTTCGCCATATGTAAGGTTAGCACCATCCTGTCGGTTCCGTGCAGAGTCGTGTGTTGAGCGGTCTGCTTTGCTGGATCTTCCTTGGTTATTATTGCTCTCGTTATCACGCTTTGTCACTTTCCCCTCCATGGTTAATCAGTAGTGATTGTTTTTAAGGTCGAAACCGAATTTCTTTTACGGTCCCAACGATCCGGCAGTTGCCGTTGATTTTTATTGTGTCGTAAGCCGTATTCAGTGGTTTTAGGTATCGGTTGGGGCCATCGAATACCAGTTTTTTAAACGTAGCTTCGTCTTCGCTGTCCAGCTTTGCGACCACTAAGCTGCCGTTTTCGGGGAGGCTATCCGGGTCGACCATGATTAGGTAGCCCTCGGGCACGCTTAGGCCTGCTGGTGCTGTCATCGAGTCGCCTTTGACTCGCAACCAAAACGCATGTGGGCCGGCGTTGGTGGGCGTTTCTTCCTGGCTTTCGCCTTCCCCGGCGCTGTATAGATCAATCGCTTCAGCCCATTGGCCGGCTTGAACCCAGCTTACAACTGGTGCGGACCGGGTGGTGTGGGGTACATACGCGGGCTCAATGTTCGAATCTTTTATTTCGTTGGCGAGCAGCCGGCCGTCTAGGGCGCCGAGCGGGATGCCCAGTTTTTTCTCCATGTTACGGGCGGACTTCTCACCAAAGGAGCGGTGGCCGCTCAGTATTTGGGAGATGTAACTGGCATCTAGCCCGAATTTTCGGGCGAATTTGGCTTGTGATCCATATTCCAGAACCAGTGTGCGCAGGGCTTCCACGCGGGCCTTGTGGGCGTAAGTCGTATCAGTCATGCCTCAATTCTCCCTAGCCTTTAGCAAAAGTAAATTACCTTCTGCTATTGATTCATTCATTAGCCGGTGCTAATTTGTTCGGGTGTACATCTGAGGGGTGTTCTATGAACCCGATCAAAAAAGCAATTTCAGTAGTGGGTAGCACCCAAAAGGAGTTCGCGGAGCGGCTCGGGGTTTCTGCCCCCTTCATTAGCCAGATTGCCTCCGGGCTTCGGCGGGTGCCGGCTGAGCTTTGCCAGGACATCGAGGACATGACAGGCGGTGAGGTGACCTGCCAAGAGCTGCGTCCTGATGTGTTTCGCGCCAGCAAAGCGGCCTGACCATTACAGAGTAAAGGCGGCATGCCTGCCTGTTTAGAGAAACCCGGGAGAGAGTTTCAGCATGAATAAACCACGCATGAGCCGCGCTGAGCTGGCTCAGAATACGTTGCCTGACTTGAAAACGGCGCTGGCAATGACGGCCAAGCGGCAGAACATCAAGAAGATCTGCGCTACCTACGACATTGATACCCAGCGCCTTTATAACAACCTGAACCTGAACGACACCCACCGTAACCCCACCCTGCAGCAATTCGAGCTGATTACCGAGTATGCCCGTGACCATGGGGATGTTGAGCAAATTCTTGATGCGTTGTCGTTGATTACGGGTTGCGTGTGGTTGCCGATGCCGGCGGTGGATGATTCTGCGAAGTCTGAGTTATTCAGCGGCCTTGCCGATCTGGTTAGCCGGGTGGGCAAGATGACCACCGATGTGCGGGATGCGCTGGCCGATGGGCAGGTGGACCCGGATGAATTGGCGGTGCTGGAAAAGAGCCTGTACCGCCTTGTTCAATCCGGGTTTAGCCTGGTGGAAGCGGCTAAGCAGTTTGGTGAGGTGAGCGATGCATGAGCCGTTGCCGATTCATGAAGCGGAGCAGGCGTTGCTGTATGTGGCGGCGGATTGTGACCGTGACGTGTGGTTTTCTGTTGCTGGTGCGTTGAAGGATGAATATGGCGAGGCCGGTTTTGATTTATTCGATGCGTTTAGCCAGCAGGGCCAGAGCTATGAGAAGGGGGCCTGCAAGGCCACCTGGCGCAGCGCGAAGGCGGGCCATTACACCATTGGTACGCTGATTAAGTTGGCTGTGCAGGGTGGCTGGCAGCGGCCCAAGCGGGAGCTTACGGCTGAGGAAAAGAGGGCGCTGCGCAAAGAGCAAGCTGAGCGTCGTAAGGCTCGGCAGGCTGAGGTTGAGGCCGACGAAAAGCGGGCCGCTGTTATGCGGGAAGCGGTGAGCCAAGCGTGTGTGACTATTTGGCAGGAATACACGCGGCTGGTTGATGTGAAGGCGCAGCCCTACCTGCAGGCGAAAGGGGTGGGGGCGCATGGTGTTCGCGAGGCTCGCCAGCCTGTGTTGCTGGTGGTGGATGACGCGGCGGGTGCCTCCCGGGTTTTGGCGGGCAATGAGATCCGGCAGTTTTTCAGCACGGTGCCGAAGCCTCGCCCGGATTCGCTTTCCTATTTGAAGCTGGATTTTCGTGATCTGGTGGTGCCTATGAGGGATGCGGCCGGGAAGCTGTGGTCTGTGCAGGTAATTAAGGCGGGCGGTACGAAGCTGTTTCCGCGGTATGGCCGGAAGAAGGGCTGCTTCCATGTGATTGGCGATTTGGACAAGGCCGAGCTGGTGGGTTTTTCCGAGGGGTATGCAACGTCGGCTTCGGTTTATGAGATGGGTACCGGCTGGCCGGTGGTTTGTTGTTTTGATTCCGGAAACATGTTGCCGGTGGGGCAGGCGTTCCACGGGGCTGGCTTGATGATGGGCAGGCCCCCGGTTTGGGCGGCGGATAATGATGCGGTTAACGCTAAAACGGGCAAGCAGGCAGGGCAGGATGCGGCGCTGGCTTGCCAGGCGGCGTTGGGTGGGGTGGTGTATGTGCCGCCCGCTCCGGTTGGGGAGGCGGCTTGATGGCGTTGACTCCGATTCATGGGCGCGGCAAGGTTCCTGCTTATAGTGTTGAGCAAGGGAACTGTTCTGATGAAAAAAACGTGCAGGCATTGCGGGTATTCGGCAGAGGTGGAGAGCGCCCTGTCGACATGCCCGAGTTGCGAAAGGGTTTATATAAAAACCGATGCGGCCTACGAGCAAAAGCAAGAGAAGGCAAGGCTGGCGGCGGTAGCAAAGAGAGAGCAGCGCGAAGTGTCGAGGGTGGAACCGGGGGCGCTACTCGGGTTAATCATGGGGTTTTTCGCTTGGTTCCGCCCAGCGGCGGCAGCGGAAACCCCGCTTTCAATGGCCGATCTGACGTTCGGGCGGGTGTTCTTCCTGACGCTGAAATTCTTCATCGCTTGGACTGTGATCAGCTGGGCCTTCAAAGCAGTGATGCTGTTATTCGCCTTGGCTGGGCTGAGTTCGTTGCTGGTTGGCATGGACTTGAAGTAGGCCGGTTTCCCACCTTATTGACTCGCCGCCGTTATCCGGCTTACGCTAGCCCTGCTGCCGCAAAATCGGCAGCCGGGTTTGGCGACTCGGAATATACAGGCGGACACACCGCCATCAGTGCGGTTTTTTTGTGTCCGAAGCATGGCAAGCCAGTTATGGGCGGGCCGTGCGGGAGCCCTTCGGGGCTGCCGGTTCCTGTATCCGGTTCGCCAACCCGCATGGTTCCGTCCACCTGTTTGGCGACAGTTGTTCGGAAAAGCCAAATACAGGGATTTTGCTATGACTACTAAACCTTCGCTTTTCCATTTTAACTCCCATCCTGTCCGAGTTGTTGAGCGAGCTGGCCTTGTCTGGTTTGTTGCCAGTGATGTGTCTGGTGCTCTTGAATACCAGAGCGCCAAAGACTTGGCTCGTAACCTCGATGAAGATGAAAAGGGTAGGCACAGGGTGCCCACCCTTGGTGGGGATCAAACCTTTACTGTCATCAACGAATCTGGTCTTTACCACGCCATTCTGAAAAGCCGTAAGCCTGCGGCCAAAGCCTTCCGTAAATGGGTCACCGCTGAGGTGCTGCCTGCCATTCGCCGTGGAGAAACGGTAAGCACACCTGGTTTGCGCCAAGGTGGGCAGGGCCTGCCTGTGGGGCAGCGTTATCTGGTGCGGGCGGGTGATGCCCAGTTGGTGCCGCTGCCAGAGGCGGCGCAGGTGGTTGACCCGGAGAGTGAAGCGGCTTTGGGGGGGCTGGTGGCCGGGATGACGGTGGACCAGCGTAAGGCGCTGTTGAGTATCTGCATTGAGCGTTTGTGTGGCTTGGCATCGATGCCGGTGAATATGCCGGTGCTGTTGCATTGGAAGCCGGGCGGGCAGGTTGAGTTCCGGTTTTTGGTTGGCCAACGGACGATGGATACTCAGGCACTGCATGGCAGCCTGAATTTGCTGGAGCTGCTGCGTGACCAGATGAATGAGGCGCAGGCCACGGCAGATGCTGTGAACGATATTCTGGAAAGCTGGGAGGTGCGCAATGGCGGAAACCCAGCCTGAGCCGTGGCACGGTGATTGGAACGATTACATGCTGGCGCTGGGCAAGAAGGAGGCGCGGAAGCGCTTCCGTGCCGATTTAAAGGCGCGGCTATCTGCGAATGATGCTGGTGGGGAATCTTCTCCCTCGCCCTCTTCTGAAAAGCGCGGTCACGCGTGCGGGGGCGCGGGGGGTGGTGTTCACTGGAAGATCACGGAGATGATTAAGCACTGCATGTTGGTGTATGGCACGGACATGGTGTGGGATTCGCGTAATCAGATTTATATGCGGCTTTCGCACTTGCGGCATGCGGTGGGGCGGGAGCTTTTTAAGAATTGGGAAGAGAGCCCGAGCCGGAAGATTGTCTATGGCCTGAAGTTTGAGCCGGGGCAAGAGCTGGGGCCGGAGTGGGTGAACCTGTGGAAGGGGTTTGCTGTGGAGCCGGATGCAAAGGGTGAGGCGGGCTGCCCGCTGATTATTGAGCACTTTTGGCGGCTGTGTGGCCACCGGGCTGAGATGTTCGAGTGGTTGATTAAGTGGATTGCGTACCCGTTACAGCACCCGGGCGCGAAGATGGATTCCAGTGTGGTGATGTTCGGGGCGGAAGGCCCTGGTAAAAGCGCGGTGTGGGAAAACGTGGTGATGCCGATTTATGGTGAGGCTGCGGCGACGATTGGCCAGGCGCAGCTGGAAAGCCAGTTTACGGGCTGGCAGGCGGGTAAGTGTTTTGCGCTGGCTGAGGAGGTGGTTAGCCGGGCTGAGAAAAGCCACTACAAGGGCCAGTTGAAACATTTGGTGACGGGCAAGACGGTGCGGATTAACGAGAAGCACGCGCCGGAGCGGGTTGAGACGAACCACTTGAATATCGTTTTCTTGTCGAATGAGACGGTGCCGCTGCTGATGGACCAGGGTGACCGGCGCTATATGGTGCTTTATGCCGGTGATGTGCCGGGGCAAGCGTATTTTCAGGCGTTGTTTGATGAGATTCATAACGGTGGGGTGGGCTGCTTTTTCCGCTACCTGCTGGATTTGGATTTGGGTGATTTTGGTACATGGACGCGGCCACCGCTGAATGAGGAAAAGGAAAGCTTGGTTGAGATGGGTATGAGTACGGCGCTGTATTTCCACAAGCTGTGGAAGGATGGTGACTTGGGGTTGCCTTATGGTGCGGTGGCGTCGGCAGATTTGTGGAAGGTTTTTATTCGATGGTGCGAGCGCAATAACGAGTACAAGCGGCGGCAACGGGATCTGGCGGCGGATTTGAAGCGTGTGATGCAGCCGGAGCGGCGGGACGTGTGCCTGCCTAAGCCGATGAGCCCTAAGCGCACGGTGCGGCTGTGGGTGCCTCCTGAGGTGTACAAGGGCCGTGATATGCCTGGGTATCTGGAGGCGCTTGGCGAGCAGGCTAGGGCGTTTTATGAGGCGGCTGTGGGTGAGTGGATTAACGATGGTGCGCAGTAATGGTGCGTTTCCGACAGCTAGACAGCTACGCCGACAGCTGGCCGACAGCTGCACGGCCCGGTTTTGCTGGCCTAGACGCCTAGACACCTAAAAAGGGGGCTTGTGCGCCCGTGCGCACATACGCGGGTGTATATCTATATTCATGTGTCTAGGTGTCTAGGTGTCGGATTTATAGATAAGTAAATTAAAAATCAATCAGTTAGGGCTAGACACCTAAACCGACAGATAAAAATCAGGTGTCGGGATAAAAATTCGGTGTTTTACGGCGAACAAACAGGCAATGGCAGGGGAGTTTTATGAATCCGATCCGGTTGATGGCAAAGATGACGGCGAAAGGGCTGCTGATTGATGGTGGTGGCTTTGGTGGCAGTGTGGTGTTGATTACGCCACAGGATGTGGCGGGCGCTATGGGCATGGGGAACCTGCCTGCTGAGGCTGAGTTGGTGGGGCGAGCCAAGTTCTGTGATGACAACCAGGCGCAGCTGGCTTTGGCAGGGTGGGCGCAGACTGAGTTCCGGCGGCGGTGTATGCGACATGGCTGGAAAACGGATTACTGTGAGGGCCTGGCTACGCTGTGTGTGTTTGAACTGGTTCACCCGATGCGTTGTAGCCCGTGCGGAGGGCGCGGCAAGGTTTGGCGGCAGGAGCCGGAAATGTCGGATGACGGTGAGTTGCTGCGGATGGCGGACCGGTGGGTGGATTGTTCGGCCTGCAAGGCGACAGGGCAGAGTGTGCTAACGGTGAGGAACCGGGCGGCGATTGCCAAGATCGGCAAGTCACAGTTCAACGATGTGTGGGCTGCGCGGGCTGATGACATGATGGCAACGATCTTTACCCATGAAGATAAAGTGCTGCGGCACTTGTGGCATCAGTTCGCTGATGTGGCGGCGTGAGAGATTTTTTATTTTTCTGCTCTTGACCTGTTGACGTACCGGACAAAAACGACCATCATTTTCCCATCGTGGAAAAGCCCGCCCAGAGAAATCTAGGCGGGTTTTTTTATGCCTGTTATTCGAGCCCGCTGGTTTATGCCTGCGGGTTTTTTTGTTTGTGATGTAGCGAAGCTCAACGGTAGAGCGGCGGGTTTCTACGCGCGACACACACTTTGTATCGGTAGCCCATTGATGCAGGGAAAACGTGTAGGCCAGTGAGGCGCTGGTCGGAGCAGGTTCGATTCCTGCGGCTGCAACCAATTTTCTCCCGGTCCCGCTTCGGCGGGGCTTTTTATTTCTGCCCCTATACGACGTAGGCCGGGGGCGGGATCGGCTGGCGAACAAAGCTGGTTGGTATCACTGTGGCCTCGGTGGGATTGGCGACCCCTTTGCGAGCCAGTAAGCCAAACGAGCGTTCTAGCCCGCCACGCCTCAACGGACTGGGAGTAACCCGGTCGGGCGCACCATGGCAGGCGCCAATTTCAGGAGGTTGTCATGAAGCTGTCCGAATTAAAGCGACGGGGGAGTGATGGCTTTGGTGCGGGGCACTTCGGTGCGCCCCGTGGCAGTCGCACCCATAAGGGCGTGGATCTGCTCGCCAGCTCTGGTGAAGCCATTGAATCGCCGGTAACCGGCACCGTCACCAAGCTGGGCTACTCCTATGGGGATGATCTGAGCTATCGGTATGTGCAAATCACAGCGGGTGGCTATGACTTCCGTGTGTTTTACGTTGACCCAAGTGTAAGGGTTGGCCAAGGAGTTACAGCCAATACGGCAATCGGTCTTACCCAGGATCTGGGGCAACGCTATCCGGGCATCCCGAACCACGTCCATTTCGAGATAAAAAAGGACGGGGATTATCTGGATCCGACGCCGGCACTGATTGCGATGGGTGAGTGATGAGCCCCGAAACTCTGGACAAGTGGCGCGTAGTGCCCCGCTTGCTGGTGCTGCTGTACGGCCTTGTGTGCTGGCAGACCTTCGGCTGGTTCACTTCACTGGCTGACCCGTCAGGGCCGCAGACCACATTTGCTACCGGCATCTGGGGCGCGGCGGCGGCTTGGTTCGGTTTCTATGTGAACAGTGGTGGCCGGAAATGATGTGGCTGGCTGCGTTAAAACGTGCCGCGCCCTACCTGGCTGTGCTTGCTGTTGTGGCAGGGGTCGCTTTCGGTGGCTGGACGGTTCGTGGCTGGTATGAGGGCGACCTTGAGGCGGCGCGGCTTAAAGCTACCTCGGCGGCGATTCAGGTTGCGCTGGATGACCATGCGGCGATTGCCCAGGCGGTTGAAGGTAAGCTGGCGACGCTGAAGGCGAACGAGACTGTTATTGATCGCGGGGTTATGCGTGAAGTCATTAAGCCGGTATACCGCAATGTGTGCCTGCCTGCTGCTGGTGTCCGCCTGCTCAACGCCGCGGCCATCAACGACATTGCCGGCCTACCAACAGAACCTGATGGTGAAGTGCTCGATGGCGCTGCCGACACTGAGTGACGGCGAGGCAGGAACGGTGCTCGCTGCCATGAGGCAGTGGGCTGGCCAGTATCACGATTGTGCAACGCGACATAATGGGCTTGTCGATGCGATACACGCGGCTGAATGAATGCGGGCTGATCGTAGCGCGGGGCGCTGTGTTGGCCGTGGTGATATTTTTTCTTTTTTGGCTCATCGCCGCTGGTGTCGCGTGGCAACGATGGAGATCTGTTTGTGACAGGAAACAGCGAGGCGCAGCTAATGGACACGATCCCGTTGCGAGTGAACGACCTGGAGCGTGCCCGCGCCGTTGATGAGCACCGCCTAAAAGCGCTGGAAGATGAGCGGCTTGGTCATCGCATGGCGCTCACTGAGCGCAGTGCAGAGGAGGCCAAAGAGGGCGTGGCAAAGCTGCAAGACGATGTGGCTACTCTGCGGCATGATCAGGCGGAGGGCTTCGCGGCGCTCGGCAAGTCAGTAGGGAGGATCAGCTCGCTATTCCGGGGTGCGGTGTGGGCCTTTGGTGTGGTGGGTACGTTGTTGGTGATACTTAATATCACCGTTGATCTGATCCCTAAGCTAGACGCAATCATCATCGATAAAAACCCGCCTGTTGCGGCCCAGGGTGTGGAACGAGGTTGATTTTCGCCGCCTTAGTATTTGAGAGTTATTATCATTTGAGCCCGTTATAAGAGTCCGCGGGTCCTTCCCGGGATCGCCTGCATACGGGTGCGCAGAGCGCGGGTTGTTTGCAGATGTGGGTTTCTATAGGGGGTTGTAGTTGTTCCCCGATTATTGGTGGTTTCCATGGATCTTGATGCACAAGCAACGGCTTCTGGCTTCGCGCGGCTGGTTGGTATTAGCCAGCAGGCGGCGAGCAAGCATGCATCTGATGGAAACCTGCGCCGCGATGGCTCTTATGCTGAGTGGCTGCGTGATTACTGCGACCACCTGCGCACCCACGCGGCAGGGCGGGGCGGTGAGAAACAAGCGGATCTGGCGGCTGCCAAAACCGAGGAAGCTCAGGTGAAGGCGGCGCTAGGTCGGCTGACGTACAACGAAAAACTGGGATTGCTGGTGCTGGCTGAAGAAGCTGCCCAGGCAATCACGAATTGGGCGGGCTATGCGAACCGTGAAATTCGCGGTGCGGTAGAGCGTCTGCGCCAGGCACTGGAAAAGGAGCACGGCATCACTATTGATGCCGCAACACTTAGCGATGTCGTTGAACCTGCAATTGAGCGAATTGGCGAGTTTGCAGGCGACGCTGCGAAAGGTCTTACTGAGGGCGTCGAGTAAATTCCGGCCCCGTCGGCATGTGCCGACAGCGCAATGGATGCAGGAGCACTACCACCTGCCGGAAACCATCGGTGATCTGGCTGGGCTGTACGACTTTTACTATTCGCCTTATTTCTTGGGCGTCGCCGCGGCGCTGGATGACACCAGCGTGGATGAAGTGGACCTGATGAAAGCCGCCCAGTTGGGCTGGACTTACTTTCTCATCGGGTACCTGGCCAAACGCATTGACGGCCACCCCGCGCCGCTCATGGTGCTGTTCGCGAAAGAGAAAGACGGCAAGGCCTTTCACGATGAAAAGCTGGTGCCCGCGCTCAGCGCTACCCCTGCCATGAAAGGCGTGGTCGATGTGACCACCAGCCGCAAGGCGGGCAATCGCTGGGATTTGAAAACCTTCCCGGGCGGCTTCCTGAAACTGGTTGGCTCCAACAGCCCCGGCAACGTGAAGTCCACCAGCTCGGTGGGCGTGGGTGTAGTTGAAGAACCCGACGATACCAGCGTGGATGTGAAGCGGCAGGGGGATGCGATCGGCCTGCTGGAAGAGCGGCTGAAACGCTACCCCGGCAGCAAGCTGATTGTGGGCGGCACCCCAACCATCAAGGACCTGAGCAAAACGGAACACCGCGTGCGTGAATCCGATTGCCGGGTGCTGCCGGTGGTGTGCCATGAGTGCGAAGAGAGCCATGTATTGGCATGGGAAAACGTCAGCTGGCTGGATGCCGATGACGAAGCCCCAGTGCACGAAGTGTACGGCCGCGCCATGCCGGATACCGCCGTGTATTGCTGCCCGGGCTGTGGCAGCGGCTGGGATGATCACCAGCGACAAACCAACATCCGCGACACCGTGTACAACGCGGTGGAGCAGGGCGACCCGCTATGTGGCTGGGTGCCAACACGGCCATTCCACGGAAAGGCTGGCTTCACCCAGCTCGGCGAGCTATATGCCTGCGTACCGGGTACCAGCCTCGCGGATGTGGTGCGCGACAAGCTGAAAGCGGATCACCTGGCCGAGAAGGGCGACCTTTCCGGCCTGATCACGTTCACCAACCAGAAGCTGGGCCGCACCTTCGAATATGAAACCGCAGCCCCCGACGCGGACGCCCTGCGCGAACGCGCAGAGGATTACCCCGAACTGGTGGTGCCCCACGGCGGCCTGATCCTCACCGCCGGCATCGATGTGCAACGCGATCGCGTTGCCGTTGTGCTGCGTGCCTGGGGCAGGGGCATGGAAGGCTGGCTGATCTACTGGGGTGAATTCTTCGCCAAGGTCAGCACCACCGATAGCAGCGACCCGGTTTGGAAAGAGCTCGATGATTTCCTGTTTACCCCCCGCAAAAGCGCGGACGGATTCAGGATGATCCCGCGAGCCATCAGCATCGACTCCGGCGGCCACAGCACCGAGCAGGTGTACAACTGGGTACGCCCCCGGCAGAAGCGCGGCGTCATGGCCATCAAGGGCAGCAGCAACGATTACGGCCGTCGCGAGATATTCAGCGCCCCGCGCAAAACCGATTACAGCAAAAAGAACGGCCACAAAACCAAGGCCGCGAAATTCGGCCTGCAGGTGTACCAGGTGGGCACCCACAAAGCCAAAGACCTGATCTTCGGCGAAGGCGGCAGGCTCAGCCTGCAAGGCGAAGGCCCAGGCCGCATGCACTGGTACACCAACGTGCGCGACGACTACTACGAACAACTCACCGGTGTAATCAAAGCGCCCAACGCCCGCATGGGCGGCAAGCTCGTGTGGCACGACAAGCCCGGCCAGCCCATTGAAGCGGCTGACTGCGAAGTCTACGCCCTGCACGCGGCCTACAGCCTGCGCTTGCACACCTGGAAAGATGAACGCTGGGATCAGCTTGAGGCCCAGCTCAAACAAAGCGACCTGTTCGGTGGCGATGACACCCCGGAAGACGCCGGCGGTGGCCGCCGCAAATCCAACTACTGGTAACCGCCCATGGCTTACACGCAAGCAGATCTGGATCGCATTGAAGCCGCGATTGCCACAGGCACCCTGCGCATTACGCACAACGGTAAGACCACGGAATTCCGCAGCCTCGATGACATGATTCGTGTGCGCGACATGATCCGCAAAAGTGTGAAGGGCCCAAACGCCGGTGGCCAACACCGGGCGTATGCCCCCACGTTTGACCGGGGGTACCAATGAGCTGGCTGGACCGCACCATCGGGTTCTTTTCCCCGGAAGCCGAAGCCCGCCGCACCCGTGCCCGCGTGGTAACGGATCGCCTGCGCGCCGTGAACGGCTACGACGGTGCTGGCAAAGGCCGGCGCAACACCTGGACCCGTGGCAGCGACAGCAGCGCCAACGCTGAAAGCCGCGCCGCGCTCCCACTGCTGCGTGCCCGGCACCGTGAGCTGGTGCGAAACAACCCGTATGCCGCCAGCGCAGTGCGGGTGCTCACCACCAACATCGTTGGCACTGGCATCCGCCCCAGTGCGCTGGTGAGCGATGCTGAAGAAAAGAAACCGCTCCAGCGCACCATGCTGAACTGGTGCGAGAGCACGGCCATCGACTATGACGGCCGGCATAACCTGTACGGCCTGCAAGCCTTGGCCGTGCGCACCGCTGTAGAAAGCGGCGATGCGATTATCGTGCGTGTGACCGACAGAGACCCCGCCCTGAAAGTGCCGCTCAAGCTGCGGTTGTTGGAAGGTGATTATCTGGATCACACCAAAAACGGCCAGATGAATGGCGGCTACGCCGTGCAAGGCGTGCAGTTCAACGCGCAGCACCAGCGCGTGGGCTACTGGCTGCACACCAGCCACCCCGGTGATGCGCTGGGCGGTTTCAGTGCCAGCAAGCTCACCCCGGCGGCGGATGTGATTCACCTGTTTGAAATGCTGCGCCCAGGGCAAGTGCGCGGCGTGCCGCGTGGCGCCGCCGCCATCATGCGCATGAAGAACCTGGACGATTACCAAGATGCCCGCATCGAGGCCGCCAAAAGTGCAGCGTGCCTGGTGGGGGTCGTCGTGGAGACAGAAGGCGACACCGATCGCAAAGGCGACGTGCTGCCAGAAAAGCTGGAGCCCGGCATGTTCCCGCGCCTAAAAGGCGGCGAAGACGTGCGCTTTAACAACCCGCCCAGCGTATCCGGCCATGGTGAATTCGTTAGCGTTGAACAACACGCCATCGCCATCGCTTACGGCGTACCGTTCGCCGCTCTCACCGGCAACCTGGAGCGCGTGAATTTTAGCAGCGGGCGCATGGGGCACCTGGAATTCACCCGCAACGTGGAGCAATACCGCTGGGCATCGTTGATCCCCACGGTATGCCAAGGCGTGGGCGAATGGTTCAACCAGGCGGCCATGCTGGTCGGTGAAATCAAGCAGCCCGTGCGCTGGGAATGGACCCCGCCACGCCGTGAAATGATCGACCCCTCGCGGGAAATTCCGCCGATTGTTGACATGGTTCGCGCAGGCCTGGGCTCGCTATCCGAACAGATCCGCTCCATGGGCTTTGAGCCCGAAGACGTGTTCGCCGAAATCAAACAAGAACGCGACAGCCTCAACCGTGACGGCATTATCGTTACCACCGATGCAGGCCGCGTGAGTGATGCCGGCGTTACCCAGGCCCGTGCCCCCGGCGCGGCATACCCCGAACCCGGCGACGAATAACCGGAGCACCCCATGCCTAAATGGAAACTGAAAGCGTTGGCCCAAGCGGTCAACGGCGGACTCGCTTTGTCTGCAACAAACCAGATCAACGCCAAAGGCGAGCTGCTGCTCTACGGCGTCATCGGTGATTGGTGGGATGGCCTCGACGCCATGACCATCGTGCGTGAAGTGGAAGCCCTGAACGATGGCCCGCTGTCCGTGCGGATCCACAGTGAAGGCGGGTTTATCACTGAAGGCCTCGCCATCTATAACGCGCTGGCAAACAGCGAGCGCCGTGTAGAAGTCACCATTGATGGCATCGCGCTCAGCATGGCCAGCGTTATCGCCATGGCTGGCGATGTGGTCCGCATCCCGGCCAACGCTTTCATCATGATCCACAAGCCCAGCGGCCCAAGCTTGGGTGAGGCGGACGACCACCGGCGCACGGCCGATGTGTATGACCAGTTTGAAGACACCCTGGCCAACATCTACGCCACCAAAACCGGCCTGGATAAAGACACCCTCAAAGCCATGATGGCGGCAGAAACCTGGCTGAACGGTGAGCAAGCCGTAGAACTGGGCTTTGCCGATGAATTGATTGAACCGGTGCAGGCTGTCGCCCAGGCAGATCTCGCCGCATTCCAGAATGCGCCAGCTGGCGCAGTCAACCTGTATCACCGGCCCGCTTCGGGCCAAATCACGGCGGCCACCGCTGCCGCACACACCAACCCGAAAGGTACTGTTATGAATCTCGAACAACGCGCGAAGGCGGTGGGCCTGTCCCGTCATGCCGGCGAAACCAATGAGCAGCTGGAAGTCCGTGTGGCTGCCGCTGAAGCCAAAGCCCAGGCCGCTGCAGCTGCCGGTGGTGGCGAGGAAGAAGAGGAGCCCCCCCTGGCCGCCGCTGGTGCCCAGAACCGTGGTACCCGTAATGACCCGCCGCCGGTACCGGCAGCCGCTGCCCAGAACGCGGGCGAAGTGGCTACCCAAGCCATCGCCCAAGAGCGCACCCGCGTCAGCGAGCTGCGCGCCCTGGCCGCCACTCACCGTGTCGAAGAAGCGGACCTGAACCGCATGATCGACACCGGCACCACCGTGGCGGATGCCCGCAACGAGGTGCTGAACCTGCTGGCCACCCGCAGCCAGAACGCCGTGCCCGGTGGTCATGTTGTGGTCGGCCACCATGGTGAAGCCCTGCGCGCTGGTCTGGCCGGTGCCTTGATGAACCGCGTTAACCCCAGCCAGCACCCGCTGACTGATGGCTCCCGTGAGTTCCGTAGCATGAGCCTGATGAATATGGCGGCGGAAGTGATCCACGCTGGCGGTGGCTCCACCCGTGGCATGACGCCCATGGAGATTGCGGCCAAGGCGATGCACTCCACCAGCGATTTCCCGGCTATTCTGGCGGACGTGGCGAACAAAACCCTGCGTGCTGGGTATGAAGCTGCGCCCCGTACTTTCACCGCGTTCTGTCGTCAGGCCAGCGCTAGCGATTTTAAATTCGTCAACCGCGCCCAGTTGGGTGAAGCGCCGGAACTGGAAAAGGTGAATGAATCCGGTGAATTCAACTACGGCTCCATGGGTGAAGACAACCAGCGTTACAAGCTGGAAACCTACGGCAAAATCATCGCCCTGACCCGCCAGACCATCATCAACGATGACCTGGATGCCTTCAGCCGTGTGCCCGGAGCCTTCGGTGCCAGTGCGGCTGAACTGGAGAGCAACGTGGTGTGGGGCCTGATTACCGGCAATGTGAAGATGGCCGACAACAAGGCCCTGTTCCATAACGATCATGGCAACCTCGGTACCGCTGCCGCTCTGAGCGTGGAAAGCCTTTCTGAAGCGCGTAAGAAAATGCGTCGCCAGACAGGCATCAGCGCCAAGCGCCCGCTGAATCTGATGGCCGAGTACCTGGTCGTGCCGGCGGCGTTGGAAACCAAAGCCCAGCAGATCGTTGCCGAAATCCTCAGCGCCAAGAGCGCAGACGTGAACCCCTTCGCCGGCAAGCTGCAGGTAGTGGTGGAGCCGCGGCTGGATGATTCCAGCGAAACCGCTTGGTATCTCTCTGCTGCCCCTGCTCGTATTGACACCATCGAATACGCCTACCTCACTGGTGAAGAAGGTGTGTACATCGAAACCGAAAACGGCTTCGACGTGGATGGCGTGAAGATCAAGGCGCGTCTGGACTTCGGTGCCGGCGTCATTGATCACCGTGGCCTGTTCAAAAACGCCGGTGCATAACCCCGGCTAACCCTCTCTCCCCGCGGTGCCCTTCGGGGCCCGCACCTAATTTACCAATGATGCAAAGGTGCAATCATGGCTAAAAACTTTGTTTCCCAGGGGCAGAATCTGACCCTTGTGGCAGCGGCTGCTGTGTCCAGCGGTGACTTCGTGGTGAAGGGCGATACCTTTGGTGTTGCGCTGACCGATGCTGTAATCGGCGAGGAGTTCACTCTCGCTACCGGGCGAGTCTGGGATCTGCCAAAAGATTCTGCTCTAGCTGGTACCGAGGGTGATGGCGTCTACCACGATGGTACAGCGCTCACACTGGATGCAGATGATGGCGGTGATCCGGCGGTGCCGTACCTCAAAGTAGGTGTGCTGGCAGCGGATGCCGTAGACGGCAACACGAGCTGCAAGGTTCGTCTGAACAGCAGCTTCTAACCATGAGCCAGTTCGATGGCTACAAAACGGCGCTGGATGGCGCCGTTTTCAATTTCTACGGTGACCCGGCCACCATCACGGCCGGGCCACTGAAACCGGAGCGGGGCACCAGCCCGGAAACCGTCGCCACCCTGGATTACGACGACGTGCGCGACGACATGAACGCCCTGATCGCCACCCTGATTTATATCGAGTACCCCAAAGCTGCGTGGCCGTACCCGCGCCGGGGCGACAAGATCACGATGAAAGGGAAGGTCTGGACGGTGCACACCCTGGAGCGCGACAACGACACCACCTTGGTGGTGGAGGTGACCCAATGAGCAAAGCCACCCGGGACATGAAAATCGTGCTCGATGCCATGGCCCAGCTCACCGGCAAGCACAGTGCCGTGGCGCTGCAAACCGTGCTCAGCGATACCGCCAAGCATGGGCGTGAGCGTGGGGTAGCTGCTATCGGCGGGCAAGTGGCATTGAGTAAGCAGTACATCGGGCGGCACCTGCGGGTGCTGCCGCCCGCGCAGAAGGGCGATTACTGGGAAGCAGGCGTGCAGGCCACCCGTCGTGGAGTGTTGCTTTCCCGGTTTGAAAACCGTGGCCTGCGGGTGCCCAAGAAGCATCCGCGCCGTGGCAAAGGCAGCACCAAGCATGGCGGCGTTACCGGCATGGTGAAGCCCGGCCGGCGTTATACCGAGCCAAAGTTTTTCTTTATCGGGCTGCGCGGCAGCGGTGCCAAGGGCATTGCCGTGCGTACCGGCCAAGGGCGCGATGCCTACAAAGTGCTGCATGGCCCCAGTGTGAGCCAGGTGTTTCAGTCCGTGCGTAACGACATCGCGCCGGAACTGCAGGATCGTGCCGCCCGCAAAGTGGCGGGCCTGCTGTTGGAGCTATTTGAATGATTCCGATCGAAGCCATTTATGCCGAATACCGGCGGCGGCTGGAAAGTATCACCACGGCCAACGGCTACAGCAGCGATGCTGGCGAAGAGATTTATGAAGGCTGGCTGGCCCACGCCCTGATCATGGATGAGCAGCAACCTTTGCCGTTTATCGCGATGCAGCCCGGCGAAGATCGGCGGGCCAGCAAAAGCAGCGGCGGGCGGCTGGTGCGTGAGGTTACGCACCACATCATTGTTGCTGAAAAGGCCGAAGCCGGTGTTGCCCTGAAACTTCAACGCCACCTGGATGACCTGATCAACGCACTGGCCGATCGCAACAACATGGAACAGCTCGGCGGTAACGCGATTGACAGTGAAGTGGGCGATGCCGAGTACAACATTCCCGAGGATAGTTACCCGGTGGCCTGGGTGGCGCTCACCGTCACCGCCAAATACCAAATGACCCTCGAACCCAAAACGTAAACCCTAACCCAACGGCGCCCTGCGCCAAAGGAGATAATCATGTCTTACCAGGACACCGGCCTCATCTTCGCCGGCGCTATTTACATTGCCCCGGTAGAGCAGGGCGTTATCGGTGCATTCAATGGCCCCATCAACGTTCCCAGCTTCGAGCTCACCCCGCCGAGCGTTGAGGCGCGAAACCGGATTTCCAAACAGCCCGGCAACTATGGTCAGGCGCTAGATACGGTAAACATTCCCGGGGACCCTGCCAGCTTGTCTATTTCATTTGATTCCATGCCGGCGGTGCTGTTGGCCGAAGCCCTGGGTGGCACCAGTGCAGCGCACAGCGTCACCGCCGGTTCGGTTGCGGCGGAAACTGTCACGCTAATCGAAGGGCAGTGGGTGAAGTTGTCTAAAGAGAACATTGACGGCCAGAGCGTTCAGGTAACGGAAACGGCAGGTAGCAGCAGCCTGGCGGTCGGTACGGACGTGGAAGTGGACACAGATGGAGGCCTGATCAAAGCGTTGAATGCGGGGGCTGCTACAGAAGTGGAGGTCGACTATGACTACAACGGCGAAACCGGTACGCAGGTTTTGGGAGCAACGGAAATCCAGAAGCCGCGCCATATTCTTCTGGTAGGCAAAAACTTGGCCACTGGGAAGAGGGCTCGAGTGATCGTACATGAAGCTGTGCTGAGCGCTAGCGAAGCCACAGACCTTATGCTTGATGATTATATCAACGGCCAGTTGAGTGGTGCGATGCGGACCCCTCCTGGTAAGGACGCTCCGTATAAAGTGATCATGCTCGACTAAAGCACCACCCTGCTTCCCTAGTCCTTAAACCCCGCTTCGGCGGGGTTCTTTTTTGGAGCAATACCCGTGGCACTTAAAGAAGCCGTAGTCAGCCTTGTACTGAAGGCCAAGAACGCGATCAGCCCAGAGGCAGATCCGGCTGCGGAATCCCTGCAGGAAGTGCAGCGCGAAGCGGAAAAGCTGGAAGCGGAACTGCGGGAACTGGATAAACAGCAGGAAGCGGCCAAGGGTTGGAAAGCGGCACAGGAAGCGGCCGAGAAAGCGCGCAAGGAAATGGATAAACAGGTCCATACCTATGAAGACCTGAAGCGCGAAGGCAAAAAGGCCGGGCAGAGCCAGGCTGAATATTCCGTGGCAGTGCGGCAAGCGCGAACCGCGCAAAGCATTGCTACCACCGAGTACGGGCGCAGCAACCGAGAGCTGGCCAAATACAGCCGCACGCTCGATAAAGCCGGAATCGACACCAACGAGCTGGGGCAGGCGGAAGACCGCATCCAGAAGGAGCTGGATCAAACCCAGCAGAAGCTGAGCAAAGCCACCGCAGAGGCCCGTGAGCATGCCCAGGCGCTAGAGCTGGCCAGCGCCAAGGGTAACCGCTTCGGTAGTGCCGTGGATGGCATTAAGGGCAAGCTGCTGGGGTTGGCGGCGGGTGTCGGTGTCTTTGAGTTGCTGCGGCGAGGGCTGGAGAAGCTGGTTACTTCTGGCAGCGATCTGGAGGAATTGGAACGCCAATTCGGTGCGCTCTACGGCTCCATGGAAGAAGGCCGGCGCGTGTTGGCTGAAGTCGACCGCATTGCCGAGCGGAACAGCCAGAGCTTGGGCGACACAGCCGAAGCGGCGCGGCGACTAAAAGTTGCTGGTATTGATCCCCTTAACGGTTCCCTGCAAAGCCTGACCGATGCCAATGCCAAATACGGTAGCGGCGCACAAACGCTGGATACCGTGATCACCCAGCTGGGCCAAGCCTGGCAGAGCGGCCGGCTGCAGTTGGAAGAGCTGAACAGCATTACCGATTCGGGCATTCCGATTATGGAAGCTCTGGGTAATGTTACCGGACGCTTTGGCGGCGAGATCCGGCAGATGGCTAGTGATGGTTTGCTCGGCACTGATGTGCTGAGCCGATTGATCGATGAGCTGGGGCGGATGTCCGAAGGGGCAGGGGCTGATCGCATTGATGGCGCTAGGGGGTTGCTGTCTTCTCTTCGGAAAGAGTTCACGGATTTTTTTGCGCTGGCCAGTGAACTGGGCGCTTTAGATGCAATAAAAGTCCGGATGAGAGAGTTGCTGACCACTCTTCGGGAAATGCAAAAAGACGGCAGCATTGAAGAGTGGGCACAGGGCGTTTCTGATTCCTTCAGGACAACCCTGAATGCCATTGAGCGTTTCGGCTCAGGGTTCGCCATATTTTGGAATGGGCTGACTGCAGGATTCAGAACCGGGGCCGCTATTTGGCTTGCAGCTATCGGCAGTATTGCAGAGGGTTTTTCAAAACTAACGGGGTTGATTGGGGCTGGTGATCTGTCTGCCTCGCTGAAAGAGTTCGCGGACAGAGCGAAAGGTGCCGCCGGCGAGTTGGTCGATAAAGTCGCTGAAGATGGCGAGGATATTAAGCGCCACTTTAGCAAAGCCTTTCTTGATAGTGCGGAATCGGCAGAGGCTGCCGCCGAGCGTCAAAAAGCGGCCAGTGAGTCTACCAGAAAGAAAATTAACGCTGATCTTGCTGCGCTAATCAGCAAGGGTGACGAGGCCTCCGCCAAGCAAGTCTCTGCGTCTGATCGTGCTGCTCGTGCGGCGCGCAGCAAGCTGGGTGCGGCGCTTAAAGAACTGGACCTCGACCTGGGTAAAATCACCGACAGCATGACAGAGCTGGAAAAAGAGGCCATCACCAAGTTCCAGTCCATCAATAAGCAAATTGCCAAAGCGGGGCTGGAAGGTGAGCAATCCGCCAAGGTGCTGCTGGAGGCCTTTCAGGCAGCGCTGAGTGCCATTGAGTCCGAGGAAGGCGGTGCGGCGCTGGTGAAAGAGCTGGACCAGGCGATGAAGGAAAACATCCTCACGCAGGGCCAGTATGCCGAAGCCATGCGGGAAGTTGCTGCCGCCACAAACGATGTGCTGAAGCGCACCAAGGCGGCTACAGAATCTGCCAAAAAAACCACCGAGCAAGCCACTGCTGGCGAAAACCAAAAAGCGCAGGCCGCCCAAAAAACCACGCAGGCCTACCAGCAGCAAGGCCAAGCCGCGCAAGAGGTGGGCAACAAAGCCCAACAAGGCGCCAGCAAAGCCGGTAGTGCCGGTGCGGCACTGCTGCAAATTTTTACCGGTATCCGCCAAAGCTTCTACGACACCGGCGAGGGGGCGGGGCAACTGTTCGACCGACTCTACAAAGAGCAAACGGACTTTGCTGTGTTGAGCATCGGCACCTGGCTGAAAACGGTTTACGAAACAAAAGCGGCAGTGCAGGAACAAGTGACCAGCGCGCAGGAAAATTACGACCGTGCCATGGCGCGCCAAGGTGGCAACCTCAACAGCTTCCTGCGGGCGGCAAGCCGGGCTAAACAGGGCGCAAAGCTGCTGGGCGAAGAGAAGCTGTCCACCCTGAAGTCGGCGATTGAAAGCGCCAAGCAGCAGCTCGATGGCCTGGCCGACAGTGCGGCGAGTACCACGGAGAGCCTACGCACCGAGCTGATCAACATGAACGGCACCGCGCAGGATATTGAGCGGCGGCGGTTTGAGGAACGGCAGAAGGATCTGCAGCGGCAAATGAAAGCCGCGTCCGAGCAAGGGGCAAGCCGTGCAGCTCGTGAGTACGCCGAGGCCATGAAGATCAACGAGCAAATTTACCGCCAGCGCGTACAGGACCTGAAACAGGAAGAAGTGAAGGCGCAGGCCGATGCGCGGCAACAACGCATCCAGCAGGCACAAGGGCAAGCCAGCAGCCAGCAGGCAACGACCCAGCCTAATGCGCCCACCCAGCGTGTTGAAATTGCGCTACCGAATGGCGGTACGTCTTCACTGGCCGGTGATCCGGATGACGTGAACAGGCTGATGGAATTCCTGAATGAAGCCGGCATGAGGGCAACGCAGTGACGCTTGATGAGATCGACCTCACCGACAACCTAATCTGGCAAGACGAATTCAGCCATAACGGCGTGGCCCAAGCTCAAGAGCGCAGCCTCACCGGCGGCATGATTATTCAGAGCGGCGTGAAGCAATTCGGCCAGGCGGTGACGTTAACCGGCTGGTTGCAGCGGGCCACGGTGGATGCGCTGGTGGCCAAGGAATCTGCGGACCTTGCGGCCATGGCGTTGACGCTGGATGACGCCCGTGAATTTTCCGTGGTGTTCGACCGTGCCCGTGGCGTTGCCGTTGAGGCTACCCCCATTAAAGAACACACCCATATCAGCCAGCAGCCGGATGCGTGGTACACCGCCACCCTGCGGCTGCTGACTGTAGAGCCCCCGCAATAGGAGCCCCCGCGTGGCGATTACCAGCGACGATATCAAACTGATGCAGCCCGAACGGCTCACCGACAATGAAGATGGCGGTGGCCAAATGACGGGCCTTGAGGTGGTGGATGGCGACATCAACAACCTGTTCGAGGATATTTCCCGGGTGGACAGAACCTACGGTGAAGTGAGCCTGCGCAAGTCCTTCCTGAAAGTGGACACCGCCACGGCAGACCTTTACCTGGACGCGCACTCAATCCTTAGCGCCCAGCCGCAAGACCCGAACGTCTCCGGGCTGCTGTTCACCACGCAGGACTTCTACGATGAGCGCGAGACAGCGCGGCAGCGGGTGGAATCGTTTGTGATTCCCGGCCCTGTTACCGGGCTGGCGCTACGGGGCAACCAACTGCAGGGGCAGCGTTCCATCATTTGCTATGCGCCCACGGTGAACAACATTGCCGCGCCGGAAATTGGCGACACCCTGTTGTTGCAGGAAGGGCAGGACCTTGGCACCCAGCAGTTCATCAAGATCCTCAATGTGCAGCACATCGAAGCGACGTTTACCTATGAAGTGAACGGCGGTGACATTCGAACGTTCAAGGCAGACCAGTACATTCTGGAGCTGTCTGCCGAGCTAAAGCGGGACTTCCCGGCCTCCGACCCGAACCCCAAACCGGGTGGGCCTTCGCTGATCTATAGCACCCAGCCGGCCACCTCTGCCAAATACTATGGCTCTACCTCGCTGGGGGTGGCGGCCACCTCGGGTGATTTGACGATTCAGGTGGCGGACACCTTCGCGCCGATCATCCCCACGGCCAGCAATGAAACCGCCGTGATCGACCAGCGCCCCGGCGGCTATGTGAACCAGATTGTGGCCGGCGGCACCGATAGTGTGAGCCTGCCTGTGACGGTGGCCAGCGGCCAAACCTCCACGCTGCCAACGGCGGTGGTGCCGGGGTCTGTGTCGCTCTCGCTGGCAGGGGAAACCTACAGCGATAAGGGCGGTATATTCGTCACCAGCGGCGGGGTGCCGGCAGGGTTGGAAGGCACCACCATTGATTATGCAACGGGCGCGATCGCCTGGGCGGGTAGTGCATCTGGCACCACGACGGTGTCCTATAAGCCGGGCGCCTTGCGCCAGCAGATCCCTAACACCGGCAGCATTGAAATCGGAGATTCCAACCGAAACTTTAACTATGTGCTCAGCCTGGACCCGGCGCCTGCGCCGCTGTCGTTGCACCTGAGTTATCGCTATTTGGGCAAGTGGTACACCCTGCGCGACGACGGCACCGGCAACCTGGTGGGCGATGGCTCTGGGCAGGTGAGCTACGACACCGGCAGCGTGATTGCCACCCTGCAAGCGCAGCCCGATGCGGGCTCCGTGCTGTTCTACCGCTGGACAGATTCGAGCATCTACATTCAAGACCCGGAGGCCTACGCCGGCGTTACCCCGCTGAGCATCCCGCTGGCTAACCGCAAGGTGGTGCCGGGGTCTGTCACGCTCACCTGGGAAGTCAGCAGCGTTCAGAAAACGGCCACCGATGTGGCCGGCGACGGTTCCATTACCGGCGATGCCACCGGGCAGATTAACTACGCCAGCGGCGAAATCGATATCACCACCGCCTTCCAGGCCGATGGTGCGGTGACGATTGATTACACGCACAAAGATGAATCCGAAATCACCACCACCGTGACCGTGCCGAACAACAATAACCAGGCGGATATTGTTATCGAAACCGCTGCCGGCATTGAGCCGGGTTCGGTGGATTTCACCATTATTAAGTCGGTGAAACGCACCGTGAAAAACGGGGTGGGGCAAGTGCTTAGCACCAGCTATGTGGGGCGCTCTTACTGGGTAACCGACAACGGCGACGGCTCGCTGGTCAGCCGCCGGGATTTCGATGTGATTGGCACGGTGAACTACGGCACCGGCCAGCTGGTTATTGCTGGCAACACCTTCCTGAAACAGGTCAACGTATAAGGGCCGCTCATGGCAACGATTAGAATTGGCACCTCATCCACGCTGAATGGCTCGGCGGCGTCGTACCAGGCCACGGTAGAAACCGAGCAGATCCGCAGCCACGACGTGGATGTGGGCTACCAGCTGGCGGCGGGCACGGAAGCTACCGCGCAAGAGCAGTTCACCAGCACCGATCAAGACTGGCGCTTTTATATCTCCGAAAGCGGGCCCATTGTGCCCGGCAGCGTGGTGTTACAGATCGGCACTGAGTTGTGGTTCGACGACGGCGAAGGGCGGCTGCTGCGCAACTACAACACCACCACGGGCACGGGCATTGCGCTGGGCACCATCAGCTACACCACCGCCATGGTGACCATTAGCAGCTATGCCGGGCGCCCGGCCACGGCCACGGTAACCCCGCTGGCTATTCTGGTGGGCGACGACTGGAGCGTAATGCAAGCGGCCACGTTCCGCACTTCGGCGGCACCGCTGCGCCCCAACGGCTTCACCATCCGTGCCAACGGTTACGACGATGGCGCCCAGTTCAATGGTGAGGCGGATAACCAGGGCGTGGTGAGTGGCGACGGCATCACCGGCGAGGTGACGCTGAAAGACGGTATTGTCGAGGTGCTTTTCCCCGAGCCGGTCACCGCCGAAAGCCTGTTTTACAACGCCGTGAGCTTTAAGCAAATCCCGCTGGACCCGGCCATTCTGGGGCTGGACCCGGTGCGCCTACCTGCGGATGGGCGTGTGCCGATTTTGCGTGATGCGGATATTCTGGTGCTCACCCATACCCAGAAGGACCTGATCGCCAGCCCGGCGGCTGACCTGGTCGTCAATGCTGGCCGGGATCTGCTTCATGACGCCTGGATTGAAGATGACGCAGGGACGCGTCTGGACCCGGCCATGTACGCCCTGGACAAGGAAGCGGGCACCGCCACCCTCGCCAACCCGTTCACCGGGCAAGATGCGGGGGGTGATCCGTTGGTGGGTGACCTGCACTTTGTGCACCGCATTGATGACATGGCGCTCTGCACCGAAGCCCGCATCGATGGCACCTTGCAGCTCGCGCAGCCGCTTTATCACGACTTTCCGGCCAATGACACCTGGGTGGCATCGGCGGTGTACCTGGGCGATCTTCGGGCGCGGGTGCGCAACTGGGTGAGCTACACCGTGGATCCGGGAGACTACGACGGCACCGGCCAGGAGACGACCGCGAGTTACAACCTGATCGCCTATCCGGTCGCCGTCGATAACCGGGGCAGCGTGCCCGAGCGGTGGAAAATCAAGTTCACATCCACCACCGCTTTCGAGCTTTACGGCGAGGAGCGGGGCTTGGTGGGCACAGGCTCCACCGCCGTTGATTTCTCCCCCGTTAACCCGCAAACCGGCACGCCGTATTTCACCATCAAGGCGGATGGCTGGGGCGCGGGCTGGAGCGTGGGCAACACCACCCGCTTCGACACCGATGCGGCGGCGGCGCCGCTTTGGATGATCCGCACCGTGCTGCCGGGGCAGGCCACCGTGGACGATGACCAGCTGAAAATTGAACTGCGAGGGGACCATAACTGATGGCTACTCAGGCGCGTGTTGCGGGCACAGTGAAAATCGATGGCGTGGCGGCTGCCCGGGATGTGATTGTCATCAAGGATGACCCGGCAGGGCGGCAGGTGGTGGCTGACGGACACAGTGAGGCCGATGGCACATTCGATATCACCTACAGCGACTGGGCGGGGTCTGTTGTTGTGCTGGCGCTGGATGAGTACGGCGATGAATTCACCACGGGAACTGCGCTCAACATGGGTCAAGTGGTGCATCCGGCAACGCCAAATGGATATGTGTACAAAGTGACCGCTGCCGGCACCACAGGCACCGAGGAGCCGACCTGGCCGACAACGGGGTCCGTGCAGAGTGGGGGTGTCACATTTGCCCCGCGCCCCTACTACCGCCCCATCGCCAGCGGTCCCCTGCAGGGCGATGTGGCCACGGTGCAAGGCCCGGCTAGCCTGTTCCTCAGCGGTGAGCCTGGGGTCTGGCTCGACCCCGGCGATATTTCAACGTTGTTCCAGGACGCCGAGGGAACGATCCCGGTTCGGTTCGATGGCGATCCGGTAGGGCTCATTCTGGATAAATCCGGAAACAATAACCACGTCGGCCAAAGCGGTAGCAGACGACCGGTCTATAGGGTGATCGGCGGGAGGGGGCAAATCCAGTTTGGCCATAGCAAATTCTTGCAAGGGCTACCGGTATCTGTCTTCAGCGGAGACTATACGGCCTTGTGGGCGGGCTGGGTGAGCGACGATAACAGCGTAGGTGTTGCGGTTAGCACGGGCAAAAACGTAAGCCGGCTTGCATTCTATGTCGATACGCGGACCTCACCGCGGCGCCTGGCGTTAGTGTCCGTGGTGCCCGGCGACACTTATTGTGACCTACCGATTGATGTCGGGCCGGCGCCGCATGTTTTTGTTTCCGATCGCAACGGACTCATAACCCGCGGGTGGCTGGATCACATGGAGGCAAGCCCGTCAAGCATCCAGATAGCAGAAAGGCCGGATAACAATGTGCTTTATATTGGCTATCAGTTTGCAGGTGGCGTTTACTTCGATGGGTTCTTTTCTGGTTTGATTGCAACCAGCGTCCTGAATGATAGCGTCCGCGAGGATATGCGGACCTGGCTCGCAGAGCGTGCAGGTATGCAACTATAGCGGCGGGGGGAGCAAGTGCCATATAGCGTCGAGCGGTGGGACAGTGTCGATCTAAATCTGCAGACCGGGCCGTTCATCGGCCCGGTCGACCCGCTCACGATTGAGCTGGATTACGTCGCTGGCGTTGACCCGGTGCCCCCTCTACCGTGGGCAACACCAAACCTGTTTGTCGAGTATTTGGCGCCGCTGCGGCGGGCGGTGGCAGCCCAGGGGCAGACGACTATCCGGTTGTCGCCGGGGGTGCCTGCGGATGCTGAAACAGCAGGGTGCTGGGCGGTGGGGCGCGGCCAGGACTTGCTGGTCCGTGCGCGCTTTGAGGAAGCTGGGCAGCGTGACGGGGCGGTTCGTGGCGGCTGGGGTGGGGCGGGCGCGTCTCATGCTGAAAACCGGGTGGCCTGGCATCAGTCCCGGCCATTGGATCGGGCGCGGGCTCTCCCGTGGGGCGCGGCGACTGCCGGTGACCGTGCCGGTTATGTGGCCGGGTGGATAATGAAAACGCCCGCCCGTGACGCCACAAAAGCCCAGCCCTGGTACAGCGTGAACCTGGCCGGCACGGTATACGACGATTCCGCCGCCCGCTATGCCCTGCTCAACACTGACACAGCCACCACGATCACGCTCGCTGCCGATTCCGGCGTGATAGAAATCACCGCTCCGGATAACGTCGAACTGCGTTTCGGCTGGGTGAAGCCAGCGCGCCCGAGCGTGCCGCACGATGTGTCTTATCGCATCACCGCCCGCCAGGCCGCCACGCGCGATAACGAGCATCGCTTGCCGTGGGGCGCCGGGCAGAGCATCTGGCACGACTACAACCTTCCCTACCCAGTGGAGCCAAACCCGGACCCGGATCCGGTGGAGCCGCCGGCATTCAAAACGGTCTATCTGATTATGAATACGCTGCAAATTACGGACGTTGCGACGGGCACGGCGCTGGATATTCAGGGTGTGTCTATCGGGCTGGATATTGATTCTTGGGCGTGGAGGTTCTCCGGCACGCTGTACGGGCAAGGCTCGCTGGCGCTGGTGGCGCCGGGTGCCGGTGGCATGAAAGACATTGCCGTTGCCATCAACGGTCATAGTTGGGTGTTTAGCATTGAGCGTTACACCAGCGATGAGCGTTTCCCCACTGAAAAATTCAGCATCACGGGTGTTAGCCGCACGCAGTATATGGCGGCGCCGTTCGCGCCTACGCGCAGCTATACCAACGCGAGCGCCACCACCGCCGCCCAGGCCGCAACGGCAGAGCTGCAGAACACCGGCTTCACCCTGACCTGGCCAACCGGCAATGATGAAGACCTGCCAGACTGGCCCATTCCGGCGGGTGCGCTGAGCTTCCGGGATAAGTCGCCGGCGCAGGTGGTGGCGCAAATTGTGACGGCGGCGGGGGGCATCATGGTGCCCGCCATGGATGCGGACAGCTGGACGGTTCAGCCGCGCTATAAAGTGCTGCCGTGGGACTGGGGAACGGCAACCCCGGATGCTGGTATTTATATCGGCATGGTGCGCAGCCGGTCTGCACAATATGAGCCGGGCCCGGATTTCAACGCCTGCTATGTCAGCGGCGTGAGCCAAGGCCAAGCCGTGGATGTGCAACGCGCCGGCAGTGGCGGCACCGCCCCCATGCCCGATATTTACGAAGACCTGATCACTGACAGCCAGCCCGCCATTAGCCGCGGCAAAGCCGAACTGGCAGCGGCGGGCAACAAGGTGGTCGAAACCCTGAGCGTGATCATCCCCGAATCCGGCGCGGCACCGGGTGTGCTGGTGCCCGGCATGATCGTGAAAGTGATGCACGACGACAGCCTGCTCGACTACATGGCCCTGGTGCTTGCGGTGTCGATCAGCGTGCAGAAGGCGGGCGGCGCTGAGATTTATCAATCTGTCACCCTGGAGCGCAGCGCATGAGCACCCGTAACCCCTGGCTAAAGTTCCGGCGCCTGCTGCAAGGCGAAGGCCGGTATGTGGTGACCGTACAGAGCAACAACGGCGACGGCACCAGCACCGTGCAAACCCGCGATGGCATCGATATCACCGTGAAAGGCGAGGGCGTGGCCGCTACCAAAAAAGCGATGATCGAAGATGGCCGGCTGTCGTATGAAGTGCCGGTGTTGACGGTGTCCACTGTGCAGGTGTGATGCCTGCTAAGCGTAAGAGAAATTCGGGGCAGTGCCCCGAACCTACCTTCCTACACCGTTCAGGTGTGAGAGACGGGCACCACCCTGGTGCTGTAACACCGGGGTGGTCCTAACAAGCGAGTGCATACCTCGTTTGCCAAGCAAGGCCCGCCGCTGTGTCGACACAGCGCGGTGAGCCTACCTTAATCGGCAAATTTGAGGAATCCCCAATGGCTAAACCGCTGTTCCCGTGGATGGGTGGGAAATCCCGTCTGGCGAGTTCAATTATTCCCTTGTTCCCCGCACATAGCTGCTATGTAGAGGTGTTTGCTGGGGCAGGGGGTATCTTCTTCGCGAAGTCCCCGTCACAAATTGAGGAGCTGAACGATATCAATGGCGAGATCGTCAACCTGTACCGGGTGGTCAAGCATCACCTGGAGGAACTGTACAAGCAGTTCAAGTGGGTGCTGGTCAGCCGTGATCAGTGGTCTTGGCTGCGTGATACGCCGCCGGAAACGCTGACCGATGTGCAGCGCGCAGCGCGGTTTCTCTACCTGCAGAAGCTTGCCTTCGGCGGCAAGGCTACAGGCCAGACCTTCGGTACCGCCGCCACCACGCGCCCGAAATTCAACCTGCTGACACTGGAGAATGATCTGGTCGACGCGCATGCCAGGTTATCGCAAGTGACGCTCGAGCAGGGGGATTGGGCAAAAATGTTCGAGCGCTATGATCGGCCCGACACCCTGTTCTACTGTGATCCCCCTTACTATGAAACGGCAGGGTATGGCACGGAGTTCGGTGTCGATCAGTACGAACAGATGGCCCGACTGGGGCGTGAGTGCAAAGGCAAGGTGGTGATAAGCCTGAATGACCACCCGGTGGTCAGGGAGATTTTCGAGAGCTTCGAGATTCACTCAAAGGACTATGAGTACACCGTGGGCGGGGGTGCCAAGGATAAGCGGCAGGCCTGCAAAGAGCTGGTTATCTTGAACAGCAATGCGGTGGAGCAGCAGGGCGGGTTGTTTGGGTTGGGTGATTGATGAGCTAGTCCGCTATGTGATGCTGGTGTGGGGTCGCGGGCAGGGCGTTTTCCTGCCGGTGGCAACCGGCCCAAGCGTTTCACGGAGCGGTTGGTTGGATCTGTGTAATCGATTAACTTCGATGTATTAGTGTCTTCCCGCGTAGTGCTGATCGCAGATTTCTTGCACTCTGGCTTTGTCACCCCAAAGCTGGTCTATCTGGAGTTGCTGTCCCAAGAAACCATAATCAAGCTCTGTGGATGAAGTGAGCCCTTTATTTTCTGGCGCCATTACCACGATCATTATCAGTGCGGGTATGAATGTGGGGGGAAACCGCCAATTATTGGCAGATAGCATTACCATGCCTGGGGCGTTGAAACTGATCCTCCTGTCTAGTCCTCCTTCGTGAATGAGTGTGCAGCGTGCAAACTTATAGACTGCTGATGGGAGGTCGGTACCGTCGATGTTAATTGATCCAATTAGCATGCCTGTGGCGGCAGCCCAGATGATTCCGTGATCGTCAGCGATGAACTGCTTCATTCTCTTAGCATTGCCAAACTTGGAATATCTTTTCTTGGCTGTTGCGTCCATGGCCGGGAATAGTTGGAGTAAGGCATCTTCATAGTCACTTTCTTGGTAACTTTCTATGGCCTTCTCGATACGGGAAGCAATGTGAGATTTTGTTGTCATGGTTTTTCTCAGTATGTTTTCGTCTTATTTTTGGGGTATCTGTGATGAAGTTGCAAGGATGGTATTTCGGGCAGCCAGCAGTGGTGGCCTTCTTTGGGGGTTGTTTGGCCCTGATCGGGGGCTTTGTCTTTCCAGGCGTTATGGGTTTTGACGGGATCGCAGGCAATGTGGTTGCAGTGGGCGGCGTGGTGTTTGTAGCTGCACTGATATTCTTATTTGTTCGGGTATGGGCGGTGTACCGAAACGGCCGTGCAGAAGGTGAGCAGTGCCGTTACTGTACGGGCCCGGTGGATTCGTGGGTTGGCCGGTGTGGTAGTTGCGGAAAGTCTTCAGCCTGATCCTGTTTCGTTGGACCCCACCGCGTGGTCGCTGACACGTCTGTCGCTGGCCTGAGAACGGAGATCCTGTGTTGGCCGGCGGTGGGCATGTTCAGAATGCTGCCTTCGTTTGGTGATGTCTGTCAGCTGCAATCGCCTGGCCGTGTAAGAAATCCCATCATTCGAGAGTCTGCTTTGCACCATATTTGCACCACGGTAAAAGCAATGAATTCTATCTTGTTGTTATTCCTTTCTATTTTTTGATCGTGCGTCCAGTCCATCATCGGGGCAACGCTCAGGCGGCGGTCCAGTATCGAAGACGGGCTGTTGGCGGCGGTGGACTCGGTCATTAACACGGTATCGGGCACATCATTGGGGCCTTTGCGGATGCCGCGCAGGCGGTACAGATAAGCGGGGATTATCGCATGTTGTTGTCTCGGGGCGTAGTGGGGCGGGGGCGTGGCTTCTGGCACTGCCTGTAATTGGCGGAACGGTTCTGCTAGAATCCGCGCCTTTCCTCACTACACCGGGTGTTCACATGACCCAAACACGGCTGAGTCCGCCCTAGCGCGCCCTCCTACATGGCTTTGCCGTGCGGTGCCTGTTGTCGGGTGCCGTTCTCTGTATTTTATTGCTGCCGCTGCGCAGCCATTGCTTGTTATCTCCAAACACAGGATTGAAATCCATGCTTCGAACGATTCAGCAGGACTGGTTCAGTAACGTCCGTGGTGACTTGCTGGCGGGGGCCGTTGTGGCGCTTGCGTTGATTCCGGAGGCGATCGCCTTCTCCATCATTGCCGGTGTGGACCCGAAAGTGGGCTTGTATGCTTCTTTCTGTATTGCCGTGGTGACGGCCTTCTTTGGCGGTCGCCCGGGGATGATTTCTGCAGCCACCGGGGCCATGGCGCTTGTAATGGTGACCCTGGTAGCGGACCACGGCCTGCAATACCTGTTGGCGGCCACTGTGCTCACGGGTGCACTGCAGATTATCGCCGGGTTTCTTAAACTCGGTAACCTGATGCGATTTGTGTCTCGATCTGTGGTCACGGGTTTTGTGAATGCGTTGGCTATTCTCATTTTCATGGCGCAGTTGCCCGAGCTGGTGAACGTGACCTGGCATGTGTACGCCATGGTGGCCGCAGGCTTGGGGATTATCTATCTGCTGCCGCTGCTGACCACCGCAGTGCCGTCGCCGCTGGTTTGCATCGTGGTGATTACCGGTGTGGCGATGTATTTGGGCATTGATGTGCCCACGGTGGGGGATAAAGGGGAGCTGCCGGATAGTCTGCCCATTTTCCTGCTGCCGGATATTCCGCTGAATCTGGAAACCCTGAAGATCATCCTGCCGTACTCCCTGGCGTTGGCTGTGGTCGGCCTGCTGGAATCCATGATGACCGCTACCATTGTTGATGATCTGACTGACACCGACAGCAACAAGAACCGGGAATGCAAAGGCCAGGGCGTGGCGAATATCGCGTCCGGTTTCCTCGGTGGCATGGCTGGTTGCGCCATGATTGGCCAGTCGGTGATCAATGTGAAATCCGGTGGCCGCAAGCGGCTGTCGACCCTGTTCGCCGGCTGTTTCTTGTTGGTGTTGGTGGTGTTCCTGGGTAAATGGGTATCGCAGATTCCCATGGGCGCGCTGGTGGCGGTGATGATCATGGTGTCCATTGGCACGTTCAGCTGGGAATCTATTACCAATATGGCCAAACACCCGGCCAGCAGCACGGTGGTCATGCTGGCCACCGTTATTGCCACGGTGGCGACCCACAACCTGGCCATTGGTGTGGGGATCGGGGTTGTGCTGAGCGCACTGTTCTACGCCAACAAGGTGGGCCGTATTTTCTACGTCAACGCCACAGAAAGTGCGGAAGACGGGCACCGGGTTTACGACGTGGTAGGGCAGGTGTTCTTTACCTCATCGGACCAGTTCATTGCTTCGTTTGACTTCAAGGAAGCCATCGATAAAGTCACTATTGATGTGCATCGCGCCCACTTTTGGGACATCACTGCCATCGGCGCTCTGGACAAGGTCGTCATCAAGTTCCGTCGTGAGGGCACCGAGGTGGACTTGATTGGCCTTAACGAAGCCAGCGCGACGCTGGTGGATAAATTCGGTGTGCACGACAAGCCCGCTGCTGTTGAAAAAATGATGGGCGGCCATTAAGCGTCGCAAACAATTGCCGCGCTAAGCGTCAAAGGAGAACAACAATGACTAACGTCATCGCCTGTATCGACGGCTCCAATGCCGCCACGGCCGTGTGCGATTACGCCGCCTGGGCGTCACAGCGCCTGAGCGCGCCGCTGACGCTGTTGCACGTGCTGGACCATTCGCGCTACCCGGTCAGTGCCGATTTCAGTGGCAATCTGGCATTGGGTGGTCGCGAGCATTTGATGGAAGAGCTGGCGGATCTGGATGCCAAGCGAAATCGCCTGGCGTTGGAGCAAGGTAAAATGATGCTCGAAGCCGCCGGCCAACGGACTATTGCGAACGGCATCAGCGAGCCTCAGCAGCGCCAGCGTCATGGTGATCTGGTGGATACGCTTGCCGAGATGGAAGAGGAAATGCGTTTGCTGGTCATCGGCAAGCAGGGTGAAGAGCACGACGGTATTGGCGCGCAGGTGGGCGATAATGTGGAACGCGTCATTCGCGGCCTGCATCGTCCTATTCTCGTCACCGTGGGGGAGTTTCAGGCCCCTAAAACCATCATGCTTGCGTTCGATGGCAGCGCCACCGCCCGCAAGGGCGTCAGCATGCTGGCGGACAGCCCGTTGTTTCAGGGGCTGGATTGTCATCTGGTGACGGTCGGCAACAACCATGACGGTCTCGAAGAGGCTGCCCGGCAGCTGGAGCAATCCGGGCACAACGTGCAAACCGCCACGCTGGATGGCGACGTGGAGCCCGCCCTGCATCAGTACCAGCAGAGCCACAACGTGGACTTGGTGGTGATGGGCGCCTATGGCCATTCCCGTATTCGCGAGTTCTTTGTGGGTAGCACCACTAACAAGATGATTCGGGAAGCCAAGGTACCGCATTTGTTATTGCGCTAAGTAAGAGGCCGCACGCTTCACGCCAGATACCTGACGCTAAGAGTAAGGTGGGCTGTGCTTTCTGGAATTAGGCGTGCGTTGTTTTTCGATCCAGTCGCTGAGGTCCCTTGTTTCGTGGCGCTCTACGGTTGCACATTGATTGGGTGAAAATGCGTGATGTCGAACTCTCCAGCCAACAAAAAGAACGGTTGGTTGGTAAGGTTAAAGCCTACTTTGATGAGGAATTGCAGCAGGAGATCGGCGGGTTTGAAGCCGAGTTTCTGATTGATTTCTTTATCCGTGAACTGGGTGCATCGTTGTATAACCAGGGGCTGTTTGATGCCCAGCAGGTTTTTAACGAAAAAATGGACGAGCTCGGTTACGTGATTCAGGAGTTGGAGAAACCGGAGCTCTGAGGCCGGCGCGATCATGAGGCTGCTGACTCAACATATTGTCTTTGTCAGGAAGAAGGTGAGAAATGGATTTTCAGGCGATACCCGTCATCCGCATTTTCGACGAAGACAAAGCAAAAGACTTTTATCTGGGGTTTCTGGGAATGACCCTGGATTGGGAGCACCGTTTCGGGCCGGATTTTCCTCTGTACATGCAGGTGTCGAGGGAGGGGCTTGTTCTGCATCTCAGTGAGCATTCTGGTGACGGCTGCCCTGGTACCAAGTTGCTCGTTAACATGGATGCACTGGACGCACTGTTTGCTGAGGTGTCGGCCACTGCGTACCGCTACTCACGACCCAGTATTGAAACGGCACCGTGGGGAAATCGGGTGTTTGAAGTAACAGACCCGTTTTCAAACCGTATTCTTTTTAATGAAAGGTGATGTTCCGCTTGAGCAATCACGTCGTGCCGGCAGGCAACATTGAAACAAGAAAGGGCCTCATTTGAGGCCCTTTCTTGTTTTCGTGGTACCGGGATTATTCCACGGTGATGGTGATTGTCTCCGACACTACCGCTGGCTCGTGGGGCACATGGCGGTAATCGCCTAGCAGCAATTGCAGGGTGTGGGTGCCCGGTTCCAGTTCCAGTTCGGTTTCCGTCTGGCCTTTACCGAAGTGGACGACCTGGTCGTTGGCCGGAAGGGGCATGTTCATGTCCGGCATTTTGTCCAGGTCGATAAGCAAGTGGTGGTGACCACTGTTGTCCTTTTCCTTCCCGGCTGGAGATACGTCCATGCCTTCCAGGCCAAAGACAACCTTCACCGGGCTGCTGACGGTGGCGCCATTGGCCGGGCTGACGATTTCAGCGGCGGCGCCTTCTGGCGCTGAGCTGCGGGTAATGCCGCTGGCTGCGGGTTTGTCGGCGCTGTCATCAGTGTTCATGTGATTGCTATGGTCAGCGGTGGCGGGGGCTTCTGCAGCAGGGGCAGCGGCCTCTTTGGCGGCGTCTTCGCTATTGTCGGAGCACGCCTGCAGCAGGGCAGTGCTGGTAATCAGCGCGACGAGAAGGGAGCGTTGGAACGGAATACGCATGGTCTTTTCCTTGATCAGTTGAATCCAATGAAGACCTGCTGCCGGGTAGAATGCGGCAACAGAATGAACCGGAGTCATAAAGTTGCCACAACCATAACAGAAACCCGGGACTTGGTGTCTACATGGGCGGGGCTTTGGCAGGTATAATCCGCGCCAGTTTGCATTATTGGAGTCAGCATGACTGTTCGTACTCGAGTTGCCCCGTCGCCCACCGGTGATCCTCACGTCGGCACGGCCTATATCGCCCTGTTCAATCGCTGCTTTGCGCAGCAGCACGGTGGCCAGTTTATTCTGCGCATCGAAGACACGGACCAGACCCGTTCCACGGACCAGTCCGAACAGATGATTCTCGACTCCCTGAAGTGGCTGGGGCTGACTTGGGACGAAGGCCCGGACGTGGGCGGCCCCCATGGTCCGTATCGCCAGAGTGAGCGCAAGCACATGTACCGCGAGTACGCCGAGGCGCTGATCGAGAAAGGCCATGCGTTCAAGTGCTACCGCACCAGCGAGGAGCTGGATGCGCTGCGCGCCGGGCTGAAAGAGAGCGGCGAGAACCGGGCGTTGAAGCCACAGGACCTGGAATTGCCCACCGACGAGCAGGCCAAACGGGACGCGGACGGAGCGCCGTATGTGATCCGCATGCGCGTGCCGGTGGATGGCCGTTGTGAAATTCAGGATATGCTACGCGGCCCCGTTGAGCTGGATTGGGCGTTGGTGGATGCGCAGATTCTGCTGAAATCCGATGGCATGCCCACGTATCACCTGGCCAATATCGTGGATGATCACTTGATGGAGATCACCCATGTGATTCGTGGCGAGGAATGGCTTAACTCTGCGCCCAAGCACAAGTTGCTCTATGAATATTTTGGCTGGGATATGCCGGTGCTTTGTCACATGCCGCTGCTGCGTAATCCAGACAAATCAAAGCTAAGCAAACGCAAGAATCCCACCAGTATTCTGTTCTATAAACGTATGGGCTACCTGCCTGAAGCGCTGGTGAACTACCTGGGCCGCATGGGCTGGTCCATGCCGGATGAAAGCGAGAAGTTCTCGCTGACGCAAATGCAGGACGCCTTCGATATTCAGCGCGTGTCGCTGGGCGGGCCGGTGTTCGATGTTGAAAAGCTGAGTTGGTTGAACGGCCAGTGGCTGCGTGACCAGAGCGATGAGCAATTTCTGGATTCGCTACTGGACTGGGCCTACAACCGTGATTATGCGCTGAAGATCATCCCGCATCTGCGTCAGCGCGTGGAGACCTTGTCGGAAGTGGCGGACAAGGCGGCCTTCTGTTTCAACGGTATGCCTGCCATTACCGAGGCCAGTTTTGAGCACAAGCAGTATGGGCCAGAAGATATGAAGGTATGGCTCCAGTACTTGCTGTGGACCTATGAGGCGCGTAACGACTGGAATCGCGACGGCCTGTTTGCCGATGCCAAAGCCATCGCCGATGCCCAGGAAGTGAAGATCAAGGATTTCCTGTTCCCGGTGTTTGTGGCTGTTGCAGGCACCAGCGCCAGCTTTTCGGTGGTGGACTCCATGGAGATTATCGGCTCTGACGTAAGCCGCGCCCGCATCCGCCACGCCATCGAGGTTCTCGGTGGCGTGTCCAAGAAACAGATAAAGAAGCTGGAGAAGGCCTACCGGGATCTGCCGGTGGGGTAGAAAGGCGCCTGGACGGGGTTTCGAGTTGCGAGCAGCGAGTTTCGATGGTCAAAGCAGCAAGCCCGCGCCAGCATGTCGGTTTTCGCAACTCGAAGCTCGTCACTCGCCACTGCTTTTGCCCAGTTTTTCAGCAACTTGCTCAGGATGTAGTCAAATCGACTTCATTCTGAAAAAAACCGCTGGCTGGCGCTTGACAGGGTAGGGGTGGCCGGTAGAATACGCCGCACCTACCGGGATGCAGCTGATCCCACTGGTATTTGGGGCTATAGCTCAGCTGGGAGAGCGCAACACTGGCAGTGTTGAGGTCAGCGGTTCGATCCCGCTTAGCTCCACCAAACACGTCCCCTTCGTCTAGTGGCCCAGGACACCGCCCTTTCACGGCGGTAACAGGGGTTCGACTCCCCTAGGGGACGCCAAATAGAAAAGCCTCACTCGAAAGAGTGGGGCTTTTTTATTGCCGCTTTGCGGCCGCATCATGGTTCACGCAACACGCATGGCCTGATCGCCCTGAGGCCTAGGGGTGAGCGAAGAGAGACGGGTCTTCACATCCCGCTGATTCTCCCCGACTCACCTTCTTACCGCAAAGCACAGTTTCTTGCGTCAGGCCCGTATTGCCCGCCAGCCCATATCCAGCGCCAGAATGGTGACGAAACTGGCGCCTGCCAGGGGAAAGAAAAGCATCAAGGTGGCGGTGATCAGCGCCAGGTTCCGTTTCTTTCCCGGTGCCAGTTTCTTTGGTGCGCCAAGGCGGCCTTGTGGGCGGCGTTTCCACCACAGGGTGAGCCCACTGATAACCAGGGCAATGATGGCGAGGCAGGGGAATAGCATAAGCAACTGGTTGGCCAAGCCGAAGTAATTTCCCATATGCAGAGCGACCCCCCATTCCACGGCTTTGGCGATGGGGCCGTAATCATCGAAGCCGGCTTTGCCAATGAGATCACCACTGTGAGCATCGATATGAAAAGTCCGCTGGCCTTCCGGTTGGTCGGGGTAGGTGTAGGCGCTGTAAATGTCTCCGGGAGACTGTGGCAGCGAGAGCCGGTAGCCCAATGGAACGCCCTGGTCGACCAGGGTTTGATGGACGTTGTTCACGCCGATGTTGGTGGTGCCATGATGGCCATGGGGAATCGGGGCTGCGTTGAGTGTCCAGGGGGCTTCTCCATGGGTGTCGACAAGGGTTTTGCTGTCGTCACTGCCGTGGTGGCGGAGAAATGAGGGATAGCCCATCCCCAGGGCATTACTGACCGGGGTGAGGAACTGGCCTCCCCACAGGCTGGCCCAAGGCAATCCCGTGATAATCAGGAACAGGATTAGCACGGCGGAATACAGGCCGGTGAGGCGGTGCACCTCGCGCCATAGCGGTCTGCCCTTTTTTTGCACGTTGGGGTGAAAGCGATAGCGTTGATCTGCCTGTTTGCGTGGCCACCAGAGGTACAGGCCGGTGACCACCAGCACGAATCCCCAGCACGCCATCAGCTCGACAATGGCATCGCCGGTTTCGCCGAGTAGCAGGGAGCCATGGGCCACATCGGAAAAACCGACCAGGGTGCTGGTGTATACATAGCTGCCGAGGACCTGCGCGCTGCTGGGGTCGACAAAAACCCGTCGGTCTGGTCCATCGATGGGGCTGATGTAGACCTTGGCGGTGCGGCCTGCCTCAGTGGGCATATCGATGCGGGTGAGTGCTGCTGTGGGATAGGCGTGACGAACGGCCTCCAGTAACGGCTCAGGCGGCAGGACGGTCTCGCCGGAACTCGCAAAGCGAAGTTCCGGGTAGAGGGCGTCGTTGATTTCGTCATTGAACAGGTAGATAGCGCCTGTCACGGCGAGAATCAGCAGAAACGGGGCGGTGATCAGCCCCGCGTAGAAATGCCATCGCCAAACGGCCGCATACAGGCGGTTGTCTTGCGGGGCGTCGGGACGCGTTGTTGCCATCAAAAGTGGCCAGTCCAGCCCAGCTCCACGGTGCGTGGGGCACCGACGTAAACCTGGGTGGCGCTATACCCGGACCAGTCCGCGTAGAACTCGTCGGTCAGGTTGCGGCCTCGCAGAGTCAGGGTGCCTTTGCCTAAAGGGTGGCTGACCCAGGCATCCAGCAAGGTGCGACTGGCCACCTTGTAGTCATTGCTGCTGCTGGTATAGAAGTCGCCGGTGTGACGAATGGCGCCGCCCACGGTGAGTGCGACAGGCTTGAAGGTGTAGGCGCTGGTGGCCGTGTAGGTATCATCTGGAACATTGGTGGGGCGATTGCCAGCGAGGTCGTTGCCACTGCCGTCGTTGAGTTCCGTGTATTTTGCGTCCACATGGGCGGCGCTGAGTCGCAGCCACCATTGCGGCAGCAGCTGTAGGGTCAGGTCCAGTTCGCCGCCTTCGGAGCGCTGGCTGCCGCCTTGCACAGTCAGTGCGGGATTGCTTGGGTCCCGGGTAAGAATGTCATCCTGATCGATGCGGTAAACGGCCGCCGTCAGGGTTGCCCGGCGATCCCAGAAATCGGTCCGAACCCCGGCTTCCATGGAGCGGCCTTTGGATAGATCGAAAGCGGCCCGTGATTCGCTGCTCAGTACCAAGGAGGTAATGGGGGTGGCGGCACGGTTGTATTGGGCGAAAAGTTGGGTGTTGTTGGTCAGGTCATAGATGGTGCCCAGCCGCCACGAAAATGATTCGTAGGTCTGGCCGAAATCGGTGCTGGTGTCGGTGCTCAGATCATCAATGGTGCGATTAAGATCAGAGTAGTCATAGCGAGCGCCACCGACCAATAACCAGTTAGGCGTTAGGTTGAGAGCGTCTTCGATAAACACGCCTTGAGTGGTGACGGTGCTGTCGTAATTCACCCGATACGGATAATTGCCGGCGTTATCCACTGGCAGGCGGCCACGATCCGGGTTGAACGGGTCCACGGAGGTTGTGTCGCCGAAACGGCGCTGCGAAAAGAAGTCGGTATAACGCAGATCGATACCGGCCGTGAAGCGATGACGCAATTCTCCCAGTTTGCCATCATAGGCCGCGTAAAAACGCTCGGAGGCAGATTTCTGGCGATGCGTAATGATGGTGGTCAGACGATCTAATTGGCCGGTGCCAGCGTTATACGTGAAATCTTCAGAATTGGCCCAGTTGCGGTCAGCATTGTAGAAGCCCATTTCGTTGGCCAACTTCCAGTGCTCGTTGAGCTGGTAGTCCACCCGAGCTCGGAACCACTGGCTCTCGGACTCCATCACGCCGTTATTCACGTTGTAATTGTTGTCGCGGATCGATTCATCTAGCACCAGGTCACCGGAGACCGCATCGCTGGGGTCACGGGCCACGGATGCGGGCAGTAATGGTGCCCCCTGATAGGGAGTACGGTATTCGTCACTGTACAGATCCAGATCAAAAGACAGCGTCAGTTTCTCGGTGGGGGTTAGCAGCAGCCCGGTGGTGAAGGCATCGGTGCGGCTATTGGTGTCGTCGACAAAGCCGTCGCTTTCATCGTGGCTGAAATCGGCACGCAGGGCGGCGGTGTCGGTCAGTACCTTGTTAGCGCCCACGCCCAGGTTAACCGTATCGTTACTGCCGTAACTGATCATGCCGTCATAGGAGTCTGCGGTTACGTCGGGGCGCTTGGTGACCAGGTTAATACTGCCCGCCAGTGCCCCGGTACCGTGTAATACGGACGCCGGGCCTTTGAGGATTTCAACCCGTTCCAGATTCCAGGTATTCATGTTGCGGGACATCAGCCCAGGATCCACGGCGCGGGTGCCGTTGAATAGATAGCCCACATCGGTGAAGCCGCGCATGCTTACCGAAGCGGGTGAACCGGGAATGTTGCCGGCACTGACGCCCGGAGCGTTGCGGTATAGCTCGATCAGATTGCGCAATCCTTCCTGTTCTATTTCATCGCGGCCGATGATGTCTACTGTGGCCGGGGTTTCGCGCATGGTCAGTCCGAGTCGGCTGGCGGTGGCGGCTTCGGGCAGCGGATCCGTGCTCTGATCAGGAACAGAGGCACTCACCGACACGGTGTCCAGCTGGTTGCTGTCGTCTGCAATGGCTAAGGACATCCCGCTACAGGCCACTATTAGGCACAGGGGCTGTGAAAAGCGCAGGACTGGGTGTGACGCAGGACCAAAGAGGCGACGTAAAGGCATGATTTCCCCGAACCGGATTGAGTTGGGGTCGCAGCATAGTCTTGTGGCAGAAAAGGGAAATGCGGCATATCGCCACATGGGCTGCGGTGCCGTTCAGCTCAGGCGGCGGATGGTAAGGGTGTGCGCGATTTTTTCACCGTCCCAGATGTATTCGTAGTGAGCGCTGGGGGTGATGCTGGTGATGAACTGTGGGGTTAGCAGGGCGTAGCAATGGCTGCCGGCGGACCGTACGGATTCGTAATGGATGCCGTTGTGTTGTTCTCTGTGCTGCTGGTCACGTAGTTGCTGGCCGAGTTGCTGGCCGAGTTGCTGGGCAGCGGTGTAGTCATGGGGGGCGTGCCAGTGCGGATGATTACTGGCGGGGGTGATGTCGATAAGTGTCGCGGTGAAATGGACCTTCAGGCCACGCATAACGATGCGATCATATTTGAGCCCATCCACCTGCTGAAAATAGCGTTGCTGGTGATAGCGAGTCTCGGCAATGGCCGTTGCCATGCGATCAGCGCAATAGAACACCCCGTAGTGGCCAGCAGAGAAGCGTGAACCTTCCGGGTTGACGTGCACGAAAGGGCCCAGCGCATAGTTGCAACCGGGGATGCCCCACGGGCGCTGGTCTGGGGGCACTCTATTCAGTTCGCCAATATCATTTTGCAGGCGTGCATTGGTTAGCGCCTGCACCGCAAATAGTGAATCAAAATCAGTCTGGTCCGCCACATCATCGAAGATGGCGATGGGGGGGTATTTGCCATTCACCAGCCGGTAGGCGGTTTGGCCGTGAAGCGTAGTGCGCGGCAGGGCATCGGTATCCGGTTCGCTCAACCCCATTGTCCGCCCCGCAGGCTGTCGAGCTGGCGGTGCACTTCATAGAGGCTGGCGACCCGGCCGTTGCCCATGATACTCATGGGGGTAGCGCCATTGAAAAAGGCGTTATGGTTGGCCATGCGAACAAAGCCGTACACGTTTTCCTTGTTGCCAAACAGGGTGCGTAAGGCTTGGTGGATATTCAGCAGGTAGCTGAGTCGTTCCAGTAGATCCTGGCTCACCCGGGCGCTGTCCGGCTGGCTCTGGTATTTGTGCAGGGTGGAGCGGCCGACGCCGAGTAGCGCCATTTTCTCCTTTTCACTGCACTGCCAGTGTTCCAGCAATTTCAGTACCGCACGCAAGGCGGCATGGCGGGCGCCATCGTCCAGGGCTTGTGGGGTGTAGGCTGTTGCGGGTTCCATGTTTTCCTCCTGCTTGCTCCGATAGTGATCCATATTTACATAATTGTCTACCTAGAGACATTCAGGGTAATAAAGTGTCATATCCCTGAACATCCAGGAGTGGCTGTAGTCACTGTATTGCGATCATTGGATGGTCATTACACTGTGTCGGCGGACGGTTACCGGAGAATCTGGATGGAAAACAGGGTTAAGGCGCTGGGTGGCGGGGTGCTGTTGTTGGCTGCACTGTCGGCAGGCTGTGCCAATGCGGGGGACGTTACTGATCGGCAATGGACCGACGCGCATCTGCACTACGTGGATTTTATGCAGGACAGCGAGGGTGCGCAGGCGATGATTGCCGCCATGGATAAGGCAGGGGTCGAGCGGGCCTGGGTGTTTGGCCTGCCGGTGATGAAAAAATGGCAGGCGGAGGCGCCGCGTCGCCCTCGCTACTACCTGGGCGATGAGGCGCCGTTGTATTACTACAGCGCCACAGATGACATTGTCGCGCAGGCAGTATTGTCATTGCCGCCGGATGAGCAGGCCCGGTTGCAGCCGTTTATTAGCGGTTTTAATCCTACGGACATGCACGCCGCGGAGCAGATAGAAAGCCTGATCGAACGCTATCCGGGCCTGTGGCAAGGGGTGGGCGAGGTTCTCACCCGCCATGATCAACTCACCGCCTTGACGGAAGGGGAGACGCCCCGAGCCAATCACCCTGCGTTGATGAAAGTGTATGAGATGGCGGGGCGCTATGACCTGCCTGTGTTGCTGCATAGCAATTTGACCTCCTTGCGCGAAGAAACGCCGATCTTTTTGGGGGAGCTGGAAGAGGCCCTGGGTGGGAACCCGGAAACCCTTTTTTTACTGGCCCATGCAGGCACCAGTGGTGGGGTCGAAGAGAGGCAGCCGCCGCTGGGGACCTTGCCGCCCATTCTGCGAGCGTTGTTGAGCCGTTATGACAATTTGTACATCGATCTGTCGTGGAGTGTGAAAGATCACTATCTGATTGACGAGGGGAAACCCAGTGACGAATGGCTGGCGCTGATTGGTGAATTTCCCGACCGTTTTACCTTGGGAACCGATCTGGTGGGCCACTTCGGCAGTATGGAAAGGGTGCTTGGCGAGTACGAACCTCTGCTTGAGGCGCTGCCCAAAAAAGTGGCGGAGCAGCTCACACACGGGAATGCGGACGCTCTTGTGCCCCAAAAGGGGGCAGAGAAATTGCCTTGAATGAGGGTTTTTCGTGGATTTAAGGAAACGTCACGTTTTTTGATAAGTGCTGTTTTTTGCGGAGTGCCTGGCGCCTAAATCCAGGATCACATCGGTGGTGATGTGGGTTCCGGTTTTATTGCGTCAGGCATGAAGCGTCAGGCGTCAGGGCATCAGGTGTCAGGCTTTCTCTGCAATCGACGCAGCAAGGCGGATGTATCCCAGCGCCCACCCCCCATGGACTGAATATCCCGGTAGAAGTCGTTCACCTGCTCAGTGATGGGCAGGCGAGTACCGTTGCGGGCGGCTTCGTGAAGACAGATATCCAGGTCCTTGCGCATCCAGTCCACCGCGAAACCGTGCTCATACTGGTCGTCGATCATGGTCTGGTGCCGATTCACCATCTGCCAGGAACCGGCGGCGCCCTGGCTGATGGTGTCGAAGACTTTGCGGGCATCGAGGCCGGCATTCTGGGCAAAGGCGACGCCTTCAGATAACGCTTCCACCAGGCCGGCCACGCAGATCTGGTTAACCATCTTGGTAAGCTGGCCGCTACCTGCCGGGCCCATCAAATTGGCGGCTTTGGCGTAATGCTGAAGGGTGGGTAGCACGCGTTGATAGACCGCGTCTTCACCCCCGCACATGATTGATAGCTGGCCATTCTGGGCGCCTTGCTGGCCGCCGGAAACCGGTGCATCGATAAAATAATTTCCCTGCTTCCGACAGGCGGTATCCAGCTCACGGGCCATTTCTGCGCTGGCGGTGGTGTGATCGATCAGAATGGCGTCTTTGCCCAGCCCTTGCAAAGCGCCGTTCTCACCGAGCGTAACCTGGCGCAGGTCGTTGTCGTTACCCACACAGACAAAAACCAGGTCGGCCCCATGGGCGGCTTCAGCGGGTGTGGGCGCATGGCTGCCGGGGTAATCTCGAGCCCACTGTTGCGCCCGCTGAGCCGTGCGGTTGTACACCGTCATGGAAATACCGGCTTCGGCCAGGTGCCCGGCCATGGGGTAACCCATGGTGCCGAGCCCGATAAAGGCTGCGTTTAAAGTGCTCACTTTCCGTTGTCTCCGACATTGTTTTCAGCGTGCGTGGCATCGGGCAGGGGGTAAGCGGCAAAGCGAGGCTCGGTCAGGCTGCCCAGGTACAGAGTGTTGCCGTGTTGCTCGGCACTGGTGATCGGGGCGAAGGCGCTGTCGCTGTTGTCCTGTAAATTGTGGGTGACCTCACCTTGCTCGTTGAGGCCAAGTACAAAGCCGTGATGCACCGGTTGCGGCTGCAGGAAGCTGGGCATGCGGAAGGCAACTTTGCGCAGCAGAGGTTTGTCGGAAAGGCTATCGAGCATGGCGTTACGGGGGCTGAACAGGGCCAGCCAGAAGGTGCCGTCACCATTGGCCGAGATGCCATCAGGAATACCGGGCAGGTTATCCATAAAGATGTCGTGGCTGCCGGCTTTGTCGCCTTTGAGCCAGTAACGGACAATTTGATAGCTGCCGGTTTCGGTAACAAGAACGAAGTCTTCATTCTTTGACAGGGCGATACCGTTGGCGAACTGCAGGCCATCAAGAAGGACTTCTGTCAGTTCTGTGCTTGGATCGTAACGCAGCAGACGCCCGTGACCACCGTGTTCCATGATGTCGTCGCGGGCATGCATGGCCGGGCCGAATTTGCTGGAGGCGTCAGAGAAATAAGCGACGCCGTTGCTGTCTACATCCACATCATCGGTGAAACCATAGGGGGCGCCACCGGCAGTGTTGCTAAGCGTGGTGATTGCTCCGCTGGGGCTGACGCTAAGAAGCCCCTTGTACCCGTCAGCAATAATCAAGTTGCCATAAGGATCAAAATCCAGCCCCAGCGGCCGGCCTTGGGTGTTGGCAATCAAGTCCGGGTTCTTGCCGTCGGGATCAAAGCGAACGATGCGGCCATCCACATAACCCACGTACAAATCGCCCTTGTTATTAATGGCCACGTCTTCCGGGCCAGTGCCTTTATCTTTGCCGAGAATACGGCTGTCAGCCAGCATTGTATTGGTGGCATAAGGGCCTTCCAGGGCAGGGGCTGCGGGTGCTTGCCAGGCGACTGGCTCGATGCTGACGGGCCAGAACAGCAGATAAGTCGCGATGGCTGCGATGATGATAAGTGCGAGGATTTTTTTCATTGTAATGTCTGCGTTGGCTAGCGAGACAACGATGCTTGCACGCACGGCGCGGCCACGCAAATGCAGGGTGGTAATAACGTTTAATCAGCGGGATGACACCGATGTTGGCAGGTGGGCGATCAGCGAGCTTCGAGGAGCGAAAGTCGAGATCGCGACAGGGTTTCGTGACTCGCAACGTTTAACTCGCTACTGCTTTTTCAGGCATAAAAAAACCGCCCGAAGGCGGTTTTTTTGGCGATAACGAGGCGTTTACTTGCGCTCGTTGACCGGCACGAACGGGCGCTCGGCTTCGCCGGTGTACAGCTGGCGCGGACGGCCAATCTTGTACGAGTTGGAGATCATTTCGTTCCAGTGTGCAATCCAGCCAACGGTGCGAGACAGGGCAAAAATCACAGTGAACATGGAAGTCGGGATCCCGATAGCTTTCAGGATGATGCCGGAGTAGAAATCCACGTTCGGGAACAACTTCTTCTCTTTGAAGTAGGGGTCGTTCAGGGCGATTTCTTCCAGCTTCATGGCCAACTCAAGCTGCGGATCGTTGACACCCAGTTCGGCCAGCACGTCGTGGCAAGATTCGCGCATTACGGTTGCACGCGGATCGTAGTTTTTGTAAACGCGGTGACCGAAGCCCATCAGCTTGAACGGATCGTTCTTGTCCTTCGCTTTGGCGATGTAGGCATCGATGTTATCGATGTGGCCGATTTCGTCGAGCATGTTCAGCACAGCTTCGTTGGCACCGCCGTGAGCCGGACCCCACAGGGCAGAGATGCCCGCAGCGATACAGGCGAACGGGTTGGCACCGGAGGAGCCAGCCAGACGCACGGTAGAGGTGGAGGCATTCTGTTCGTGGTCCGCATGCAGGATGAAGATGCGATCCATGGCCTTGGCCAGGGTCGGGCTGATTTTGGACTCTTCGCAAGGGTTGCCAAACATCATGTGCAGGAAGTTTTCTGCGTAACCCAGGTCGTTGCGCGGGTACATGAAGGGCTGGCCCAGGGCGTACTTGTAGCACATGGCCGCGATGGTGGGCATCTTGGCGATCAGGCGGTACGCGGTGATTTCACGGTGCTCGGGATTATTGATGTCCAGCGAGTCGTGGTAGAAGGCGGACAGGGCGCCCACTACACCGCACATGATGGCCATCGGGTGGGCATCACGGCGGAAACCGTTGAAGAAGTTGCGAATCTGCTCGTGCACCATGGTGTGGTTCTTCACGGTGCTGATGAAGTGATCGCGTTGTTCTGCGGTGGGCAGCTCGCCGTACAGCAGGGTGTAGCACACTTCCAGATAGTCGGACTGACCTGCCAGCTCCTCGATGGAGTAGCCGCGGTGCAGAAGTTTACCCACTTCACCATCGATAAAGGTGATCTTGGATTCACAGGAAGCGGTAGAGGTGAAACCGGGGTCGAAAGTAAAGACGCCGTTAGCTACCAGTTTGGACACGTCGATAACGTCGCGGCCCAGAGTCGGGGTGTAGATCGGCAGGTCCAGGTCCTGACCCTCTACCTTGAGAGTGGCTTTCTTCTCGGTCATGGGAATCTCTCCATTGGCGGACGAGGGAACGTTCCTCAAGGTAAGGAAGGTCCTCCAAAGCGCGGGGGAAGGTAAAGTTTTGACACACCTTTGTCAACGCGCAGGCGCGAACCGGGGAGTCAGACTTTTGTAGGGTAAACAGCTTGTTACGATAAAAAGACGGTTTTGCCTCAGCATGGTGCAACACAAATTCATTGCGTTCACATCAGGTGCATCATTGTAAATCAAGGCGTTAGCCGGTAAGTGAACAATAATTGTCGCTCGGAGCGTTTGTTTTGCGTAAGGCGCGGCGATATACTGCCGCCCGGCAGAAACCTCCTGCTGGGGGTTTCACACGGGCCCACCCCGGCCCGGGCAGATTTATTGAGATCAGGCTTCACGTTCTGATCTCAATGACTCTGCCAAGTTCCCGACAACCGCCTCTAATACAGAGGCCCGGCTATAAGTAGGCTACCGTGAACGATAAGCGACCCGTTAACCTCGATCTGAGCACGATCAAGTTCCCGGTCACGGCTATAGCATCTATCACCCACCGTGTAACCGGCGTTGCCATCTTTTTGGCACTGCCGATTTTGCTGTGGATGCTGGATCGCTCCCTGGCGTCTCCCGAGAGCTTTGCGGACCTGAAAGAACTGATGACCTCCCCGCTAGTGAAGCTGGTGGTATGGGCCATTCTGGCTGTATTGCTGTATCACCTGGTGGCGGGTATTCGTCACCTGATTATGGATACCGGTGTTGGTGAAAGTTTGGAAGGCGGCCGTCGTGGCGCCAAGCTGACTTTCATCATTTCTGCGGTATTGATTCTGCTGGTAGGAGCGTGGATATGGTAACCACTGTAACGAGCCTAAGCCGTAATGGCTTATCTGATTGGCTCATCCAGCGCGTTTCCGGTGCCATCATCGGCCTGTACATGATCGGCCTGCTGGGCTACCTGATCCTTGCGGGCGATCTGGATTACGGCAGCTGGAAGGCCTTTATGGGATCTATCTGCATGCAGATAGCCAACACCCTGCTGGTGATTTCTGTCGCAGCACACACCTGGGTAGGTCTGTGGGGCGTAACCACTGACTACCTGACTGGCATGACTCTGGGTAAAGCCGCCACCGGCGTGCGCCTGATTGCTCAAGTGGCAATCGCATTGGCGCTGGTTGTGTACCTGTTATGGGGTCTTGTTCTGATCTGGGGAGGGGCGTAATCCATGTCCATTCGCACTATTACGTTTGACGCTATCGTCGTAGGTGGTGGTGGTGCCGGTATGCGCGCCTCACTGCAAATGGCCCAGTCTGGTTTCAAGACTGCGCTGATTTCCAAAGTCTTCCCGACCCGTTCGCACACCGTGTCCGCCCAGGGCGGTATCACCTGTGCAATCGCCTCATCCGATCCTAACGATGATTGGCGCTGGCACATGTACGACACCGTGAAAGGCTCCGATTACATCGGTGACCAGGACGCGATTGAGTACATGTGTAATGTGGGCCCGGAAGCGGTGTACGAGCTGGACCACATGGGCCTGCCGTTCTCCCGTACCGAAGAAGGCCGTATTTATCAGCGTCCGTTCGGTGGCCAGTCCAAGAACTTCGGTGAAGGTGGTCAGGCTGCCCGTACCTGTGCGGCGGCTGACCGTACCGGCCACGCGCTGCTGCACACGCTGTACCAGCAGAACCTGAAGAACGGCACCCAGTTCTACAATGAGTGGTATGCCGCTGAGCTGGTAAAAGACGCGGATGACAATGTTTGTGGTGTAATCGCCATCGACATCGAGTCCGGTGAGACCGTGTTCTTCAAGGCCAAGGCAACCGTGTTTGCCACTGGTGGTTCCGGTCGTATTTACGCTTCCACAACCAATGCGTTGATCAATACCGGTGATGGTGTTGGCATGGCGCTGCGTGCCGGTGTGCCGGTGCAGGACATTGAGATGTGGCAGTTCCACCCCACCGGTATTGCTGGTGCGGGTACCCTGGTGACTGAAGGGTGTCGTGGTGAGGGCGGCTATCTGATCAATAAGGATGGCGAACGCTTCATGGAGCGCTATGCGCCGAATGCCAAAGATCTGGCATCCCGCGATGTGGTAGCCCGCTCCATGATGATGGAAATCCTCGATGGCCGTGGCGCGGGTCCTGAAGGCGATCACGTGTTCCTGAAATTGGATCACTTGGGTGAAGAAGTGCTGCACAGCCGCCTGCCGGGCATCTGTGAGCTGGCGATTACCTTTGCCCAGACCGATCCGGTTAAAGAGCCGATCCCGGTTGTGCCTACCTGTCATTACATGATGGGTGGCATCCCCACCAACGTTCATGGCCAGGCGATTAAATTGTCCCAGGGTCACGAAGGTGAAGAGCAGTTTGTAAATGGCCTGTTCGCCGTTGGTGAAGTGGCTTGCGTATCCGTCCACGGTGCAAACCGTCTGGGTGGTAACTCACTGCTGGATCTGGTGGTCTTCGGCCGCGCGGCCGGCCTCTATATCGAAGATGCGCTCCGTCAGGGTATGACCCAGTACGAGCCTGCAGATTCTGATGTTGAAGCGGCTTTGGCCCGCGTTCGTCGCTGGGATCAGTCCAGTGGTGGTGAGTCTGTCTCCGCGCTGCGTAAAGAGCTGCAGAGTGTGATGCAGAATCACTTCGGTGTGTTCCGTAAGGGTGACCTGATGGAAGAGGGTGTCGCTAAACTGGCAGACCTGCGCGAGCGGATTGCCAAGGCGCACCTGGATGACAAGAGCATGCCGTTCAACACCGCGCGGATTGAAGCGCTGGAGCTGGATAACTTGCTGGAAGTGGCGGAAGCCACCGCCATCGCGGCCGAGGGCCGTACCGAGAGTCGTGGTGCGCATTCCCGCTACGATTACCCGGATCGTGACGATGAGAACTGGCTGTGCCACTCCATCTTCGACCCCAAAGCCAAGAAGCTGGGCAAGCGTGACGTGAACTTCAAGCCGAAGACCGTTGACACTTTCCAGCCCAAGGCGCGCACCTACTAAGGGGAGTTAACGATGAAAGTCAGTATCTATCGCTACAATCCGGAAACGGATCGCGAGCCGAGCATGAAGGAGTATGAGGTCGATACCCAGGGTAAAGACCTCATGGTGCTCGACATTCTCGCTTTGGTGAAAGAGCAGGATGAGTCCATGTCCTACCGTCGTTCCTGCCGTGAAGGGGTGTGTGGCTCCGATGGCATGAACATCAATGGTAAGAATGGTCTGGCGTGTATTACCCCGTTGTCTCAGGTGGCCCCGGGTGTATTGGACGGCAAAAAGCCGCTGGTTCTGCGTCCTTTGCCGGGCCTGCCGGTGATTCGTGATCTGGTGGTAGACATGGGTATGTTCTACAACCAGTACGAAAAAGTGCAGCCGTACCTGCAGAACAGCTCGCCGGCTCCGGCCATCGAGCGCCTGCAGAGCCCGGAAGAGCGTGAAAAGCTGGATGGCCTGTACGAGTGTATTCTCTGTGCCTGTTGTTCAACCAGCTGCCCGAGTTTTTGGTGGAACCCGGACAAGTTCCTGGGTCCGGCAGCCCTGTTGCAGAGCTACCGCTTCCTGGCGGACAGCCGCGACACAGTGACCGAAGAGCGTTTGTCCAAACTGGATGACCCCTTCAGCCTGTTCCGTTGCCACGGCATCATGAACTGCGTTAGCGTTTGCCCGAAAGGGTTGAACCCGACCCGGGCCATCGGCCATATCCGTTCCATGCTGTTGGAGCGGGGCATCTGACCCGAAACAAAAAAGGCGGCCTGATGGTCGCCTTTTTTGTATATGGAAAGTCGAAAATGCCGCTTTGTGCTGTCTATTCGACGTTTTGCCAATGGCAGAAACATTCAGAAAGAGTCATAAGTTACTTTATAAATTCGGTGCCTAACAAAACCGAATTAAAAGGGCTACACTAGATAGCAGTTCGAGGTAATCCCTCGACGAGAGGTAGCAAGCTTCTACCCAGACCCGACCCGGTATGGGCGAGATAGCAGGTTGCATCTCATGGGTGGAACAGGGCTTAAAAGGCGTTGTTCCGAAAATACGAGCGTACGGGAACAGGGTCGCCCCCCTGTGGTCGCAGTTACTCATACCACAGAGTGTGACAACTTCCCGCCGAAGGAACGAGCTAACATGCAAGACAGTTCCATGCAGCGGCAATGGCAGTCCTCCCATATCGGGGGAGCCAACGCTGCCTATGTCGATGAACTGTACGAATCCTACCTGACCGATCCTAATTCCGTGCCGGAAGACTGGCGCGTTTATTTCGAAAAACTCCCCAGTGTTGATGCCGCCGTCGAATCCGACGTGCCACACGCCGCCGTGCGTGAGTACTTCCTGCTGCAAGCGAAGAATCGTTCGCGTGTGCAGAAGTTTGGTGCCGGTGCCGTCAGCACGGAACATGAGCGTCGTCAGGTCCGTGTGCTGCATTTGATTGCGGCCTACCGAAACCGGGGTCACCAGGTGGCCAAGCTGGATCCGCTGGGCATCATGGAACGCGAAGCCGTTCCGGACCTTGAGCTGGCGCATCACGGTCTCAGCACGGCTGATCTGGATACCGTATTCCAAACGGGTAACCTGTTTATTGGTAAACCCGAAACCTCTCTGCGCGATATTGTTGACTGTCTGACCAGTACCTACTGTTCCAGTGTGGGTGCCGAGTACATGCACATGGTTAACACCGCGGAAAAGCGCTGGTTACAACAGCGCATGGAAGGCGTGCGTTGCCATCCGGAATACGGGACGGACACCAAGAAACATATTCTTGAGCGCTTGTCCGCTGCCGAAGGCCTGGAAAAATATTTGGGCAGCAAGTACCCGGGCACCAAACGTTTCGGCCTGGAAGGCGGCGAATCGCTGATTCCGTTGATGGACGAAATTATCCAGCGGGTTGGCAGCTATGGTGCCAAGGAGCTGGTGATCGGCATGGCCCACCGGGGCCGTTTGAATGTGCTGGTCAACACTCTGGGTAAAAGCCCGAAAGATTTGTTCGAAGAATTCGATGGCAAGAGCTTCAACGAAAGTGGCTCCGGTGATGTGAAGTATCACCAGGGCTTCTCGTCCAACGTACAGACGTCTGGCGGTGAAGTGCATCTGGCCATGGCCTTCAACCCATCACACCTGGAGATTGTTTCTCCGGTGGTGGAAGGGTCTGTACGTGCCCGTCAGGATCGTCGCGATGACCAAGGCGGCGAGCAGGTCGTTCCGATCATATTGCACGGCGATGCGGCCTTTGCCGGGCAGGGCGTGGTCATGGAGACATTTCAGATGTCCCAGACCCGGGGTTTCCATACCGGTGGTACCCTGCATGTCATCATCAACAACCAGGTGGGCTTTACCACCAGTCGACGTGATGATGCCCGCTCCACAGAGTACTGCACCGATGTGGCAAAAATGGTGCAGGCGCCGATCTTTCATGTGAATGCGGATGACCCGGAAGCGGTGTATTTCGTCACTCAGCTTGCGGTGGATTACCGCATGCAGTTCAAGAAAGACGTGGTGATCGATCTTTTCTGTTATCGCCGCTCGGGGCATAACGAGGCGGACGAGCCGTCCTCGACCCAGCCGATGATGTACAAGAAGATCAAAAGCCACCCGACCACTCGCACCCTGTACGCCGAGCAGCTGATCAACGAGAAAGTGGTCAGTGAACAGGAAGCCCAGAAAACCGCCGATGATTACCGCGACATGCTGGACGCCGGTAACCATGTGGTGAAATCGCTGGTGCGTGAGCCTAACAAGGCCCTGTTCGTGGATTGGTCTCCTTACATCGGGCATCAGGTGCAGGACGACTGGGATACGTCGTACCCGCTGAAAAAACTGCAGGACTTGGCCACCCGCCTGGAAACGCCACCGGAAGGTTTTGTTGTCCAGCGTCAGGTGAAGAAGATCCTGGAAGACCGCCGCAAAATGACCGCTGGTGCGTTACCCCTGAACTGGGGTTACGGCGAAACCATGGCCTACGCGACCTTGATCGATCAGGGCTTCGCCATTCGGCTTACCGGTCAGGATAGCGGCCGTGGCACGTTCTCACACCGCCATGCGGTGCTGCACAACCAGAAAGATGGTGAGCAGTATGTACCGCTTCAGCACCTGTACGAGGATCAACCGCGCTTCGATATCTACGATTCACTGCTTTCCGAGGAAGCCGTGGTGGGCTATGAATACGGTTACGCCACCACCACGCCTAAATCCCTGGTGATCTGGGAAGCCCAGTTTGGCGATTTCGCCAACGGTGCTCAGGTGGTGATTGACCAGTTCATTTCCTCCGGCGAAGCGAAGTGGGGTCGTTTGTGTGGTTTGACCATGCTGTTGCCCCATGGTTACGAAGGGCAGGGTCCGGAGCATTCCTCTGCACGCCTGGAGCGCTTCCTGCAGCTGTGCGCTGAGCACAATATGCAAGTCTGTGTGCCGAGCACCCCTGGCCAGATTTATCACCTGCTGCGCCGTCAGGCGGTTCGGCCACTGCGCAAGCCGCTGGTGGTGATGAGCCCGAAGAGCCTGTTGCGCCACAAGAAGGCCACATCGGCACTGGAAGATCTGGCCCATGGGACGTTCCATTCGGTGTTGGATGACCTGGCTGACCTGGATCGCAAGAAGGTCAACCGCGTGGTCATGTGCTCCGGCAAGGTCTACTACGATCTGCTGGAAAAGCGCGATAGCGATGACCTGAGCGATACAGCACTGGTACGGATCGAACAGTTGTATCCGTTCCCGGAGCAGCGCTTGCAGGAAATCCTGGAGAGTTATCCGAACCTGAAGCATCTGGTCTGGTGTCAGGAAGAACCGATGAACCAGGGTGCCTGGTATTGCTCTCAGCATCATATGTACCGTGTAGCACAAAAAGCTGGCGTGGGGCCTGTGCATTACGCTGGCCGCGATATGGCGGCCGCCCCGGCGGCAGGTTCAATGTCACTGCACGTGGAACAACAGCAGCGTCTGGTTCAGGACGCCTTCGAGATTAAGTAACAGTAAGGATTAGGCATGGCGACTGATATCAAAGCCCCGCAGTTCCCGGAATCAGTAGCAGACGGCACCGTAGCCACCTGGCACAAGCAGGAAGGTGAAGCGGTGAAGCGTGATGAGCTGCTGGTCGATATTGAAACCGACAAGGTTGTGCTTGAAGTGGTGGCACCGGCCGATGGCGTGATCAGCAAGATCATGGCGGCTGAAGGTGAAACCGTAGAGAGCCAGCAAGTATTGGGTACCTTCGACGAAGGGGCCAGCGGTAGTGCCGGCAAGAGCGATGACAAGCCGGAAAAAGCAGAGAGCGATGACGACTCTGCGGATAAGAAGGACGACAAGCAGGAAGAAAAAGCGGATGCGAAGTCTGAGCCTGCAGATGACGATGACAGTGCCGGTGATCAGGCAGGGCCTGCAGCCCGCAAACTGATGAGCGAGCATGGCATCGCCGCAGATCAGGTAAAGGGCTCCGGCCGCGGCGGCCGCATTACCAAGGGTGATGTGGAGAAAGTGATTTCGGACAAGGCAGAGAAGCGCGCGAACCAGCCTGCTCCCCAGCAGCCGGCCACCTTGGACGTGCCTGGCGCACCGGGTGAGCGCGAAGAGCGCCGTGTGCCGATGACACGCCTGCGTAAACGCATCGCTGAGCGTCTGGTGTCTGCGCAGCAGGACTCCGCCATGTTGACCACCTTCAACGAGGTCAACATGAAACCGATCATGGATATGCGCAAGCATTACCAGCCGGAATTCGAGAAAGCCCATAACGTGCGTCTCGGTTTCATGGGCTTCTTCACCCGTGCCTGTGTGGAAGCACTGAAACGCTTCCCGGCGGTGAACGCCTCCATCGATGGTGAAGACATCGTGTACCACGGTTACTACGACGTGGGTGTGGCTGTTTCCACCGAGCGGGGCCTGGTTGTACCGGTACTGCGCGATGCCGACCAGAAGGGTTTGGCGGAAGTGGAATCGCAGATCATTGAGTACGGTCAGAAAGCTCAGAAGGGCAAGCTCTCCATCGAAGAGATGACTGGCGGCACCTTCACTATTTCCAACGGCGGGGTGTTTGGCTCGCTGATTTCCACTCCGATTCTAAACCCGCCGCAAACGGCCATTCTGGGTATGCACAAAATCCAGGAACGCCCCATGGCGGTGGACGGCAAAGTGGAAATCCTGCCGATGATGTATCTGGCCCTGTCCTATGACCATCGTCTCATCGATGGCAAGGAAGCGGTGCAGTTCCTGGTCGCAGTAAAGAACTTTATCGAGGACCCGGCGCGCCTGCTGCTGGATATCTGAATGTACGCCTGCACGGTTCATGCTGGCACGCCCACGCGAATATGGCGTGCCAGCGTGTTGCGTGACGCGTGCCAGCGATAGAAGGAATAGAGCATGAGTGACAACTACGACGTCATCATCATTGGTGGTGGTCCCGGTGGCTATGTGGCTGCCATCCGGTGCGCGCAGCTGGGTTTGAACACGGCTTGTATCGAAAAGCGCATTAACAAACAGGATGAGCCTGCACTGGGTGGTACCTGCCTGAATGTGGGCTGTATTCCGTCCAAGGCTTTGCTGGATTCCTCCTGGAAGTACCACGAAACCGAATCAGCTTTGGCGGATCATGGCATCAAGGTCAAAGGTGCAGACCTGGATCTTGAGACCATGCTTAAGCGCAAGGACACCATCGTCAAGAATTTGACCGGTGGTATTGCCCAGTTATTCAAGGCCAACAAAGTGACCTGGTTGCAGGGCACGGGCCAATTGAAAAGCGGCAAGCAGGTGGAGTTCCAGCCTCTGGATGGCGACACACAGACCTTGCAGGCCGAGCACGTGATTCTGGCTGCGGGCTCTGTGCCAGTGGATATCCCGGTGGCTTCCGTTGACCAGAAAGTGATTGTGGACTCCACCGGGGCACTGGATTTTGACAAGGTGCCCAAGCGTCTTGGTGTGATCGGTGCCGGTGTTATCGGCCTGGAATTGGGCAGTGTCTGGGGCCGGTTGGGCAGTGAGGTTGTGGTGCTGGAAGCGGTGGATGATTTCCTGCCTGCGGTGGACAAGCAGATTGCCAAGGATGCCCAGAAACAGTTTACCAAGCAGGGCCTGGATATTCGTCTGGGCGCCCGCGTGACCGGTTCTGAAGTGAAAAAGGATCAGGTCGTGGTCAGCTTCACCGACAAGGATGGCGAGCAAGAAGAAACCTTTGACCGCCTGATTGTGGCGGTGGGCCGTCGCCCTTACACCGAAGGCCTGCTTAGCCAGGATGCTGGTGTCACCCTGGATGAACGTAATTATATCTACGTGGACAGCCAGTGCCGTACCGATGTGCCCGGCGTTTATGCCATCGGTGATCTGGTGCGTGGCCCGGCGCTGGCCCACAAGGCCATCGAAGAAGGCGTCATGGTGGCGGAAGTGATCATGGGTGAAAGCACCCAGCTGAACTACGACACCGTTCCCGGGGTGATTTATACCCACCCGGAAGTGGCGTGGGTTGGCAAGACCGAAGAAGAAGCAAAGGATTCCGGTGATGCCTACAAGACCGGTGCCGTCCCATTTGCCGCCAACGGGCGGGCCATGGCTGCCGGGGAAACCGGTGGCATGGTGAAGTTTGTGGCCGACGAAAAGACCGACCGCATTCTGGGCATGCACGTGGTAGGTCCGCAGGCGTCCGAGCTGATTCAGCAAGGCGTTATAGCCATGGAGTTTGGGGCTACTGTAGAAGATTTGCAGCTGATGGTGTTTGGTCACCCAAGCCTGTCAGAAACCGTTCATGAAGCAGCCTTGGCCACGGACTTTAAAGCAATCCATGTGGCGCAGCGTCGTCGCAAGAAATAGCGGCATATGAACGGTAGCGATAACGGCGTCTGCACAGGGCGCCACTAATTCATTGATGATGGAAGTATTGGCATGAATCTCCATGAGTATCAGTCAAAACAGCTTTTTGCTGATTATGGGTTGCCTGTCTCCCCCGGCTTTGCCTGCGATACCCCGGAAGAGGTCGCAGCGAAGGCGAAAGAGATCGGTGGTGACAAGTGGGTTGTGAAGGCCCAGGTACACGCCGGTGGCCGTGGTAAGGCCGGTGGTGTGAAGCTGGTAGAGACCCCGGAAGAGGCGGCAGCGTTTGCCAAGCAATGGCTGGGTAAGAACCTGGTGACCTTCCAGACCGATGAACACGGTCAGCCGGTATCAAAAATTCTGGTGGAAACCTGCACCGACATTGCCAAAGAGCTGTATCTCAGTGCGGTACTGGACCGTGCCAGCCGCCGTGTTGTCTTCATGGCCTCCACCGAAGGTGGCGTGGACATCGAAACGGTGGCAGAAGAAACCCCGGAGAAAATCCTCAAGGCAGAAATCGATCCGCTAGTGGGCGCACAGCCCTACCAAGCCCGTGAGATTGCATTCCAGCTGGGTCTGGAAGGGAAGCAGGTTAACCAGTTTGCCAAGATCTTTGTGGGTCTGGCCAAGCTGTTTATCGACAAGGACCTGGCGCTGATCGAAGTGAACCCGCTGGTGATTACCGATGCCGGTGATCTGCACTGCCTGGACGCCAAGATCAACGTGGATGGCTCTGCGCTGTATCGCCATCCGGACATCAAAGCACTGGACGATCCCAGCCAGGAAGACGAGCGCGAGCGTCGTGCGGCTGAATGGGATCTGAACTACGTTGCCCTGGACGGCAACATTGGTTGCATGGTCAACGGCGCAGGCCTGGCCATGGGCACCATGGACCTGGTGAAGTTGAAAGGCGGTGCGCCGGCCAACTTCCTGGACGTGGGCGGCGGTGCCACCAAAGAGCGTGTTACCGAAGCCTTTAAGATCATCCTTTCCGATGATCAGGTTAAGGGTGTTCTGGTGAACATCTTTGGCGGTATCGTCCGCTGCGACCTGATTGCCGAAGGCATTATCGGTGCCGTGGAAGAAGTGGGCGTTACCGTCCCGGTTGTGGTTCGCCTGGAAGGCAACAATGCGGAGCTGGGTTCCCAGAAGCTGGCAGAAAGCGGCATGAACATCATTGCCGCACAAAGTTTTGATGATGCTGCCGAGCAGGTAGTGAAAGCAGTGGGAGGTGCCGCATGAGCGTATTGATCGACAAGAACACCAAGGTTATCTGCCAGGGTTTCACTGGTAGCCAGGGCACACTCCACTCGGAACAGGCCATTGAATATGGCACTCAGATGGTGGGTGGTGTCACCCCGGGTAAAGGCGGCCAGACTCATCTGGGCCTGCCGGTATTCAACACCGTGGCAGAAGCTGTGGCTGAGACTGGCGCCACTGCCAGCGTGATTTATGTGCCCGCTCCGTTCTGCAAAGACTCTATTCTGGAAGCTGCGGACGCTGGCATCGAGCTGATCGTCTGCATCACCGAAGGGGTTCCGGCTCTGGATATGCTTTTCGTGAAAGAGTATATCTCACGCATGGACGGCGTTCGCCTGGTCGGTCCGAACTGCCCTGGGGTAATTACTCCTGGTGAGTGCAAGATCGGCATCATGCCGGGCCATATTCACAAGCCAGGCAAGGTAGGCATTGTGTCCCGTTCCGGTACGTTGACCTATGAAGCGGTTAACCAAACCACCAAGTTGGGTTTTGGTCAGTCCTCCTGTATTGGTATTGGCGGAGACCCGATTCCGGGCATGACATTCATTGACGCGCTGGAGTTATTCCAGAACGACCCGCAAACCGAAGCCATCGTGATGGTGGGTGAGATTGGCGGTACTGCGGAAGATGAAGCGGCGGCCTATATCAAGGAGCACGTTACCAAACCGGTGGTAAGCTACATCGCCGGCGTTACCGCTCCTGCAGGCAAGCGCATGGGCCACGCTGGCGCCATCATTGCCGGTGGTAAAGGGACGGCTGACGAGAAATTTGCTGTTCTGGAAGCGGCGGGAGTGAAAACCGTGCGCAACCCGGCAGAAATCGGCAAGGCTGTGAAAGAAGCGACCGGCTGGTAACCCCGCCGTTAGCAACACAAAAAAGGCCGGCAAATGCCGGCCTTTTTTGTGGGCTTAGTGGAGTAGATCGTCGTCCAGCTCAAAGGACTCGTATTCATTGAGTTCCTTGTTCAGGCGGCGCTCTTCCAGCCGATCTTCGATGCGATGGCGCATGTCCATATTGAAAGAGCGGCTACGAGCACTACGCTCTTCCTGCTCTTCCTCATCCACACTGTCATCCAGGATATCGAAATCTTCGTTCATCAGCAGATCTTCCGAATCAAGGTCTTGCTCATTACGATGGTTACTCATGGTGGCCTCCTTTCTGACCTCCTCAAACAACCTGTTACATGGGCCAATCAGGTCCGGACCCCCGGTTTCCTCATGTCCTCAGCGCCTGTATATCCTCTGGTTTTCAGCCTGACAAGTTTTTTTTCCTTTTCAATGATGAGCGGCGTTGAACGTCCGGGCGGAAGGTCCGGATGTTGACGAATAACCGCTTGCAGCGGGCGGTCCGGGAAGGCTAAATGTGATGCATATCATGCCCTTCACTCTAATAGAAAAATCAGTAACTTAAGTGCTGGAATGCCTGCAAAAGGCTTTGTAAAGTGGGGGATGTTCGCCAGTTATTGGTAGGGCGACGACCCGTGGAGAGAATAAGAATATGGCAGAACTGCTGATCATTGTTGGGGTAAGCGCGCTCATTATCACCACGCTGGGGCTGATGCATGAAGCCGGTAGCCGGGGCCACAGCTCGCTTTTTTTCCTGGTGCCACTGGTTAGCCTGGGACAGGTGCAAAGCCACTGGGAATATTATCGTTGGTGGGCGCTGGGCCGTGTTGCGGCCGTGTTGACCACGGCGGTAGGAATGGGTCTGTTCGTGATTACTGGTGGCAGCCTGGCGGGGGATGTGTCCGTGCAGCCGGTATCCAGCCAGAGTGGTCAGGTTCTGCGTGGCGAGAAAAAAGCCAGCAGCACGGCGTTTGTTTCCTCGGAAGAGTCAGCTCTGCTGGTCGTGGCGGGGCAAGGAAAACGCCTGACCGGGCGTTTGCATGGCGAGGCATTCCGGTACGACCGTGTTGCCTTGATTGACGGGGTGTTAACCCTGAGCCAGGGCGAAGGGTTTCTGGCCGACCTGGAAGTGCGTGTTCTACTGGGCTGGAACCCGGAAGACATCACCGAACGCCGGACGTTGATTGTGGGACCCTCCGATGAGGATGGACCTGTGGTCCATCTGTCCTGGAAACCGGAGAACCAGGATTATCCGGAGACGCGAATTTTCGAAGGTGGTTATCGCATGGAGCTGGCGCTGGCGCCGCTGGACACGGGGCAGCTTTCGGGTTCCCTGACGCTGGTCATGCCAGATAGCTTCAAAAGCTATCTTGCCGGGGACTTTACCGCTCATACCAACCACCTGCGTTACCGTAACGGTCAGGTTGATCTGTATTTTGATCACGAAGATACCTTGGCCCATGTGACGGAAGAGTTTCTGCAAACCCAGTTTCCGGAAGGCGCTGTGCGTAAGGTTCAGGCTCGGCATGTGACCCTGCGCCGCTCGGAAAACAGCGGTCAGGTAATGGCTGTGGTGGCATTGAGCAATGGCGCCGTGCAGGAGCGTACGGTGCGCCTGGAGAAGAGTGACGTGGGCTGGGCAGTGGTTGCCGGTTCCATGGAAACCCGGGTGACCACCACCGCAAAGGAAGGGGGCGTAGAGCTGGAGACGCCGAGTTTCGAGAAACCGGCTGAGGCAGAATCGGGTACGCCGGAACCGGTTACGCAGACGTTCCCGGAACTGGTGGCGTATGAGAATCAGTCGGTAGTGCTGGAAACCATGAGTGGTCGCACCCTGGAGGGTGTGTTGCGCAAGGTGAACGGCGATCGCCTGTGGCTGGTGATGAACGTGGGCAGTGGCAATGTGGAGCGCAGCGTGGGGGCCGACGAATTGATGTCCTTGACTCTGTCTTCCGGTCAGAAAGTATTGCTCACGGAGCTTGACGGTGAGCCGCCGGCCACGGTTGAGCCGGCGGAAGCGGCGTCCAGTTCGCGCAATAGCGTGGAGGAGGCGCCCACCGAACAAACCTCAGCCGCGAACAGCGAACTGAAGGCTCTGATAGGACAAAATGTGACCATTGACGCTAACGAAGGTCCCCGGCGCACCGGTATTTTGCAGGCTGTTGCCGACGATCACCTGACCTTGAGTGTGCCCTTGGGCGCGGGCAGTATGGAGTACTTTTACGATATCGATAGTATTCGACATATTGAGGCTGCCCGTTGAAGGTACTGATAACCGGTGGCAGTGGGTTCATTGGCCAGCATCTTTGCCGGCGATTGGCAGCCCATGGCCACGAGCTGACCGTCCTTACTCGCAAACCCCGAAAAGCGGCCCGCGTGCTGCCGGAGGGGGCGCGCCTGATCACTTCACTGGACGATATCGAGAGTGATGCGGCTGTTGATGGGATCGTGAATCTGGCCGGCGAAAGCCTGTTTGCTGGCCGCTGGACTGAGCGGCGAAAGAAAACCCTGTTTGCGTCACGGGTTGGGATCACCGAAGCGCTGGTGAGCTTGGTGTCCCGGATGGACCGTAAACCGGCCGTACTGGTTTCAGGCTCTGCAGTGGGTTTTTATGGCAACGCTGATAACGCTGAATTGTCGGAAGAAAGTCCGGCACGCAAGCGTGATTTCGGTTATTTACTCTGCGATGCCTGGGAGCAGGCCGCCCGGCCGGTATCGCGGCAGGGGGTACGGTTATGCCTGGTGCGCACCGGTATCGTGCTGGGTAACGATGGCGGCATGTTGAGTAAGTTGTTACCAGTGTACCGGTTGGGGCTTGGTGCCATGCTGGGTGACGGCAACCAGTGGCTAAGCTGGATTCATATTGATGACATGGTGGCGGTGCTGGTCCGTGCTCTGGAAACCCCCGGAGTGGATGGTGTATTCAACGCCTGTGCGCCGGCTCCGGTAACCCAGCGCGAGTTTCACCATAGCCTGGCTCGGAAAGTGAAACGTCCAGCGCTGCTGCGTGTGCCATCTTCGGCATTGAAGGTGGGCCTGGGCGAGCAATCGACTATGTTGATTGGCGGGCAACGGGTTTATCCCCGGCGTCTGGAGCAGCAGGGGTTCATTTTCCGTTTCCCGGATCTTGATTCCGCCTTGTCTCATTTGACCAAGCGTTGATCTGAGCCAGGCAGGCTCGCGGGTTATCTACACAGCCCTATGGGCGATCTCCGAGCAGAGAGCCTGAGCATCCCCCTTGAAAAACCCCGTTTTGCCCACATCTGTTCCTCAACATTACCCGCAGGTTCAGGAGTTAACCGTGTCAGCAGAAAAACAGACCCATGGGTTTCAGGCAGAAGTATCCCGTCTTCTGCACTTGATGATTCACTCCCTCTACAGCAATCGTGAAATCTTTTTGCGTGAGCTGATCTCCAATGCCTCCGATGCGTGCGACAAGCGACGCTTTCAGGCACTGGATAATCCAGCACTGTTGGAGCAGGGCGATGAGCCGAAAATCACTCTGAGCGTAGACAAGGACGCCGGCACGCTAACTATTGCCGATAACGGAATTGGTATGAGCGAGGAGGAGGTGATTGATAACCTGGGTACCATCGCTCGCTCAGGCACGGAAAAATTTCTCGCGAATCTCAGCGGCGACCAGAAGAAAGACGCCCAGTTGATCGGTCAGTTCGGGGTGGGGTTCTATTCGGCCTTTATCGTGGCTGATACCGTCACCGTGGAAACCCGCAAGGCCGGTGAAGAGGCGGCCAACGGAGTGCGCTGGGAAAGTGATGGCAAGGGCGAGTTTTCTGTCGAGACGATTGTTCGTGATGAATCAGGCACTGCAGTGATTCTGCATCTGCGTGATGATGCCCGTGATTTTCTTGACGATTTTAAAATTCGCCAGGTGATTGGTCAGTATTCTGACCATGTGGCTTTCCCGATTGTGCTGGTGACGCCCCAGGACGGTGATGATGAGGCCAAGGAAGAAACCCTGAATTCCGCCACTGCGCTATGGCAGCGGTCGCGCAGCGAAGTCACGGATGAGGAATACCAGAATTTCTACAAGCACATCAGCCATGATTTCCAGGACGCCCTGACTTGGAGTCATAACAAGGTGGAAGGCAAGCTGGAGTACACGAGCCTGCTTTATATTCCGGCCCGTGCACCGTTTGATCTGTACCAACGCGAAGCCAACCGTGGCCTTAAGTTGTATGTCCAGCGCGTGTTTATCATGGATGATGCAGAACAGTTTCTGCCCCAGTATTTGCGCTTCATCAAGGGGGTGATTGATGCACCGGATCTGCCCTTGAACGTGAGCCGGGAGTTGCTACAGGACTATGGTCCGGTGCAGAAAATTCGCGCCGCGCTGACCAAGCGTGTACTGCAGATGCTGAAGAAACTCAGCAATGATGATGATCAGTACGCCACGTTCTGGGCCCAGTTTGGCCAGGTGATCAAGGAAGGTGTGGCGGAAGACCGTGACAACCAACAGGCGATCGCCGCGTTGCTGCGCTTTGCCACCAGCAGTAGTCCGGATTCGGTGGCCACCTCCCTGGATCAATATCTGGAGAACAAGCCGGCGGAGCAAGACAGCATTTATTACCTGTTAGCGGACACCCCGTCCGCCGCACGGCAAAGCCCGCACTTGGAAGTCTTCCGTAAGAAAGGGATTGAGGTGCTGTTGCTCAGCGACCCGGTCGATGAGTGGATGGTGGGTTATCTGGAAAGCTATAAGGATGTGAAGCTGGTCAACGCCGCCCGTGGTGAGCTGGACCTGGGTGATGATGAACAGGCGAACAATGATGATCCCCTGATTCAGCGCCTTTCAGGTAGCCTGAGTGAGCACGTGGAAGCTGTGCGAGCGACCACGCGCTTGGTGGACTCCCCGGCCTGTCTGGTTCTGGCGGAAGACCAACTTGGCCCGCAGATGCGTCGCATGCTGGAAGCCGCAGGTCAGCCCGTTCCGGAGAACAAGCCGGTACTGGAGGTAAACCTGAGCCATGATCTGCTGGCCAAGCTGAGTGGCATCGATGCCGGTGAACGCTTTGATGATCTGGCGGCACTGTTGCTGGATCAGGCTATGCTGGCGGAAGGTCAGTTGCCGAAAGATCCCGCGGCAACAGCGCGCAGAATGCATGAGATGCTGGTGAAGTCAGTCGGTAGTTGATGACGGACCACTGATCACAAAACCTGTACACCCCCTCTTTTATCTCAAGAAAGAGGGGGTGTTTCTTTGCGGCCAGTGATTAACTGTCAACTGTCCACGGCTTCAATTATGATGCCCGAAAGCCGTAAAAAAGGCGTTCCTATGACGCAGAATAAACATAATGCCGCGATTCTTGGCGGTGGTAGTTTCGGTACTGCCATGGCCAGCATTCTTGCGGCCAACGGTCACAGCGTGAACCTGTGGGTGCGCGATCCGGAAACCGCAGCGGCGATCAATATCGACCGCGAAAACAGCCGTTACCTTCCTGGTGCCGAATTGCCGGAAGGGGTGACGGCCACTGATAGCCTGGAAGAAGCCTTAACACATGCCTCCATGGTTTTTGTGGCGATTCCCAGTAAAGCTTTTGCTGAGGTGCTGGAACAGGCGCGCCAGTGGGTGCCGGACGATACTCTGGTGATCAGTTGCACCAAGGGGATCTATGCGGAGGGTTTCCTGCTGATGAGTGAATTGCTGCATCAGTATTGGCCGCATACCCGTATCGGTGTTCTCAGTGGCCCCAACTTGGCCAAGGAAGTGGTGGAACAGAAATTCACCGGCACCGTTATCGCCAGCCCCGATGAACAGCTACGGCAGACTGTGCAGGACGCCCTGAGCTGTGATTATTTTCGAGTGTACGACAACCCGGATATTTATGGGGTTGAGCTGGGTGGGGCGCTTAAGAATATTTATGCGGTGGCATCCGGTATGGCCGCAGCCATTGGTGTCGGTGAAAACAGTCGCAGTTTTCTAATTACCCGTGCGCTGGCCGAGATGAGCCGTTTTGCGGTGGAGCTTGGCGCCAACCCCATGACCTTCCTGGGATTGTCCGGTGTGGGGGACTTGATTGCTACCTGCACTTCGTCGCTGTCACGTAACTATCAGGTGGGCTTCCAGCTCGGCGAAGGCAAGAGCCTTGAAGAGGCGATTGCGCATCTTGGCCAGACCGCCGAAGGGATCAATACCATCAAGCTGGTGGCGGACAAAGCAGCGGAACTGGATGTGTATATGCCTCTGGCCACTGCGTTGTACAAGGTGGTCTATCACGGCAAGCCTCTGGAATTGGTCATCCAGAATCTGATGAGTGGTGAGTACAAGCACGATGTGGAATTCCAGCTGGGTGCGTTCAGCTCATGAAGCTTTATCTTAGTCGCCACGGCCAGGCGGTCTCTCAGGCGGCCACTGATGCACTGCGGCCCTTAACGGAAGCCGGGCGGGCGTCACTGCTGTCGCATTGGCAGTCCTTGCAGGGCCGAGGAGTCCAGATCAGTGGCCTGATCGTGAGCCCGTACCTGCGCGCACAACAGACCGCAGATTGTATCGCCCAGGTGTATAGCGGTTTGTCACGGCAGGAATGCCCCTACCTGACGCCAGATAGCCACCCACAGGCACTGTTTGACTGGCTGCTTGCGAATCCGCCGGCGGCGAATACGGTGCTGGTGAGCCACATGCCGCTGGTGTCGCAGTTGACCGCCAAGTGGATCGGGGTGCCAGAACGAGTGGGCTTTAATGTGGGAACGGTTGCCTGTTTTGATGTGGATGTGACCGCCGCCGATGGGGCGCAATTACTGTGGTTATGCAGCCCAGGTGAGGAGCTCACAAGCCGTTAATCGGCGATTTTCCACCCTTGATAGCCATTTCTGCGCCGTTCACCGATCAGGTCTTTGCAACAGCGAAACGGCATCGTAGCCTGAACTTGGTGACACAATGAACGCATGGCAGACTCCTGAACCGTGTCACCGGAACCACACCTGAGGGGGGAATCATGGTGTCTCCTTGCACCGTGAGGCTTAGGTCGAATTAAGCACCAACCATTGGTTGGTGCTTTTTTTATGCCGCTCTGCGCGGCTGCCCCATGCGTTAGGCCTCAGGTATTTGGCGCCATGCGTGGCTCAATATCAGGATTTTTCGGTGTCCTTGGTGCTGCTTTCCATGGGCCCCCATGCGAGTTTTTCGATGGGGTCACCGTCGGAGCCGACCAGGTTGATGGCCATGGGAATGCGCGCCAGGAACTCTAGCCCTTCGGTCTTTCTTAGCTCTTTCAGGTATTGCTTAACGCGGCCGCTGATCCAGGGGTGCAGTGTCGCCTTGATGGTGACGGCCTTGCCGCGTGCGCCGCGTTGCTGGAACCAGTCGATCAGTGCGGAGCGCATCACCGGGAAGTGAGACTGGAACTGCTCAAAATCATCGGCGACCAAGTAGATATCGTACTGGTATAGGTTACCGCGCCAACTCAAACCCAATTTGGATTCTTTCAGGCGTAACCGTGGAGCCAGCGGGATTGTTGCGCCATGTTCCTGGGGCCGGTAGCGCGAGCGATCGATGGCATAGTGCTGCGGCCCCGGTTCCAGATTGTCCAGCAGGGCAATCAGCGCGTTGCCGCTTTCTGGGCGGTCGGCCGGGTCTTTGGCCAGTAACTGGCGAATCAGCGGTTGATAGCGGCGCAGGGCTATCGGCAGAAGGGGAATCGGGTCGCGCAGGTGAGCCAGCCCCATGCTGCGTGCGTCCGGGGCGCTAAACGGAGGTTTGCCCGCCAGCATTTCGTAGAACACGCAGCCCAGGGAATAGAGGTCCGATTGGGGGGTGAGGGGCTGAGAGCGGTGTTGCTCGGGGCTCATGTACTTGGGTGTGCCCATGATGGCGTTGGACTGGGTCACGCTGGTGTCGCGGAGCACGTTGGAGGCGATACCGAAATCCACCAGCAGAGCGGAACCGTCAGCGCGGAACAACACATTATCGGGCTTGACATCGCGATGGATGAAACCGTGTTCGCCGGCATAGTTCAGAGCGCCGGCAAGCTGGCGAAGGATGCTTTGTGCGGTACTTTCTTCAAGAGAACACTCACCCTGTGCCCGCTGGGCGAGTCGCTGCTTGAGACTGCCGCCGGTGACGTGTTCCATGGTGAGGTAATAGTAGCCCTGGTGTTCACCCACGTCGTAAACCGGAACGATGTGCGGATGGTTGAGGCTGGCAACGGTACGCGCTTCCTGCATGAAGCGCTCTGCGAAGCGGGGTTCCAGCGCCAGCGCTGGCGCCAGGATCTTGATGGCAACCTGTCGCTCAAAGGAGTGCTGGGTGGCAAGGAACACGTGGGACATGCCGCCTTTGCCCAGCCGGCTGGTCAATCTGTATCCGGGAATTGAAATGGCCATGATATTTTTTTATGGGTCGTCCTGACCGTCGCAGTATAGCCCGGCGCTATTCGGGTTGCTCACCGTACAGGGCATTCATTTCTGCCTCTGATCGGCGCGCGCGCGCTAATTTGGCTTCCAGCCGCTTTTTTTGCTGATCCAGGCCCAGGAAAAACGATACCTTGCTTTGTAATAGTTGGGGGTCGATAGGCTTGAACAGATAATCCACCGCGCCACTGCGGTAGCCCTGTTGCACAAAGCGGGTTTCCTTGGAGATGGCAGTAACAAAGATGATAGGCACGTTTTGGGTGCGCTTGTGCGAACGCATGATACCCGCGACTTCAAAGCCGTCCATGTCCGGCATTTGTACATCCAGCAGCACCAGGGCGTAGTCTTCCTTGAGCAGTTTGGATAACGCTGCGTTGCCGCTGGCCACGCTATCCACCTGGCAATCCAGGTCTTCCAGTACGACTTCCAGGGCAACCAGATTCTGTGGGGTGTCGTCCACCAGAAGAACCCGGGAAGCAGGGAGCTGAAGATCGTCGTCGCCAGTGGGGAGGGTGCTGTTCATGCTGTGGTCCGTACCGTGCCTATGTTGATACTTTTATCTGACACGAGCGTATCAACTTTTTTCTGATTCGTCTCCTTCTTCCAGCTTCCACTGCTGAACGGCAACCTGGTTTTTCACCTGCTCGAGAACGTCCAGCAAGGTGTCACGAACCAGCGCATCAAGTTGCTCACCTTCACCGCCGGCAGCATCTATCAGGTCGTGCAGCAGTTGCTCCAATTGGGGGCGATTGGCGGGGGAGGCCAGGTCATCTACCAGTTGATCGACGAAGGCGCTGCCGGTTTCGCGCACGGCATCGCCGAGTAGTGCGATGGCTCGGGGGCCGGCGACGGGAATGGCGGCCAGGCGCCGGCCGGCCTGGGTGCGCACCAGGGATTCGTCGGTCAGGTGAGAAAAATACTCGGCTAGTTGATCGCGATACTGGCCATGACTTTTCTGGGTGGCGTTGGCGATGCGTGTGGCGACAAAGCTCACCAGTTGTTCCTTGCGTGGGGCCAGTACCTGGGATTCGATGCGGTGGAGGAGGGGGCTGCCGCCGCCGACTTCCCGCTGAGCGCCGCTGAGCACATTGACCACCACGCGGTCGGAGATTTCTTCCACGAGGATGCCGTAGTACTTGAGAATGGTTTGCCCAAGCCAAGTTTGCGACAGGTCGACAATGCCCATGCGTTGCAGGCGTATAAGTAGGCTGATAACACGAAGAATTCGTAGCCACCTGAAGCTGCCAACGGGAATGCAACCGAGCAAATCGTACCAGTGCGCAAAGGGGTAGAAGAACCAGCGGTGGTAGGTTTTCCGTGCGATGGCGACGATCCAGCGGATGGTGAACTCGGTCAGGTAGACCGCTACAAAGCACAGGTCGTAGAACAGGAAGTCGTCGTGAATGGTGTCACGATAGAAGCTATGGAATCCCGGTGTCAGTGACGCTAGCAGCTCCTGAACGAGCGGCACCTGAAACAGCCAGTCGAACAGGATCAGGCCCAGATTGGCGAGAACCAACACAATCATGCCCAGGTCGATGATAAAGCCAACGGTATCCAGGTTGGCTTTCAGCTTTTCCGGGTGCAGCCTGATCTTCATGGGAGGCCCTGTTCAGCCGTTAAAACGTGCCCATACCGGGCAATGATCCGAGGGTTTTTCCATGCCGCGCATGTCGTAATCCACCCCGGTGGTGCCCAGCTTGGCCATTAGCGGCTGGGTTGCCAGCACGGTATCGATACGCAGCCCACGGCGGGGGTCCCGGTCAAACCCTTTGGACCGGTAGTCGAACCAGGAGAACACATCGTCAGTGTTGGGGTTCTGGTGACGATAGGTGTCGGTCAGCCCCCAGCCCACCAAGCGCTCCCACCATTCTCTTTCTTCCGGCAGGAAGCTGGTTTTGCCTTCGCGCAGCCAGCGCTTGCGGTTGGCTTCGCCAATGCCGATGTCCAGATCGGTGGAGGAAATATTGAAATCACCCATCACCGCGACCTGATCACCAGGCTGGTGGTGGTTAATCAGGTAACTCTGCAGGTCGTCGTAGAATTTTTTCTTGGCCGGAAACTTTGTTGGGTGCTCCCGGCTTTCCCCTTGAGGAAAGTAGCCATTGAGTACGGTAATCAGGCTACCGTCGCTATGTTTCAGGGTGCCGATAATCATCCGCCGCTGGGCATCGTCATCGTCGGTGGGGAAACCGTACTGCACCGATTCCAGCGGTTCGCGAGTAATCAATGCCACCCCGTAGTGGCCTTTCTGGCCAAAAAAATAGGGGTGGTAGCCCATGTCCCGAACCGCTTGCTCCGGAAATTCCGGATCGTGGACTTTGGTTTCCTGCAGGCCAATCAAGGCGGGCTGGTACTTGTCGATCACCGCCTGCAGCTGATGCAGACGCGCACGAATACCATTGATGTTGAATGAAATCAGGGTCATAGCACCTCCTTTGTGCGGGCATTGTACACTACCTGAAAAGTGCCGGCCGCATACGTCTTGCCTGGAAGTATGGCGTTATCGGCCATGGTGTGGCTGTTGTGAGTGCCGCTATGATGTGCCTTTTGCTTGGGCCGGACACCTTGGCCCCTGGGAGAGTTCATGCCTGAACAATCAGGTCAACGTCAGGTGCTTGCCTTCGCTCACGCCAATGGTATCCCCGGACACAGTTACGACACCTTTCTTGCGCCGTTGGCGGATGATTACGAGCTAGTGGTATTGGATCGCGCCGGCCATGATCCTGCCTTCCCGGTGGATAATGGCTGGCACAGTCTTAGCCTGGAACTGGAGGCACAGCTGGCACCGCTTCCCAAGCCCATAGTGGGGGCCGGCCACTCACTGGGTTCGGTATTGATGTATCTAGTGGCGCAACGCCATCCAGACTGGTTTTCTTGCCTGATTATGCTCGACCCGCCGATGATGAATGGCCTGCATGGAGCGTTGATGCACGCAGCAAAACTGACGGGACAAATCGATAAAGTGACACCGGCAGGTAAAAGCCGTGGGCGCCTGGATTACTGGCCAGATTGGGACTCCGTGGTCAGCTATTTTTCTTCCCGGGGCTTGTTCAAGGCGTTTGATCCCCGTTGCTTGTCCGACTATATGAAGGCCGGTGTGGAGCCCTGGCAAGACGGTTGGCGGCTGCGTTTTCGGCCCGAAGTGGAGGTGGATATTTTTCGCCATACCCCCACTAACGCAACGCGGATGCCGCGGCTGAAAGTCCCGGGGGCTATTGTTACCGGCAAAGGCTCGCCGTCCCCCTTCTATGACAGTGCCAAGCGCCATGTGAAGCGCCATCGCATGCTGCATCGCATGGCCGAAGGTTCGCACATGTACCCGCTGGAAAAACCGGAACAAACATTGGCGTTGTTTCGCGAGCTGCTGGATGAACTGCAACCGAAGGGGGGCTGAGGAATGGACGGCATCGAACGACAATTCAGCGTGTATGGCCAGACTCTCAGTGCGCTCGAGTGGCCGGGCCGTGACGATGACGAAACCGCTGAGCCGGTACTGGCGCTACACGGATGGTTGGATAATGCGGCGTCGTTTTCGCCGCTTTCGGCTTATCTGAAGCGACCTTTGCTGGCGCTGGATGTGTCCGGCCATGGCCATTCTGATCATCGCCCGGACGGTGTGGTCACACACTTGGTGGATCATGTGCGTGATGTACTGGCGGTGGTGGATCAGCTGGGCTGGAAACGTTTCACATTGATGGGGCATTCCATGGGCGCGGGCATTGCTTGCCTGTTCGCGGCCGCTTGCCCGGAGCGAGTTTCCCGGCTTGTGTTGATCGAAGGGCTGGGGCCGCCCAGCACCGATGGCAAGGATGTGGCTAGCAACTTGCGTAAGGCCTTGGATGATTCCGTTTCTCTGGCGGGAAAGCGCAAGCCGGTTTATCCCCACGTAGAGGATGCCATTGAAGCGCGTACCAAGGGTTTTGGTGGGCTGAATCATGCGTCGTCCGCGTTGCTGAGCGAGCGCGGCTTGATGCCGGTGGAAGGGGGCTGGACCTGGCGGGCAGACAGCCGCCTGAGGCTCACTTCTTTTCTGCGCCTTACGGAAGAGCAGGTGGAAGGCTTTATCTGCGCGATCAAGGCGCCCACCTGTTTGATTATTGGTGAACAGGGGATGGGTGGAAATGGCATGTTTGATCACCGGTTGGGCTGGTTGAACGGTGCCACGATTGTACGATTGCCCGGGCGACACCATTTGCACATGGAAGCGCCGGACCGCGTCGCGGCCAGCATTAGTGATTTTCTTTGCGACACGGACGCCGCCATCGAAGAGTGACCAAAACCACCAGGGTATGCATTGATCCGGTTTTAATCGGTCATGGTGCTGTGAGTCTGTGCGGTTATCCTCGAAGAAAACCGTGACAGATTCCGTTAGGAGAGCAGCATAATGAAAGTGGTTGAGGTAGCAGCATTGGCCGATTACGTTGGCAAGGAATTGGGTGCTTCAGACTGGTTTCAGATCGATCAGGAGCGCATCAATGCGTTTGCCGATGCTACCCTGGATCATCAGTTCATTCATGTGGACCCGGAACAGGCGCGCAATACACCGTTTGGCACCACCATTGCTCATGGTTACCTGACGTTGTCGTTATTGCCCTATCTTCAAGCCTCCATCGACGATTTTCTGATGCCTAAAGGCATGAAAATGGCGATGAATTATGGTTTCGACAAGCTGCGCTTCATGGCCCCGGTGAAAGAAGGTAAACGGGTGCGTGCCCGTGCCACCTTGCTGGAAACCACCGAAAAACGGCAGGGACAGTGGTTGCTCAAGTTTGCATTTACGGTGGATATCGAAGGTGAGGACAAGCCTGCACTGGCCGCTGAATGGCTCCTGATGTATTTCGTCTGATCGTTCTTGCCTGCGTGCGGTCTGTGTCAACGATGCGCCGCAGGCAGTCTTGCGCATAGCACTGCGGGGCAAGCGCCCTGGGTTTTCCGCCTGCTTTTCACTTCTGTGATCTCTCTTTGGTAATTTCCTGCTATTCTTGGTCTGCTGATTTCGTCGTACTCTGGTGTGCTGACAGCGCTAGTGCCTCTCCAGGCTTTGACTTTGCTATGAGCGCGAACAGATAACCTCGGCACATAAGAAAAACAGAACACAAAGGCAGGGCAGGAAGATGTTGCACCGTCCCCGACAGTGGTTACGCCACGTCATCGATAACCGTTCCGCCATTCAGCGGGATTTGCGCCTGAGCCTGAATCACATCACCGACATTCCCCGGATGGTGATACCGGCGGGGGATGAGCCGGGCGTCCGTTCTGAGCTTTCCTGGTCGTCCTATTCCAGCCGTGGCGAAGCCCTGCTGTCCTTGCTGCAACTACTGGTTCCTTCTACTCGCGAATCTATCAGCCAGGGCACGCTGGTATGCCATCCGCCCCGATCCGGGCGCGAGAACACGCGCAGCCGTTGGTTCTTCATTAACGGCATGGGAACGGCCGGGCCAGTGGCGTTGCTCAATGCGTCAGAAATCGCGCGTTTGTTCGGGCGCCCGGTGCACCTGATTCATACCCCGACTTGGGGCTTGCTGCGCGATGTGGCCGAATCGATTACCGCCAGAACGCTGCGTAAGGATGGCAAACTGTCACGGCCAGCAATGCACATTCTGGTGGATGCGCTGGAGAATAATGAACGCGTGGTGCTGGTGTGCCACTCTCAGGGTTCCATCGTTGCCAGTTACATCGTTCGCAAGCTGTTGCGTCATCCCAGTACCCGCCCTCTGGTCAAGAAGCTGGAGCTGTATTGCATTGGCGGCGTGGCAGACAGCCTGGATATCGATCCGCAGCTGACCCTGGCGGCTGGCCACCCGGTGCCCTATGTGGAGCATTTTGCCAATGGGCGGGATTACCTCGCCCAGTTGGGCATCCTCTCCCATCTAGATAGCACCGCCGGTACGGTTTACTGCATGGCAGCCCGGCCAGGGCATCTACTCAACGAACACTATTTGCCTGCCATTGTGCGGGGGGATTTCTGTCAGCGCCGGTCACGGCTTTATGGCTACGTGCGCGGACGTGAGCCCGGGCCTCACGGTGCGCTGGCACTTCTGGAAAAGGAAACCGGCAATCATGGATAAAGCGCCCAAACCTTTACTGCTGTTTGTGGATGATTCCAAGGTAATGCGCCTGGCAGCAGACAAGATGCTGGGCGGCGAGTTTCGTGTCGAGGTGGCTGAGGACGGGCTTCAGGCCTGGACCATGATTTGCAACAATCCGTCCATCAGTGTGGTGTTTTCGGACTTGGCCATGCCGGAGATGGATGGCTTTGCGTTGCTGAAAAAAATTCGCACCAGCGAGGATGAAGGCATCGCCGGGTTGCCGGTAATCATTGTGACCGGTGCGGAAAAAGATGAAGAAGCCCGAACCGAAGCCTTGCGCCTGGGCGGTACGGATTTTATCAGTAAGCCGTTTAATTCCACGGATTTGCTGGCCCGGGCCAGAGCCCATGCCAATTACCAGAATGAGCGCAAGGAACTGGCCAAGCAGGCAATGATGGACCCGCTTACCCGGCTTGGTAACCGCCGTTATCTGGAGCACCGCATGCGCCAGGAACTGGCATTGGCGGCGCGCCAACAGTACAAGCTGTCGATGGTGCAACTGGAGATTTACCAATTTAATCAACTTTTCGTACAGCTTGGTAAAAAGCGAACGGATATGGTGTTGTTGAAATTGGCGCAATTACTGCGGGGGGTGATCCGCAAGGAGGACTCCCTGGCGCGTAGCAGCGTGGCACAATTTACGGTGCTGTTGCCCAGTGCCGGGCCTGCTGGTGCCAAGCGTTTTGTGGAGCGAGCGCTGAAGGTCAGCGAAAAACTGGCTTATCAGTTTCGGGGCAAGGTGCAGCGTTTACCGCTGACCGTGATTATCCAGACCCCGACTCCTCATGCGGGATTGACGCCGCGTCAGGTACAACTGACGCTGGATGAACAGTTGAAACAGGCCCGCACCCTGGGGCCAGGTGCCGTATTGAGTGATGATGCAGACACCACCTTGTCGGTGGATGACGCTGCACCCATATTAACCATTGAACAGGCACTGGCGCTGTTACGTGCCGGAAAAACCCGCGCCGTTGTCAGTGCCTTACCGAATTTGAAACGCCAGCTGACGCCACTGCTGCAGTTGATGAAGCGCACGGCGTCAGGGCAGGAGACAGTATGAAAGTGATGGTTGACCGCCAGTACCCCGTCGGTGTGGATCGTCTTTACGAAATCCTGACGAGCAAAACGTTTTATGAAACCCGCTATGAATGGGGCAAGGTGGATAATTACCGTTTTGGTGCGTTTGAGGATACGCCGCGGGGAAAATTAATTCAGCTGATCCAGCCGATTGAAATCCGTACGGATAAGGTGCCGTCCATGGCGCGCCGTTTCCTGCCGGAAAGTGCTGATTTGCTAACGGAATTTCTTTGGACACCTACGTCACAAGTGGGCCGTTATCAGGCCGAATACCGGTTTGAATTAGGCAGTGTGCCCATGAAAATCTGTGGCGTGATGGTGCTTACCGGGGATGACAAGGCGTCGGTTCAGCACACCGAAGTGGAAATAAGCAGTTCGGTACCGCTGGTGGGGAAAAAGCTGGTATCGCTGGTTGCCCCGAAAATTGACGATGCGCTGGCTGGGGATTACCGGCACACACTGCGCTACGTGGAAACCTTTACCTGATTGATGCCAGGTCTGGGTTACGGCTCAGGCTCCCTGCGGCGATAGCGCTGGCCGCGTCGTTGCATATTGTCGTCCCAGCGTTTTCTGAACCAGCGCTTGAGGCGCCATTGTGCTCGGGTCGGGGCTGAGGGCAGATGTAAGGTTACGCTTTCGGGCTTGCCCAGCATGGCCATAATATCGGCACTCAGCGAGCGGGCGGTATCCAGACTATCACGTGTTTTGCGCTCAAAGCGGGCCTGGCTGAGAGGATCTGTGGCATCCAGTTGTTGAGAGAGTTCCCGGTAGAGAGGCAAGGCAATCAGGTTGGCACTCACGGGGCTGTTGGCCAGTTCGCTGTTCAGGCTTTCGGTGAGCGCGACGATTGCCGCGTAGGTGGCACTGCTTGCGGATGTCAGGGGCCCGGCCAGTAAACCGCAATCGGGCACTACCTTAATAATCCTTCCGTTTCCTTGTTTCTTCATGGCGGTCAGTGCGCGTTGGCAACTGTGCACCACGTGCATCATTTGCTGGCTGGCCAGCCCTTGCCACTGCTGTTCTTGGGTGGCTTCAAAAGGCCCCACCAACAAATTGCCTGGCAAATTAATGATCACATCCAGCTGTTGCCAGCGGCGCAGCACTCGATTTATACCCCGTTGAATACCCTGTGAATTGCCCACCACTGTCTCAATGAAGAGGGCTTCGTGGCCGTCTTCGTGCAAATCGCGGCATAGTGCATTGCCGGTGCGTGAGTCGTCACTGGCGATGGCAACCCGGTAGTGCCCGGCAGCGGCACGGGCCAAGGCCTGGCCGAGCGGGGTGCAGCCTCTGGTGATCAGGAGGGTGGGTGATTGTTTCAACGTGTCTCCAGGGTATGGGAATAAGAACAAAACTATTTTAGTGAACAAGTGTTGACTTGATCAATTATATAGTTAACATGTGTTCACATAAAGCATTGAAGGGAGCAATTTTTATGACTTTATTCTCACGTTTGTTCAAAGATACCTTGGCCCTGATGATTGCGGTTTCGGTGACAGTTATGCTCGTTGCAGGCCTTGAAAATAATGGTGAAAGCCTGTTTTTCGCAATGCTGGCGTTTGCCTGTATGGTGCCGGTTATTGCCAGTGCCGCTGTATCCATCAAGCGCGATTGGGATAATGTTGGTTCCCGGCACGCATTCTAAGGCTGTTCACTAACGGTTGCATCACGGCCCTCATGCCCGGCTGTTGTCGTTACCTTCTCCATTTCGGAGACCGGTAGCGACAATACCTCGTCTTCCCCCTCGCTTCGCGCCAGTACCACGGTGACGACACTGTCCCCCCACACGTTGACGGCAGTGCGGCACATATCCAGTACCCGGTCGGTGACCAGAATCAGCCCGATGGCTTCTGCCGGCAGGCCGATGGCGCCGAGAATCACTGTAATCGCCACCAATGACGCAGCAGGAATGCTGGCCACGCCAATGGAGGTGAGCAGGGCGGTGATCACGATCATGAACTGGGTGGTTAGCGACAGGTCCAGGCCATAAGCCTGGGCAATAAACATGGCGGCGACGCACTCATATAAGGCGGTTCCGTCCATATTGACGGTGGCCCCCAATGGCAGCACAAAGCTGCTGGTGCGGGTCGAGACACCGGAGCGTTTCTGTACACATTCCATGGTCAGTGGCAGCGTCGCGGCTGAACTGGCGGATGAGAAGGCGGTGAGTAGCGCCGGGGTCATGGCGTGAACATGGCGAAGTGGTGACCGCTTGGTGGCCAACGCAATGAGAATTGGCATGAACACAAACGCATGCAGCGCCAGTGCGACCAGTACGGTCAGGAAGAACCAGGCGAGAGGCTCAATGGCGTCCATGCCGGTGCGAGTGACGGTGGCAGCGATAAGGGCAAATACACCCAGGGGGGTGAAGCGAATGACTAACATGGTGATTTTCATCACCACCTGATAAATGCCGTCGATGATGTTGCGCAAGCTCTGGCCGGAGGGCGAGCGCTCGGTTCGCAGGAAAAAACCGAACAGCAGTGAGAAGATGATAAGCCCGAGCATCTGGCCATTGGCCGCAGCCGCGATCAGGTTGGGCGGTAGCATCTGGAGCAGGATGTCGGTGAAGTCGCCGGCCCCGCGGCCTTCGATTTTGGCCAGCGCATCCTGGGTTTCGGTGGCCAGGCCGAGCAGCTCCCGGGCGGGTTGGTCGTTGATAATGCCAGGGGAGAACAGGTTGACCACGGTGAGACCAATCAACACGGCCACCAGAGTGGTGGTCATGTACAGGGCCACGGTTTTCAGGCCCATTCGGCCCAGATTCTGCCCATCCCCCACACCCACCATGCCGTTGATAATGGCCGTTACAATCAGCGGAATGACGACCATCTTCAGGGCATTGATAAACAGGGTTCCCACCAGATCGTAGCCGCCCAGCACAGGCAGCCCAAACAGCGTGCTGGATTCAGCGGTAAAGCTGCCGGCCAGTGCGCCGGCGAGCATGGCTATGAATATCTGGTGGTGTAATTTCACTGTCCCCCCTTGGCAGGCTGCAAGTGGCAATCCGTGCCGGTATTTATTCAATCCTTGAGGGTACCTGATCCTGTCTCTGTGCACAGCGAGGGAGTGTTACATCAGTGCTTGCAGGGCTTTCCTGTGGTCCAGCCGAGCCAACGTTGTCTGGTAAGCGCACTTGAGCTGCCGGTCCGCCTCGACGGGTCCAAGCCGTTCGCATAACAGGATGTAGGTGCGATTCAGTTGATCGCGCAAACTGGCCAAGGGCAGGGGGCTCAGGGGTTTCTCCGGTGATTGCAGCCAGTACTCCATGGTCAGGCGGGTTTCGGGGCTGACACTGCTCTGGCGCAGTTGCGCACCGAGATCCAGCTGTAACTGGGTGGCCGACCGTTTGCCAAGCCCTTGCCACAGGGCCTGGAGCAGGCACTGAAAGGCATGGGTGCAGGGGTGGGCGTCGGTGTCGTGTTCGTTGCTGTCGGCGAGAGGGTCGGCGGCCAGCTCACTGTCGGAAAGCGTCATCGCTTGCACCAGGCTCATGTGGATGTGGTGGCGACGCTCGCCCATGTCGAACAGGCGGCACAGATCGCTGACAAAGCCCTGCAAAGAAAAGCTGGGCCGCTCCGCGTAGTGCTGTTGCCAGTGGCTGATAGCCTCCAGCAATACAGGTTCATTCATGTAGGGCGTCAGCCCGGTGACGATGGCGCGTCGCCGGCGCTGAACGCTTTGGCTGATGGGCGCAGGGCTCATGGATGCTGCTCCTGACCGTGGGCCCTGTCCGCATTGTAGGTTTCATTGTTGTAGAGCGTGTTCTGGGGGAATTCCGGGTACCCGGTTTCGGCGTGTTCGCTCAGATCCAGGCCGCGTTGTTCATGCAGTGCCGGGGCCCTCAGGCCGGCGAGAATGGACACCAGCATGTACATGATTAGCGCGGTGAAGAATGCCCAGCCAAAGGCCACGACAACGCCGAGCAGTTGCACCATCACTCGTTGGCCATTGAACAAATCACCATCGTAGAACATCCCGGCGGCCAAGGTGCCCCAGGCACCAGCGAAGGCATGCACAGGCACAGCGCCGACCACGTCATCCAGGCGGAACGCGAGCAGAATACGGGCGCCGAAGGCGGCCAGCGCGCCGGCCACCAGGCCCGTGATGATAGCGAACCCTGGTGACATAACGGCGCAGCCCGCAGTTACTGCCACCAGCCCGGCCAGGCTGCCGTTGACGGTTTCTGTCAGCAATACCGGGCGACGGCTTACCATGCGGTAGATGACGCTACCCACGGCACCGGCCGCAGCAGCCAACTGGGTATTCAGGTTCACCTTGGCGATATCTACGCTGGCAGACAGGGTGGAGCCCCCATTGAAGCCAAACCAGCCGAACCAAAGGATGAAGCCGCCCAGTGCCACATAGGAAAGGTTGTGGCCGGGAATGGTGCGTGGGTTGCCCTGGCTATCGAAACGCCCGAGACGCGGGCCTACCACCATAATCCCGGCCAGCGCACACCAGCCACCGATACTGTGGACTACCGTGGAGCCGGCGAAATCAATGAAGCCCATTTGTGCCAGCCAGCCGTTACTGTTCCAGGCCCAGTTGCCAAACAATGGGTAGATGAGCCCGGTGATCACCACGGCGCCGAATAAATACCCCACGTAGCGGGTGCGCTCTGCCATGGCGCCGGAGGCGATGGTGGCGGCGGTGGCGGCAAACATGATCTGGAACAGGAGCATAGCCCAGGTGCTGCCATCGGCGTGGTTGAGCATGAACTGGTCCTGCCCGAACCAGCCATTAGTGCTGGTGCCGAACATCAAGCCAAAGCCTACGGCCCAGAACACCAGGGTGCCCACACACAGGTCCATGTAGTTCTTCATGACCACGTTTAACGAGTTCTTCGCCCGGCTTAGGCCGCTCTCAAGCAGTGCAAAACCTGCCTGCATGAAGAACACCAGCGCCGCGGCGATGGCAATCCAGACGGTATCGGTGGCGGTCAGGGTGTCGGCATTGGCGAACTCGGGAAGAATCAGCAGAGAAAGCCAGTGATAGCGTCGCAGCAGCATAACGGTGAATCCCATTCGTTATTGATTATGAGAAGGGATTGCAACCGCTGTGCCAGTACGTAAAGCCGATGGAATCAGGGGTTTTTAGTTCTTTTGTATTAACTGGTGCCCTGTTGTGGTGCTGGTGTTTTTTGTGGTGCGTGGTGTGCCCTATGCGGTGGCGTCCACAGGTTGGCTTATTTGCCGAATGAGCTGGAGTTGCCGTTCGGACACTTTCTGTACCGACAGGCGAGGCCGAACCACAAGCTCCATGTCGGCAAACTCAGGGTGGTGTTTGATCTGTTTCAGCGTCAATGGCAGCGGATAGTGGCAGGCAAACTGTATATCGGCCTGATACCAGCGGGGCATTTCCCGGGTGCTACGTGGATCATAGCCATCCGCTGCAGGGTCGAACTGGGTCGGATCGGGGTAGGGGGCGCTGGTGACGCGGGCTTCGCCAACAATGGCGGGGACGGCACAGCTGGAATGGTAGATCAGCACGGTATCGCCGGCTTTCATCTCGTCACGCAGGCGGTTGCGAGCCTGGTAATTGCGCACGCCATCCCAGCCGCTGGTGGCGTTCTTGCTGTTGCGCAGATCATCGATGCTGAAGGCATCCGGTTCTGTTTTTAATAACCAGATAGTGCTCACTCCTGTGGGTGATGTTTGAGAAGGCACTCCTTGGCCTGGTTGATGCTGCCACAAATGTAAACTGGAAAGGCGGGTTTGTTAAGTTTCAACATCATATTGGCAAAGGTTCGGTTGAGTATGCTTTCCAGCACCATGGCCTTGGCTTCAGTTATTTGCGCAAAATCCTCGCCGCAGGAATAGCGGGCGGCGGTATAATCCAACCCCTTGATATGGCCAACATAAATGGTGAGCTGTTTATGCTGCTGGTACTGGTTGAACAAGCGAAGCCGCTGCCGGTAAATGGATAATTGAACACGCATGTCCACCTGGGTGCCTTTCTTTAGCTCGACCAGGGCAAAGGGCCCGTCTTGCGTTACCGTAACCGCACTCATTACTGTCCTTTTACTGCAAGCGTGACAGGCTTTTATAACCGATTCTGTGCTAATCTTCAGCGCTTCTTTTTACGGGTGTTCGTCAACGGTGCAGGATCACAGGTGATCGGCGCCATTGTCGTTAGCGTGTTGTCGGTGGAGGTGGATGCGTGATCAGTTCGCAACAACAGAATGAGGCCATGGCCACCCTGCAAACGGTTCGCGATTGTTTGCGTTTCGGGGAAAGTATGCTGCGCAGTGGCGGGGTGTTCTATGGCCACGGTAACGATGATCCCTGGGACGAGGCCCTGGCCCTGTTGATGCACCAGCTGGCATTGCCACTGCATAGTGATCCCCGGGTGCTTGATGCCCGTTTGTTGCCCTCTGAAATCAGCAGCTATGTAAGTCAATTGGTCAAGCGAGTGAATGACCGGGTCCCGGTTCCCTATCTGACCCATGAAGCCTGGTTTTGCGGCCTGCCGTTCTACGTGGACGAGCGGGTGCTGATCCCGCGCTCCCCACTGGCTGAGTTGATCGAACAATCGTTTACGCCCTGGGTGGACCCTGAGCGGGTACATCGGGTGCTGGATTTATGCACCGGCAGTGGCTGCATCGCGATTGCCTGCGCCTACGCCTTTGAGCACGCGCAAGTGGATGGTAGTGATATCAGTGCCGAGGCACTGGCCGTGTGTGAGGAAAATATCCAGCGTCACGGTCTTGAGGAGCAGGTGCGGGCGTTGCAGTCCGATGGGCTGGCGGCGGTGGATGGTCCTTATGACCTGATCGTGTCCAATCCGCCCTATGTGGATGCCCAGGATATGGCGAGTCTGCCGGACGAGTACCGCCACGAGCCAGAGCTGGCGCTGGCGTCTGGCGATGACGGTCTCGACTTCACGCGCAGGCTGTTACTGGATGCTCCGGAACAGCTCACGGACGACGGAGTGCTGATCGTGGAAGTGGGCAACAGTTGGGAGGCCATGTTGCAGGAATGGCCCCAGGTGCCGTTCTTCTGGTTCGAATTCGAGCGAGGTGGGCATGGGGTGTTCATGCTTACCCGCGCGCAGCTGCTAGAATACCGTGACGCCTTCCTGGCGCATTGAGCCAGCTTCGCTGAAGGGCCCGCTTTTTAGCCTGAAGTGATTTGGCTGGTTTTGGTGGCAGTACATTGATTTTATTAATTTTGAAAGAGGGGCAGCATGTCCGGCAACAGTTTTGGTGAGCGTTTTCGCATTACCACCTTTGGTGAAAGTCATGGCCCGGCCCTGGGCGCTATCGTGGACGGCTGCCCCCCAGGCCTGGAAATCAGCGAAGCGGACCTGCAGGTCGAGCTGGATCGCCGTAAACCGGGCACTAGTCGCTACACCACCCAGCGCCGCGAGCCGGATCAGGTGAAAATTCTCTCCGGCGTGTTCGAAGGCAAGACCACAGGTACCTCCATTGGCCTGCTGATCGAGAATACCGACCAGAAATCCAAGGATTATTCCAATATCGCCGGCACCTTCCGCCCCGGCCATGCGGATTACACTTACACCCAGAAATACGGTTTCCGGGATTATCGGGGTGGCGGGCGTTCTTCCGCCCGGGAAACCGCCATGCGTGTGGCCGGCGGCGCTATTGCCCGCAAATTTCTGGAGCAGCGCCTGGGGATTCGTATTTACGGTGGCTGTACTCAGATCGGTGAGGTTAAGGCGGAATCCTGTGATTGGTCGGCAGTGAACAATAACCCGTTCTTCTTCCCGGATGAGGGCAAGGTGCCGGCCCTGGAAGATCTGATCAACGCATTGCGCAAAGACGGCTCTTCGATTGGGGCCCGCGTGGAAGTGTTTGCCGATGGCGTGCCGCCTGGTTGGGGAGAGCCGGTTTTTGATCGCATTGACGCGGATCTGGCCAAGGCGATGATGTCCATCAATGCGGTGAAAGGGGTGGAAGTCGGTGACGGCTTTGCAGTGGTGAACCAGCGCGGTGAGCAGCATCGCGATGAAATGACCCCGGACGGTTTTTTGAGTAACCATGCGGGTGGCGTGCTGGGCGGTATCAGTTCCGGGCAGACCGTTCGCGTGGCCATGGCGCTCAAGCCTACTTCCAGCATTCTGATTCCCGGCAAGAGCATCGGGCTGGACGGTGAGCCCGCCGAGGTGGTGACCAAGGGGCGCCACGATCCATGTGTGGGGGTCCGTGCGACGCCCATTGCTGAAGCCATGCTGGCCATTGTGCTGATGGACCATTATCTGCGCCACCGTGGCCAGAACGGCGATGTGGTGCCGCCATTTGCCCCGATTCCGGGCTGAGATAGCGCAAGACGCTGGAGGCTCGAGGCCAGGCAAAGAAAACGAAAAGACGCTTGAGGCGAAGAAAGGCGATTCTATGCTGATTAGCGTCAGGCGTCAGGCGTCACCCCCAGTCAAGCGCAAGGTCCCTCTTCCATGCCCTATTACTGGCGATTGTCAGGCTTCTACTTCTTCTACTTCGGGCTGCTCGGCACGTTGGTGCCGTACTGGTCCCTGTACCTGAAAGACCTGGGCTTTAGCGCGGCCGCCATCGGCGGTCTGATGGCCATTCCCCAGCTCACCAAAATCGGTGCTCCAAATTTGTGGGGCTGGTTGGCTGATCGAAGCGGCCAGCGTCTGCGTATCATTCGTGCCGGTAACCTGTTGGCGGCCATCGTGTTCCTGCCCGTGTTCTGGGTGGACACGTTCTGGTCCATGGCAGCGTTGCTGGTGTCTTTCAGCTTCTTCTGGAATGCGGTATTGGCCCAGTTCGAGGTGCTTACCCTTCAGTCGCTTGGCTCACAGTCGCACCGCTACAGCCATGTGCGGCTGTGGGGCTCGGTGGGCTTTATTGTGGCAGTGTTGGTGTTGGGCGAAGTGCTGGACCGGGCCGGAACGGCGGTGCTGCCCTGGGTGCTCAGTGGCCTGTTGTGGCTGCTTTGGTTGGGGACGCTTACGCTTCCGGCGGGTAATGCGCCTCGTGCGCAAGCGGCAGGGCAGGGGGCATCCGTGTGGCAGGTGCTCTGCCGTCCGGCGGTAAGCTTGTTTCTGGTGGCGTCCTTCCTGATGCAGCTGTCCCATGGCCCGTACTACACCTTTTACAGCATCTATCTGGAAGATCTGGGTTTCAGCAAATTCATTGTCGGCTTGCTGTGGTCGCTGGGGGTGGTGGCAGAAGTGGGGTTATTCCTGGTGATGCATCGCCTGCTATCGCGCTTTTATATTCCCTGGATTCTGGTGGCCAGCCTGCTCTTGGCGTCTCTGCGCTGGTTGATGATTGGCGTGGCCGGAGACTCGTTGTGGTTGTTGGCGCTGGCTCAGCTGCTGCATGCGGCCAGCTTTGGCAGTTTCCATGCGGCCAGCATTGCCTGGGTTCACCGTCAGTTCGGTGAGGCGCTGGGCGGCCAGGGACAAGCCCTGTATTCCAGTCTGGGTTTTGGTGCTGGCTGGGCTGCCGGGGCAGGCTTGTCGGGCTTGTTATGGCAGCAATGGGGCGTGCTGCTGTTTTTCGTGGCGTCAGCGGTGGCGGCAGTGGCGGCGTCGCTTTTGGTGGTCGGGGGTGTTACCCGGCCGCACCGCTAGCCGCCTAACGTCGTTCCTTCAGATAATCTGGCTGCGCAGGGCGCGCAGGAAGGCTTGTGCTGCATTGGACTGGCTGCGCGCCGGGTGCGTGACGACACCAAGCTGGCGCTGTGGCAGTGGCGCGTCCACAGGTAGTTGCACCATTCCTCGATCGACCATGGTGGCGGGGAGCACGCTCCAGCCCAGCCCGATGGAGACCATCATGTGGATGGTCTCCAGGTAGTTAGTGGACATGGCGATATCCAGCTTCAGGTTGTGCTCATCGAACAGCCGTTCCACGATGCCGCGAGTGAAGGTTACCGGTGAGGGCAGGATGGCGCTGTGGTTGGTGAAGGCCTCCAGCGTCAGGTTTTCCTGCTTGGCCAGCGGATGCTCTGGTGCACACATGAACACCAGCGGGTCGTTCCAGATTACCTCACTGTGCAGGCGTTCATCCGGTTGTGGGGGCAGGGTGACCACGCCCATTTCCAGCTCCCCATGCAATACGCCTTCCCAGGCTTCTTCGGAATCAATAAAGTGGATATCCAGCTTCACCAGCGGGTAATCGCGGGAAAATTGGCGTAGAACCGGCGGCAATCTGTGCAGTCCAATATGGTGGCTGGTACCAATTCGCAGTTTGCCGCCCACTTCCCCGGATAAATCGTGGATGGCGCGGGCCATGTCTTCCACGTCCATCAGTACCTGGCGCGCCCGCGGTAGCAGTGAGCGGCCGGCTTCTGTCAGTTGAATTTGGCGACCCACACGATCAAACAAACGGGCTTCAAGCTGTTGTTCCAGCAGGGCAATACGTTTACTGATGGCGGGCTGAGTAATGTACAGGCGCTCAGCCGCGCCAGAAAATGAGCCGGTTTCGGCAACGGCCATAAAGGCGGTTAGCGTTGGGGTGTCGATCATTCCCGGGGCATCCACAGTGTCGGTACGGAGGATAATAATTGGTTATCTTAAAAATGAAAAATATGAATTGGATTTATTGATGGCGTAGTTCTACATTAATTAACAGTGATAAACCAGCCATAGTTGTGACAATACGCTGCGGCAATACGCTACGGTTCAGGAGAAAGGCATGGCAGGCAAGACCCTCTATGACAAATTGTGGGAAGCCCACCTCGTTACCCAGCGCGAAGATGGCTCTGCGCTGATCTATATTGATCGGCAGATCATCCACGAGGTGACGTCACCCCAGGCGTTTGAGGGCCTGCGACTGGCTGGCCGTCAGCCGTGGCGGACCAGCGCCAGTGTGGCCACCATCGACCATAACGTGCCGACGACGCCATTCAAGAGTGCCGCTGACATTACCGATGATACTTCGCGGATTCAGGTGCAAACACTGGAAAACAACACGCGAGAATTCGGCATTACCGAATTTGGTATTGGCGATGTGCGTCAGGGCATTGTGCATGTGATGGCGCCTGAGCAGGGTGCTGTGGTGCCCGGTATGACCGTGGTCTGTGGTGATTCCCACACCTCCACCAATGGCGCGCTGGCTTGCCTGGCTCACGGTATCGGTACCAGTGAAGTAGAGCATGTGTTGGCTACCCAGACGTTGGTGGCCAAGAAAATGAATAATATGCGCGTCTCTGTTGACGGTGACCTCGGTGCCGGTGTGACAGCGAAAGACGTGGTGCTGCATATTATTGGCGTGATTGGTACCGCAGGCGGCACCGGGTATGCACTGGAATTTGCGGGTAGTGCCATGCGCAGCTTGAGCATGGAAGGGCGCATGACCGTCTGCAACATGGCCATCGAAGCCGGCGCCCGTGCCGGCATGGTGGCGGTGGATGATGTGACCATCGATTACGTAAAAGGCCGCCCGTTTGCCCCCAAGGGCGCGGATTGGGACAAGGCGGAAGCTTACTGGCGTACGCTGGTCTCTGATGCTGATGCTCGTTTCGATGAAGAGGTCAACATTGATGCGGCGGATATCAAGCCTCAGGTGTCTTGGGGGACCAGCCCGGAAATGGTGGTGCCGGTGGATGCCAACTTACCGGATCCGGCGGCGGAAAGTGATGAAGTCAAACGCTCTGGCATGACCCGCGCTTATGAGTACATGGGCCTGACGCCTGGAATGCCGGTGACGGATATCAAGGTTGACCGTGTCTTCATCGGCTCCTGTACCAACTCTCGCATCGAAGACTTGCGGGCGGCGGCGGAAGTGGCCAAAGGCCGCCAGAAGGCCGGTAGCGTCAAGCAGGTGTTGGTGGTGCCGGGGTCGGGCCTGGTCAAGCAGCAGGCTGAAAAAGAAGGCCTGGATAAGGTTTTTGTGGCGGCAGGTTTTGAATGGCGTGAACCGGGCTGTTCCATGTGCCTGGCCATGAACCCGGACCGTCTGGAAGCCGGGGAGCACTGTGCCTCTACCTCGAACCGTAATTTCGAGGGGCGGCAGGGCAACGGCGGCCGTACGCATTTGGTCAGCCCGGCCATGGCGGCAGCGGCAGCAGTGGCAGGCCATTTTGTCGATATTCGCGAACTCGATCAGGCATAAGGAGCAACACCATGGAAAAGTTTGTGCGTCATGATGGTCTGGTTGCCCCGCTTGATCGTGCCAATGTGGATACCGATCAGATCATCCCGAAGCAGTTTCTCAAGTCCATCAAACGGACCGGTTTCGGGCCGAACCTGTTCGACGAGTGGCGTTATCTGGACGAAGGATTTCCGGGCCAGGACAACAGTGTTCGTCCGCTGAATAAAGACTTTGTGCTGAACCTGCCGGCTTATCAGGGTGCCAGTGTTCTGATCACTCGCCGCAATTTCGGCTGCGGCTCCAGCCGTGAGCATGCGCCTTGGGCGTTGATGGATTTCGGCTTCAAGGCGATCATTGCCCCAAGCTTTGCCGATATCTTCTACAACAACTGCTTCAAAAACGGGTTATTGCCCATTGTGTTGTCGGAAGATAACGTGGAAGCCCTGTTTCAGGCTGTTAACGGCAAGGAGGGCTACCGGATCACCATTGATCTGGAGGGCCAACAGGTGATTCCCGAAACCGGGGCGCCGCTGCCTTTCGATATTGATGAGTTTCGCAAGCACTGTTTGTTGAACGGTTTGGACGAAATTGGCCTGACCCTGAATGAAGCGGATGCGATTCGTGCCTATGAAAAAGGTCGCATGGAGCGCGAACCCTGGGTTTTTGCCGACCATTAAAAGAATAACCAAGGAGGTTGTATGTTGCGTTTACTTTCGTTGTCGCTGGTCTCGACTCTGATGTTGGCAGGTTGTGCAACGACCGGCATGTATGATGCCCCCACCGGCGAGCAGGCGGCCACGTTGAGCGTGGATAACCAGCTGTCGGCACCGGCGGCACAAGGTGAAGATGCGGGTTGGCAGATGCCCACCAGTAGCGATGCCAAGGCATCGCTGTTCAAGGTGGATGGTGAGCGCATTACCGAGCAAGCGGGTACGCAGAGTGTGCAGATTGAAGCCGGCAAACATTCCGTGGAAGTATTTGCCGACCAGGCTGGCATTCTTCGCTTCGGCAAGTTCCGTCACGACTTCGCGCAAGGTGGTATTTATCAGGTTCGCATCAGCGCAGCGCAGGGCAAGAAAGATTACACCCTGGAACTGGTGAAGGCGTCCGCGCCGGATGATGTGCTGGTATCCAAAAACTTTTAATAGCCCGGTAGGGCAGCAGTAGGCAGGAAGCAGTAATGAGCAAGGTGTTGGTGTTAGCGGGTGACGGTATTGGCCCGGAGATCGTGAAAGAAGCGGTCAAGGTGCTGAACGTGGCCAAGCAGAAGTTCGGGATGGACGTGGAGCTGGATGAGGCTCTGGTTGGCGGTGCCGCGGTGGATGCGGAAAATGATCCGCTGCCGGAAGGGACACTGGAAAAAGCCCGTGCCGCCGACGCCATTCTGTTCGGTTCCATTGGCGGTCCAAAATGGGACACCATTGAACGTGACAAGCGCCCTGAGCGGGGGCTGTTGCGTTTACGCTCATCGCTGGGCCTGTTTGCCAACCTGCGCCCGGCCATTCTGTTTCCGCAGCTGGCGGATGCGTCCAGCCTGAAGCCGGAAGTGGTGTCCGGGCTGGATATTTTGATTGTCCGCGAGCTCACCGGTGGCATCTATTTCGGTCAGCCCCGTGGTATCAAGGAAGAAAACGGTGAGCGTGTGGGCTTCAACACCTACGTTTACACCGAGTCGGAAATGCGACGCATCGCGAAAGTGGCTTTTGAACTCGCCATGAAGCGTGACAAACGCGTGCTGTCGGTGGACAAGGCTAACGTGCTGGAAGTCACCGAGCTTTGGAAGGAAGTGGTTACCGAGGAGGCAAAAGCCTACCCGGAGATCGAGTTGTCACACATGTATGTGGACAACGCGGCCATGCAACTGGTGCGTGCGCCGAAACAGTTTGATGTGATTGTCACCGGCAATTTGTTTGGTGACATTCTCTCCGATGAAGCCGCCATGCTCACCGGCTCCATCGGGATGTTGCCCTCCGCGTCACTGGATGAAAACCGCAAGGGCTTGTACGAACCCTGTCACGGCTCGGCACCGGATATTGCCGGCCAGGGCATCGCTAACCCGTTGGCGACCATCATGTCGCTGGCCATGCTGATGCGTTACAGCCTGGAGCGTGGCGACGTGGCAGATGCCATTGAGGCCGCCGTCGAGCGCGTTCTCGATCAGGGGCTGCGTACTGCGGATATCTACACCGAGGGCACTCGCAAAGTGGGCACCGAAGAAATGGGCAGCGCCGTTGCTGATGCTTTGTCACAAGCATGACTGAGGCATGACGCACAGGCGTAACACGCGCATTGATTCACTGATAGAAAGGGCAACCCTTTCAGGAGACAGTTTCTAATGAAGAAAGTCGGTTTTGTCGGCTGGCGTGGCATGGTGGGTTCCGTATTGATGGAGCGCATGACTGCCGAAAATGATTTTGCAGATATCGAACCGGTCTTTTTCTCGACCTCTCAGGTCGGCCAGGCTGGCCCGGACGTGGGCAAGGATATTCCGGCCCTGGGCGATGCCAAAAATATTGATGAATTGAAAGCGCTGGATGTGATCGTGACTTGCCAGGGCGGCGATTACACTAGCGAGGTCTATGCCAAGCTGCGTGAAGCGGGCTGGGACGGCTACTGGATTGATGCAGCGTCCACGCTGCGCATGCAAGACAACAGTGTCATCGTGCTGGATCCGGTGAATCGTTCAGTCATTGATGACGCGCTGCAGAACGGCACCAAAGATTTTGTCGGCGGTAACTGCACCGTAAGCCTGATGCTGATGGCGATGGGCGGATTGTTCAATGAGGGGCTGGTGGAGTGGACCAGTGCCCAGACTTACCAGGCCGCATCCGGCTCTGGTGCACAGAACATGCGCGAGCTAATTGCCCAGATGGGCAAGATCCACGGTGATGTATCCGATAAATTGGCCGACCCGGCCAGTGCCATCCTGGATATTGATCGCCAGGTAGCAGCAAGCATGCGTAGCGATGCCATGCCCCGTGAGCACTTTGGCTTCCCGCTGGCCGGTTCCCTGTTGCCTTGGATCGACAAGGAAATGGAAAACGGTCAAAGCAAGGAAGAGTGGAAAGCGCAGGCGGAAACCAACAAGATTCTCGGCCGCAGCAGCAACCCGATTGCCTTGGATGGCACTTGTGTGCGTATTGGCGCCATGCGCTGCCACGCCCAGGCGCTGACCGTGAAGCTGACTCGCGATGTGCCCATGGATGAAGTGAATGACATCATCGCCAAGTCTAATGACTGGGTGAAAGTGGTGCCCAACACCAAGGAAGAGACGCTGCGTGATCTCACTCCCACCGCTGTGACTGGTACCCTGGGTATTCCCGTGGGTCGCCTGCGCAAGCTGAATATGGGGGGCGAGTTCCTCAATGCCTTTACCGTTGGTGACCAGCTATTGTGGGGTGCGGCCGAACCGTTGCGCCGCATGCTGCGAATTCTTCTCGAGCGCTAAGGCGTCAAATAGAGGTAAGTGATGGATCGGTCTATCAATCTGGCCATCGTCGGTGCAACCGGCCTGGTCGGTGAGGCCATCATCAAATTGCTCGCTGATCGGAAATTTCCGGTCGGCGAGCTTTTTGTTTTGGCTTCCGAAAATGGTGCCGGCAGCAAGATTTCCTTTGCTGGCAAATCCCTGACTGTGCGCACCGCCGAGGGTTTCGACTTTTCCCAAGTGGAGGTGGCGTTGTTTGCGGCGGGCGCGTCCGTCAGCCAGTCCTTGGCGCCGGCGGCGGCGGAATCTGGCGCGGTGGTGGTGGATTTGTCCCCCGCTTATCGCTACGAGGCAGATATTCCGTTGGTTGTGGCGGATGTGAATGATGAGATGCTGGCCCAGGCCCGGGAGCAAAATCTGGTGGCCTGTGCCGATGCATCCACGGTTCAGTTGCTGCGTGCGCTTAAGCCACTGCTTGAACTGGGGCCTCTGCAGGATGTGGTCGTTACCCAGTTCCAGGCGGCATCGGCCACCGGCAAGGCCGGTGTGGACCAGTTGGCTCAACAAAGTGTGCGTCTGCTCAATGGCCTGTCTCCCAGTGAGGCGGCTCAGGCGCAAATTGCCTTCAATGTGCTGCCTGTGAGCGGTCAGGTCCAGGAAAACGGCTTTACCAGCGAAGAGCTCAAGTTGATGCTGGAAACACGCCGCATTCTGGCCGACCAGCCCTTCTCCATTCAGGCGACCACGGTACGGGTGCCGGTTTTTTATGGTTACGGCCAGAGTGTCACCGTGCGTAGCATGCAGGGCCTGTCGGCGGCGCAATGCCATGCTCTGTGGGATAACGGCGGCGATATGTCGGTGCAGGACAGTGACGATCCACAGGCCATGTCGCCGGTGGCCATGGTGGAAGGGGAGCCGGTAATGCGCATTTCCCGGGTCCGCGAAGAGATGGAAGCGGGCGGGGCGTTGAGCTATTTTAGCGTTGCCGATAATGTCCGTTGGGGGGCCGCGCTGAACGCGGTGAAAATAGTCGAGAAGTTGCTAAAAGACTATCTGTAATGGATACTTACTGACATTATGTGACACGGTTTCTAGGTTTTGACTCTGGCCTGAGGCAGAATGTGTGAACGGCGTCATATAGGACAGCTTGCCGCCTCGGGTACATCCGTAAGGCCCGCGGGATCGGGCTGAGCGCGGGAAACATAATAAATAAAGGGTTCGACCATGCTTCGAAAACTTGGGTTTGGCTTAACAGCTGTGGCGATGATGGCGCCTGGCGTAGCAGCAGCATTGGGGGTAGGGGAATACGAGCTTAATTCCTATTTGAACCAGCCCCTGGATATGGATGTCTCTCTGCACGAGGTCGGAGACCTGTCAGCAGATGAGATTCTGGTGAATCTGGCGCCCCAGTCAGAATTCGATGCTGCTGGCGTTGATCGCAGCTATTTCCTCAACCGTCTGGAATTTTCTGTAGAGCTTCAGGGGGGCGACAAAGCCCAGCTGCATATTTCTACGGATCAGCCGGTGCGTGAGCCTTACCTGAACTTTCTGGTTGAATTCCTGTGGCCCACGGGCCGCCTGATGCGTGAATACACGGTATTGCTGGACCCGCCCAGCTTTGCCGATAGCGCTGTGACCGCTGCGCCGACCATCAGTCGCGTACCGCAGCCGGTAACTCGCAGCGAGCCGACGACCCCCGCGCCGGCACCCGCACCTGCGACAGCATCCCAGCCAGACAGAACGCCTGAGCCCGCCATCGAATCGGAACCTCAGCAGGTTCAGTCTGCTCCTGCAGTGGCCGATAGCGGCCCCCGCAGCAGTTACACCGTGCGTTCCAGCGATACCATGTGGCAAATCGCCCTGAATAACCGCCCCTCAAACAGTGTCTCTGTACAACAGATGCTGGTGGCGATTCAGGAAATGAACCCGGATGCGTTCATCAACAATAATGTGAATCTGGTACGCGAAGGCACCGTTCTGCGTATTCCTAACGAACAGGAAGTGCGGACCATCTCTACCCGTTCTGCCATCGTGGAAGTGGCTGACCAGAATCGCCAATGGCGTGACATGCTGGAAAAGCGGGGCATTCAATCCCCGCAGCGTGCGCAGATTGACGGTTCCCGCCAGGTGGCTGACACCGACGATGACGCTGAGGCGCCAACCCGTGGTGAAGTGAAACTGGTATCTCCGGAATCCGCCGCCGGCGTTGATGATGGTGACAGCACCGGTTCTGACGAACAGGGCAATGCCAATACCGCGGTACTTGAGAACGAGCTGGCGATTCGCGATGAAAGCCTGGATCGTCTGGACCGTGAAAATTCTGAACTGAAATCCCGTTTGGGTGATTTGGAAGCGCAAAGCTCCACTAGTGAAGAATTGCTGAAACTGCGTAATGACCAGATCACCCAGTTGCAGGAAGAGCTGCGTAAACTGCGTGAAGAACAGGGCCTTGCATCGCCGGACAATGATCCGTTGATGGAAGAGCCGGCGCCGCCGGAGGTTTATGCTGAAGGCGAAAACACGGCGGGTGATGCTGAATCGGATGCGTCTGTTGCCGCGGCTGATAGCACGGCTGAAGATGGTGAGCAAACCGCTGGCAATGATGTTGTGGCCCTGGAAGGCTCCGATGAAGACGTGGCGGAAAAAAATGACGGTGCAACCGATGCAGATGCCGCTGAGGGGGCACAGAGCGCTGCTGACAGTGTCGATGGCAAAGAGGTTGCGGCGGACAGTGCGGTTGAACCGGTAGAGCCGGTATCCAAACCCGAGCCTGTGGCGCCTGCTCAGCCGCCGGCTGCCCAAAGTGGTGGCATTGTCGATCTGATCATGGAAAACCTGCTGTACATCCTGCTGGGTGTGCTGGCTATTGTGCTGCTGATTGTTTTGCTACTGCGGGGCAAGAAGAAAGACGACAACGAAGACCTGGATGGCCCACTGTTTGATGATGTTGACGACCAGCAGGACAATGAATTCGGCTTGAATCTGGACGACGAAAGCGCGCCAACTGTTGCTACCGCCGATGAAGATGAAGCTGACGCGCTGCCGGTACAGGGGCAGGGCGGTAGTCAGGATCCGCTGGAAGATGTGGAAGTGTATGTGGCCTACGGTCGCTACCCTCAAGCCGTTGACTTCCTGCGTAACGAAATCAATAAATCACCGGAACGGGCAGACCTGAAAGTGCGTTTGCTGGAACTGCTGAAAGAAATGGGCGATGACGCCGCATTCCAGCAGCAAGCGACGGCCTATGCCGGCACCGGTGCCGATGTAGATGCTGCCATTGCCCGTCTGGGCGGAGCAGTGACGCCGGTAGCTCAGGATGATGATGAGCTGTCCCTGGATGACCTGGAAATGGGCTTGTCTTCTGATCTGGGTGGCGAGCCTGCCAGCGCGCCGACCATTGAAGCGGAAGCGCCGGATCTGGAACCGGAAAGTTCTGATGAGCTGGCGGATTTTGATTTTGAGCTGGATGCTGCTGAAGCCGACAGCGAAGACGCCACTGTCATGCTGGATGCGGAAAGCGAAACATCGTCTTCTTCGGCCAACACGCAGGATGATGAATTCAGTCTGGATTTCGACAGTGAAGACGGCGCGGAAAAAGAACCGGAGATGTCTGACGCGGACAAGCAGTCACTGTCTGCGGACTCGGTGCTTGAGCTGGACGATATCGGCAGCGCGACCCTGGAAGATGACACCGAATTCGGTGATTTGAATCTGGATGAAATGAACGCGGAATTCGACGATCTGTCTGCTGAACCGGCCGCTGATGAAGAGCTGGATTTGTCTCTGGACGATCTGGATTTGTCTGACGAAACCGGTAATGCTCCACAGCTGGCAGAAGACGATACCCTGTCAGATCTCGATATTGATCTGGAGCTAGACGAAGCCGAGAAGTCACTGGGTGGTACCGCCCACGCTGATGATTCTCTTGACGATATCACCGCGCTGGACCTGGATGCAGCGGAAACAAACGCTGCGCCGGTGGCTGACGAGCAGATTGACGCGGACGAAGTCGCCGCCGCTGATGACGGCTCGCTGGAAGACCTGCTGGGTGATGACGAGTTGAACCTGGATGACGACCAGACCTTGTCGTTCGATGCCCCTGAAGCCGCCGATGCTGACGTGGTCGATGCGCAGACGCCGCAGGAAGAAACGGTGTCCATCGAGCCAGTGGCTGTGCCCGACGCGCCCGTGGATGATACGCCTGCTCCGTCCAGTGCGGATGTGCTGGCCGATGAGGATGACTTCGACTTCCTGGGTGAAACCGACGAGAACGCGACCAAGCTGGATCTGGCCAAAGCCTATATCGACATGGGTGATAACGAAGGTGCCAAGGATATCCTCAACGAAGTGATCTCCGAAGGTAGTGACCAGCAACAGTCCGAAGCCCGGGAGCTCCTCAGCCAGGTGGGTTAACCTACCTGTCTCCCTAGGCAAAAAGGGGGCGATGCCTTATGGTATCGCCCCCTTTTTTTATGGCTTCTCTGTACCTGTCGATCACTGAAACCTTTGCCAATACTTTTGACGGGCACTGTGGGGAAGTCGCTGTTTGCGGCAAGCTGCGAAGAAAGCTTCTGTAACGACATGGTGGAACATGGCACGTATTGCGTTGGGTATTGAGTACGATGGCACGGACTTTCGTGGCTGGCAGACACAGCAGCCCGGGGTGCGTACGGTCCAGGAGTGTCTGGAAGCGGCATTAAGTAAAGTCGCGAACCACCAGGTAGCCGTGGTGTGCGCGGGGCGAACGGACGCGGGTGTGCACGGTACCGGGCAGGTCGTACATTTTGACTCTGATGCTCCCCGTGAAATGAAGAGCTGGATCATGGGCGCCAATACCAATCTGCCGCGAGACGTGACCGTACGGTGGGCGGTGCCCGTGGAGGATGCGTTTCATGCGCGTTTTTCCGCGGTGAGCCGTCGCTATCGTTACGTGATTTACAATCACGCCCGCCCGCCGGCCCTGTATCGCAATCAGGTGACCTGGAATTACCGCCCGCTTGATGTGGCCGCCATGCGTGAGGCTGCTGCGCATCTGGTGGGTGCGCATGACTTCACTGCCTACCGCAGCGTGCATTGCCAGGCCAAGTCGCCATTGAAAACAATGCACAGCCTGACCCTCTACGAGCATGGCAAAGTGCTTGTGCTGGAAGCCCATGCTAACGCGTTCTTGATGCACATGGTGCGTAATATAGCTGGAGTGCTAATGAGCGTGGGAGCGGGCAAGAAGCCGTCATGCTGGGCCAAGGAGGTTCTGGAGGGGCGTGATCGCCGCAAAGGGGCCGCCACCGCACCGCCGTTTGGCTTGTACCTGGTGCAAATCGAGTATCCAGACCGCTTTGCATTGCCGAAAGACGCCCTTGGGCCCCTGTGGCTACCGGATGACCTTCAGGCATAATGGTGTAAGCGCAACATGCCTCATGCTCAACGTAACACGCTATAATTCTTGATTTTTGTTACACTGGAGTACCCATGACCATACCCCGGGTCAAAATCTGCGGTATTACCCGAATTGAAGATGCATTGGCAGCGGCGAAGGCCGGTGCCGATGCGATTGGTCTGGTTTTTTATGGGCCCAGCCCTCGCGCAGTGACAGTGGCCCGGGCGGCACAGATCTGTGCCAGCTTGCCCCCGTTTGTAACCACGGTGGCGCTGTTTGTGGATGCCCCCCGTGACGAGATCAACCGGGTGCTGGCCACCGTGCCGGTGGATCTACTGCAGTTTCATGGCAATGAAGACCCACAGTACTGCGACAGTTTCGGGCGCCCCTGGATCAAGGCGGTACGGATGAGGGACGACGTTGATCTTCATCAATGCGCGCAGGCGTACCGCAACGCGGCAGGGCTGTTGGTGGATAGCTATGTACCGGGGCTGCCAGGCGGCACCGGAGAAGTTTTCAACTGGGGCAGGGTACCGAAAGACCTGCCCTTGCCCGTGGTGCTGGCCGGCGGCCTGCACCCGGACAATGTGGCTGCAGCCGTGACACAGGTTCGGCCATGGGCGGTGGATGTGAGTGGCGGCGTTGAGCAGAAGAATGTTCAGGGCCGTCGCAGTGGTGGCATCAAGGATGCCTCTGCCATTCGCGCCTTTATCAATAGTGTCAAAACACGAGGAGTAGCTGGTGTCTGAACGCCCTGATTTTTCTGCTTTTCCTGATGCCCGTGGCCACTTTGGTCAGTTTGGTGGCAGCTTCGTTTCCGAAACCCTGATGGGGGCTTTGGACGAACTGACGGCCATGTACGAGCGTCTCAAGGACGATCCGCAGTTTCGTGCGGATTTCGACTATGACCTGGCCCATTACGTGGGCCGTCCGTCTCCGCTGTACCTGGCAGAGCGATGGTCGAAGCAGCTCGGTGGTGCGAAGATCTGGCTCAAGCGTGAAGATCTTAACCATACCGGCGCACACAAGGTGAATAACACCATCGGTCAGGCGCTGTTGGCCAAGCACATGGGCAAGCCGCGGGTCATCGCGGAAACTGGTGCCGGCCAGCACGGGGTGGCTACCGCCACAGTTGCTGCCCGTCTGGGCCTAACCTGTCAGGTGTACATGGGTGCCGAAGACGTGGAGCGCCAGAAGCTCAACGTTTATCGCATGAAGTTGCTAGGCGCAGAAGTGATTCCGGTGACCTCTGGTTCGCGGACCCTGAAAGACGCCATGAACGAAGCCATGCGTGACTGGGTTACCAACGTAGATGACACCTTCTACATCATCGGTACAGTGGCTGGCCCGCATCCTTACCCGCAGCTGGTGCGTGATTTCCAGTGCATTATCGGTCGTGAAGCCCGCGAGCAAAGCCTCAAGCAAGCCGGTCAGCTGCCTGATGCACTGGTCGCTTGCGTGGGCGGTGGCTCCAACGCCATTGGTCTGTTCCACCCGTTCCTCAACGATGACGACGTGGCCATGTTTGGGGTGGAAGCGGCAGGCGACGGAATTGAAACTGGACGCCATGCTGCACCGTTGAACGCGGGTCGCCCCGGTGTTCTGCACGGTAACCGCACCTACCTGATGGAAGATGACAACGGCCAGATTATAGAAACGCATTCTGTGTCTGCGGGTCTGGATTATCCCGGTGTGGGTCCTGAGCATTCCTGGCTAAAGGATCTGGGCCGGGTGAAATATGTGGCTGCGGATGACCAGGAAGCGCTCTCGGCATTTCGTGAGTTGACCCTGGTAGAGGGCATCATGCCTGCGCTGGAATCGGCTCACGCCTTGGCCTACGCCCGCAAGCTGGCACCCACCATGTCGCCGGACCAGAACATTGTAGTGAACCTCTCCGGGCGCGGTGACAAGGATATTCTGACCGTAGCAGCAATCGACGGGATGGACATCTGATCCCGTTATTGCCGGCTGGCTTATTAGAGAAGTTGCTCCATTGCCCCGCGCGCTGGCAGCAACCTGGGAAGGCCCTGCGGGGCTTTTCCTCTACCTGTTTTAAGGAGCAGAAATGCGTCGTATTGAAAGTTGCTTCCAGCGCCTCGCCGACCAGAAGCGCAAGGCCCTGATTCCTTTTGTGACGGCCGGTGATCCGGTAAAAGAAGTGACGGTGCCGCTGATGCACGCCATGGTAGACGCTGGCGCGGATATCATTGAGCTGGGCGTACCGTTCTCCGATCCCATGGCGGATGGGCCGGTGATCCAGTTGGCCTGCGAGCGTGCGCTGGCGCATAACACGTCCACCCGCGATATCCTGGATATGGTTAAGACATTCCGCGAAACCAACGCGGACACGCCGGTGGTGCTGATGGGCTACCTGAACCCGGTGGAAGTCATGGGTTACGAGGCATTTGCCAAAGCCGCAGCGGAGGCCGGTGTGGACGGGGTGCTGCTGGTGGATCTTCCGCCAGAAGAAGCGCTGGATGTGAAGCCACTGATGGACGCCCAAGGCCTGGACATGATTTTCCTGGTCGCGCCCACCACCTCGGATGCCCGCATCAAGCTAATTGGCAAAGCCGGCTCCGGCTACCTCTATTACGTTTCCCTGAAGGGCGTCACCGGCTCCGCAACCCTGAATGTGGATGAAGTGGCAAGCCGGGTTGAAACAATTCGCAACCTTGCTCAATTGCCCATTGGTGTCGGCTTTGGTATCAAAGACGCTGAATCTGCGCAGGCGGTGAGCCGGGTAGCCGATGGTGTGGTCGTTGGTAGTGCTCTGGTGAACCAAATTGCTGAAAACAAGGATACTCCGGACGCGATTAATAACGCGGTTGGCGGTATTCTCAGCGCTATGCGTAACGCCATGGATCAATAACGGGACCTTTGCATGAGCAATAGCAACTGGCTGGAGAAAATCCTCCCCGCCGTACGTCGCCCCCAGGAAAGCCGACGCAACAATATTCCTGAAGGGTTGTGGCGAAAGTGCCCGCGTTGCGAAGGGGTGGTTTATCGGCCAGAACTAGACCGCAACATGGATGTGTGTCCCAAGTGCGATCACCATTTGCGTATTAATGCTCGCCGACGCTTGAAACTGTTTCTGGATGAAGGTGTGCAGACGGAAATCGGTGCTGAGCTGGCGCCGGTGGATCGGCTCAAGTTCAAGGACTCCAAGAAGTATAAAGACCGTCTGGTGGCGGCCCAGAAATCCACCGAGGAAAAAGATGCCCTGGTGGTGTTGAAAGGGGCGTTGCATGGCGAACCGCTGGTGGCCTGTGCCTTTGAGTTTAACTTTATGGGCGGTTCCATGGGCTCCGTAGTGGGTGAGCGTTTTGTTCGCGCGGTGAATGTGTGCCTGGAACAGAAGCTACCGCTGGTGTGTTTCGCAGCCAGTGGCGGGGCGCGTATGCAGGAAGCTCTCTTCTCGCTCATGCAGATGGCAAAAACCAGCGCCGCGTTGGAAAAAATGCGCCAGGCGGGGTTGCCGTTTATCTCGGTGCTCACCGATCCGGTTTATGGTGGTGTCTCCGCGTCGTTGGCCATGCTGGGTGATGTGAATGTGGCGGAACCCAATGCGTTGATCGGTTTTGCCGGCCCTCGGGTAATCGAGCAGACGGTGCGCCAGAAATTGCCGGAAGGTTTCCAGCGCAGTGAGTTTTTGCTGGATCATGGCGCCATCGACATGATCGTGTCCCGGCATGACATGCGTGACACCCTCCACCGTCTGCTGGCCAACATGATGGGCTGGTCGCCACTGGCGCTGAATGACTGACACCTCTCTGCCTGATTCTATGTCCGGGTGGCTGCGCCGCATTGAGGCCATGCACCCGGCAGAGATCGAACTGGGCCTGGATCGACTTCACGGCGTTGCTACCCGTCTGGCAGTGGCGCATTTTTCCGTCCCCGTGATTACCGTTGCCGGTACCAATGGCAAAGGATCCACGTTGCGTCTAATGACGGCGGTAGCGGAGCGCCAGGGCCGCAAGGTCTGCCTGTACACCTCTCCTCACCTCCACGTGTTCAACGAACGGGTACGCCTGCCGGAAGGCTTGGCCAGTGATGCGCAGTTATGCGCGGCGTTCGCACAGGTGGAGCAGGCGAGGGCAGAAGTGCCGCTTACCTATTTTGAATTCACCACGCTGGCTGCGCTCTGGTTGTTCAAGGCCAGCGGGGCTGATTTGATCTTGCTGGAAGTGGGCCTGGGTGGGCGGCTGGATGCGGTGAATATCGTGGAGCCTGATGTATCGGTGGTCACTTCGGTGGGCTTGGATCACCAAGACTGGCTGGGTGATACCCGTGAGGCTATTGCTGGCGAGAAGTGCGGCATCGGCCGGCCTGCTAAACCGTTGGTGTTTGGGGAAATGGACTGGCCGGACAACCTGGTTTCCCTGGCTGCAACGTTGGGCGCGATACCAGTGTTTGCCGGTCGCGACTTTCATGTCCAGGGTGATGCGCTGTTTTTGACGGGCGGTCGGCAGCTGCCTTTGCCCGCCTCTGTGCGCCTGGGTGCGGATAACCTGGCCACGGCCTGCCAGGCGTTGGCATTGGCGGGCGTGGAATGCGGGGAAGCGGATGTGATGGCGGTGGCCGAACTGGGCCTGTTTGGTCGTTGCGAACAGCAGTACATCGATGGGGTGTCCTGTTGGTTCGATGTGGGCCACAATCTGCCCGCGGTGCAACGCTTTGTGCAACAGCTCCCGCCTTGTGCAGGGACTCGGCATCTGGTGTTCGGTATGATGGTCGACAAGCCCATTGATGCCGTGATTGGGTTGTTTTACGGCATGACGGCACAATGGCATTTGGCCGCACCGCAGATTCCCCGTGCGGCGCCGACAGCAAGACTGCGAACCAGCTTGCCAGACACGGCGCAGTATCAAGAGTACGCCAGTGTGGCGGCCGCTACCCGTGCAGCCCTGGACGCCGCTTGTGACGAGGATCAGGTGATCATCTTCGGTTCTTTCTATACGGTGGCAGAGGCCCGGGCGCTGGTGCAGTAACGATGGCGTTTCGATCGCAGCAATAATCGACCGTGGCAACAATCGATCTCAGTCATAACGAACGCTGAATGGAGAAACCGGTGGATAATCGAGCGCGTCAGCGCATTGTGGGCATTGTACTGTTACTGGTTCTGGCCAGCGCGCTGGCACCGTTCCTGTTCCGTACCCCTGAGCAGGTACGCAATGCGTTGGATATGCGTATCCCCGAGCCGCCAGAACACAAAACTGTATTGGTTGAACCCGTGGTGCCGCAGGACCGTCTGGACACAGCGGATGAGCGCCTTGTGGCCGACCGCCAGGCGATTCAGGATGCTGCCGAGCAGCAACTGAGCGATGAGGAGCTGAAAACGGTTCCGGAAGACCCGGAGCCGGTCACGCCGATGAAGGAGGATGCACCGGTACCGCCACCGGAAGAACCCGTAACGCCGCCCCAGGTTGATCCCTCCGATGGCCCTGTGCTGGCTGGTTTTGTGGTCCAGACCGGCAGTTATTCCGATTTAGATAATGCCAGTGGCATGGTCGATAAGCTCAAAGCGGCGGGGTATCGGGCTTACATGCAAACCGACAGCCCTGACGGGAAAGTGGTGCACCGCGTCATGGTCGGCCCGGAAATTCGCAAGGACGATGCCGAATCCACTCTGCAAAAGCTAGCCGACGATCAGCGTTTCAAGATAAAGGGCTTGGTTCGGATTTACGTACCCTGATTAGTGCCAGCAGCAGGCCGTGCTCTGCTCCTTGTCGCCGGGGCGTTCAGCGCAGTGGGAAGGCCAGTCATGCATGGGCAAGCGGGTTCGCCTCTGATAAACTGCGCCGTCTCTATTTACAGGGTGTCATGTCCGCCTTTTCCTGGTTCGGCATTGCCCTTTTTCAGCCTTAACCCGCCGGCGAGAGCACGCTTTACATGAATCTGGCAGACGGCATCATTCTGTTTGTTATCGCAGTCTCCGCACTTCTGAGTGTGCGCCGTGGGTTTACCCGCGAAGCCTTTTCGTTGCTCACATGGGTAGCGGCCTTTATCATCGCGCGCCTGTTTAGCCCGGCCCTGGATCTCCTTCTTCAGGACCAGATCACTACCCCCAGCCTGCGGGCCGCTGTCGCTTTTGGCAGCCTGTTTGCCTTGACCTTGGCAGTGGGGGCCCTCATTAATCATTTGCTCGGTGAACTGATTCGCGTCACCGGTTTGAGCAGTACAGACAGGTTGATGGGTATGGTGTTCGGCGCCCTGCGTGGGGTCTTGCTGATGGTCGTACTGGTTGCTCTGGGTCGGCATATGTTTGCCGCTGACCCTTGGTGGCATGAATCCACCCTGGTTCCCCATCTGGTAATGATGGAAGCGTGGACCCGGGACGTGGGCGAGAGCCTTCTCGCCTTTATCATGAATGTAAGCGGCAGCTAGAGGAAAGTACCATGTGCGGCATTGTGGGTATTGTCGGTCATAGCCATGTGAACCAGGGGATCTACGACGCCCTGACCGTTCTCCAGCATCGTGGCCAGGATGCGGCTGGTATCGTGACCTGTGACGGTGATCGTCTCTACCTGCGCAAGGATAACGGCATGGTGCGTGATGTGTTCCGCACTCGCCATATGCGTCGCCTGGTCGGTAACATGGGGATTGGCCATGTGCGCTATCCGACGGCGGGCAGCTCCAGTTCGGCGGAAGCCCAGCCGTTCTATGTGAACTCCCCCTACGGCATTACGCTGGCCCACAACGGTAATCTGACCAATGCGGAAGCATTGGCCGAGCATATCTTCCGTGCCGACCTGCGACACATCAATACCACCTCCGATTCCGAAGTCCTGCTGAACGTGTTTGCCCACGAGCTGCAAAGCCGGGGCAAGTTGCAGCCAGAACCGAAAGATATCTTTGACGCGGTAGCCGCAGTCCACCAGCGGGTGGAAGGGGCTTACGCGGTTGTGGCCATGATTACCGGGTACGGTATTTTGGCCTTCCGAGACCCCCATGGTATTCGTCCGGTCTGCTTTGGCCGCAAGGATACTCCGAACGGACCGGAGTACATGGTGGCCTCTGAATCTGTGGCGCTGTCCTCACTGGGTTTCAATGTGGTGCGTGATCTGGCGCCGGGTGAAGCGATTTACATCACTGCTGAAGGTGAGATGCACACTCGCCAGTGTGCGGATAACCCGAGCTTGCATCCGTGTATCTTTGAACAGGTTTATCTGGCGCGTCCGGATTCCATTATCGACGGTATCTCCGTGTACAAGGCGCGCCTGCGCATGGGGGAAAAGCTGGCCGAGAAAGTGGAGCGTGAATGGCCGGACCACGATATTGATGTGGTCATTCCGATTCCTGATACCAGCCGAACGTCCGCCTTGCAGATGGCTAACCATCTGGGCGTGAAATACCGTGAAGGCTTTATTAAAAATCGCTACATCGGCCGCACCTTCATCATGCCCGGCCAGCATCAGCGGAAAAAATCTGTACGCCAGAAGCTCAATGCCATCGAACTGGAGTTCCAGGGCAAGAACGTGCTGTTGGTGGATGACTCCATCGTGCGCGGTACCACCTGCAACGAAATCATCCAGATGGCGCGCGAAGCCGGGGCCCGCAAAGTCTATTTCGCGTCCGCAGCGCCAGCGGTGAAATACCCCAACGTGTACGGCATCGATATGCCGGTGGCTCAGGAGCTGATAGCACACGGCCGAACCACTGATGAAATCGGCGAGCTGATCGGCGCTGACCGGTTGATTTATCAAGACCTGGAGGACCTGGTGGAAACCTGTCAGGAAGGTAATCCGGATGTGGTGTCGTTCGATTGCTCGGTGTTCAATGGCGAGTATCTGGCCGGCAACATTACCCCGGATTATCTGGCTAACCTGGAAGCGCGTCGCAGTGACGCAGCCAAGGGCGACAGCGAGAAGACCCAGGCGCTTGCTGATAACGAAATTATTGATCTGCACAATCACTGATACAGTGATTAAATCACGTCGGTGGCGCTGCCGCCGGCAACGTTACCTGTAACGCGGAGTCGTGCACCCTGATGAGTGATGATCTGGATCTCAAAACCCTGAATGTGGAAACCTTGGCCATTCGTACTGCGCAGCTTCGTACGGATGAGATGGCGCATTCGGATCCGATTTTCATGACATCCAGTTTCGTCTACGAAAGTGCAGCGCAAGCGGCGGCACGTTTTAGTGGTGAAGAGCCAGGCAACATCTACTCCCGTTTTACCAACCCTACCGTGCGCGCCTTTGAACAGCGTTTGGCAGCTCTGGAAGGTGGTGAGACCTGTGTGGCTTTCGCGTCCGGTATGGCGGCTATCAGCGGCACCTTTTTCGCTTTGCTGGCACCAGGCGATCACATCGTCAGTTCGCGCAGTGTGTTCGGCACCACCAACGTTATCTACGACCGTTACCTGAAAAAGTTCGGTATCGATACTACCTTGGTGGACATGAGTGATTTGTCCCAGTGGGAAGCGGCTATTCGGCCGGAAACGAAAATGCTGTTTCTGGAAACGCCTTCGAATCCACTGGCGGAAGTGGGTGACATCGCCGCGCTGGCCAAGCTGGCCCATGACAACGGGGCGTTGCTGGTGGTGGATAATTGCTTCTGCACGCCGGCTCTGCAAAAGCCCATTGAGCTGGGTGCTGACCTGATTATCCATAGTGCCACTAAATACCTGGACGGGCAGGGGCGCTGCCTCGGTGGTGCCGTGGTTGGCCCGAAAGAGCCCATGAGTGACATTCTTGGGTTTGTGCGTTCTGCCGGTTCCTGCATGAGCCCGTTCAATGCCTGGGTCTTTATCAAGGGGCTGGAAACGCTGAGCTTGCGCATGAAGGCGCAAAGCGAGCGGGCCATGGTGTTGGCTGAGTGGCTGGAATCGCAGCCGGGCATTGCACGTGTCCATTATGCGGGCCTGAAAAGTCACCCGCAGCATGAACTGGCTGGCAAGCAACAGTCCGCCTATGGCGCGGTGATGTCCATAGAAGTCGAGGACGCGGCTGGCAACCGTGATCGCCAGGCAGCCTGGCGCTTTATTGATGCCACTCGCCTGATTTCCATTACTGCAAACCTTGGTGATGTTAAAACAACCGTGACTCACCCGGCGACGACCACCCATGGGCGAGTCAACGAAGAAGAAAAACAGCGCGCCGGTGTGACAGAGAATCTGATTCGTTTGGCCATTGGCCTGGAGGCGGTTGAGGATCTGCAAGCAGACCTGAGTCGCGGTCTGAAGGCGCTGGTCAGCGCATAGCCAAGCTGCAACATCCGATAGGGGAAAGGGGAAAAATTCCGGGTTTTCCTCTTCAACTTTTCACTTTGAGCTTTCAACTGGATTCCTCGGGCAGGACAGTCGCAGTGCGGCATCGCCCTCAACCTGTGTTGTAGCTTGAGGCTTGCAGCTTGCCACCTTGGAACGTGTTTTGGTGAGGAATCCGGGTTTAAGGGGGACATAATGCAGGCACTGGATAAAGCCCTGGCCCAGGTAGGGCGAGTTGTACTGGGCAAAGAAGAACAACTGAAACTGGCCCTTACCTGCATGCTGGCCAATGGCCACCTGTTGATCGAAGACCTGCCGGGCATGGGCAAAACCACCTTAGCCCATGCGCTGGCTCGGGTGTTCCAGTTGGATTACCGACGGGTGCAGTTCACCAGCGATATGCTGCCGGCGGATATCCTTGGTGTGTCCGTATTCGACCCCAACACCCAGCAATTCTCCCTCCGCGAAGGTCCGGTATTCACTCAGCTGCTGCTGGCCGATGAAATCAATCGCGCCACGCCGAAAACGCAAAGCGCATTGCTCGAAGCCATGGAAGAGCGACAGGTCACGCTAGATGGGGTAACCCGTCCGTTGCCGGCGCCGTTTTTTGTGGTGGCGACCCAGAATCCGGTGGATCAGGCTGGCACTTTTGTGTTGCCAGAGTCACAGCTGGACCGTTTCTTGATGCGTATTTCTCTGGGCTATCCGGCCCCTGATGTGGAGTTGGAACTGCTCGCCGGCGGTGACTTGCGCCAGCAGGTGCGCGAGTTGAAAGCGGTGATTAACGGTGAAGGGCTGATGAAGCTGGCGCAGGTGGTGGGCAAAATCCGGGTGACCCGAGAGCTGCTCGATTATGTGCAGAGATTGCTTGATGCCACCCGTTCCGATGACCGTTTCGTAGCGGGATTGTCACCTCGTGCCGGTTTGGGATTGTTGCGTGCCGCGCGGGCCTGGGCGCTAATTACCGGCCGAGACTATGTACTGCCAGAAGACGTGCAGGCGGTCTGGGCCTCCGTGGCAGAGCATCGATTGAGTGCTCGGCAAGGCGGCACTGTGGCTGCCATTAGCCAATCATTGCTCAAGTCCGTGCCAGTGGTACGGCGCTAGGGCGGCGCCGTGACGCTCCTTCCTTCCGCTGTTTCTTCCGGACCACGTCGTCTGTATGAACGGTGGCTGGCCCGCCGTCTGCCGGCGGCCAGTCAGATTGTCTTGAATCAAAAACGTATTTTCATTTTTCCTACCGGCTATGGTTTTTTCTATTTGCTGGTGGCTGCGCTGTTGTTTATTGGCGGCATTAACTATGAAAACAATCTGATTCTTTCCCTGTCGTTTTTGATGGCTAGCCTGTTTCTGGTGGCCATCTTGCATACCTTTCGCAACTTATCTGCCCTGGGCCTGCGCAATGGTACGGCGGAATCCGGTTTTAGCGGCGAAGAGGGCGCGCTGGAGGTGGTGTTATTTGCTGAGCAGCGAGCGCACCACTGCATCTGGTTACGCTGGCCGGGGCAAGATACACAGCAAGTGAGTGTCATGGCGGGGGAAGAGGAGAGCCTGTGGCTGAACCTGTCTCTGGCCCGACGGGGAAAAATACCGGCACCACGTTTGAAAGTGGAAAGCCGATTTCCGCTAGGGTTACTGCGTACCTGGTCTTACGTGACTTTGGATCATTATTGCCTTGCCTGGCCTCGACCGCAGGAAAATGAGGACTGTCCGGCAGATGGGGGCCAGAACAACCAGCGCGCATTCAGCAGCGGCCAATCCGGCAATGAGGAATTTCAGGGCCTGCGCCGCTATGTACCCGGCGACTCCTTGCGCAAGATTGACTGGAAAGGATATGCCCGTGGTCGCGGCCTTAACACAAAGTTGTTTGAAGAGCCGGTGGGTGGGCGACTCTGGCTACGTTGGGACAAGCTCGAGGGGCTGGGTGATGAGCAGCGCCTTTCCATCCTCTGTCACTGGGTGCTGCAACTGGATCGGCAGCACCAGCCCTACGGGTTGGTGCTGCCGGGCTTGACGTTGGCACCGGACACCGGTGATGTGCATCGCTGGCGCTTGCTGGATGCGCTGGCCTGTCACCCGGAGTTCTGATGGCACGTATTTACCAGGTTCCTTCTCATACCCGGCTTTGGCTAACCCTTGCGGTGACGCTCTGTGCGTTACCTCAATTGCTCAAAGGCCCTCTCTGGCAGGGTGGCCTGTTTGCGTTGGTGGTCGCGATCCGCGCACTGGTAAACCGTCAGCGGCTGGCGTTGCCTGGACGTATTATCCGCAGCCTGTTGCTGATGGGTGCGGTGGCGCTCACTTTCTATAGCTTTGGGCGCCTGTACGGCCCGGAAGCCGGGGTAGCCCTGTTGGTGTCTCTGTTCGGACTCAAATATTTGGAAGTGGTTAGTCAGCGCGATGCCTATGTATTGCTGGTGCTGGGTTTTTTTGTCTGCGCGACCTCGCTGCTGTTCTCTCAAAGCCCGCTGATGTTTCTCTATGTGTTGTTGTGCATGATGCTGCTCACCGCCTGCCTGGCGGGTATCAACCATAGCGACACCCGTGCCAAGGGCCTGCAACACCTCAAGCGTGCCGGCGTGATTATGGCCCAGGCAATCCCCTTGATGCTGATTCTGTTTGTGTTGGTGCCGAGGGTGGCGCCGCTATGGAACATGCAGGTGGGCAACGGAAAAGCCCGTACTGGGATGACGGACAGCATGGCCCCCGGACAGATCAGCGAGCTGTCAGAGTCGTCCGCGCTGGCGTTCCGTGTCGCTTTTGACGGCGATATGCCGCCGCCGGCAGAGCGCTACTGGCGCGGCCTGACATTGAGCCATTTTGATGGCCGGGCCTGGCAGCAGGCCATTCCTCGCGGTATGGACGAAGCGGCGTACTTGTACAGCGGTCGCGAGCAGGCTCCTGACTGGGTAAAGGCACTGACCGCCGGTCGCAGCGACGGCACCAGCTATGCCTATGAGGTGATTGTCGAACCTACTCAGCGGCGTTGGCTGTTCGCCATGCCGGTGCCGTTTGTGAGTGAGGGGGGCGTGAGCCTGGCCCGGGACATGCGGCTGGTGGCAAACAACCCGGTAAGCCAACGGCAGAGCTATCAGGTGGTCAGTGTGCCGGCGGCGACCCGCCGGCTACCCTTGGCGCCACAGGAAAAAGCGCTGATGCTGTCGATTCCTGACGAGAGCGGCCGTCGTGCCCGTGGTCTGGCTCAGCAGTGGCGCCTGGAGAGCCGTTCAGATGCTGCAGTGGTGCAGCAGGCGCTGAGGTATTTTCGCCAACAGCCTTTCCACTATACGCTGCGACCGCCCAAACTGGTGGCCGACCCCATTGACGATTTCCTGTTCCGTTCGCGCAAGGGGTTCTGCGAGCATTATGCCTCCAGTTTTACCTTCCTGATGCGCGCTGCCGGCATTCCTGCCCGAGTGGTGGTGGGCTATCAGGGGGGCGAACAGAATAGCCTGGGTTCCCACCTGCTGGTGCGCCAATACGACGCCCATGCCTGGAGTGAGGTGTGGCTTGAGGGGCAGGGCTGGGTGCGGGTGGATCCCACCGGTGCGGTGGCGCCTGAGCGCGTGGAGCTTGGGTTACGGGCTGCCCTTGAAGAGGGCGACTCCGGGGGTGCGCTGGATGGTATTCAACTCGATGGCTTTGCTGGTAGTGGCCTGTTGGGCGTGATGCGCGAGTGGGCAGACTATGTGGATTTCCGCTGGCAGACCTGGGTGTTGGGTTATGACAGCCAGCTGCAATTGTCCGTGCTGAGCAAACTATTGGGGCAGGTGACGCCGCTGCGTGTGGCGGTGACACTGATGGTGTCTGTGGCATTGCTGCTGGGACTGTATGGCCTGTATTTATTCTGGCGCAACCCGGTCCATAGCCAATCGCCCATGGAGAAGGAATTCTGGCGGTTACATCAGCGTGTGCAGGGCTGCGGACTGGCGTTGTCCCCGGGCGTGACCCCTTCACAGTTGGCTGAGGCCATTGCAGGGCGCTGGCCCCGGGCTGCCAGCCCGGCCCGTGACTGGGCCCGTTACTACCAGCGTGCTCTGTACGATCCACGGCAAAAAGCCAGTAAACAGCAAATGCGCCATTTACGTGGCCTGAGAAATCGCTTATACAAATTATTGGACTAGTGTGCCAGCCGGGAGCTGGCTACGCTGGTGTTCGCTGCAAAGATTGCTTTGGGTTGTTATGGAGAACGACGAATGCGCGCCGCAAATTACAAGAAAGCGTTAGAATTGACAGAGCACACCCCTTGGGCCCAGCAGTTCTGGGATGATCTGGTGCCCCTCAAGAACAAGGTAGTGAACCACCCGGTATTCGCGGAGATGGCCAGTGGCCAATTGAGCCTGCCGCGTTTCCGTTGTGCGTTATTGAATTTCTATCCGCTGGTAGAAAACTTCCCCAAATATATGGGGCTGAACCTGGCGAAAACCCTGCCGGGCCGTTTCCCGGGCCACGAGCAGGCGAAGAACTGGTTGATCGGTAACATCAAGATTGAGCAGCGCCATGCTTATTGGTATCAGGACTGGGCCATGGGTTTTGGCCTGACACTGGAGGACCTGGAATTCGTGGAGCCGCCTGCGGCCATGGATGCCGTCAATCATTTCCTCTGGACCATGGGCCGGCAGGGGACCCTGGAAGAGGGTGTTGCCGCCACCAATCTTGCCATTGAATGGGCTACAGGTGAGTGGAGCCAGAGCGTGGTTAAGGGCATGAAGGCCTATCAGGAAGACGGCATCGCCACCATCAACCGCCATTCCATGGCCTGGTTGCGGGCCCATGCCTCTTACGATGATGATCACCCCCATGAAGCCATGGAGTTGATCAAGTTAATCTGTGTGGATCAACCCAGCCGTGACCGAGCCTTCAAGGCCGCCCTGCGCGGGCTGGAGTACTACATCCAGGCACTGGATTATTGCTACCAAACGCCGGAAGCTTGAAGCTGGAGGGCCTGATGCGCGCCTGACCTTCACTTCAAACCGTCAGGCATGCTGCGTCAGGCCTCGGGCGTTTCTACATATACACCTTTAACTTGTCGCGAATCACTTTCTGGATGGCCTTGATTTCCATGGGGGAGCGGTCCACCAGCTTGGACGGCTGGATGCGATGCAGGTGAAGGCAGGGAAAATCTTTACGGAAAGCGCGAAGGTCGCCTTTGGTAATCACCGGAAGGAAAGGGACTTCCTTGGTTTCTTTTTTCATCAGCGCCCACAGCCCCACTTTCAGTGGCACTGGCTTGATAACACGCTTGCCGTATTTCAGCAGCCGCAACGTCAGATGCAGCCCCTCTTTACCAAACAGATCGCCAGGTACGATGTACATGCCGCTGGCGTGCACACTGTGGTCACCAATGCTGTTGAAGGTATCGTGGTAGGCGTACGGGTTGGGCAGAATGACCATTGAGCGATCATCACCATCGGGCAGTGAGATGTCGTAGTTGGTATACAGCTGCTGCACTGGCGCACTGTAAACACACAGCGTTTCCTGGAACTGTTTGATAAAATTGACCGCCCGCTTGTGGTTGTCAAACTGGTCCAGTTTCCAAATTAGATGCTCAGGGATCCCCAAATCATTCAGCATAAATCACTATCTGACGTAGTTATTAATTATTAGCTATATGAGCAGAATATAGCATAGGTTTTGCTCGTCACGAGCATTAGCGCGTGATGAAAAGTATCAGCGTGACGGTGGTCACGCTGAAACGGCGACGGACGTAACGAATGGCAGCATTTTTCCCGGTAGATCAGGCAATTAACCCGCTTTTACAGGCGTTAAAAGCGCACGGCCGTGCCATTCTCGAGGCGCCGCCGGGGGCGGGGAAGTCCACCCGTGTGCCACTGGCGCTACTGGACAGTGATTGGGGGCAGCGCGGGACGATTCTGATGTTGGAACCGCGTCGCGTGGCCGCTCGATCGGTGGCCACGTTTATGGCTTCGCAACGGGGAGAACCGGTGGGGCAGTCGGTAGGTTATCGCACCCGTACCGATACCCGGGTGAGTGGCCAGACGCGCCTGGAAGTCGTCACCGAAGGCGTGCTCACACGTATGCTGCTCAAAGATCCCGAACTGCCGGGCGTGAGCCTGGTGATCTTTGATGAATTCCATGAACGCTCACTGAATGCAGACCTGGGCTTGGCCCTGATTCTGGAAGCGGGTGAGGCGTTTCGCCCGGATCTTGGCCTGTTGGTGATGTCGGCGACCCTGGATTGTGGCCCGCTTGAATCCCTGCTGCAGGCGCCGGTAGTGCGCAGCGAGGGACAGAGCTACCCGGTATCCGTCACCTATGCGCCGGTGCCTGCCCGCCAGGATTGGCGGGATTATTGCGCTGCACAGATAATGGCGCTATCGGCTGATGCTGGGGTAATGCTGGTTTTTTTGCCGGGTCAGGGCGATATGCGTCGGGTGGCGAGCCAGCTGCATCAGCGGGCTTGTCGGGTGCCTGTGGCCACGCTTCATGGGGGCTTGTCTTTGGACAAGCAACAACAGGTGCTTGAGCTGGCCGCCAGCGAGGCGCGCTTGATCGTCTTGACCACCAATGTGGCGGAGACCAGTTTGACCATTGAAGGGGTGACTCATGTGGTCGATAGCGGTTTTGCCCGTGAGCCGATCTACGATCCCGCCCGTCACCGTACCCGGTTAGTGACCCGCCGCATTAGCGATGCCAATGCCCGGCAACGTAGTGGCCGGGCAGGCCGTCTGGGTCCGGGGTATAGCTTGCGCCTGTGGGGAGAAACCGACGTACTGGCGCGCTATCAATTGCCGGAAATTCAGCGCGTGGGGCTGGATCGGCTGGTGCTGGATCTGGCTCGTTGGGGCTGCCGCGAGCCGCAACAGATGTCATGGCTGGATGTACCGCCGCAGGCCGCCTGGGACAGCGCGGTAAAACGCCTGCAGCGCGGCGGTGCGCTGGATCACAGTGGTTCGTTAACACCGCGGGGTGAGGCCATTGCCCGGCTTCCCGTAGACCCGGCGCTTGCCATTCTATTGATTGCTGCCAAAGAGGCGGGGCTTGCTGAGTCGGCCGCCCGGTTGGTCGCGTTATTGTCCGAGCGGGATATTCTTCCCGGTGAGGGCGTGGATTTGCGGCGGCGTCTGGAGGCGCTGGAGAATCAGCCGCAACGCTTTGGTGCGGTGCTTGCCGAGGCCAAACGTCTCATAGCAGGAGCCAGTCAGGTATCACACGATTGGCGTGACGCCATGGGCGGTTTGCTGGCCTCGGTGTTTGCGTTGCAGATAAGCCGACTCCGAAGCGGCGGCCGGGGGCGCTACCAAATGGCCGAGGGGCCGGGCTTGTTCCTGCATGACAGCGATAGCCTGCAAGGAACGGAATGGTTGCTGGTCATGGATACGGATGGGCAGCCTAAAGATGCTCGCATTCGCCTTGCCTGGCCGCTTACCGAACAAGAGGTTGAGTCTGTGCTGGCGCAGCATGGCACTTGGCGGGAGCAGATTGGCTGGGACACAGAAAAGCAGCGAGTTACTGGGCGGCGTGAGCGGGTGCTGGGCAATCTGGTGCTGCAAAGCCAGACGCTGGCGTCACTGAGTAATGAGCAGCAGATCGCCGGCCTATTGGCCGGCATCCGTAGCCTGGGGCTTGCGGTGCTTCCGTGGGAAGAAAGCTGGCGCCAGTGGCAAGCGCGAATTCTGCGTTTGTCTGTGCTGCAACCGAATGCGGGCTGGCCTGATGTGAGTGATGCGGGCCTTCTGTCAGGCCTTGAGCAGTGGCTGGCGCCGTACCTAGCGGGGATGCGCAGTGTGGCTGATTTGAAAAAAGTGCCATTGGGAGCGGCGTTGTCGGGGCTGTTGTCGATGGACCAGCAGCGCCAATTGAAGCAGTGGATGCCGGAAACCGTGATGATCCCTACCGGGCGTAGCGTGCGTTTGGATTACACCGGTGAGCATGTGGTACTGGCCGCCAAGTTACAGGAACTGTTTGGCTTGCAATCCCTTCCGCCGCTGGCCGGCGGGGCGCTTGCGATTACCGCGCACCTGCTGACACCGGCAGGACGCCCGGCCGCCATTACCGATAATCTGGCGCGGTTCTGGGCAGAGAACTATGCGGCAGTGCGCAAAGACCTGCGTGGTCGCTATCCCAAGCATCCATGGCCGGAAGATCCCCTGCAGGCACGGGCGACCGGGCTGACCAAACGACGGCTGGGACAGTAGGGCTTTTGATCTTCCGGGGTTTGTCCGCTTACGGCCCGACCTACTCAGTGCCGATTAGTCGCGCAAGCCCCCACAAAAAAGCCCGGCTGCGAAGCCGGGCTTTTTTGTGTTCCGTGAAACGGTCAGTCAGTCGTTATACAGACTGGGCAACCGGGATCTTCACGGTGTCTGCCACTTCCTGGTATTCGGCCATCTGGTCGAAGTTCAGGTAGCGGTAGATCTCGGAGGACATGGAATCGATGGTGTTCGCGTATTCCATATACTCTTCGGTGGTGGGCAACTTGCCGAGGATGGACGCCACAGACGCCAACTCAGCGGATGCCAGGTACACATCTGCACCCTGACCCAGACGGTTCGGGAAGTTACGGGTGGAGGTGGATACCGCGGTGGACTTCGGCGCGATGCGAGCCTGGTTACCCATGCACAGGGAGCAGCCGGGCATCTCGGTACGCGCACCGGCGCTGCCGAAGATGTTGTAGTAGCCTTCTTCGGTGAGCTGGTGCTGATCCATCTTGGTCGGCGGAGCGATCCACAGACGGGTCGGCATGGTGCCGCTTTCCACTTTCTGAAGCAGTTTACCGGCTGCGCGGAAGTGACCGATGTTGGTCATGCAAGAACCGATGAACACTTCGTCGATCTTGGCGCCAGCTACGTCGGACAGGGTCTTGGCATCGTCCGGGTCGTTCGGGCAGCACAGTACTGGCTCGTTGATCTGGTCCATGTCGATTTCGATGACGGTGTGGTACTCGGCATCGGCATCAGCACGCATCAGGCTCGGGTTGGCCAGCCACTCTTCCATGCCCTGAATCCGACGCTCAATGGTACGGGCATCGCCGTAGCCGTTGGAGATCATCCACTTGAGCATGGTGATGTTGGACTTCAGGTATTCGGTCACGCTGTCTTCAGACAGGGTGATGGTACAGCCAGCAGCGGAACGCTCGGCGGATGCATCAGACAGTTCGAACGCTTGTTCAACGGTCAGGTCATCCAGGCCTTCAATTTCCAGTACCCGACCGGAGAAGACGTTGACCTTACCGGCTTTAGCGACGGTCAGGTGGCCTTCTTTAATGGCTTGCATGGGGATCGCATGCACCAGGTCACGCAGGGTGATGCCCGGCTGGCGTTTGCCCTTGAAGCGAACCAGTACCGATTCCGGCATGTCCAGCGGCATCACACCGGTGGCAGCAGCAAACGCAACCAGACCAGAACCGGCCGGGAAGGAAATGCCCATGGGGAAACGGGTGTGGGAGTCACCACCGGTACCTACGGTATCGGGCAGCAACATGCGGTTCAGCCAGGAGTGGATGATGCCGTCGCCCGGACGCAGGGAGACACCGCCACGGTTCATGATGAAGTCAGGCAGGGTGTGCTGGGTTTCCACGTCAACCGGCTTGGGGTAAGCGGCGGTGTGGCAGAAAGACTGCATCACCAGGTCGGCCTGGAAGCCCAGGCAAGCCAGATCTTTCAGCTCGTCACGGGTCATCGGGCCAGTGGTGTCCTGGGAGCCAACGGTGGTCATCTTCGGCTCGCAGTACATGCCGGCGCGAACGCCTTCCATGCCGCAAGCTTTGCCGACCATTTTCTGGGCCAGAGTGAAGCCCTTGTCAGAATCACCCGGTTGTTCCGGCTTGCGGAACAATTCGGACGGTGCCAGACCCAGGGCTTCGCGCGCCTTGGTGGTCAGGCCGCGACCGATGATCAGGTTGATACGGCCGCCGGCACGTACTTCGTCCAGCAGTACCTGAGAACGCAGGTCGAATTCAGCGATCACTTCGCCGTCTTTTTCGACCTTGCCAGCGAACGGGTAAACGTCGATGACGTCACCGGTGTTCATTTTTTCCACGTCGCATTCAAAGGGCAATGCGCCGGAATCTTCCATGGTGTTGAAGAAGATCGGAGCGATCTTGCCGCCGATACAGACACCGCCAGCACGCTTGTTCGGTACGAACGGAATGTCGTCACCGAAGTGCCACAACACAGAGTTGGTGGCGGACTTACGGGAAGAACCGGTACCCACAACGTCGCCCACATAGGCAACCGGGTGGCCTTTTTTCTTCAGTTCGTCCATCTGGGTCAGCGGACCGATTTCGCCGTCTTTTTCCGGGTTAATGCCATCACGGGCATTTTTCAGCATGGCGTTGCCGTGCAACGGAATATCCGGGCGGCTCCAGGCGTCCTGTGCGGGGGACAGGTCGTCAGTGTTGGTTTCGCCGGTGACCTTGAATACGGACAGGGTCATTTTTTCGGCCAGGTCGGCACGCTTGGTGAACCATTCGCCTTCCGCCCAGGACTCGATCACTTCCTTGGCTTTGGCATTGCCGGCTTTCATTTTGTCTTCCACGTCGTGGAATGCATCGAAAACCAACAGGGTGTGCTTGAGTTGCTCGGCGGCTTCGTCAACCAGCTCAGCATCATCCAGAGCTTCGATCAACGGGGCCACGTTATAGCCACCCTGCATGGTGCCCAACAGCTGGACAGCACGCTTCTTGTCGATCAGAGGGGAGCTGGCTTCGCCTTTCACAATCGCGGTCAGGAAAGCGGCCTTTACGTATGCGGCCTGATCCACACCCGGTGGAACGCGGTTTACGAACAGGTCCTGGATAAATTCTTCTTCGCCAGCCGGCGGAGTCTTCAGCAGTTCTACCAGGTCGGCAACCTGCTGTTCGGTAAGCGGCTTTGGCGGTACACCTTCAGCGGCGCGCTCTTCTACATGTTTGCGATAGGCTTCTAGCACAGCGTTTCCCTCGTCGTCGTCTTGGCTGATTTCTTTTGGAAATCAGTCTTTTAGGGTGTTACTGGGGGTTGGAATTGCGCGCGGAGTATAGCGGAATTGGCATCAATTGTTAAGCCAAACCGGGGTTGCAACCATTCATGGCATGAATACTCACAATCACTGAAAGCGGTGAGCCACTGAAATCGTGGGAAGCGGGTTTGGGAAGTCAGGCCTGGTAGGGCGTGTCGACCCCGGCTGGTGGGCGGCGAAAGCGCTTGTAGCTCCACAGATACTGGCTGGGTGACTCGTCGATAAGATGCTCGATGGAGGCGTTCATGGCGGTCAGTGAAATGTCCAGGTCATCATCCGCCACGGCGGAGTCTGCCGGACGCACCCGGATTTCGTAGCCTTGGGTGCCGGGCAGACGACGGGCCCAAGCCATAAACGTGACGGCCTGTGTCTGGCGAATCAACTTGCAGGCGAGCGTGCCAGTGTAAGCCTGCTGGCCATAAAAGGGGGCATGCCGTCCGCTGCGGCGGTCGGGTACCTGGTCCGGCAGAATTGCGGTAAGAGCGCCTTTTTTCATGGCTCGCACCAAGCCGGCGACGCCTCGGGCGGTGGTCGGGTACATGGTAGAGCCAAAATGCTCCCGGCCGCTGCGTACCAAGTTGTCGACTTCCGGTAGGCCTGAGGGGGCAAACATGGCATGCAAGCCAAATTCGGTGGCGAGCCAGAAATTCAATACCTCCCAGCAGCCCAGGTGTGGCGCCAGGATCATGATGGGCTTGCCGTCTCGTACCGCTTGTCGCAACGGCGCCTCCCCGTCAACGGCTACCACCCGTTTCAGTCCCTGCTCAGGGTGGCGCCAGAACAAGGCGATTTCGAAAGTATTTTTGACGCTTTCTATAAGTGACTGGCGTGCCAGCCGGGTCTGTTCTGACTCTGAGAGGGTGGGATAGCAGAGCGCCAAGTTGGTCTTGCTGACTTTTAATGCCTGCGTGGGCAACCAGGCAAGCAACGTACCGACGGCGGTGGCGATAGCTCGATTGATGGCAAAGGGCAGGCTGCCCAGCAGTCGCAATGCGATGATGGCCGCCTGTCCTTTTACTCGTTGTACGCGTGGATGTGTTTTTCTGCCCATGGCGCGACAGTATACGGGCGCGACGGGTGAGCACCAGTCGTGCGGATGAGATTGCCTGCAAAAACGCTATAATGCTCGCGCCTGTCTGCGGATGGGTCACTTTTAGCCAGCGAGATCCCCATGCACGACATTTCCCATATCCGCGATTTTCTCCCCTGTGCCACGCCGTCAGCCTGGGTCGACTGGGCATTACAGCACCCGGATATCCTGCTTATCGACCACGCTCACTGCGAAAAGAAAGCAGCCAGTACGGCGATTAACTTGATGTTTCGCTACGTGGACCGCCCCGACTTACTGGATACGCTAAGCCAGTTGGCCCGCGAAGAGCTGCTGCATTTTGAGCAAGTGGTCCAGCTGATGCGCAAACGTGGTGTGCAGTACGATCACATGACGCCGGCGCGCTATGCCAAGGGGTTACGCCTGAGTATTCGCACGTCTGAACCTGGACGGTTGGTGGACACCATGATTGTGGGGGCGTTAATTGAAGCGCGCAGCTGTGAGCGTTTTGCGGCGCTAGCGCCCCATGTGGATGCGGAGCTGGGGCGTTATTATCATTACCTGTTGAAAAGTGAATCGCGGCATTTCGAGGATTATTTAAAACTGGCGGAGCAATACGCCGGGGAGCCCATTGAGGAGCGAGTGAATTTCTTTAAGGGGCTGGAGCAGGACTTGATCGAATCACCGGACGAGGAGTTTCGTTTTCATTCGGGCGTACCTGCCTGACGAAGTTGCTGTAGAAGTACCTTTGGAGGTGCGAACCTCGCTTGCGGGTGATCAGGCCTATCCGATAGGTGACGTTAGCATCTGCCCCGTGGGTTCGCGCCTCAAGAAGCGCTCCTACAGATTAAATCTCAAAGCTTTCCAGTCGCATGCCATCTTCGCTGTCGGCGATAATCTGCCAACCCTGTTCGCCCCAGTCTCCCAGTACCCAGCGTTTACCGGTGCCGTCAGGCAGGGTGACGTCGTGCACGTTCGGGCGGTGGGTGTGGCCGTGGATCAAATGCTTAACGCCGGCTTCCTGCATTTCCCGGACCACTTCCTCCGGGGTGACATCCATGATGTTTTCCGCCTTGTTGGCATTATTTCCCTGGCTTTGCATACGCATGCCCTGGGCGATCATGCGCCGTTCTTCCAGCGGCTTGGCAAGCATACCCTGTTGCCACTGTGGGTTGCGGGCCATGGTGCGGAACTGTTGGTAGGCGGTGTCTAGGGTGCACAGGCTATCGCCATGCATCAGAATTGCCGCGGTGCCGTAGAGGTCAACCACGGTGCCTTCGTCCAACAGAGTGCCACCGCAGGCATCGGCAAAATCGTTGCCGAGCATGAAATCCCGGTTGCCGTGCATGAAGTAGAGCTTGCTGCCGCTGTCGGAAAAGCGCCGGAACGCGCTGATGGCATCCAGGTTGAAGGCGGTATCGTCATCGTCGCCAATCCAGGCTTCGAAGAGGTCGCCGAGCACATAGAGGGCGTCAGCCTTGCCTGCGTGTTGCGCGAGCAGCTGCTTGAGGCCTTCCAGGTGCTCCGGGCGAATTGGATCTAAGTGTAAGTCGGAAATAAAAAGGGTGTAGCTCATGGTTATTGAGCGTCCTTTTCTTTGCTGCCCTTCTTTTCGGTGTTTGCGACGGGCTTGTCCGCACCGGTGTCGAGCCGGTAGGCCTTGGTAATCAGGATCGGTACTTGCGGGACGTTGCGGGCCATCATGCCGTTAAGGCGTTGGCTGGTGGTGCGTTCGCGGGCAATGTTGTCGACCACACTCATACCGTCGGTGACCTGGGCAAAAACAGCATAGCCCCAGCCGCGGCTGTTTTTGCCGCTAAAATCCAAGTCGCGGTTGTCGACCAGGTTGACGAAGAACTGGGCGGTGGCCGAATGCGGGTTACTGGTGCGAGCCATGGCCAGGGTGCCGCGTTTGTTCTTGAGGCCGTTGTCAGCCTCGTTCTGAATCGGAGCGCGAGTCGCCTTGCGCTGGCCGCTCTGATCAAAGCCACCACCCTGAATCATGAAACCGCTGATGACGCGGTGAAACTGGGTGCCATTGTAGAAGCCACTGTCCAGATACTGGAGGAAGTTGGCGACACTTTTCGGGGCTTTGTCTTCGTACAGCTCAATGGTGATGGGGCCGGCGGTGGTGTCCAGGCGGACCACCGGGTTGGCCAGCAACAGACCGGGGAGCAGGGCGAGCAGGGCAGCAGCAAGGCGCATGACGATCAGTCCTCAATCAGCTCGGCAGATTCGATCAGTACGGGCTCTACCGGCACATCCTGGTGGCCAGCGCTGTTGCCGGTGGCCACATTGCGGATTTTCTCGACCACATCCATGCCTTCAGACACAGCACCGAATACGGCATAGCCCCAGCCGTCCTGGCTGCGTTCCTTGTCCAGGAAGTGATTGTCGGCCACGTTGATGAAAAACTGTGCTGAGGCGGAATGCGGATCCGGGGTACGCGCCATGGCAATGGTGCCGGCCTTGTTGGACAGGCCGTTGCCGGCTTCATTCTGAATGGTGGCGCGGGTGGGCTTCTGCTGCATGTCTTCGGTGAAACCACCGCCCTGAATCATGAAGTTGCTGATAACGCGGTGGAAGATGGTGCCATCAAAGTGGCCTTCCTTGACGTATTGCACGAAGTTCTCGGTGGTTCCCGGCGCTTTCTCTGCGTCCAGTTGCAGGGTGATTTTGCCGTAAGTTGTTGTCAGCAACACTTTCATTGATGTTTCTCCGCAGGGTCGGGCCCGTCAGTTAACGCCTATTTTGCGAGCAGAGGGGCCCTGAGTCTTTGACTGTTGGGGGGGCTACAGTACACTAGCGCACCTTCATTTTCACCGTACCCATTTACCGTATCTCTATCCGGACTGGCCCAGGCAATGAGCGAAACGAAAGCGCCAAGCAATTTTATCAGACAGATCATCGACCGTGACCTCGCAGAAGGTAAAAATGACGGCCAGGTGGCTACCCGTTTTCCGCCGGAGCCGAATGGTTACCTGCATATCGGACATGCAAAATCTATCTGCCTCAATTTTGGTATTGCGGAAAGCTATGGCGGTAGCTGCAATCTGCGCTTTGACGATACCAACCCGGAAAAGGAAGAGGACGAGTACATCCAGTCCATCAAGCAGGATGTGCAGTGGCTGGGTTTTCAGTGGAATGGTGAAGAGCGTTTTGCCAGCAACTACTTTGATCAGCTGTATGACCTGGCGGTGGGTTTGATCGAGAAAGGTCTGGCTTATGTCGACAGCCTGAGCCCGGCTGAGATCGCTGAGTACCGCGGTAATTTCACTACGCCCGGCAAGCCGAGCCCTTATCGTGACCGTTCAGTGGATGAGAACCTGGCGTTGTTCGAGCAGATGCGTGACAACAAGCTGGATGAGGGTGAGGCGGTGCTGCGTGCAAAAATTGACATGCAAAGCCCGAATATCAGCCTGCGCGATCCCATTCTTTACCGGATCCGCAAGAAGACCCACCACCAGACCGGTGACAAGTGGGTGATCTACCCCATGTATGACTTTACACACCCGTTATCGGATGCCATCGAGGGGATCACTCATAGCCTGTGCACATTGGAATTCGAAGACCATCGTCCTTTTTACGATTGGGTGGTAGAAAATACCGCTGTATCGGCTGCCCCCCGGCAGTACGAGTTTGCCCGGCTGAACTTGAACTATACGGTGACCAGCAAGCGCAAGCTCAAGCAACTGGTGGATGAAGGGCACGTGGATGGCTGGAGTGATCCGCGCATGCCAACCATATCCGGGTTGCGCCGTCGCGGTTACACGCCCACGTCAATTCGTACCTTCTGTGAATCGGTGGGGGTAAGCCGTGCGGATTCCGTGGTGGACATGGGTATGCTGGAAGCAGCGATTCGTGATGACTTGAACCAGCATGGGCCCCGGGCCATGTGCGTGATGAACCCGCTGAAAGTGGTCATTGAAAACTGGGAAGAGGGAAAGGAAGAGTCATTGGTGGCGCCGGTGCACCCGCAGAACGAAACCATGGGTACTCGCCAGGTACCGATGACTCGCGAGGTCTACATCGACCGGGAGGATTTCCGGGAAGAGGCTAACAAGAAATTCAAGCGTTTGGTGCTGGGTGATCGGGTGCGGCTGCGTTATGGCTATGTGGTTCGCGCCACCGATGTGGTGCGCGACGATCAGGGCGAAATTGTGGAGGTGCGCTGCACCTACGACCCGGATACCCTGGGTAAGAATCCGGAAAACGCCGAAGACCAGGGCAAGATGCGCGGTGTGATCCATTGGGTCAGCGCGGCAAAAGGCCTGCCCTGCGAGGTGCGTCTGTACGACCGGTTGTTCAGTGCGGCCAACCCCAACAAGGCTCTCGAGGAAGGGCAGACCTTCCTGTCACACATTAATCCGGACTCTCTGACCGTGCTGAAGGGTTGCTGGGTGGAACCGGGCTTGCGGGGTGCGCTGGCGGAAACCCGTTACCAGTTCGAGCGTGAGGGCTATTTCTGTGTGGATCAGGACAGCACCGAAGAGCGACTGGTGTTCAACCAGACTGTGGGCTTGCGTGAATCCTGGCCGAAAGAGGCCTGAGCGGTTTTGATAATGAATCACCTGATTGCTGCGCGATAGGCGCAATGGCAGGCTGAAGGTACAAAGGCCGTACTCTGATGGTGAGTGCGGCCTTTTTTTTGCCGCTTTGCGGCCGCATCATGGTTCACGCGGCACGCATCACGCTAAAGGCTTTGCCTTATGGTAGTTATATGGCTGAGTTTCTTGTGTAGCGCAAGGAGCGGGGCGCCTTGAGCGCCCCGCTGGCGTTTAGCCGAAGGCTTTTTCACCGGATTGCAGGGTCTGGAAGATAAGCGTGTTGATGGTCATTGGGCCGACGCCTCCGGGTACCGGTGTGTAGGCTGCCACGCGGTCAACCAGCGGTGCCAGTTCAATATCACCGCATTTCTCGGGGTGGAAGCCGGCATCGACCACCACGGCGCCGTCCTTGATCCAGTCCGCTTTGATAAATTCCGGTTTGCCCACGGCGCCGACTACGATGTCCGCTTGCTTAACCAGTTCCGGCAGGTTCTGGGTGCGGCTGTGGCAGATGGTGACGGTGGCGTTGGCTTCCAGCATCATCATGGCCATGGGCTTGCCCAAAATGGCGCTGCGTCCCACCACGACGGCATGCTTGCCTTCCAGTTCCACCTGATAGTGCTCTAGAAGCCGCATGATGCCCTTGGGAGTGGCGCAGCCGTAGGCCGCTTCGCCCATGCTCATACGACCAAACCCGAGGCAGGTGACTCCGTCCACGTCTTTTTCCAGGCTGATGGCATCGAAGCAGGCGCGCTCGTCGATTTGGGCAGGCACTGGGTGCTGCAACAGAATGCCGTGTACATCCGGATTGGTGTTCAACTCGTCAATTTTGCTCAGCAGCTGTTCGGTGGTGGTGTCGTCACTGAGCTCAATGGCCACGGATTCCATGCCGACACGCTGGCAGGCGTTGCCTTTCATCTTTACATAGGTGGCAGATGCCGGGTCGGCACCCACCAGAATGGTGGCAAGAATCGGCGTGCGGCCGTTGGCCTTGGCTTTCAGGGTATCGACGCGCAGGCGCATCTCCTGTTCAAACTGCTGGGCCAGGGCTTTGCCATCAAGAATCTGGGCGGTCATGTGGGCGGTCTCTCTGAAATGGACTACATATAGGGGGTGGCTCAGCGGAGCTGCGGTAATGGCAGCCTGCCGGGGTAGCCGTGAACGGCGAGATTCTCGCATGCGCAGGCACTGTTCGCAAAAACGAAGCACAAAAGTTGCCTAAAATCTGAACGTTAGACATTTTTTTGCGTCAAACACCGTTGACGCTTATGGGGGCGCCGAGTATTATGCGCGCCTCGCTTTCGAGCTTAGTTGCTAACTTTGCTTTATGAGACGGGGTGTAGCGCAGCCTGGTAGCGCGCCTGCTTTGGGAGCAGGATGTCGGGGGTTCGAATCCCTCCACCCCGACCAGTTAGCTTGATGGCGGAAATCTGCAAGCGCCTGTAGCTCAACTGGATAGAGCAACGGCCTTCTAAGCCGTAGGTTGCAGGTTCAAGTCCTGCCAGGTGCGCCAGGCAGGAAAGAAAGCAGACAGTTTTATGGTGATTGTAGCTCAGTTGGTAGAGCTCCGGATTGTGATTCCGGCGGTCGTGGGTTCGAGCCCCATCAGTCACCCCATATTAAAAGCCTCCGGGATTAAACCCCGGAGGCTTTTTCGTATGGGCCTCAGGTGCTGCCACGTTAGCGTTAGGTACTGCCATAGTTAGGCAGAGTGTAGGCAGGGAGGCTCCCTTTGATTATAATCTGCGCCCTTAATTAGGCCGTCTTCGCGTTATTACGGCGGCGGGCAGAGATAAAAGTCTTTTTTAAAGAGGATGTTATGCAGGTTTCTGTTGAAACGACTTCAGGTCTTGAGCGCCGTGTGACGGTGGGTGTACCCGCGGAAAAGGTGGATGTGGCAGTAGAAGGCAAGCTGCAGGAAGCCCAGAAAACCATCCGTCTGGACGGTTTCCGTCCGGGTAAAGTGCCCATGCGTGAAGTGAAGCGTCGCTTTGGCGGGGCCGTGCGTAACGAAGTGCTGGCCGACGTCATGCGTGAAGCCTTCATTGAAGCGGTGGAGCAGGAAAAGCTGCAGCCGGCGGGCATGCCTGGCTTTGAAGCCAAGACCAACGAAGCAGGCAAGGATCTGGAATTCGTGGCCACCTTTGAGGTGTACCCGGAGGTTGAGCTGGCGGCGTTTGATACCATCGAAGTGGAAAAGCCTCAGTCCGACGTGACTGACGCCGACGTGGACACCATGATCGAAACTCTGCGTCAGCAGCGTGCAGAGTTTGCCGATGTGGATCGCGCCAGCGAAACCGGCGACCGCGTTAACCTGGATTTTAAAGGTCTGAAAGACGGTGAAGCCTTTGAAGGTGGCACCGCCGAAGGTCAGAATCTGGAACTGGGCTCCGGTCAGATGATCCCCGGTTTTGAAGATGGCATCGTCGGCATGAAAGCCGGTGATGAGAAAGACATCGACGTGACCTTCCCGGAAGACTATCAGTCCGAAGACCTGAAGGGTCAGGCTGTTGTGTTCCAGATCAAGGTGAACAAGGTGGAAGGCAAGGCGCTGCCAGAAGTGGACGCCGAGTTTATGAAAGGCTTTGGTGTGGACGATGGTGATGAAGCCAAGTTCAAGGCTGAAGTACGCAAGAATATGGAACGTGAGCTCAAAAACGCCATCACCAGCAAGGTGAAAGAGCAGGCGATGGACGGGCTGGTGAACCTGCACGAATTTGACCTGCCGGGCGCCTTGGTCACCCAGGAAATCCAGCGCATGCGTCAGCAGATGATGCAGCAATTCGGTGGTGGTCAGCAGTTTGATCCCTCCATCCTGCCGGATGACCTGTTTAAAGAGCAGGCCGAGCGCTCTGTACGTCTGGGGTTGGTGGTGCGTTCAATCATTGATAAAAATGAAATCAAGGCCGATGCCGACAAGGTGAAAGCCCGCGTTGAAGAAATTGCCGAGCAGTACGAAAAGCCGGAAGAAGTAGTGAGCTGGGTTTACAGCAACCCGCAGCAGCTGCAGCAAATTGAAGGCGCTGTACTGGAAGAGCAGGTGGTCGACCTGGTGCTGGAAAGCGCCAAGGTGGAAGAGAAAACCATGGCTTATGAGGACGCGGTGAAGCCGCGCGAACAAGCGGAAGGCTGATTTTAAACCTTCTGTTTGACTGTCAAAACGGGGCCTTCGGGCCCCGTTTTGCGTTATTTATGCGCAATTTGCGCAAGAATTGTGCACTTGAACCCCTCTCCCGCCCGCTTTTATAGACGCCCCTCTAGTGCCGTCATAAGATGCCTGAACACCTATTTGCCGTGGTTGTCTTGCATTCAGGCCCTTTAGCCCCCAAGACAGCCCAAGGTACTGCCGGTTATTGACCGCCGGCATCAATAAACAGTTGAGAACGTCCGCGGACGATCGACGAGAAGGAAAGCGCTACATGATCGACTTGAGCCGTATTAACTCGCTTACTCCGGAAATGAGCCAGCTGATTAAAGACCCGACGAATCTGGGTCTGGTGCCGGTTGTGATCGAGCAGACCGCCCGTGGAGAACGTTCTTTCGATATCTACTCCCGCCTTTTGAAGGAGCGGGTGATTTTCATGATTGGCCAGGTAGAAGACCACATGGCCAACCTGATTGTGGCACAGATGCTGTTCCTGGAATCCGAGAACCCGGACAAGGATATTCATCTGTACATTAACAGTCCGGGTGGCTCGGTCACTGCTGGCATGTCCATCTACGACACCATGCAGTTTATCAAGCCGGATGTGTCGACCATGTGTATTGGCCAGGCGGCCAGCATGGGTGCCTTCCTGCTTACCGCAGGAGCCACTGGCAAGCGTTTTGCGCTGCCCAATGCCCGGGTGATGATTCATCAGCCGCTGGGTGGCTTCCAGGGTCAGGCGTCAGATATCGAAATCCACGCCAAGGAAATTCTGAAAATCAAAGGGCAGCTCAACAGCTTGCTGGCTCACCACACGGGTCAGCCCATTGAGCAGCTGGAAAAAGATACTGACCGTGACAACTTCATGGGTGCCGACGAAGCGAAGGAATACGGCATCATTGACGCGGTGTTGAGCCAGCGTCCTGTTTAAATAGGACGGGTTAGTACAAAAAGTGTCCTAACGGAACGGCAGAGCGGCCCGGCGGGCTTGAAAAACACCGGGCTTCCCTGCATCTTCAAAGCAAATACACAGGTTTAGAGGCAATTCGATGACCGATTCCACTGGCAAGGGCGACGACGGCAAACTGCTGTATTGCTCATTCTGCGGCAAAAGCCAGCATGAGGTCCGCAAACTGATTGCGGGGCCCTCGGTCTTTATCTGCGATGAATGCGTGGATCTGTGTAATGACATTATCCGCGAGGAAGTGCAGGAAGACACCAGCGACAACGGTGGCGAGCGCCTGCCCAAGCCGAACGAGATCAAGGACACCCTTGATGAATACGTGATCGGCCAGGAGCGCGCCAAGAAAGTGCTGGCAGTAGCGGTGTATAACCACTACAAGCGCCTGCGCAGTGGCGGCAAAGGCCGTGACGAAGTTGAGCTCGGCAAAAGCAATATTTTACTTATTGGTCCCACCGGTAGCGGTAAAACCCTGCTGGCCGAGACTCTGGCGCGTCTGCTTAACGTGCCGTTCACCATTGCCGATGCCACCACGCTTACCGAAGCCGGTTATGTCGGTGAGGACGTGGAAAACATTATCCAGAAACTGCTGCAAAAATGTGACTACGATGTGGACAAAGCCCAGCGCGGCATTGTTTATATCGATGAAATCGACAAGATTTCCCGCAAGTCTGACAACCCGTCTATCACTCGTGATGTGAGCGGTGAGGGCGTGCAGCAGGCGCTGTTGAAGCTAATCGAGGGTACTGTGGCGTCTGTGCCGCCCCAGGGCGGTCGCAAACACCCGCAGCAGGAATTCCTGCAGGTGGACACGTCCAACATGCTGTTCATCTGTGGTGGTGCCTTTGCCGGTCTCGACAAGGTGATTCGCGAACGCTCTGAGAAGGGCGGCATTGGCTTCTCCGCCGAGGTGAAGAGTAAGGATAATGCCCGCAATCTGGGTGAGCTGTTGGTTGATGTGGAGCCGGAAGATCTGGTCAAGTACGGCCTGATTCCCGAGTTCATTGGTCGTCTGCCGGTGATCGCGACGCTGGAAGAGCTGAGCGAAGAAGCGCTGATCCAGATCCTCACCGAACCGCGCAACGCGCTGACCAAGCAATATGCCCGCCTGTTTGAAATGGAAGGGGTCGAGCTGGATTTCCGCGATGACGCCCTGCGCGCGATCGCCAACAAGGCAATGGTACGCAAGACCGGTGCCCGGGGCCTGCGCTCAATTCTTGAGGGCGTACTGCTGGACACCATGTACCAGGTGCCGTCCATGGATAGCGTGGCCAAGGTGGTGATTGATAGCCCCACCATCAAGGGTGAATCCGAACCGTTGTTGATTTACGAAAACAACGAGCAGTCTTCCAAGGTGGCACCGGACTAAGACCCGGACACGGTCCCGGTCTGTCCTGCTTTCACCTAAGTCATAGAGGCAATACGTGCTGAAAGATATTCCGCTTTTACCGCTACGCGATGTAGTGGTGTACCCGCACATGGTTATCCCGCTGTTTGTCGGCCGGGAAAGATCCATTGCGGCTCTTGAGGCTGCCATGGCAGCCGACAAGCAGATCATGCTGGTGGCCCAGCGCAATGCCTCCGACGACGATCCGGGCGTGGATGACATCTACCGGGTCGGTACGATTTCTACCATCCTGCAATTGCTCAAGCTGCCAGACGGCACCGTGAAGGTGCTGGTTGAAGGCGGCCAGCGTGCCCACGTTGCCAAGGCTGAATTTGGCGATGAGGGTGCGGTTGCTGATGTGCGTGAGCTGGAAGAAGGGCTCCCGGACGAGAGCGAACAGGATGCACTGTCGCGCTCCTTGCAAGGGCAGTTTGAAGATTACGTCAAACTCTCCAAAAAAGTGGCGCCAGAAGTGACCGGCTCCGTTTCTTCCATCGACGAAGTCAGCCGATTGGCCGATACCATCGCAGCACACCTGCAGCTCAAGCTGGAAGAAAAGCAGGACGTGTTGGAAATGGTGGAAGTGCGCGAGCGTGTTGAGCACCTGATTGCGCTGATGGAATCCGACATCGATGTGCTGAAAGTGGAAAAGCGCATCCGTGGACGGGTGAAAAAGCAGATGGAGAAAAGCCAGCGCGAGTATTACCTGAACGAACAGATGAAAGCCATCCAGAAAGAGCTGGGTGATCTGGAAGACAGCGGTAATGATCTCGACGACCTGGAAAAGAAAATCGACAGTGCCGGCATGCCTAAAGAGGCTCGCGACAAGGCGCAGGCGGAGCTAAACAAGCTCAAAATGATGTCGCCCATGTCGGCAGAAGCCACGGTTGTGCGTGGCTATTTGGACTGGATGACCTCGGTGCCGTGGAAAAAACGCAGCCGTGTCCGTCATGACCTGAACTACGCCAAGGAAATTTTAGACCGGGACCACTACGGGCTGGAAGATGTAAAAGATCGCGTGCTGGAATTTTTGGCCGTACAGACTCGGGTCGGCAAAGTGAAAGGACCGGTATTGTGCCTGGTGGGTCCACCGGGGGTGGGCAAGACCTCGCTGGGGCAATCCATCGCCAGCGCGACCAACAGAAAGTTCGTTCGCATGGCGCTGGGTGGCGTCCGTGACGAAGCGGAAATTCGTGGCCATCGCCGTACTTATATTGGCTCCTTGCCGGGCAAGGTTATCCAGAAGCTGTCCAAGGTGGGCGTGCGTAACCCCCTGTTTTTATTCGATGAAGTCGACAAGATGGGTATGGACAACCGGGGTGATCCTGCGTCTGCTTTGCTGGAAGTGCTGGACCCTGAACAGAACGACACGTTCAGCGATCACTACCTGGAAGTGGACTACAATTTGTCCGAAACCCTGTTTATATGTACGTCCAATTCCATGAATATCCCAGCACCGTTGCTGGACCGCATGGAAGTGATTCGTCTTCCCGGTTATACCGAGGAAGAGAAGGTCAATATTGCGCTGCAATACCTGATCCCAAAGCAAATCAAAAACAACGGCCTGAAAAAAGATGAGCTGTTTTTTGATGAAGCCGTGTTACGGTACATCGTTCGCCATTACAGCCGAGAGGCTGGCGTGCGTGGACTGGAACGCGAAATCAGCAAGATTTGCCGCAAGGTAGTGAAGGAACATTTGCTCTCCGGTGAAGCCAAAACCGTCACCATGAGCGACGAGTTGGTTGAGCACTACCTCGGGGTTCGAAAATTCAGCTTTGGTCGTGCCGAAGAGCAGGACCAGATCGGTCAGGTGACAGGCCTTGCCTGGACCTCAGTGGGCGGCGAGCTGCTCACCATCGAAAGTGTTTCTACGCCGGGCAAGGGGCGGGTTATTTCTACCGGCTCTCTTGGCGATGTAATGCAGGAATCTATCCAGGCTGCGTGGACAGTAGTGAAAAGCCGTGCAGGCACGCTGGGGATTCGCCGTCGGGCGCTGGATCGCAATGACCTGCACATGCATGTGCCGGAAGGGGCGACACCCAAAGATGGGCCCAGTGCAGGTGTCGGTATGTGTACGGCCATGGTGTCTGTCCTGACCGGTATCCCGGTGCGTGCCGATGTGGCGATGACCGGTGAAATTACCCTGCGTGGGCAGGTGCTGCCGATTGGTGGCCTGAAAGAGAAGTTGCTCGCGGCCCATCGCGGCGGAATCAAGACAGTATTGATTCCGGAAGAGAATGAGAGGGACCTCAAAGAGATCCCCGACAATATCAAGGCGTCCTTGGACATTCGACCAGTAAAATGGATTGACCAGGTACTTGATGTAGCACTGACTCGTCAACCGAGCCCGCTTTCCGAAGCGGAACTGGAAGAGGATTTGGCGCTGGCAGAAGAGAAAAACCAGGAAGGTAACAAACGTCCTAGTACACATTGACGGATCGAATTTAAACCTTTTTAAATTGTTGATCTGTATGGTTTTTCAATATTTGTAACTTGGGTGAGATCGTGCTTCTCCTTTCTTGACGCCCCTGATACCCGTTGGTATAAAGGCGGCTTCGCATAAGGAGAGTGCATCACGCCTCGACCATAAAACCGGGAAAATAGAGAAAGGGGAACTTTGTGAATAAGTCAGAGTTGATTGATGCGATTGCCGCTAGCGCGGATATTTCCAAAGCCGACGCTGGTCGCGCTCTGGATTCTACTTTGGAAGCGGTAACTGGCGCCCTGAAAAAAGGTGACAGCGTTTCTCTGGTAGGTTTTGGTACTTTTGCTGTGAAGCGTCGTGAAGCTCGCGATGGCCGTAACCCGCAAACTGGCCAGACCATCAAGATCGCCGCTGCCAACGTACCGGGCTTCAAAGCCGGTAAGGCACTGAAAGACGCGGTGAACTAAACTGTTTGCAGGAGCGGTAGTTCAGCTGGTTAGAATACCGGCCTGTCACGCCGGGGGTCGCGGGTTCGAGTCCCGTCCGCTCCGCCAGTTTGAGAAAGCGTACTCGTAAGGGGTACGCTTTTTTGCATTTAAGGGAACCTGCAGCAGCTCGCCGGTTCTGAATAATAAGATCGAATTTCGAGAGTATCCCTACGGAGTAATTTCATGCAGGAGTTCAGACGGTTTGTCCGCGGTCCCGTGGGCAAGGTCCTGCTTGCCGCAATCATTCTTCCTTTCGTGATTTCCGGCTTTTACGGCTACTTTGTCGGCGGAAGCACAGGCGACGTGGTGGCTGAAGTGGAAGGCAGCAAGATCACACGTAGTGTTGTGAATCAGCGGGTGGAGCGGGTTCGTAACATGCTTCGAGAGCAAAGCCCGAATATGAATCCTGCATTGCTGGATTCCTTTGTACGTCCGGAAATGGTGTTGGACGGCATCGTCAACGAGCAACTGATTCTGGCCGCCGCTGAGCAATCCAGCATGGTGTTTAGCGAAAAGCAGGTTGCAGCCGATATTTACAAAGTGTCGTTGTTCCAGGAAGACGGAAAGTTTTCTGAACAACGGTTCGAACGTGAACTGCGTGCTCGAGGGATGAACCCACAAAGTTACATCCAGGGGCTGCGTCAGGACATGATTAAAGAGCAGTTTCGTGCGGGGTTCATGCAGACGGATTTCTCGCTTCCTTCCGAGCTGAACGAGCAGCGTCGTCTGGGCGAGCAGTCACGCGATATCCGCTATGCACAACTGGATATCAATTCGCTGCGCAAACAGTTCAGCGTATCTGACGAAGAAGTTAAAACCTTCTACGACGAAAATCAGGGTGAATTCATGCGCCCTGAAGAGTTCAAGGTGTCCTATGTTGAGCTGTCTGCTGACGAATATGCCGATCAGGTTAGCGTGACAGCTGAAGATGTGAAGGCAGAATATGACGTTCGCACATCTATCATGGAAGATGCCGGTGCCGGTGATGCGCCACGTCATGTGTCGCACATTCTTATCGAAGTGAACGATGATCGAGACCTGGATCAAGCGAAGGTCCGTGCCCGTGAAGCAGCGAAAGCCATTGCCGGTGGCGAATCCTTTGCTGATGCTGCCAGCCAGTATTCCGATGACTCGGGTAGCGCCCAGTCGGGTGGTGATTTGGGCGTGGTTTCCAAAGGTGCCTTGCCGGAAGAAATGGAAGTAGCGATTGCTGATTTGGAATCCGGCACGGTGTCTGCCCCAGTGGTGACGGACGCGGGTGTGCACCTGATCAAAGTCACCCAAGAAGATACCGTTAGTGCCTTGCCGTCTCTGGCTGAATTGTCGGATCAGATCCGTTCAGACCTGAAAAAGGCCCGTGCAGAAGCACTGCTGAATGAAGATGTGGCGAAACTGGAAGAGCTGCTCTATGAACATGCGGACTTGCAAACACCGGCAGAACAAGTGGGCTCCTCTGTGGTAACCACTGACTGGGTTGACCTGGCTGCGGTTGATGCACCTTTGTCTCTGCCACAGGTTCAGCAGGCGCTGAACTCGGATCAGGTTCGCCAGCAAGGGCATAACAGTGATCTGATTGAAGTCGATCCAACGCGTTACATTGCTGTACGGATCGCTGAAAACAAGTCTGCAGAGCCTATGCCGTTAGAAGAAGTGTCCTTTGCTATCCGTGAGCGCCTGAAAGGTGAGCGTGCCATGGACAAGGTCCAGCAGCTTAGCGAAGAGGCACAGAAATCCATTGAGGATGGTGCCGATCTGGCGTCAGTGGCGGCGTTGTTCGAGGTGGATATTGAAGAGCAGGAAGGCGTGCAGCGCGGTGGCGCGGAACCGTCCATGGAAGTGGTTAATGGTGCGTTCAGTGCCCCACGTTTCGAGGAAGGTGGCGCATCTCCTGTAGCAGTAACTCGCCTGGGTGATGGCTCTGTAGTGGCCTACCAGGTGACCCGTGTTGCTGACGGTAACGCCGAACCACTGAGTGATGCCCAGCAACAGGCCGCACTGGTTGAGCTTGGCAATGTGGAAGGGCAGCGCAATTTCCGTCAGGTAGTTGCCCTGCTGCGTGAAGAGGGAGATGTGGAACTGCACCCGTCCCGGTTGAGTGCCAACCAGGGAGAGTAATTTCTCTACGGTATCCTGCCCACAAAAAAGCCCACCGAGATGGTGGGCTTTTTTGTGCTTAAGGCTTTTCTTTTTCTAGGCGTTACTTTGAGGTATCAGTCCTAGAGCTCAAGCTCAAAGGGCATGGATACTGTGCTAGCGCCGGCGTCCACATAGGTGATCTCGCCGGTAATGCCGGACGCCAAGTCAGAGCACAAGAATGCGGCGGTATTGCCCACTTCCTCGATGTTAACGTTACGTCGCAAGGGGGCTTTGGCTGCATTGTAGTCGAGCATGCTGCGGAATTTCTTGATGCCGGAGGCGGCTAGAGTGCGAATGGGGCCGGCAGATATACCGTTAACCCGCACCCCATCAGGGCCCATGCTGGCGGCCAGATAGCGCACTGACGCTTCCAGGCTGGCTTTGGCCATGCCCATGACATTGTAGTTGGGCACAGACTGGCGGGCAGCGTGATAGGTAAGGGTGAGCAGGGCGCCATTGCGGCCGGCCAACATGTTTTTGCCAGCCTTGGCCAGTGCCACGAAGCTGTAGCTGGAAATGTCGTGGGCAATCTGGAAACCCTCGCGGGTGGCCACATCCACAAAATTACCATCCAGTTCTGCAGCGGGAGCGAAACCTACTGCATGAACGATACCGTCCAAGCCATCCCATTGCTTGCCCAGTTCGGCAAAGACAGCGTCAATAGCCTCGTCGCTGGTCACATCGCAGGGAAAGCACATGGCCTCGCTGCTGCCGTACCGTTCTGCGGCTTTGAGAACGCGGCTTTTCAGTTTGTCGTTCTGGTAAGTGAAAGCCAGCTCGGCACCTTCGCGGTGCATGGCTTCGGCAATACCGGTGGCAATGGAGCGGTCGCTGGCGACACCGACGATAAGGTAGCGCTTGCCTGCAAGAAATCCCATGTTCGTCCTCGATATGCTTTGAGTTAAAAGTTAAAAGTTGAAAGTTTCAAAGCGCGATCTGCCGCTTGAGCTAACGTTATAGGCAGTTCCTGCGCCAACAACGCACGCTGTTCAGTTGCAGAGCGGCTCACAGCTGTATCACGGAAAAGGTGGCCGCTCTTGGCGTTAGGCTGCTCAGTGCTTTTAAACTTTAAACTTTAAACTTGTGATTGATTATAGGCAATTTGCCGCGTTATTACGCCCGCCTGCAAACGGTCAAAGTGCAACCGTCTGTTTCCTACTGCGGGCAAAGGCGGCGGCCATGAGTTTGTGGGTATAGGGCTGCTGTGGATTGTCGAAGACGGCCTGCGTATCGCCATGCTCCACGGTCTTGCCGTCTTTCATGACCAGTACCCGGTGGCAGATAGCCCGGATTACCTTGAGGTCGTGGCTGATAAACAGGTAGCTGAGTCCGCGCCGTGACTGCAAGGATTTGAGCAGTTCCAGGATCTGGTGCTGGACGCTGCGGTCCAGCGCGGAGGTGGGTTCATCCAGTACCAACAATTCCGGTTCCATGATCAGCGCGCGGGCGATGGCGATCCGTTGGCGCTGGCCCCCGGAAAATTCATGGGGGTAGCGGTGGCGTACGTTAGTGGGCAGACCCACTTCTTCGAGAATACGGCAGACTTGGTCTTCTCTTTCCGTAGCGCCCAGTGTTGGGGCATGCACGGCAAGCCCTTCGGCGACAATCTGGCCCACGGTCATGCGCGGGTTCAGGCTGCCGTAGGGGTCCTGAAATACGACCTGGAAACGGCTTCGCCATTGCCGTAACCCGGAATGGGAAAGGGTGCGAATATCCGTGCCATCCATTTCGATATCGCCAGCACTCTGGATCAGCCGTAACAGGGCGAGAGCCAGGGTGGACTTGCCCGAGCCGGACTCACCAACGATGCCCAGGGTCTCGCCACGGCGCAGGGTCAGGTCTATCTGGTCCACCGCATGGAGCAGCGGTGGCGGCGAGAAAAGGGCGCGGCGTTTGCCTTTGAACGTCACTGCCATGCCACTAGCTTTCAGTAGTACCGGCGTATCGTCTGGCAGGGGCGCCAGGCGGCCCTGAGGCTCCGCATTGATCAAGTGACGGGTGTACTCTTCCTTGGGGTGATTCAGCACGACATCTGTGGGCCCGGCTTCCACACGTTTACCGTTATGCATCACCACGATGTCTTCGGCAAAACGGCTCACTACGCCCAGGTCGTGACTGATCAACAAAATGGAAAGATTCAGTTCTTTCTGCAGTCGCTTGATCAGGTCGAGAATGGTTTCCTGCACGGTCACGTCCAGAGCGGTGGTGGGCTCATCCGCTATCAGGATCTGTGGTTCATTGGCCAGGGCCATGGCGATCATGACCCGCTGGCGTTGGCCCCCGCTAAGTTGGTGCGGATAGCGGTCCAGCATGTCCGGTGTGGCGGGTAACTCGACCTGTTCGAGCAGTGACAGGCAGCGCTCACGAGCGCGCTTTTTGCTCATTCCCTGATGCACAAACAGGCTTTCGCTGATCTGTTTTTCCACGGTGTGTAGAGGGTTCAGGGCCGTCAGTGGCTCCTGAAAAATAATCCCGATACGGCCACCGCGCAGTTTGCGTTTCTGCTCGCTGTTGAGTGCCAGCAAGTCCATATCGTCCAGTTGCAGGCTGTCTGCCTGCCAGTGAGCGTTCTCTGGCAGCAGGTCCATCACTGACAAGGCGGTGAGTGATTTGCCAGAACCGGACTCGCCGACTAATGCCAACATACGCCCAGGCTGGAGTTCCAGCGACATGTCATCGACGGCGAGCTGATCGGCAAAGCGAATGCTCAGCCCTTCTATGCGCAGCAGACTCATTGCAGAAACTTCCTTGTGTCGAACGCATCGCGGATGGCTTCACCGATAAACACAAGCAGGGTCAGCATCAGGGTGAGCGTGGCAAATACGCTGATGCCCAGCCACGGGGCATGCAGATTGGCCTTGCCCTGGCCCACCAGGCGGCCCAGTGAGGGCGCATCCGGTGGCATGCCAAAACCGATGAAATCCAGCGAGGTGAGCGTGACCACGGCACTGTTGAGAATAAAAGGCAGGAAGGTCAGGGTGGCTACCATGGCATTGGGGAGCATGTGGCGGAACATGATGATCGGCGTGCGTACGCCCATGGCGTGGGCGGCGCGCACATAGTCCATGTTGCGACAGCGCAGGAACTCCGCGCGCACCAGGTCCACCAGCGCCATCCAGGAGAACAGCAGCAGAATGACCAATAATGTCCAGAAGCTGGGCACCACAAAGCTGGAAATAATGATGATCAGGTAAAGCGTAGGCATGCTCGACCAAATTTCCAGAAACCGCTGGCCGGCCAGATCCAGCCAGCCGCCGTAATACCCCTGAATAGCGCCAACGATAATGCCGACAATGCTGGAAAGAATCGTCAGTACCAGCCCGAACAAGACGGAAATGCGGAAGCCGTAAATCAGCCCGGCCAACACATCGCGGCCTTGGTCATCCGTTCCCAGCCAGTTTTCTGCAGAAGGTGGCGCCGGCGCAGGGACGGTCAGATCGTAATTGATGGTGTTGTAGCTGTAGCGAATGGGCGGCCAAATCATCCAGCCCTTGTCGTTGATCAGATCCTTGACGACCGGGTCCCGGTAGTTGGTTTCCGACTCGAAAAAGCCGCCGAAAGTGGTTTCCGGGTAGGTGTTGAATACGGGAACGTAGAGTTCATTGTCGTAGCTGACTAGCAGGGGTTTTTCATTGGCGATCAGCTCCGCACCCAAGCTGAGCACAAACAGCGTGGCAAAAATCCACAGCGCCCAATAGCCACGTTTGTTGGAACGAAACGCCTGCCATTGGCGTTGCCAAACCGGGTTACGGAAGGCCATTAGCTCTGCCTCCGCTCGAAATCAATGCGCGGATCGACCCACATATAGGTCAGGTCACTGACCAGTTTCAGCAGCAGGCCGATCAGGGTAAAAATAAACAGGGTGCCAAAAACTACGGGATAATCGCGGTTGATCACGGACTCAAAGCCGAGCAGCCCCAGGCCATCGAGAGAGAAAATAAATTCGATGAGCAGCACGCCGGTGAAGAACATGCCGACGAAAGCGGCGGGGAAACCGGCGATAATGATCAGCATGGCATTGCGAAAAACGTGCCCATACAGCACCTGCTTTTCGCTAAGCCCTTTAGCCCGAGCGGTCTGCACATACTGTTTGCGAATTTCATCCATAAAGGAGTTTTTGGTCAGCATGGTCAGGGTGGCAAAACTACCAGCGACGATAGCCAGAGTGGGTAGAGTGATGTGCCACAGGTAATCGGTGATTTTGCCAAAAAGTCCAAGCTGGTCGAAATTGTCAGAGGTCAGCCCGCGCAACGGGAACCACTCTAAATATGAGCCCCCGGCGAATAGGACGATGAGCAGAATCCCCAGCAAAAAACTGGGAATGGCAAAGCCGACTACAATGGCCGTGCTGCTCCAGATATCAAACCGTGAGCCGTCTTTTACGGCTTTGCGGATGCCAAGCGGGATTGACACCATGTAGGCAATCAAGGTGCTCCACAGTCCCAGGGACAAAGACACGGGAATACGTTCCACAATTAGCTCGGTGACTGAGCGATCACGGTAGTAGGATTCACCGAAATTAAAAGTCAGATAGCTTTTGACCATAAGCCAGAAACGCTCCGGCGCTGGCTTGTCAAAACCATAGAGCTTTTGAATACGCTCCACCAATTCTGGCGGCAGGCCCTTAGAGCCGCGATAATCACCGCCGCTACTAAGCGTATCCACGCTGCCGCCAGCAAAACTGCCACCGGCGCCGCCGCCGATACCCTGCAGTTCCGCCAGCGTTTTTTCTACGGGGCCGCCGGGCGCTGCCTGCACCACCACAAAATTCAGTAGCAGAATACCGAATAGAGTAGGGATGATAAGCAACAGTCGTTTGGCAATATAAAGTCGCATCATTGCGCGTTGCTGTCCCACCAGGTGTCGATAGCGCCATCAATGCCTACGTATTCAGGCAGCGATGGATGTTTCAGGCGACTACGATAAGAGAGACGATGGTGGTCGGCATACCAGTTGGGGATCACGTAGAAATTCCATTGCAGTACCCGGTCCAGAGCGCGGCAGGCGGTGATCAGCTCATCCCGTGTGGAGGCGGTGACAATGGCGTTGACCAGATTGTCCACGGCCGGATTCTGAATGCCGATGATGTTGCGGCTGCTGGGGTCCTCGGCGGCATCGCTGCCCCAGTACTCCAGTTGCTCATTGCCGGGGGAGGACGACTGGGCGAAGGAGCTGACTACCATGTCGAAATTGAAATTGCGGATACGTTCCACATACTGGCTGGTGTCTACTTTGACCACCTGGGCATCGATCCCCAGCGCTTTCAGGTTTCGGGCAAACGGCAGCAGAATGCGCTCGAATGCGGGTTGGTGCAGCATGATCTGGAAACTCACCGGAACGCCATCTGGGGTATGGAGCTGGCCATCCTTGATCTGGTAACCGGCTTTCTTCAGCAGTGTCTGCGCCCGGGCCAGGTTGGCACGGGGGCGGCCGCTGCCATCGCTTTTGGGCGGCTCATAACTTTCTGTGAAAACCCGTTCCGGAATGTCGTCGCGCAACGGTTCCAGCAGTTTCAACTCCGCATCGGAGGGCAGGCCGGTGGCAGCCATATCAGAGTTCTGGAAATAGCTGCGCGTGCGGTTGTACTGACCATAGAACAGGTTGGCATTGGACCATTCAAAATCCAACGCGAAGGTCATGGCTTCACGTAGGGCCACATCCTGGAACAGGGGGTTACGCAGGTTATAGACGGTTCCCTGCATGCCGGCAGGGTTGGAATGGGGAACGTCTTCTTTAACGAGTTCGCCCTTATCGAAGGCAGGGCCTTTATAGCTGGTAGCCCAGTTTTTTGAACTCACCTCAAAGCGCCAGTCGTAATCGCCTCGCTTGAAGGCCTGCAGTGCTACCGTGTCATCCAGAAAATAATCAAAGGAAACCACATCGAAATTATTGCGGCCACGCATAATGGGCAGGTCTTTGGCCCAGTAATCCTTGCGTCGCTGGTAGCTAATTTGTTTACCGGTCTCGACGTTGCCGACGGCATAAGGACCGGAGCCAATGGGTTTTTCCAGGCCTGCACTGGTAAATTCTCGGCTTTTCCAGACGTGCTCAGGTAACACCGGTAGCTGGCCGATGATCAGCGCCAGTTCCCGGTTGTCACCGGGTTTGAAATGAAAGGTGACAGTACGTGCGTCATCAGCGGTGACATGATCAACGCCGCTGTAATAAAAACTGTAAAAAGGCGCGCCATCGTTGATGAGGGTGTTGAATGTCCACACCACATCGCTGGCCTGCACGGGTTTGCCGTCGCTGAATGTGGCGTTGGGGTTCAGGTGGAAACGCACCCAGCTACGGTCTTCGGGCCATTCGATGGTCTTGGCGAGCAAGCCATATTGGGTGAAAGGCTCATCTTCTGCACGAGTGGTCAGCGTGTCATAGACCAGGGAGCCGATCCCGGCCGCAGCGGTGCCTTTCGGCACGAAAGGATTCAGGCTGTCGAAGGTGCCGATGACGTGGCGACGCAATTTACCGCCTTTGGGTGCCTCGGGGTTCACATATTCCAGATGCTGAAAGCCTGCCGGGTACTTCGGGCTGCCGTGCATGGCCATGGCATGGCTGCGATGAACATCGGCCTGTGCCAAGGCGGAAAAACAGCACAAACCCACCAATAACCCGCGCAACAGGCTGCGGTTAACGGCCATAAAGACTCCTTGTTATTTTTTAACCCACCAAGTGTCCAGACCCAGTCCGTAAGGGATTGGTTCCGGTGGGCGGGCAAACTTGTCCCACCAGGCAATGCGGTGCGTGCTGATATAGTAGTTCAGGACCCCGTATTGCTGGTAGCGCAGCATCCGGTCGAGTGCTTGCAAGCTTAACCGGTAGTCGCCTTCGTTGTCGGTACTGAGTGCGTGGTCGACCAGAAAATCCACCACGGGATTGCGAATACCCGCCAGGTTGCGACTGCCGACCACCTTGGCGCTGTCAGAAAGAAAGTAGTCTTTCAGCTCTGGGCCCGGATAGGCTTGAATCGGCAATACAAACAACACCACATCGTAATCGAAACTGTCCAGCCGTTGCTTATAGGCCGCCGGGTCGATTTCCCGATATTGGGCATTGATACCCAAGCGTTTCAAATTACGGAACCAGGGAGCAAGAATGCGGTAAATGCCTGGGTTGTGGTAGTTCAGCACGGTGAACTGCAGCGGTTTGCCTTGCGTGTTCACCAGGGTCTGGTCGTCGAGTTTCCAGCCACTTTCTTTCAGAAGCGCCAGGGCTTCGCGCATGCGGTGGCGTATCTGGCCGCTGCCGTCGTTTACCGGCGGGTTGATATCGGCACTAAAATAATCGTCTGGAAGCTGATCCAGAAACGGGGTCAACAAGGCTTTTTCTGCCTCCGGGGCCGGTACTGTTGCCCGATAATCGCTATTAGGGAACCAGCTTTGTGTACGTTGGTAGGCGCCGCTGAACAGGTTCTTGTTGGACCACTCGAAGTCGAATAGCAGGCTGGCGGCGCGGCGGACATTGATATCATTGAAAGGCGCGCGCCGGGTATTGAAGAAGAAGGCCTGCACCGGCCGTGGAATGTGATGGGGCACTTCCGCGCGCTTCACTTTGCCGTCTTCCAGGGCGGAGAACGCATAGGCGGTGGCCCAGTGCTTGGAGCTGTAATCGTAGTGTAGATCGTAGCCACCGGCCTTGAAGGCTTCGAAGCCCACATCCGCATCGCGGTAGAACTCGAATTCCACTGTGTCGAAATTATAGCGGCCCCGGTTTACCGGCAGGTCTTTGGCCCAGTAATCCTTAACCCGGGTAAAGGTGACTTTACGTCCGGCATCCACCTCACTGACCTGGTAGGGACCACTGGAAAGTGGTGGGGTGAGGGAGGCGCTTTCGAAGTCATTTTTTTGCCAGTAATGGCGGGGCAGAATCGGGATGGCGCCAGCCATCAGGGGTAGGTCCCGGCGGCCCCGGTGGAACGTGAATTTTACCGTTTGCGGGTCAATGGCTTCTACGCTGGCGATATCGGCCAGGCGAAGGGTGAATTCCGGGTGGCCTTTTTCGCGCAGGGTATTCACCGAGAACACCACGTCGTCGGCACGTATCGGGTGGCCGTCGTGGAATTGCGCTTCGTCTCGGATATGGAAGGTACACCAGCTGCGGTCTTCCGGATATTCCAGCCAGTCGGCGATTAACCCATAAGCGGCACCGGCTTCATCGCCAAGCGGGTTGTGCGATTGGCTGCCCATTAGCAGACTGTCGGCGATTTCGGTGACCCCATACATCTGGATGCCCGGTGTATCTGCAGGGCTACGGCCTTTAAGAATATAGGGGTTCAGACTGTCGAAGGTGCCCTGGCCAAACAAGCGCAGAGTGCCGCCCTTGGGGGCATCCGGATTGACGTACTCCAGGTGCTGGAAGTCGGCGGGATACTTGAGGGTGCCGAACGGATGGTAACCGTGGCTGCGAGTGGGCTCGGCGTGGCAGACCACGCCGAGCAACAGGCCCAGCAGGGCAAAGGTGCGTTTAGTGCGTTTGGCGAATATCAACGTAGACTGTCAGCCGTTGCCCGGGTTGTATGTATCGATTGCTGGCTACAGTGTTGTTCCAGCTTTTTATATCGTTGACCGATACATTAAAGCGGTCGGCAATGGCATACAAGGAATCGCCATTACGAACCGCATAGCGGACCTTGCGCACCATGTTGGGATTGCTGGAAGAGGGGGTGTTGGCCGGGCTGGCCGCCATGCTTCCCTTAGTCCACACGGCCAGGCTCTGGCCTATACGCAGGCTGTCTGTGGGCGCCATGCTGTTCCATTTGGCCAACTCAGGCACGCCGACTTTATGGCGACGGGCGATTTCCCAGAGCGTATCCCCTGACTGCACCGTGTAATCGACGCGCTGGCGCCCCTTGGGTTGCTTGGACTGTTTTTTGGCCAGGCGAGATTCAGCACTAAGGCTGTAGTCACTGTTGGAGGACACTGGGCCGGGAATAAGCAGGGTGCGGCCGGCAATAATAGTGTTGTTCTTCATGTGATTGATGTTGCGTAGCACCTGGGGTGTCGTGCGGTACTGGCGGGCAATGGCGCCCAGATTATCGCCGGGGCGAATTTCGTAACGGGCCCACTGCATGCGTTGGTCCTTGGGCAGGTCAGCCAACTTGCTCTGGAATCGTTTGGCCCGATCTACAGGCACCAACAACTGAAAGGGGCCATCCGGGGATGTGGCCCAGCGGTTATAGGACGGGTTCAGCAGGTAGAGCTCTTCCACGGAAATATCCGCCAAGCGTGCGGCTTGGGCCAAGTCGATTTGCCCGCCGGTTTTTACCGTGGCGAAGTACGGTTCGTTGTTGATGGGGTGAAGGGGCACGCCGTAGGCCTGCGGGTCACCGACAATCTGTGCGATGGCCAGTAATTTAGGGACATACGCGGTGGTTTCGCGGGGCAGGTCCAGGTTCCAGAAATCGGTGGGCTTTCCTGCTTCTTTATTGCGACGGATGGCTCGCGATACGGTGCCGCCGCCCGCGTTGTAAGAGGCTAGTGCCAACAACCAGTCACCCTCAAAGCGGTTGGAGAGCTGTTGCAGGTAATCCAGGGCGGCATTGGTGGACTTGAGGATGTCCCGGCGCTGATCTTCCCACCAGGTGCGCTGCATGCCGAAATAATCCCCAGTGGAGGGAATAAACTGCCAGGGCCCGGCCGCGCGGGCATGGGAGTAAGCAAAGGGATCAAAGGCACTTTCTACGATGGGCAATAAGGCCAGTTCCAGCGGCATATCGCGGGCTTCGGCTTGCTCGACGATGTAGTGCAGATAGCGCTCTGAACGGGTGGTGACGCGGGTAAAATACTCTGGGTGGCGTGCGTACCATTCACGCTGCACACGAATCCGGTCGTTTTCGATACTCAGATCGAGCCCGTAACCTCCGCGCAAGCGCATCCAGAGGTCGTCGTCCACCGTTGCCTGGTTATCGCTGTCTTCGACTGGGCTGGGTTCGTCCATGCCGTTCGCCAAATTGGCGTCATCCACGGAAGGCTCGGCAGCCGGCATGGGGGGAAGATCTTCAAGGGGCTTATTGGTCGCACAACCGCCAAGAACGCCCAGCCCGAGAAAAAGGGCTAATGGAATAATTTTTTTCATAATCATGGAGTAACGCTAAAAATTTCATGCATTTTGGCGACGGATAGGCGGCACGGCAAGCACGAGGCGCTAAAAGTTGTCCTTCCAGCGACGCAAGGCCGCAAAACACTGCATATCGGAATCGCCGCATCCTGGCTCGTGCCGCTGACAGGAATCTTTCAAGTCTTTGTCATCACTGCGTAAAAAGGGGTTGGTTGCTTTTTCTTCCGCGAGGGTGGAGGGCAAAGAAATTTTACCTTTGCGGCGCAGATCGATGACCGCCTGCAAGCGCGCCTGCACGGCGGGGTCTTGCGGGGTAACAGCGGCGGCGAAGGTCAGGTTGGCCTGGGTGTATTCGTGGGCACAAAAAACCTGTGTGCTTTCGGGCAGGGAGGCCAGGCGTTGCAGGGAGTGAAGCATTTGCTCCGGAGTGCCTTCGAACAGGCGCCCACAGCCGCCGGCAAACAAGGTGTCCCCGCAGAACAACCAGCCGTTGTCCGCATTGATGAAAGCAATATGGCCCAGGGTGTGGCCGGGTACGGCCATGACGGTGAACAACAGGTCCGTACCCGCGGGGGTGACGGTGTCGCTGTCGTTTAGCGGGTGGCTCATGGCCGGAATGGATTCCGCCGCCGGGCCATACACGGGAATATCCCGATTCTTGGTTAATGCCGCGATACCGCCAACATGGTCGGGGTGATGGTGGGTGATCAGGAGTGCGGACAGGCTCAGGCCGTTCTCGCTCAGGTAGCGCTCCACTGGTTCGGCGTCACCGGGATCGACGACAACGCATTGATCCTGTTGATGAAATGCCCAGATATAGTTGTCATTGAAGGCGGGGATAGCAATAGGGCTGGCTGTCATGTCGTGGTACGCTCCTGTCTGTAAGCAGGTCTGCTGGCACCTGTTCCTGTGCTTCATCATCCGGCTCACGCATTCATGGATCAAGAGATTGTCCGCTATGCAGCTACCTCCACTCAACCGTATCTCGTTCAATGCCTCTTCCGGTGAATTGGGAAGAGGCTTTGATGAATGGCTCGATACTGAGCCGGGGCAGGCAGTGTTGTGCGAAGAAAAAGCCATGTTGACCGAGTGGTTGCGCAGCCAGGCAGGTCAACGTGCGGTGGCGGTTTATGCCGGTGGTGGTCGTGATTTCCTGTCGGAATCACCGCTGCGCTGGCAAACCAGTATCGCACCACCCGGTTTTACCGGAGTGAAATTGCAGTCGAGGCTGGATTTGTTGCCGATCGCGAAAAGCAGTGTGGATGTGTTGTTGCTGCATCACACCATGGATTTTGCCGCGGATCCTCACCAGGCACTACGTGAAGCGTCGCGCTGCATGGCGCCTGGCGGCAAGATGGCGATCATCGGATTTCATCCCATCAGTGTGATGGGGCTGGCCCGGTGGCTACTCTGGTGGAAGGCTCCGGGCTGGATAGGGCGTTACTACCGTCCCAACCGATTGACCGATTGGTTGCAGGTTCTCGGATTTGAGGTCGATGGCATGGCCAGTGGCTTCTATACTATGCCGCTGTCCGATCGTGGCCGCAGCCGGTTGCGCTTACTGGACTGGCTGGGGCGCTTCCTCTGGCCGCGACACGGCAATACCTACCTCTTGGTGGCGAGAAAACGCGCAGGCGTAGTGCGTCCGTTGGCCACACGACAACGCAAGGTGCCACGCAATACCGTGGTGCCGGTACCGGTGGCCCGCTGGGGTCAGCAGAACAGGGAGTCCTGAGTCTTTGAAGAACGTGATTATTTATACCGACGGCGCCTGCCGCGGTAATCCCGGCCCGGGTGGCTGGGGCGCCATTCTCCTTTATGGAGACAAGGAGAAGGAATTATTCGGTGGCGAGCCGGAGACCACTAATAATCGCATGGAGCTGATGGCGGCCATCGTCGCTTTGGAGACTCTCAACGCCTCTTGTCAGGTGGTGCTGACCACAGATTCCAAATACGTTATGGATGGCATCACGCAGTGGATGGCTAACTGGAAGAAGCGCGGCTGGAAAACGGCTTCAAAACAGCCGGTCAAGAATGTGGACCTGTGGCAGCGTCTCGATGCAGCGGTTCAACGGCATGACGTGGACTGGCAGTGGGTCAAGGGCCACAGCGGCCATCCGGGCAATGAACGGGCCGATGCGCTGGCCAACCGGGGTATTGATGAAATGAAACAGCAGGGGCGAGCAGGCTAATGCGTCAGGTTGTACTGGATACGGAAACTACCGGCCTGGAGCCCAATGATGGGCACCGGGTCATCGAAATCGGTTGTGTGGAGATGGAAAATCGCCGCCTCACCGGTAATAACCTGCACCTGTACCTGAATCCGGAGCGGGAAATCGATGCAGGGGCATTGGCTGTCCACGGTATCAGTACCGAATTTCTGGCTGACAAGCCTACCTTCGACAAAGTGGTCGATGAGTTTTTGGCCTTCGTGGACGGAGCGGAGCTGGTCATCCACAACGCTCCTTTCGATGTGGGCTTCCTAAACCATGAGTTGCGTCGCCTTGGGGCCCGCTACGGGACCATCGAACAGCGGTGCGGGGTGCTCGATACCCTGGTGATGGCACGCCAGAAGCACCCGGGGCAGAAGAACAACCTGGATGCGTTGTGCCGCCGCTATTTCGTGGAAAACGGTCACCGTGAACTGCACGGTGCTTTGCTGGATGCGGAGATTCTGGCGGACGTTTACCTGGCCATGACCGGCGGGCAGACCCGCCTGTCGTTGGGTGGTAACGACAGTAGCGAGCAAGGCGGTGATGCCGCTGCAGAAGTGATCAGACGGTTAAGTGCGGATCGCCCCGCGCTGGCAGTGGTGCGCGCCAGCGACAATGAAGAGCAGCGTCACCACGACAAACTGTCGGCCATCGGCAGTAAGAATGGTGAGCCTACTGTTTGGCAGGGGCTGGCAGACGACGACACGCCGCTACAGTAGGCGCTGGCTGCGTGAGCGGCCGTTGGGCTGCCGAAGTCTTGTGACACTCCTTCACGCCGGTAATTCCGGGCTATCAGTGCCCCGGAATGGCCGGTGTTTCTTGAAGATCTTCTACCTGATGATGCTGAATCCAGCCGTTTTCATACATATAGTCAGTGGCGGGTTCTAGCGCTGTGGCTGTCATGATCAGGCCGGTGATAGACATCACTATGGTGTAAGGCAGAGCCATGACGACCATTCGCCCGTAGGATAACCGCACCAACGGCGCTAGCGCCGATGTCAGCAAGAACAGAAAGGCAGCCTGGCCGTTAGGTGTCGCCACTGATGGAATGTTGGTGCCTGTGTTGATGGCTACAGCCAGCAGATCGAACGTATCCCGGTCAATCTCGTTCTTGAGTAGCGCCTGCCCGACTTCATCTACGTACACCGTTGCCACGAAGACGTTATCAGACACCGCCGACAGGACACCATTAGCCATGTAGAAGGCGGGCCCTTGAACCTGCTTGTCCAGGGTCAGCACGTATTCAATCACCGGTGCGAATAGCTGCTGGTCGGCAATCACCGCTACCACGGCAAAGAATACCGTGAGCAGGGCGGTGAAAGGCAGGGCTTCTTCGAAGGCCGCCCCAAGGCGGTGTTCTTCGATAATCCCGGTGAAAGAGGTGGCCAGAATGATGACGGTGAGCCCGACCAGCCCCACAGATGCGGCGTGGGTCGCCAAGGCGATGACCAGCCACACTGCAGTGATGGCTTGAATAACCAGTGCCGCGCGGTTTTGCGGAGTGCGTTTGCGGTCCTGTTCCAGGGCGTACTGACGCATGATGCCGCGCACTTTTTCCGGAATATCTTCGCCATAGCCAAAGCTGCCGCTGATCTCCAGAAAAACGCATGTCAGGAGCCCCATTGCCAGCACCGGCAGGGTAATTGGAGCCATGCGCAGGAAAAACTCCCCGAACTCCCAGCCTGCTTTGTTGGCAATCAGCAGATTCTGGGGTTCACCCACCAGGGTGCAGACTCCGCCCAAAGCAGTGCCCACTGCCGCGTGCATAAGCAGGCTGCGCAGAAACGAGCGAAAACGACGCAGGTCTTCACGGTGCAGCTCTTCCACAGTTGTGTCGTCGCCGTGGTCGTGTTTTTGCTGAAAAGTCTTGCCGGAAGCCACCTTGTGGTAGATGCCATAAAAGCCGGTACACACGGCAATGACTACGGCGGTGACGGTCAGTGCGTCAAGAAAGGCTGAGAGAAGGGCGGCGGCGGCACAGAACAGCAGGCTCAGAGTGACTTTGGATTTCACCCCCAACAGGAGGCGGGTAAACATGAACAGCAGCAGATCTTTAAGGAAGTAGATGCCCGCGACCATGAAAATCAGCAGTAACATCACTTCGATATTGCCGACCACCTTGTGTAACACAGTCTCTGCGGTCGTAAGGCCGATCATCACCGCTTCAATAGCCAGTAGGCCGCCGGGCTGCAACGGATAACACTTGAGCGCCATGGCCAGGGTAAAAATGAACTCGGCAAGCAGCAGCCAGCCAGCCGTGACGGGCCCCAGTGCCAAAGCGACCAGGGGGTTGATTAGCAGGAAGGCAACGATGGTGTACTTGTACCAGGCGGGGGCCTGCCCCAAGAAGTTCTGCACAAAGGCGCGGCCTAGCGTGGCTGACATGACGGGTTCCTGCTGAACGGCGATTGGATGAGGTTTGCCCGTGCTGACCGCATAGGGGCGGATGCGGGGCGCGGCAATGATAAGGACTTGTTATGCGCCAGTACAGGGCAATCAGTGGGGCAATTTGTCTTACGTCAATGGTCTGATTGACGTAGAAGGCTGGTGCACATATAGGGTAGCTGGATGTGGTTGATAAGAGGAGTGTGGGCAGGTTAACAAATCATCAATAAATCAGTTGCTTACAAATGAAAGTTGACGCAGTCTTTGATGACGTGCAAGAGTTGATACGCCTTGTTTTACAATCCTATTATGTTGATTGCGGGCGTATCCGGGGGTTTGCGCGCCTAACGGAACGAACCCGATGATAATAACAGTTTGGTGCTTGCGGAGAGTCCATGGTTGCCATAACAAACACCACCTCCCTGACTTTTCTCAAGGAAGCGATAGATACCACCCTGACAGAAGCTGAAAACCAGCTCGAAGCGTTTTCGGATGACCGTAGCCGCCAGGATGAGTTGCAGCATTGTGCGCAAGCCTTTCAGCAGCTTCGCGGTATCTGCCAGGTGGTTGAGCTGCCTGCGGCAGCCTTAATGAGTGAAGAAATGGCGCTGGCCGCGCGGGAGTTGCAGGATAAAGTGTCTGACGCCCGCATCCAGGCGTTAAGCAATGCGATTGTCCTGCTGACACGCTATTTTGATTATGTACAGCTGAAGAACCGCACATTGCCTGCTTTGTTGATCGGTGGCATTAATGAGCTGCGCCACTCGGGCGGTAAAGGCCTGATCCAGGAAAGCCATTTCTTCAGCGCGGATCTATCCCGTCAACGGGTCCCGGAGGCCTCGCAACGGGACATGTCCGTTAGCGAGCTGTCGGCCCTGGCCCGACGCCTGCGTCATATGTATCAAGTGGGGTTGCTGGGAATTCTTCGCGGACAGAACAGTGCCACCAACCTCAAGTTGATGGCCCGGGCGCTGGTGCGCTTGGATCGTGCGGCCGGCCAATGCGGCTTGAGCCGTTTTCTGTGGGTGGCGCAGTCTGTATTGACCGCCATGTATTGCGATCAGATGGCGATCACTCCGGCCCGCAAGGCTCTGTTGTCCCAATACGATCGTCAGCTAAAAAAGCTGGTCTATGATGGCGATCAGGCGGTGACGGAAGAAGCACCGCTGCTGCTGATCAAAGAAAGCCTCTACATTGTTTCTCTATCAGCTGAAGACAGCGGTGCGATTGGTGACGTGAAGCAGGCTTTTGGTCTGAAGTCGGAAGTCAGTGATACCGTACTGCAGCGTGAGCTGGCCTTGATGACCGGTGCAAGTGGGTCAGTGATTCGCTCTGTGGCCAGTGCCATGCGAGATGAAATTGCTGATTTGAAGGAGAGCCTGGATCTGGCCTCACAAGGCGTCGCTGATACCAATTACCAATCGGTGGCCGCCAGCTTGAAGCGTCTGGGCAGCACCCTGGACATGATCAACAAGGATGATGAGTCCCGAGCGATCAAGTTACGTGCCCAGGAAGTGTCGACATGGGCTCCAGATCAAAGCGTGGAAGGGGAAGCGTTCCATGGGTTGGTCGATGACCTTTTGATTGTGGAGAACGTCGTGGCGGGGCTGGAGCGAAGCATTAGCCCGGAAGACGATGTTCATCGCACGGCCAACAACACGAATATTTCCCTGTATCAGCTGGATGACGCTCGCATGACGGTGGTTGGCGAGTGCCGTGCCGGACTGGCGTTGGCCAAACGGTCTATTTCCTCATTCATGGATAACAACTGGGATGCTATGCATCTGTCCAACTTGCCGGGTACGTTCGCCTCGATTGCGGGGGGCTTGATGTTCCTGGAACTGGACCGGGCCAAAGCGGTTACCGAGGCGTGCCATAAATACATCAGCAACCGGCTGCTTGGTGGTGACCAGGTGCCTACCCGGGAAAATATGGAAACTTTGGCCGATGCACTGACCGGGGTGGATTATTATCTGGAGAGCATGGAAGAACAAAAACCCATTGGCGATGGCGTGCTGGAGGTGGCTGAAGAAAGCATGAATGCATTAGGCTTTCCGGTGTCAAAAGTCGCTTGAGACTACGCCCATGAAAAACGTCGCATGAGACAGCCATGATTGATCTTTCCAGCCCGGAACCCCAAGACGCCGATAGCGCTCGCTGCTATGTGATCCATGAACAGGATGTGATGATCTCCACCCAGACGGACTGGCAGTTCCCGGAATTGCCGGCCAAGTGGCTGCGTCAGCACCCGGATTATCACTTTCTGGGTTTTCTTGCCGGCAAGCCCTGCTACGTCTGTGAATTGTCCCGCCATGAATTCGATGATGGCCAGTTGCAGCGTGTGCCTCTGCGCCGCCTGATCGGGGCAGCGCTTAGCGATGCCGATTTTTCCATGGCCAGTCGGGCCTTGCAGTTTCTGAGTTGGCGCCAGAACCACCGTTTTTGTAGCCGGTGCGGCACCCCAACAGAGCCGCATCCACGTGATCTTGCGATGACCTGCGCCGGCTGTGGTTATTTCCAGTATCCACGCATTACCCCGTGCATCATTACGCTGGTCACCGATGGTGAGCATGCTCTGCTGGGGCGTTCTGCCCGCTTTCCCGAAGGTTTTTACTCCTGCCTGGCCGGCTTTATGGAAGCTGGTGAAACGGCGGAGCAGGCGCTAGCCCGAGAGGTCATGGAAGAAAGTGGCATCACGGTAAAAAAATTAGAGTACCTGAAGAGTCAGTCGTGGCCGTTTCCGCATTCCCTGATGCTGGGGTTCATGGCGGAATATGCGGGCGGAGACATTCGTATCGATGACGATGAAATCGTTGATGCAGCCTGGTTTCATTATCAGGACCTCCCCATGGTGCCGCCGCCAGGCAGCATAGCCCGCTCACTAATTGACCAATGGATAGCGCGTTTCTAGAAGGATTTGAGCATGAATTATTCCTTGGCACCGCTGGTGCTTATCGCTTTCAGCCTCCTGTTTGTCTTGCTGGGTGCTTGGGTATTGTTGCGCCAGAAGTGGGTGCTGCAATGGCTGAAAGGCACCGCAGGCTTGGTGTTGGTGGTGTTGGCGATTTACATGAGCGTGTTTGCGTTGAACCTGTATGGCTACAAGGAATATGCCCAGGAAGTGTCAGTGGCCACGGTCAGTTTCCGTGAATCCGGTGATCAGTCCTTTATTGCTACGGTTACCCGCACCGACGGTAGCGCTGAGGACTTTCGACTGAAAGGGGACCAATGGCAGCTGGATGCACGCGTTATCAAATGGAAGATGCCGTTCAGCCTGCTTGGCCTTAAGCCGGGTTATCAGCTTGACCGTATTCAGGGCCGTTATTACGCCCTTGAGGATGAGCGCTCCCGTGAGCGTACCGTTTACAGCTTGCATCGTGACCCGGTTGGTCTGGATGTGTGGCTGCTGGCAAAGGAAGGCTGGAGCCTGATTATTGATGCACGCTACGGTAGCGCGGCTTATCTGCCCATGGCGGATGGTGCCTTGTTTGAAGTAAATGTAGGGCCCACCGGGCTGGTGGCACGCCCTATGAACGGCAGTGCCCAGCAAGCCATTTCTGGCTGGAACTGATTGCTCCAGCCGTGATCACCAGACTGTTGGCGTACCTTACTTTTGCGGGGCAAATCGCCTTTGCCCCGTCATTCCTCCCCCTGATTACCCCAATCGCTCCGGCTTCTGTAGAATCAGCGGGAGTTTGATTTCCCTGAATTGACTGGCGCAGCGCGCCGGATCCCCTGGAGAGTAGATAAACAGTGATCGCGTTTTTAATGGAATACGGCATGTTTCTGGCCAAAGTCGCCACCCTGGTAGTGGCGATTTTGTTTATTTTGGGTGGCATTGCCGCGGCGGCATCGCGTAACCGGGGCAAGGGTGACCAGGATGGTGAGTTGAAAGTCCGCCATTTGAATGATGAGTTTGATGACCTGAAAGAGTCTCTGGAAGCGGAAATCATTCCGGAGGCCCAGCGCAAAAAGGCCGGTAAAGCCAAGCGTAAACAGGAAAAACACGAAGCCAAGCAGAAAAAGAAGGCCGGTACGGAAGACAAGGTGCTGCCGCGTTTGTTTGTACTCGATTTCGATGGCGACGTTCAGGCCAGTGGCGTGGATTATCTGCGCCGTGAAATTACCGCGATTCTGCAAGTGGCCAGCCAGGATGATGAAGTGCTGGTTCGCCTGGAAAGCCCGGGAGGCCTTGTACACAGTTATGGTCTGGCATCGTCCCAGTTACGTCGTATCCGCAATCAGGGGATCAAGCTGACCATTGCTGTGGATCAGGTGGCTGCCAGCGGCGGTTATATGATGGCCTGCATTGCGGATCGTATCGTGGCAGCACCTTTTGCGATTATCGGCTCCATTGGTGTGGTCGCGCAGATTCCCAACTTCCATCGTTTGCTCAAGAAAAACGATATTGATGTGGAGCTGATGACCGCTGGCGAATACAAACGCACCATGACCATGCTGGGCGAAAATACCGAAAAAGGCCGGGCCAAGTTTCAAGAAGAGCTGGAAGATACCCATCAGTTGTTTAAGGGATTTGTCCGTGACAACCGCCGTGGCCTTGATCTGGACAAGGTGGCCACTGGCGAACACTGGTTCGGCACCCAGGCGAAGGAATTGGGCCTGGTTGATGAAATTATGACCAGTGATGAGTTGTTACAACTGCGCAAAGACAGCCAAACGCTCTACCAAGTACAGTGGGAAGCCAAACGTAAGCTGGGAGAGAAGCTTGGCTTTTCCCTGGAGGCGACTGTGCATAGAGTGCTGGAGAAGTTCTGGCATCGAGGTAGTCAGCGCCAAATTCACTAACCTTCTTTTTACCCAACACCGCAGAGGAGTAGTCCATGAGTTTTCAGGCATTACAAACCCGCGAGACCGATACCGGCTATAGCAATTCGTTGGTAGAGCGCGAGCTGAGCGAACTGGGCGAAGGCGGTGTATTAGTACGGGTGCAGTGGTCGTCACTGAACTACAAGGATGCGCTGTCCGCCACCGGCAACAAGGGCGTCACCCGCCAGTTTCCGCATACGCCAGGCATTGATGCCGTTGGCGTAGTGGAAGAGGCCAGCGATGGTCCTTTTAGTGTGGGCGATGCTGTGATTTGTACGGGTTATGACCTGGGTATGAATACCGATGGCGGCTACGCGGAGTATATCCGCGTGCCTGCTGAATGGCTGGTGCCGCTGCCGGATGGCCTGGCGCCTCGTGATGCCATGCTCTTAGGCACCGCTGGCTTAACGGCGGCACTGAGCGTTGAGTCGCTGCTTGATACGGGCGTTAATCCGGATCAGGGGCCGGTAGTGGTAACCGGAGCGACTGGCGGTGTGGGCAGTGTCTGCGTGGCGATTCTGGCCAAGCTGGGATTTGAAGTGGTTGCCGTCAGCGGTAAGGCAGATGCCAGTGCATGGCTAACGGATCTGGGTGCCGCGCGGATCATTGATCGCCAAGCTTTTCTGGAAAGCGCGGCCAAGCCGATGGCCAAAGAACAATGGGCCGGTGCGGTGGATTGCGTCGGTGGTGAGATGCTCGCTGCTGCCCTCAAGGGGCTCAAGTACGGTGGCAGTGCTACCTGCTGCGGGCTGGCAGGTTCGCCAAAACTGGAAATGACAGTTTTCCCGTTTATTCTGCGCGGTGTCAATCTGCTGGGTGTAGACAGTGTTGAGCTGCCCTGTGAGATCAAGCAGCAAATGTGGCAACTGTTGGCTGATGAGTGGATGCCGAAAGACCTGGCGCTTCTTGAAGCTGATGAAACAGATCTTGGCGGTGTGGTCGAGTGGGTGGATCGCATTCTTGCCGGGGGCGTTCGTGGACGGGTTGTCGTGAAACTTCCGCAATAGCCACTGGCTAGAGCAAGTTAGACAGAACGTAAAAAGCGCGGTTTATCCGCGCTTTTTTTATTTGTGCGCTTTTGTCTGCTAACGCATGCTGTGTAGCGTGGCAACATGTTAGCAGTGGCGAGTGGAAAAGACGCTTATGAACGAATCTCACTGGTTTAAAATAGCCCTGACACTGGATGGGCAGGGTAGCGCCACCGGTTTCGATGCGCAGGCGCGATTGTCCGAAACATCGCCATACTGGGTTCACCTGGACTATACGCAGCCGCAAAGCGAACAGTGGCTTGAACAGCAGTGCATTCCGCCAATGGTTATTACGGCACTCACTACCTCGGAAACGCGGCCTCGTGCCACAGAAGTTGCGGGTGGCCTGCTGGTGTATCTACGTGGGGTCAATTTGCATCCAGGCGCGCGGCCTGAAGACATGATTGCCCTGCGCTTGTGGGTCGGGCCTCAAGGTGTCATCAGCACGCAGAAGCGCACACTGAAATCGTTGACGACTGTGCTGGAAGAGCTGGATGCCGGGCAGGGCGCTACCGGGATTGCAGGCTTGGTCGCGCGGCTGGTTGACCAGTTAATCTGGCGCATGGAAGACGTGATCGAAAACCTGGAATCCGAAGTGGAAGACTGTGCAATGTCCATTGAGGAATCCCCAACCATCAGTCTAACGCCGCGGCTGAGTCAGATTCGGCGTCGCTCCATTACGCTTCGGCGTTTTTTTGCGCCGCAGCGTGAAGCGTTGACCAAACTGCAGAACGAGGCGATGTTCACTGGCGGTGATGCACTGATGATTCGTGAAGCCGGGGACCGGCTGCAGCGTTTGTTGGAAGATCTGGACGCTGCCCGTGAGCACGCGACCCTGCTGCAGGAAGAGGTGTTTTCCGTTCAGAACGAAGCGATCAACGACCGCATGTATTTGCTGGCGATGATTTCCGCGTTGTTTTTGCCCTTGGGTTTTCTTACTGGCCTGTTCGGCATCAATGTGGGGGGCTTGCCGGGAGTGGAGGACCCTGCGGGTTTCTGGTGGTTTACAGCAGGAATTGGTGTGGTCAGTGTCGGGGTGCTGGTGTGGATGCGAAAACGCCGCTGGCTTTAAAAGCCAACGGCGTTTTTGTGAAGCGCAAGCTCTGAGCCTGCTGAGGTAGGTGCTATTTATTGGCCCTGATGAAGCCTGGCCACCCAATCATTTAGCCACGGCGATAGAGCGGGCGTGGTTCATTCACGTCGCCCTGGTACGTCACGCTGAAGTCCTTCAGCCCCTCAAGGGCTTCTTCGATGCTGCGATCTTCACGCACTTCAAAGGCATTAAAGCCACAACGTGTCATATAGAAAAGTTGATCACGAAGCACATCACCGGTCGCTCGCACTTCACCTTTGAAGCCGTAGCGAGTGCGCAGCTCACGGGCGTAGGAATAGCCACGGCCGTCCTTGAAGGCCGGGAAATGGATGGCGATCAGGGGCAGGGCGCTCAAGTCGTCTTCCAGGTCTTTCGGCTCTTCTCCTGGCGCCAACCAGACAGCTACATCGCCGCGGTTTAGCAGGGCATCACGGTGCGTCTGCCAGTAGGCTAGCGGTACAATAACGTTGCCGGTGGGCAGCTCACCTTCCAGGCTTTCTTCTTCAAGGCGTTGCCATTGGTTGTCCACGATGGCGCCATCAATGATTACCTTACCCATAGATGCGCTCCTTGAACGGGGCCATGCCAATGCGTTCGTAGGTGTCGATAAACGGCTCATTTTCGAGGCGTTTTTCCACATAGAATTTGATGATTTTTTCTACCACATCGGTGATTTCATCGGACTCGAAGGACGGGCCCATTTTCTCACCCACGCGCGACAGTTTATCGCCGCGACCGCCCAGGGTGACCTGGTAGAATTCCTTGCCTTTCTTGTCCACGCCGAGGATGCCGATATGACCAATGTGGTGGTGGCCACAGGCATTCATGCAGCCGGAAATATTCAAATCCAGCGGGCCCAGATCGTGGACGTAATCCACATCGTCGAAACGACGCTGAATGGATTCGGCAATGGGGATCGACTTGGCGTTGGCCAGCGCACACAGGTCACCGCCGGGGCAGGCCACGATATCCGTGAGCAGCCCCAGGTTCGGGGTCGCAAAACCGAGGGCATCCAGGGCTTTCCAGAGATCATAAAGATCGTTGGCGGCCACGTCGGATAGCACCATGTTCTGCTGGTGGCTGTTGCGAAGCACACCAAAGCTGTATTGATCAGCGAGATCGGCCACAGCTTCCAGCTGTTCGTCACTGATATCACCAGGGACGCGACCGGTGCGCTTGAGCGTCAAGCTAACGGCACGGTAGCCCGCTTGCTTGTGCGCACGGGTGTTGGTGTGGAACCAGCGGCTAAAGGCTTTATCTTCAGCCAGCTTGGCATCCAGAGCCGAAGTATCGGTGTTCTGATAATCCGGGTCGGTGAAGCAGCCTTTGATGCGCGAGACTTCTTCCTCTGTGAGGGTCATCTCGCCGCCTTTCAGCTCGGCAAATTCCTGCTCTACCAGCTCGCGGTATTTTTCCGCGCCAAGGGCTTTCACCAAAATTTTGATGCGCGCCTTGTACTTGTTGTCGCGGTTACCGTACTTGTTGTAGACCCGCAAAATAGATTCAAGGTAGGCCAGCAGGTCTTGCCACGGTACAAACTCACCGATCACTGCACCGGTCATCGGGGTGCGACCCAGACCGCCACCGGCCCATACCTGGAAGCCGGTTTCGCCGTTGGCGCCGTGCACCAGCTGCACACCGATATCATGAACGCCGATCAAGGCCGGGTCTGCGTCAGGTACGGCGTTGACGGCAATCTTGAATTTACGCGGCAGATAGGCGAATTCCGGATTGAACGTGGACCACTGGCGAATGATTTCGCACCAGGGACGCGGGTCTTCAATCTCTTTGGGATTAACGCCCGCGAATTCGTCGGTGGTGATATTGCGGATGCAGTTACCACTGGTCTGAATGGCATGCATCTGTACGTCGGCCAGTTCCGCCAAAATATCCGGCACTTCCTCAACGGAAGGCCAGTTCAGCTGGATGTTCTGACGGGTACTGACATGGCAGAAGCCCTTGTCATAGGTCCGCACGATGTGCGCCAGACGGCGGAGTTGGCGGCTTGCCAACAGGCCATAAGGAACGGAAATGCGCAGCATGGGCGCATAACGCTGAATGTAGAGGCCGTTTTGCAGGCGAAGGACGAGGAACTCGTCTTCGCTGAGCTCATTGGCGAGAAAACGGCGGGTCTGGTCGCGATACTGCGCCACCCGCTCTTCCAGCAACCGTTGATCGTATTCCTGATAGACGTACATGGGACTGTATCACCGTCCTTAAATGCTTAAAATTCAATAGGTAAGCGCTGCTCCCGGAGGGGACAGAGCGGCACTCTAGCAAAGCGCCCTTATAGTGAAAAGAAATATCTTGGCATATCTCTATTACGAAGAGCTATTTGGCAGCCGCGTCCAGCACCAGGTTCACCGTCACTACCATGCCGATGATCAGGGCCAGTACCAGCACCACATACACGCCAATAAAGTTGCCCGCATCGCCCTTGGTGAAGTCGCGTTCCCGATTTTTGCTGCTTTGCACACCAAGCAGGCCGGCCAGAATGCTGTGAATGGTCTGCCAGAGTGTTGGCTTGCCGTTATCCGGCTCCTGGGCCTGATCTTGAGCGGGGTGTTGATCTGACATGGGTAATCCTGTGTTTTGGCTGAAGGCTAAACGTTGGATGTCCGTAGCGCGCAATGAATGCAAACCATCGCACGGCCCCGGGCGACATATTGTACCCCTGACAGCCGCCTGGCGACAGCATCCGCACAGGCTGACTTGAATTGTGGATGCGGTGTCGCCATTGCAACTGGTGAGTACCTGACTAAAATAGTCAGGAAATGAGGTTGGCTCAGATCGCCGCCTTTACCTTTTATGCGTTTTATTGCGTATGGGTTCATTCATACCGACCAGGAATCATGATGGCAGAGCAGTTGATCGACATTACCGAAACCGCCCAAGATTACTTGCGTGACTTGCTTGGCAAGCAGGATCAGGCCGAGATTGGTGTGCGTATCTTTGTCGAGCGCCCCGGTACTCCGCATGCGGAATGCTGTATGGCCTATTGCCCAGAGGGCGAACAGGAAGAAAGCGATGTTCGCTACGACTATGAAGGATTCCATGCCTGGATTGAGGGTAAGAGCGTCCGCTACCTGGAAGACGCGGTTATCGACTACAAAAAAGACAGCATGGGCGGCCAGCTAACCTTCCGTGCGCCGAAGTCTCGGGTGCCTGATATCAGTGATGACGCTTCTATCGAAGAGAAGATCAATTATGTGCTGTACGCCGAGATCAACCCGAACTTGGCGGCCCACGGGGGCAGTGTGCAGTTGCTGGAACTCACCGAGGACAATGTGGCCGTGTTGGAATTCGGTGGCGGTTGCCAAGGCTGTTCCGTGGTCGATGTGACTTTGCGTGATGGGGTAGAGAAAACCCTCCAAGAGCGCATTCCAGAACTCACGGGTGTACGGGACAAGACCGACCACTCGGTGACGGATAACGCGTACTACAGCTAACGGCTAGCAGCTATGAGCTTCTAGCATCTAGCTCCTAAAAAAAGCAAAAAACGCAGCCTTGAGCTGCGTTTTTTGCTTTTATGGATCTTGTTTTTACTCGTTGCTAGCAGCTCGCCGCTATTCTTAGCCACACTGCGGATTCCGCCCGGCAGCCTTGGCCTGGTTATACAGCGGCATGACTTCCGGTATCCGTGATTGCAGGCCATTGATACGGGTGCTGTTGGAGGGGTGGGTGGACATGAACTCCGGTGGCTCATTACCGTTGGCTGCGTTCATGTTTTGCCACAGGGAAACACTCTGGCGCGGATCAAAGCCGGCCTGTGCCATGAGTTGCAAGCCTATGATGTCGGCTTCGGCTTCATGTTTGCGGCTGAAAGGCAGTGCCAGCCCATATTCGGCGCCAACCCCAAGCGCGGCCAATACGCCTTGTTTTGTGGCGCTGTCTTCCCCGGCGAGCGCGCCAAGCACCTGCATGCCGCTCTGTGTGGCGTATTGAAGTGACATGCGCTCATTGGAGTGTTGTGCCTGCACATGGCCGATCTCATGGCCAATCACTGTGGCGAGCTGACTCTGGTTGTTGGCCACTTTCAGCAAGCCGGTATTGACTCCGATCTTGCCGCCGGGAAGCGCAAAGGCATTGGCGCTGTCGTCCTGGAAGAGATTGACCTCCCATTGTTGCGAGCCCTCCAGGGTGGAGGTGATCGCTGTGGTCACACAGCTGACATAAGCCGTTTGCTGCTGGCTGCTGCTCAGCGGTTTTTCATCTTTCATCTGGGAATAGGCGGTGACACCCATTTCATCCATCTGGTCGGCGGGCAGCAACAGAAACTGCTGGCGCCCCAGTGGGGAGGTGGCACAGGCGGCGAGACTGCCGGCAAGTACGCTAAGGGTGAGAAATTTACGCAACGTCATTGTCTTTTTTACTCCCATTCCCGCAGGAAACGTCGGGACACGAACATTAGCCAGCCAGCCCAGCCGGCACTGGAAAGGAAGATGATAAAGCCAAACACTGATATTCCCCAAGGGGCAGGGGGCACCCGGCCGCTCAACATGATGGCACCGGCCAGTAATCCACCGGTTACCAGCAGGGTTTGGACCTGCCGGTACTGGCCACGTTCAATTCTCGTAATCAGCCGCTCCAGGTGTCGGGGGTCAATCCCGGTCTCGCCAGCGGTGGCCTGGCCCGGTACCGGGGGCGGCGCATAGACCTTGTCGACCACGTCGAGCGCTCGCAGGCTCAGGCTTTTAGCCAGGCGAACCGGGGAATAGCGTGTGCGAATCATGCGTTTGAGTAACGGTTCGGCCTCGCTCATCAGGTCGAAATTAGGGTTCAGAAGCCGCCCAAAGCCTTCCAGGGTAATGATGGCCTTGATAAACAGGGCGATATCGCTGGGTAGGACCAGGTTGTGATTGCGTACCAGGGCGGTGATGTCATTGAGCAGGGCAGTGATATCCAGCTCGGAAATCGACACGCCGTGGTATTGGCTGATCACGTCTTCCACGTCGGACACCAGTTGGTCGAACTTGATGGGTTGCCCGTCGGACCACCCGGAAAGAACCCCGGCGCATTGTTCAGCCTCACGCATTACCACTGCGCGAGTAATCTGCAGGATCTGCTCACGGCGGCTGTGGCTGAGTTTGCCAACCATGCCGAAATCCAGCATGGCAATCCGGTTCCCCGACAGGATGATGAAATTACCGGGGTGCGGGTCGGCATGAAAAAAACCGTCTTCCAGTGCCATTTTCCAGGCGGCCAGTGCGCCTCGGCGTGCGATCAGCTCCCGGTCCAGGCCAGCGTCATCCAGGCGCTCCACGGCTTTTGCCGGAATTCCTTCGATGTGTTGTTGCACCTGCACGGTAGGCGATGAAAGGTCCCAGTAGACCTTGGGGATCTGTAGCCATTTGAACTGCCGCAGGTTTTTACGGATCCGGTCCGCGTTGCGCCCTTCAATGGTGAAATCCAGTTCCCGTGTGAGCGAACGCTTGAACTCGCGCACTAGCTCTACGGGCCGGTAGCGGCGCAATTCAACGGAGTTGTCGGCAGCCAGTTTTGCTAACTGATCCAGTAAGCGCAGATCGGAATCAATTTTGTCACGAATGCCGGGCTTCTGAACTTTCAGCACGACTTTCTGCCCGCGGCGGGTCAGCGCACTATGCACTTGGCCGATGGACGCCACGCCGATAGGCTCTGGATCAATGCGTGCGAATAGGGTGTCGACCGGTTTTCCCAGTGACACTTCAATATCGGCCTTGAGCAATTCGAACGGCACGGCTTGCGCCTGATCCTGCAGCTTCTCGAACTCGGCAATCCAGTCCATGGGGAACATGTCCACGCGGGTGGCCAGCACCTGACCGAGCTTGACGAAAGTCGGCCCCATTTCTTCCATGGCATGGCGCAGGCGCTCTGCCGTGCCCATGCGCAGCATATCTGGCTTCATGCTGCTGCGAACCAGTTTCCCCGCATGCTCGACCGGGGTGGAAAGCCCCAGCCTGCGAATCATGTCGGCAAACCCGTACTTGAGCAGGATTGCTGCCAGTTCATTCATGCGGAGTAGATCTTTGCCTGTGTGCAAAAGGTTCACAACATTGTCCCTGTAGGCTGGGCTGTGGAACGCGCTGTCGCAAAGTTGCAACAAGGGGTCGGTAAAACGTCTGCTTGAGCCGTTAAGTCGCCTTAACAGCATTATCGGTTTTCTGGCAAGATGCCATGGCAATCACTGCAAGGTAAAGCGCAAACATGTCTGAACACTATTTACGCGATGATCTGGTTGAAGTCCGCAACAGTGAGGTCCATGGCCGCGGCCTTTTTGCCAGCCAGGATATCGCCCGCAATACCGAACTGGGCCAGTGCAAGGTAAAACGTGCCAAGGGCAGTGGCCCTTATGTGTTGTGGCTGGATGATGAAGGTGAAGAGCGCTATCGAGTGCTGTGCGATTTACGATTCATCAACCACAACAAACGCGCCAATGTGGCCTATTACGACGATTTATCGGTGGTGGCCCTGAAGAAGATCAAGGCCGGAGATGAGTTGTTTCACGATTACGGCGAAGAGTGGACCTGAGTAGGGTTTCCTAGAATGGACAGGGGGAAGTGAATTCCTGCCACAGACCTGTCACGGGGTGGTTGAACGCGAGCCATTCGGCATGCAGCAGCAGGCGCGGGCTGAGGGCTTCGATTTCGGCGGGGGCATACATATCGCAGCCGATGATCGGATGGCCAAGCTCGCGACAATGAATGCGAAGTTGGTGGCTGCGGCCGGTGACCGGGCTGAGTTCTAGTCGGGTCCGGTTACCGGGAATGTCTCGCTCGAGCACTCGGTAGTGGGTTAGCGCATTTTTGCCAGTCTCGTGGCATACCTTCTGCAGGGGCCGGTTTGGCCAGTCCGCAATCAACGGCAGATCGATACTGCCACTGTCGTGTTCCACAAGGCCATGCACAACGGCTTGGTAACGTTTTTGAACGGTGCGCAGCTGGAATAGTCGACTCAATCGGCTTTGCGCCTGGGCAGTGAGTGCAAACACCATGATGCCCGAGGTATCCAGGTCCAGACGGTGAACCAGCCGAATGTCCGCGTACTGGGCCTGCAATCGGCGAACAGCGCAATCCTTGTTCTCCGGCGCACGACCGGGGACGCTTAACAGGTAAGCGGGCTTGTTAATCAGCAGAATATGCTCGTCCCGGTACACCGTCCCCACGCGTTCATGACACAAGGGAACGATGTAATAGGGCGCGCTTTCAGCCCCAGAGGATGTGGAAGACATCGCTGTACTGCTCGGCAAAGTGAACGGTGAGCCCCTGTTTCAAATAGTCGGGCAGTTCATCAAAATCCCGGCGGCAGGCTTCTGGAAGAATCACTTCCTTGATACCCACCCGCCGGGCTGCGATGACTTTTTCGCGAATGCCGCCAACCGCCAATACTTGCCCGGTAAGGGTCAGCTCACCCGTCATGGCAACCTTGCGGGGTACCCGCTTTTTCATCAGCAGTGAGAGCAGGGCGGTGGTCATGGTGACGCCGGCGCTGGGTCCGTCTTTGGGCGTGGCGCCTTCAGGGACATGCAAGTGCAGGAAGGCGTCGTCGAGTCTCTCCGGATCCAGAGAAAATTGCGCCAGATTGCTCGCCACATAGCTATAAGCAATCTCAGCGGACTCCTTCATCACATCACCGAGCTGCCCGGTAAGCTTGAACCCACGTTGTTTGCTGTGAACTTGATTCGCCTCGATAGACAGGGTGGCACCGCCCATAGATGTCCAGGCCAGGCCGGTAACAACCCCGACACCGCGTTGGGTCTTTTCTGTCTGGAAATACGGTTGGCCGAGGAAATCGGTCAGGTTCTTGCCAGAGATGCTGAGTTTCTTTTCGCCAGCTAACAGTTTTACCGCGGCTTTGCGGATGATCTTGTTGAGCTGTTTTTCCAGGTTGCGGACCCCAGCTTCGCGGGCATAGCCTTCTACGATCAGGCGCAGGGCGCTGTCGCTGATACGCAGTTGGCTGGGTTTGACGCCGGCACGTTCCAGCGAACGGGGCCATAGATGTTGCCGTGCAATAGCGACTTTTTCTTCGGTGATATAGCCGGAGAGGCGAATCGTTTCCATACGGTCAAGCAGGGCGCCAGGAATGCTGTCCAGCGTGTTGGCCGTACAGATGAACAGGGCGTGGCTCAGGTCTAGCCGTTCATCCAGGTAGTGATCCAGGAAATCCTGATTTTGCTCCGGGTCGAGCACTTCGAGAAGCGCGGAAGCCGGATCGCCCTGAAACGACTGCCCCAGCTTGTCGATTTCATCAAGCATGATCACCGGGTTGCTGGTGCCCGTTTCTTTCAGGGCCTGGACCAGCTTGCCGGGCATGGCACCGATATAGGTGCGCCGGTGCCCCTTGATTTCCGCCTCGTCGCGCATACCGCCCAGGCTGAACCGGTAGAACTGGCGATCCAGCGCATCGGCGATGGATTTGCCGATGCTGGTTTTGCCGACACCGGGAGGGCCCACCAGCAGAATGATGGAGCCCTTCACTTCGCCACGCAGGGCGCCCACAGCAAGAAACTCAATGATGCGATCTTTTACATCATCGAGGCCGCTGTGGTGCTCCGTGAGCACGGTTTGGGCATGATCCAGGTCCAGATTGTCGTCGCTGTATTGGCCCCAGGGGACGCTGGTTAGCCAGTCCAGATAATTACGGGTCACGCCGTATTCCGGGGAGCCGGTTTCCAGTACGGACAATTTCTGCAGCTCATCGTCAAAACGCTTTTGTACCGGTTCAGGCGGAGCGAGGGCATCCATACGTTCACGGAAGGCATCGGCTTCAGCGGTTTTATCGTCTTTGCTCAGGCCCAGTTCACGCTGGATGATTTTCAGCTGTTCGCGGAGAAAGAATTCGCGTTGGTGCTGACTGACCTTTTCGTTAACCTCGTCGGAAATTTCGCTTTGCAGCCGTGCCACTTCCAGTTCTTTCTTCACCAGCGTCAGGACTTTTTCCATGCGTGGTTTCAGCGGTACGGTTTCCAGAATGGTTTGTAATTCGACGCCGTTGGCACTGGTTAGTGCGGCGGCAAAATCGGTGAGCGGAGAGGGCTCGCTGGGTGAAAAATTCTGTAGGTAGTGGCGCAAGCCTTCGTTGTACAGCGGATTGAGCGGCAGCAATTCCTTGATGGTGTTGATGATAGCCATGCCATAAGCACGAATGGTTTCATCCGCTTCTGCCCGCGGTTCCGGGTAACTCACATCAGCCATGAACGGATGTTTGCGGCTCAGCCAGCTATTGATACGAAAACGTGCCGTGCCCTGGGCAACCAGCTGAAACTGATCATTTTCTTCATTGAGAGCATGAACTTTCACCAGACAGCCGAACTCGGGAAAATCTTCAACGGTCACCGAGTCCGGGTTCTTTTCACCCACGTACACCAAGCCCAGGGATTGGTGTGGGGTCTGGCTGACCCGCTCCAGGGTCTGTTCCCAACGTTTTTTGTCCAGCATCACTGGCTGCACCAGCCCCGGCATAAAGGGGCGATGTTTAACCGGAATCAGGTAGATGCGTTGCGGCGGTGTGTGGTCCGGTACAGCAAGGCCGCCGGCTTGCGGTTCAACATTGGCTGTATCGTGATGGGCGCTATCGTTGTCGGTCATAATCCTGTCACTTCCATGGTCCGTGGTAAGAACATGGTGGCGAGGCCGGAAAATTCAATTGTCGATGATTAACAGATCCGCACACAGGGCCCTGGGGGTTTTGGTTCGGCGCTCGACCACGCGGCTGTTCAGCTTGCCCGCTTCGCATTTCTCTGCCAGTGCATAGAACGGTGAGCGGCCCGGGTCGGCAATGATGATCTGTTTGACACCAGCGCGCAGGCTACGGCGAATCAGGTTATACAGTACCGGCGTGAGCTCATCCCAGAAACAGATGTCTGCGCCGGCGACGATATCCACATCCGCCAGCCGCGCTCGCGTCAGCTTCTCGAAGCGAGCTTGCAGCGGTGTCACGTCTACCTTGTTGATACTGGCGTGCAAATCCAGGTAGGGGTACACGTCCGGGTCGGCATCGACTGCGGTAACCCGGCAACCAAAGCGTTTTGCCGTGAAAATGGACAGTGGGCCCCAGCCACAACCGATATCCATCAAATGCTCATCAGCAGTCAGCTTTCGCTTGGTCAGGTGATCCATAATCAGGTAACTGGAATTCCACACCTTGTTGCCGTGAATTGACGGCGTGTGGTTGGCCCGTTTCAGGCGCCGCACTTCCTTGTGGCCGGAACGCAGCAGGGTAATGCCGCGAGTGCGAATGGTATGGGGTTCTCCAGCACGTATAACTGTTCCTGACATAATCGCTCACCAGCGGCAAAGTTTGGAAACAGTACGGTCAAGCCCCCTGTGATTCAAGTACGAAATCACGGGCATAATACAGGGATGACGTTACCAATGATAAAAACACAATGATCAGAACGGGTATCGTGGGGCTAGGTGGCCTGGCAGCTGGACGATCGCGATATATTCGTGCCGTCGCTGCGGTGGCCAAAATGGGGACGGTATACGCGTCCGGGCTGCGCAGTGGGAATAAAGCTGCTTGCCATCGCCGTGGAGCGCAAATCCTGGTCGCTTTGTGCCGCCGCAATGGCGCGTTCTGGGTCAAGGCTGCACAATTCTTTAGTTGCCGGCCTGATGTGTTGCCGCTGGAATATATCGAAGCGTTCCAGCAGCTGCAGAACGACGCTCAGCCTGTTTCTTTCCCGTTGATAGAGAGAACCTTGCGACGCTCCTGGGGTGCAGACTGGCGTGATCAATTTGCCTGGCTGGATGAAACCCCTGTGGCGGTGGCGTCTATCGCGCAGGTGCACCGGGCACAGCTCAAGGATGGCCGAGACGTGGCGGTCAAGGTGCGATTACCTGGCGTGAAACGAATTTTCGAACAGGATGCCAAGGTCTTTCAGGCGGTGGCGGCGTTGGTGGCGCCCACATTCCGTGAGTTCGATCTGCAGCAAGCCATTGAGCAGTTGCTGATAATGACGGCCATGGAGCTGGATTTTCGTAACGAAGCCGCGAACACGATGCGCTTTTCCCGTCAGCGCCATCACGAGCGTATTCGTATTCCGGATATCATTGAGGGCTTATGCGGTGAATCGGTGCTGGTCACCAGCTGGGAAGGTGGGAAGCGATTACGCAATTATCTGGACGACAACCCTGAAAAAGCTCAAGACCTGCTGGGTGTGTTGCTGACCAGCTATCTTCAGCAGGTGACTCGGTTTGGCGTCTACCAGGCAGATCCGCATCCGGGCAACTTTTTGGTTAATGATGCTGAGCAGGTGGTGATTCTTGATTACGGTGCCATCGGAGTGCTCACGGCGGACGAGGTGCAGCGATACTCCCGCCTGCTGTATGGGCTGATGGGCTTTGAAGGGCCAGTGGATATTGGTGAATTATTCATGCAGGCCGGGTTCAAGGGCGGCAGCCCGGAAACCCTGAAACAATTGGCGCTGTATGTGCTGACCGATCGCCTCAATGAACAAGGCCCTATTGGTGCCATGGGCGAATTGATGAGCAGGTTTCGGGAAGAGCGCATTAGTATTCCCGATTCCTATATCGGCATTTCCCGGGTGCTGATTACGCTGGGCGGTTTTTTGATGAGTTACCAGGTGCCGTTCGATTGGACTCCGCCGGAGCAGCGCACCGGCGGAAGTTAGCCTCGATCAGGGCCGTACCTCGCGCCAGAAGGCACGGAAAGCGTCGGCGCTTTTACCCGGAGCTTCAACCATGGGGGCATGACCAATACCGTCGAGAATGACAGCGCGGGACTGTGGCAATTCCGCAAGGAAGGCGTCCACGTTATCTAGTCCTAGCAAGCGGTCTTCTCGTCCCCATAGCACTAACGTCGGTGTCTGAATTTTGGGCAACAGATTTTTGCCCTCCAGAGCCATTCCTGGGTCACGTTGCAGGTCGCCCCATACTTTCTCTGCCACCTCTGCATTTTCCGCTTTTTTCTGTCCCATAATGTCAATGAAGAATCCGGGGATATAGGGCGGTTCTTCCATTGCCCATTTTAAGGTGGTCTGAAATTGTTCCGGTTTGTGTGGAATAAGTGGATTGCTGTCACTGTTGGCGAGAATATTTTTGAACTCTTCGGTTTGGCGGGTGAGCCCAGCTGAATTGACCAGCCCCAATGAGAGAACCCGATCGGGTGCCTGTTGTGCAATAGCCAAGGAAATGGCTCCCCCCATAGAGTTACCCGCTACATGAAAATTTTTGATTTCCAGCGCGTCCATCAAGACCAATAGGCGGGCAGCTTGAGCATCCATGGTGTAATCAAGGTCGAGATTTCGGGTGGTGTCTCCATGGCCAGGCAAATCAGGGACGATAAAGAAGAAATCACCTTCAAGTTCATTGGCGAAACGAACCCAGTTACTGGAGTCGGCACTGAAGCCGTGGATCAGTAAGACGGCTTCTTTGTCGGTGTGGTTTTCGCCGTTTTGCTCGCTGGCAAGCAGGTGCCACTCGATACCGTCTGCTGTGGTCAGTGTCTGGTCATTAAGCCCCGCTCGATTTTTTTCAATATTCAGGCCTTTGTCGTAGGCCCAGTGCGCCATTCCTTCACAGCCACTGAAAAAAAACGTAGACAGGATCAGAAAAAAAAGGTGTTTCGGTTGCATGCCAAACTCTCCGTCATATGCCGTGAAACCCGATGCAAGAACCATTTGGGCTTGAGTGGCAAGCAATAGGGTTACCTTGCCAAAGTGGGCCAAGCATAGGGGAAACACAGGCAAAAAAGCCTTCTGAACGGGCCATTTGTATCAATCAGAACGGTTTTCTAGCGGGATTTAAGGTTCCAGATGCCGGCAGCCACAATCAACAGAGTGCCGAGAACAGTAGTCAGGACAAGGGTTTCTCCCCAGAACATCCAGCCAAGCAGTGCCGCCCAGATGACGGAGGAGTAATTATAGACACCGACCTGGCCAGGGCGGGCAATTTGATAGGCGGTGGTCATGGCGTACTGCCCGCCCGTGGCAACCAGGCCGATGGCGAGAAGCCACAGGTAATCGGTGCCAGCGGGCTGGGTAGTAGCCCACAGCAAGGGGAAAGCTGAAAACAGCGTGGCAAAAAGCGCAAAATAGAACACCACACGTTGGGCGGGCTCGGAAACCGCCATGCGACGGATGCTGACTTTGGCGATACTCATGATGGCCGCACCCGCCAGTGCCACCCACATTACGGGATCGATGTACCCTTGTCCGGCGCGCATGATGATAGCAACCCCGATAAAGCCAGCAACGATCGCGATCCAGGTATGCAGACCGATACGTTCCCTGAGCCATAACCAGGCGATGACCGGCAGGAAAAACGGCACCGTCATTTTGACAAGTACAGCCTCGGCCAGGGCAATATGGCCAATGGCGTAAAAAAAACAAAACATGGCGCTGACGCCGGTGAAGGCACGGATCAAATGCAGATGCACAAATTGGGTTCGCAGCTGTCCAAAGCCACCGCGAGTGGCAATGATGGGAAGCAGGAACATCAACCCGAACAGGTTGCGTGCAAACACAATGACTTCGGTGTCGAGATGATCAGAGAGATGCTTGATCATGGCGGCCATCACCGCCAGCAACCCCTCACCAAGGATCAATAGCAGGGCACCCTTCAGGGGTTGATCATTCATTGGCAAGGTATCCGGTGATGAAGGGGCCGAGGGTAAAGGGTGCCATGGCCAGGCAGAGTGATCCGACGATTGTACTTGTCGACATATTCGCAGCTGAGGTGGCCTGATAGCCTAGGCTGTGAAGCTCGCTCAGAATAGGTTGAGGCTTTCGGTCAATCGGGGCGGCATTCTAACGCCGTCCCCGGCGGGACGCCATGCCATACCTTGGAAGGACGCAAAGCAAGTATGCGCTGTTTTATCGGGATTCCTGTTACCGGCACGTTGGCAGACCAGTGTGGGGCTCTGTCTCATAGCATGGGCCGCGCGACGCCCGTGGCCAACCTGCACCTGACTCTGGCATTTCTCGGCGAACAGTCCGAATCGTCTGTGCGCGAGCTGCATGGTTCGCTGGCAGCGCTTGCTGGCAGACACCGAGCGTTTCAGCAGTTGCTCAACCGTTGTCATCCCTTTCCCCGGGACCAAGGCCCTTTTATGGCATTGACCGGTGCAGCATCTCCGGCACTCCAGCAACTGCATTATGAGCTTTGCCTGTGCCTTAAAGAACACGGCTTGGCGCTCGAAGAGCGGCCGTTTCGCCCTCACATTACGCTGGCCAAGCCGGGGACAGCGAAAGCGCCATTCAATGCGACCGGAGAGTGGGTGTTACCGGTGGATACGTTGTGGCTATATCGCAGTGAGCTGGGTGAACCGTTTCCGACCTATGAGCCACTGGCACGGTTTTCCCTGAGAACGGGTTAAACCGTTGCTATGATGCCCAGCAAGGCATTGCCAGCAACCCGCGAGCATCCAACAACTTGAATTCCTCGCTATCACCCGCATGCTTGATAGAGTATGCATGCAGTGCAACAAGGAGAGCTTACCGATGCAGCTACTGAGCAACAGCCTCACCGATCAAGCACCGATCCCGGAAAAATTTGCCTTTGCGGTGATCGACCCGGATACCCATGTATCGCTGTCGACCAATATCAATCCGCACCTGGCTTGGAAAGGCGCCCCGCAGGGCACTCGTTCCTTTGCGGTAGTGTGTTTGGACCCGGATGCGCCCAGTTCAGCAGATGACGCGAACCAGGAAGACCGGGAGATTTCCGCCAGCCTGCCACGCGCGGACTTTTACCACTGGACCCTGTTTAACATTCCGGCGGAGCAGAGCGAAATCCGCGAGGGTAGCCATTGCCAGAGCATCACCCCGAAGGGTAAACGTGGCCCGGCCGCCCCGGATGGTCAGCGTCATGGGTTGAACGATTACACCAGCTGGTTTGCCGGCGACGCCGACATGGAAGGGCAGTACTTTGGCTACGATGGCCCTTGCCCGCCGTGGAATGACAGCATCGTGCACCGTTATGTCTTTACGGTCTATGCGCTGGATGTGGAGACGTTGCCAGAGAGCAAGGATGTGAGTGGTGCAGCGCTGGCTGAACAGATCAAGGCGCATGCGCTGGATCAGGACAGCCTGACGGTAAGCTATACGTTGAATCCGCGTTTGGCTGACGAGTGAGTGTCGCAACCCTCATTCGTGTTGAAAGCGTTTCACTGTGAGTGTTGGATTACGCCTTTCAGGCTAATTCAACCTACAAGAGAGCGAATACCGCGCGTAGGTTGTGTAGACCCCCCACCGCCAAGACACAAAAAAGGCCGCGAAAGCGGCCTTTTTGCATCCCCCTTTATGCTAGGGGATTTATTTGGTCGGAGTAGCAGGATTCGAACCTGCGACCCCTACGTCCCGAACGTAGTACTCTACCAAGCTGAGCTATACTCCGATGGCTGCGCATTCTAGCAGCCAATTCAGAAAATGCTATACCTAAATACGGCGTGGGCACATGGCTGCGCAGTTTCTGGCCAATCCGGCGATCAGCGGGCAAAATGCGCGCCCGCATGTGTTTCACCCATGTATTTCACTATGGATACAGGACTCAAATGACACCGTTTATCCATCCTTGGGGGCAGCTTGAACTGCAGCGTTGGCCCCGCCGGCGAAACGAGACTTTACAGGCTTGGGACAACGCGGATCTGTATCTGCTCAATACGCTGGCAGAGCGTGGGCTGTCTGGATCGGAGGCCACCAAAACCGCCAACACATTGGTGCTGAATGATCAGCAGGGCGCACTGGCATTGGCGTTGCAACAGAGCGCCTCGCCGGGCGATGCGTCGGTGGAAAGCAGCGGCGATTCCTTTATGGCTCTGGCTGGCGCCCAGGCCAATGGCGAAGATAATGGGCTGACAACGGCAACACCGTTTCTGTGGCCCTTCGATCCGCCCGGGCAGACGCCGGATCAGATCGTTATGCGTGTGCCCAAGTCCGTTGCGCTGCTCGAATGGCAGCTGCACTGGCTTAGCCAGCATATACCGCAGGGCGTGCCTGTGTGGTTGGCGGGTATGGACAAACACTTGCCCCGACAGCTGGTGCCTTTACTGCAACGTTATCTCGGTAACGGCCACGCCGAGTACGGCTGGAAAAAAGCCCGCTTGTTCAGTGCGCAGGCACCGGGGCAGGTTCTGGCGGAAACGGGCTATCCCTCGATGGTGGAGGCCAAAGACTGGCAATTAACCGTTCATGCCGGCGTGTTTGCCCAGCAACAGCTGGATATTGGTGCGCGGTTCTTCCTGGAGCATTTGCCACAGGCTTTGCCTGCGGGCGCACGGGTAGCGGACCTGGGGTGTGGTAACGGGGTGATTGGTCTGGCGGCGTTGCAGGCGAGCCCAGGCATTGAGATGACGTTCTGTGATGAATCCTGGCTGGCGCTGGAAAGTGCCCGAGACAATGCGTCGCGCTATTGTCCTGATGCGCAGTGCCGCTTTCATCATGGCGATGGTTTGGCGGGGCTGGAGAATGATTTTGACTGTATCCTGCTGAACCCGCCTTTCCATGACGGCCATGTGGTCGGCGATCATGTGGCCCGGCGGCTGTTTAATCAGGCGGCACGGGCCTTGGCACCGGGTGGTGAGTTACGGGTTATCGGTAACCGGCATCTGGACTACCACAAGGTGCTGTCGCGCCGGTTCGGATCGGTGGCGGTATTGGGCAGCAACGCCAAGTTTGTGGTGTGGCGTTGCCAGCAACCGCTGACCTGATGTTAACAGGCCCTAGTCCGGGAAGTTGATGTGGTTGAAATCACTGACTACAGGGTGGCGGCTTTGCAGCCCGGCCTGTTCGCGGTCGAGCAGGCAAGTGTGTAAGCCCGCTTCGGCAGCGGCATCGAGTTCTGCTTCGATATCGGACAAAAACAGCAGAGTGTTGGCTGGGCGGCCGATGGTCTGCTGGATGTCACGGTAGCTGTCTGCGGCCTGTTTGGGGCCAGTGGTGGTATCGAAATAACCGGATAGCAGCCCGGTGAGGTCGCCGGCATCGCTGTAGCCGAAAAACAGCTTTTGAGCGGCGATGGATCCGGAGGAATAAACATACAAATCCAGCCCGCTCTCGTGCCATTTCTTCAGGGCCGGGGCTGTGTCCGGGTACATGTGGGCGGTGTAATCGCCGTTTTCGTAGCCGGCCTTCCAGATCATTCCCTGCAAGGCTTTCAGCGGGGTGGCCTTGCGGTCTTCCTCAATCCAACGGCGGAACAGGTTGCTGGCTTGCTCCGGGGTGCCAAGCGTTTTCCCGGCTTCGGCTTCGGCGGCTTTAATCTGTTGCTGTACGGCTGAATCGTCCCAATGGGCATCAAGAAAGGCAGGAAACTGCTTGGCGGCATAGGGAAACAGTACGTTTTTCACAAACGCAATACTGCTGGTGGTGCCTTCGATATCAGTGATGATGGCGTTGATCATATATCTCGAGCCTGCTGTGGGAGCGTGCCTGCACGCGAAGAATTCGGCGGTATAGCGGCTGTTGCGTCAGTCCAGTCGATTGAAGCGCTGGGCAATATCGCTGCCGGTAAAGTCGGCTACCCAGCCATCCGGGTTGTTGAACAGGCGAATGGCGACAAAACGGGGACTTGGCCCCATATCAAACCAGTGCGGGGTGTTGGCCGGCACGCTAATCAAGTCCCCCTTTGTGCACAGCACCTCGTAGACCTTGCCCTCGATATGCAAGGTGAATAGTCCCCGGCCTTCCACGAAAAAACGCACTTCATCTTCACTGTGCCGATGTTCCTCGAGAAACTTCTGCCGGAAGAGGGCTTTGTCCGGGTGATCGGGCACCATGCTGACCACGTCCACGGTTTGGTAGCCTTCGTCGGCGATCAGTCGGTCAATGTCCGCCTGATAGGCTTGAATCACTTCTTCCTGCTGGGGGGCTTCAGACAACGACTGGTTGGCTTGCCATTGTTCATAGCGTACCCCGGCGCCGGCCAGCACGCGGGCCATGGCAGCCTTGTCGGTGTGGTGTTGTTCCAGCACGTCAGGTGCCAGGTCGGAAAAGACTTTTAGTTCGCTGTGCATGGCATCTTCTCTCTTATCTGTTCTTTCTATCCGTACTTTCTTGCCAGAACATGTTGCTTGCGCGCGGTGTATCAAGAGCCCCGAAGACGGCGGCATTCCAGTTCAATGGCCAATAGGGTTTCCAGCGCTTCCAGTTGACGGTAACAGCCAGGCAGGTCCCTCGCCCAGGTGTACAGGCCGTGGCCACGAATCAGGTAGGCGTGGCTGATGTGCCCAGCCCGCATCTCCTTATCCACCTCACCGGCCAAGGCGGCAATATCCTGGGTGTTCTCGAAGATCGGTATGGTTAGCCGGCTGTCATGGGTGGTGATGCCTTCCAGGGCCTTGAGCAGTTCATAGCCTTCCAGCGTAATGCTGTTGGCGGGCCAATGCCTGGTCAGCACGGTGGTGGCGTGGCTGTGCGTATGCAGTACCGCCTGAATATCGGCATCAAAGCGGTAAAGCTGGGTATGCAGCAAGGTTTCAGCGGAGGGCTTGCCGGAGGAAGCGGGTTGCCCCTCCATGTCCACGGCCATGATGTCGATTTCACGGAGAAGGCCCTTGTCCTTGCCGGATTGGGTCACGGCCGCAAAATCTGCATTCAGGCGCTGCGAGTAATTGCTGCTGGTAGCGGGCGACCAGCCATGGGCATAAATGCGTTGGCCAGTGGCCGCCAGAGCGCGGGCGGCGTCGCGGAACGCACTGGTGGAATAAGGGCGATCAGTCATGGTGGCGTTCCTTGGCCTGGCTCAGGTGAGCCTTGAGTTTTTCCGTGTTCGGCTTATGGATAACCCCTTGTTCGGTGACGATGGCGGTGATCAGCGCCGCGGGGGTGACATCAAAGGCCGGGTTGTACACTGGGCAGTTCTCGGGCGCTACCGGTTTGCCTTGGATGGCGCGTACTTCACTGCCGTCGCGCTGCTCAATCTCAATGTGGCTGCCGTCGGGGAGTGCCGGGTCCAGGGTGGAAACGGGGGCGGCGACAATGAATGGAATCTGGTGATGCTGCGCCAGTACCGCCAGATTATAGGTGCCAATTTTGTTGGCGGTATCACCGTTGGCGGTAATTCGATCGGCACCGACGATGACCGCCTGAATTTTGCCTTGTTGCATCAGTTGGCCTGCGCAGCTGTCGGCCACTAGCGTGACCGGAATGCCGTCATTGAGCAGCTCCCAACTGGTGAGTCGGCTGCCTTGCAGCCACGGGCGAGTTTCACCGGCGTAGACCCCGGCTAATTGCTCACGGGCCCAGGCGCTGCGGATGATGCCCAATGCGGTGCCGTGGCCACCCGTGGCCAGCGCGCCGGTATTGCAATGGGTGTAGACCGTGGCGCCATCAGGGAGCAGGTCGGCGCCGAATTCGCCCATGGCCTGGTTAGCAGCCAGGTCTTCGCGGTGAATGTTTTCTGCATCGGTTGCTAACGCCTGATACAAGGTGCTGCCCTGAAGATCACCGGCAATACCTTGCAGTCGTTCCAGGGCCCAGAACAGGTTTACTGCGGTGGGGCGGCTGGCCGCGAGGGTGGCGATGGCGCTTTGTAACGCGGCGAGGGATGCGTCATCGCCCAATTGTCTGGCTTCCAGCGCCAAGCCATAAGCGGCCGTGATACCGATGGCCGGTGCGCCGCGCACGACCATATCGCGGATAGCATCGGCTGCTTGCTGGCTGTCGAGTATATCCAGCCACTGGGTCTCCGTTGGCAGGCGGCGTTGATCCAATAATTGCAGGCGATCGCTATGCCAGCGAATAGCGGCGCTATTAACGGCCATGGGAGGACTCCTTGGATGCGTCCGGGTGTTCCAGTGGGCGGCGATGGTACTTGCCCCTGATCCAGTTTGCGGCCCGGAAGACCCCGGGGCGGCGCATGATAGCGCGTTCCAAACGGTATTTCCCCGGAAATGTACTGGTCATGATGGCGATCAAAATAGTCAGCAAACCTTGCCCGGGAAGGACCAGCATTAGGGTCCCTGCGACCAGCAACAGTACCGCCAGCAGATTGCGTAACAGCCATACTAACCAGGCAAGAGCGCCCCGGTTCTGATGTGGTGAATACGCTTGGGTAAAATAGTTCTCCGGTATGCGCACCAGAAACCAGGGAAGCGCCACCAGTGACGCCACGGCCATGATGACTCCAGTAACGGTCAAGGCCGGCAGCCAGGGTTCCAGTTGTTGGGCCAGTGGCGCGAGCCAGCCGGGCAGTTCAGCGTTCAATAGGCCTCCGGAGAATAGTGTGAACGTACGCTCAGTGAAACGTACAATGGCGCTATGACAGGCAATTTTCAATCGTGGTTATGCCGGTGTAAGGCGTTATTCATGAAGCTGCTTTGCCGTTTCTGTGTTGAGACTTGGCGGTGGAAACTGTCAGCTTGGTGCAACATTAATTATTGATGGAGGCGCGTGGGCCAGTTTGGGTCGATAGTGCCTTCCAGGAGAAGTGAATATGGCCATGGCCGGGCAGGTAGTACTGGCAATCGTGATCGGACTGTTGATTGGCTCCGTACTCGGCTTGTTGATCTGGAAAGCCTGGATGGTCCGTCACCGCAAAGCCCTTAGGCTGGCGGAGCAGGAACGCAGTGTGGCGCAGTACACGCATATACTCGATAGCCTGGAGGTGCTTTGCCGCGCGGTGGAGCAGAAGCAGGTTGAACTGAGTGAGGCGGCCATCCGTATTAGCGCTTTGCTGGACAGTCTGCCGGCGGATATTTCCCCGAAAGCGGATGTGGCGGCGATCCATCAATTTGCAGAGACCTGCCAGCAGTTCGATCGGGGAGAGGGCCGCAAGGGCCTGACGTCCCGCGCTCGCCATAGTCAGGATAATTACCGCTGGCAGCTGGAAGACGAACAGGCCTTTGTTGTTGGTGAGGCGGTTCAGCGGCTGGTAACGGTGTTGCCGTCCTGGCGTTCGGTGTTGCTGTCAGGCTCGTCCAGGTAGCGGAAGTCGGTCAGCTCAATGCGGCCACGGATAAACGGGTTTTCCCGGTGGTCCATACGCACCATGAAGTAATCCAGCTCCTCGGCGGCCCAGAATTCGGAATGGCGACCTCGCTCTGCGTAATCTCGCTCAAGGCCTGCTGCCTGCCAGGTGCCTGCGGGGGTTTTCAATGACTCTGTGCCAAGTGATTCATAATGGTAATCGGTCATTCCATCGGGCTCGGCGACGGCGTAGCTGAATGTGGTATCACCGTTTGCCATGTGACAGCGTGCCACCATGGCTACACTGAGTGCATCCAGAGTATTCGCCGCCAGTGCGTAGGTGGCTTTGCTGCCCTGTGCTTGGCCTGCTTCCCAGTCAAAGCGAATTTCGCCGCCTCGCTGCATGCCAAAGCCTGCACTGGCATGCTGGTAGTGGAAGGGGGTGGCCTCACAGTTTTGCCAGTCAAAATGGGCACTTTCTTCATGGCTGAATAGCCGGTTCTGGGCGGCGAAATGGAGTCGGTAACCGGGCTCGGCTTTCTCCAGACGAATCGTGGCGCTGAGGCCTACAGGGATGCCGTTGACAACGACCCGGTAAGTGCCTTCGGCGGGGCGGAGTTCGGCGGGAAAGGGGGCCTGCGCGGCCAGTGGCTGGCACGCCATAAAAGCCAGGCAGTACAGCAGCCGTCCCGGTGTCAATATTCCAGTATGATTCGCCACTTCCCTGTGTTCCTGCTCTGTTGGGGCGCTGAAACGACTCTGTTCTATATGCTGACTGAAACGTTACTGCGGCCAGGTCATTGGCCGTTGCGTTTCAGGCTAGGAACAAACGGCGTTTCAGCCCCGCAATTTTTGTTAATTTGGTCAGTCAAGTATGGATGAAAATACCCTGCACGTCGCCTTTCCCGCCCCGACTGCACTGCGTGATGCCATTGATGTGTATCTGGCGCAATGCGATGGAGAGCCGGGGGTGTCTCATGTGGCTGAACTGGAACTGTTGGTCACTGAGTTTGTTGATGTTGTGTTAAACGTTTATTTCAAAGGTCCCATCGAAGCCGCGAACAGCCAGGGCGCGGCGGCCCGTCTAATTCTGGGGGCCATGAAGATCATTAATCGGGCAGCCGACAGCCTGGTCGGGCGGTTGATTCGCAATACCACGGTCGCTGAGCAACAAGCCCTGGCTGACTATTTTCACCGCTTGAGAAAAGTCCTCAATAGCAACGTCTACGCGGCTTATCCGCTGGAACCGGCAGTGGCGGAAAAAGCAGCTATGGTTTTTCTTGAGTATCAGCAAGGCGAAGGTCAGCTAGAGGCATTATTGAGCGTGATGCAGGCAATCAATGACGGTGCCGTGGTTAACTTTATGGATAATTCTGTTTCCTGTTTACAGCTGGGTCGGGGAAATCGTGCCCTTGTGTCTGCGGCTCGTGTTACAATATGTAAAGCTGCGGCCTCGGCAACACACAAGGGCCTGACAGCCATGGATACCGACGCCAGGAAGGCGGTGGTCAATTACTTCGACAACATGCTGATACGGTTCGATGATGGATAGCAGGGAAACGCGCGGCGCAAACCGCCGCAAGCTGGCACGAATCAACACGCAAATGCGTATCGACATCTATCGCCACCGGCTGTTCGGTGGTTGGCGTTTCATGACCCGGGCCAAGGCGCTGGACTATAACCGTTACGGAATCGGTCTTACCTCGCCGATTAAGTTCAGTAATGGCACCATTCTGCAGCTCGATCTTTATTCTCCAGGCATGATTCTGCGTCGTGTGTCCGCTGAAGTGGTGAGTTGCCAGCGGGCAGGGCAGGCCTACCGTCTCGGGCTGCGCACCTACTCTAATTTACGCGAATTGGTGGGTGATACAGATCAACACCAGATTCGCTATCTGGCGGGTATGGAGCCATTGCTCGGGACGGTGGGTACTGGGTGATTCTGCGGCCGGAAGCTGGTGCTGCTTCGGCTTGGCTTGGGATGGTGGATAAACGCTGATTCCAGAAGCGCTGCCTGCGAATAGCCATAAAAAAACCGCCATGTTGGCGGTTTTTTTATGGGTCCAGGATCAAGACGCGTTAGGCGCCTTTTTGGCTGGTGCTTTCTTGGCCGCCGCTTTTTTAGCCGGAGCCTTTTTCACGGCTGCTTTCTTGGCGGTGGCTTTCTTCTTCGCCGGTGCCTTCTTGGCAGCCGCTTTTTTAGCGGGGGCTTTCTTGGCTGCGGCCTTTTTCTTGGCCGGGGCTTTTTTGCTCGCCGCTTTCTTCGGCGCTACCTTGCGCTGAATGTCCTTGGCGCGCTTTTCCAGGTCCTTTTCGTACTGCCCAATAACGCGAGCCAGGCTATGAGCCTGCTTGGCGGTGGCCTTGAGAACCTTGACCTCTGTTTCCAGAATGCGCTTGCGCGCTTCGGAATCATCCACCTGTTTGCGGGTGTCGTCTGCGGTTTTGCGGGCGCGGTCGAGCTGACGTTTTACGGTGCTGGTGGCCTTTTCCCGGTATTCGGCCTGGAGTTTTTCCAGCTTGGCGAAATATTCGCGCTGGCGCTTCAATTGCTGATTGAGGCTGTCACGCACTCTATCCAGTTGCTTTTCCAACTGTGCGATCTGCTTCTCACGTTCCTTGTCGAAGCGCTCAGCCAGCTTGCGAATCTGAGCCTGAAGTTCCTCGACGGTATCTTTCACCTTGCTAGCAGCCATGGATGACTCCCTTTCCCCTACGGATTAATTCGTTAATGGCCAACCGGCTCGGGATGAGCGATGGCCCAGATCAACGCACTTGCCGTTGCAACTTTATGCCACATATGAACCTTGAACAACCATTGATCAAGCGGGGCTCAATGCTCGACGCCAAATGCCGGAAGCGCATGAGCCTTCATGGCTCCTGCGTCTTACCATGCCGTTGCGGTTTAAGCAGCAGGGCAGGATACTGGCGTACATACTCATCGTCTGAGACAGGAATTATGCCAGTAACCTTCGATGGCAAGTTAGTCATCGCGATTAGCTCACGGGCCTTGTTCAATCTTTCCGACAGTCACCGGGTATATCTGGAAGAGGGGCTGGAAGCCTTTCAGGACTACCAGGTTCAGCATGAGGATGATTTGCTGGAACCCGGCGATGCCTTTCCTCTGGTTAAGAAGCTCCTGGCGATCAATGATCTGGAGCAGGGGGAAGGGCGGGTCGAAGTAATCCTGCTGTCGCGAAACAGCTCGGATACGGGGCTGCGGGTGTTCAACTCCATTGCCCACTATGGATTGCCCATTACCCGTGCCGCCTTTGCCAGCGGCGAAAGCCCGCACCGTTATGTGTCCGCTTTCGGAGCCCACCTTTTTTTGTCCACCGATCCTGGCGATGTGCAGCAGGTGCTGGAAGCGGGCTATGCGGCGGCGACGATTTTGTCCGGTGGTCAGTGTCAGCGCCCGGATGGCATTTTGCGGATTGCCTTTGATGGTGACGCGGTGCTGTTTTCTGATGAGTCAGAACAAATCTTTCAGAGCGATGGTCTTGAGGCTTTTACCGAGAACGAACGGCAGTCGGCCAGACAGCCGATGGATGGCGGACCCTTCAAGCCGTTCCTGGCGGCACTGCATCAGCTACAGAACAGTTTTCCGGTAGCGGATTGCCCAATTCGTACCGCTCTAGTGACGGCTCGCGGTGCGCCTGCCCATGAACGGGTAGTGCGTACCTTGCGCGATTGGGATATTCGCCTGGATGAAAGCCTGTTCCTGGGCGGGTTATCCAAAGGGGAGTTCTTGCGCGCCTTCGGGGCGGATGTGTTCTTCGATGATCAGCAGGGTCACTGTGAGTCTGCGGCGGAGCATGTGGCCGCGGGCCACGTGCCGCATGGCATTTCCAATAGAAAGAAAGACAAGTAAGAAAGCGGATTGCCGTAGAGGCTTCACTGGCTTGACGTTAGGGTGGCTTACTGTGTGAACACGATGTGTGCATCGCGAAAACTGTGGCAGAAGCTGGGTGGCTCAGCAGGCGCGGTTATCTATGCACTGAATGAATAATCGATTATATTCTTATAACCGATTACGGCTTCAATGCGGAGGCAGGAATGAAACTGCAACAACTACGCTACATCTGGGAAGTGGCCCGCCACGACCTGAATGTATCAGCCACCGCAGCGGCGCTTTACACCTCGCAGCCCGGCATCAGCAAACAGATCCGCATGCTCGAAGACGAGCTGGGGGTGGAGGTTTTCGCCCGTAGCGGCAAACATCTGACCCATATCACTCCTGCCGGGCAGGCTATCCTGCAAATTGCGGGTGAAATCCTGCAGCAAACCGAATCCATTCGGCGGGTATCCCAGGAGTTTCGGGATGAATCCCGTGGCGAACTCAGCATCGCTACCACGCACACCCAGGCGCGTTATGCGCTGCCCCCGGTTATCCATCAGTTCACCGGGCTTTTCCCGGATGTGTCGCTGCATATGCATCAGGGCACACCCATGCAGATTTCTGAAATGGCGGCCAACGGCAGCGTGGATTTTGCCATCGCCACAGAAGCCCTGGATCTGTTCTCCGATCTGATCATGATGCCCTGTTACCGCTGGAACCGGACGGCGGTAGTACCTGAAGGGCACCCGCTTGCCAGTGTGAACCCGCTGACTCTGGAGGCGTTGGCTGAATACCCCCTTGTTACCTATGTATTCGGCTTCACCGGGCGCAGCAAGCTGGATGATGCCTTCGTGGATAAAGGCCTGGACCCGAAAGTGGTATTTACCGCAGCAGATGCCGACGTGATCAAGACCTATGTTCGCTTGGGCATGGGGGTCGGGATTATCGCCCACATGGCGGTGGACTCGGTGGAAGACAAGGGCCTGGTGGCCCTGGATGCCAGCCATCTGTTCGAATCCAGCACCACCCGCATTGGCTTCCGCAAAGGCACCTTCTTGCGGGGCTTTATGTACGACTTTCTGGAGGCGTTCGCTCCCCATCTAAGCCGAGAGTTGGTAGAAGCTGCCATCAAGGCCCCTAACCGGGAGGAAAGAGAGGCCTTGTTTGAGGGCATAGAGCTACCCATCCGCTAACATTCGAGCTAACTCCCTTTTTGTGAAGCGATGCTTGCATCGCGAAGACGGAGGCACAGCGCTAACAAGCGCAGCCTCCCACAAAGCGCTTGCCCTTCTTCATAAGGTTTGCATACCCCCAAATTCTGGCCCCCCGTTGCAAAGCCTCCGGGGCGCGGCTACATTGTGCGCGCCTTATCAACCCAAAGGGGAAACACCGTGGAATTGTTGTGCCTGGACCTGGAAGGGGTGCTGATCCCTGAAATCTGGATCAACTTCGCTGAAAAAACCGGCATCGATGAGCTGCGTGCCACCACCCGGGATATTCCGGACTACGACGAACTCATGCGCATGCGCCTGAAAATCCTGGATGAGCATGGTTACGGCCTGCCTGACATTCAGGCTGTCATCGATACCCTGGACCCAATGGATGGTGCCAAGGAATTCGTTGAGTGGGCCCGTGAGAACTTCCAGCTGATCATTCTTTCGGACACTTTCTACGAGTTCGCCAAGCCGTTGATGAAGAAGCTGGGTTGGCCGACCCTGTTCTGTCATCGCCTGGATGTGGACGAGAATGGCCGCATTACCGATTACAAACTGCGCCAGAAAGACCCGAAACGGGCCTCGGTTATTGCGTTTCACAGCCTGAACTACCGGGTCATCTCCGCCGGTGATTCCTATAATGACACTACAATGTTGGGTGAAGCCGAGCAGGGCATTCTGTTCCATGCCCCGGATAATGTGATCGCCGAATTTCCGCAGTTCCCCGCAGTGCACAGCTACGATGACCTGAAGAAAGAGATCATCAAAGCCAGCGAGCGTGATATCCAGCTGTAAAGCACGCTGCACTCAACACGCTTCATGCAACAACGCGAAGCGAGCGTGGTAGACCTGAAAATGAAAAGCCGCGTCCAGAATCTGGGTGCGGCTTTTTCTTTGGGGAGGGGCTGTTTTGACGTGTTGCATGAGGCACAGCTTGGTGTGCAGATTACAGAAATCTTTCCTCCAACGCGCCCATCAGCTTGGCAACCTTGAAGCAGCTCTCTTCGTGCTCCGCCTCCGGCACCGAATCAAACACAATCCCGCCACCGCCATGGCAATAGAGTCTGTCGCCCTCGGTTTGTAGCGTGCGAATCAGGATATTACTGTCCAGGTTGCCCTGGTCATCCATCCAGAAGAAGCTGCCGCAATACGCCCCGCGGGGCGTCGGCTCCAGTTCGGTGATGATTTCCATGGCCCGCTTTTTAGGTGCTCCGGTAATCGATCCTCCGGGAAACGCGCTAAACAGGGCCTGAAGCGGTGTGATGTCCGCTTTTAGTGTGCCGGTGATGGTGCTCACCAAGTGCTGCACATTGCTGAATCTGCGCAATTCGAACAGCGGAGACGCTTGGATGCTGCCGGATTCACAGCTGATTCCCAGATCATTGCGGAGCAGGTCCACGATCATCAGGTTCTCAGCTTGATCTTTGGGGTTGGCCTGCAGCTCGGCCGCGAGCAGGTCGTCCTCGTCAGGCGTCTGCCCGCGGGGGCGCGAGCCTTTGATGGGTTCGGTCACCGCCCGCCGGCCCTGAATAGACAGAAGGCGCTCTGGCGAAACACCGAACACGCTGTCTCCATGACCGGTTTCAAAATAGCAGCTGTGCGGGGCAGGGTGGTCCTGTTGCAGTGCCAGCCAGGCGCCCAGGGTTGAGCCGCTGAAGTGGGCTGAAAAGCGTTGCGCCAAGTTTACCTGGTAACAATCACCGGCTTGTAGGTAGGCCTGAATACGGGCAAGGCTGCTGAGATACGCCTGCCGGTTTTGTTCAGGCTGGAAGGTCGAGGCTAGCGTGAAGTCGTCGCTATCAGAGGGGGTGGCACTGGGCTGTGTGGCAGGCGCTTCCTTATATAGGTATACCCAAGCGGTAAAAGGGGCGGTAGGTAGCCCCTGCAATGCCGAGCCTGCTTCATAGGGCAGCACGCCTGCCGCAAAGCGATATTCTCCTGCTAGTGCGTGCTCCACTCTGACTCGCAGACGCAGAAGCTCTGCCTGCGAGTGTGCTGTGAGCACTGCATCAGGCTCGCCAAGCCAGCGTAAGCTACCTTCAGATTGAAAAACGCAACGGTAAGTCATGGGCTGCCAGACTAAAATGAGGCGGTTAGTCTAACCTTGTAACGCAACGATGCCCATTCCTGTTACCGGGGGTAACAGTCGTAACAAAAGGGGTTGACCTTTTCATTCATTCCAACCTGTTGCGTCTGTTCTAAAATAGAATAAAGACTAATAATTACAATGACTTGGACTTTGCTTTAGAGCCGCCAACGTTTTGTAACGGGCATATTTGTTTTTGTAACTGTTGTGTTAACGTAACTGTGTGCTCTGCGAAGACTGGGGCGCACATAAGCATTACAAAAACGTTGTGCACACGAGGAGAACAATATGAATTTCAAGAAACTGGCTCTGGCTGCCGCTGTAGCCGTCGCGCCGATGAGCGCCCTGGCTCTCGAGCCGATGCAGGATGACGCGCTGTCTGCTGTAACGGGTCAGGACGGTATCACCATTGGCCTTACCACGCCTAGTCTGACTTTGGATGCGGTGGTTCATGACAATGACGGTCTTGCTGGCGGTGGTAATGGCATCACTGGCGGCGAAGCTGGTGCGATCGTTATTGATAATCTAGTCTTGAATACAGATGGCAATGAAATTACTGCGAAAATTGATGCGGACGGCAATGCTGGTGCACCGATTTTGAATGTTGCTGTAACTATTCCATCTGGCACCGTTATTTCCACCGGTGATCTCTATGTGGCTGGTAGCTTGGGCATGGGTGCCACTACTGGTACGGATACGCTTGCTACTTCAATCGAAAACCGCTCTTCTACAGCAATCCTAGATAGCATGGATATCACTTTGGGTCAGGTGAATATGAATATTCAGCTTGGTAACGAGGTTCAGACCATTGCTGGATTTACTGATACCCAGATGATTGCCATGGATACCACTATTACTGGTGGCATCACAATCTCCAACTTTTCTTTGAATGATGCTACTGCCACCACCGGCGGATCCCTCTCTGTTGGCTCCATTGTCATCGATGGGAATAACGGGGGCATGGATGTTGTTGCAGGTGTTAACTTGGACAGTACTGATGGTGTTGTGATCTCAGTAGGGCAGCTTGGTACAGCTACAGGCCTTTCTGTCCAAATGACAGATGTTGCGCTGGGTACCGGTACTTCCATCGGTGATGTTGAGATTTTGGGGCTGAACTTGAACGGCACCCAGATCGCTGTTCGTGGTCACTAGTTTCTTTAGCGTTAGTAAAAAACCCGGCTTCGGCCGGGTTTTTTATTGGCTGAAATGCCGAGCTGTATTGTCAGAATAGGTGGTTGCCAGTGTTGGGTGACGTGGTTAACATGTCAGCCACCATAAGAAACAAACAATAACAATAACGCTGGATTGCATAGATGCTGACTTCCATGCTGGGTGTGGCGCTTATTTACTTCGCCGCCAATGAGGCTGTAGTGATCAAGCCCCCGCAGAAGGGCGAAATCTACTATGAACACCCGACTCAACCGGTGTCCTTACGCGAGCGTGATCTCGTGGTGAAACCGGTATCCGAGTTCCGATACCACAATGTGACGCGCCAGGCATACGACTATTCCTGTGGCTCCGCGGCGTTGACTACCGTACTGAACCAATATCTGGGACGACAGTTCCAAGAGCGCCAGATCATGGAAGGCCTGCTTCGGTTTGGCGAAACCGACAAGATCGTGGAACGACGCGGTTTTTCCCTACTCGATATGAAACGGCTGGCCACTGCGCTGGGGCACCCTAGTGGTGGTTTCCGGGCGGAAATGTCTGACATTCAGTCTCTGGATCATCCCGCTATTGTGCCGATTGCCTACGGCGGTTTTAAGCATTTCGTCGTGCTCAAGAAGTACCAGGATGGCCATGTTTATGTGGCAGATCCGGCGCTGGGCAATATCAGTTTCAGTGAATCGAAATTCCAGGAGGTCTGGGACCAGAACGTACTGTTCATCGTGTTTCCGAACGGTTTTGAGCCCCAGGATGGTCTGGAACTCACCGATTATGATCTGCGCTTGCTTGATGAGCGGACCATTAATCGTTTGGCGTTTGATGTGTTCCCGGTGTTTACCGCACCGATTGAGAACTGGGCGGACAAGGCGAGCACGCTAACTCGGGTTCAGATTACTGAGGATGACGGGGATAAACGGGTCATCAATGTGCCGACACGAACCTACTTCCGCCAATAACAGCCTGCAGTGGCGAATAACAAACATAATAAAGGAAGGCTTGCATGAAAATGATGTCTGGGAAGGCGGCAGTAATGGCCGCACTCTTGCTGGCGCACCATGTTGCCTGGGCCGCCGAGGTTGACGAAGCCCGAGATGCCCTGCAGACCACGGATGAGGATGTCACTCAGGAAAAAAATCTTGAAGAGGTCTTTCAGGCGGCTGAGAAGCAATATTCACTGCTTCCCAGCGGCGAGATGTCGTTGAACTTTTCTTCCAGTTACAACTACTACCGTGATGACCGTATCGACATTGCCATTGACGAAAACACCGGCAATATCAGCCGTTTTCGTATTGAGCAGGATGCTCAGCATGCGTTTTCTTCATCGTTGTCACTGGATTACGGTATCTGGAATAACCTGACGTTTAATACCCGTCTGCCGGTGTCCTACAAGTATGACACGCAGAAAGATGTCTCCCAGGCCGCACTGGGGGATGTGTCTTTCAGCTTGCGTTACCAGCCTTTCCCGGTGAAGCCGGGGGCCATGAATACGACCTTGTACACCACGCTGAGCACGCCCACGGGGGACAGCCCTTATGACATCAACGTGAATGAAGAGGTGTCCAGTGGCTCCGGTTATTATTCTGTGGGGGCAGGTGTCAGTGCCAGTAAGGTGATTGATCCAGTCGTGCTGTTCGGTTCGCTGGGCTACACCTATGCGTTTGATGCGACTGAGTTGAACCAGGTTCGGGGTGGCCAGATTCTCAATGAAGTGCAGCCTGGGGACAGTATTAATTTCTCCATGGGGATGGCGTATTCGTTATCCTACGAGGTGTCGCTGAGCGCAAGCTATCAGCAGTCGTACAATTTCGAAACCAATTTTCTCTTCGAGGATTACACGGCGGCATCGGAGGACTCCACCTCCAGTGTCATCAATACTTCGCTGGGTCTTCGGACTTCCAGTAACCGCATCGTCAACCTGAGCTTCGGGTTTGGTTTGACGGAAGATTCCCCTGATGTGCTGCTCGGACTTTCTTTGCCGATTGATTTTTCAGGCCTGAAACCCGGGGCATAAGCCGTGATAAGCAGTTGGAAGGGGCTAGCCATGAATAACAAAAATAAAGGGTCCGGTGTGCGTATTCTCGTCATGTTGGCAGGGCTTGTGGCCGTTTCTGCCCATGCGCAGCTTGCTAACAACCTGGCCTTAGATGTGAAGGCCATGAGTATGGGGCACGCTGTCACTGCAGATCCCCCGGGTGTCATGTCTATTCACTTCAACCCGGCGGGGCTTGCCCGGCTTGATGGTCGGCGTATGGACTTGCAATTCGTTGGGGCCGATTTTTCACTGGAATCTGAATTTTCAGCACCGCCTGATTACAACGTCTTTGGTTTTTCTGATGATCCGGTAGTGTGTGATGACGTGCCGGATGATGGCGTGGACTACTGCCGTAATTTTAAAACCGCGACCAGTTCGGTGGAAGGGATTTCCCTCTATGTGCCGTTCATCAACGATACAGTGGACTTGCCACCGGGCCCGCTGATCGCAGGCCCCTTGCCGGCATTTTCCATTCGCCCTGCGGGCTCCAAGTTTACCTTCGGTACGGCCACGTATTTGCCCATGGCGGCGGGTTTTTACCGCGATGAAGATGACGTCGGTAACTACATGGGCGAGCGAATGGCGCTTGAGCGTATTACCTACCTGTCTCCGTCGGTGGCCTACCAGGTGAATGATGAGCTATCCATCGGCGCGTCCATCGGCATGAGTTATCAGGCCATTGCCCTGGAGCAGGATTTCCGTGCGCCCAATGAGTTGCTGGGTTTTGCCCGTGTGATTGATGAAAGTATTTGTGCGCCTTTCGCGGGTGAATCCAATATTGCGCTCGACTTGATCCTGTTCGGGATTTGTAACCCGGATGAAGGGCTTGGACCTTTCAAGAACCTGGCATCGCTGGAAGTCTCCATGGATCAGCGATTCAGCCCATCCTATAACCTGGGTGTGTTGTGGGAACCCAATGACCGATTTGCCTGGGGGGCGGTGTGGCGTTCTGAAGCGAAGACGCACATGAAAGGGGATTATAAAATTTCCTATTCCAATGCGACCCAGGAGACCGTTAACGGTATCGGTAGCTCGGCCACCGGTGCATTGGCGTTGGCCGTATTGGGTATCCCTTCACAGATCGGCAGTGAAGAAGTCGGGGCGGTGAGTATGGACCTGACCATGCCAGCGACTTTCCAGACCGGCATTAAAATTAAGCCCACCGAGCGCCTGCAGTTTAATGTGGATGCGGTATGGGCGGATTACAAAGAGTGGGATGCGTTTAATATCGTCTTCGACCGTAGCTCCGCGGTACTGAGCCTGGCGCGTCTGTTCTCGCCGGGCTCCACGTCGACGCAATTAAGTTATCCATTGAATTTCCAGTCCACCTGGAACCTTGCCTTTGGTGCCGCCTATGACCTGACCGGCCGTATTCAGCTCCGCGCAGGCTATGAGCCCCGCGCATCGGCGATTCCCGAAGAGCGTCGTAGCCCCATGGTACCCATCAATGAGTCGCGCTATTACAGCCTGGGGATGGGCTACAAATGGGACAAGGACACCGATATCGATCTGGGTGTCGGCATGCTGCACAGCAAGGATGAGATTCCTGCAGACACCAGTTGCGCGGCTAACTGTACCGGCATCGATAATGTGGTCTACAACCCCTACGCCGGGCTGGATATCAAAACCGAAGCCAGGATCATGATGGTCGGCCTGGCATTCAGAACCAAATTTTGATGCGACTGTTGATCTTGCTGCTCGTGGCGCTGATTGCTGGCTGCCAGAGTCAGGGGCAAAACATCAGCCAGAGTCAGCCTCAGCGTGCTGCTGGTGGGGGCGGGCTATATGTCTACACGGATGCGCAGGGAAACCTGGTAACCCTCGAACGTCCGTCCGACTCGGGTAACACCACAGCGTCAATCGAAACGGCAGAGCCTGCCGGTTCTGTCACCAGTCAGAAAAAGCCGGCAGGGGGTTCTGCTACCCTGGAGTCTGTGGAAGACTACCGCCCCAGCGGCGAGGTGGACGAGGAGCTGGAGGCCCGTGAGAACGACCGTTTTATCAGTTATGTGGATGAAACCGGGCAACTCGTGAGCCGCCCCCTGGACATGGGGGCTGAACGTGAGGCGGCCAGTTCGGCACCGGCGCCCTATGAGACTCTGGATTCAGGCGCTTATCTGGAAACTTATCGGGCGCTGCGGGCTGATTGTTGCCAGCACCTGCTGGAAGAATCGCATAGCCTGGAATCCGGTAAAGAAGCGTTAATTGCCTTTGGGGCAGATACCCCCGTCATGGTGGGTGAATCCGCTTACCGGGCCAGAATTTATTCATTCCCTGACGAGGTTAACCGCGTCTCGTTGATGGCGTTTATACGCAAGCAGAGTTATCTCGCCGTTGAGTTGCTCTGGCTGGATAAAGCTGGCCTGCCCGTCATGCTCGTAGACCAGCCGTTCAGCCGTAAGTACCCGGAAACCTGGTACCGATATGGCTATTTGCAGGGAACCGTTGAAAGGGAACCGGATCAACACTATCTGGTTATTTTTCTGCCTTATTTTGAAAGCCGCCCAGGCACCGATGGTTTGAAACAGGTGACGGAAGGCGAGCTGGTTCTGACCGCCCCGTAAGAGAGCGTTAATGAACCCCACGCGAATGCACAGGAAACCAATATGCGATTTCTTTTTATTCTGACCACGCTCTTACTGGCGCTAGCCGGGTGTAATGGTGGTGAAGATTTTTCTGATGCGATCGTGCCTGGATGCCCCGCTGGGGCAGGGTGTGATCCCTCCTCGCGTGGCGATGTGCTGGTTGAGCTTGCCGGCCCCCATGTCAGCAATCTGGGCTACACCTGCACCGGCACCAACGTGGTGTTCTTCACCTCGGATACGGACCAGCAATCGGTCGATTCCGATGGTAACGTGGTCACCGTGCCGGCGTTCAATGCACTGTGTCCGGACGGTGCTCAGGGTGTTGAGTTCCTGATCGGTAACGCTCTTTTTGAAGGGAATTACTTGTCCCTGGGTAGCATTGAATTTCCCAGCCAAGAGGCCTATACCCGTTATGCCGTCACTGTGGCTGATCTGAAAAATTCCCCGTTCCGTGAAGCGGCCTCTGACGCTCAGAGCCGTAACGTGGCCGCGTTTATTCAGGGCCTGGATGTGGACCCGGCAACATCGGATTTCGTGAAAATCCCAGATGCCGTTCATGAGGTGTATGACAATGACCCTGAGACCTATGAACAGCCGATTGATACTGCGGTGTATGCCGATTTCCGCAGTGACTGGGACCCCTTCTTTGTTGCGGTTAATGCGCAATTGGCCTCGGGTTCGCTGGCCGGGATGGACCCGGACCCTAATGTGCCGTTGGCTAAAGTGCAGTTGGCTAATGGTTACACGTTTTCGGGGAACTACAGCTTTCGCTCCTGTATTTTTATTACCTGCCAGGATGACAATTCATCCTCTGCCGCAAGTAAGGATATTGTGAGAATCAATCTGCCTGGCCGTCTTATCGATGATACCCCGCTGGGACAGCCACCCTTGATTCTTCCCAACGGCAAGGTAATGGGGCTGGGTTTCGCAGAAAGAGGGGAGGGCCAAGGCGAGTTCTCTCGAGAGCTGGTGGCCTTTACTGCGTCTACGGCCGTTAACGAAAAGTTGCAGTTCGAAAATGGCTCAGTGATATCTATCGAGCTCGATGGAGATACCGACTTGGCCGTTCAGGGGCGTTTTCTCAACAAGATTGTTTACAATAATTTCCTGCCAGAAAACGGGGTAGGGAAGACGGATCTCGAACTCAATTACCCGAGCCTGTCGTCCTCTTTGGCCAGTAATGACGAAGGAGCGCTGACCGGGACGTTGGTTGGCGATGCGGTTGATCTGCCGTTGTCCGGTGAGCTGGAGGCGGCCCCCCAGGCTGAGCCGAATCAGACCGTTATCGATGATCTGGCACTGGCGGGGCCGTTTACGGTTCGCCTGATGCGTGCCTGCCTGTCCCAGGATGATGCGGCAGACTGCACTTCGATTCCTAATTTAGATATCGAAACGGCAGATGATGGCAGCGGCAACTACTTCCCGGAAATTAACAATAAAAGCGTGACCGATGAGCAGCCTCGGGCGGATTACTATGGCAGTGCTGTTTTCTGTCTTGATGTTATCGCGGATATCAGCAGCCCGGATTACGGTGTGATCATGGCTGGCCCGGCGGATGGCTCTTGCCCCACTAGTGCTGCCAATAGCTGGGCGGTGGGCTTTGTCACCCGTACCTTGGCGGATTCGAACTCCGCCAATATTTCATTGTTGTTGGCCCCGGACGCTAGTCAGCCGGATGTTGCTGCTAACTTCGGCGTCACGATTAACGGCCGGGTTGATATTGATGATGCGTGCGTGCCGTTGTACCGCACCGGTGATGTCAACTTTGATGCAGGCCTGCGCGCGCTTTGGGTGGATGGCTATTACCCCTACATTCAGCAGAAAGAGTGGGTCGACGCGTTGCCGGCGCCTGCTGATCCTGATGATACCAATAACGTGAACGATCTCACTGAGGACCAGCAGGAGATGCTGGTGGCTCTCTCCCAGGGGGCAGTGCAGTTTTTTGCCGGGGCGCCAGTGCCGGGGAATACCTGTGACCCTGCCAATCAGCCATGAGCCTGTTTTGTAGGAGCTTGCTTCTAAGCGAACACACCCGGCGAAACGAAAAGGTGTTCGCATGCAGGCACGCTCCTACAGGCCATCGATTCACATTTGATGCCGCTTAATTGTCAACAATTGCCCTTGAAGTCCCTATCATGAGGGCGTAAAGTCCAGCTCGGTCGTTGAAATTGTCAACAATCGGGCTGTTTTATGTCTGTTACTGCACCAGAATCTGCACGAACCCTGGCTGACCGGGTTTTTTCCCGTCTGCAGGACGATATCGTGCGTGGCGAGATTCCGCCCGGTTCCAAAGTCAGCGAAACCGAGCTGGCTGGTCGATACGGCGTCAGCCGTGGACCCCTCCGTGAGGCTATCCGTCGCCTCGAATCCCGCAAGTTGCTGGAACGCGTCGTCCATGTGGGCACCCGTGTCGCCTCACTGAGCTTCGACGATCTCATCGAAATCTACCATGTGCGTGAAGCGCTGGAAGGTATGGCGGCGCGATTGGCGGCCGAGCAAATGTCAGCAGAGGAGGTCAAAGGCCTTTATGACGTGCTGGCCCAGCATGAGCAGCAGCAGGATTTGCAGCAGGACACCGCCTATTTTCAGCGCGAGGGTGACCTGGATTTTCACTACCGCATTATCCAAGGCAGCCATAACGGCACCCTCAGCCAGATGTTGATTGGCGAGCTCTATCATTTGGTGCGCATGTACCGTTACCAGTTCAGCTCGGTGGCCAATCGCCCGCAAAAAGCCCTTAACGAACATCGCCATATTGTGGAGGCCATCGAGGCCCGCGATGGCGAAATGGCGGAGCTGTTGATGCGCCGTCACATCAGCAGTGCTCGCAAGAATATCGAAACCCAATATGCCGCTCACAAGGCGGAAAACCTCAAATCGGACAATTAGGAGAACGCCATGTCAGCAAACCTGACCGCCGGCGGCCGCTTCCGTAAAGCGCTCGCGGAAGAAAAGCCCCTGCAAATCATGGGAACCATCAACGCCTATGCGGCAATGATGGCGGAACAGGTTGGTTACCGCGCCATCTATCTGTCCGGTGGCGGTGTGGCCAATGCCAGCTATGGCATGCCGGACCTGGGCATGACCAGCATGAACGACGTGCTGGAAGATGTGCGTCGTATCTCCAGTGCCGTGGAAACGCCGCTGCTGGTAGACATCGATACCGGCTGGGGTGGGGCGTTCAATATTTCCCGCACTGTGAAGGAAATGATCAAGGCAGGCGCTGGCGCGGTGCACTTGGAAGATCAGGTGGCCCAGAAGCGTTGCGGTCATCGTCCGAACAAGGAAATTGTCACCCAGGAAGAAATGGTCGACCGCGTAAAAGCGGCGGTGGACGGCAAGACCGATGATGATTTCTTCATTATCGCCCGTACCGATGCCTTCCAGAAAGACGGCCTGGACGCTGCGGTGGAGCGCGCTCGCGCCTGCATCGACGCCGGTGCCGACGGCATTTTCGCGGAAGCTGTGCACACACTGGAAGATTACAAAGCCTTCAAGAAAGGCCTGGGTGATGCACCGTTGTTGGCTAACATCACTGAGTTTGGTGCCACGCCGCTGTTCAGCCGCGAAGAGCTGGCTGATGCCGGAGCGGATATGGTGTTATACCCATTGAGTGCCTTCCGCGCCATGAACAACGCCGCGCTGCAAGTGTATAAAAGTATTCGTGAGCAAGGCCATCAGAAAGACGTGGTGGACATCATGCAGACACGTATGGAGCTGTACGATTTCCTGAACTACCACGATTACGAGCAGAAACTGGATGCACTCTTCGCCAAGGGCAAGGGCTGATACCAATTTTGTAGGAGTTCCTCTTGAGGTGCGAACCCGGTTTTGAGCCTCTTCATGCCGGTTCGAGTCTCGAGGGGCGCCCTTCAGTACAGAATCCGCTTTGGCGGAAATAAGATTCACAAGGAGACAAATCATGGCAGAAGCAAAAAAACTCGGCGGCGCAGGCCTGCGTGGCCAGGTCGCTGGTAAAACCGCACTTTCCACTGTAGGTGTTTCTGGCTCAGGCCTGACTTACCGTGGTTACGACGTTAAAGATCTGGCGGAAAACTGCGAATTTGAAGAAGTCGCACACCTGATCCTCAAGGGCGCGCTGCCGACCCAGGCGGAACTGGATGCTTACAAGAGCAAACTCCAAGGTCTGCGTAGTCTGCCGACAGAACTGAAAACCGTTCTGGAACAGATTCCGGCTGATGCTCACCCCATGGACGTAATCCGCACGGGTTGTTCCATGCTGGGTAACCTGGAGCAGGAAGACACCAGCGTGATGGGGGCTTTCCCGACTCAGGAAGCCTGCGTAGATCGTATGTTGGCGTGCTTCCCGTCCATCATCTGTTACTGGTACCGCTTCAGTCACGATGGCGTACGTATCGACGAGAATACCGGCGATGCTTCCATCGGCGCACATTTCTTGCACATGCTGCGTGGCGAAAAGCCCAACGAGCTGCATGAGCGCGTGATGAACGTGTCCCTGATCCTGTATGCAGAGCATGAGTTCAACGCGTCCACCTTCACCGCCCGTGTTTGTGCGTCCACGTTGTCCGATATTCATAGCTGCATCACCGGTGCCATCGGCACCCTGCGTGGTCCGCTCCATGGCGGCGCCAACGAAGCGGCCATGGCTTTGATTGAGAAGTTCACCAGTGCGGACCAAGCCGAAACAGAAATGCTGGGCATGCTGGAACGTAAAGAAAAGATCATGGGCTTTGGCCACGCGATCTACACCGAGTCCGATCCGCGTAACGCCATCATTAAACAGTGGGCGGAAAAGCTGGGTCAGGATGTGGGCGATAGCGTGCTGTACCCAGTGTCTGTGCGTTGTGAAGAAGTGATGTGGCGCGAGAAGAAATTGTTCTGTAACGCGGATTTCTTCCACGCGTCTGCCTACTTCTTCATGGGCATTCCGACCAAGCTGTTCACGCCGATTTTTGTGATGAGCCGCCTGACCGGTTGGGCTGGCCACGTGATGGAGCAGCGCGCCGATAACCGCATTATTCGCCCAAGCGCGGATTACACCGGTGAAGAGCTTCGCCCGGTAACGCCGATCGCTGAGCGAGGTTGATAGCGCCTGACGCCTGACGCTCAATGCCTGACGCTAACCCCGTCGGGCATTGTGCGTCTGGCATCCAGCGTCGATTTATTTATTCCTCTGCTCACATTCAAGCACCCAGACAAGAGATCCCCAGGCTATGAACACCGAATACCGCAAATCCCTTCCCGGCACCGAGCTGGACTATTTCGACACCCGTGCGGCGGTCGATGCGATCCAGCCTGGGGCTTATGCAAAACTTCCATACACGTCCCGCATTCTGGCGGAGCAGTTAGTGCGCCGTTGTGCGCCACAGGATCTGACTGATGCGCTTAAGCAGCTGATCGAACGCAAAAGCGACCTGGATTTTCCCTGGTATCCCGCCCGTGTCGTCTGCCATGACATTCTTGGCCAGACCGCACTGGTAGACTTGGCTGGCCTGCGTGATGCCATCGCTGAGAAGGGCGGTGATCCCTCCCAGGTAAACCCGGTAGTGCCAACGCAGCTGATCGTGGATCATTCCCTCGCTGTGGAACACCCCGGTTTTGAAGAGGGCGCGTTCGAGAAAAACCGTGCGGTGGAAGATCGCCGTAACGAGGACCGTTTCCATTTCATCGACTGGACCAAGACCGCGTTTGATAACGTGGACGTGATCCCGCCGGGCAACGGCATCATGCACCAGATCAATCTGGAGAAGATGTCTCCGGTGGTGCAGGTACGTGACGGCATTGCCTTCCCGGATACCTGCGTGGGCACCGACAGCCACACCCCCATGGTCGACGCACTGGGCGTGATTTCCGTGGGCGTGGGCGGCCTTGAAGCCGAGAACGTGATGCTGGGCAACCCCTCCATGATGCGCCTGCCAGACATCGTCGGCGTAAAAATGACCGGTAAATTGAACCCGGGCATCACCGGTACCGACTTGGTACTGGCGTTGACCGAATTCCTGCGTAAAGAGCGGGTAGTCGGCGCGTATCTGGAATTCTTCGGTGAAGGGGCAGACAGCCTGTCTGTCGGTGATCGCGCCACCATTGCCAACATGACCCCGGAGTACGGCGCCACCGCTGGCATGTTCTTTATCGATGATCAGACCATTGAGTACCTGCGCCTCACTGGCCGTGAAGATGAGCAAGTGGCACTGGTAGAAAAGTTCGCCAAGGAAACCGGGCTGTGGGCCGATAGCCTCAAAGAGGTGGAATACGAGCGTGTACTGACGTTCGATCTGTCTTCCGTAGCGCGTAACTTGGCAGGTCCATCGAATCCCCATTCACTCTTGCCGGTGTCCGAACTGGGCAGCCGTGGCATTGCCAAAGAGTGGGAACAGGAAGAAGGCCTGATGCCGGACGGGGCTGTGATCATCGCCGCCATCACCAGCTGTACCAATACGTCCAACCCACGCAATATCATTGGCGCTGGCTTGCTGGCCCGTAACGCCAACAAGCTTGGCCTGGTGCGTAAGCCTTGGGTGAAAAGCTCTCTGGCGCCGGGTTCCAAAACCGTAAAAATGTACCTGGAAGAATCCGGTTTGTTGCCAGAGCTGCAACAGCAGGGCTTCGATGTGGTGGCCTTTGCCTGCACCACCTGTAATGGCATGTCCGGTGCGCTGGATCCTGAAATCCAGAAAGAAGTTATCGAGCGTGACCTGTATTCCACCGCGGTGCTATCCGGCAACCGTAACTTCGATGGCCGTATTCATCCGTATGCCAAGCAGGCGTTCCTCGCTTCGCCGCCGCTGGTAGTGGCTTACGCCATTGCAGGTACCATTCGTTTCGATATCGAGAAGGATGTGCTGGGCCATGATCAGGACGGCAACCCGATTATGCTCAAAGATATCTGGCCGTCCGATGAAGAGATCGACGCCATCGTGAAATCCGCAGTGAAGCCGGAACAGTTCCGCAAGACCTACATCCCAATGTTCGAGAAGAAGGGCGATGGCGTACGTGCCGCGAGCCCGCTGTACGACTGGCGTCCGCAGTCTACCTACATTCGTCGCCCGCCTTACTGGGAAGGCACCATGGCTGAAGCCCGTGCGCTGAAAGGCATGCGTCCGCTGGCAGTACTGCCAGATAACATCACCACAGATCACCTGTCACCGTCCAACGCGATCCTGCTGGACAGTGCTGCCGGTGCCTACCTGGACAAGATGGGTCTGCCGGAGGCGGACTTTAATTCCTACGCCACCCACCGGGGCGATCACCTGACCGCCCAGCGCGCGACACTGGCTAACCCGAAACTGTTCAATGAAATGGTTAAGGACGAAGCCGGTAATGTGATTCAAGGTTCCTTGGCGCGTATTGAGCCGGAAGGCGAAGTGAAGCGCATGTGGGAAGCCATTGAAACCTACATGGAACGCAAACAGCCGTTGATCATCATCGCCGGTGCGGATTACGGTCAGGGCTCGTCCCGTGACTGGGCAGCCAAAGGCGTGGCGTTGGCCGGTGTAGAAAGTATCGTGGCGGAAGGGTTCGAGCGGATTCACCGCACCAACTTGCTCGGCATGGGCGTTATGCCTCTGCAGTTCGAAGAGGGCACGACGCGCAACACCCTGAACATCGATGGCACTGAAACCTTCGACGTGGAAGGTGAACCGGCACCGGGTGCCACGCTAACGCTGATCATGCATCGCGCCAACGGTGACGTAGAGCGCATCCCTGTCATTTGCCGCCTGGATACCGCAGAAGAAGTATCGGTGTATTCCGCCGGCGGCATCTTGCAGAAATTCGCTAACGAATTTATGGCAGAAGCAGGCTAAACCTGAGGCCCCTGTGGGAGTTCGCCTGCAAACGATATGGGTTAGATTCATTGTATTTAACCTGCAGGCAGGCTCCCGCATTAAGGCTGCTTTAGCCGCTTAACCTCTTGGCGGAAACCGAACAATGTAACCCCGTCGGGGTTTTTAAGGAGCAAACTCATGCCCTGCGCACCACAAATCAAAATACCTGCCACCTATATGCGTGGCGGCACCAGTAAAGGTGTTTTCTTCAGCCTTAACGACTTGCCCGAAACCGCCCAAGTGCCGGGTGAAGCCCGTGACAAGATCTTGCTGCGCGTGATCGGTAGCCCCGATCCTTACGGCAAGCACACCGACGGCATGGGGGGCGCCACGTCCAGCACCAGTAAATCGGTGATCCTCGCTAAAAGCGAAAAAGCCGACCACGATGTGGATTACCTGTTCGGCCAGGTGTCCATCGACAAACCGTTTGTGGACTGGAGCGGCAACTGTGGCAATTTGACCGCAGCGGTCGGTTCGTTTGCCATCAGCAATGGCTTGGTCGCCAAAGATCGTATCCCCGAAAACGGTATTGCCGTGGTGCGCATCTGGCAGGTAAACATTCAGAAAACCATCGTCGCTCATGTGCCGATCACGAACGGAGACGTTCAGGAAACCGGTGACTTCGAACTGGATGGTGTGACGTTCCCCGCCGCCGAAGTCAAAGTGGACTTTATGGACCCGGCAGACGGGGAGGGCGCCATGTTCCCCACCGACAATGTGGTCGATGAGCTGGACGTGCCAGGTGTGGGCTCCTTCCCGGCAACCATGATCAATGCCGGCATCCCCACCGTTTTCGTCAACGCAGAAGACATCGGTTACACAGGCGCCGAGCTTCAGGGTGATATCAACGAAGACAAGAAAGCTCTGGCCATGTTCGAAACCATTCGCGCCTACGGTGCCGTGCGCATGGGGTTGATTGACAACATTGAAGAAGCCGAAGCCCGTCAACACACCCCGAAGGTAGCGTTTGTCGCGAAGCCAAAAAGCTATGCGGCATCCAGCGGTAAGCAAATCAACGCGGCTGACATCGATGTGCTGGTGCGTGCGTTGTCCATGGGTAAGCTGCACCACGCCATGATGGGCACCGCAGCGGTGGCCATTGCCACGGCGGCAGCGGTTCCCGGTACGCTGGTAAACCTGGCTGCCGGTGGCGGTGAGCGCAATGCGGTCACCTTTGGTCATCCATCTGGTACTTTGCAAGTCGGCGCTGAAGCCGCGGAGCTCAACGGCCAATGGAGCGCCACCAAAGCCAGCATGAGCCGCAGCGCCCGGGTCCTGATGGAAGGTAATGTCCGGATTCCGGGCGACAGCTTCTGATGCAGGCGAGCCTCATCACAGCTAACGCCATTTCATGTAGATAAGATTAGCCTGAAGGCGTAATCCGACAACGCCACTGTCGGGTTACTGCTTTGCCTCTCTGTGCCCTTGGGGGAACCCGACCTACAACTGTAAAAGCCGCTCAATTAACCACCAGCTACACTTGACCCTCTGCCACCCCGGGGTGACCCTGAACGTCAAGCTATCCAGGGAGGTGCGCACTATGGCCAGCAATACCGATAAGAACGAAAGACCCGATTATGATCAGGTCATTCAGGACATCGTCGACTACGTTCGCGATTACACCATCGAATCGGAAGAAGCCTGGCAAACCGCCCATTATTGTTTGCTCGACACCCTGGGTTGCGGGCTCCTTGCCCTGCGTTTTCCGGAATGCACCAAGCATCTTGGCCCGATAGTGGAGGGCACCATGGTGCCTCATGGCGCTCGGGTTCCCGGCACCCCGTACCGCCTGGATCCAGTAAAAGCCGCTTGGGATATCGGCTGCATGGTTCGCTGGCTTGATTACAACGACACCTGGCTTGCTGCAGAGTGGGGGCATCCATCGGATAACCTCGGTGGCATTCTGGCCGTAGCCGATTATCTCTCGCAAAAACGGGTAGCGAACGGAGAGCCGCCCTTGGCCATGAAGGCTGTTCTGGAAGCGATGATCAAGGCCCATGAAATTCAGGGCGTGCTGGCACTGGAAAATTCCTTTAATCGTGTCGGTCTGGATCATGTGCTACTGGTGAAGGTCGCCTCTACCGCTGTGGTGTCTCACCTTATGGGCGCCGATCGGGAGCAGATGCTGTCTGCCGTCTCCCATGCCTGGGTGGATGGTCAGGCATTGCGTACGTATCGTCACGCTCCCAATGCCGGCTCACGAAAATCCTGGGCAGCGGGGGATGCCACCAGCCGGGCGGTGCGCCTTGCGGATATTGCCTTGCGCGGCGAAATGGGAGTTCCGGGCGCGCTCAGCGCGCCCCAGTGGGGCTTTTATAATGTGCTGTTCAGCAAAACCAACCAGGACCAAGCCATCAAACCGGAAGATAAGCGCCAATTCAGCTTCCAGCGCGATTATGGTTCCTACGTGATGGAAAATATCCTTTTCAAGATTCGGTTTCCGGCCGAGTTTCACGCGCAGACAGCGTGTGAAGCGGCGGTGTTACTTCACGAACAAGTGAAAGGGCGCCTGGATGACATCGAAAAAATCGTTGTAACCACCCATGAGTCTGCCATTCGCATTATTTCCAAAGAAGGCCCCTTGGCCAACCCGGCAGACCGCGATCATTGCCTGCAATACATGATCGCCGTGCCGTTAATCATGGGCGACCTCAGCGCGGAACATTACGAAGATGGCTTCCATGCCAACAACCCCATGATCGATACGCTGCGCAATAAAATGGAGGTCGTGGAAAGCGACGATTACACCCGCGATTACCTGGACCCGGAAAAGCGCTCCATCGCCAATGCGATACAGGTTTTTTTCAGCGACGGCACAAAGACGGATACGGCAGAGTTGGAATACCCCATAGGCCATCGACGCCGCAGGGAGGAGGGCATGCCTGTGCTGGAGAAAAAACTCCACCAGAACCTGCTGACCTGCTTCCCCCCAGCCAAAGCGGAACGGATCCTCGGCGCCTGTAATAACCCCCAGTCCCTTGCCTCCATGCCAGTGCATGAATTTATGCACATGCTGGTGCAATAGACCCGGCCCTGTAGGAGCGCAGCGGAGCAGCGACCGAAGGTCGCCCCGTAGGGTGAGCGTAGCGAATAACGTCCCTCGCGGCGCGATACTACACTTTCACACTTGAGCTATAGCCACCTTGGTTCCCTGCACCAAACCCCAGATGCATAAGCGGTCCTTCTCCGACTACGGCAACCCTGGCTCCTTATCCAGTTGCCCGTGAGCAGGGATCATCAGCCTTGAACGTCAAGCTGAATGAAACATAACCAATCGGGATATTCCGGCACTATATGTGCACTTTGGTAACAAGCCGTTTTTGAGTAAAGAGTACAAGCATGCACGGGGTTGGTATACGTCGTGTTTATTATGCGTAACTTGCTGATATTAATAGATTAATAACGACGACCTTGTGTAGCGTTTGCGTTAACAAGTGTTGCCATACGGTTTGGCGCTGTGTAGCCTTGTGACTAAAGATCACCAGACTTGGCCAAAGTGCTCAATAAAAGGATCAGGCTGGAATAACAAGAAAACGAGGTCACAGTGCGCCCAAGACTCCAATCGACCAATCTGCTGTTGGCTGCGACCCTCACCTTGGGCGCCGCTCAAACGCAAGCCCTTACTGAACTCAGTGATGACTCCCTGTCCAAAGTCCAGGGCGCGGGGTTGGCGTTTGCCATGGATAATTTCAGTTTCAGAATGGCGCCTACCAGCTACATTGAACTGACCGGTACCGAAGCTCAGGGATTAGGCTGGGATCGAGGCGATGCCCGCTACTATGGCCTCTCTATTACCAATGGAGCAATGCCCGAAGGCACTGATTGGCATGGTTCCGGCACTGCGGCTTATCAGGACGGCGGTGACTATATTTTTGGCAACGAGTTCCTGGCTTCGCCATTGGGTAATGGCAGTCCCATTAATCTTGATAGCGAAGGTGGTCCGGATAACCCTTATGGGATCGGCGCCTTTGCTTCCATCTACGACCCCTATGTACTCCGTGCCTATCAATACGAGGGGTATGATTACGCGGGCAACGATCTGGATAACACGACAGACATGCCCACGGTTATGGAGCTGATAGGCCCTAGCAAAACGAACCCTTGGCGGTGGGCCTTCTGGGGGGAGCTGGAAGTGGACCGCTCCACCCAGACTGATGGTGCAGACAACAATAGTGTTGTGATCGGCTCTGGCGGTGCAGACTTCCTGCAAAGCCAGACCATCATTCACGGCAAACCGGTAACCGTTGACGGCAGACCTGCCCGCTTGCGCCTGATGCACACAACCAATAACCCGGATGGCGACACCTTCGGCATCACCTACGAAAGTGCCCTCTCTGGCGACTTTCGTTTCTCTGTTCGCCAGCAAGCCGACTCCGAAGATCGCCTGCATTGGGTGCCCAATTTCGAAGATAACGAAGGCATGTACTTCAAGAAAGTAGATGCCTACCTGCCGCTGGGGCAGCTGCATTACCAGGCTCTGACACTTGATGCCGTGCGCACCGGAAGTGAGCGCGGCAATTTCGTGATCGAACTTACTCGCATTCCTAATCTTAAAGCGGTTTATGAAGATTTTTACTGTTCAGGCGAAGAGTGCTCTCTGGATGCGAATAATAACATCACCAACCCTAATTCCGATACTGTCGGCTATGTACGCTGGGGTGATTGGGAAGGTGTGGATATTTCGTATGAAACCAGAACAGGGGATATTCCTTGGACTACAGAGATAGAGGGGGCAGAAACGACATATAAACAAAGTGTTGTTACAGACCCGTATGGTAATCTCCCAGGGGTAAACAGTACTGGCAATGGCATCTACTTTGTGGGGGGGGCGACCGGCTGTTCTTCGGGGGCCACATGTGTTCCCGTTGCCCCGAGCATGGCGGACTCAGGGGATCCTAGTATCACGAATATCGGTATTTCCCGCATCGAAGGCATGCGCATCCACCACATGAAAATCACCACCTTGGGGGCAGGGCAGCCATGAGTCGAGCCAGCACTTCTCCGGTTTTAGTTTTTTTTGATGGGTGGCATCATGCTACCGTGAAAGTTTTCCTGGCTGCTTTTGTCGTAGGAGCGTGCTTGCACGCGAACCCGGCCCAGGCAATGGACCCTCTGAACGACACCGAAATGGGCTCCGTCACCGGCCAGGAAGGCATCCTTGTCAGCCTGGACTACTACTACAACAGCAAGCCTCTCTATAAGGACGATGCAACGGTTCGAGCCGAAGGGAGGGGGGCTGACGATATCGGCGCAGCCAATGCAGACTGCACCGGTCTGGCCAGCGTAAACTGCCGTCTCGCCCTGCAATTGGAAAACCGCGACTTCGGCTGGCTGGTATTTAAAAACGGCCATGCTTCGCTGGAAATGAATCGGTTGAGCCTGGACGCCTCTCTACTAGGTGGAGTTCCGAACGGTGTTAGTACAGAAAACAAAGATATTGCGCTAAACGATGAAAAATTTCGGGCCGAATCACCAGACGGAGGAACCACTCCCGGTGACTGTTTGCTCGGTACAGGTAACTGTGTGAAGCCTTATATCGACAAGATGCCTGGCGTCCGTGCTCACTATCCGGAAAGTGGTGGCAGCTATGATCACAGCTCTCGCACCACCACGGGTTACAACGATGTCCGCCTCGGTGTCCATGTCGAAGGCTTGGCGATTGAATACAACGAACCAGACCCTGCTGCTGGAGAAAATTTCCCCACTCAGCCAGGCTGGCAATCCGATAACTTCGGCTCCTTCCTAGGCTTTGAAATCGCCGATAATAATGCCCATCAGGCCGGTATCGCCATTGGCGGCAACTTCTATATGTACGGGTTCTGAACATGAAAAAACGCAGAATAACAACACAAAGCGTTTATACTTCGATGGCCCGTCCGGTACTACTAATCGGTGCGCTTCCCGTATGCCTGTTGATGATGACCTTGCAGGCTTCAGCGATGCAGGCTTTGGATGATAGTGATTTGGCAGGTGTTGCAGGCCAGGATGGTATCTCCGTGCAACTGGATGGCAATATGAGCGCCGATGCCATCAGAGCTACGCTGGATACAGATACTGCCCGTGAAGCTACGATAAGCACCAACGGCCTGACGTTTCAGGGAGTCAGTCCCACCGGTGTTATTGATGGCAATGCGGGCATGGAATTTACCCTGGATGCTGGTTCAAATGGCACAGACCCGCTACTGCGATTGGGCTTTGGCACAACAGAACGCACCCGCCTGCGCATCGATAACCTGACAGCTTTTGTCTATACCGATGATGACAGCGACCCTGAAACGCCCGATGTTCCGGTGGGGTCTGATCGCTCTTACGGCACTTGGGCGTTTGATTTCGAAGGTAACGTTGATCTGATTAACAAAGGCATTTTCAATATGGCCTATAAGAAGGCCTATTTGCTGGGGCAGATCACCGACGCTGACCTTTTCTACAGCCAGGACGACAATGCCTGGATGGCCATGCATGACTTCAACCTGAGCTGGGAAATTCCCGAGGGCACTTTGGGCATCAATAATGAGGGTATTGTGCATCGTGCCGGCGAACTATGGAGTGAGGGTGATCCCCAGAGGCAGGCAACCGAGTGGCAGGATGCTAACAGTAACGGAACAGTAGATGAGGGCGAACTATCAGGTTACCTTCCTTCTGCTTCGGACTTAATCAACCTCGCCCTGGATTTCGAGTACATCTTTGGTAAGCAGGGCAGTAATGAGTTCGAAATCACCGCAGGTGCCCGGGGCCTGATGCATTTTGGTTGGTTGGGTAGCGTTAAAGATGCGGAAGTAAAATGGATGCCTGGAGGGGTCTGGCAGGGCAGCACAGATGGTGTTTTCGATCCTTATGGAACCGAAGCCGTTACCTCTAACGGTTTGCGCTTCAGCTCCCAGTGGGATTATGTCAGTCAGGTCGAGGCAGAACATGTTTTTGGTGACGCCGAAAAAGAGTTCCGTTGGCGTCTTGGCGAAACCGCCGATGTAGCAAGTGCAGACAAATCCCGGGTCAACTTCGAGTTGGGTGATTGGACTATCTGGGGTTCTCGCACTGCGGCCAAACCCTCCGCCCATTACTTCCCGTTAATCGCTCTGGATGTGATTAGTGGCGCCGGCCAAGGCCCCGGGGGCCTTTGCTGGGGGCACGGTTCTGCCTTGGTTGATGGTAGCGGAGGGGCCTCCGGCTGTGGCAGCACGGCTGAGCCAGACACCCAGTTTATTGATGTGACGCCGGGATCGATCACCAATTATGGCATTACGGAAAACGATGAAAATGCTCTTGCCATTATCATTAGAGATGGCCAGTTACAAAGTTATTCCCGCAAGGTGCGTTTGTTGGAGCGAGATGCAAGTGGCAATATTCGCACCGATACCGATCCGAACCGCCCAGAAGAAGAAGGCAGGGAATTCGACTGGGGGCTGATTTACTCCCTTGCCAATGTGAATGGCAATATTTACCTATACCCGGGTATCACCCGCGATGGCACAGCAGGGGCTGTGACAGACAACCAGGGGGTCATCGCGGATATTCTGTTGATGTCCCAGACTCTGGATGGCGACTATCAAGGCCACAACTGGGATCACGGTACGCACCTGATGATTGCCGATACCGCCGCTAACATGGGTATTGGCTTTATGAGCTCCAGCTTTGTGCTGGCCGCTAACGACACTCGTATCTGGGTGAAACCGCAAGATGGAACCGACTATTACTCCGGTGGCCTTGATTTCTTTTCCCCTCAGGCACGCTTCAACTACCGCGCCACCTTTGGTGGCGGCCTGTTGCCAGGCCATGCCAATTATGGAAATACCAGCGTCGCCCAGACCATCCGGGGCGCCAACCTGGATGTGAACCTGGAAGGCCTGGTCAGCCTGCGCTTCTCACCGTCAGATCCAGTCGAGGCCAACAATCCCGGCGGCGCCCGCAATTTCCTGGGCTATAGCGGCGCCCTGAGGTTGGGCAGCAATACCACTGACCCCAGCATGGTCGGTGGCACCTCCAACCTGGCAACCTGTGGTTCCGGTGGTAACGAAGATTGTGGCAGCTACCTCTCCATTGCCGAGCCCAGCCAACCTGAAGCTGCCATTAAACTGGCAAACATAACCGGCGATATCGCTTTCACTGAAGGGCGGGTAGATCTGGTGGGTACTGGCGAATTGGGTACGGATTCAGAGCCTCAAATGGTCATCGCCAACAACATCAAGCTGGGTTATGCGGCAAAACCTCACATGAATAGTGTTCTCGACACAGTGCCGGGCGTTGACAGCATTGCTGCAGGAAACCCAGGCAACCCCGTCATGATCGACAACATCATGTTGGGTGACGCCAATCTTGGCCGCATGGTCATTCCGTCTGCACAAATATATTCCAGTATTACCCTGGAGCCACAAAGCGCAGCGGCTCCATAAGTTATGGCAAACAACACGACAGAATCTGTCGTACAGAACAACTGAACAGGCCAGAAGATGAGCAACCGAAAAAAAACAATAATAGCCACCCTTATGGAGCCTACCTTTGTAGGAGCTATGCTTGCATGGCGAATGCTCGGCGCCCAGCTTAAGAAACCCTTTTCTGTTCGCGCGGCCTCTCATCTGCAGCGCACTGGCGGCATTGCCTTCGCCCAATCCCAAATGGGTAAAATCGGACTGACTGTCAGGCTGCTGTTAACACTGTTGTTGACCATCGTTTTCTCAGCTGCAGGCGCGATGACGGAAATGAAAGACGATGAACTGTCGAACGTTTCTGGGCAGGCGCTTTTGCAGATGGGGAAGACGCAAGGCGAGGTTGGATCTATATCTGAAAACATGACTTTTTATAAAGCAGGATTGGATGCACAGCTTGAGCTGAATATGAATATTGAAAAACTTCAACTTGGCTGTACGAACGCTGTTGATAATGGGAGGAATTGCGACATTGATATTCGTAATTTTTCATTAAGTGGGCTGCCATCTTCTTATGTTACCAATCCAAATGCCCCAACACTGGGGAGCCCCGACTTCACAGGTAATGGAGGACGTGTTGCTACAAGTGCATCACTGAGTCGTCCATTCTTTGAGTTTGCGATAAAAAATGACCACTCTAAAACCTTGCGGGAAGTTGTTGGGATTAGGATGGGGGCATCGGAAATGCTGGGTTTGTTGTCATCTGGGACTGCTAATGGAAGTTCTGCGTCTTCTACAGATGGAATTCAGTCTTTAAGTGGCTTCATGCAGATTAAAGAGACAAGCGGCTCTGCTTCCACAGAGGCCACGCTATTTGGCACAGAGTCTGATCACGAAATATCCGGGCTGCTTAACGCTTTGGGATTTGATCGGCAATTCACAAGCACCCCTGGCCATAGAGATACCGATGGAATATCGGTACCGTCGCTTACTACAGATTTTTACGTTCCGTCTTTTACAGTAAACGGAAAGAGGCAGACGGCCGCTGTTATTGAAGGGATCACTACGAAAGTTGACTCAATTTCATTGAGTGATGGGCCGAAAAACCAGCTACGTGTTTCATTTCCTTGTATTCTACTTATTGCCTGCCAGGCAAAAGTTGAACTGGCTGATGGCTCTGCTATTCAAAATTTGAATATGGAAATCGATTTTAGCCAAAAATTAAGCATGATTCATAATATTCCTTTAACCGGAACAGGGTTTTATTTGTCAATGCAGGGCAAGGATGTGAAGTGGCCTGGAGCTCATCAAGATGATGTAGCTAAACAGGGGTGGTGGATGTCGTTTTCAGATAAGGTGGATTTAGGCAAGCTTAATGCTTCAAATCCAGTGAATATAGACAGTGTTTTGCCCCAAGTGGCTACGTTAATGACTGCAGAGCTTTTGAAAGAAGAAAACAGAGTTTATGCGCCAGCGGTAGCCTCACTTGGCACTCTGTTCGGTATTACCATGACGACCCCCGAACCGGTTATTGTTGATCTTGATGCTGCAACTGATCCTTCACAGGGAGGTAATCCGGTGGATTTGCATCTATCGAATTTGCAGTTGACCTCCCAATATGTAACTCCAAATTGTTGGGGTGACGCTCGTTTCTGTTAAAAAATAGAACAGCGCAGCAGTACGGGAGGAGAAGTCTAGTGTAATCCCCCCGAAAATTAATCGAGGTTTTGAGTAGAGACTTTTACAATCCTCTCACAAGGAGCGAATGATGAAGAAGTCTCGATTTTCCGGCAGCCAGATCCTGGCGACCCTGAAGCAAAGAGGGCTGTCTGGGAAGGCTGTCTGAGACACGCATAAATTAGAGGAATTCCTACACTAGGTTAGGTTCTTGTCTGATATTTATGCTGTCTGCAAGGTCAGTATTGAGGGTCATGGAAACGCAAGGAGGCTTCCCATGATCCGTGCTCGCTATATACTCAAGTATCTCTGGATTCCACGCCGTACTATCACTGCATTTGCACTGCATTTGTCGCTGCGTGCGGCGGGCCTTTCTTTGTGGCAAAGGCCATTACTCTGGCCAGGATTACGAGTACGAGCATCGCCGCCAGTGGGTAGTGGAGCATCTGGCGGTGTTGGCTGCCATTTTTGCGATTGATCTTTGTGCCTACGCGGTAATGTCTAATCATTACCACCTTGTGGTCCGAATTAACCACCAAAAAGTGGATAAGAAAGGACACCCACCCCTTGGCGAATACCCTACAGAAAAGCGGGCTTCGCCCTGTTCTGCGGGAGCTGCGGCTCCACCGCGATTCTCGGTCAAGTCCCTTCGTGGTGGAACCACCACTCCTACAAATATTGGGCGCTTCCACCGCGATGCTAAAACGGTGATTGAGCGGCAGAATTCACGGCTGGTTATTGTAGGAGCCTGCTTGCAGGCGAACCTGGGTTGGTAATACCACTTAAGCTGCAGGGCAGCAATGGGGGCGTGCTACCAGGGAACCTTGTCCTGCTGATAGCCGGATTGATAGCTTTCAGCAAAATCCTTCAGTTCCACCAGGTCGACTTTGTAGGGGAAGTTGCTGTTTGTGAGTTGCTCCTGTAGCTGGCTGATAAGCTCAGAAAGTTCGACGCTTGCCTCAACCATGATGTCTAGATCAGAAAAGGGTTGGTTATCGCCTCTGGCGCGGGAGCCGTAGCAGAATACGTGGGCTCCTTGTGCCCGAAGGGGCGTAATGACCTGTTCGGTGATAAAACCGTATTCCTCTTCCGTTAATCCAAACTTCATTCTCGCTCCAGGCGTGTGACTAGCGCTTTCAGCGCAGGCAGAAAGTCACAGGCAAACGTGTAGACTTGCTCTGCAAGGTTTTCCTTGTAGGTGTGTGAAGATAGATTTCTCATGTCGATGGCTTTCAGCCAGGTCGCTACATCTTCAATGTAGCCGCTTTGTGCCATTTCACGGATGACATCTTTCGGGGCGGAGGTGGATACCCCCATGGTCTTTTTGGCTGTTTTCCAGGCTAGCTCGACACTGAATTCGAAGCGTTGAATGACTGAGTCACGGATAAACTCGTTCTTTTCTTGCCGGATTGCGTCATCTAGTCGGTATACGGCGCGCGTGAATTCATCCAGTTTCATTGTATTTGTACCGATGTGCTGTGTGTTTACTGTAGGAGCCTGCTTGCAGGCGAACCTGGGCTGGCAGAATCACCGGGGTTCGCTTGCAAGCAAGCTCCTACACGTTTTGGCTATTGCAACCGCCGCGACAACCCCTTCATCGCCAACACCCGCGTACTGATCTCCTCAATCGACAATTCTGTCGCGTCCAGATACGGAATGTTGTGCTTGTTGTACATGGCTTCCAGTGCGCGCAATTCCATGTCGCACTGGCGCGGGGAGGCGTATTTGCTGCCGGCTTTGCGTTCGCTGCGGATGGCGCTGAGGCGGTCGGCGTCGATGGTGAGACCGAACAGCTTGTGTTTGTGCTCTATCAGGGCCTTGGGCAGGCGCAGGTCATCGAAGTCGTCTTCGGTGAGCGGGTAGTTGGCCGTGAATAGCCCGAACTGCAATGCCAGGTAAAGACAGGTGGGGGTTTTCCCGGAGCGAGAGACGCCAATGAGGATGATGTCGGCCTGGTCATAATGGCGGGTGCGGGCGCCGTCGTCGTTATCCAGGGCAAAATGCACCGCGTTGATGCGAATGCGGTAGGACTCCGCGTCGCGAATGGCGTGGCTCTGGTTGATCTTGTGGTTGGAGCGCACGCCCAGCTCATCTTCGAGGGGGCGAAGGAAGGCGCCGAACAGGTCGAGGATCAGGGCGTTGCAACCATGCAGGATGGTGCGATGATCGGTATTGACCAGGGTGGAGAATACCACTGGCTTGGCGCCGTCCTCTTCCGCGGCCTTGTTGATGCGCGCAACCGCTTCGCGGGTCTGCTCATCGGATTGCACGAAGGGCAGGGTCATCTGCACGAATTCGAAGTCTCCAAACTGGCTCAGCATGCTGTGGCCAAGGGTTTCAGCGGTAATGCCGGTGCCATCGGATAGGTAGAATGCGGTTCGCTTCATTGGCTCTGCCGTTTCCTGTGCAGTAGGAGCGGCGCTTGAGCCGCGAAGGGTAGTGGCAAGGTGTGACGCAAGTCCTTCGCGGCTCAAGTGCCGCTCCTACGGGTAAGTCGTTGTTTTGAATGGAGCCAGTCTAGACGCTGTGTCGCTGTGCGACCAGTGCTATCTGAGGGCGCTGGGCAGTCCGTTTGCTGGTTTGTGGCGCCATGCGTTGTCCAGGCAAGACGCAGGCACGACACTGCGCCCAATCATTCTGCTGCGTGAAGAATAACCCTGCAATTTCAATGGCATAGTGTCTTGTGTGAGCGGATAAAGAGTGGCTGGGCCGGGCGTTGACCAAAGTGATGCCCAAATACTGGCTAAATCTGAAAGAGGGGGCAGGCAAACTGCGTCGGTTTTGAGTAGAATGTCGGCTCGATTTGATCCGGCACCTTGCGCTGTGCCTGCATTCAGGTGCTATCGGCACAAGGTGTGCCGGTACTGCTTTGGCCAACAAACCAACCGGTAATACGTAAAAGGAGACGACCTTGGCGGAATATGTAGTCTGGTTTCAGGACCTGGGAAAGAATGACGTTGAGCACGTAGGTGGCAAGAACGCATCCCTGGGTGAAATGATCAGCAATCTGTCTGCGGCGGGTGTCTCCGTTCCGGGCGGCTTTGCTACTACCGCTGAAGCCTTCCGTGAGTTCCTTGAGCACAACAACCTGACCCAGAAAATCAACGAAGCACTGTCCGCGCTGGACGTTGAAGACGTGGTTGCGTTGGCGAAAACCGGCGAAGAGATTCGCCAATGGGTGGTTGATGCGCCGTTCCAGCCCGGACTGGACAAGGCCATTCGTGATGCCTACGCCGAGATTGGCGAGGGCAACGCCGATCTGCCAGTGGCTGTGCGCTCCTCCGCAACGGCGGAAGATCTGCCCGATGCGTCTTTCGCCGGTCAGCAGGAAACGTTCCTGAACATTCGTGGCGTGGACAGCGTCATGATTGCGGTGAAAGAGGTGTTCGCCTCGCTGTTTAATGACCGCGCCATCAGTTACCGGGTTCATCAGGGCTTTGACCACAAATTGGTGGCTCTGTCGGCGGGTGTGCAGCGCATGGTGCGTTCCGAGACGGGCGCCGCCGGCGTGATGTTCTCCATGGATACCGAATCCGGCTTCAAGGATGTGGTGTTTATTACCGCGTCTTACGGCTTGGGCGAAATGGTCGTGCAGGGTGCGGTTAATCCGGACGAATTCTACGTTCACAAGAAGACCTTGCTGAACAAGAAGCCTGCTGTGCTGCGCCGTAATCTGGGCAGCAAGATGCAGAAAATGGTCTACGGTGCAGAAGGCAGCGCGGGCAAGTCCGTTGAAATCGTCGATGTGGATAAAGACGAGCGTATTCGCTACTGCCTGACTGACGAGCAGGTCGAAAACCTGTCCCGCCAGGCGATTGAAATCGAGAAACACTACGGCATGCCCATGGATATCGAGTGGGCGCTGGATGGCGACGATGGCAAGTTGTACATCGTTCAGGCCCGTCCGGAAACCGTGAAAAGCCGCTCTGACGTGAACGTCATGGAGCGCTACTTGCTCAAGCAGACCGGTAAAGTGCTGGTGGAAGGGCGCTCTATTGGTCAGCGCATCGGCGCAGGTAAAGTGCGTGTGGTGACCAGCATCAAGGAAATGGACAAGGTGCAGCCCGGTGATGTGCTGGTGACCGACATGACCGACCCGGACTGGGAACCGGTAATGAAGCGTGCCGCTGCCATTATTACCAACCGTGGCGGGCGCACCTGTCACGCCGCCATTATTGCCCGTGAGCTGGGTGTGCCGGCCATCGTTGGCTGTGGTGATGCCACCGAAATTCTCAAGGATGGCCAGGAAGTCACGGCCTCCTGCGCAGAAGGCGATACCGGCAAGATCTACGAAGGTCAGCTGGAATTTGATATTCAGCGTAACTCCATCGAGTCCATGCCCAAGCTGCCGTTCAAGATCATGATGAACGTGGGCAACCCGGATCGCGCCTTTGATTTCGCCGGCCTGCCGAACCAGGGCGTGGGCTTGGCCCGCCTGGAATTTATCATCAACCGTATGATCGGCGTGCACCCCAAGGCGCTGCTGAACTACGATTCCATGCCCAAAGACGTGAAGCAGAACGTGGACAAGCGGACTGCCGGTTATGGCGATCCAGTCGATTTCTACGTGGAGAAGCTGGTCGAGGGCGTTTCTACCCTGGCGGCCGCGTTCCACCCGGAGAAGGTCATCGTGCGTCTGTCGGACTTTAAGTCCAACGAATACGCCAACCTGATCGGCGGCAAGCTCTACGAGCCCGAGGAAGAGAACCCGATGCTGGGCTTCCGCGGTGCCAGCCGTTACATCAGCGAAAATTTCCGCGACTGTTTCGAGCTCGAATGCCGTGCCATGAAGAAAGTCCGTGATGAAATGGGCTTTACCAACGTTGAACTGATGGTGCCGTTTGTTCGTACCGTGGGTGAAGCGGAGCAGGTTATTGACCTGCTTGGCAAAAACGGCCTCAAGCGTGGCGAGAACGGTTTGCGTGTCATCATGATGTGTGAGCTGCCGACCAATGCCTTGCTGGCAGATGACTTCCTGCAGCACTTTGATGGGTTCTCTATTGGTTCCAACGACCTGACTCAGCTGACGCTGGGCCTGGATCGGGATTCCGGTATCGTGAGCCACCTGTTTGATGAGCGTGATCCGGCGGTGAAAAAACTGCTGAAGATGGCCATCGACGCCTGTAATGCCAAAGGCAAGTACATCGGGATTTGCGGGCAAGGCCCCTCGGATCATCCGGACTTGGCCAAGTGGCTAATGGAGCAGGGCATCTCGTCCGTTTCCCTTAACCCGGATTCGGTTTTGGATACTTGGTTCTATCTGGCGGAGAAGCACGGCAACTAATGCCTGCTTGACCGACCGGCTGCTTCGCAGCACAGTAAAAAGCCCGCTTCTGCGGGCTTTTTACGTTAGAGAAACCTGTGAGGTGACATGTTTCACCGATTAATTCGCATCATGGATCTTTACGACGGCCTGCGACTGCCAGTGACGGTAGGGCGTAAGGAGTTGTTGCTGATTCATGAAGAGGGACGCACCTGGCTGATGCAGCGGCGCTGCCCCCACGCGGACTTTCCTCTCGACCGCTGCACGGTGATGAATGATCAGCTGCGTTGCCCAGGTCACGGGCTGACATTCTCGCTGCGTAATGGCAAATGCCAGACATCTAGCTATCAGCTCGAGCACTTCCGGATTGATTACGATGGCCAGTGGCTGGGGGTGGAGATTTGATTGAACGTTTGGCTTGTTGTCTGATTACGCCTTTCAGGCTAATCAGACCTACGGGAGCTTTAATAGGTGAAGGGCGTAACCCGACATGGACCCGGTGAAACGCTCTTACCTGGACGCAAACACTGTTTCTTCGTCACCAAGCTCGGCCACAAACTGATGCGCATAACTTTGGCGCAGCTGCTTTACTTTCTTTACGTAAGCCTGGGTTTCCTTGAAAGGTGGAATACCACCATAGCGTCGCACATTGCCTTCGCCAGCATTGTAAGCGGCGAGAATGTGGTCGAGATCAGAAAACTTGTCTTTCAAGTACGCAATGAACTGGGTGCCCCCGGTAATGTTCGCGCGGGGATCAAAGGGATTGCTGACTTTCAGGTAGGCGGCGGTTTCTGGCATTAGCTGCATAAGCCCCTGGGCGCCCACCCGGGAAATGGCATTACGGTTGAACAGGGACTCGGCATGGATGACGGCCTTGACCAGAGCTGGGTCAACACGGAAGCGGGTAGCAGCCTGGGTGATCAGGGTGTCGTACTGGTCACGCTGGGCATTGGAAAGTGCGCGGGGGGTGTAGCTCCAACCTTTACGAACGGATAGCAGGGTGTATTGCTGGCCGACCTGTTCCTGGGCTTGATCAGTGAACAGAATGGTGCCGTCCGCAGAGCGGTATTTGTAGATATTGTCAGCCTGTGCGCCGTTGCTGGCCACCAGCATGCAGCCAGCCGCAAAGACCCCCGTCAGCCAGGATTTCGTCAATAAAACCCGCATGGAACCCCGTACCCCTTTTCTGATGCCTCAAGGTGCTTGTTGGGCACCGCGAACACCGTTAGTTTGTTGTTCTTCCGTCGTTCTGGCTTATCGCCAAGCGCTACCCCCATGATAACGCCATTCTTTTTTCTTTCTGGCCAGCACCAGACGAATTGACCACACTGGCCGCTAAGCGTAACAAAATCGACGGACAGACATCATACTATTGCGCCGGGGGTGGCCCAAGTGCACTGGCGCACATTTCCGCCTTGAGCTACCCAGCGGCGAATTTAGCGAGCGAGGAGAGCGAATGTTTCCCGAGTACCTGGAACCCTGGCTGAACAACACCATTGCCTGGCTGGAGCTGGGTTTTCTGCTGTTGGTATTGCTGTTGACCTTGGTGGCTGTGGGGTTATGGCTACAGGATCGTTTTTTTCAAAAAGGCCATGCTATTCGTCGTAATTACCCGCTAATCGGACGTTTTCGTTACTTTTTCGAAACTCTTGGCGAGTTTTTCCGCCAATATTTCTTCGCCATGGACCGTGAAGAGTTGCCCTTTAATCGAGCGCAGCGCGCCTGGGTTTACCGGGCAGCCAAGGATCTGAGCAACACCATGGCATTCGGTTCTACCAAGCAAGTTGGTGCTGGGCGGGTGATTTTCATGAATTGTCCCTACCCGACGCTGGAGAAAAACGCGGCGAAAACCCTGCCTCTGATGATCGGTCCTCATTGCGAGCAGCCCTATGTGGCGCACAGCTTCTTCAATGTGTCCGGCATGAGCTTTGGTGCTTTGTCCCGCCCGGCGGTACAGGCTTTGTCTCACGGTGCAGCCATCGCCAATTGCTGGATGAACACCGGGGAAGGGGGATTGTCCCCTTATCATCTGGAGGGCGGCTGCGATGTGGTCTTTCAAGTGGGCACGGCCCGTTACGGCGTGCGCGATGCGCAGGGTAACCTGAATGATGAGCGCCTGGCGGCAATTGCGGCTAGGCCGCAAGTAAAAATGATCGAGATCAAACTTAGCCAGGGCGCCAAGCCCGGAAAGGGCGGTATTCTCCCCGCAGCCAAGGTGACTCAGGAAATTGCGGCCATTCGTGGCATCCCGGCAGGCCAGGCATCCATTAGCCCCAACGGCCAGCCGGACGTGAATAACGCGGATGACTTGCTGGACCTGATCGCCCATGTGCGCGAGGTCAGTGGCAAGCCCACTGGCATCAAATGTGTGCTTGGTGCCTGGGCCTGGGTGGAGGATCTCTTCCTCGCCATTCATGCCCGCGGGCCGGAGTCGGCACCGGACTTTATCACCATCGATAGCGGTGACGGCGGCACCGGCGCGGCCCCCATGTCGCTGATGGATGATGTGGGTTTGTATCTGGCGGAATCTTTGCCGTTACTGGTTGATCTACGCGATGGCTACGGCCTTACGGATCGTATTCGTATTATCGCGTCGGGCAAGCTGATCACACCCAGCATGGTGGCCTGGGCGATAGCGGTGGGGGCGGATTTCTGCGTGTCTGCACGTGGCTATATGTTCGCCTTAGGCTGTATTCAGGCGCTGCAGTGCAACCGAAATACCTGCCCGACCGGTGTCACCACGCATAATCCACGATTACAGCGGGGGCTGGTGCCGGCGGAAAAATCCCAACGTGTGGCGCACTTTCATAACAACCTGGTCAAGGAAGTGGAGACCATCGCCCATTCCTGCGGTGTCACCGAGCCTCGCCAGTTACGCCGCTACCATGCCCGCATGCTCAGCAGTAACGGCGAGTCCATCCCGCTGGACCGGCTGTGGCCTCAGGTTGAGGCGGGCGCTTATCTGCGTGATGGGCGACCTAGTGAGAAACAGCCTTTTGTCCGCTGGCAGGGCATTGGAACCGGCCCGTAATCGTCGGCGTCTATGACTTATATCGAATGGCTGCGTTTGTGTTGATGCTTGCAGCCTTCACAATGAACAAAACACAGAGGAGCGTTAAGTGACCACGAAATTTGATCTTGTCGTAATTGGTGCCGGCTCTGGTGGCGTACGCGCGGCACGCATGGCTGCATCCCATGGTGCCAACGTTGCCATTATCGAAGAGCGTTTTTTTGGTGGCACTTGTGTGAACGTAGGCTGCGTGCCCAAGAAGCTATTTTCGTACGGCAGCCACTTTCCCCAGGAGTTTGCGCTGGCAGAAGATTATGGCTACACCGTAAAAGGCTGGGAGTTCGACTGGGCCACACTGCGAGATAACAAGAGCCGGGAAATCAGCCGGCTTAACGGCATTTATCAGCGAATTCTGAATCAGGCCGGGGTGACTATTTTTGAAGGCCACGGACAGGTGCTAGGTGGCGGCAAAGTTTCCGTGGGCGACACGGTGCTGACGGCCCGCCATATTCTGGTGGCGGTGGGCGGCAAACCCTTTGTGCCGGACTTGCCTGGCCGTGAGCATGTGCGCATTTCCGACGACCTGTTCTATCTGGACACGCTTCCGAAACGGGTTGCCGTGGTCGGGGGTGGCTATATCGCCACGGAGTTTGCTGGCATTTTGCATGGCCTGGGTTGTGAGGTAACGCAGATTTACCGTCGCGATTTGTTTCTGCGTGGCTTCGATCAGGACATTCGCCAGTTTATCGCCGACCAGATGACCGAGCAGGGGGTTACGCTGAAATTCAATGCGGATGTTGCCCGTATTGACGTGGTTAACGGTGAAAAGCAGGTTACCTATCAGAGCGGTGAAAAGGCGGCATTCGACGACGTCTTCTATGCCACCGGGCGCATTCCCAAGCTAGACGATTTGTTTGCCGAAGGGGCCGCGCCGGCCATGGCAGTGGGCGGTGCCATCAAGGTAGATGACGGCTTTGCTACCAGCATTGATGGGCTCTACGCACTGGGTGATGTGATTGACCGCGTGCAGCTGACGCCGGTGGCATTGGCCGAGGGTATGTGGTTGGCGGCGCAACTTTATGGCGAGCAGAAACCTGAAGCTGCCATGGATTACGATAATATTGCTACCGCCGTATTCAGCCACCCTAATATCGGTACTGTAGGTCTGAGCGAAGAGCAGGCATTGGCTCGTGTGCCGGCGATCCGGGTGTATAAAAGTGCGTTCCGGCCCATGCGTTATACCCTGGGAGACAAGCAGGAGCGGTCACTGATCAAGCTGATCGTGGACGACGCCACCGACAAGGTGCTTGGCCTGCATATGGCGGGGGAAGACTCGGCAGAAATCACCCAGGGGTTTGCGGTGGCGATCAAGATGGGCGCCACCAAAGCCGACTTTGATGCCACCGTGGGGATTCACCCGACCGCGGCGGAAGAGCTGGTCACAATGCGTCAGGGGGTATTGATCACGGCTTGATGGCAATGAGTATCGAGTTAGGAGAAGTGAGTTTCGAAAAACAAAACCGGTAGTTTCAGCGTGATTGTTTTTGGCTTTTCGCAACTCACTGATCACTTCTCATCAGAGTTTTTCCAGTTTCACCGGCAAACCGTCGGCAGGTACCGGCAGGCTGCTGTTGTCCACCGGCATTACGTAATCAGCCGGCACTGACCAGCGATAATTGAGCAATACCTGGTGCAGAATGGCTTTCACTTGCAGGTCGGCAAAGTGCAGCCCGATGCACTTGTGAGCGCCGCCACCAAAAGGCACCCAGGCATAAGGGTGCACCTTGTCTTCGCGCCGTTCGGGGCTGAACCGTTCCGGGTCGAAACGCTCTGGCTCTGGCCAGTACTCATCCATGTAGTGAGTGAAGTAGGGGACCACGTTGATAAAGCTGCCGGCGGGAATAAAGAAACCCTCGTATTCCACATCCTTGACGGTTTTGCGGGGCAGTGATGGCACCGGAGAGCACAGCCGCAGAGCTTCCTTCATGGCCATGCTGATACCTTCCAGCTTGGGCAAATCGTCATATTCCAGATCGCGCTTTTTCAACGCGCGGCTTTCTTCGCGCAACCGTTCCTGCCACTCGGGGTTTTTGGCGAGATAATAGAAAAGCGTCGAGAGCGTAATAGTCGTGGTGTCATGGGCAGCCATCATCAGGAAAATCATATGGTTGACCACGTCATCGTCACTGAATCGGTCGCCGTCTTCGGTGCTGGCATGGCACAACGCGCTGAACAGGTCCGATTCCTGACTGGCACGTTTGGCGGGTAATTCCTTGCGGAAAAACGCTTCCAAAACCCGGCGTCCCTTGAGCCCCTTGGACCAGCGCAACCCTGGAACATTGGTGCGCACGATGGCCGTGCCGGCGCGAACTGTATCCACAAAGGCCTGATTAATGGCGTCAGCCTCCGGCCCCAACTCATAGCCCATGAACACATCGGTGGCCAGATCCAGGGTCAGCTGCTTAATCTCGGTGAGAACCTTGAATTGATCGATGCTATCCCAGTCGGCGATGCCGCTGGCGATGTGTGGCCCCATGCGGTCGAGATAGCCTTTTAGCACGTTCTTGTTGAAGGCCTGCTGCATGATCTTGCGATGCCAGCGATGCTCCTCAAAATCCAGCAGCATGATGCCACGGTGAAAAAACCGGCCAATAAAGTAATCCCAGCCCTCATGGTTGGAAAAAAGATCACCACGATTGAGCATCACAAATTGGTTGGCGTCGGGGCCAAGCATCTGAATCATGCGTAAACCAAACACGCTGCTCCAGGATACCGGGCCATAGGTGTTGTAGCGCTTGCGCATTAATCCGATCGGATCACGCATAAAACCCAGTGTATGGCCGATAAGGGGCAACCCCGCATCACCGGGGATGGCCTTGAGCGTACTTGTCCGTGGCGGCACGCAAAATGGCTGAGACATATAAGACACCTGAAAATAGCCGTGAACGACGCAAGCAAGTGATGCATCGAGGCGAAACAACGTGTTTACTTTTAGCTGGCTTGGTAAATCTCAGCAAGGGAAAGTAAATAGATTTCACGCCCACGTTTAATCTGGGTGTTTTTTAATCGAACCGTAACCTGCGTCTGGTTCACCATGGTTTGCCGATTTCGCTCAGCGGTTATTCACCAGGTTATCCACAGATTCTGTGGACAGTCTTAATGGCAGATCGCCGCTGTCACTTTGGCACTGTGAGTGGCATTGCAGGCTGTGTATGATTCGGCAACGCCAATACTTGCTGTTTAAGGAGAACAAGGAATGCGTAGAGTGGTGTTCAATCAGAAAGGGGGCGTGGGCAAATCCAGTATCACAGTCAATCTGGCTGCCATCAGCGCGTCGGAAGGCAAGCGCACCCTGGTTGTCGATCTGGATCCACAATGTAACGCCAGCCAGTATTTGCTGGGCATGCCGGCGTACAGCAACGGCCAGGGCCCCAAACCCAATATCGGCACTTTCTTTGCGCAAACCCTGTCGTTTCGCCTGAAGGAAAAAGACCCCCGTGACTATGTGCATGCCACGCCGTTCAAGAACCTGTTTGTATTGCCGTCCGATGGTGAGCTGGGGGAAATCGAACACATGCTCGAGTCCAAGCACAAGATCTACAAGTTGCGCGGGCTGCTGAAATCCCTGGCGAAAGACTTCGACGAAATCTTTGTGGACACACCGCCGGCGTATAACTTCTACACCTTGTCATCGCTGATTGCCGCAGACCGGGTGCTGATCCCGTTTGACTGCGATGCGTTTTCCCGCAAGGCGCTGTATACGCTGTTGGAAAATATTCAGGAGGCTCGGGAAGACCACAATGATGACCTGCAGGTGGAAGGCATTGTCGTCAATCAATATCAGCCACGGGCGCGTTTACCGCAGGAGCTGGTGGCGTCACTGGAAGAAGAGGGCCTGCCGATTCTCGCCAACAAGCTCTCCAGCAGCGTAGTGATGCGTGAGTCCCATGAAAAAGCCACACCACTGGTGAATATGCAGCCACGGCACAAGCTCACTGATGAGTACCGTGAGCTGTTTCGGGAAATCAGTGCCCGTTAATCCATTTCGGGTTGAGGCCCGACGCCGAGCTGGGCGAATTCTTCGCTCTACGACGGCCACCCGCTGGCTAATTCAGGCGGTGTTTAATCGCTCTGATCGATTCAAGGCTCGGCTAGGGGACACCTTTGCGGACCTGATGTTGTTGACCTCGTTGCTGCGGGATTGGGTAACCGGTCGATACAGAACGGTTCCCTGGGGCACCTTGCTGACGATCACCGGTGCGCTGGTTTATTTCCTGATGCCGCTTGATGCCATCCCCGACCCGATTGTGGCCCTGGGGTTTGTGGATGACATCGCGGTAATATCGCGCACACTGAAGCTAACCCGCAACGATCTGGAGCGCTACCAGCAGTGGCGTACTGAGCAGGAAAATGGCCGGGGGGAAAGCCATGAATGAGATTTACGAGAGCGCATCGCTCAAGCCCGGGTATCAGGGGAAGGGCACCATCGTTTACGAGCCGCTCTCTGTGCTCAGCCTGTGGCAGCGGCTTGGCCGCCTGCGGTTTGCCTGCTACCAGTTTGGTGCTGCGCTGCTGGCGACGTTGGTGATTACCCTGTTTCTGCTGTTGTCCGTTGAACTGCTGCCGCAGTGGGTGGGGTGGGGTGTCGCCGCAATGACGTCGGTGGCGCTGCTGGTCTATCAAATCGGACTTCTCGTCCGCCGTTTGCACGATATGGGAAAAAGTGGCTGGTGGGTCATCCTGGCGTTTGTGCCGTTGGTCAATTTGCCATTTCAGCTCTATCTGTATCTTGGCGATGGCAGCAGCATGATGAACCGCTTCGGAACACCGAATCCGCCGGTTAGCAGCGTGGTGATGTTGGTGGGCGGTTTGTGCTGGTTTATCAATTTGTTAGCGCTTGTGGCGATATTGGTTATCGGCGCGATGGGCTGGCTTTTACCTGAGCTGCTGGTCCCTTACCTTAACCACCTGCCGCAGGGGTGGACTGAGTCAATGCAGCAGGGGCTCAACACCTTATGAACTATTAGTCGCAGGCTCCTATTTTTGCTACCTTTTATGCTATTGTCTTGTGACTCAGGTCCGGGGATGAGCTGACCTGTCGCGATATATAGAGCAAGAATAAGTCAGCAACAACAACAATAGTGATAATAGGGAGTAGCTATGAGAAAGCGTCTTCTGGGGTGCCTCATTGCGATGGTATTGCTGCCAATGCAGGGGGTTGCATCAATCAGCAATGCGGAACTCGAAGATTTTGAATCGGCGCTGTGGAAAGTCCGCGCCGATTTCCACATGTTGACCGTCATGGCGGGCAGCAAAACCTATATTTCCAATCTTGATGACGCTATCGCCCAGGCGCAGTCCGTAATGACGGATTTACGTAATGATGCCGAGGGGAGTGAAGAGCGCGCGCTGGTTGATGACCTAAACAAGAATTGGGACATTCTAAAAGGGTCAGCCCAAAGCAACACCATGGCGGAGCAGGGTTTCACCAATGCCTACACGATTCAGGATGTGAATGAGATGCCGACAGCAATGTCGCTGCGCATAGGCTCATTCTCTGGTGCCACTGAAGGTCAGTATGATGACATCCGTGAACTTTCGGCTTACCTTCAGCGCATGACTTCCGAGTACCTGAATATCGCTGCAGATCCGGCGGGTGGCATGGCTTCTGGCTCGGATCAAAGCCGTATTGAATTCAAGGATGCAGTGCCTGAATTTGAGAGGTTGTTGGCAGCGGCAAAAAAGAACCACGCTGATGATGAAGCCATTAGCCGCGCGCTTAGCCAGGTGGGGGTCAAGTGGATGTTTATTCGCGAGTCCATGGTCAAGTTTTATGAAAACGCGGTGCCCTACCTGATTTATCGCTATACCAACCAGATGGTAGACACCATGAGCCAGGCGATCAGCCTGGCCTCCACGGATGTGGAAAAGCCCAGCTTCGGGCCAGTTGAATAAAACGGAGCCAGTGATGGCTCTGTTTTACTGACCCCCGCATTTGTGCGGGGGTTTTTTGATGGTGGCTTGTCTTAAGCCGCTATTGTTTACAATACATAGGGGGAGAATGGGGTGAATAAGGAAATTCGACATGGCCTGGTTGCGGCACTACTTCTGGTGTCAGCAGGGACACAGGCAGCGATGTCAGCCACGGAATTGGCACTGGTTCAGGCAGATGCATGGCGGGTCCGCATGGGGTTTCATCTGCTCTCGATCCGTGGGGACAACCCGGAAGATCGCGTAGCCCTGAAAGCCCTGCTGGCGAACGGTGAGCAGCAACTGGATGCATTGACGGCACAAGCTGCGCCGGGTGAGAAAGAGACCGCTACGCAATTGGATGCGTCATGGGAAGCACTCAGCGACCGCGCTCTGGATAATCCACTGGCTTCACTGGGCTATGCGGATTACAGCGCCATGAGTGAGATTAATACCACCACACTGGCAGTGGATGCGCTAGTGCGGGAGGCGGATGCGGCGGGCGATGCGACCTACTTGGATATTGCTCGGTTATCCGTGGCGATGCAGCGTCTAGCCAGTGAGTATGCGGCGTTGGCGGCCTTCCCGTCGGCGGGCCTGAAAACCGGCACGGGGCTGCAGTCCATGAATTTTGGCGCGGAAGCCCGGGCCATCGATGAGTCGCTGGTTAGCCTGAAGGGGAAATATGCAGGGGATGCAAAGGCCCGGGAGGTATTGGCGTTTATTGATCAGCGCTGGACCTTCGTGCGCAAGTCTATCCCCGGTATGGATGACCCGAACACGCAGAAAATTCCTTACTTGTTCTATCGCTACGCCACACAAATGGCGGAACGGGTTAGCGAGCTTACCCAGCCCTAACCACGTAGTGCTATCGGGCTGGTGGTGCGATTACTGTGAGCGCGCTACCAGCCAGTCAGCGCTGATACGCCAGGCATGGGAAGGGGCTTTTGAACCGGAAAATACCCCGGCATGGCCGCCCGGCACTTCCTCGAAACGTTTTTCCTTGCTGCCAACTAGGTGCATCACCTCCCGGGCAGCACGCAGGCTGACGATGCCGTCGGTAATGCCGGCAAAGGCGAGTAAATCCTGGTCAATGGAAGAAAAATCCACACTGCGCCCACCGATGCGAATTTTTCCTTTGGCCAGACTGTTGGCCAGAATCATCTTCTCAATCACCTCGCGGACTACTGCACCGGGGTAATCCACCATGTCGTTGAACCACTGACCCATGGTCATGTACTCGGTCACGTATTCACGGTCACCCAGATTACGTATCAAATCCATGTAGGCCTGTACCACACCGGGTGGGTTTGTCATTTTGAAGCCCAGCGCCAGCAGGTTGGCGGGGATGTGGAACAGCTTGTCACTGAGCGGCTCCAGGCGGACCTGGAACCAGTCATGTGCCTGCATGGCAGGAATGGCGGCCAGCCCCAGCGCCTTCCCGAAAGGGCCGCTTTTATGGAAGTTCACCGGGCTGGCAATGGTGATCAGGCTGCGGACCGGCGCATCACTGTGGCCGCCCAGATACATCAGGCAGAGCAACCCGCCCATGCAGTATCCCATCATGTTGATGACATCGGATTCTGCATGGGCCTTTACCGCTTCAACCGCAGAGGGAAGCCAGCGATTCACGTAGGTATCAAGGTCCAGGCTACGATCCGCGTTGGACGGTTTGCCCCAGTCCACCAAATACACATCGTAGCCGCGGGCCATCAGATAGCGAACCATGGAGCGGTTGGGCATCAAGTCGTAGGTCCAGCAATGAATGCCCAGCGCGGGTACCAGCAGCAGGGGGATGCGGTGTTTGTTGGCGGATACCGGCACGACGTCGTCGTTTAGCGGGATTTCGGCCATGGGGGGCAGGCTGTAATGGCGCACAGCCATGATGCCATCACGATAAATTTCATCCCACGGGGATTTATCCACCTGGATAAAGCGCTGCGGGTGGCGTCTGCGTTCCACAATGTGGCCAACGGCCCGCAGGCTGTTCTTTAATCGTGATGTCGCCATTCAAACGCCTCCTGAATTGGGCGGGGAAGCTTAGCAGAGGATAGGGTCGCTTCTATGGTAAAACAGTAACACTTGCAGATTAGCTGCCAGCCGTTAATCTTGCCCCCGATATCAGCTGGAGACATTGGCCGCCGTGACAGATAAAACGCTTCCGTATACACGCTTGGATATATGCAATCGCTTCTTGGAGTCCGTCCGTCACTCTGTTGTGCTGGGGCTTGAGGTCGTCAGTGCCACCGAAAAAGGCGTTCGTGTCAGAATGCCCTGGCGAGACGATCTGGTCGGCAACCCGGATACCGGGGTTATGCATGGTGGGGCCATCTTCGCGATGATGGATCAGGCTGGCGGCATGGCGATTACTTGCAGCACCTTCCCGACCTTTGAAATTACCCCGACCATTGATTTCCGCGTGGACCATCTGCGCAGCCCCGGAAAAGGGAAGGCAGTGGTATGCGAGGCAACCTGCTACCGGTTAACCACTCACGTGGCCTTTGTCCGCGTGACAACCTGGGAGGAAGGCGGCGACGACGCGCCGATTGCCACCGGGCTGGCAACCTACACACGATTGAAAATTGATAAAGCTGGCACGGTGGTGGGGAAATGAAAGCACTGAAAACGCTGATCGAAGAGTGCCGTAGTGGCAAGGCTGATTATCAGACCCTGATCGACCGGGTACCGTATGCCCGGTTTTTGGGAATTCAGGTGGTTGCCCAAGGCGATGAACTGACCTTTGTGCTGCCCAAGCATGACAATGTGGTGGGTAACCCGACCTTGCCCGCATTACATGGTGGGGCGGTGGCCGGTTTCATGGAGCAAGCGGCGATTATCTTCATCCTGCTACAGATGGGCGAGCCGAAAGTGCCTAAAACCATCGACTTCACCATCGATTATCTGCGCGCGGGCCTGTTCCGCGATACCTTCGCAGAATGCAGCATTACCCGTCTGGGGCGGCGCATTGCCAACGTGCACATCAGTGCTTGGCAGAAAAACCGCCAGGAGCCGATTACCATTGCTCGCGCTCACTTCCTCCTCTCTGATGATGGCAGCACGGACTAACCTTTCGATTCATTGTGTTTAGGCGCCACGGACGGTGCTAATTGTCATATCACGACATTGCTCCTTTCCCGGCATCCGCCTAGCGTTAAGTTATGACTTAGCGCTACCAGGGATGCCTCATGAAAATAACCAAAGTCAGCACACCGCCCACCCAGGTCAGTATCTACGACAACTGGGATGGACCGGGTCACGAAGACATTGAAGACAAATTGAGTGCGCAACACGTGGAAGATGTGGTGGAAATATTCCAGACCCCACTCACCGGCCACTACAACTGGGATTATTCCTCCGCCGATGGCCGCATTCGCAAGCTGTACAAGCTGGGCAAAGAGCTTAACTGGAATGCAGACATGGATGTGGACTGGTCAGAAACCTTTCCCAAATCCGAGGTGCCGCTCGATAAATCGTTCAATCCATTTTATGGCTGGGAAACCTTCGATGCATTAAGCGAGGAAGAAAAGCTGCGCTTTGGCTGGCATAACCTGGCCTGGATGCTGGCACAGTTTGTTCATGGCGAGCAGGGGGCGTTGCTGGTGGCGTCCCAGCTGGCCAGTTGTGCACCCACCTACGACGCCAAACTTTATGCGGCCAGCCAGACCTTCGATGAAGCCCGCCATGTAGAAGTTTTTACCCGCTATTTGCAGGAAAAGATCGGCATTCTCTACCCAGTGAACCCGAACCTGAAGTCTTTGCTGGACAAGATTCTGTCCGATCCCCGCTGGGATCTGAAGTTTATCGGCATGCAGATCATCATCGAAGGGCTGGCACTGGCCGCATTCAATACCTTGAAAATGACTGCCCAGGACCCTCTGTTGAAGCAGATTATCCACCTGGTAATTCGCGATGAAGCGCGGCATGTTACCTTTGGGGTCAATTACTTGGAGGACTTTGTTGAGACACTGTCTGAAGAGGAAAAAGAAGAGCGAGCCCACTTTGCCTTCGAGGCCTGCGTGGTTATGCGGGAGCGGCTAATCAGCACCGAAGTGTTCGAGCACTTTGGCTGGGATGTGGACGCTGCCCGCGAGCAGGTATTGTCGTCGACCATCATGGCGCAGTTTCGCAATCTGCTATTCACCCGCATTATGCCCAACCTGAAACGCATTGGGTTGCTCACCGATTCCGTGCGCCCGCGCTTTGAAGAGCTGGGTATCCTGCAATTCGAAAATCTAGTGGACGACGGCCAGATCGACTGGGCGGAACTGTCCAAGCCGCTCTACGATGAGGCGTCCTGAACCGATTCGATAATCAATGGATCATCCACCGGCCGGGCCAATGCTCGGCCGGTGGCATTATAGGCCTGGTGCATGGCCAGGCGCCCTTGTTCCAGCTTGCCGGGCCCGGAGCGGGCCAGGCCGTCAATGGCGAGGGTGACCAGATTCGGGCGCGCGGGGTGATGCAGAGAGGCACTGTTTCGGCCACGCCAGGGAGAGCGGGATTGTAAATGGTGATAAAGTACGCGCTCGCCGGGATAGGTAGCGGCCAGCCCGTGCCGGTCGGCAATGCCGCCGTCCCAGTAGTAACGGCCACCTATACGGGCAGGATGGAATAGCAGGGGGACAGCGCAGGAGGCGTATACGGCTTCGACCAGATTCCCTTGTCGCAGCACCTGCGTGCGCCGGCTTTTCCCCTGCCAGGCAGACACCGCCAACGGCGTTCGGGTATCTTCCAAGCGCTGTGCGGGCAACAGGTCCGACAGCATTCGACGAAACGCTTGGCCGGATAACAACCCCAGGCCCGGGGACGGATCCCAGAATTGAGCCCGATCCAGGCCGAGCAGCTTATCTTCGATGGCATTAATACTAGCACCAGAAGCCATACTGGCAGCCACCAGGGCGCCGGCGCTGGAGCCACACAAACGTGCGGGTGACAGGCCATGATCAAGCAGGGCGCGCAGCGTGCCGAAATGAGCAAAAAAACCAAAAAAACCGGATGACATGGCGAGCGTAAAAGGCGCCTTAGCTAGCCAATCCGCCAGCAACTCCTGTCGAGATACGCCCCGTTGCGGAGCGTGATCCGCCACACCTTGAACCGGAATGTGTAATGTCACAGCTTGACCCTTCCACCGAAATCGCTGGCAAGACTACCTCGCAGGCCTTCAGTCACACAATGTTGTTGGCGGCAGTAGCGGTCACGGCGCTGGGTCAGACCCTGGTTTTTACTCTTTTACCATCACTGGGGCGCGCCACTGGCATGACCGAGATGCAGGTGGGGCTGATCATCAGTTGTTCATCGCTGGTGTTTGCCCTGGCCAGCCCGGTGTGGGGCACCTTGAGTGAATCGCTGGGCCGCAAGCGGGTTATGGTGATTGGGCTGTCGGGCTATTCGGTGGGCACGTTGTCGTTTGCCGTGGTGTTTGATCTGGGCCTGCGAGGGGCGCTGGTGGGTGTCGGGCTGGTGGCGGCTCTGGTGCTGAGCCGCATGCTGCAGGCTGCCATCATGGCAGCAACCCCGGCAGCGGCCGCGGCCTATACCGCCGACATCACCACACCGGAGCAGCGTACCCAGGGCATGGGACGCATTGGCGCTGCCAACAATATCGGCACCGTTGTGGGCCCTGTGTCCGGCGGCATTCTGGCTGCCATTGCACTGGTGTTCCCGCTCTATGGGGTGGCAGTGCTGACCGCGCTTATGGCGATCAGCGTGGCCCTGTGGTTGCCGCCGTCGCCTCACAAGCCCACAGCGCGAACCGTGCCATTGCGGTCAGTGCTGCGTCACGGGTTGGCAGCCTATGCGGATCCACGGTTGCGCGATCTACTGCTGACCGGGGTGATGCTGTTTATGAGCTTCGCGTTGATCCAGCAAACCCTGGGGTTTCTGTTCCAGGATCAATTCCAGATGAGCCCAACCGAAGCCGCAAGGGCTTTGGGGCTGACCATGATGATGGCAGCCCTCACGTCGCTGTCAGGGCAGTTAATCGTGGTGCAATGGCTGAAAGCGCCCGCAACTCTGCTGATCGCCTTGGCAGTACCCAGCATTGGTGCCGGCGCCGTTATTCTCTGGCTAGCGGACACAGAGGCATTGATGAGCGGGGCGGTGCTGCTGGTCGGGCTGGGTCTGGGATTTGGCATGCCGGCGATCATGTCTTTGGCGAGCCTGCGGGTGCCCACGGAAGAGCAGGGCCGGGTGGCTGGGCTGGCCAGCGCCTGTCCGGCTCTGGGATTCATCGTCGGGCCACTGGTCGGCACGGGCCTGTACACTCTGGATCACCGCTGGCCCTATCTGTTGGTGATTGGGTTACTGGTGCCCATGTCCGTACTCGCCTGGCGACTTAGCCGTAAGGCCTGAGCCCAAATCAGGCCTGAAGCAATAGCGATTGCCACAGATGCGCCGCCACCAGCGCCCGCCAAGGCGTGAAATCAACGAGCCAATCTCGGGTGGCTTTCGCTGTAGGGCGTTCGTTCCAGCCAAGTAATCGCTCCAGTGCTTTCTGTACTGCCACGTCCCCATGCAGACTGCCATCCAGATAGCCATAGCCGCGTAGCAGGGTGTAATTCACGCTCCAGGGCCCCAGCCCGCGAATGGCCAGTAGGTCGCGCTCCAGATCCTGTGCATCCGTGTCTGAACGCAAAGCGTCAGGTAGCAGTTGGTGATCACAGCAACGTCGCGACACCGCCAACAGCGTGTCCGCCTTGCTGGCAGAAAAACCGACACTGCGCAGCGCGTTGGCATCCAGCAGGCTCACCGCTGCTGCATCGGGGTAACAACACAGCCCGCCGATTTCCTCGGGGCTGGCCAGTTGGATAAATCGTCGCCGAATGGCCGTGGCTGCGCTGACACTGATCTGTTGACCAATAATGGCCCAGCTCAACGCCTCAAACGGGGTGGCCGATTGCGGCACACGCAGGCCTCGTTGCTTGTGCACCAGGCTGGAGAGAGGTGTGCGCTCTGCCATCGCCTGCTCGAAGGTCTCGATGGGCTGATTGAGGCCAAGCATGGCATGCGCTTGCCGGGACAGCGGCGGACCGGTGAGTGTATTGGACGCTGTGCAGACTTGCCCGAGCTGATTGAAATCCATGGTTAACAGGCAGGGCTGGCTGTCCAGTGTAATGGCCTTGTTGAGCACTCTGTCTTCCACTTTCTCGGAAATGGCGTGCTGATCACGGCCATGAAAATCGAGAAAGGTCGCCACGCTAAAGTGTGGCGGCAGCGCGATTGAAAGGCTATTCACTGTTTTTCACTTCCTTCCTGATCACCGCGCTCGCGGCCAAGCAGGGCGGCCTTGCGCTCGACACCCCAGCGATAGCCAGACAGGCCGCCATCGGCGCGCACAATGCGATGGCAGGGTACCAGTACGGCCAGCCGATTGCTGGCGCAGGCGCGGGCCACGGCGCGGGCCGACGTCGGCCTTCCCAGTTTCTCTGCTAGTGCTTGGTAGGAGAGCGTTTGTCCTGCCGGAATAGTCCTTAGCGCGGCCCACACTTGTTCTTGAAAGGCAGTGCCTCGTATATCCAAAGGCAAGGCAGGCGGAACCTGCGTGTCAGGTGACTGGAACTCTGCGTTCAGTGGTACGTCGATCAATGTAATGACCATGGCAACACGTTGGTCAAATGCGCTATCGCAGGGCAAAAGCTCTGCGCCGCTGAACTCCCGTTCGAAATCCTGAAGCAGGATGTCGGGGTCATCCCCCATGGCAACCGCACAAATACCGATTTCGCTTTCTGCCACCAGCACCGACCCCATTGAGCTGTCGGCGATGGCGACGCGCAGTGCCAGGCCTTTTCCTGCTTGGCGATACTGCCCGGGTTTCATTCCCAACGTTGCCCCGGCTGCAGCGTGTAGGTGGCCGCTGGAGTCGAAACCGGCGAGGTGTGCGGCATGGGTCAGGGGCTGCTCGTCACGGAGTTGTTGCCGGACTCGGCGACGACGGATTGCAGCGCCGTATTGGTGCGGAGAAATGCCTGTGATGGCCTTGAATTGGCGCTGCAGGTGGGAGGGGCTCCAACCGGATTGCGCGGACAGCGCCGCGAGAGTGGGTTTGTGTTCAGCGGCTTCGATGGCTCGGCAAAGGGCAATCACCGTTGTTGTTGTGGGCGACGGGTTGTCACCGAGTGGGTGGCAGCGCCGGCAGGGGCGATAGCCGTTTTGCAATGCGGCACTGACGTTATCGAACAGACGCACATTTTCACTGCGCGGGCGGCGCGATGGGCACGTGGGCAGACAGAAAATGCCCGTTGTGACTACCCCATAGACAAAGTCATCACCGGGAATACATCGATGTTCGTTGATGGCCTGTTGGCGTTGCTGGTCTGCATTCATGGTTGTGCATTGGCCTGTGCGCATGGGTCCTGTTCCGCAGTATGAAGGGAAATGGGGCTGACTGGGAGCATGGAGAAAAAGGGCTGGGCAGACATTCGAAATGTTGCGGTTGTATTCGAGAAAACGGTGAGGAGGGGGAAACTATAGCGGGGCGGTGAAACCATTGCGGCGAGCCAGGCTCGCCGCAATCGATTCGGGTGTCGCTGCTGTGCTTATTTGGTGTAAGGCAGCAGTGTCAGCTCCACGCGACGGTTCTGCTCCCGGCCGCTGGCCGAGCTGTTGCTGGCAATGGGCTGGGTTTCACCAAAGCCGACGGTGTCCAAGCGAACCTGCTCAACCCCGTGGGCAGACAGTTTATTGGATACCGCCTGGGCCCGTTGCTGGGACAGCAGCAGGTTGTAGCGATCCCCGCCAGTGCTGTCGGTGTGTCCGGCTACCTGGATCATGGTGGACTTGTATTCGTTGAGCACCTCGGACACCGCGTCCAGTACTGGATCAAAGGAAGACTTCACATTGGTACTGTCGGTGGCAAAGGTCAGATTGCCCGGCATGTTGAGGATGATGTTCTCACCATCACGGGTAACGGAAACGCCTGCGCCTTCAAGCTTCTGACGCAGCTTGGCCTCCTGAACGTCCATGTAATAGCCCACACCACCACCGGTAACCGCGCCAATGCCAGCCCCGGCCAGCGCCCGCTCTTTACGTTCTTTGGCGCTGTCGGAGGTAGCGATACCGATCAGGGCGCCAGCTACCGCACCGATTGCCGCACCGGATGTGGCTTTGGAGGTCTGTTTCTCACCCGTGTAGGGGTTAACCGTGCTGCAGCCCGTAACGGCAATCGCACTCGCGAGCGCAAGTGATCCGGCAAATCGTTTCATGAAAGCTCCTTGGGATTCGATAACATATTGGTTTTTTTACTGGTTTATGCCTGAATGAACCATAGCCGTAGTGTAAAAGCTGGTAAAGTGCCGGCGTCACGACAGCACCTTATTTGATCAAATCGTTACAGGATACCGCTTGGCTATTCAGGATTTTTCTCCGCCACCGCTGGCGACAATGGATCGATTGCTGGCTGCTTCCCGGCACTATTTCGCTCCCCGCTTATTTGGGGCCGAGAATGTGAACCCGGAACGCCCAGCTTTATTCGTGGGCAATCATGGCCTGTACGGGCTGATCGATTCCCCGCTTTTTGTGTTGGAGCTATACCGGCAAACCGGGGTGTTCCCCAGAGCCCTCGGCGACCGATTGCATTTCCGTGTGCCGGGCTGGGGGCCATTGCTTAAGCGCTGGGGTGCGGTGGAGGGGAACCCTGAAAATTGTACCCGACTGATGCAGGCCGGCCAGCCGGTATTGGTGTTTCCTGGTGGCGCGCGGGAAGTGGCCATGCGCAAGGATGAAATACACCAGTTGGTATGGAAGAAGCGCACGGGCTTTGCGCGCATGGCCATTGAACACGGCTACGACATCATCCCGTTTGCGTCGGCAGGTTGTGATGAAGCTTACCGCGTGCTGATTGACGGTAATGACTTCCAGCAATCCTGGCTGGGACGTACGTTGTTGAAACGTCCGCGGCTCGACAAATTATTACGCGGTGGCGATATGTTTATGCCGCTTAGCCGCGGCGTCGGCCCCACCTTAATTCCCAGGCCCGAACCTCTCTGGTTCCAAATCGGGACACCGATTTCCACCGCTCCCTGGGCCGGAAGGCAGGGAGAACCCGACGCCTGCTGGGAAGCCCGGGAAGCCGTCGCTTCGTCTATTAACGGTATGCTGGATTCATTGAATCAGGAGCGTTCAGCGGCACGGCAGCAGGGTTGGCGCCGCTGGTTGCTATAACCGTCAGTACACCTTGAGCCTGCTCGTTGCCCTGAAATCATTTCTTTGTCACAAATAGTCCATGCAATGTCCTGCCACGCCAGTGAAAGGGCAGCGTGTCGGGACTACTATGGGTGAAAATAAGGAGTGTATGCATGCGACGCTGGAATGGCTGGGGTGACAGCAATAATCACTATCCGTTAAAACCGTCTGGGCTGGCCTTTATCCAGGACCGTCTGGGCCGCGCCGAGCCACTGCCGGACGCAGAAATGGCGGCAGTCATCGCTCAGGTGCCGGCATCTCGCCTTCCGGGCCACCCGGGTGTGGACACTGACCCGGAAACCCGGCTGCGACATGCCCGTGGACAAAGCCTGCCAGACTGGCTGGCCATGCGTTCCGGCGAGTTCGAGCGATTCCCCGACGGCGTTGCCACCCCGACCAGTAGCGACGAAGTGCGCGCATTGCTGGACTGGGCCCTGGCTCAGGGCATCACGGTGATCCCCTATGGTGGCGGCACGTCCGTGGCCGGACACATCAACCCCCCTGAAGGCGATGCACCGGTCCTGACCTTGAGCCTGGCTGCCATGGACCAGTTGATGGACCTGGACACGCAAAGCCAGATCGCGACCTTCGGGGCAGGAACACCCGGCCCAAAGGTAGAGCAACAGCTTCGTGAGCGTGGCTATATGCTGGGGCATTTCCCCCAGTCCTGGGAGCTGTCCACGATCGGTGGCTGGGTGGCCAGCCGCTCCAGCGGTCAGCAATCCATGCGTTATGGCCGGATTGAACAGATGTTTGCCGGCGGCCGAGTAGAAACGCCGAAAGGCTCCATGACCATTCCGACTATTCCTGCCTCATCCGCAGGGCCGGATTTACGCGAAATTATCCTCGGCTCGGAAGGGCGGATGGGCGTGATTACGGAAGTGAAAGTGCGCGTTACGCCGTTACCGGAAACGGAAAGTTTTCAGGTGGCGTTTGCCCCGGACTGGGATACCGGTAAAGAACTGGTGCGGCAGATGACCCAGGCAAAAATCCCGCTGTCCATGCTGCGCCTGTCCAACGCCGAAGAAACCCGTACACACCTGATGCTGGCCGGCCACGAAAAACTGGTCGGGGTTTTGCATCGCTACCTGAATGTACGCGGCTGTGGCGACGGAAAATGCATGATCACCTTCGGTGTCACCGGCGACAAAGCGCAGGCGCGCCATGTGCTTGGCCAGGCCCGCAAGCGAATTCGTCAGGCTGGGGGCGTCATGGTTGGCACCCTGTTGGGTAAAAAGTGGGAAGAGTCTCGCTTCCGCTCACCGTACCTGCGCCACGGGTTGTGGGAGCATGGTTATGTGGTGGATACCTTTGAAACGGCGGTGGATTGGAACCGGGTGACCCCGGCAATGGTGGCCATGGAGCAGGCCGTGCGTGATAACGCTGGTGACGGCGAGCAGGTGCATGTCTTTACGCACCTGTCACATTTGTACTCGCAAGGTTCCAGTATCTATACCACTTACGTGTTTCGCTGCGCGGACAGTTACGAAACCACCCTGGCTCGTTGGCGCGTGCTAAAGCAGGTTGCCTGTGAAGCCATTGTGGCGAACGGTGGCACCATTAGTCATCAACACGGGGTAGGCCGGGATCATGCGCCCTGGTTGCACCATGAAAAAGGTGAGCAGGGGATGGCGGTGTTGCATCGGCTGGTTGACCATTTCGACCCCCTGCATCGTTTGAATCCCGGCTGCCTGATCGACGACTGATACGCGCACGATTCGCTCTTACGAACAAACAGGGAAGACTCTATGCTCGGCCAACGCCGCACGCTGACTGAACTGGCTGCACCCTCCACGCAGGGCAAGCCACAATGGGACCTGATCGTCATCGGTGGCGGTATTACGGGTGCCGGCGTCATGCTGGAAGCGGCCCGGCGCGGGCACCGCGTGCTGCTGCTTGAGCAAACCGATTTTGCCTGGGGCACCTCTAGTCGATCCTCGAAAATGGTCCACGGCGGCTTGCGCTATATCGCCCAGGGCGATATCGCCCTGACACGGCACTCATTGCTGGAACGCGAACGGTTGCTGAACGAGTTACCTGGGCTGGTGGAGCGGGCAACCTATCTTTTCCCTCTGCGCAAAGGCGTGTTCCCCGGACGCTGGCCCATGAAAGCGGTGTTGTGGCTGTATGATTTTTTGGCCGGTATTCGTGATCACCGTTACCTGGACCGGGCGCAGCTTCTGAAGCGTGTGCCTGGGCTACAGGATCAGGATCTCACCGGCGCCATGTGCTATACCGACGCACTCACTGATGATTGTCGTCTGGTTATGCGCACATTGCTGGAAGGTGCCCGCCATGGCGGGTTAGCGCAAAATTACGCGCGGGTCGTTAAGGCTGTGCAGTGTGAAAATGGTGAAGAGGGCTTTGCCGTTACTGTAGAGGACCGGGTCAGCGGCGAACAGTCGACACTCAAGGCGAGAGCGGTGGTTAGTGCCACTGGGGCCTGGGCGGATCGGTTTTCCGGCGCACAGGCGCGGGTACGGCCATTGCGCGGCAGCCATTTGTTTATTGACCCCGCCGTCTTGTCGGTGAGTGACTGCCTGACGGTGATGCACCCCGACGATGGGCGCCCGGTGTTTGTCTTCCCCTGGGAAGGGGTGACCTGTGTCGGCACCACGGATCTGGATCATCCCCAGGACATGGACGTGGAAGCCGCTGCCAGTGACCGGGAAGTGGTTTATCTACTCAAGCTGATCAACACCCAGTTCCCCGGGCGCAATGTGACCCGGGAACATATCTATTCCACTATCGCTGGCGTGCGCCCGGTCATCGCCTCAGGCAAAGGCGTAGATCCGTCCAAGGAGCGCCGGGACCATGCGGTGTGGGGGGATAACGGCATTGTTACCGTCAGTGGCGGCAAGCTCACCACGTTCAGGTTAATTGCCCTGGACGCGTTGCTGGCTACGGGTTTAATCGATGATGGCGATCACCGCCGTAGCCAAAAAAGCAAAACTCGCAGTTTTGAGCCACTCCAGGATGCCCCCGGTGCCGTGGAAGCCTTTTTGCATGCGGATCAAGCGGACTCGGCGTTTATCCGATGGGTTCTGGCGCATGAATCGGTAGTGCATCTGGATGACCTGATGCTGCGTCGCACTCGTCTGGGGCTGATCAAACCCGCTGCCGGCATTGCGGTACTGGCGACATTACGCGGGCAAATCCAGCAGGCTCTGGGTTGGACTGACAGCCAGTGGGACAAGGAGCTAGTGCGCTATCGGGAGATTCATCAGCGCTTCTATGGGGTACCCAAGCCAGAGACTGACACGTCTAAAGCAAGCCCGGCTGCTGAGGTTCAGGAGCAACAAGCAGGATGATGGACGAGCCGCTGGTACTGGCGCTGGATCAGGGCACGCAAAGTGTTCGGGCCATGCTTTTTGATCGCAACGGTGAAGTGATCGCCCGTTACCAGCAGCATATTGAACCTTATTTCTCCCACGAACCGGGCCAAGCGGAGCAGCATGCCGGGTATTTCTGGGAACAGCTCGGGCTCGCTTGCCAAGGATTATGGGAGAAGCACGGCGCACTGAAGCATCAGGTTAAAGCGGTGGCACTGACCACGCAGCGGGCATCAGTGGTGTGCCTTGATGAACACAAGCAACCGATACGCCCGGCGATTATCTGGCTGGACCAGCGCCGCACGGATTCGATACCCCGGTTACCTTGGTGGCTGGCTGCGCCTGTCATCGTAGCGGGGCAGGGGGAAACCCTGCGACAGTTCCAGGCCAAGGCCGAATGCAACTGGCTGGCGGCGGATGAGCCTGCGCTATGGCAGAAAACCCGGCACTTTCTGTTATTGTCGGGCTACCTGACCTATCAGCTCACTGGACAGCTGCGCGACTGCACCGCGTCCCAGGTGGGCTACATCCCTTTCGATTACAAAGGCCGCTGCTGGGCGGCGGCCCATGATCTCAAGTGGAAGGCGCTGAGGCTTCGGCGTGAACAGCTCCCGGAACTGGTGGAGCCGGGCAAGCCTCTGGGGACTATCAGCGAGCAGGCCAGCCTTATCACGGGCATCCCTGAGGGACTGCCCCTGATCGCATGCGGCGCAGACAAAGCCTGCGAAGTGCTGGGGGCGGGCGCTTTTACCCCGGAAATCGGCAACCTGAGTTACGGCACCACCGCCACGTTCAACACCTGCAACGCGCGCTACGTCGAGCCGATCACCTTTGTCCCGGCCTACGGCGCCGCCGTGCCGGATCGATACAATTCCGAAATCATCGTGCAGCGTGGCTACTGGATGGTGAACTGGTTTAAACGCGAATTCGGGCAACAGGAAGTACAGCAAGCCGAAACGCTTGGCGTGGCCCCGGAAACCCTGTTCGAAGCCTTGCTTGAAGAATCATCGCCGGGAGCCATGGGGTTGATGCTGCAGCCGTTCTGGAATCCGGGCGTGCGCATCCCCGGCCCAGAGGCAAAAGGCGCCATTATCGGATTTGGCGATGTACACACCCGTGCCCATATGTACCGGGCGATTATCGAAGGCATTGCTTACGCCCTGCGTGAGGGGAAGGAGCGGCTGGAAAAACGTAACCGCATTCCGGTTACGTCCCTGCGTGTATCCGGCGGTGGCTCGCAAAGCGATGCGATCATGCAGATCACCGCGAATATCTTTAACCTGCCCGCTATCAGGCCCCACACCACGGAAACCTCCGGATTGGGCGCTGCGATTAATGCGGCGGTGGCGTTGGGCTTGCACCCGGATTACCCCTCCGCGGTGGCGGCGATGACTCGCCCGGGCGACACTTTCCTGCCTGAAGCCGCACCGGCAGGTCACTACGACGCCCTTTACCGCGACGTTTACCGCAAACTGTATCCCCGGCTAGCGCCGTTATACCGCTCCATCCGCCGTATTACCGGCTACCCGGCACGGGTTTAATCCTTCCCGAGTGCGCTGCCTGTGGTAGGGTCGTGCCTCCATTGTCTTCCCGGTCTGTGTCCATGCTTCGCTGGTGCTCAACGCTGTCTCTCTTTCTGTCTTTGCTGCTGGTGGCTGTGCCTGCGCAGAGTGAGGACGGTGACGGCACACTGAGCCAATTACGATCGGACCTCTCACAGGGCCAGCTGGATGTGTTGTTGCAACGCCAGGATATCGTGCGGCTCCCGGCATCGACCCTCAAACCCTGGATACAACCACAACCCATCGACCGTTTTGCGATCACTGGATTCAATGAAAACGATCACCGTTTTGCGGCGCGGGTGCGGTTGCATTTCCCTGACGGCAACATCAGTTTTCTCCGCCTGGAAGGCACCCCGGCCAAGCCCTACACGGTGACCGATTGGTACGACTATAGCTCCGGGTTGCGACTAACCGCATTACTGGAAGAGAGACGCTGGCTGCAGAGTGAAGACGGCAAGGCGTTTTTGAGTGAGCTGGGGGAGTCTCCGGATGGGCCCAGCGTGGCTACTCTGGCTGAAGGGCGACCGGCCGCACTGAAATTGTGGCTGACCCAATGTCTGGGTAACCCCTGTGAGCGCATTGCTGCTGCCCACCAACTTGAGTCCGAGCAACCGATGATCTGGTTGCTGCGCCGGGCCATTGCCAGTGGCGACACAGATCAGTACCGGCAACAGCATGCTGCGTTGCTGGCTGCGTTGGGCGATGATGCTTACCTGTGGTGGTTGGAAGGGCAGTACGCGCTGGAATACCAACAATGTAGCTGGCTGGTTTCGCCATTGCGCGACGCCTGGCGGCGCCACCAGGACGTGCTGGCGTTGGCAGACGTGGCCCTGCAATGCTCGTTGAGCCACATGCCGGAGCAGACCGCCTTTGGTGTGGCACTGACCCAGCAACTGTCTGTGGATACGATTATGGATTCTGTGGCGGCGTTTTTTGCCGCCCACAACCGCCCGGTGCCGGAAAGTTGGCATCAATGGGCGCTAACCTATTCATTACCGATCCTGCCCGCGGATCAGGAGTAACGCCATGCGCGTATCGGAACTGGCAAAACAGGCGAACACCACCGCAGAAACCGTGCGTCATTACACGGACATCGGTTTGCTGTCTCCTGGTCGCGACAGTCATAACGGATATCGTTATTACGGGGCAGAGGATTTACGGTTGTTGCGATTTGCCCTGAAAGCACGCTCTCTGGGATTCACGCTGGGTGACATTCAATCACTAACCCAAGCCTCCCGCGAAGGGGAGACGCCTTGCGGACAGGTCCGCACCTTGATTGAAAACCGCTTAACGCAGGTGGAGGCTCAAATCGCTGAGCTGCAAGCGCTCAGTTCTCGCATGCGTAACGCCATGAATGAATGGCAGGGCGCGCCGGACTGTCGGTTGGATGATGGCCGGGTATGCGGCCTGATTGATTCGTTTGTGGGCGACGAGCCTAAGCAGCATCAGTAGCGCTGACGGTTAGTATTCGCGCAACGCGTTACTTTATAGAAAAAGGGATTGCCTGCAGCCGATAAATCGTTCGGTTACAGGCTCTCGTCAGATGTGAATCCTACGTCCCCGGCCTTTTCAGACTCTCTTTCTTTTTTCCCGTAACGGCTGAAGCTGACTTGCCCTTGTCGGGTTTTTCGTCAGCTTTGCCGCCTTTCCCCTCCGCCTTGTTGTCTGCTTTGCTCTCCGCTGCCACTTTCTCGGCGGCGGCTTCCGCACGGGCTTCAGCCTTCTTTTCTTCCTTGGCGGCGTCTTCTTTCACCAGGCCAAGAATGTGCCAGCCGGCTTTGGGGTCAGGCTGCTCTTCTGCGGAGAACACGTGAATTCTCTCACGGGCATCGATGGCAAATAGGGGCCAGACCTGGCGACCTGGGGCCTCCTTGTATGCCTGGAAACTGAATTCTTCTGTCAGACGCGTCTTGCGTATTTCCGCGCCCTGGCTAAGCAGGCTGGCCAGCCGGGCATAGGTCATGTCCGGTGCGAACAGCGTGGCACCGCGGTGCTCGGGGGCCACTTCGTGCTTCACTTCCTTTTCCGTTTTCTGGGTGGGCAAGCTGAAGATGTTCTGTTCGCCAAATTCCAGCCGGTAACGCATGGTCGCCATGGTATTAAGCTCACGACGTGGGCTAAGCCCCAGTAGCTTGCCGTATCCCACCAAATCCAGATATTGGTCCGCGTGTTGGGATACCGGGTTGCCATAGAAAGTGCCGAGCCCCTCCATGCGGGCGGAGCGAATGGATTCCCAGCTGGAATCGGTGACCACCACCGGGTATTGGTTTTTCTGCAAGGCCGCGCCAATGGCGCGGGCCACCGGGTTGGCGCCAATAATCAGGAAGCCGCGCGCTGCCGGCTCTGCCACTTTCAGCAGGCGGGCAAGAGGACGCGCCGTAAGGCTCTGCAACGCCACCGTGCCGATAATCACCATGAAGGTGAGAGGTACCAGTTTTTCCGCTCCGGGAACGCCATTTTGCTGCAAGCGTTCGGCAAACAGAGCGGAAATCGCCGCGGCAACAATGCCCCGTGGCGCAATCCAGGCGAGCAAAGACTTTTCTCGCCAGTTTAGCGATGAACCCAGTGTAGAAACCCACACGGACAGGGGGCGGGCGACGAATTGAATGATCGCCAGTACCGCCAGAGCGGTGAGCCCAAGTTGGCTCAATTCGCTCATTTCCAGCCGTGCAGCGAGCACAATAAAGAGGCCGGAAATCAGCATGACGGACAGGTTCTCCTTGAAGTGAAGAATGTCGTCGGTGCGCACCCCTTTGCGGTTGGCGAGCACAATACCGGTAACGGTCACCGCAACCAGCCCGGATTCCTCGCTCAGGCCATTGGCCAGGACAAATTCACCGATGATCGATGACAGCACCAGAAAACTGCGCAGATATTCAGGGATCAAGTGCCGACGCAGTAGTTCCGCCAAACCGAAAGCCACCACAGCGCCAATTGCGGCCCCCACACCAATGGTCTGAATAAATAGCCAGAGCGTGTGCAGTACTGCGCCATCCTGACCGCTTGCCACTACCAACTCATAGGCCAGTACCGCAAAAATCGCGCCGAGCGGGTCAATCACAATCCCTTCCCAGCGAAGCAGGCGCGCTACGCTGCTTACGGGCCGCACGCTGCGAAGTAGGGGAACAATCACGGTGGGCCCGGTAACCACAACCAGGGCGCCAAACAGCAAGGCCAGGCCCAACGGCAGTTTCAATACCCACCAGGCAGAGACAGTAACAATGCTCCATGTGACCAGAGCACCCCAGGTCACCAGTCGGCGGACAGTCTTTTCCAGGCCGCGGATTTCATCGAAGCGCAGCGTCATTGCGCCTTCAAACAGGATAATGGATACCGCCAGCGATACCCCGGGAAGCAGTAAGTCGCCGAACAGCTCCTTGGGTTGCAGTACGTCGAAAAACGGGCCAAGAGCAAGGCCGGTAAGCAACAACGGCAAAATGGCGGGGAGCTTGATTCTCCAAGATAGCCACTGGCAGGCAAACGCAACCACGGTGATGATGGCTAGCTGGAAAGGGACACTTAAATCCATGAAGTTCCTAGGTGATTAGACGAATCCGCATCTGGTGGGCGGCTTATCCGTTGGCCGGCAGATGGGGTTTTGAGAGTGCCGCAGGGCGGAGCAATACGGCTACTGCCATGCTGCCACCAACCAAGGCGCATTATGCATGATTGCCAGTGGCGGTAAACGCGTATTCTGGCAGAGCGCAACAGACTGCCTCCTGCGAGCCGGGTAATAGTCCCAGCCCCTCAATGGCGCCGCAACTCGTTTTTCGTCTGCTCCTTGGCTGCTGATAGTGAATCAGATTCACAAAGCAGCTGAAAGGGGCCGCCTATTGCGGTACCATTCTTTCCAACCGCACCCTCAGGGCTTTGCGTTAGCGCATTCCCGAATCGACTTGTCGTTCCCGATCGTTCTCCATCAGGGCTTGCAAGGTACTCTAAACCGGTACTTTATTTCTGCGCTCTGAACCTGCACCCGGACCGGCATCAGGACTTTTCATGCAAAACCTTTCTCCCGGCCGCCTGGCATTTTTACTCGCCACGCTGGTGGCGCTGGGGCCTTTGGCCATTGATACCTACCTGCCCGCGTTGCTGGCCATGTCCGGCCATTTCTCGGTGGAGATCCATGCGGTTGAAGTGTCAGTCAGTGTGTATGTGTTGGGTGTGGCTGCAGGCCAATGGATAGGTGGTCCATTGTCTGATCAGTTCGGCCGCAAGCCGGTGGCTTATGTGGGCTTGATCCTGTTTATCCTTGGCTGCATGAGCATTCCGTTGTCTTCGAATATCGACATGCTTTATGCGCTGCGGTTTTTGCAGGCCCTGGGCGGGGGCGCCACAGTGGTTATCGCGGCGGCCTCCGTACGGGATCATTTCACCGGCAAGGAAGCGGCCAAGGTGATGACCACCATTGGGTTGGTGATGTTGGTGGCTCCGCTGGTTGCGCCGGCACTTGGTGCGTTGCTCCTCAAATTGTTTGGTTGGCAGAGCATCTTCTACATGTTGGCGGTTTACGGATTCATGCTGTTCGGCATTGTGCGCTTTTTGCTACCCACCGTGCCGGTACAGCCAAGCACTGAGCCCCTGCGCCAGCGTATGTTTCTGGCCTATGGCCGGGTGCTGCGCAACCGCCAGGCCATGGGGTTTATTCTGGCCAATGCCCTGGCGTTTGCCGCCATGTTTACCTTTATTACCGATGCCGCGTTTCTTTACATGGAGTATTTCGGCATCAGTCCGGAGCAATTTCCGCTGTATTTTGGCGCCAACGTGGTAACCATGCTGGGTATGAACCGGTTGAACGTGTTGCTGTTGCGACGCTACACCAGCACCTCGATCATGCAGGTGGCGCTAACCCTGCAGGTAATCGCCTGCGTTGTTTTGTTGGGACTGACTCTCGCCGGGTTGCTAACGCTGTGGATGGTGGTGCCGTTGATCATGGTTGCCGCTGGTATGGTGGCACTGATCATGCCCAACGGCATCGCCAGTTTCCTGGACCTGTTTGAGCGGGACAGCGGTGCGGCGACTGGCTTGAACGGTGCTTTGCAGTTTTTACTCGCCGGCCTTATCGGGGTTGTGTTGGGCATGCTCCACGACGGCAGCACACTACCCATGACCGCCTTGATGGCCGCCAGCAGCGTGGCGGCTTGGGTGGCCTTTTCCCTACTGGCTCGCCGACTGGCCTGAATATTGGCGCCATCACGGCTTGGAGTGAAAAGCGCCGTTATCTTAATTGGGTTTTGTGGTTGCGGGTAATGGGCGCATTGCTGGACGCCCAAGTGCCCGGTGCCTGACGCTAAACGCAACGCGGACTGAAGAGGCCGCATTGCTTCTTACCCGTAAAGCCTGGATTAACAGCCGTTTCGATTATTTTCTTCAAGCACTGGGCATCAGGCGTCAAGCACGCTCCACGGTAACATCGGCTGGAAAACCTCGATGCCTTGCCATTGCCTACATAGTGCCCTGAACCGGTTTTGTCGGCATCAACGGTGGCGCCAGCAGCGCGACTATCGTGACCAGTCCGGCTACGCCCCACGGTAGCAATAACCAGCCACTCAATGGCAGTTGACTGTCAAACAGGCGTGCCCCGAGCGGTATCAGCGCGGCAAGGTGGATCAGGTTGGCCAACAAGGCGGCACCGCCAAACAGATAGAACGCCTGCAGTGCCGCCGTTTTGCGCAGCAAGGCTCGGCGCCCGCCGATAACGATCAATAGCCGGTTATCCCGCCGCAACGCGTCTGTCATCGCCAACAGCGCGGCCATTAATACCAGCAGCGCTGCCAACAACAACAGGACACCCACCACAAAGGCCGCGCGGCTGGCCTGGCTGATAATGTCTTGCAGCGTGGCGAGAATGGCGTTCACGTCGAGCAAGCTGATTTGCGGAAATTGCTGCACTAGCTCCCCCAGTTCCGGCTGCTGATCGGCAGGCAGGAAAAAGCTGGTGATCCAGGTACGACCCTGAGTCTTCAGCGTGTCGGGTGAGAAGATGAAATAAAAATTAGGGGCAAAGCTTTCCCAATCCACTTCGCGCAGCCCCACCACGGTGGCACTGATGGCGGGACCCGCTCCGGTGAACGTGAGCGAGTCCCCGAGCTTCAGACCCAGCGATTGTGCCAGTTTGGTTTCCACGGTGACTTCCTCGGCACCAGTGGCCAGGCGCCCCTCGGTCAGAATGTTGCTGTCCGGCAAGGCATCCGCTTCGGTGAGAGACAGGTCCCGGTTGAGGGCGCGTTCGGCCCGGTCTTCTTCCTTGGTGACGGCGCTGCGCACGGGTTCGTCGTTAATGGCGGTTAGCCGGGCGCGAACCACTGGGTAAAGCGGCTGGGATTCGCTGTTGTGTTCTGAAAGCCAGTTATTGAAAGCATCCAGATCCTGATCGAACAGGTTAATCACGAAATAGTTCGGTGCTTGTTCCGGAAGCGTGGCCCGCCAGTCCCCCAGTAATTCCCGCCCGGTCTGAACCGACAGAGACAGCACGGTCAGGGAAATGATCAGAGCCGCCAGTAAGGGCAGGGTGGTGGCTTTGCGTCGGCTCAGCCGGCGCAGGGCCAGGCGAGCGGGCAGGCTGAGGCGAGTGCTGAAACGGTCCAACAGTAGCACCAACGGCCACAAAATCATGGGTAGCCCCAGCGAGACCGCCAGCGTCAGCAGCAATAGCGGCCACAGAGCCGCCAGCGAACCGGTCATGATTGCGGCTAGCGGAATGGGGGTGAGAATAGCGATAAGCAACACCCGCCGCCCCAAATTGCTGGGTGCTTCACGGCCGCTAAGCAGTGCGGTGGCAGGCAGGGACAGGCTAACCCACAAAGTTGGAGCGGCAAATCCTAGCCAGAGGAGTATCGGCCCCAGCAGCCCCCAGAGAATAGGCGCGACGAAGATCTGTTCAGCGCCGAGCAGGGCAGAGAGCTGCCAGCCCACCAGTATCGCCAGAGCCACACCGGCAACAATCGGCAGCAGCAGCGCCAGCACATCGCCACCCAGTAAGCGACGGATGATTTGCTGCTGTCGGGCGCCTACGGTTTTCATGACGGCACATAATGTCTGCTGTTGCCGCGCCCGGTGACTGGCGGTGAGGTAAATGGCGGCGGCACATAACAGTACCACCAGCATGACGGCCAGTTGTGACCACAGGAACATCTGCTCCACCGGGCCGCGATTTCTCAGATCTGTGGTTGCCACGGTTTCAATGGACTGGTCCGGGCGCAGAGTGTCGCCAAGAGCCTCATCAAGAAGAGTGCGCTGCTCGCTATCTGCCGCGACTAGCAGGTGGTGCCGATAGCGACTGCCGGGGCCGAGCACGCCAGTGCTTTCTAGGTCCGACAGGTGAATAAGGGCGCGGGGATTCATACTGTAGAAACCCGCTTGCTGATCTGGCTCCTGCACCAGCACCTTGTCGATGAGAAAGCTACGCTCCCCAAGGGTAATGAATTCACCTGTTTTTAGGTCCAGCCGGTCCAGAGCCGGGCCGGCCAACCAGACGGTTCCCGATGTGGGGCCATGATCCACGGAATAGGGGTCACTGAAGCGGGAATCACTGACCGATAACTCGCCGTAAAGCGGGTAACCCTTGGACAGCGCACGAATGCTGGCCAGCAGAAACTGGTCTTCATTAATCAGCACACTGGCAAAGCTGGCTGCCTCGGCGTGGGGCAGGTTGGCTACCGCCTGCTGTTGGGGGACTTCCGGAAAGCGGGTGCCTTCCAAAATCCAGTCTGCCCCGAGCGCCACGGCGGTGCGTTGATTAAAGCGCTGATCCACGCTATCGCGCAGAATCAACATGGCCGTCATGGCAAAGGCGGCGACCAGCAATGCCAACGCCTGGACCCGGAACGCGGGGGAGCGCCAGGGTTTAAACACTGAGACGACCCTCCGTGAGGGAGACGGATCGCTTGCAGCGGCCTGCCAGCTGCGGGTCATGGGTAACCAGTACCAACGCGGTTTTTTGCTCCGCGTTTAACGAAAATAACAGGTCGGCCACATGTTCGCCGTTGGCGAAATCCAGGCTGCCGGTGGGCTCATCGGCAAACAGCAGGGCGGGTGACACCACAAAAGCCCGCGCCAGGGCGACACGCTGCTGTTCGCCACCGGAAAGCTGTGCCGGGAAGTGATGTTGCCGGTGCCCCAGACCCACCTGTTCCAGCCAGTGCATGGCTTGCTCGCGACGCTTTTCGCGGTTAAGAATTTCCAGCGGTAGCATGACATTTTCCAACGCGGTGAGATCATTGATTAGCTGGAAATGCTGAAACACGAAACCGCACTGTTCGCCGCGCAGTCGCGCCCGTTCATCCTCATTGGCCTGACTAAACGATGCCCCGTTGAGCTGCACGTCACCGTCAGTGGGTACGTCCAGGCCGGCTAACAGCGATAGCAAGGTGGATTTGCCGGAGCCGGAGGGACCGGTAATCGCCAGGCTGTCACCGGCATTCACTTCAAGCGTGATATCCTGCAGCAAATCGAGCCCGCCCTCCGGGCCTTGAACGCGCTTACTGATATTGTGGGCAAGCAAAACGGGAGACGCTGTATTCATGGCAAGATATCTTCTACTGATTCAATTGTTGTGCCTGACGGTATCGGTTCACGCCAGCGGTGTGCTGATACTGGGCGATAGTATCAGTGCTGCCTATGGGATTGAAAAGTCAGCCGGTTGGGTTGCTCTTATGGACCAGCAGCTGCAAGAAAGGTGCCCAGATTATCCTGTCATCAATGCATCGGTGAGTGGCGAAACCACGGCTGGAGGCAAAGAACGGTTGTCGGCCCTGTTGTCACGGCACCAGCCGGATCTGGTGGTGATTGAGCTGGGCGGTAACGATGGCCTGCGCGGGCTGTCGCCCATGGCCATGGCGAGCAATATTGAGCAAATGGTCACGTTGTCCCGTGAGGCAGAGGCCGACGCCGTTCTGCTGGGCATGCGTATTCCTCCTAATTACGGGCAGCAGTACACGGCGTTGTTTGAACAACAATTTCGTGATGTGGCGCAATCCTCCAATGTGCCTTGGGTGCCGTTTTTCCTGGATGGCGTGATTGAACAAGGCTGGGTGCAGGATGATGGCATTCACCCCACCATCGAGGCCCAGCCACTATTATTGAAAGCCGCGCTGTCAGTGATTGAGCCGCAACTGCCTGAGCATTGCCAAACCAGAAGCCATCAGTGAACAAAACCGAGTGAGCCCCATGTTTGATTTAGGTCCGTCGTGGCAAGAAATACTGGATTACTGGTTTAAGGATGGCATGGCGCTGGGCTGGCCATCGGGCAATATGGCCAAACAATGGTTTGCGGCTACGGCTGGAGACGATGCCGATATCGAGCATCGCTTTGGTGTGCTGGTGGAAGCGGCGCTTCGCCAAGAGATGGTGGACTGGGAGAGAAATCCTCAGGGACGGCTGGCGTTGATTTTGTTGCTGGACCAATTTACCCGCAACATCTATCGCGGTCAGGCCCAGGCTTTCAGTGGTGATCATCGGGCCGCCACGCTGGCCATCGAAGGGCTGTCACGGCAGATGCACAGCAAGCTGCCGCTGTGCGGGCAGGTTTTCTTTGTCATGCCGCTAATGCATGCCGAGGACGAGGAATTGCAACAGCAATGCCTGTCTGCGCTGGAAGTGATTAAAACCGAGGCACCGGAAACATTGGCAGGCCATGTGGACAGTTCGCTGAAATCTGCGCGGGAGCACCAGCAGATCATTCAGCAATTCGGTCGCTTTCCTCATCGCAATCGCGCACTGGGTCGGGACAGCACCGCGCAAGAGCTTGGTTTCCTGGAAAACAGCTCCGGGTTCGGACAGTAATCAGGTTAGCTCTGTAGTAGAAGGGCGCGTTACGTGGACTTGCGGCGGATGTAGAGCGTCTTGTTGACCACCGCAACGCGGTTGCCATTGCCATCCACGATTTCAACTGGCCAGCTTGGCAGGTATTTTTCACCCCCATCGGTGTTCGCGCGGATATCGTCGAGCATGGCATCGGTGAGCAGAAAATGGGCGAAGACCCGGCCCTTGCCGGGGCGGACAAATTCGATATCCGCCGCCTTGTCCCACACCACGTAGTCGCGACCAAGCACGGTCATCACCATCAGCATGTAGAACGGGTCCACCATGGAGTAGAGGCTGCCACCAAAATGGGTGCCTACATAGTTCCGGTTGTACCAGTGCAGCCCCATGGAGACATTCAGTTCGCGGAAGTCTTCTGCCAGATAGTCAACACGAACCCCGGCGCCCAGATAGGGGCCGTACAAGTTCAGGAACCACTGCAGACCCTTGGGCGAACGCGTAAAGCGCGAAAGCAGGTTACGCATTGCCGGGTTCCAGCACGGCAATGGCACTATCCATGCGCGCCTTTACTGCAGCGGACACCGGGGCTTTCTGTTCCCCGATAAGTCGCTGCATTTCTTCACGTGCATCAAATTGTTGCCGCTTCATGGCACTGGGCAACTGCTCCAGCTGCCACTGCAGGCGGCGTTGGCGCTCAGGTTCCGGACTGGGCACTCCCGCCAGGGCTTCAAACGCCACCGCCAGGGTCAGGGCCGCATCCGCTTGCGTATCACTTTCTTTCTCTGCGGTGGCCCCAGTGCTTTCCGGCAGGGCGGCGACGGCATCGCGAAGCTGCTGCCACTGCTGCCAACGGCTGAGTTGTTGAAGGCGCTCACTGGCCCTCCGCTTTAATTGTTGCGCTTTACGCATCAGTGGCTGAGGAGGGTTGCCAGCAAGGTGCTCGTCCACGGCGGACGCCGCGCTACGCAGGCTACTGGCGGTGTCATTGCTGAACGGCTTCGCCAGGGATTCTTCCAGCGCATCGATGTGCGTCGCCAGTACATCGCTGGCCTGCTCCTGTTGCTCGCGCCGGGCTGCCATCTCCCGGTTGCGGGCATCGAACAGGGCATCCATGATTTTCCGAAATGGCTTCTGCAGCGCTCGGTGCTGACCGGGCGGCAGCCATGCTGATTGCCGCCAGCGCTTCTGGATGGCTTGGGCTTCGCGCGTGGCGTGCTGGGCATCATCAAGCTCCGTTAATGCACGGGCCTGATCCAGCAACTGCTTACGCTCGCCCTCGGCTTTTTCGATGTAGCCACTGAGTTGCTCGTCGAGCTGAGTGAGCAGGGAGGAAAAATGCTTCTGCACCTCCCGGGCGTCAGTGAACCGGATCGGGTGCAGGGCTTTCCAGTCTTTCGGCGCCTGTTGGCGAATCTGCCAGACACCATGCCAGTCAGCGGTTTCCCAGTTCTGAGCAGTAATAAAACCTTCCAGTTGCTCGCACAGCGCTCGACGTTTTTCCAGGTTGCGAGCTTTAGTTGCGTCCAGTTCGGCAAAGTGGGCACGGCAAGGCTGGTAGGCCTGATCTGACGCTTCTTTAAAACGTGCCCATAAGGCCTGGTCTTCGCCCTGATCCGAGCTCATCAGCGCGCGCCACTCGTCATGAAGCGCCTGAATAGCCGTGGCCAGCTCCGGTGCATCCATGGTGGCGCCGTTAAGCGCTTCCATGCTTTCGCACAGGGTGATTTTTTTCGGTTCGGCGGCAAAACGGTGCCAGTCTTGCAGCTCTGCACGGCGCGGAGCGAGCTTGGCCAGTTCTGCATCGAGCAGGCGATCACCGTGGTTTTCGATAATGGCCTGGGCCTTGTGCCAGAGGCGGTTCGCATGGCGTAGATTGCCTTGGCGCAGCTCCCGTTTCAGGGCGACCAGCAGACCCCGGTGAGGTTGCGCAGGTCGGGGTTGTGCTGGAGCTTGCGCATCGGCGGCTTCGGCTTTAAGGGTGCGTAGCGCCAGCAATGCCGATGGGGGCTGATACTCGCCGGGCCAACGGCCGGACAGTTCGGTCAGGGCATCCGGTGAGTCTGTCGCATTGATATCCGCAGCCAGTGTGAGCAGCTGCTCAAATGCGGCCACCAGATCAGTAAAGGCCAGCCGGTCCTCATCAAGGGCTTGGGACTGCTCGTTGGCACTGTCCCAGCGGCGCTGCTGGGTGGCCAATGCGGAGCGCATTTCGCCCAACTGATGGTCCCAGGTTTCGGGTGTCGCTTGGCTTAAAAGCTGGAACAGGCTGTGCGCAGCCGCTTCCCGTTCGGCTTTGGCGGTTTCTGCCAGGGCTTGCTGACGAGTCTGCTCCTGCAGCTCGGTGAGTTGATTGCGACACTGATGCAGCGCTTGCTGAACCCGGGAGGCCAGGTCCGGGGTGGCTTGAAGTGTGAGCTGCTGCCATTGCTGCTCCAGCTGTTCCAGCTGGGGTCCGTAAAGGGCATCCACACGGCGGCGGGCATGCTGTTCGAGCCGGTCAGCAAGGTGATAGACCTTGGCGGTTTCCCGTTCGCTCTGTTGCTGCTGCTGTTGAAGCACCCGGGCCTGGTCACGCGCCAAGCGGGTGACGCGCTTGTCGCGACCTTCCTTGCTGAGGCGCTTCAGCAGAGAGAGCGAAGCAATGTTCTGTACCGAGGCAACACGCAATGCTTCGCTAGGCGCATCCAGCGCCAACTGATAAAGCACGCCTTCGTCTTTCAGGCGTTCAATGGCCGCCATACGGCTGTGCATGTCGGGGCTTTGACTGGCCACATGGGCAAGCACGTCTTCGTTGCCGGTAAGGCGGATCAGTCGCAGGCGGGTGTCACTGTTGGGGGCGTCGTCGGTGGTGCCGGCCAGCAGGGCCATGATGCGCACGGAAGCGGCTTCGCGGACGGAAGGAGCTTCGTCACGCTGGTGCACTTCGTCTAGCGCGGCAAAGTCCGTGAGTCGCCCAGTGGCAGCAGCACGAACCAGCGCACTGGCATCACCCCGTGCCAGCTGATTCAGAAGGATTGCGTCGTCGCAGAGGCTCAGTTGCTCAATGGCTTTGAGCCGGATATCAGGGTTAGCGTGTTGCCAGCGGGGTTTCAGGAATCGGCCAAACATAACAAGTCTCAAAAATGCGCCAAATGCCTGACGCTTGAGGCGCGACGCCCTAATGGTGCTTGTGTCAGGCGTCCGGCGTTAGGCGTCCGGCGTTTTTATTGTCTAGTAATGCATCCTTGTCAGCCCAGAGTTCACCAATCCATTGCTGAAAACGAGCGCGGAATTCCGCGTCATCTTCATAGTTACCCTCTGAGGCCCAGGCAGGAATAACACGTTGCTGCACAACGATTTCCACCTCGTTCATGGCGCCACCAAGAAAGGCGATCAGCGAGCGAGGCGTGCCCGGGGGATAGATAATGGTCACATCAAGCAGATTTCGCAAATGCCCGGACATGGCATTCAGGGTAAAGGCAGCGCCGCCGGCCTTGGGTTTCAGCAGGTGGCGATACGGCGAGCCTTGTTCGGCGTGCTTTTGCGCGTCAAAACGGGTGCCTTCAAAGAAATTCATCACCGAGGTCGGAAAATAGGCGAATTTTTCACAGGCTTTGCGGGTGGTTTCCAGATCCTTGCCTTTGAGTGATGGATTTTTCTCCAGTTCGGCTTTGGTGTAACGCTTCATGAAGGGGAAATCCAGTGCCCACCAGGCCAGCCCCAGTAACGGAACCTTGATCAGTTCCTGTTTCAGGAAAAATTTCAGGAAAGGGATGCGACGATTGGAAATGCGCTGCAACACCAGGATGTCAGCCCAGGACTGGTGATTACAGGTGACCAAATACCACTGATCCTTGCTCAGAGTCTCCATGCCACTGATTCGCCATTTGATCTGACTGAACAGGGCAATAATGGCGTTGTTGTTGCCAATCCAGGTTTCTGCAATGGTCACGAGAATGCGTGACAGAAGGACTTGTGCCTTCTCAAAGCGAAGCACGAGCCGCAGCAGGGCGAAAGCGTAAAGGGGCAAGCAGAGGAGCAGGGTGTTAATCAGCATGCCTATCAGGGCAAGGAAGCCCCGGATCTTGTGCCAGATGGTCATAGTGCGATTCGTTCAGTTAACGTAAACGGGCATGCTACCCAATGGTAAACGCCTTGTCCCGTGTCCGTTTCGGTCAAAGAGCCGTTTGTCATCACAGGATTCCGCAAATGATTTCATGCCGCTATGCTGCAGGGATGCGCACTGTGGAACAACGTTTACTGGTCTTAATGCTTGTGTGTTCGGTATCCGGACTGCTGCTGCCGGATTACGCCCAGGGCGCCCCGGAAATTTCCAGTGAAAATGGCCTGGCGCCGAATGGGACGGTTTCCAGCGCGCAAGGGGCCGCCGTCACTGATAACACCCTCGACACAGACCTCGAAGGGCCGAGCAGGCCGTTTCACCCAAACCCTTGTGGGCATCTTTCCGGTGAGGCTGGATGGGTAGACAGGACCCATGACTGGATGTCCAGGACCGTTTGTGGCCCCACCCGCTGGGTCGATGGCTTCTTTATCGGCCCCAATGAGATTGATACAGAACAACCCGGCACCCAGCTTCGCATTATCGGCGCCAGCCGCTGGCAAGATAACGACGACGACGGCAGCGAGGTGAAGGTGCGCGCCAGAGTCGAGCTACCTAATGCACAGGAGCGGCTGAGCCTGCTCTTTCAGAATGACGATGATGTTGATGACGAGCTGCGTAATGATCTGGATAGCCGCCCGGAAGATGTGGGCAATGATTCGGGTGGTTTTCGCACCGCGTTGCGGTGGGTGACCAAAATGCCAGACCGCATGAATCTGGACCTGGATGCCGGCCTGCGCTCTGAGCTTACGACCTTTCTGCGTGCCCGCTATCGCTGGTATACGCCCTTGCCGGGAGGCAAAACCTATTTCCGGTTTACTCAGAAAGGCTACTGGGAAGACCCGGAAGGCTTTGGAATCAACTCCTTGTTTGAGCTGGATCGCCCGCTAACACAACTATCGACTATCCGTTTCAGCAGTGAATACGAGCTGACCGAAGAGAATAATGCGTTGAACCGGGACTGGTATTTCAACCAGACAGTCAGCCTCTATACCCGCCTGGGAAAACAATCCGGGATAGGCTATTCGGTCGGCTTTGATGGCTTTACCGACCCTGTTGCGTCCATCGAAACCTGGCGCACCAGTGTGCGTTTTCGGCGCAGCGTGTGGCGCCCCTGGTTTTTTTATGAAATCGAACCCTATGTGTTCTGGCCCCGTTCGCTGGGCTACGAGGGTATTACCGGGATTGTATTGAGGCTGGAGGTTCAGGCCGGTTTACCGGTGTGGGAATACCCGGACTAAGAGGCACAACGGGGAGGGAGGTGCTCTTTTGAGGCGCAATGGGGAGAGTAAAGACGTGCAGCCCGGGTTGGCCCGGGCCGCACTGGACTGGCCTAGTTAGCCCAACCACCTCGCTGGCGACGGCCGGAACGTGACCGCATTAGCACACCGGCAATCAGGCCGATCACAAGAATGCCCACACCAGTGATCCACTGTTGCGACGTGTTGTTGCCTCGCAGCATCACGTTTTCACCTTTCACCTGATCCAGCTCGGAGCGCAGCAGGCTCAACTCTTCGTTGAGGCGACGGTTAGCCTGGTCCAGGCGAATCGGGTCGGACGCCACTTCCTGTAGCTGTTCCAGCTCATTGCTGCGTGAGCTCAGGGAATTCTTCAATTCGCTGGACTGCTCGGACAGGGCATCGCGCTGGCCTTTGGTCTCAGCGAGCTGGGCGCGTAATTTTGCCACTTCCGCCTTGGCCTGTTCGCTGGCCTGAGTGGCGCGCTCCAGACGAATCTCGGCGGTGGGGGTCTGGCTCAGGTATTGCTTGCCGATGTAGCCCTCGGTGTCGCCATGGCGAATTTTCGCCCAATCACCCTCGAAACCGAGAAACTCGATACGGGTGCCACTTTTTATCCCACGGTGGAGAATGCGCCCACTGGGATTGGCGGCAGCACGAATGGGCACATAAATACTGTCATCCACCCATGCCGCAGCGGCGAGGGCAGTACTGGATGCGCTCAGCAATGCCAGCACACAAAATAATCTAGCGAGCATCAGTCACTCCTTGAAGTCAGGCCGCGCAGTCTAAAGAAGTCATGCAGGTAGGGGCGCTACCATAGTCACATTTCGCCGCGCAGGCCGTGGTGTCTTTGTAAAAAATGGCAAATTGCCATGATGGCCGCCTGCTGCGGCCGCAGTCTTCAGGGCAATACGCGCTTGAAGGGTTTTACCGTAACGTTGGCGCACACGCCCGCGTCCATGTACGGGTCCGCATCCGCCCAAGCCTGGGCGTCAGCCAAGGAGTCAAATTCGGCAACGATCAGTGAGCCGGTAAAGCCGGCGGGGCCTGGGTCATCGCTATCGATGGCAGGGTGCGGGCCTGCCAGCTGCAGGCGCCCCTGATCACGGAGGGCTTCCAGTCGTGCCAGGTGCTCGTGGCGAGCCTGTTTGCGTAACGGCAGAGAGTCGGGAACGTCTTCACTGATGATCGCGTACAGCATGGTCATCCTTTTTTTCGTTGTCAGAGGGGGCATTTTCAGTGCTGGAGTCAGTCGACTCGTTGGCGCTGTCCTGCTTCATGATGCGCTTACGATCTTCCTCAGACATTTTCTTAAAAACATACGCGAAGACGCTGATATAAAAGATCATTTGCAAGGCGGTAAAGCCGAATAGCTTGAAATTCACCCAGAAGTCGGTGCTGAAATTGAACGCGATATAGAGATTGAGTGCGCCAATGAAAGCAAAATAAAGAACGAAGGCGATATTCAGCAGCGTCCAGTCACGGCGCGACAGCGCCACCACAAATCCAAAACCGGACACCATCAGCGACTCGCACAAGCGCTGCAGCAAGTTACGCTCGCGGACAAAGTGACCAAGCAGAAGGACGCCGCCCAGCGTGAAGCTGATGATGGAAGGGCGCCATTTGATAAAGACATCGTTCTGGAAGAACAGGGTCATGGAGCCGAAGATCAGGGTGATCACAAAGACGATCAGGTGCATTTTTTGCACTTTGCGCCAGATCAGCCACCCCAGTGTAACTTGGGCAGTGGTGGCAATCAGGATGCCCCAGGTGGCCAGCATAATGTCCCGGCCACCGAGAAAATAGAGACCGAAAAACACAATTACCGGAAGGTAATCAAATAGTTGCTTCATTTGCAGCGCCTTATCCCGTGCCGGGCTGGTAGCCTGAAAAGGATGTGTCGGCGGCACGGCCGACCATCCGCAGGGCAACGATGGTAACGGCATCAGGCAGGCAATTCACCCTGCCTCCCTGCATTATTTTTTGCCGCACTGTGGTAGCGTAATCGACCCGTTTTCTTGCAGACGGTTCCTGTAATGGTGCTGCCGTCTGCGATACAACCCGATAACCAGCCTTTATGACCGCGTGTTTTGATCTGCATTGCCACAGTCTTGCGTCCGATGGCGCCCTGTCGCCCACTGATCTGGTGGCGCGGGCCGCGGATTATGGTGTCACCCATCTCGCGTTGACCGACCACGATACTCTGCGCGGACTGGATGAGGCCCGTCAGGCCGCGCAAGTGCACGGAATGACTCTGATTAACGGCATTGAGCTATCCGTTCGCCATGAGAATCGAGAATTCCACGTGCTCGGTTTATGGGTGGATGTGGCAGACCCGACCTTACAATCACGCGTTAGTGCCCAAAATGAGGCTCGCACCAACCGCGCCCGTGAAATTGGACGTCGGCTGGACAAGGCCGCCGGGTTGGCAAACAGCTATGAGCGCGCCTGCGAGCTGGCCGATAACGACGCGCCGGGTCGGCCCTGGTTTGCCAAGCTACTGGAGCAGACCGGGCGAGTCCGCAATCACCGTCATGCCTTCAACCGTTTCCTGAAACAAGGGCAGTCGGCATTTGTGGCCACGCCCTGGTGTACCCTCGAGGACGGCATTGCGGCAATTCACGCGGCCGGCGGCACCGCTGTGTTGGCGCACCCCCATGCCTATAACATGACCCGCAAGCGCCTGCGCCACTTTCTGGGCCAGTTCAAGGCGGCCGGCGGCGATGGCCTGGAAGTGGCCATGCCCGGGCTCACCCCCCATCAGCAGGCGTTGCTGGACGAATGCTGGCAGCATTTCGACCTGAAAGTATCGGCCGGTTCCGATTTCCACTCCCCGGAGCAGCGTTGGCTGGCCTTGGGCAGATTGCCGCCGGTGCCGGCAGGCGCCACGCCAGTGTGGGAAGGGCGTTACTGAAGCACGCACGGGCCAGATATCGCGCTTTATGCTTAAAGCGGCTTGCGCCGCTGCCCTGCGGCGCTCAGAATTGCATGCCATGACTGAAACGCTATACATACACCCGGAAACCCCGCAGCCAAGGCTGATTCGTCAGGCAGTAGACGTAATTCGTGGCGGCGGCTTGATCGCTTATCCTACTGATACCACCTACGCACTGGGTTGCGGTATTGGCGAGAAGGCTGCGCTGGATCGTCTGATCCGTCTGCGCCAGCTGGACAAGAAGCACGAGTTCACGTTGTTGTGCCACGACCTCTCCGCGCTGGCGGTGTACGCCAAGGTGGATAACCCGGATTATCGTCTGCTCAAGGCGCATACCCCTGGGGCCTATACTTTCATTCTGCAGGGCACCACCGAAGTGCCACGCCGACTGATGCACCCGAAAAAGCGCACCATCGGCATCCGTGTGCCTGACCATGCCATCTGTCAGGCGCTACTGGCGGAACATGGCGAACCGATCATGACCTCCACCTGCCTCCTGCCCAACGACGAATTTCCGCTCACCGACCCGCAGGACGTGCGCGACTTCCTGGAAAACCAGGTGGACCTGGTCATCGACGGGGGCTTTTGCGGCACCCTGGAAACCACCGTCATTTCCCTGTCTGAAGGTGAGGGGCCGGTGGTGGTGCGCGAAGGGGCAGGCCCAATCGACGCCATCTATTAGTCAAATTGCAGCAATTTGCTCAGGGTTTGATCAGACACTGACAAGTCGCTGTCCCTCACGGCGCGGTTCACCGTATAATCGCGGGCTTTCCCCGCAGCATTCCTCTTGGAATGCCACCTATAGGGTATAAGGAGTTGGCTTTGAGTTCCGTGGTTCCCTCCCAGCGAGTTGTTTCCGGCATGCGCGCCACCGGCCGCCTGCATCTGGGGCATTACCATGGCGTGCTGAAAAACTGGGCGCGTCTGCAGCATGAGTTTGAGTGTTTCTTCTTTGTCGCAGACTGGCACGGACTCACCACAGAATACGAAAACCCGCACAATATCGAGCAGCATGTCTGGGATTTAGTGATCGATTGGCTGGCCGCCGGGGTTAACCCTGGCTCGGCCACACTGTTCATCCAGAGCCAGGTGCCGGAGCACGCAGAGCTGCACCTGTTGCTGTCGATGATGACACCGCTGTCCTGGCTGGAGCGGGTGCCAACCTATAAAGATCAGCAGGAAAAGCTGCGTGAGAAAGACCTGAGCACCTATGGCTTTCTCGGCTACCCGCTACTGCAGTCTGCCGATATTCTCGCCTATCGAGCCGGGCAGGTGCCCGTGGGCGCGGACCAAGTCGCCCACGTGGAGCTGACCCGGGAAGTCGCACGTCGCTTCAACCATCTTTATGGCCGCGAACCAGGTTTTGAAGAAGCCGTGGACGCCGCCATCAAGAAAATGGGCAAGAAGCAGTCCAAGATTTACTTGAACCACCGTCGCCAGTATCAGGAAAGAGGTGATGAAGCGGCGCTGGAAACAGCGCGCGCGCTGGTGGACGGACAACAGAACATCACACTGGGCGACAAAGAGCGTCTGCTGGGTGATCTGGAAGGCGGCGGCAAGGTCATCCTGCCTGAGCCGCAATCACTGCTCACCAAAGCCTCCAAGATGCCAGGGCTGGATGGGCAAAAAATGTCCAAATCCTACGGCAACTTCATTGGCATGCGCGAAGAGCCTGCCGACGTGGACAGCAAAATTCGCCGCATGCCGACAGACCCGGCCCGTGTACGCCGCACCGACCCCGGCAACCCGGATAACTGCCCGGTATGGCAGTTTCATATGGTGTACTCTGACGACACCGCCCGGCAGTGGGTGCGCGAAGGCTGCACCAGTGCCGGCATTGGCTGCCTGGATTGCAAAAAGCCGATTATCGAAGCGGTTCAGGAAGAGCTGGAGCCCATCCGCAAACGCGCGGAAGAGCACCTGCGCAACCCGGACCTGGTGCGCACCATTGTGGCAGAAGGGTGCGAGGAAGCACGCGAAGCCGCCCGCGCCACACTGGAAGAAGTGCGCGCAGCCATGGGCCTGAATTACCGCTAGGCGGAGCAGAGCATGACGGAAACGGTAGAGCAGACGACAGTAGAGGCTCCGGCGCCCGAGCAGCCAGCAGGCATGCTCGGGCCCCTGTATCCGAGCCAGTCGGAAATGCCGTTTGGCTTGGTATACGGCAAGGCCATTACCAAGCTACCCGACGATCTCTACATCCCCCCGGATGCACTGGAAGTCTTTCTGGAGGCCTTCGAAGGCCCGCTGGATTTATTGCTCTACCTGATCAAACGTCAGAATCTCGACATTCTCGATATTCCTGTCGCCACCATCACCGTCCAGTACATGGAGTACGTGGAGCTGATGAAGGCCATGAACTTTGAATTGGCGGCGGAATATCTGGTCATGGCGGCCATGCTCAGTGAAATCAAATCACGCATGTTACTGCCACGGCCCAAGGAAGACGAAGAAGAGGATGGGGAAGACCCCCGCGCAGAGCTGATTCGTCGCCTGCAGGAATACGAGCGATTCAAGAAAGCGGCGGAAGATATCGACGAGCTGCCGCGCTTGGAACGGGATGTGTTTCCGGCCGAGGCCAAACGTCCGGAATACACGCGTGAAAAAGCGCAGCCGGATGTGGATATGCGCGAGTTACTGCTGGCGCTGAAAGAAGTCATGCACCGGGCAGACATGTTCGAGAGCCACCAGATTTCCCGGGAAAAACTGTCCACCCGTGAGCGCATGGCCAGCGTGCTGGACAAGTTGAAAGGCCGGGACTTTGTGCCTTTTATCGAATTGTTCAATCCTGAAGAGGGCAAGCTTGGCGTGGTAGTGACTTTCCTCGCCACACTGGAGCTGGTGAAGGGCTCGCTGATTGAGCTGGTGCAGACCGAGTCGTTTGCACCGATCCATGTGAAGGCTAAAACCCTGGTGCTGGAAGAATCCGACCTGATCGCTGGCCTGGAGCTCGACGATGAACCCGATGCCGCACCGGATGCCTACGAAAGTGATATAGATGCCCTCGATGTTGCGGATGACGATGCACACGATGGGAGCAAGGGGTAAGCGTGGACGCTGAACAAATAAAAAGAATCGTTGAAGCCGCTATTCTTGTAGCCGATGGGCCGCTGGACCGCGATGGTATGCTGGCATTGTTCGATGAAGAGGATCGCCCCAGTAAACAGGACTTGTCCAAATACCTGGAGCAGATAGCTGATGAATACGAAGGCCGCGGCATTTTCCTCAAGGAAGTGGCATCCGGTTTCCGCTTTCAGGCGCGCTCAGAACTGGGCTCCTGGGTCAGCCGTTTGTGGCAAGAAAAGCCACCACGTTACAGTCGCGCCATTCTGGAAACCCTGGCCCTGATTGCATATCGCCAACCCATTACCCGTGGCGAAATCGAAGAGATTCGTGGCGTTTCGGTAAGCTCACATATCGTCAAGAGCCTACTGGAGCGAAACTGGGTGCGTGTTGTCGGCCACCGGGATGTGCCGGGGCGCCCGGCGATGTTCGCGACCACCAAGCAGTTTCTGGACTACTTCGACCTCAAGAGCCTGGAAGACCTGCCATCCTTGGCGGAAATTCGCGACCTGGACAAGCTGAATGAAGAGCTGGCCTTGACCGATGTGCCCCCCAGCAAGGCGGGCGAGGGCGATGCCGACGAAGCCTCGGAAGGTGACATTGACGACGATAACTTTGGCGAACGCGAAGTGCGTCTGCCAGGTGATCAGGAAAGCATCCCTGGCTTTGAGCCGGAACCGGAAATCGACGACTCCACGCAAATGAGCATGGACAAGGTGGATTCCGTTCTCGCCAGTTTTGAACAGGAATTCCGCCGTAAACCCGGCGAAAAAAATGACGCAGAACCCGTTCCGGACAACAGCGGTGCCGTGGCAGACGATGCCCCCACAGAGCCGGACGGCGGTGCAAACGAAAGTGATGATGTCGCGGTAGAAGATGCTTCTGACCAGGAGCAGGCACCGAACGACAGCGCAGAGGAAAGCCGAACGCCCCATGAGTGAGAAATTACAAAAAGTCCTGGCTCGTGCCGGGCTGGGTTCCCGCCGGGAACTTGAAACCTGGATCAGTGACGGTCGCGTCTCGGTCAACGGGGCTGTAGCGACCCTGGGTGACCGGGTTGGCAGTGAAGATACCTTACGTGTAGATGGCAGGATGATTAAAGTGAAGGCCGAAGAAGATACCGTTCAGCGGGTCATTATGTACCACAAGCCACCGGGAGAAGTGTGTTCGCGCAACGACCCGGAAGGGCGCCCGACGGTGTTCGATAACCTGCCGCGCCTGCAGGGCATGCGCTGGGTGCAGGTCGGCCGGTTGGATATCAACACCACAGGCATGATGCTGTTTACCACAGACGGCGAGTTAGCCCACCGTTTGATGCACCCCTCAAACGGGTTTGTCCGTGAATATGCGGTGCGCGTGCGCGGTGGCATGACCCCGGAGAAGCGCCAGGCAATGCTCGACGGTGTGCTGCTGGAAGACGGTGTTTCTAAATTCGATAGCATTGAAGATGCCGGTGGTGCAGAAGAGGGCGCCAACCATTGGTACAAGGCTACCCTGACCGGCGGCAAATACCGGGAAGTCCGCCGTTTGTTCCAATCCCAGGATCTGGAAGTGGCCCGCTTGATGCGTATCCGCTTTGGCGACCTGACACTGCCGCCGCAACTGCGTCAGGGTCGCTGGATGGAACTGGAGCCGGAGCAAATGAAGGCGCTGATCGACAAGGTGGAACTCAAGGGCAAGAAATACACGGGGCTCTACGGCCGCGCGCGCCTGCGCCACCAGCGCAGCGGCAGCAATCCGCCCCGCAAAGCACGTCGCGGACCGTATCGCCGCTAGGCTGAGAGCATCGAGTTACGACAAACGCGTCTCGAAAACCATGGGCCCTCGGCCAAGTTTCGCTTTTCGTAACTCGCTCCTCAGAACCCGTAACGGGTTATGAGGAGCCTTCGCGACTCAATCGCCACTCCTAGGGCAGCCTCATTATGCGCCCGACCAAGGCCGGCAGTGCCGTTTCCACCCGCAGAATCCTCGCCCCGAAACTGTGACAGGCAAACCCGTGTCGTTGCAGCATGTCCACTTCGTAATGTGTCCAGCCCCCTTCCGGGCCCACGGCCAGGGTGACTGGCTCGGCCAAATCACAAGGCAGGGTGGGGTAATCGCCCGGGTGCGCCAGAAGGCGCTGACCGCTACCGGCCCATTCATCCAGCGAGTCTTCCACGAAAGGCTTGAAGCGCGGAGCAAGGGTCAACTCTGGCAGACAGGTGTCTCGTGCCTGCTCCAGCCCGAGAATCATCTTCTCGCGCAGCAGGTCGGCCTTGAGGTTAGGGGTTTGCCAATAGCTCTTGTCCACCTTCCAGCTGTTGATCAGCACGATACGTTTGATGCCGAGACTGGTGGCGTCGATAAGGATACGTTTAAGCATTTTGGGTCGGGGAAGCGCCATCAGCAAAGACAGCGGCGGGGCCGCCACTACCTTAGAATTAGCTTTAAAAAAAACTGTTACCTCATTGTTTTTAATTGCTTTGATGGTAGCCATCCCGATGCCGCCATTCAGCAGACCCGCCCGACATTGCTCCCCTTCAGCCAGGTTGAGCACAGTGCGCACGTGGGCACTCTGGCGGGCATTCAACCGCCAGAGTGCGTCGTGCAGGTATTGGTCGGGATGCAGCAGGAGCAAATTCATGGTGCGAATTATGGCACACCGCGAGGCAGGCCAGAACAAGGGTTTATCGCCCGCCACGATCAAGATGGGCGATGGTCCATTGACGCAAATCACTGTTTCCTTGGCTATTATAGCCCTTTGCCCGGCGCCACTGGATTGCTAGAGTGTGCCGCCTGATCACCCGTTCGATTAACTGTTCAGTTTGGAGAATTTCATGCAGTTTCAGGGTACTGACCAATATGTGGCCACAGACGACCTGAAAATGGCCGTGAATGCAGCCATAGCCCTCAAGCGCCCGCTGCTCATCAAAGGCGAGCCCGGCACTGGTAAAACGCTGTTGGCCGAGCAGGTTGCTGAATCCTTGGGGCTGCCACTGCTGTCCTGGAACGTGAAGTCCACCACCAAGGCGCAGCAGGGCCTGTATGAATACGATGCAGTATCACGCCTGCGTGATTCCCAGCTCGGCGCCGAAGGGGTCGAAGATGTGGCCAACTACCTGAAAAAGGGGAAGCTCTGGGAAGCCTTCACCCATGAAGGCCAGGTGGTACTGCTGATCGATGAAGTCGACAAGGCGGACATCGAATTCCCCAACGATCTGCTCCAGGAGTTGGATCGCATGGAGTTCTTCGTCTATGAAACCGGCGAACTGATCAAGGCGGAACAGCGCCCGATCGTGATCATCACCTCCAATAACGAGAAAGAGCTACCCGACGCCTTCCTGCGCCGCTGCTTTTTCCACTACATCAACTTCCCCGATGCAGCCACCATGCAGGCCATCGTGGATGTGCATTTCCCCGAGATCAAAAAGAACCTGGTGAGCGAAGCACTGGAAATCTTCTTCGATCTGCGCAAGGTACCGGGACTGAAGAAGAAGCCCTCTACCAGTGAGCTGATCGATTGGCTGAAGCTGCTGATGGCCGACGATATCCCGCAAGATATCCTGCGCAGTCGCGACACCAAGAGTGCGGTTCCACCGTTGTATGGTGCGTTGCTGAAGAACGAATCGGATGTGCAACTTCTCGAGCGTCTGGCGTTCATGAATCGCCGCGAAAGCTAACCGGTCCACGGGCAGACTATGCTTATTGGTTTTTTCGAAAATCTGCGTCGCTACCGGGTGCCAGTCACCCTGCGTGAGCTGCTGGATTTGTTCGATGCGCTGCATGCGCATGTGGCGTTTGGCTCCATTGAGGATTTCTACCTCCTGAGCCGAGCGGTCATGGTGAAAGACGAAAAATACTACGACCGCTTTGATCAGGCGTTTGCCAACTACTTTGAAGGCCTGGAAAACCTGGAGCCGGACTGGCTCAGCAAGGTGATCCCGGACGAGTGGTTGCGCAAAGAGCTGGAAAAGAACTTGAGCGCGGAAGAGTTTGAAAAGCTCAAGGGGCTCGGCAGCCTGGAAAAAATCATGGACGAGCTGCGCAAGCGGCTTGAAGAACAGGAAAAGCGTCACCAGGGCGGCAACAAATGGGTTGGCACCGGTGGCACCAGTCCGTTCGGCGGTTACGGAGAAAACCCGGAAGGGGTGCGTATGACCGGCCCTTCACGGAACAAGAAAGCGGTGAAGGTCTGGGAGAAGCGGGAATTCCGCAACCTAGATGATTCCGTGGAGCTGGGCACTCGCAACATCAAGCTGGCCATGCGCCGGCTGCGAAAATTTGCCCGCACCGGCCGCGATGAAGAGCTGGACATGGACGACACCATCTCGTCCACCGCCCGCAACGCTGGCTTGCTTGATATCAAGATGCGCCCACAAAAAGAAAACCGCGTGAAAGTGCTGATTTTCTTTGATATTGGCGGCTCGATGGATCCTTACGTGAAGCTGTGTGAAGAGCTTTTCTCTGCCGCCCGGGCAGAGTTCAAGCACATGGAATATTTCTACTTCCATAACTTCATCTATGAGTACGTATGGAAAGATAACCGCCGGCGTTGGGACGAGAAGATCTCCACCTGGGACGTGCTGCACAAGTACGGCAGTGACTACAAGGTGATCTTCGTGGGTGACGCCGCCATGAGCCCCTATGAAGTGAACTCGGTGGGCGGCAGCGTGGAGCACTGGAACGAAGAAGCCGGTGCCGTCTGGTTTCAACGGGTGACCAACACCTATGAGAAAGTGGTGTGGCTAAACCCGGAACCGGAACGCGCCTGGCAGATGACAACCTCCACCCAGTGGATCAAGCAGCTTTCCGAGCACCACATGTTCCCCCTGACGATTGAAGGGCTTGAAAAAGCCATGCGTCAGCTGAGCAAATAAGCGCTGATGCGTGAGCCGGGGTGGCGCAAGGCCAACCCGGCGCATCAATCTTAACTCTCCACCTCGTATGCCTGCTTCGTATTTTGCCCGCTCAAGGTGAAGTTCGTTGCATTTGCCGGTCAAGTTTTTGTCATTTATGCACCAATAAACAGCACGTTTAGTGGCTGACACCCTCACAGTTCCGTATCCTGCGCGCCTTCAACGCTTCGCCAGTCCGAACCAACCCCGCCCACAAGGCAGGGCAGCCGGAAAGGCGGTGCCACATTGAGCGCTCACCGTGATCCGGTGGACCTTCAGGAGATCTTCATGTCCAGGGTGAAAACCACCGTCTGGATGACTGTTTTCAGCACTGCCGCATTAACCAGCGCCGCCCACGGGGATAGCACCCAGGCTGAAATCCGTCGTCTGCAATCCGAGCTCGACCAGCTCAAGTCCCGCTTTGCTGATGAGCCAGCAGAATTCGAACTGAACTGGCCAACCTTGACCGTCTTCGGCAGCGTCAGCGTTGATGCCATCTATGACGATAAAGATGCCGGCTTCGACGAGCTTCTAATTCCCAGCACCATTCCTGCTGGTGACACTAATCAGCAGAATTTCGTCATGAGCGCCAAGAACAGCCGGTTTGGCTTTCAGGTGGGCGAGGGCAGCGGCCCGCACATGGTCTTTGCGATGGACCTGTTCGGCAGCCTGGACAGCTATGAATTGCGCATCCGTGATTTTTATGTCGAAAACGGCCCATGGCGCGCGGGTTACGGCTTTACAGCCTTGCTGGATGGTTCGGCCTGGCCGTTAACCCTGGATGCCCAGGGGCCAAACAGCGCGATCTTTGCGCGCCAAACCGGTGTGCGCTGGCAAGGCGAGCACCTGACTCTGGCCCTCGAAGATCCTAACAGTGAGATTTACGACCCAACCAACGCGACCAGCGCTGCGGGTCGCAGGCCCGATGCCATCGCTACCTGGAAACAGGGTTTGCCCGCCGGGCACATCAAGCTGGGTGTGGTAAACCGTGAACTTGGTGTGAAATTCGCGGATGGCGACCAGCAATTTGCCAACGCCACGGGCGGCGTGGCCAGTGCCGCTATCAACGTTAGCGACACTGTCAAACTGCTCGCCAGCGGCAGTTACGGCCAGGGCATGGCGCATTACTACAATGATCTGTCCGGCTTTGGCGACAGCGGCATGGATGGCTATGTCTATACCGGCCGGGATCTGCAGCCTCTGCTGGCGCAAGGGGGATATCTGGGTTCTCAATGGCAGCTCAATTCAGCATGGACGTTAGCCATGGTAGCAGGGGAGGTCACAATCGAAGTCGACTCCGCCTTGCCTGCCGAGTCGTTGCGGCGCACCCGCTATTGGACACTGACGGCGGTACATCAATACTCGCCAGCCTTGAGCTATGGTGCGGAGCTATCATACGGGCTGCGTGACAATCAGGCGGGAGACCGCAGTGAGGCGCCGCGGGTGCAGTTGAATATGACGTACCGTTTCGAGCACAGCAGCCGCTAGCCGCTTTAAGAGGCTAACTCGTCTAGGTGTCTCCGAATGATATCTATCTCAGTCTGCGTGGAGAGTGAGGCTCAGCCGGTTTAGCTCGAGCCTCTCTGACTAACGGCTCTAGATGATCCTTTGCTTACCTGCTGTGAACCCAATCGTAGAACACCAGGAGCATGAGAAACGTCAACTCTTGATAATACCCTATTTAACATGTATGCACACCAAGTGGTGTATTTTATTATGATAATCAATCGGGTAGCACGAATGCCGTGTCAACTGTGCGCGACGCAACCGCTGCATCCCTGTTACATTATTGGTGGCGCCGGGCAGGGGATCACAAAATCTCTTTACCGACCGGACCATCGCTAAGCCACTCGCGGTCTTCCTCGCTCAGTGCGGTATTCTCTGGTGTACAAGCTGCCAACATCTCTTCCAAGGTCGGCATGGGCTTTGGGCGAATGATCAACTGCTCATCAGTCAGTTCCATATCAACGATACTTCCCACATCAAGACCAAGATGCTGCAAGACAGTTTTAGGGACTCGAAGTCCTGCGCCATTACTAATTTTCTGCACTTTCAATTTCATAAGCACCTCACACATTGGGTGTAACCTCAATTTAAATAGATAAATCACCCGTAACAACCATGTGGTAGTGATGGTCAAGAATTTAGCCATGCAATATATAGAGGTTCGGCCACGGACAAATAACTATGGATCTTCTGTTGTTTGGCGATTGCAATGATTTCACTGTGTGTGCACAAATGATCGGACAGAGGCTCAAATAGAGGGTGCCGGCGATCAATCCCTGATAAATAGCGATTAGCCCACTCCTCAAGTCGCTGGAACTCCTTGCTGTTTTCGTCGGGCGAGCCAATTGTGTCTGGAATAATCTGGTTCAATAACGCATATACCTGCCCTTGGTTCGTGGCGTGCAGCTCTGCTTCCTGCCTTGGCAAGCAGCACTTCTTGTATTTAACCCCGCTACCACATGGGCATGGCGCATTTCTTTGCAGGTGAGACATTCTCCACCCAAACGGAAAATGGGTATTATAGTCCGTGGATGCTCAGGCATCAAAAAATGATAGTTCTCACTTTTAGGTGAGACTTCCATGAGCAATGCTCGTCTTCAGGCATTTGGCGCAAAGGTTAGAGCAATGCGAAAGCAGAAAGGCCTATCCCAAGAGGAGCTTGCAAGTTTAGCAGGCTTGGACCGCAGCTATATGGGTCACATTGAGCGTGGCGAAAAGAACATTACTCTGCTCAAAATCTACCAGATTAGCGACGCTCTCTCGCTTCCTGCTGCTATTTTTCTAACCGATGAATGATATTCCTATCATGTAGAACCGGTATCAGGCTTTAATTCACTATTTTCGTTCAAGCGGTTTTGTGTCGTCAGGAAGTTGTAGGGGGGAGGGGAGGTTGAATTCATTCTCCAAGAACTCATCTAGCCGCTGCGCGATACGGAAGGCCTCCGCATTCTCCGATCGCTTGCCTTCAAGGTTTTAGACCTGGCAAATGAACTTGCGATGGACTATCTACAGGATGACCCGCTTGCCGGGTCTGAGCAAAACACGATAAGAAGCCCACGCTTAGCGAACCGCACATTCTTCCCAATGGCGTTCATAGCTGTAACGTCAGCCTTGCCTATCTGGGTTTGTATTGGTGTTTGTTTTTTCGCCCAACAAACTGCCGGAAACGAAAAGCAAGGCACCGGTGACAATAGCAATATCAGCCAGATTAAAGGCCGGCCAGTGCCAGTCCCGCCAATAGAAATCAAAGGAATCCACAACGTAGCCGCGAAATATTCGGTCAATCAGGTTGCCCATGGCGCCACCGAGGATAAGACTGTAAGCGAAGGCTTCTCCTTTATGACGATTTTCAAGAATCAGCTTGATCAGGAAAATCGAGACCACCACCGCGATTCCGATTAAAAAATAGCGCTGCCAGCCTCCGCCATTCGCAAAAAGACTGAATGCGGCACCGGTGTTCCATACGTGCACCCAGTTAAAGAACGGGGTCACTGAAATAGACTCGCCATAGGCCATTGATTGCTGCACCAGCCACTTTGCAGCCTGATCTGACGCTGCCAGCAGGCTCGATATGGAAAACAGGGCATACGACGAGTGCTTGTTGCCAATAATGAGCAATTATTTAACCCTTCAACGCCAGAATACGCCTGGCCCCGTTAAGTACAATGACTCCCGATATGGTGCCGATAATCAGATCCGGATAATTGGACCCGGTCCACGCGACCAGGGCGCCGGCGGTGATGACCCCCAGGTTGATCACCACGTCGTTGGCCGAGAATATCCAGCTTGCCTTCATGTGCGCCCCGCCTTCCCGATGT